>WXYP01000002.1 GCA_009901575.1 Flavobacteriaceae bacterium R38 | reverse complement strand
ATAGGCTATAGGTGTAATGGCAGTAATGTCTTAGCCGAGTAGTACTAATAACCCATAGGCTTATGTACGTTAGTTCCCTTAGTTGGCAAAAGACTAAGGGAGCGCCAATCTCTTTAGCTTTATATTATAATTAGTTATAGTGTTCTAATGTTTATTTTATCTCAATATGTACCTTATTAGCAGTAAAAACTGCAGTTTATAGTTGTTGATGTATTGACTACAGACTACCAACTAGAGACTTACAATTTAAGGTAGCCCGCTCTTTTAAAAAAAGTTCGGGTAAATTATAGCGATGAGTTATAGTACACTAAGATTTAAGGTGGCCCGCCCTTTTAAAAAAAGTTCGGGTAAATTATAGCGATGAGTTATAGTACACTAAGATTTAAGGTGGTTATAGCGATGGGGCTCACCTCTTACCATTCCGAACAGAGAAGTTAAGCCCATCAGCGCAGATGGTACTGGGAAACCGGGAGAGTATGTCGCCGCCTTCTTTTTAAAAACCCTTCATTAATACGAAGGGTTTTTTGTTTTATATATGGTTATAATGTAAAGCGGGAGAATGTGATATTAGCTTTATATCTATTGTTTAAGGGTTAAACCTGACGCTTCTTTCCAAATAATGAATCAATAATTAATTTAAGACTATAAAAACCAAGACCAATAGCTCCGATAGAAAAAATGGCTCCTATTACTAATACTAACATATAAAGTTGATGATCACTATTTTTGAAAGCTTCATAAATTAAACCAGGGCCAAGAAACATTAAAACAAGTGTTATAGAGAGAAACTTAATACCTTTTTGTAATAGTAATTTATCTGTCTTCATATTTCATATTATTTGCTTTTCATGCTAGTTATTAATCAAAGATAAGATTATTATACGGTTTAACTTTTAGAGTTAAATACATAGAAGAACAAAAAAGAGCCCTAAAAGGACTCTTTTTTTAATATTGAATATTTCTATCTGTATTAAATTACGAAATAGTATTTAATATTGCATTTAATGTTTCACTTGGACGCATTGCTTTTGAAGCTTCCTCTTCATTAGGATCATAATATCCACCAATATTTACAGGTTTTCCTTGTGCATTGTTTAATTCTTCAACAATTTTAGATTCATTTTCCTGTAACTCTTTAAATACATTGGTAAAAGTAGCTTGTAAATCAGGATCTTTTGTCTGATTGGCTAAGGCTTCTGCCCAATATAATGATAAATAGAAGTGACTACCTCTGGTATCTAACTCACCTACTTTACGAGAAGGAGATTTATCATTATCTAAGAATTTTTCGGTAGCATCGTCTAAAGTTTCCCCAAGTACAGTAGCTTTTGCATTATTGTATTTCTCTGCAAAATGATCTAAAGAAACTGCCAAAGCAAGAAATTCTCCAAGCGAATCCCATCTTAAATGCCCTTCTTCTTCAAATTGTTGTACGTGTTTTGGTGCAGAACCACCCGCTCCAGTTTCAAAAAGACCACCACCATTCATTAATGGTACAATAGATAACATTTTTGCACTGGTTCCTAATTCCAGGATAGGAAATAAATCTGTTAAATAATCACGTAAAACATTTCCGGATACAGAAATAGTATCTTTTCCATCTTTTATTCTATCTAGTGTAAACAATGTTGCTTCTACCGGAGACATGATATGGATTTCAAGACCACTGGTATCATGATTTGGAAGGTATTGGTTTACTTTTTTGATAATTTCTGCATCATGGGCTCTGTTTTTATCCAGCCAGAATACAGCAGGAGTATTTGTTGCTTTAGCTCTGTTTACAGCCAATTTAACCCAGTCTTGAATAGGAAGATCTTTAACCTGGCACATTCTCCAGATATCTCCTTCTTCTACAGTGTGCTCAATAATTGTGTTCCCTGTAGCATCAATTACTCTAACTGTACCGTTTCCTGGGATTTCAAAGGTTTTATCATGAGATCCGTATTCTTCAGCTTTTTGGGCCATAAGACCTACATTAGGTACAGTTCCCATAGTTTTAGGATCAAAAGCTCCGTGTTTTTTACAAAAATCTATAGTGGCTTGATAGATACCAGCATAGCTATTGTCTGGGATTACAGCTTTTGTATCTTGAGTGTTTCCATCTGTATTCCACATACGTCCGGAGTTACGAATCATAGCTGGCATAGATGCATCAATAATTACATCACTTGGTACATGTAAGTTTGTAATTCCTTTATCAGAATTTACCATAGCAAGGCCTGGTCCGTTTTCATAACAAGCTTTTAAATCTGCTTCAATAACAGACCTTTTATCCTGAGGTAGTTCCTGGATTTTAGATAATAAATTACCTAATCCGTTATTTACGTCTACTCCTAATTCTTCTAATGTATCTGCGTGCTTATCAAAAAGATCTTTGAAGAAAGTTCTAACGGCATGACCAAAAATAATTGGATCAGAAACTTTCATCATTGTAGCCTTCATGTGTAAAGAGAAAAGGACTCCTTTTGCTTTTGCATCTGCAATTTGTTCTTCAAGAAATTCTAATAATGCACGTTTATTCATAACGGTTGCATCAATAACCTCTCCTTCCAATACAGGTACAGTTTTGAGTTCAGTCACTGTATTATCTTCAGAAACAAACTCAATTTTTATATTTCCTGCATTTTGAATAGTGACAGATTTTTCATTTGAATAGAAATCCCCTCCATTCATACTACTAACATGTGACTTGGAATCAGAATTCCATGCTCCCATAGAATGAGGGTTCTTCTTAGCATAGTTTTTAACAGCTTTTGGAGCTCTTCGATCAGAGTTACCTTCTCTTAAAACCGGATTAACAGCACTTCCTTTAACTTTATCGTATCTGGATTTAATTTCTTTTTCAGTATCATTTTCAGGTTCTTCCGGATAATCAGGAAGATTAAATCCTTTTGCTTGTAATTCTTTAATGGCAGCATTTAATTGTGGCACAGAAGCACTGATATTAGGTAATTTAATAATATTTGCTTCAGGTGTTTTTGCTAATTCTCCTAATTCTGCAAGACTATTTGGTAATTGTTGATTTTCTGCTAAATAATCAGGAAATACAGAAAGAATTCTCGCTGCAAGAGAAATATCTTTTGTTTCTATATTGATTCCTGATGATTTAGTAAAAGCTTTTACAATAGCCAACCAAGAATAAGTTGCTAATGCCGGAGCTTCATCTGTTTTGGTATAAATGATTTTTGGTGTCTGTGCCATTAGTTTAGTATTATTTTGACCGGTTAAATACCGGACATATCGTTTAAATTATCTTTGAAGTTTTTAGAAATAAATTATCTGATTTTATTCCTAAAATTTAGAATGGCAAATATACATTAATATGTCTTTTTTAACAATGGATATTTTGCGTTTAGTAAGTCGTTAAGAAGTAGATGAAATAACAAAAGCCATATCATTAATAATTTCTTATTCTTGATATGGCTTTCTAAGAAATAGATGAGCTAAAACCGTTTTAACATTGCTGTTACCTACGTTAAATCTGATATGAATCAAATAAACTACGAAATTAGTATCTATTTCTATGAAACATCTTTTGTATCTCCTAACATTTCTGTTTGATGATGATTAGATGTTTCTATTGTTTTTTAACTCCTGCTTTATTCTTTCTATTTTCACAGAAAGAACTTTGGGCATAATACAACTCAAAATTATATTGCTATAAAACTGTTTGTATTAACTTCTCTGCATGCTTTACTTTACCTAAGCTTTGTATCGCTTTTAGAGCACATTAAAAAACAATTATGTTAAAGAACGTTCTTTTTAAATTTACAGTTAATTTAGATTGACTATATTATTTGTAAATCTTTGTATCAAATTTAGTAGAAGAATTACAAAAAGCAAATCATTTAACTATTTAATAATCAACAAAATACAAACACATGTTATTAACATTTGTTAATAAAAAAAGACATCTATTGAAGATGTCTTTTTTTATTGTATGTAAAAACAGGTTTATTCCCTGATTTCTTTAATTCTTGCTTTCTTACCAGTAAGGCCTCTGAAGTAGTAAATTCTAGCTCTTCTAACTTTACCTTTTTTGTTGATTTCAATTTTTTGAAGTGCAGGTAAGTTGATTGGAAAGATACGTTCTACTCCAACTGTCCCTGACATTTTTCTGATAGTAAAAGTTTCTGATGCTCCAGCACCTCTTCTTTGAATTACTACACCTCTAAAGAACTGAGTACGAGTTTTTTCTCCTTCTTTAATTTCGTAGTAAACTGTAATTGTGTCTCCGGCTGAAAATTCCGGAAAATCTTTTTTTGTTATAAATTCGTCCTGAACAAATTTTATTAAAGATTCCATTTTAAAAATTTTAAAAATGTTTAATTAAACCAACATTCACGTCTATCGTCAGAGGTTGACTCAAAATCGGTTGCAAAAATAATCAATTATTAAGAATAAACAATGAATTAAAAAGATTTTTAGTCTTCTTCCTGATCATTCAGTAAATCTGGCCTTCGCTGCTTAGTTCTTTTATAAGCTTCTTCTTCTCTCCATTTTTCTATTTCAGGGAAATTGCCTCCAAGCAAAACATCGGGAACCTTCCAACCTTTATATTCAGACGGACGTGTATAAATAGGAGGGGCAAGTAAATTATCCTGAAAAGAATCGGTAAGGGCAGAAGTTTCATTACCTAAAACACCGGGAATAAGACGTATAATAGTATCACATAGTACAGCAGCTCCTAATTCTCCTCCGGAGAGAACATAATCTCCTATGGAAATCTCTTTAGTGATAAAATGATCGCGAACACGTTGGTCTACTCCTTTGTAATGTCCGCATAAAATAATGATATTTTCTTTTAGTGAGAGCTGATTTGCAGTATTTTGATTTAATGTTTCTCCATCCGGAGTCATATAAATAATTTCGTCATAGGTTCGCTCTTCTCTTAATTTAGAGATACAAGCATCTATGGGTTCTATCATCATAACCATTCCTGCACCTCCACCAAATTGATAATCGTCTACCTGATTATAACTTTTGTTTGTATAATCTCTTAGGTTGTGAAAATGAATTTCTACCAATCCTTTTTCAATAGCTCTTTTTAATATAGAAGCTTCAAAAGGACTTTTTAGTAATTCCGGTAATACTGTGATAATATCAATACGCATTTTCGATAAATTGAAATGCAAAGATGAGAAGATTATTATTGAACTCGTTTATACTTTATAAGATTTTGATGAAAATTGAGAGTTTTCACCCTAAGCTACTTCACCTAGTAATTTTGAGAACTGCAATCCTGAAAAAAATGGATTTACTTTTTCATTAATTTTTGCTTGTTAAGCTCATCTTGTAATTGCCTGCTCAATTTTTGTTCTCGCTCTAAAGATCTTCTTCTGTGTTGTTCGAACTCTTCTTCCAGGTCTGCCAGTCCGCTTTTGGCTTCCTGGGTAATAATATTACTGTTTCTGAACTTATAGATGAACGTCAGCAAGAGTATTGTCAAAACAGCAATGATTCCCCACATGATTGTTTTATAAAACCCTTTTTGAACCAGGCTTCCAAAAAACGAAATACTATCTTTTTCTTTACTGGTTTGAGTCAGATTACTGTTTGTAGTGCTTAGTTCAGATTTTAAACTGGAGATTTCGTTTTGTTGCGTATTAATTTGCGCTTGTAATTTTGTCGCTTCTGCTTTAGATTTAATTAAGGTGTCTATTACATTTTTCCTTAATTTATTAATCCATGCTCTCCTTACGACCTCATAAGAGACATTTGCAGAATTATAATTCCCTGATTTTTTTATGACATACTCAAACTGATTATCTATTGGTCCTTCATCCAGAGAAAGTACAGGAGCTGTGTCATCTTGTGCATTAGTAATAAAGCTAATGATTAAAATAAATGACGATAGAAATAGTTTTAAGTTTTTCATTTTAACAATTAAATTGGGAATTAAATATAGTCTAACGTTATTAAATACGAGCTATTGCAGTAGTTTGGATCATTTGACCTCACATTATTGCAATAGCTCGATTTTCTAAGACTAATAATAAGTAAATCTTCTTACTTTAGAAATGTATTTAGCCAATCTGATTACCTGATGACTATATCCATATTCATTATCATACCAGATGTAAAGAACAATGTTTTTCCCATCGGCAGAAACAATAGTTGCATTACTATCGTAGATAGAAGGAGCAGAAGCTCCAACGATATCAGATGATACCAATTCGTTGCTTAAAGAATACTTAATTTGCTCTACTAGGTTACCTTCTAAAGCATATTTTTTCATTACTGTATTAACAGCATCTTTAGAAGTAGGTTTTTCTATTTCTAAATTTAATACAGCTAACGATCCGTTAGGAACCGGTACTCTTATGGCATTCGATGTTAATTTTCCGTTTAGTGATGGTAATGCTTTTGAGACAGCTTTTCCTGCTCCTGTTTCAGTAATTACCATGTTTAAAGCTGCAGCTCTACCTCTTCTGTATTTTTTATGCATATTGTCAACAAGGTTTTGATCGTTGGTGTATGCATGAATTGTTTCCAAATGTCCTTTTGTTACTCCAAAAGTATCTTCAACTACTTTTAAGATAGGCGTAATAGCATTTGTTGTACAAGAAGCAGCTGAAAAAACATCTACCTGATCAGGATCATATTCCTGGTGATTAACTCCATGAACAATATTAGGAACTCCTTTTCCAGGAGCCGTTAATAATACTTTATCTGCTCCTTTAGAAGCTAAATGACGCTCTAAAGCTTCCTTATCTCTAAATGCTCCCGTATTATCAATTACTAAAGCATCTTCAATTCCATAAGCAGTATAATCTATATCTTCAGGATTATTTGCACTAATAATATGAACCGTGGTACCATTTATTACAAGTGCTTTATTTTTAACATCTACAGAAACTGTTCCGTGGAAATCACCGTGTACAGAATCATTTCTTAAAAGAGAAGCTCTTTTTTCTAAAATAGTTTCATCTACAGCACCTCTGGTTACAATAGCTCTTAATCTAAGTTGATTTCCTTTACCGGTACGAAGCATCAACTCTCTGGCTACCAATCTACCAATACGCCCAAATCCGTATAAAACAACATCTTTTGGCTTAATTTCATCTGCATTATAAGCATCATTTAACTTATTGATCACGAATGCAGTAGAATCACTGTATTTATTATCTTCTAAATGATATTCATAAGTAAGTTTACCAATATCTATTTTAGAAGGAGGAATATCCATTGTTTTAATAGCTTGCGCAATTTCAACTGAGTCAAAAATTGAGATAGGTTTTTGAACAAAAGCCCCTGCATATTCATGAAGGTTGATAATCTCACTTACGCTTCTATCAATTAATTGATTTTTAAATAAAACTAGTTCAATGGCTTTTTCATACCATAAGTCACTAATTGTTTTGATAAATTCAACAGTCGCTCTGCGTCTGTCGGCTTGAAAAGCAAGCTCTTTTTCATAAGTGTCATTAAAACTCATGTCAAATATTTTTAGCTATTAAATTTTGCGCAAAAGTATTAATTTCAAACGTTTTAGTAAAGTAAAAAACAAAAAAATAACCTCACTTTTTAAAGAGAGGTTATTCAAATGATTTATATGTATTTTATCGGAAAATTAACCGTTCTTTTTCTCCATCTTGATTTAAAACAACAATACTTTCTGGTCCGTCATTTCTGGAATAACCACTAAAAATAGTTTCTACGTCATCAATATTATTAACTTTAACACCATCAACTTCTAATAAAATCTTATTAGCTAAGCCTCTTGACTCTGCAGTGGCAATTAATACGCCGTAGTCTATTTTATATTGCCTGCGAACGGATTCGGGTAAGTTTTGAACTGTAAAATTATACCCAGGAACCCTGTATGTTTCATTTTTTGCTAATGTAACCGGAATTATCTGTATTTTATTCTTTCTTTTTATGGTTACGTTAACTACATCATTAGGGCGTTTAGAACTGATATAACCAGTTAAATCTGAAAATTTTGAAACTTTGATGTCGTCTATTTTCTTAATGATGTCTCCAGATTTTAAACCTGCTTTATCAGCTCCCGATTCACTAATTACATCTGAAATGTAAATACCTTCTGTATCTGTAACATCTAAGCTCTCTGCAGCTGTTGAGTTTAATGCATTACCACTTATACCTAGAATCCCTTTTTGTACATTACCGTATTCCAGTAAATCATCCACAACTTTTTTGGCAATATTACTAGGAACTGCAAAAGCGTAACCTACAAAAGTTCCTGTTTGAGAGGTGATGGCTGTATTGATCCCTATAAGATCTCCGTTAGTATTCACTAAAGCTCCGCCACTATTTCCTGGGTTTACTGCAGCATCAGTTTGGATAAAGGATTGATTTTTTTGGTCTCTTTCATTTAAATCACGTGCCTTGGCACTAATAATACCGGCAGTAACAGTAGAGGTTAAATTAAAAGGGTTTCCTACAGCGAGTACCCATTCTCCAATTTTAGCATTATCGGAATCTCCGAAAGTGATAAAAGGGAATTTTTCTCCTTCGGTATCAACTTTTAGTAAAGCAATATCTGTTGTAGGATCAGATCCTACTAACTCTGCCTCGTAAATCTTATTATTATTTAAAGTAATTTGCAATTGAGTAGCATTGTCAATCACATGATTGTTGGTTACTATATAACCATCAGGGGAAATAATAATTCCTGAACCTGTTCCTATTTGTGTTCGCTCTCTCCTGCTATCGGAACCATAGAAAAAATCCAAAATACTACCGCCAGAACCTTTACTTACTGAAACATTTTTTACATGGACAACAGAGTTTACTGTTTTTTCTGCTGCGTTAGTAAAATCTACATTTTCTGCACTAATTAATGGAGTAGTGTTTGAAGGAGGCGTATAGTTTACAGGAATGAAATTCGGAGATTCATTTACATTTTCATACTGTACTGCATATTTTTCAAAATATATTTTATAAATACCTATAGCGAACAATCCGCCCAGGAAAGAAACTAAAAATAGACTTAAGTACTTTTTCATAATCATTATCTGCTTAAATTTATTGAATTATAATTTTAACATTTAAATTTACTTTATTATTATCTTCGTTTTTCAACTTTAACGGCAGTTTAACAATGAACTTATCTTGATTTTTTGTTTACCTGCGAATTTCACATTTTATGCCCTAATTTCCTCATTTTTTACTACCGTAGCTAAGGCTATGCTATTAAAAAATGCCCTTATTATAGCACAAAAGCCAAAACTCTCGGTTTAAAACCAAAAGTCGAGAGAAGTTCAATCAAAAATAACGACGCAAAGTGTATATTTGCAATTCAATTTTTCATGCATGTTAATCAACTTTTTCAAATACCAGGGAACCGGAAATGATTTTGTTATTATTGATAACCGTCAACTAATATTTCCCAAAAATGATACCAAACTAGTAAACCATCTTTGTGACAGAAGATTTGGCATTGGTGGGGACGGACTTATCCTTTTAGAGAATGACGAAAAGACAGATTTTAAAATGGTATACTATAATGCAGATGGAAACGAAAGTTCTATGTGTGGGAATGGAGGACGATGTATTGTGGCTTTTGCGAAATATTTGGGAATTATAGAAAACGAAACTGTATTTGATGCAATTGATGGATTACATAATGCGAGTATTACAGATGAAACTGTAAGCCTTCAAATGAAAAATGTTTCAAAAATAGAAGCTTTAAAAAATTACGTTTTCTTAGATACAGGGTCTCCTCATCATGTACAATTTGAGAATGAATTAGACAAACTTGATGTAAAAGAAAAAGGTGCTGCTATCCGTTATGGAAAATATGGAATGTCCGGAAGTAATATCAATTTTGTAGAGAAAGAGTCAGATAGTGTTTTTGCTGTAAGAACTTATGAAAGGGGAGTAGAAGATGAAACCTATTCTTGTGGTACCGGCGTAACTGCAGTAGCAATTGCAATGAATCATTTAGAAGAGTCAGATAAAAAAGATATTACTTTAAAAACCCAGGGAGGAGTTTTAAATGTATCTTTTGAAATAGAAGGAGGTACCTATCAAAATATATTTTTAAAAGGACCTGCAAAGCAGGTATTTAAAGGACAAATAGAATGTTGACACTAAAAGGTGATGCTGTTTTTTTAAGAGCTTTAGAGCCAACTGACCTCGATTTTCTTTATAAATTAGAAAATGATGAGTCTGTTTGGGAAATAAGCGAAACTCAAACACCTTATTCCAGATATGTACTTAAACAATACCTGGATAACAGCCATAAAGATATTTATGAAGTGAAACAACTTCGACTGGTTATTTCTGATTTTGAAAACAATTTGATCGGATTTGTAGATTTATTTGATTTTAATCCGAAAAATAACAGAGCAGGAGTGGGGATTGTAGTTTTGGAGAAAGAAAACAGAAAAAAAGGAATTGGGACAGAAGCTCTCAGACTTCTTATTGATTATTCTTTTAGAAATCTGAATTTAAGACAGTTGTATGCCAACATAGGCGCTAAAAATGAAGCGAGTATCAAATTGTTTTCTAATTTAGGTTTTAAAAAAGTTGGTGTAAAAAAAGATTGGAACTATATCAATAGTAATTATGAAGATGAAATATTATTTCAAAAACTGAATAAATAATATATGTATTTACGTAAAATATTAATAGTAATAGCACTCATTGGAATAATAGGGGGTGGACTTTTTGTATATAACATTTACCAGGCAATTTTTAGCCCGAATACTGATTTCAAAGATGATAAGGCAATTGTTTATATTTCTTCTGAAGATACTTTTCAAGATGTTAAAAATCAATTAGAGCTCCTTTTGAAAGATATGGCTTCTTTTGATTTGGTAGCAGGCCGAAAAGGATATACCAATAATATTAAAGCAGGGAAGTATGAGATTAAAGCAGGGATGAGCAATAATGATATTATTAATGCTTTAAGAAGTAGAAATATACCTGTTAAGTTAACTTTTAACAATCAAAATACCCTGGAAGAGCTTGCAGGTAGGATTTCTAATCAGATTGAGGCCGATAGTAGTTCTTTGATTACAGCTTTCAAATCCTCTGAATTTTTAAGTAAAAATGAATTTACAGATGATACTGCCTTGAGTATGTATATTCCTAATAGTTATGAGTTTTTCTGGAATACCAGTGCAGAAAAATTTAGAGATAGGATGCTAAAAGAGTATAATCGCTTTTGGGAGGCTAAAAACAGATTAGCTAAAGCAAAAGAGATAGGATTGACTAAAGCTGAAGTGATTTCCCTGGCTTCAATTGTTCATGAAGAAAGTAAAAAAGCAGATGAGCGTCCAAGGGTAGCCGGACTTTATCTTAACAGGTTAAAGAAAAATATGCTTTTACAGGCAGATCCAACAGTTATTTATGCCATCAAAAGACATACTTCCAATTACGATACCTTGATAAAACGTGTGTTGTACAAAGATTTGGAAATCGACTCTCCTTACAATACATATAAGCATGTTGGTGTGCCTCCGGGACCGATAGCTATGCCTGATATTTCTGCCATTGATGCCGTTTTAAACGCAGAAAATCATGAATATCTTTATTTTGTTGCAGATGTCAGTAATTTTGGATATCACAAATTTGCCAAAACACTTGCGCAGCATAATTCTAATAAACGCCAGTATATCAGGTGGATAAACAAAAAAGGCATCAAAAGATAATCCCATTCAACAAGGTTTAAAAGTTGTTTAACGATCAAAATTTGAAATTTAAAAAATAGTTGTAATTTTGCACGCTGTAATTTTTAAGTAGTTAGTCTGACTAACGTGAAACTTAAAGAAAACAAATTTTATGAGAAAAAGCGTATTAAAATTATCAATTTTAGTATGTGTTATGGTAATGACGAGTTTGGGCTTTACTCGAAAAACAAAAAAAGTCACCGTTCATGAAAATTATGTAGTTAACGAACTGTTGGAATATACAGTCAAAAGTAACCCCGAGTCACCCCAAATAAGAACTCAACCTCCATTTTTAGGAAAATCTTTTGTTGGATTTAAGGAAGCATTAGCTTTTAAAGAGTCCAGCGGAAACTATTTTGTCACCAATTACTTAGGATATTTAGGTAAATATCAGTTTGGTGCATCAACTTTAGAGCTGTTAGGCGTATACAATAAAAGCCTTTTTCTTAATAACCCAAAGTTACAAGAGAAAGCATTTATAGCTAATATCGCCAGGAATAAATGGATCTTGAGAAAAGATATTAAGAGATTCGTAGGTAAAAAATTTAATGGAGTACTGATAACAGAATCAGGTATTTTAGCAGCAGCGCACTTAGGTGGAGCAGGAAACGTAAAGAAATACCTTAGATCTGGAGGAGTAACGGTATTTAAAGATGCTAATTGTACATCTGTAGAATACTATATGAAGAAATTCTCTGGTTATGATACTTCTTATATTTTACCACTGCGAAAAGCCAAAGCAGCAAAAGTTTAAAAGAAATTGATAATATGAAAAGTAAAAAAGCCCTGAACAAGATGTTTGGGGCTTTTAATTTTTATGGAGTATAAATATACAAGGTCTTTTATGCAACTCTATTTTTGTCTTCTTCCAATCGGCTATAGTTTGAGTTTTGATATATTCCTCAGGAAGTGTAATATCGCATGCGACACATAATCGAGTAGTATCATTCAGGTATGATGTAAAATCGGCTAAAAGCTTATCGTTTCTATATGGGGTTTCAATAAAAATTTGAGACTGATTGAACTCTTTTGACCTTTTTTCAAACTTTTTTATTTCAGATTTTCTATCGCTTTTATCTATGGGTAGATAACCATTAAAAGCAAAATTCTGTCCGTTCATTCCGCTCGCTATCATAGCCATTAAAATGGAAGAAGGACCAACAAGTGGTACTACTTTAATTCCTTTGGAATGTGCTAAACTTACAATATCTGCACCAGGATCTGCAACACCAGGATAACCTGCATCAGACATTAATCCGATATGTTCTCCTCTTAAACAAGGGTCAAGATAAGTATGAATTTCTGCTTCCTCTGTAAATTTATTTAATAATTGAAAATTTAAATCCGGTTGTGATTTTCCTGAACTTACTTTTTTTATAAATCGCCTTGCAGATTTCTCATTTTCTGCAATGTAGAAATCAACTTGCTCTATAATTCGTTTGATGGAAATAGGGAGAACTTCTAAAGGTTCATTATCGCCAAGTGTAGTTGGTATAAGGTATAATTTTCCTAATTCCATATCTGGTTAGTATTTGGTTGTATAAGTTAAAGATATGATTAATTAATAAAAACAGAAAGGTGTCAGGGGAATTAAAAAGCAAGTCAGTTTAATGACTTATCTACGATAGCGTCACAAGCTTCATTCAGCATTTTAAAAACGTTTTCAAATCCTCGATTACCTCCATAATAAGGATCGGGAACATCCACGTTTTCTCCAGGAAAAATTTCATTAAGAATGAGCTTTACCTTGTTCTTGTCTGCTTCATTTCTTGCCAGACTTATTACATCCCGGTAATTGCTGTTATCCATAACATATATACAATCAAAAGTATCAAAATCTGCTACCTTAAATTGTCTGCAACGTTGATCTGTAATATCAATGCCGTTTTGTTTAGCTATTTCAATAGATCGTTTATCTGGTAATTCTCCAATATGATAACCACCGGTACCAGCAGAGTCTACAAAGATGTTTTTATGTAGGGTTTTAGCTTTTAAAATGCCTTCTGCAAGCGGAGACCTGCAGATATTACCTAAGCAAACCATGAGGATGCTCGTTTTCATAATATTGGGGGGTGTTATTGAGATAGTTTTTTAGTTAAATCATCAATATATTTTCTAAACTGTTTATCTGTTTCAGCTAAATTATCAACGGTTTTACATGCGTGTAAAACTGTAGCATGATCTCTTTTACCTATTTGAGAGCCAATGCTTGCTAATGATGCTTTTGTAAATTTCTTTGCAAAAAACATTGCCAGTTGTCTGGCTTGAACAATGTGTCTTTTTCTTGTTTTGGACTGTAAAGTAGAAACATCCATCTGGAAATAATCGGAAACCACTTTTTGGATATAATCGATAGAAACTTCTCGTTTGGTGTTTTTTACAAACTTTTCTACAATTTGAGTAGCCAGTTCAAGAGTAACTTCTTTTTTGTTAAAAGAAGATTGAGCTATTAACGATATAATGGCACCTTCTAATTCACGTACATTGGTTTTTATATTCTTAGCTACATATTCTATGATCTCTTCAGGCATTTCAACTCCATCTCTGTAGAGTTTGTTTTTTAAGATAGAGATACGTGTTTCAAAATCCGGACTTTGTAATTCGGCAGACAATCCCCATTTAAACCTGGATAATAAACGTTGTTCAATATCCTGCATATCCACAGGAGCTTTATCTGAAGTTAGAATTACTTGCTTTCCGTTTTGATGTAAGTGATTGAATATATGGAAGAATACATCCTGAGTTCCTGTTTTTCCTGAGAAAAATTGAACATCATCAATAATTAAAATATCAATTAATTGATAGAAATGAATAAAATCATTCCTGGTGTTTTTCTTTACAGATTCTATATATTGTTGTGTAAACTTCTCTGCAGAAATATAAAGAACGGTTTTTTCCGGGTATTTATCTTTTATTTCAACACCAATAGCATGTGCTAAATGTGTTTTTCCTAAACCAACACCGCCAAATACAAGTAATGGATTAAAAGAAGTTCCTCCGGGTTTGTTGGCTACTGCTAGCCCAGCCGATCTTGCTAGCCTGTTAGAATCTCCTTCCAGAAAATTTTCAAAATTGTAATTCGGATTTAATTGCGATTCAATTTTTATATTCCTGATACCTGGGATGACAAAAGGATTTTTTAACTCCGGATTTTTATTCTTGATAGGAACATCCAACTCCTGAGGTTGCATATTAGAGCGGTTGCTACTAGGAATTTTTTCTGTAAAAGGTTGTTTGTTACCATAGGTGTTTTCCATTTTGATAACATAAACCAATCTGGCACTTTCACCTAACTCTCTTGTTAAAGCAACTTTTAAGATTTTTACATAATGTTCTTCCAGCCATTCATAAAAGAACTTACTTGGTACTTGTACGCTGAGAGAATTGTCGGTCAACTTTACAGACTTTATTGGCTCAAACCATGTTTTATAGGCTTGTGGTTGAATATTATCCTTTATAAATGATAGACAATTTTCCCATACCGTTTCTGCAGTCACGTTCATTCCTCGTATAATTTTTTTACTGTGTGTTAGGTTTGTTGTCGGAAGAGTAATTTTTAGTTAAATCTTCCTTTTCTTAGGCAGAACAAATATGTGAACAAAAAACTGAAAAAAAAAATGAAATTGGGGTTGAATTATTAGTTTTTTTTTTGCATGCTTATTAACGATAACTTTACACCTTCGTAACAATTTTAAAATCCTTTAAATGTATGAAAAAATCACATGAAATAAAAGTTAGGATAAGATATTCTGAAACAGACCAGATGGGAGTAGTGTACCACGGGAATTATGCGCAATTCCTAGAGATGGGAAGGGTTGAGTGGTTACGCAATTTAGGAATATCATATCGTTCAATGGAAGAAAATGGAATTATGCTTCCTGTGATATCATTAAATTTAAAATTTGTAAAATCGGCAAAGTACGATGACCTTTTATCGGTAAAAACAACCCTTTCAAAGAGGCCTTCTGTTAAGATTGAATTTGAGTATGAAATTAGTAACCAAAATGACGAGATTATTACTACAGGAAATACAACTTTAGCGTTCATAAATATGAAGACAAAAAGGCCTATGAAATGCCCTGATTATCTTCTTGAGAAAATAGAAAAAGAAGCGCTTTAATTTGAAATGTTTTTGATCTGAACTTCAAAAAGCGCTTCAAAAATTTTTAGAATTTTAGTTGCGTTTTTCTTTCTCACAGAAATTACTGTTGTACAATTTAACTCCATTTTTTGATTTATAATGGTCAAATTATTTTCTTTAATAATTCGCATTACCTTATTGATATTCTTATAATCGAATGTAATTTCATATAAAATATCAATAGTTTTTTCAATTATTTCAACCGATTCAATAGCAATTTTTGCTGCAGACCTATAGGCGTTGATGAGACCTCCCACTCCTAACTTAACACCTCCAAAATAACGTACAACTACAACCAGAACATTGGTGAGCTCAAAAGATTTAATTTGTCCATATATTGGCATTCCTGCACTATTGCTGGGCTCTCCGTCGTCATTAACTCTGTGTTCTATTGTAGTTGTTCCTGTTTGCCATGCATAACACCAATGCCTTGCACTGTGATGTTTCTTTTTCAGGGCTATTAAATGATCTTTAATTTCATCTTTTGAATGAATAGGAATTGCATATCCAAAAAACTTACTGTTTTTATCCTTAAAGAGCATCCCTTCTGATGCCGTTGCTATCGTATTAAAAGTGTCTTTTTCTGTCAAAATAGATGATTAAGAGCCAGATGCTACCAAAAATATGCTTAAAATCGCAATTAAGATGCCTAACCAGTTTTTAATAATGAGCTTTTCTTTAAAAATCAGAATTCCTAGAAGTGTTGAAAACATGACAATAGCTACGTTATTGATAGTAAAAATAGTTGAACTGTTAAAAGTATCGTTTTGTAATGCCTTTATTAAATAATATATGGAGTAGTAATTAGGGATTCCCAAAGCTGTACCCGCAATAATATTTTTCCAATGTAAATGAAAACCTCCGTTTATTTTTTTATAGGTTACGATGATAATACCAATAACAGCAGCACAATAAAAAATGAAGGCTGAGAACAAAGGAATCTCTTCACTTTTTACATAGGTAACTTCCATATATTTTAAACTTGCGTCAATAATACCGGAACCAAGAAATAGTAAAAACGGATAAATAAGATTGTTTTTTTGTACCACTACTTTGGTTTGTTTTATAGATGCAAGATATACAGCTATTAAAGCAAGGCCTATTCCTAGTATTTTCACAAACCCTAATCGTTCTCCATACATAATAACCGCAAAAATGACAGGAATAACGATAGACATTTTACTTGCTACAGATGCGACAGAGACTCCGTTTTTTTGAGAGGTAAGTGCCATCAAATTGAAAACACAAATAAATACACCACCAAGCATTACTGCTCCTAAGATCCATGGTTTATGTGAAATTTCTACAACATTAACTTCATGGTCATAAGATAGTAATCCCATAGAACCAGCTACTATATAGTTAATGGTAATAGCTTGTAAAGTGTTTACCTTGAAATGTGCAAAGAATTTGAAGATGACATATAAAAAACTTGATATAGCAATGCTTAAAATTAAATAAATCAATTGAAGAGTATTTTATTATTGAATAACTGAGTGATATCATCTGCTCCCGGGATTAAGTTCCAGGTTTTCATACCTAAAACAGCTGCAGCTTCTGTGTTTTCTTTGGTGTCGTCTATAAATAATGTATTCTCTACAGAGAGATTGTTTTGATCTATTACATGATTATATATTTCGAGATCGGGTTTTCTTAAATTGATTTCATAGGACAGATAAAACTTTTCAAAACAATTTTTAAATTGGTTATACCTGTTAATATTCATTCTTTCTATTACCCTTTCTATATGTAATTCATTAGTATTGCTCAATAAAAAAAGCCTGAATTCATTTTTTTTGGCAAGATTTTCTATAAAATCCAAACGATGTTCCGGGAAATCTAAAATTATGGCATTCCATGCATCAGATAAGTTTTTTTCACTCGCATCAGGAAATTTACCTTTGTAATACGAAATGAAGTCAGGTGTACTGATCAATCCTTTTTCATATTTTTTATTGACTTCAGTCATTTCATCAGTAACCTGATGCAAACCAAATTCCTGCATGGCTTTTAACGTAGCAGATTTATCTAAATCAATAAAGATATCTCCAAAATCAAAAATGATATTTTGTATCATATATTTTTTAAGATTTTTAAATGATCCCCGGTTTTGTTGCTTTCTTCTATAAGTGTCCCATCAATTTTTGGAGCTTTTACTCCTTTTTTTAAACTTTTATTTGCCGTAAACACACGAGCCTCATCCCATAAATTTTCATTTATAAATGTTTGTAAAGTTTGCGTACCACCTTCAATTATTACACTTTGGATATTGTGTTTGTATAAGGTGTTACAAATTTGAATCGCTATATTAGTTGAAAAATCGATTTGCTCATAAATAATATTGTCAACAGTATTTATTTCATCATGATGATTTCCTGTAATCATCAAGGTAGGAATGGTTTTGTCGTATATCGAATAGTTTTTTGTGATCCTTAAATTCTGATCGATGATTATGCGTAGAGGACTTTTCCCTTCCCAATCTCTTGTATTGAGTTTGGGGTTATCATTAATTACAGTATTTGTACCCACTAAAATACTTTGTTCTTCTGCCCTCCATTTGTGAACCAACTGCCTGGAATATTGATTGGTGATGAGAAAAGAAGCGGCTTCAGCAGAATTTATGATTGTGTTATCAGGAGCTATGTAATGATCTGTAGTCTGGGCCCATTTAAGAATAATATACGGACGCTTTTGTGTGTGAAACGTAAAAAAGCGTTTGTTAGATACTATACATTCCTTTTCCAAAACGCCCAAAACCACATTGCATCCGGCTTTTTTTAACCGTTCAATTCCTTTTCCGGCTACTTCAGAAAAAGGATCTACACATCCTATGACAACATTTTTAATACCTTTTGCAATGATCAAATCGCTACAGGGAGGAGTTTTTCCATAATGACTGCAAGGCTCAAGACTCACATATATTGTTGCATTTTCTAAATCTTTTTCAGGGCTAACAGAATTGATGGCATTAACTTCTGCATGAGCTCCTCCATAAGGACTTGTATATCCTTCGCCTATTATTTTTCCTTCGGATACAATTACTGCTCCAACAGATGGGTTAGGCATAGCAGATTGGAGTCCGTTTTTAGCGAGCTCTATGCATCTGCTTATGTATTTTTCATGTATCTTCACCACACAAAAATAGTATATTAAAATAGAATATGAGTAGCGTAATTATTAGAGATATACAACCTGGAGATAATGCCCTAATAGCCAAAATAATCAAAGGAGTTTTAGATGATTTTGGGGTTCCGAAAACAAGATCGGCTTATGCCGATAAATCCCTGAATAATATGTATGAAGCATATAATATTCCTAATGCACATTATTATGTAGCAGAGTTAAATGGAGTAGTATTAGGGGGAGGAGGGATTGCCCAGTTAGAAAACTATTCGGGAAATGTATGTGAACTGCAAAAAATGTATTTATCTCCACAAGCCAGAGGTAAAGGTGTGGGAAGTTTGTTATTGAAGGCATGTTTAGAAAAAGCAAAGAGCTTCGGATATGAACAATGTTATCTGGAAACTATGCCGGATATGAAGATAGCTCAAAAAATATATTTGAAATACGGTTTTAACTATATTGAAAATGCTATGGGAGATACCGGACATTACGTTTGCCCGGTCTGGATGATAAAAGATCTTTAATTTGATGTTTATATGATTTTAAAAGAAATACAACG
Source organism: Flavobacteriaceae bacterium R38 (assembly GCA_009901575.1). GTDB lineage: Bacteria > Bacteroidota > Bacteroidia > Flavobacteriales > Flavobacteriaceae > Leptobacterium. The sequence continues at coordinate 746,818 of WXYP01000002.1, read as the reverse complement.
CTTATATCACAATGAACTGGATGTACTTTATGGGAGAGAAGAAGTTGACACTTTTTTTTCTTATCTCTTAGAAGAATATTGCGGATTGAAATTATTTACACTGGCATTAACTCCTGATTTAACGGTTGATAAAGAGAAAGAAAGTTTATTTTTTAAAGCATTATCAGAATTAAAACTGGAAAAACCTATTCAACAAATTCTGGGGAAAACTTTTTTTTGTGAACTGACTATAAAAATAAATGAACACGTACTGATTCCAAGGCCGGAAACCGAAGAACTGATATTATGGATACAGGAAAAATATGAGAAGAAACAAGCCCCTCTCAAGATCCTGGATATTGGTACCGGTAGTGGTTGTATTGCCATAGCTTTGGCTAAGCATTTCAAGTCTGCTAAAGTGCATGCTATGGATATCTCTGACGAAGCATTAAAACTTGCAAAAGAAAATGCATCCCTTAATGATGTGTATATAGAATTTCTTAAAGCAGATATATTAACATTGGAATCTTCTCACAACGAATACGATTTAATTGTTTCTAATCCGCCTTATGTAAGAGTTTCAGAAAAGGAACAGATAAAAAATAATGTTTTACAGTATGAACCGCACCTGGCTTTATTTGTAACAGATGATGATCCGTTATTGTTTTATAAGAAGATCGCAAACTTTGCTGTTGATAATTTAGTGAGAAACGGAGAACTTTTCTTCGAGATCAATCAGTATCTTAGCTCTTCAATGATTACGCTCTTAGAAAAAAACAAGTTTTCTGAAATTGAATTAAAAAATGATGTTTTTGAGAATCCGAGAATGATAAGAGCGGTTAAAAACTTTTAATTATGGATAGCATTGTTGTTTTTTGCGGAAGTAGTGAAGGGAATGATCAAAAAATAATTGATGAAGCATACGCTCTTGGAAAAAACCTGGCTCAAAAGAATATCACATTGGTATATGGAGCTGCAAAGATTGGTGTTATGGGGCGTGTCGCCAGAGGAGCATTAGATCATCACGGAAAAGTAATTGGAGTAATTCCGGAATTTTTAAAAATGAAAGAAGTTGTTCATTTCGGATTGACAGAGTTATATACCACTAACAATATGCATGAACGAAAGTGGAGAATGCATGAATTATCGGATGCAATTATAACTTTACCGGGAGGATTCGGAACTTTAGAAGAACTTTTTGAAATGATTACCTGGGCTCAATTAGGATTACATCAAAAACCGGTAGGCATATTAAATATTAATGGATTTTTTGACGATCTAGTCAGATTTCTTGAAAAGATGGTTAAAAACGGATTTTTAAAAATGGAAAACTTTGAAATGCTTTTAGTAGCAGATTCAATAGACAGTTTGCTTCTGAAAATGAGTAACTACAAACCTAAATCTGTACCTAAATGGATCAAAAAAGATCAAGTGTAATCTTAGTTTTATAATTTCAAACATACGAATGAATATTCAACAAAAAATCAATACTTTAAGAGAAGAACTTCGTAAGCATAATCACAATTATTATGTTTTAGATCAACCTACTATATCTGATTATGAATTTGATATGCAATTAAAAGAATTGCAAGAGTTAGAGGCACAGCATCCTGAATTTCACGATCCTAATTCTCCTAGTCTTAGAGTAGGAGGAGCTATTACAAAGAATTTTGAAACGATTACTCACGAATATAGAATGTATTCGCTGGATAATTCATATTCTAAAGAAGATTTGGAAGATTGGGAAAAGCGAATTCAAAAGATATTAGGGAATGTTGATTTAGAGTTTGTATGTGAACTTAAATATGACGGAGCTTCAATTAATCTGACATACGAGAATGGAAAATTAGTCAAAGGAGTAACCAGGGGAGATGGCTTTCAGGGAGATAATGTAATTAATAATATAAAAACGATTAAATCTATCCCCTTAATCTTAAAAGGCGATTACCCGGAGAAATTTGACATCAGGGGGGAAATTATTCTTCCTCTGGATGGTTTTGCTAAAATGAATGAAGAGAGGGTAGTAGCAGGAGAAGAAGCTTACATGAACCCAAGGAATACTGCCAGTGGGAGTTTGAAACTACAGGATAGTGCAGAAGTAGCTAAACGACCTTTAGATTGCTTACTATATAATTTAGTTGGAGATAAGGTTAAAATAGAATCACATTATAAGAGCCTGGAAAAGGCTAGGGAATGGGGGTTTAAAGTACCAGCAGAAGCTAAATTATGCATCTCTGTTGGTGAAGTAATGGAATATGTGAATTATTGGGATATACACAGGCACGACTTACCTTACGAAACAGATGGAGTTGTAGTTAAAGTTAACAATAGAGCCCAACAACAGGAATTAGGATATACAGCTAAAGCACCGCGTTGGGCCATGGCATATAAGTTTAAGGCAGAACAAGCCGTTACTAAGCTCAATAAAATTACTTACCAGGTTGGAAGAACAGGAGCTATAACACCTGTAGCTAACCTGGAACCTGTACTGTTAGCTGGTACTACAGTTAAAAGGGCTTCGTTGCATAATGCAGATCAGATTCAAAAATTAGATATAAGAGAAAACGACACGGTTTTTGTTGAAAAAGGAGGGGAGATCATCCCTAAAATAGTAGGAGTAAATTTTGAGAAAAGACCTGATGATTCATTATCTACAGTTTACATAGATAAGTGTCCAGAGTGCGATACAGATTTAATACGAAAAGAAGGAGAAGCACAACATTATTGCCCTAATTACAATGATTGCCCGCCACAGATTACAGGGAGAATTCAGCATTTTATTTCCCGTAAAGCAATGGATATAGATGGTTTGGGAGGTGAAACTGTAGAATTACTATTTAAAGAAGGGTTAATACAAAATTATGCAGATTTATATGTATTGAAAAAAGAGCAAATAATTCCGCTAGAAAGAATGGCAGAGAAATCTGCAGATAACCTTATTAATGGGATTGAAGCTTCAAAAAAGATACCTTTCGAAAGAGTTTTATACGCACTGGGAATTCGTTTTGTGGGAGAAACTGTTGCCAAAAAATTGGCTAGAGAATATAAGAATATCAGTGCTTTGAAATCGGCTTCATTTTCAGAATTGATTTTAGTCGATGAAATTGGAGATAAGATAGCAGAGAGCCTGATTGATTTTTTTGGAAGCGAAGAAAACCTGAAAATTGTAGAAAGACTACGTTCTTACGGATTGCAATTTGAAGTTTCGGCAGAAAAGCTTCTTAATCAAACAGATAAACTAAAAGGTGTTATCTTTGTTGTTTCAGGGGTGTTTGAAAAGTTATCGAGGAATGAATTGAAGAAAAAAATTGAAGATAATGGTGGAAAGGTAGCCTCTTCAATTTCTTCCAAAACTAATTATGTGGTGGCTGGTAGTAATATGGGGCCAAGTAAAAAAGAAAAAGCAGAAAAATTGGGAATTCCTATTATAGATGAAGACCAATTCCTGCTGATGTTATGAAAGTAGTAAGATTAATTCAATTTTTTTTCCTTGTTAGTGCTATCTTAGTTTTAGGAGAAATCTTTGATATTGATTTTATACGCTTAATTTCAAGAATAGTCATATTACCTATATTGTTTGCTATCTATTACAAATCGGTAGAAAAAGTAAATTACGCATTAGTCTTAGTCTTTTTCCTCCTTTTTTTAGGGAATATATCAACCTATTATGACTATAATAGCTCATTAAAGTTTTCGATTATATTTTTCGGATTTAGTAATGCCTTATTAGCTGTTTTTTCATTTACTTTAATAAAAACAAAGAGTACCAGAAAACTTTTGCTTTACTCTTTACCAGTGGCTATCCTTTGGCTTGTGTATTATGAATACTATTTTGATGATACTTTTGGGAGTATATTAGGCAGTTTGTATCCTTATGTTATTACATATTCGGTTGTATTAGGAATATTGAACATTTTAGCCAACGTCAGTTTTTTTAATGAAGGGTCTAAATTAACGCTCTATTTAATTATTATTGGCGTAACCATAGTGGTAGGGGATGTATTGATGTGTATTTACATCTTTGCTAATCCGATACATTTTTTTAAAATAATTAATATAATTACTAATCTTATAGCATCTTTCTTTATTTTGAAATTTGCTATTTCATACACAAAATTGATAGAAAGAAATTCGATTTTTTAAAATTAAATATTTGTTTTAAATATAACAAATTGTTGTATTTATACAATTTAACTTTGGTCACTTCTTTTATTTTATATAAGTAATATATCTATTTTTGTGCTGTTCAAATAAGTTTTGTGAATGCTTTTAAAAAAATTAAAAGAGATATCTGCTCAAAAGGCACTAAAAAAAGCTTTAAACCAGGAGAATTCATATTCGAAAACCGGAAATGAAAAGATAAAATCATTTGCCTGTATTCTGAATGTAGACGAATTTAATCATATGGAAGTATTTGAAGAATTGGCAAAAGAAATTGGGTTGAGGCAAGATCAATTCAAAATTGTTGGTTTTTCAGCGTTGAATACAGACATGAGTAACTATTCGATCCCTGTTTTTAGCGCAAAAGATATTGGATGGAACGGAACTATAGAGAATGGAGATATCAATGAGTTTTTAAGTAAAGAATATGATCTTTTATTGAATTATTACGAAACTCCTTCATTGGCGCTCTCATTAGTCAGTATTTCAACAAAAGCAAAATTAAGAGTTGGAATTCATCAAAACAATGAAATCTATAATGACATTATTTTAAAAGTTAAAGCAAGCGAATATTTGAAATTTAAGCCAGAATTAATAAAATATCTTTCAATTTTAAATAGAATATAAAAATGACTAAGTTTTTAGGAACAGGAGTAGCACTAATTACTCCTTTTAAGAGTGATTTTTCAGTAGATGAGGAAGCATTGAGCAAAATTGTAAATTTTGTTATAGATGGAGGAGTAGAATATTTAGTGGTTTTAGGAACTACAGCAGAAAGCGCTACATTATCAAAAGAAGAAAAAGAAATAGTTAAAGATACTATAAGAATAGCCAACAACGGAAGAGTACCAATGGTATTAGGGATAGGTGGTAATAATACTGCTGCTGTTGTAAATGAAATTAAAAACACAGATTTATCTGCTTATGATGCGGTTTTATCGGTGTCTCCTTATTATAATAAACCTTCTCAAGAAGGAATATATCAACATTTCAAGGCAGTAGCTAATGCATCAGATAAACCAATTATTGTATATAATGTTCCGGGAAGAACATCATCAAATATTGCTCCCGAAACTGTTATAAGACTGGCAAATGATTTTGATAACATTATAGGTGTGAAAGAAGCAGCTGGGGATATAGTACAAGCAATGAGGTTACTAAAAGATAAGCCGGAAGATTTTCTTGTAATTTCCGGGGATGATATGATTACATTACCAATGGTGCTAGCCGGAGGAGCTGGAGTTATATCTGTAATAGGCCAGGGTATACCAGGGGATTTTTCAAATATGGTTAGAGCCGGATTAAAAGGAGATGTCGAAACGGCAAACAACCTTCACTACAAGGTGATGGAGAGTATTGATCTTATTTTTGAAGAAGGGAATCCGGGAGGAATTAAAGCAATATTTGAATATTTGAATTTAAGTGAAGCAACAGTTCGTTTACCTTTGGTACAAGCTAGCTCAGAACTGAAAGAAAAAATTAATACATTTATGAGTAATATTTAGGTAAGTATATTTTTTGATGACAAAAACGAAAAGAGTAGAAGATCCTGGTTTCGGAAAGAGTTCTATAAAGAACGTTAAGCGTTTTGTCAATAAAGATGGTACTTTTAATATCAGGCATGTAAATAATAAAAATAGCATTTATACGGCCTATACTTATCTGGTAAATATTTCCTGGCTGAGGTTTTTTTTCCTGGTCTTGTTAGGGTATATAATTGTAAATTCTTTTTTTGCAATTATATATCTTTTAATAGGTGTCGAAGATCTCCATATTGAAAATGAGAACTGGTTTTTTAATTTTCTGGACGCCTTCTTTTTCTCGGCACAAACTATCACTACTGTTGGCTATGGAGGAATGTCTCCTACTGGAGTATTGAGCGGAATTGTTTCTACTTTAGAAGCATTGATAGGGCTGTTAAGTTTTTCTTTTATAACAGGTTTATTATACGGGAGGTTTGTTAAACCAAGATCTTTTATAGCGTTTAGTGACAAGATTATTCATAGACCTTTTAATGATAATAGCGCAATTATGTTTCGCCTTATGAATACGAAGAAACGGATAATGATAAATCCTAAAGCTTCTGTAACATTATCATTAATGAAAAAAAATGGTAAAGAATATCAGACCAATTTCTTTAACCTGTCTGTTGAGAGAAAACAAATATCGTATTTGCCCACTACATGGACTATTGTACATGAAATAGATGATGAAAGTCCGTTTAAAGGATATTCAAAAAAAGAAATAAAAGAACTTACCGGGGAGTTAATCATTTTAATAAGTTATTTTGATGAATCTTTTAACCAGGAAGTGTATCAAGTGTATTCGTATACTCTGGATGAATTGATATTTGACGTCGCTTTTAAAAAAGCTTTTGAGTTTGACGAGAACGGAATTACAGTATTAGATCATGAAAAGCTCAATGCTACTTATAAATTGGATAGTTAAATCTTTTTTAAATCTGTAAAAGGCTATCCTATTTCTCTTATTTTAGCAAAGAAAATATTGTTTTTTTTATTTAAATAGAATATCTAATTTTGCGGCATGGTTAAAAAACAAAACTTTCTGTATATCGCATTTGCTTTTATGTTACTTCTTACCTCGTGTAGTGAGTATCAAAGGGCTTTGAAAAATGATGATATCAAAGTTAAATATGCTTTAGCTGAAAAGCTTTATAATGAAGGAGAATATAAAAAAGCTTTGCGTTTATTTGAGCAAATAGTGCCTAAATACATAGGTAAACCACAAGGGGAACGTGTTATCTTTTTCTATGCAGATTCATATTACAAAACAAAAGATTACTATTTATCAGGATTTAGATTTGAACAATTTACAAAATCGTATCCGAACAGTGATAGAATAGAAGAAGCCGCTTTTTTAGGTGCAAAAAGTTATTATTATTTATCGCCTAAATACAGTATAGATCAAACAGAAACGTATGATGCAATTGAGAAATTGCAGGTTTTCATCAACGAATATCCAAATTCTGAACGATTGACAGAAGCAAATACAATGGTGAAAGAGCTTACAACTAAACTGGAAAAGAAAGCTTATGAAATAGCTAAACAGTTTAATAAAATCAGTGATCATTATGCTGCTATCAAATCTTTTGAATTGTTTTTACAAAATAATGCAGGAACAATATATAAAGAAGACGCCATGTTCTACAGGTTGGATTCAAGCTATAAACTAGCTGTAAATAGTGTATTTAGACGAAAAGAAGAACGTTTAAAGGCAGCTCAAGAGGCTTATAATGTATTAATGACTAATTTTGCGGAGTCTAAGTATGCAAAGCAAGCAAATGAAATGTCAGAAACTATAAAAAAGGAATTAGAACAATTTAGTAAATAATCATTTGATATGAACGATTTAAGAAAAACAGAAGCTCCTGTTTCTACTATTACAATAGATAAAAATAAATTTGATTCTGATACAGGAAACATTTATGAAGCTATTTCTGTTGTATCTAAAAGAGCTAATCAAATCAATGCAGAGATTAAGAAAGAGCTTATAGAAAAACTGGAAGAATTTGCAACTTATACAGATAGTCTGGAAGAGATATTTGAAAATAAAGAGCAGATAGAAGTTTCTAAATTCTACGAAAAATTGCCAAAACCTCATGCAATTGCCATACAAGAATGGTTAGAAGGTAAAATTTATCATAGAAACACAGAAAAATAACCCCACATGTCCGTATTAAGCGGTAAAAAAGTCCTCCTGGGAATAACAGGGGGAATTGCTGCATATAAAACAGCTTTTTTAGTAAGGCATTTTATAAAAGCAGGCGCAGATGTAAAAGTAGTAATGACAGATAAAGCCAAAAGCTTTATTACTCCACTTACACTATCCACACTTTCAAAAAATCCGGTAATATCATCTTTTACTCAGGAAGAAGATGAGAATGACGTATGGAATAATCACGTAGATCTTGGCCTATGGGCAGATATTATGGTAATAGCTCCCGCTACTGCCAATACACTATCTAAAATGGCAAATGGTATATGTGATAATTTTCTTCTGGCCGTATACCTATCTGCCAAATGTCCGGTTTATTTTGCACCGGCAATGGATTTAGATATGTATAAACACGAATCTACATCTAAATCATTTAAAGCTCTCAAAGCGTATGGAAATGTTATGATTCCTGCTGCACATGGAGAATTAGCCAGCGGTTTGGTTGGAGAAGGAAGAATGGCAGAACCAGAAGATATCGTTGCTTTTATAGAAAAAGATATACAAGGAAAATTACCTTTAAATAATAAAAAAGTACTCATAACTGCCGGGCCTACCTATGAGGCGATAGATCCTGTACGTTTTATAGGGAATCATTCTACAGGCAGAATGGGATTTGAATTGGCTACTACGGCAGCACACTTAGGAGCAGAAGTAGTATTAGTAACTGGCCCTACACATTTTAACCTGGATCATAGTCTGGTTACTATCGAAAGAGTAACAAGTGCAGAAGAAATGTACAAAACAGTACACAATTACTATTCTTCTACAGATATAGCGATACTTTCTGCTGCTGTTGCAGATTACAGACCTAAAAATGTAGCTGATAAAAAAATAAAAAAGAAAGATGCAGCGTTAACTATAGAGTTAGAACCGACAAAAGATATTTTAGCATCTATCGGAGCAATTAAAGAAAAGCAGTTTTTAGTTGGATTTGCATTAGAAACTAATGATGAATTAGAGAATGCAAAAAAGAAATTAACCCGAAAGAATTTAGATGCAATTGTTTTAAACTCTTTAAATGATGAAGGAGCAGGTTTTGGAAAACCAACAAATAAAATTACCTTTATCGATAGAGAAATGAATGCTACAGCATTTGAATTAAAATCTAAATCTGAAGTAGCTAAAGATATCTTTAATGAAATACTAAAGCGGGCATGTTTAGAAAACTTATAGTCTTAGGAATATTTTTGTGGTCAATATCGATGACTTCCCAAGAATTGAATTGTACTGTTGTAGTGAATTCAGAACAGGTTAGTCAGACCAATCAGCAAATATTCAGGACTTTAGAGCGTTCTATCAGTGACTATGTGAATAAGACAAAATGGACAAATAAAACTTATGGTCCGCAAGAGAAGATAAACTGTAGTATGTTATTAACTATTACTTCTTTTGATTCTAATAGTAGTTTTTCAGGAAGTATTCAGGTACAGTCCAGTAGACCAGTTTATAACGCTTCGTATCAAACTCCGGTTTTTAATCATAATGATCGTCAATTTAATTTCGACTACCTGGAATTTGAGCCCTTATTTTATAGCCCTAATTCTTTTGAATCAAATCTTGTAGGTGTCATTACATATTATGTACATATTATTCTTGGGATAGATGCCGATACCTTCTCTAAAGAAGGAGGAACAGAACACTTTAACAATGCCAGAGATGTTGTTAACTTGGCTCAAGGCCAGGGTTTTGTTGGATGGCAGCAAGCAGATGGGAACAGAACCCGATGGGAGTTAATAGACAATCTATTATCAAATACTTTTAAAGAATACAGGGTAGCAATGTATAATTATCATCGGTTAGGATTGGATGTTATGGTAGATAACGGCTTGTTGGGAAAACAATCTATTGCCAGTTGTATGAAGATGTTTGAAGCCTTAGTTAAAAGACGTCCAAATTCTTTCTTACTGCAAACTTTTTTTGATGCCAAATCAGATGAAATCCTAAATGTGTTTTCAGATGGACCAAAAGTAGATATCATCAGCCTTAAAAATTCTTTAAACAGAGTTGCTCCTTTTTATGCGAATACCTGGAAGGAAATAAAATACTAACAAAGTTTTCTGACTATCAAATATGAAGTATATTTGATATACTAAACGGGACACCATTGCTATCATCACTTTCAATAAAAAATTATGCACTTATAGATAAACTCCATGTAGATTTTGGAGAGGGTTTTACTATTCTTACCGGTGAAACAGGAGCTGGGAAATCTATTTTATTAGGAGGTTTATCTTTGATTTTAGGTAAAAGAGCAGACCTTGGAAGTCTTAAAAATAAAGATGAAAAATGTGTTATAGAAGCAGAATTTCATATTGAAAAATATAAGCTGAAATCTTTTTTTAATACTGCAGATATTGATTATGAAATTAAAACTATAATAAGAAGAGAAATACTCCCAAGCGGTAAATCAAGGGCTTTTGTCAATGATACCCCTGTAAACCTGGATATTTTAACCACTTTAGGAGAACGTTTAATAGATATTCATTCTCAACATCAAACGCTACAGCTTACAGAGAACGATTTTCAGTTTAAAGTTATTGATGCGATAGCTAAAAATAATACTGTTTTAGTTGATTATGAAACTAAACTTACCGACTATTCTAATGCTAAGAAAAAACTTCAACGATTAATCGATTTTCAGTCTGAAGCAGATAAAGAACACGATTACAATACATTTTTGCTTAAAGAATTACAAGAAGCAAATTTGGAAATCGGAATGTTGGAAGAATTAGAAGCAACTTATGAGAGACTCAATAATATTGAAGAAATAAGAGAAAAATTATCCCTGTCAAATCAGTTGTTATCCGAAGAAGAGTTAGGAGTGCTATCAAATTTAAATAATCTTAAGAATACGCTTCAAAGGCTTTCAGGTTTTGGAGAACAATTTAATGAGCTTTTTACAAGAGTAAACTCTGTTTCAATAGAGTTGGACGACGTTTTTTCAGAGATTCAAAATCAGGAAGAAAAATTAGAAGCAGACCCTAAATTGTTAGAAACAGTTAATACAAAGCTTCAATTATTATATAATCTTCAAAAAAAACATAGTGTATTATCTGTTAGTGAGCTTATTGAAATAAAGAATAAACTTGAAGAGAAAGTTGCAATTACAGAAAATATAGAAGCTGATATTAAAAATGAACAATTACGGGTACTAGGACTGGAAAAAGAACTGGATGCAATTGCAGCAGCCATTCATGAAAATAGAGAAAAAGCTATTCCTAATCTGATTAATTACCTTGAGAAATCTTTGACAGACTTAGGAATGCCAAATGCCAGCTTTAATATTTCGGTTCATGAAACAAACTCATATTTTGCGAATGGTAAAGATGAGTTACAATTCTTACTGTCTGCAAATAAAGGCAGTAATTATGGAGAATTGAAAAAAGTTGCCTCTGGAGGAGAGCTCTCAAGAATCATGTTGTCTATTAAGGCAATACTGGCAAAATACATGCAATTGCCTAGTATTATGTTTGACGAGATTGACACAGGAGTTTCCGGAGAAATATCTAATAAAATGGGAGATATAATGGCTAAAATGAGCAAGAGAATGCAAGTTTTTGCAATTACTCATCTCCCTCAGGTTGCAGCAAAAGGAAATAAACACTTTAAAGTTTTTAAAGAAGATATTGGAGAGATTACTACAACCGGTATCAGAGTACTAGAAGATAAAGAGAGAATTAATGAAATTGCAGAAATGTTAGGAGGAAAAACAATTAGTACTTCTGCATTAGAACATGCAAAACAATTACTCAATTAAACAATTTTATATATTTGACATTAAACGAATAACACTAAATTATAACTATGCCATACAATTTATTAAAAGGAAAGAAAGGGATTATTTTTGGAGCACTTGATGAAAATTCAATAGCATGGAAAACTGCAGAACGTGTTCATGAAGAAGGAGGTACTTTTGTACTTACCAATGCACCTATTGCTATGCGTATGGGGCAAATAAATAAGTTGGCTGAAAAAACAGGTTCAGAAATAATTCCTGCAGATGCAACTAATTTAGAAGATTTACAAAACCTAGTAGAGAAATCAATGGAAATTTTAGGAGGAAAATTAGATTTTGTACTCCATTCTATCGGGATGTCTGTGAATGTTAGAAAAGGACGTGCATATACAGATCAGAAATATGATTTTACAAGTAAAGGATGGGACGTGTCTGCAGTATCTTTTCACAAAGTAATGCAAACACTTTATAAAACAGACGCAATGAATGAATGGGGGAGTATAGTAGCACTTACATATATGGCTGCACAGCGTACATTTCCTGATTATAATGATATGGCAGATAATAAGGCATATTTAGAATCTATAGCCAGAAGTTTTGGATATTTTTACGGGAAAGATAAAAAAGTAAGAGTAAATACTATCTCGCAATCACCTACGCCAACAACTGCAGGCCAAGGAGTTAAAGGTTTTGACGGATTTATCTCTTACGCAGAGAAAATGTCGCCTCTAGGAAATGCTTCAGCTCTGGATTGTGCTAACTATACAGTTTCACTTTTTTCTGACCTTACCAGAAAAGTAACAATGCAGAATCTTTTCCATGATGGAGGATTTTCAAATACAGGAGTTAGCAATGAAGTCATTGAAAAATTTTCAGAATAGATAACAAAAATAAATACAATTAGAACCTCCTTTTAAGGAGGTTTTTTTTTTGCGCTTTTAGTTACATTTGCAATATGGAATTACAATATTCAATAATCATACCTGTCTACAACAGACCGGAAGAAATAGATGAATTATTAGAGAGTTTGACTCAACAAGCTTATGACAAGTCTTATGAAATTGTAATTGTAGAAGATGGAAGTAATAATACCTCGGAAAGTGTTATTAAAAAATATGAACTTTCCTTAAATATATCGTATTTTTTTAAAGAAAATTCTGGCCCGGGAGACTCCAGGAATTATGGAATGAGACATGCTAAAGGAAATTATTTCATTATTCTTGACTCTGATTGTATTTTACCTCCCGAATATCTTTTGGAAGCAGATACTGCATTACGCAAAAATTATGTAGATTGTTTTGGAGGCCCTGATGCAGCACATGAATCCTTTACGAGCCTACAGAAAGCTATAAGTTATGCAATGACTTCTTTTTTAACAACAGGAGGGATTAGAGGACATAAAAATGCAGTAGATAAGTTTCAGCCTCGTAGTTTTAATATGGGGATATCTAAGGCTGCGTTTGAAAAGACAAATGGATTTGGAAAAATTCACCCGGGTGAAGATCCGGATCTAACCATTCGAATTTGGAAAGCCGGATATAAAACCTCATTTGTTGAGAAAGCATTTGTATACCACAAAAGGAGAATATCCTGGAAGAAATTTTACAAACAAGTAAATAAATTTGGACTAGCCCGTCCTATCCTTAATAAATGGCATCCAAAAACAAAAAAGATTACGTATTGGTTTCCTGGGTTTTTTATAATTGGCTTAATAGCTTCGGTATTTTTTGCTTTTTTTATTTCTAATATTCCAATCCTTTTTTATGTTGCTTATTTTTTGATACTGTTTTTTGATTCATTAATCAAAAATAGAAACTTAGCTATAGCTGTATTATCAATTTTTGCCGTACTGATACAGTTCTTCGGATACGGATATGGTTTTCTAAGATCGTTTTTTTTGCTTAAATTAAGCAAGCAAGAACCGGCAAATCTCTTACCGGAATTATTTTTTGATTAAATAATGAAACGTTTTAAAGCTTTTATTAAAAAAATATTTAAACAGCGAAAGGCAACAGTATTTATGTTTTTTATACTGTTTTCCTCAATACTTTGGTTTTTAATAAAGTTTTCTGATTCATATAATGGACAGATTTATTTTAAGATTAATTATGTGAATATTCCTGAAGATAAGATTCTATTGGGAGATCCGCCGGTTAAATTGAGTGCTATTGCCAGAGCACAAGGTTTTCAGATATTAAGCTATAGGTTGTTTAAAAAAGAATTGGATTTAGATGTATCCGAATTAAAAGACATTTCAGGGAAAAGCTATTTCTCAGATGACTACTTGAAGGAAGCTATTCAGGAAGTAATTGCAAAGAATATAAGTATACAACAGATAACTTCAGAAACATTCTATCTAAATTTTGGAAAGAATAAAAAGAAAGTAATACCAGTTGTGCATCAATTGGGTATGAATTTTGCTGATGATTTTGAATTAAATGATAGTTTAATAATAAACCCGAGGGAAATTACAGTTATAGGGCCTGAAGATGCAGTTGATACCATATCTCATTTAAAGACAAAGAAAGTGTTTCTGAAAAATATAAACAGTGATATTGATATTGCTACAGAGTTAATGATTCCTGAAGCATTAAAACATTTGAATTTTAATACAGAAAAGATTCAAATATCTGGAAGAGTAGAACGTTTTTCAGAACGATTAATTAAGATACCTGTCGTTGTAACTAATGTTCCCGAAGGGACGATTGTGAATGTTTTTCCCAGAGAAATAAGTTTATTATGCAGGGCTACAATTCAAAATATAAGTACAATTAAAATAGAAGATTTTACAATTACTTGTGATTTTAATGAAATAAATTCGACTACCAATTATTTAATCCCAAGAATTTTAAAAAAACCGAGTATTATAAAAGAAGCGACTTTAATTGATAAAAAAATAGAATATTTAATACGAAGAGAAGAATGATTATTGGACTCACAGGAGGTATTGGAAGCGGAAAATCTACAGTAGCAAAAATGTTTTCAGATCTTGGTATAGCTGTTTTTATTGCAGATGATGAAGCTAAAAAACTCATGAATTCTTCTCAAGAAATTCATGACGAAATTATAACGGCTTTTGGAGAAGAAACTTATACCAATAAAGGATTGAATAGAAAATTTTTGGCAACCGTAGTTTTTAATCATAAAGAGCAATTAGAATTACTCAATAGCATTGTTCATCCGAAGGTAAAAAAACACTTTAATGATTGGTGCGAGCATCAAAAGAGTCCTTATGTGATAAAAGAAGCCGCTATTCTGTTTGAAAACGACGGTTATACATATTGTGATGAAATGATTTTAGTAACCGCACCTAAAGAAACACGAATAGAAAGAGTACTAGAAAGAGATGGAATGAAAAGAGAAGAAATATTGGCCAGGATGGAAAATCAATGGGATGATGAAAAAAAAATACCATTATCTGATTATGTAATTGAAAATGTAGATATAGAAAAGACAAGGGCAGAAGTAGATAAGATTCATAATCTTATACTGAAAAAAAGTAGTTAAAAATATAATTTTAACATTTTTGTTAAGGTTAGGTTAAATGCAAATAGAAAGCAAAGTTAATATCATAATTTTGGCCAAATGAGTAAGAGATTATTCGTTTTATTAGTTGTATTAATGAGTCTGTCCCTAAGCGGAATTATTTTCGTGCAGGGGTATTGGATTAAGACTGCAATCGAGAATAAAGAAGAGCAGTTTTCCGGAAACATTAATCAAAGTTTGAAATCTGTTGCCGACAAGATTCAGGAAAGAGAATTAAGCGATTTCTTTGGAGTTGTAGCAAATGAGATAGATAGTATTAAAGATCCGGACAATACAAAAATTGCAGGGCTTTTTGTTTTAGAAAGCGATGCGGGTAATAATGAAAGATACATTTATACCAACGGATTATTAGAAGAAAACTATGGTTATTCTTCCGCGTTCTTTGAAAATGGCGTATTTGATAGTTTAAGCCTTAAAAAACTGGTGAGTATAAGAGAATCTAAAATTGTTTCTGATGGAATTGGATTAGATAATCGAAAGCTGAATCAATCTCAGTTAATAAAGAAGGTAGGGCAAATGGATGAAATCCAAAGGGCCTTATATACTACAAGTTATAGAGATATTTATAAAAGATTTCCTATTCACAAAAGAATAGATATTGAAGAAATTAAAACTTTATTAAAACGAGAGTTTACAGATAGAGATATTGATATTGATTTTGAATTTGGTGTTTACAGTAACGGACTGGCAACTAAAGTTAGATCAAGAAAATTTAGCTCTTCTAAATCTACTAGGTACAGAACATCACTTTTTATTGATAATGAAGGTAAAAGTGATTATGATTTATTGGTTAGCTTTCCTAAAAAGAAGAAATTTTTAATATCTTCTATCATTGGAATGGTTTTTCTATCGGTGATATTAACACTGGTTATTATAGTTGCATATTCAAGTGCATTGTATCAATTGATAAAGCAAAAACAAATATCTGAGATCAAAACAGACTTTATTAATAATATGACGCATGAGTTTAAAACTCCTATTGCTACAATAAATCTGGCTTTAGATGCAATAAAAAATCCTAAGGCTTTTGAAAATACAGATAAGGTGAAAAGATACCTTCAAATGATAAGAGAAGAGAATAAACGAATGCATGCGCAAGTAGAAAATGTCTTAAGAATTTCTAAATTAGAAAAAAATCAGCTGGATATTAGTAAGGATAGAGTTGATGTACACGACAGAATAGAAGAGGCGATTACGCATGTATCTCTAATTGTAGAAAATAGAGGGGGATACATTAATGAGCATTTAGAAGCTACAAGCAGTGAAATACTGGGCAATGAAATGCATTTTACTAACGTTCTTGTTAATATCTTAGACAACGCTATCAAATATTCTCCTGATGCTCCAAAGATTGATGTATATACAGAAGTTGCAAAAAATAACATCATCATTAAAGTACAAGATCAGGGAGCAGGAATGAGTAAAGCCGTTGCCAAAAGAATTTTTGAAAAATTCTACAGGGAACATACAGGGAATATACATAATATTAAAGGCCATGGATTAGGCTTGGCATATGTTAAAAAAATAGTAGAAGATCATCAAGGTGAGATCTACGTAGAAAGTGAAAAAGATAAGGGAAGTACCTTTTATATAAAGTTACCTTTAATATAAAAACATTATGGAAACAGCAAATAAGAAGATTTTATTAGTAGAAGATGATCCGAATTTTGGAATCGTTCTTAAAGATTATTTATCTATGAACGATTTTGATGTAGTATTAGCTAAAAACGGAATGGAAGGTTTTGAAAAGTTTAAAAAAGACAATTATGACCTTTGTATTCTGGATGTTATGATGCCATATAAAGATGGATTCACATTGGCTAAAGAGATTAGAGAAAAGAATGAACAAGTGCCAATTATCTTCTTAACTGCTAAAACTATGAAAGAAGATGTTCTTAAAGGATATAAAGCGGGTGCAGATGATTATCTTAATAAACCGTTTGATTCTGAAGTGCTTCTTTTTAAAATTAAAGCAATCATGCAGAGAAAGGCTTCTGATTCTGTAGCTGATAGCAAACAATTTGAATTTCAAATAGGTGGTTTCCACTTAAATTCCAAATTGAGATTTCTAACTTACGGAGATGGAGAGCCTATTAAATTATCACCAAAAGAAAACGAGTTACTTAGATTATTAGCACTTCATGAAAATGATTTAATGCCAAGAGAATTAGCTTTAACTAAGATCTGGAGAGATGATAATTACTTTACTTCCAGAAGTATGGATGTTTACATAGCTAAGCTAAGAAAATATCTAAAACTTGATGAAGATGTAGAAATATTAAATATTCATGGTGAAGGATTCAGATTAGTAGTTAAAACTGAAGCAGAATAGTTAATATACAATATAAGATAAGAAAGCCGGAAAATAAATTCCGGCTTTTTTTATTTAGATTTCTACGACCATTTCTATCTCAACGGGGATATTACCGGGAAGCGAAGACATTCCTACGGCAGCTCTTGTATGTATGCCTCGGTCTCCAAAGACAGAAACCAGTAAGTCAGAACATCCGTTAATGACTTTTGGATGGTCTGTAAAAGTATCAGTAGCATTGACCATCCCGTTAACTTTTACTATTCGTTTAACATTATTTAATCCGTTAGCTGCTTCTTTTAGAGTAGCTAATAAATTGATAGCTGTTTTTCTGGCTTCCTGATAACCATCTTCAAGAGATAATTCTTGTCCGACTTTGCCTTTTACCATATTGTCGAAAGGCCCATGCCCTCCAATAAAAATTAAATTCCCGGTTTGTACATACCTGACATAATTCCCAATAGGATTATACGGAGTTGGAAGTTCAATTTGAAGTGCTTTTAATTTTTCTTCAGGATTCATTGATTTTACTTTGAATAATAGCTATCGCTTCGTTTATAGGAGTTTGATTATCGATCCATATAATGGACTCATCTTTTCTATACCAGGTAAGCTGACGCTTAGCAAAACGCCGGGTATTTTTTTTAATTTCTTTTATGGCAAATTCAAGTGTCCACTCTTTTTCGAAATACTGAAATAATTCTCGATAACCAACGGTCTGCATCGCATTTAGATCTTTGTATTTATGTAGTTGTTGAGCTTCTTCAACCAACCCTTCTTTTATCATAATATCTACCCGTTTATTGATCCTTTCATAAATAAGGTGTCTTTCTGCTGTTAGTGCAATAGTAATAGGAATAAAATTTCTGTTACTTTTTTTATGATTCAAAAAGGATGAGAAAGGTTGATTTGTCCCGATACATATTTCTAAGGCCCTAATCAATCTATGCGGATTTTTAAGGTCTACTTTGTTGTAATAATCAGGGTCAAGAACTTTTAATTGTTGTTGAAGCGTTTCAATGCCATCTTCTTCCAGGTTTTTGTTAAGCTGTATTCTGATTTCCGGATTGATTTCCGGAAAATCGTCCAATCCATTAATCACGGCGTTGACATACAAACCGCTACCTCCGACTAAAACAAGGATATTATTATTTTTAAAGAGTTCTGTTGTTTTAGCTATTGCGTCTTTTTCAAAATCGCCAACAGTATAAGCATCAAAAATACTTTTATGTTGTATGAAATGATGTTTAACTTGCTGCAATTCTTCATCAGAAGGGACTGCAGTCCCTATTTTCATTTCTTTATAAAACTGCCTTGAATCAGCAGAAAGGATTTCTGTTTTAAAGAATTTGGCTATTTCTATTGCCAAAGCTGTTTTGCCTATGGCTGTAGGACCTACAATACTAATCAGGTAATTATTCATTCAGTTGAGTTCCGCATTTAAAACAATGTTTGGCATGATCAAGATGGCCTTCTATACTACAACTCGGACATGATTGCGTGTTGGTATGAACCTTTTTGTCTCTTTGCCTGGTAAATTCAGCAGTAACTATTCCTGTAGGAACCGCAATTATTCCATAACCAATAATCATAATGAAAGAAGCAATTGCCTGTCCCAACGGAGTTTGAGGAGCAATATCTCCATAGCCTACTGTAGTTAAAGTTACTATGGTCCAGTAAATACTTCTGGGGATGCTGGTAAAACCATTTTCACTTCCTTCAACCATATACATAACTGTTCCCATGATAACGGCCAGAATCAAAACAGTGTAAACAAAAACTGTAATTTTTGCCCTGCTGGCTTTTAAAGCTCTTCTCAGTTGAGATGCTTCCCCTATAAACTGAACCAACTTTAAAATACGAAATACGCGTAGTAATCTAAAAGCTCTAAGTGCCAGTAATGCCTGAGACCCTGCTATAAAGTAAGAAATGTATAAAGGAATAGTAGCTAGAAAGTCGATAATTCCATAGAAGCTAAAAATATAATTTGAAGGACGTTTCAGGGAAATTATCCGTGCAATATATTCTAATGTAAAGAAGATAGTAAATATCCACTCGATAAAGAGAAGTATGTCATGATACTTATTATCAAAAGAATCTACGCTTTCTAACATTACAAGTATAATGCTAGCGACTATAGATACGATTAAAATTACATCAAATAATTTTCCGGAAGGGGTATCAGCTTCATAAATAATTTCATGAAGTTTACTTTTCCAATTTCTATTCTTGTTACTTGGCAATGGCTATAAAATATAAGTAAAATTACTTTACTTTTTTCTGAATTACAATAGGAACTTTATTTTGGATAGCTACCAGTTCTTTAAATAAGGTTTTCAATCCGTTGTAATCTTCGGCATTATAGATAGGTTGATCAAGGTTCAGTTTTAAAATAATATTCAATATGTTTCCCTTTTGTAATGCATTTATTTTTAAAGATGCAGTTTCATTTTGAAATTTTATGGTTTTATTCTGCGGTATTTCAGTATAGGTCATAGACTCAGGAATTTCGATAGCTATCCGGTAATTGTAAACTCTTGAATATCCAAAATTAACCGGATAAGTACGTTCTTTTAATTGAAAAGGATTTGTTTTAAAACGATTAAACATAAAAGGATAAAAGAATATATTCTCAGAGGTGATATTATCGTTATCTATTTGAAAATTTATAGTTTCAGTAAGAGGTTTTTCATAATTATTTTTATTGACAATTTTAAATTCATTTATAGTAAAATCACTAATTTGACTTAGACTATTTTCCATATCTTCGATATAAGCATCTTCATTTGTTTTTGAAAAACTTTGTCGTTTATTCAATCCGAAATAGCCGGTATTAACTTCTCGCATGTCCCCGGTAATGAGTCCGTTTTCATCAACTTTTACATTCATTTGTGTGATACTTTTGGTTTGATATTTATCAGCGATTATATCGAACCAATAACTGCCTTTTTTGAAATTGAATACTCTTCCATAACTATTTAAACATTTGTACGGAAGTAATCCAAAAGGTAGTTTTTTATCAGTGATATCTAAAAGATATGAAGTATCTCCAATATCTAATTTGACTACCAGATAATTGAATTCTGATAAAACCGGGTATAATTTTGTAGGAAGTCCGTTATCTCTTGTAGAAAGCAACATCAAGTTTGCATTTAAACCGCCTGCTTTAAGGCTATTTAATAAAACAAGATTCATTTCAGTAACACTTCCGGTATTTTTTTCGAATACATCTTTCACATCTTTTTTACCAAAAAGATTCCGTTTTTCATTCCATGTCATCTTTTCTTGTAAATAGTAATAGATGTTTTTTGCTTTTTCTAAAGGATCTTCTATAGAAAACAATTTTTCCGGTAATTGTTTTTTAAAATAATTTTCTTTTCTACTTTGAGCTCCTAAGTTTTCTCCCGATCTTAATTCATAATCTGTACTTTTCCAGGTTTTTGTATACTTATCTTTTTTTCCATCAAAAAAATGAACCTCTTCTAACTCATAAGAAATTTTAGATTTGAAGTTTTTAGCAGATAACATATAATCTTCTTCAATAAATGCAGGAATATCTCTCATTATGTATGTAGCAGTAGAGCAATCTGCTTTTCCTCTCCCTACAACAAAGCATTCTCTTTTTAATCCGGTTTCATTTTTATCTAACTTTTGATTCCCTACCAGTTTTATATTGTATTTATAATTTCCCGGAATTGAAGTTTGGTACTCGCTGTAGACTTTTGGAATATCTTCCTGTAATTCCCAAGGGAAGAAATTATAAAGAAAGGGAGATTTAAGAGTATACTGATATTCAATAACACTTCCTACAGTTACGTTAGGAACGGCAAATTTTAGTAGGATGTAATCATCGTTATATTCTTCTCTGTAAATGTCACTTTCTTTTAACCATCTTTTTTCATGGACACCGTTTGCTTTTAGAGTAGTAGAAACAGCTTTAATTTTTGATACTTCTTCTTTTCGTCTTGAAGATTTTCTCAAAGGGATAACTATATCTCCACGGTCTAATCCTTCTTTTTTAAGAATTTTAATTCTTACGGTGTAATCAACATATAATCGAACATCGTCATCTCTGTATTTTATACCAGCATTTCCATATTCATACATGATTACTGCACTTGCAGCTGTATCTTTGGCATATGTTTTCATCTCAAGTTCTTCTACAGGAGGAAAACCTAATTTAATTTTTTTTGCCTGGGCATTTGTTATTGAAGATAATAATACGAACAGTATACTGAAAAAAGAAAATTTTAGCATAAACGATTTTTAAAAAGATTGAGTTTTGTAAATTATTATTTCATCTAAGTAAGAAAATAATGCTTAATTTATGGCACTTATCTTAAAAATCCAACTAATTTAAAAAGTAATTATTTTTAATGCCTTTTTCTTTCTGAGGTAAGACTGGATAATATGTGTAACGTCTGCATTATTATGCATGGGAGTAATCATGTTTTTTAAAACCTCAATATTAGTCACCTGGTAATTGAGATTAAAAAAGCTAATCCCTTTGAATTTACCATCTTCAATTAAAATAGCACTCCGTTCATCAACCTCTCTTCCTCTATCAATAATAACCATATTATCCTGGATATAGCTATACTTTCTAAGTGCTTTTTCTACCCGCTGATTATATTCCTGATAATTTTCTTCTGTAATACAGGCTCCGTTACATTTATTGACGGTGTAATTGAAGCAATGCTTTTTACTATCAGATAGTTTTAAAAGTTTATGACATAATGTAAACTCTTCTGCAATTTTGTATAAAGTATTCTTTGCCTGGTGTATATTGGTAAATGTAGTAACAGGGTTTTTAACTTTATGCGCTTTTTCAATCTTTAGATTTATGTATCCATTATCATCTGTATACGCCTCCATTGCCAGATTAAAAACTGTACGTTTCCTGGACCTGTTTAAAACAGGTTGATTCTCCTTAATTTCCTGATTTTCTTTCAGCAAGGCGATCAATTCATTTCCTGTTTCTTCATAAGTCACGGCAAATACGTCCTTTTGCATTCTTTTGGCTTTAGAAGAACTTCCTGTAAAATGCTGATTTATTCGCCTTTGTATATTTTTGCTTTTTCCTATATATATAATTTCCCCATTCTCTTTATGCATATAATAAACTCCTGTGGCAGTTGGAAGTTTATCGATAATATCTAATAGTTTTGGTGCTATTTTATGTTTTACATCTGTTTTTACAGCTTCGGTTAAAATTACTTTTTCAGTATCTTTTGAAATGAGAAGTTTAAACAGTTTAACCGTAGCCATAGCATCACCACTAGCCCGGTGCCTGTCACTTAGAGGAATGCCTAATGACCTCACTAACTTACCTAAACTATAAGAATCTTTACCTGGGATTAATTTTTTGGATAATTCTACAGTACATAAAGTTTTACGTTTATAATCGTATCCTAATCGCTTAAATTCGGTTTGTAAAATCCGATAATCAAATTGCGCATTATGTGCGACTATAATACAATCTTCTGTAATTTCTATGATACGTTTGGCGACTTCGTAGAATTTAGGAGCATCTTTAAGCATTTTGTTGTTAATGCCAGTTAGGTTAACTACAAACGCCTGAATTTCTCGTTCCGGATTTACGAGACTGATAAATTGATCAATTACTTTATGCCCGTCAAACTTGTATATAGCAATCTCGGTAATTCCCTCTTCATTGTATTTCCCTCCCGTAGTTTCTATGTCTAATATTGCATACACAAATAAATAGCCTCCTTATTTTTGATAATTTCTTGCGCCAAAGATACTACTTCCAATTCGAACCATATTACTGCCTGATGCTATTGCTATTTGGTAATCTCCACTCATTCCCATTGAAAGTGTTTCCAGCTGGATATTTGAATTTTGAGCCTCTGCCTTTTTAGTGTTTTCAAAGAATTTATTTAAAATGCTGAATTCATTTTTAATTTGCTCTTTATTTTCAGTAAAAGAAGCCATTCCCATAAACCCAACAATTTTGATGTTATTCAATACTTGTAATTCTGATGATGACAATAGGGAAGAGGCCTGTTCTTCGGTCATTCCAAATTTAGTATCTTCTTCGGCTATTCGGATTTGTAATAAACAATGAATAACTCTTTGGTGTTTTAAAGCCTGTTTATTGATTTCTTTTAATAGCTTTAAGCTATCTACTCCATGAATACAATCTACATAAGAAGCCATATATTTTACCTTATTGGTCTGTACATGACCAATCATATGCCATTTTATATCTTCGGGCAAAGCTGCTTGTTTATCGGTCATTTCCTGTATCTTGTTTTCACCAAATACTCTTTGACCAGATTGATATGCCTCAGAAATATCACTTATGGGCTTTGTTTTGGAAACCGCAACTAAAGTGACGTGATCCGGAATAGATTTTTTTAATTCTAGCAAGTTTTGAGCGATACTCATAGCTTGTAATCAGGTATTAAATTATTGATATCGACTAGATTCTGAATTACAGAAAATGATCAGGTTTTAAAATTCATAAATTACTAACCCGCTTCTCAGTTTGGGTTCTATATAAGTACTTTTAGGAGGCATTTGCAAATGTTCATCTGCAATATTTTTCATTTCATTGACATTAACAGGAAGCATCCCGAAACCTACAGAGAATTTGCCTTTATCTATCAAATCTTTCATTTTTATGGTATTATGCCTGCCATAACCGTACTCAATTCTTTTATTGTTTCGTAAATCTCCAATTCCCAAAATAGGATTCAATATGGTTTCATATAGAATTTGCGTATCTAATTGACTTAACGCATCAGGAAATTTATAAAGCGATTTACGCAAGTATAAAGAATAGAATTCTCCATCTAAATACATACTAAAATGATGCTTTTTAGAAGGCTTGTATAACTCTTCTCCTCTGTTTTCTAATCGAAACCGTTCGTCCAGCTGGATTAAGAATTCCTCTTTTGATAATCCGTTTAAATCTTTAACCATCCTGTTAAACTCATAAATCTTTAATTGAGATTCTGAGATTAAATAGCTCATAAAAAAATTATAAGGCTCTTTTCCAGTATGGCTTTTGTTTTCAGATTTTAATTCTTCTGCCAACAGATATGAAGAAGCAGATCTATGGTGTCCATCTGCAATATACAAGGCACCAGTAGTTTTAAATTCTTCCTGGAGTTGTATAATGATGTCAGTATTGTCTACTTTCCATAAATAATGAGTAGCTCGATCTGTAGTAGTGAATTCATATTCCGGAACAGTTGCCATTACTTTATTAATGATATCATTAATAGTAACTTTATCCGGATAAGTTAATAAGACAGGTTCTGCATTAAACCCTACAGTTTTTAGATAATCTTTGAACAACTCTTCTCTGTGCTGTAAGGTATTTTCATGTTTTTTGATGATATTATTTTTATAATCATCTGTACCTACCCCCGCTAAAATACCGCAAAAACTATCGTTTCTGGTTTTGATTTTATAGATATAAAAAGATGGAGTGTTATCCTGGATAAAAACTCCATCTTCTTTAAATTCCTGATACCTGTTTCTCACCAAAGAGAAACGTTTAACCCCGGATATACTTTTACGAAACTTATATCCCGGGTTTATGATGTGTAGAAAAGAGAATGGGTTAAATTCTAATCGTGCATTTCGTTCTTTTTTAGAATAATCTTCATAAGAGCGAGAAGCAACCAAGCTAACTTTATCTTTTGGAGGTCGTATAGCTTTAAAAGGTTTTATGGTAGCCATTCTCAGTCTTTATATATTAAGAAAATTGTTTTGCTAATTTCTCAGCTTTCTTACTTTCAGAATAATCATAGAATCCTTCTCCCGATTTAACTCCTAATTTTCCAGCCATTACCATGTTTACTAATAACGGACAAGGTGCATATTTTGGATTTTTGAAACCGTTATACATTACATTCAGGATAGATAGACATACATCCAGCCCTATAAAATCGGCCAATTGAAGTGGTCCCATAGGATGAGCCATTCCTAATTTCATTACAGTATCTATTTCGTATACCCCGGCTACTCCATTATATAAGGTCTCAATAGCTTCGTTGATCATTGGCATTAAGATACGATTGGCAACAAAGCCTGGATAATCATTTACCTCTACCGGAACTTTACTTAATTTTTTAGAAAGCTCCATGATTGTATTGGTAACTTCATCTGAAGTATTATATCCTCTGATGATTTCTACCAACTTCATAATTGGCACCGGATTCATAAAGTGCATTCCTATGACCATCTCGGGACGATTTGTTACAGCTGCTATTTGTGTAATGGAAATAGAAGAAGTATTAGTTGCCAAAATAGTGTCATCCGGGCATAAATCACTAAGTTCTCTGAATATGTTAAGTTTTAAATCTACATTTTCTGTAGCAGCTTCTACTACCAAACTTGCATATTCTACACCTTCTTTTAAGTTGTTATAGGTAGTAATATTAGCAAGAGTATTTTCTTTCTCTGCTTCTGTGATTTTTTCTTTAGCTACCATTCTATCCAGGTTTTTTGTGATAGTAGCCATTCCTCGTTCCAAAGAAGCCTCAGAAACATCAATCAGTTGTACTTTATAACCAAATTGTGCGAACGTATGAGCTATTCCGTTTCCCATGGTTCCTGCACCGATAACTGCAATATTTTTCATGTGTTTATATTTATTATTTTTCAAAGGTCACATGCTGTTCGCTATTAATCATTTCCTTGTGTGATAAAGCTTTTAACATGCTCGTTTCATTTCTTAATGTATTTAATAGGTATAATGAATTTATGTTAGAAAGAAGCTATGATTTGCGTTGCTATACGAAGCGCTTCTGTACCGTCTTTTAATGTAACAATTGGAGTTGTATTATTTTCTATCGCTGATGCAAACGTATTAAGTTCATCTAAAATAGCATTATTAGCATCAATTTTTGGATTTTCAAAATAGATCTGTTTTTTCTCTCCTTCTGCATTTTGTAAAATTAAAGCGAATTCATCTGGTGTAGCCGGTGCATCTTTCATCTTGACAACTTCAACTTTCTTCTCAAGAAAATCAACAGAAATATAAGCGTCCCTTTGAAAGAATCTGGATTTTCTCATGTTTTTAAGCGAAATCCTACTTGCGGTAAGATTGGCAACACAACCATTTTCAAATTCTATCCTGGCATTGGCGATATCGGGAGATTTACTAATTACAGATACTCCACTGGCATTTATTGATTTCACTTTAGAAGGCACAACGCTTAAAATAATATCAATGTCATGAATCATTAAATCCAGTACAACAGGAACATCTGTTCCTCGTGGATTAAATTCTGCAAGACGGTGTGTTTCGATAAACATAGGATTGTTTATCTTATCTTTTACAGCTGTAAAAGCAGGATTAAAACGTTCTACATGTCCTACCTGGCCCTGAACAGCATATTCTTCTGCCAGGAGAATTAATTTTTCTGCTTCTTCTACAGAATTGGCTATAGGTTTTTCTATAAATATGTGTTTCCCTTTTTTTATGGTTCTTTCTGCACAATCGTAATGTGAAAGGGTAGGAGTCACTATGTCTACAACGTCTACAGCGTCAATAAGACTCTCAATAGAAGAAAAGTGACGATACCCATATTCTTCTGCTACTTTTTTTGCGTTTTCTTCATCAGGATCGAAGAAACCGACAAGTTCATATTTTTCAGATTGTTGTAATAGCCTTAAGTGAATTTTCCCTAGATGACCTGCACCTAATACACCTGCTTTAAGCATAGATTTATTCTTTTGAGCAAAAATAAGATTATTGACTCATTCTTCCGAAGAAAACAAAATAATAGTTGCATTTTTTTAGCGATAATCAATTTGAATACGCGTTAGAATATGTACTTTTAACTTCCAAATTTAACTTAAGTGAAAGATACGTTTAAGCATAAAGGCATGCGTAACCAGCTTGCAGAGGTTTTAATAGCTAAAGGAATTAAGAATGATCATGTTTTAAATGCAGTTCGTGCAATTCCCAGGCATTTGTTTATGGATAGTAGTTTTGAAGATCATGCTTATCAGGATAAAGCATTCCCAATTGCTGCTAATCAAACCATTTCACAACCGTATACTGTTGCTTTTCAAACCGAATTATTGGAAGTAAACAAAGGAGATAAGATCCTGGAGATAGGTACAGGAAGCGGATATCAAACTGCTGTTCTCCTTGAGATAGGCGCAGTGGTTTACTCTATAGAACGACAGAAAGAATTGTTTAAGCGTACCAATTTATTTCTCCCTAAATTAGGGTACCGCCCTAAGAGACTGATTTTTGGAGATGGTTATAAAGGCCTTCCGGAAGAAGCTCCTTTTGATGGAATTATAGTAACTGCCGGAGCTCCTTTTGTTCCTAAACCTTTGTTATCTCAGCTAAAAATAGGAGGAAAGTTAGTTATTCCTGTGGGAGATACTTCTCAGGTAATGACATTGTATACTCGTAAATCTGAAAAAGAATTTGAAAAGAAAGAATTGGGGTCTTTTCGCTTTGTCCCATTGTTAGAAGATAAGAATTGATCGAGTACTGAGTATTGAGAGGTTAGTATTGAGAAGTAACCCTTTGTCATTTCTGAATTTACTTTTAGTAAATATCCGGAATCTATATTAAGGTTAACTTTACTATACAATAAAAGTAGATTCCTGATCTTCGTTTCACTTGTCAGGAATGACAACTAAACTATATTTACTGAAAAACCCCTAAAAACTTTAACCCGAAAATAATTCCATCTTCTCTAAATCCGCCCTGGTAAGAACGAACATAATCCAACCTTAAAAACCTGAATTTACCCCACCCCAGATTATCGATCCCCACATAAAATTCTGTATAAGGCTGGTTGCCATCAGTAGCCAATAAATTTGCTCCGACTGCCAGGTTATAATTTAATTTGTTTAACAATGGGACTTTACCCAGGATATATCCTTTAAAATTATGTTCTATGTGTCCTTCAAAATAAGAATCGTCTGTACTGAGTTCATAATAAGGAAGCAAATTGAAACTGTTCAAATAATTATTGGTAGTTCCAATGCGTGTTTCATTTCCGTTGAAATGCTGAAAATCAACAAATGATAATTCGTCACTATCAATAAAAGTACCTGCTCGTAAATTATAGGCAAATTCACCTTTATTAGCAATATCAAAATCTTGAGTTAACCGAACTCTTAATTGTGAAAAATTTAAATCACTATCACTAGCTGCAAAACCTCCCTCATAAGTAAGAAACAAAGAAGGGAATTCGTCATTAGTTATATTGTATTTGGCATCCGGATAACTTAGGTAATCCTGTTTAAAGCGAATTCTTCCGGTAACATTAAATTTTATGATATCGTGTTCCTGGATAGCCGGAGTGGTAAAATCATTAGGTAATAGTGGGTTATTAGAGGTGAAATCATCGTCTTGCCTGGTATTAAACAAAGGTTTTCGTTCTTCATATGCTAATGAAGTAAAAAGCCTGAAGCCGTTAAAAATTTCATCAGAATAGTTGACCTGGACAAATGTTTTATCAAACAGCTTGATAAAATTATTATCAAAAACCAGAGAACTTACAGTATTGATAAGTGGAGAAATAGGTTCAGCTTCATTAAACTGTGAAGCATTAACTCCGCCAGAAAGGCTTAAGATAGGCCTTGAAAAATTATTAAACTTATAAGCAATAGCACCACTCATCCTTAAACGGTCATCTGAAAAACCATAATTAAAATCACTATTGATTCGTAACCAACGTCCTTCTTCTTCATAATTTTTAAAATAAGTAAGGCCTAGTGTAGAATTCCATCCTTGTACGCTGTTGTATTGTGTAGCAAAAAGAAGAGAATTCAAGCTGACTTGCCAATCTTTGTATGAGTTTCTAAAAGTATATCCAAAGAAAAGATTCCCTAAATTGAATTTGTTATTTTTTCGATCTAAAGAATCAAGATAAGGTTTTGATTTCCTGATTTCTTTAATACTGTCTTTTTTTACATAATCTTCAGATTCTTCATCGGTAAGTGGAACGGGACGGATGTTGTTCCAAAAAGAGTCATCTTTTTTGTTAGCTTCTTTTTCAAAAGAAACGACTTCCCTGGTAAAAGTCGATTTATCAAATTCCGGTTGAAAATTATAATTGCTATACACTGCTGTAAAACGCCCGTTTCCTTTAATTCCGAAGATTCCAAATTCGATATCAAACACCTGAGATCTGAGTACCCATATTTTATCGGTGTCAGAATACGAATAATTTTGCTTAAAATCGATGGTTTCAATTACAGGAATCTGGGCTTGCTCTCCTGTAATTTTGAACTCAACAGCATATAATGACCAATCATCTTCAATAATATAAAGATATCCTTCTCCAACCCTATCTTTAGGTCGTTTAGGCGTTACCTTAACTTTGTTGACAAGATTGTTCCGATCGTCATAAAATGTCCCTTCTAACCAGTAACGGTAATAGTTAAAAGCATAATCTGATATCGGAGATATAAGACTTGTATTGAATTCAATGGTATTCTGATAAAAGCTAAAATTAACTTCAGAAGCGCTGTTAAAACTAAAACCATTATCACTTCCACTAACTTTAGAAGCTATTATTTTTTCTTTAAAAGAATTTGGTCGCTTATATGTAATTTCAGATTTGGTTTCTGATAAGTAGATTACCCCGGTGCGTGTAGAATCCAATCCGCCACCAAAATCCCCTAAATCCTGCCCCAATATACGCTCTGGAGCATCTTTTAAACGATAAATACCCCTAGAATAGAAATCACTTGTGAATTCATTAATCTTATTTAAATTTTTTTCCCTGTTTGCTATTGTTTTCCTGATGATCTCATTTGCCGGATTTTCTTCGGCATTAACGACAACTTCATTTAACGAGACTGATTCTTCCAGAAGAATAATGTCTAATGTATATGGAAAACTATCGATAGTAATTTCTTTATTGATAGTTTTAAAACCCAGATATTGAAAGGTGATAACATATGTTCCCTTTTTATCGAGCTCTAACTGGTAAATTCCCGATTCATTTGTAGTAGTACCGGTATATGTGTTTTTTATAAAAATATTGACATAAGGTAATGGAGTTTCATTCTGATCTGTCACATTTCCTTTTATTTGAGCAAACATTTTAAGATGAAAAAGAAACAGAAGGATAAAGAGTAATTTGTTTTTCACTTTAGAATTATAATTGTTTTATAATGGAGATACTTTTTTTACTAAAATGGTTGCCTCAAATTCATAAATGAAATAACTATCTATATGATTTTTTAATACGATCTAATTCTCTCTTGTTGTCTCTATCTTTAATAGTCTCGCGCTTATCGTGAAGTTTTTTACCTCTAACTAAGGCAATATTTAATTTTGCAAGTCCTTTTTCATTTAAAAACAATCTTAAGGGCACAATAGTGAGTCCGGTATTTTTTACTTCTTTGTGAAGTTTTCTTAATTCGTTTTTATTAAGGAGTAATTTACGTTCACTTTTTGGTTTATGATTGTAATGACTACCATGCATATATTCTTCTATAAACATATTGATAATGAAGAGTTCTCCTCCTTCATTGAACTCACAAAAACTTTCAGAAATAGAAGCTTTACTAAGGCGAATGGATTTTATTTCGGTACCTGTTAAAACTATACCGGCTGTATATTTATCCAGGATTTCGTATTCAAAACGTGCCCTTTTATTCTGTATGTTAATGTTTTTTTGCATGGTCTGTCAAAGGTAATAACATTTATTGAAACGTTTTAGCATGTCTTTATACAATTTATAATGACATTAATTTTATTTTTTTATTTCTGAACAATGACTAATGTCATTAATAGAAAAAAATGTCAGCAATATTTTTGTAATGTAAATTTTAAACGACACAATCATGAGAAAATTAATTTTAGGCATTTTTTTATTACTATGTACATTTCAGTTAACGGCGCAAGAAGAAAAATCTGAAGAAAAAAAATGGCAGGCCAGGTTGCGTTTGATTTCTGTAATACCAGATGAAAGTGCTACCATTAGTGGGATAGGAGGAGATGTTTCGATCTCTACAGAGTATGTTCCGGAATTGGATTTTACATATTTCTTTACCAAAAACTGGGCAGCAGAATTAATCTTGGCGACAACCAATCATGATGTAAGTGCTGTAGCTACAGCTGCTGGTAATATCGATTTAGGAGATGTGTGGTTATTGCCTCCAACATTAACCTTGCAATATCACTTTACAGGAGGTAAGCTTAAACCATATTTAGGTGCGGGAATAAACTATACTATCTTTTATGGGGTAGATGAAGGACCTGTAGCAGATGATATAGATTATGATAACACTATTGGATTTGCCTTTCAGGGCGGATTAGATTACGCACTTAATGATAAATGGTTTATAAACCTTGATATTAAAAAATTACTCTTACAAACAGATGCATCAGTAAATGCCACGTCTGCTCTTGGAGCAACAGTAATCGCTAAAGACATTAAAATTGATCCTTTGGTAATAGGTATTGGAATTGGTTTGAAGTTCTAAAAAAGCCCAAATAAATAATAAGAAAAGTATCGCGTAATCGCGATACTTTTTTTTAACGTTATTTTAAAGGTAGACTTTCGACTTAATAGATAATTTAGTAACCTAAAAAATTATAAATGCGAAATTACCTTTCTATACTTGGAGCTTTAACTTTATTTATTTCATGTAATACTGTAAATAAAGAAGAAAAAGAAAATGACAAATCATTAACTGCTGTAGCCATTATTAATAATTCAATAAAAGCATCAGGTGGAGATACTTTTCGTAATGCAGAAATATCTTTTGATTTCAGAGGACGTACCTATACTTCTAAAAGAAATTCACATGGAAGAGAATTGGTTAGGATTACTACAGATTCAACAGGAACTCAAACCAAAGATGTACTGTATTCTAATGAATTTAAGAGATATATAAATGAAGACGAGGTTCAGGTTGCAGATTCTATGGTAACCAGGTATTCAAATTCTGTAAATTCTGTTCATTATTTTGCATATTTACCACAAGGATTAAATGATAAGGCAGTTCATAAAGAACTATTAGGAGAAACTACAATAAAAGGAACTCCATATTATAAGATTAAAGTTTATTTTGATCAAGAGGGTGGAGGTACAGATTTTGATGATGTCTTTATTTATTGGGTGAATAAAGAAAATTATATCATTGATTACCTGGCTTATGAGTACCACGTAGACGGAGGAGGAATACGATTACGAGAAGCTTATAATGAACGTTTTGTTGAAGGTTTACGTTTTGCAGACCACAACAATTACAAACCAGCTGAAGCTTCTACCAAACTGGAAGATATGGCAAAAGCATTCGAAGAAGGTAAGCTAAAACTACTTTCTAAAATTGAATTGGAAAATGTCGCTGTAACCCTTAATTAATATATAGTAGTGTACTGTTAACTACAGTACCATTTTGTATGGTAACAACATACAGGTTTCCATTATTAGAATCATCTATTTGCTGATATTTTTTGCTTCCTAATATGGTATTAACCATGGCTGGGGTAGTATTGCTATGGCCAACTACCAGAATAGTCTTTTCCTTTAATTCTTTTAATGTATTCGGGTTAAAGTTTCTGGGATCGTACAAAGTAACCTCTAACCCGTTTTTTGCAGCAGAAGGAGCAGCGGTTTGTTTCGTTCTGTTATAATCTGTAGAATAAACAGCGTCTAATTTCTGGTTTTTTAAGACTTCTGCCCATTTTACTGCACGGCCTAAACCGTCTTGTGTAAGTGCAGGATTTCTATCGTTAGGATTACTTCTGTCTTTTTCGGCGTGTCTTATAAAATATATAGTAGTTGTTTCAGTACCTTTAATATCTTGAGTATACCCTGTAAAGTTATAGGCGACAATGAATAAAAAAAGAATGACTCTTTGCATAATTAGAATTGTTTAAAGATCAAGATATATATTTTTTTGAATCTAAAACCAAAGATCAGTTAAAAACTTCTGCGATTAATCATTTTCTTAGTTTACTTTGAAAGCTTCAAAAGCATCAAATCATCGAATTCTATTTTTAGAAAAACTATAAAATTTTATTTTTTTTTAAATTTTAACATTTCCCGCTCAGCATAGAGAAAATCATAGTTTTTGACGATTAAAAGCACAAAATCATCGATGAAATGCAATAAAATATCAAATTTTAGTTGGAGTTTAAATTATTTATGAGTAGTTTTAATCAAACAAACAACAAAAAACTATACGCCTATGACATAAGTTTACTCCTTCAGGATAAGATTTCTTATCACTTTATTAGCCCTTTTATTTTTACCCCAAAAATATTACCATGAGACAAAAATTACACCAAACAGTAAGGTGGATACTATGCTGTTTTTTACTGACCATATTTCAATTTAGCCAAGCCCAAACGCTAAATGCCCCAGAACTATCTTTTGCTTACGCTTGTGCTTCTGATAATTTCAATAACTTTAATACTATTATAAGTTATGATACGAATCCGTTTAATACTGATAATGTATTTTATTTAGAATTATCAGATGCTTCAGGAAGTTTTGCATCGCCCCAAATTTTGAAAACAATTTCAGATAAAAATTTTTCTTTTGAATTTGAAACTTCGTTTTCTTTTCCAAGAGATATTGCCGGTCAGGATTATAAAATACGTGTACGATCTACTTCTCCAGCAAAGATAAGCCCAACTACATCTTCATTTAATGCCTACTTTATACCTAATGCTGTTTTGATTTTAAACAACTATGAAGATGTAGCAATTTGTGGAGGAAGCTCAGCGACAATTAGCCTCAATGTTGATGTTGCTTCAAGTTATATTTGGTATAAAGACGGTGCTTTTTACCAGGAAGCAGGTAATAGTATAAGTGTAACGACTTCCGGAGAATACCATGCAGAAGCTTTTTTCGGAGATTGTACAGGGCAGTTACATTCTAATATTGTTATTGTAAATTTTGGAGAAGAAATTGATGCAAGAATTGAAGGAGAAAACACAGTTGAAGCTTGCCCGGGAACTACGCATACATTAAGAGCAGTTACAGATAATGAGTTTTTAGATTACAGATGGTTTAGAAACGATGTGGAATTAACAGATTTACCACCATATACGCCTCAATTAGAACTACAAGCATCTGATAATACTTATGGAACTTACAAATTATCTTTAGTGAATGAAGGAGGTTGCGAAGCTATTTCAGAAACCATTAGTTTTAGAGAACCTACAAGCAATACGACTACAGTCACGGCAGAAAGTCCGTTAGAAAATATTTTACTTGATGAGAATTCAGTAACACTTAGAATTGCTACATCTACATCCAATCCTCGTGTTTCATGGTATAGAAATGACGAATTGGTCGCAAATGGTATTTCTCTGGAATATCAAGCCAATGAAGCAGGAACTTACCATGCTAAGGTTTCTGCTCCCGGATCGTGTTTAGGAGTAGTAGATTCTCCCGAATTTAAAGTTTTTGACCCTGTTTCGTTTACTGCGTTAATAGATTACAATGATGATTATAGCTCTTGTGAAAGTATCAATACTCAGATCAATATTAAATCGATTATAGCAAAGGCAGTAAATGGTTTTGAACAAGATGTTTTACCAGCCCATTTTGACAACTTCCAATTCAATTGGACTAAAGATAACGCATCAATAAATGAGACAGGGCCTTCATATGCTATTGAAAGTTATACCGAAAATGGTAACTATAAACTTGAAAGTAGTTTTAATGATTTGGATTTTGTATCTAACGAATTGAATGTTAAACTGGGTTTACCAAATGTAACATTGAGTTCTGATACAGAGTTTATCTGCTCAAATAATGGAGAAGCTGTAATCACAACAGTAGCTTACGAAGGTGCAACATACAACTGGTATAGAAACGGACAATTAATGGGAAGTACAGCTTCAAATACATTCGAAGTGAATACAGACGGAACATTTTATGTTGTTGTAGATATTAATGGTTGTTCAACGACTTCAGATGATTTAATTATAAATCTGTTTGGAGAAGACGTAATATCTGTTTTTCCTTCTACAGCTATCTTTATAGCACCTAATACCTCAGAAATTATTTCTGCATCTGGTGGAGATTCTTACTTATGGAAAGATACCAATGGCCTGGTAGTATCTTCTGCAGATTCATTTACAATAAATGAACCTGGTACGTATTACCTGGTTGCTACTAAAAACGGATGTGAGGTTGTAAAAGAAATCACAGCAGAAATTTTAGAAGTAGTTGAGGTGCCTAACATTATTACCCCTAACCAAGACAATATAAATGATAAATGGGTCCTTCCGGCTAAGTTTATAAATGACCCTGAGGTAGAAGTTACTATTTGTGACCCTTATGGTCAGCCCGTACTAAAAACAAATTCATATCAGAATAATTGGCCGGAAAACTCGTTAACAGATAAAAATGAAGCTTCTATTTACTACTATTTTATCCAGAAAAATGGAAAATCCGTTAAAAAGGGTTCAATTACCGTAGTAAGTAGGTAGGCTGAATATTTTTTCGCCCCATGATCAAGAATTTTTATTTTTTACTCATAGTGTCTCTATTATTTGGCGAGGTCGTCTTTTCTCAAAGGACGACTTTGCCTATTGATTGGAGGCAGCATAACCTTTCTAAATACAATGCCAATATTATCAATCCGGCATTGTCTTTTGTGAGAAGTGAAAATACCAGTCTTAGTTTATGGGGAAGATTACAATGGGTAGGAATAGAAGATGCTCCGACAACCTATTTGATCAATTATAGTGGAAGGGTAGGAAAACAAACCGGAGCAGGGATAGCGTTGTTTCAACATAATATAGGATTGTTTACAGATTCTGGGTTAATGGTGAATTATGCAAGAGGAATCCAGTTAGCCAGAAGATCGTGGTTAACTTTGGGTATTAATTTAATAGGTTCACAACGGGGGTTGAATCAAGCCAGTTTTATTACCCCGGAGCCAGATCCTGTTTTGCTGGCTAACGATAAAGACTTCATTTTGGCTGTGATGCCAGGAATAAATCTTACTATTAACGATTTTAATTTTGGTTTTACTTCAGAAAACCTTTTTGATTATAATTTTTCAACTTCAGAACAGCAAACAGAGTTTTCAGATAAAATTTTCCTGGGCTATGTCAGCTATGATTACCATTTGAAAAATCGTGGAAGAACAGCCTGGAACAATTCGGTGTTTAGAACTACGTTATACACAAAATCTATCCCGGAACAAGATACGCAATACGGAGTCCAGGCATTGATTGATGTGCCTAGTTTTGGATGGGCACAAGCAGGATACAATAACTTTTTTGGTATTTCCGGCGGATTGGGAGCAAAAGTTTCAGATGGTATTGTCGTCGGTTTTTTAATAGAAACAGGAACAAGCACGACCAGAGCCTTTGGATCTACCTATGAAGTTACTGCAGCTATAGAGTTTGGTAAAAGAAACAGAAGAAAAGATCAACCTATTTCTTTTAAAGAAGGACCAAAGCCAAAACCAAAGAAAAAGAACTCCGGAAGCACCAGGAAAAATACAGACGATTCGAATAACCCGAATGATTTAGATAAAGTTTTAAGTACTGTTTCTAATGATAAAACTCAAACAACAGGTAATACTACTTCAAATAGTAACCCGATTGATAATAATGAAAAAGTAACTAAAGATACCTTACAGTTAGACGATAAGAATATCCAAAATGTATCATTAGAAAAATTAAAGAATTTTAATAAAGATACAGATCAAAACGTTTTGAATAAAGTATTTAAAACTACAAATGCTAACCCCAGATATAAAGCAGTAGATAGAATAGATGGTGTTGAATACGGATTTTATTTAGTAGTTAATGTATTTGGAGAAAAAAGATATTTTGAACTCTTTATGAAGTTGCTGTCTAACCAGGGATTAGAACCAAAATACTTTTTTAATAAAGAAAATAATTACTACTATGTCTACTTGAGAAAGTATGATAAATTATCAAATATAGAACGGGATAGAAGAACTAATTTTAACGGAAAATACTCGGGAGAAACCTGGATTTTATGGGTTAGGCATAATTAAAGTGGAAAAAAACATTAAATTCTATAGTTGTATCTAATCGTTCTAATGCCTGAAAACCATAAGCTTAACGAAAATATGAACATTTTCTAACAAAGAATAGTTAATAAAAAAATTGAATAACCTTTGTTGTCGTCTTTTTTTTTGATTTTTTTGTTATTATGTTAAGATTTGGGGCATTCTTAATGTTTATTTTTATACCTGCGATAATATTCTCACAAAGTGCAGATGTTACCGTAAGCCCTGTTGATTTTCGTCAACACAACCTGACGAGATACAATACAAGTTTACTGAATCCTGTTTTTTCTTTTGTAAATAATGAAAATCCCAAGATCGCTACCTGGGGTAGGATACAATGGTCTGAATTGGATAATTCTCCAACTACATTTTTTACCAGTTATAATGGCCGTATAGGAGAATATACAGGGGTAGGATTAGGTGCATTTCAGAATGATGCAGGTATTTTTACCAACCTTGGTGCCATAGCTAATTATGCACGTGGATTCAAAATAGGAAATAATGCATGGTTAACGCTGGGAGTAAACGTAATTGGGTCTACACGTTCTATCGACAGGAATAATTTTACTGCAGAAGAGTTTGAGATGCTTCCGGGAGCTGGAAGGGACGATTTTTTATTGACACTAATGCCTGGGATTAATTTAACGCTTGGGAATTTTAACATAGGAGCTTCTTCAGAAAACTTATTCGATTATAATTTCACAAATTCTGAACAGGAAACTTCATTTGAAGATAAGATATTTTTTGGCCATGCGAGTTACGACTTTCCTTTTTCATCTTCTTACGGAACTTTTCTTTATGGCGGATTGTTAAGAGCTACTGCTTTTGTAAAAGAAGTTCCGGGAATTGAAACACAATATGGAGGGAATTTGCTTTTGGATATCAAAAACGGATGGATGCAGGCAGGAATTAATAGTTTTTATGGTCCTTCTGTAGGCCTGGGTGCTAAGTTATTTAGAACTTTTGCTATTGGAGGCCTTGTAGAATTAGGGAATTCTGAAGATAGGGACTTTTTAGGCCCTACTTATGAATTTGTTGCTGCTTTTGAATTTGGAGGAAGTAAATCTTCCGGTTTTGCAGGGCCCAGGAAAAAGAAGAAAAACAAAAAGAAAAAAGTTACAAAACCAGTTGAACAAGAAAAACCGACAATTAACCTGAATGAAATAAATATCGATTTATTCCCTATAAGAGGAGGAGGTGCAAAATCCAGGGACACGGTATATATAAGAGATACGGTTTATATAGATAGAAATCTTCCCGAAAATAAAGAGTTAAGAGAGAAGTTTTACGGACCGGGAGAAATTAACGACAGATACCTGGTTGTAGAAGGTATAGATGGAGTAGATTATGGCTTTTATTTGGTAGTCAATGTATATGAAACAGAGAAGTATTTTAATTTATTCATGAAACATTTGGATGCCCGTAATTTAAATCCGAAATATTTCTATAATAATAAGAATAAATACCGATATGTCTATTTAAGAAAATTCGAAACCTTAAAAGAGATAGAAACAGCCAGGGCGAGTAATTTTTATGGTAGGTATGATGGAGAAACCTGGATTTTATGGGTGCGTGAAAAGAATGAATAAATTACAACTTGAATAGATAGATTTATCTCCATTTTATATTATTAAAACAACAACCCGCCATTTGACTTTATCCGATTTCATAAAAACCAGGATTTTTATACTATTTTTTATAGGATATCCTCTTATTTCTAATGCTCAAACTACGACTATTCCTTTAGACTTTCGCCAGCATAACCTGGTGAAGTACAATAGAAGTTTATTGAATCCTGCTTTTTCGTTTATAGATTCAGAACATCAGCAGGTAAGTGTATGGAGCAGATTTCAATGGACAAGTCTTGAGCTTCCGCCTACATCAGTATTTGCTAATTATACTCGACGTATAGGAGAAAATAACGGGATAGGAATAGGAGTATTTCAACATGATTTTGGAATATTTACAGCAAATGGTCTGTTATTAAATTATTCCAGGGTTTTTAACCTAAGCCGGGAAACACATTTGACCATAGGAATTAATGTTATACCGATTCAACGCAG
Organism: Flavobacteriaceae bacterium R38; assembly: GCA_009901575.1. Taxonomy (GTDB): domain Bacteria; phylum Bacteroidota; class Bacteroidia; order Flavobacteriales; family Flavobacteriaceae; genus Leptobacterium. The sequence continues at coordinate 707,307 of WXYP01000002.1, read as the reverse complement.
TATAGATCGTAATAATTTTTCTGTTGAAGAATTTAATATGCTTCCGGAATCTGTAAGAGCAGACGCTTATATTGTCAGAGCAATGCCAGGAATAAATTTTAGAACCAAAAATTTTAATATTGGAATCGTTTCAGAAAATCTGTTCGATTATAATTTCACGCAATCTGATACAGATACTTCTTTTGACGATAAAATCCTTTTAATTCATGCCGGATATGATTTCAGATTAGAATCATCTTATGATTTTTTAGACGATGCTAAATTTAGAATAGGAGCATATGCCAAAACAATCCCTACCGTAGATAATCAGCTGGGAGGAAATTTGTTTTTAGACACAAAAATTGGATGGGCACAAGCGGGTTACAATAGTTTTTATGGTCCGTCATTCGGGTTAGGTGCAAAACTATTTGATGCTTTGGCAATAGGAGGGCTTGTCGAATTTGAAAACGATATTGATAACATAGATGTTGGCCCAACATTTGAAGTTGTAGCTACATGGGAATTTAAACCCAATAACGGAAATTCAAGGAGAAGACGTGCATTTGCCGGTCCGGTTAAAAAGAAGAAAGAAAAAATAATACCACCTAAAAAGACAATATTACCGCCCCCGGTTGATAATTCGGAGAAAGAAACTTTGACCGAAGAAGCGTTTAAAGCAAAAAATAAAGAAGGAGAACGCTATTCTATATTAAATGAAACGGAAGATATTGAACCCGGATTTTACCTGGTAGTAAATGTTTATGAAACCCAAAAATACTTTAATGCTTTCTTAGAGAAACTGACAAGGGAAGGGCTAAATCCTCAATACTTTTTTAATAAAGAAAATAATTATTATTACGTATACCTAAAGCGTTATAATAATCTAAGTGAAATAGAAGCTGCCAGAGATAGTAATTATAATGGTAAGTATACAGATGAGGCCTGGATTTTATGGGTGAAAAAACCATCTAAAGATTAAAGATTCTTTTAAATTTTCTTAAATAAAAACTTAATTCTTAATTATTTATCGTTGATATTAACACTTGTCTTAAAATAATGTTAATAAACAATTCGAAACCGCAAAAAATGTATTGTTTTTTTGTTTTTCTTCGTTAAATGGTCCCTCATTATCGATTAACAGTAATATTTGTATGGTTTTGCTGTACAATATACGCTCAGGATATAGAGAATCCTGTAGATTTTCGTCAGCATAACTTAGCTAAGTATAATACCAGCTTAGTTAATCCTGTGTTTTCATTTATTAATAATGACAATCCTAAAGTAGCCACTTGGGTAAGAGTTCAATGGGCTGAACTAAATAATTCTCCAACAACATTTTTTACTAATTATAGTGGACGCATTGGAGATTCTAATGGGATAGGGCTTGGAGTATTTCAAAATGATACGGGAATTTTTACTAACATCGGTGTAATAGGAAATTATGCTCACGGATTTAAAATAGGAGAGGAGTCCTGGTTAACATTTGGAGTTAATGTAATTGGGACCACCCGAACAATAGATAGAAATAACTTTACTGCAGAAGAATTTGCGATGTTTCCAAGAGCTGGAAGAGATGATTTTTTATTGACGTTAATGCCCGGGATTAACCTGACAATAGGTAATTTTAATATTGGGGCTTCTTCAGAAAACTTACTGGATTATAATTTCTCAGACTCCGAATTGGAGGCAAATTTTGACGATAAGATCTTCTTAGGCCATACCAGTTATAATTTTCATTTGACATCTTCTGAAGATGTTCTTCTCAAAACCACAGCCTATATTAAATCAGTTCCAGGTACAGAAACTCAATTAGGAGGCAATATCTTATTAGATATTAGAAATGTATGGATGCAGGCGGGATACAATAGTTTTTTTGGACCATCCGTTGGATTAGGAGCAAAATTATTTAATACCTTCGGATTAGGTGGATTGATAGAATTAGGAAATGCCAATGATAGTTTTAACTCAGGACCAACGTATGAATTTTTACTTGCTTTAGAGTTTGGTAAAAATAAAAAGAACCCTTATTCGTTTGAAGGCCCTGTTAAAAAGAAGAAGAAAAAAACACAAAAAATCGCTGAAATAAAAAAAGCTGAGCTTACCATTCAAAAAGATTCAATAGTTAGTATTCCTCTTGAAGAATTTTTTAAACCGGAAGATCAAGACGACCATTTTTCTATCATAGAAGACCTTGAAGGCGTAGATTACGGGTTTTACCTGGTTGTCAATGTGTACGGTACCCAAAAATATTTCAATTTATTTTTAGAAAAATTAAAAAAAGAAGGCTTGTCACCAAAGTATTTCTTCAACAAAGAAAACAACTATTATTATGTTTATTTGAAGAAATATGACACTCTAGAAGAAATAAGAAAAGCAAGGACTTCAAATTACAATGGAAACTATTTGGATGAAACCTGGATCTTATGGATCAAAGAGAAGGAATAAAAAAACAGGGCTGAATGAGCCCTGTTATCATCAAACCACTAAATATTGAATAACGAGTAAAATAACTGTGAATCAATTATTAGCTTTTTTTAAGTTACTTTTAAGCTGTTCTATCCTTTTTTCAAAACTTTTTACCTCCAAAGGATTCTTAATTTCTTTAAATAGTGTTATTAATTTTTGTTCATGAGAAGTTGCCTTCCCCGAACGTATATTAAAGTGTACAAATGTGCTCCAGAGTACAGCTTTTAATTGCGTTTGATTTTTATCCCACATCCGTAGTTCAACCTGGATAGTTTTATCTGAATATTCTAATAATTGAGAATCAATTACTACTTCTTCCATCAAAATAGCTGGCTTTAAATATGCTATTTGATGACTACCCACTACCCAACTATTTCCCGTTTGTTTTGTGTATTTATAAATGTCCAAATTATAATTTTCTGAGATCTGATCTTCTCTTGCATTTGTGAAATAATCAAGGTATTTACTATTGTTAAGATGATTAAAGGGATCGCAATCCTGGAAACGAACTTTAGTACTTGTTTTTACAGTTTTTGGTAGTGAACTCATAGGTGTTAAATTAAAAATACCAAAAGGTATATTTTTAAATAAAAAAATTATCTTTTTATATCGTGAATGATCATTTGGTCTATATGATTCATCATATCTTTCAAATAATAACTATCATTTGTGGTATTACTCATAAATACTGCTCCTTCTATCATTGAAAAAATACGCTTGGCGTAAAGCATTGAATCCAGAGTAGACTTAACTTCATTTGCTTTCTTACCATCTTCAATGATATTGGCTATTCCAACTTGCATTTTCTTAATGACTTTTCGAACACGCTCCATTAAAATTTCATTTTGATGATTGGCATCTACACCTATATTGATAATGGGACAACCCCCAATATCTCTTGTGTAATCACTGTAATATCTATAAAAATTTGTAAGGATAAATAGTTTTTGTAATGGAGACTGCGTAGCATTCAATTTATTTTCTATTTTATCAACCAGCCTTTTCAAATTATAATTCAAGGCAGCCAATGCTACATCTTCCTTATTTTTAAAATTACCATAAAGTGCTCCTTTAGTAAGCCCAGTAGCATTTGTTAAATCACTCATACTCGTTGCAGCGTAGCCTTTTTTACTAAAAATAGGTGCTACAGTTTCTATGATGAATTGACTCGTTTTTTCGGCTTTAGTTAACATTACAATGATAATTAATACTACAAATATATAAAAAATACCAAAGGGTATAAAAAATAATTCACAAATCGATAAAAGAACAACCTGGATATACCAGGTTGTTCTTTAGAAAGTTATGTAGTAAAACTATTTTAATTCTGAATTAAATCGGTTTGGTTTCTAAAAACCAGTTGATTGTCAAATGCATCTAAAAGGATGATAGTATTAAGAGAAATTTTTCCGCTTAAAATTTCTTTAGATAAAAGATTGAGTACTTCCTTTTGAATTACTCTTTTTACAGGCCGTGCTCCGTATTGAGGATCAAAACCTTTCTTTGAAAGATACTCAATAGCTTCATCTGTAGCATCCAATGCAATATTTTGTTTAGCAACTGTTTTTACCACATTTTTAAGTTGTAGCCGAACAATTTCTTTAATATTTGAAAGTGTTAACGGTGTAAACATTAAAACATCGTCTATTCTGTTTAAGAACTCTGGTCTTACCGTTTGTTTTAGCAATCCTAATACTTCTGTTTTTGCGATACTCGTTGCGACATCCATATCCTGATTATTTTCAAATGTCTCTTGTATTAAATGACTTCCGATGTTACTGGTCATTATAATAATAGTGTTTTTAAAATCGGCCAGCCTACCTTTATTATCGGTTAACCTGCCTTCATCCAAAACTTGTAACAGGATATTAAATGTATCAGGATGTGCTTTCTCAATTTCATCTAATAATATAACCGAATATGGTTTACGCCTGACAGCTTCGGTTAATTGTCCACCTTCATCGTAACCAACATACCCCGGAGGAGCACCTACTAATCTACTCACAGAATGACGTTCCTGGTATTCACTCATATCAATTCTGGTAATCGCATTATCATCATCAAATAGGTAATTGGCTAATGCTTTTGCCAGTTCTGTTTTACCAATACCTGTTGTACCGAGGAATAGGAAAGAGCCAATAGGACGTTTTTCATCTTGTAAACCAGCTCTGCTACGCCTGATAGCATCTGATACGGCTTGTATGGCTTCTTCTTGCCCGACTACACGTTTGTGTAATTCTTTTTCAAGATTTAAAAGTTTTTCACGTTCGCTCTGTAGCATTTTAGTAACCGGAATTCCGGTCCACTTGGCTACAACTTCTGCAATATCATCATTAGTAACCTCCTCTTTTATCAGTGAATCTTCACTTTTAGATAATAATGTCCCTTGTAATTTTTCTAATTGCTCCTGGGCTTCTTTTATTTTACCATAACGCAATTCTGCAACTTTTCCATAATCTCCGTCACGTTCAGCTTTGTCTGCATCTAATTTATAATCTTCAATAGACGTTTTGATATTTTGTATGGAATCAACTAATTCTTTTTCGCTTTGCCATTTTGCAAACAATTCATTTCTTTCCTCTTTTAGATTTGCAAGATCTGAATTTAATGCCTTGAGTTTGTTTTTGTCTTCTTCTCTTTTAATGGCTTCAATTTCTATTTCCAACTGCATTACCTTCCTGTCCAGTACATCCAGTTCTTCAGGTTTTGAGTTGATTTCCATACGAAGTTTTGAAGCAGCTTCGTCAACGAGATCAATAGCTTTATCGGGTAGAAACCTGTTAGTAATGTACCGTTGGGATAGCTCTACAGCGGCAATTATAGCTTCGTCTTTTATTCTTACCTTATGATGAGTCTCATACTTTTCTTTAATTCCTCTTAAAATAGAGATCGCACTTTCTGTATCGGGTTCATCTACTATAACTTTCTGAAAACGACGTTCCAATGCCTTGTCTTTTTCAAAATACTTTTGATATTCATCTAAAGTAGTAGCTCCAATTGCTCTTAATTCTCCTCTGGCAAGCGCAGGTTTTAAAATGTTAGCAGCGTCCATAGCTCCTTGTCCGCCTCCGGCACCAACCAAAGTGTGAATTTCATCAATGAATAAAACGATAGTACCATCAGATGAAGTTACTTCTTTGATAACGGCTTTTAAACGTTCTTCGAATTCTCCTTTATATTTGGCCCCGGCAATTAAAGCTCCCATATCCAGAGAAAAAATTTGCTTATCCTTTAGATTTTCAGGGATATCTCCTTGGATGATTCTATGCGCCAGGCCTTCTGCAATAGCAGTTTTACCTACGCCCGGTTCTCCGACTAACATAGGATTATTCTTTGTTCTTCTGGATAGAATTTGAAGGATACGCCGGATTTCTTCATCACGTCCTATTACAGGATCTAATTTCCCGTCACTGGCCAATTGATTTAAGTTTTTAGCATATTTTTCTAATGAATTATATACATCTTCTGCAGATGATGAGGTTACATTACTGCCTTTACGCAATTCTTCAATACTGTTTTTTAAATCCTTATTGGTAACTCCCTGATCTTTTAAAATTTGTGCGATTTTACTTTTTGACTTAAAAATGGCTAAAATTAAATGCTCTATGGAAACATATTCATCATTCATTTTCTTAGCAATGAGAATAGCATCGTTAATGGTAACTCCGGCATCTTTTGAAAGCATTAATTGAGCTCCCGATACTTTGGAAAAACTCTCTAAAGTACTATCCAGTATCTGCTTTAAGAGTGAGATATTTACATTTAGTTTTTTTAAAATAAAAGGCAGTACATTTTCATCAATTTCCAGCATTGCTTTGAAAATGTGCTCGTTTTCTATCATTTGATGCCCATAACCCTGCGCCATGAGCTGCGCTTGTTGTATGGTTTCCTGTGATTTTATTGTGAAATTATTTAGGTTCATAATTTTTGATATTTGATAGATATTTGACAATATTTATTCCAATTCATTGTATAGGTCATTTTGTCTGGTTAAAGCTTGTTTTTAAAGACATTTTGTCTGTTGTGGTTTATTGTAAGGATAGATTTTTTAGATCGACTTAAAATTGATTAATTTGATTAAAAATTATAATGGAACAAAAACCACCTTTTCCTCCGTTTACAAAAGAAACTGCAATGCAAAAGATTCAGGCAGCAGAAGATGCATGGAATACTAAAAATCCGGAAAAAATTTCTATGGCATATACCATAGATACTGAATGGAGAAACAGATCAGAATTTATTAATGGAAGGGAAGAAGTTAGAGCATTTTTAAAACGCAAATGGGAGAAAGAACATGAGTACAAATTAAAAAAAGAATACTGGGCACATTCAGAGAACAGGATAGCAGTACGTTTTGAGTATGAGTGGAAAGATGATTCAGGACAATGGTACAGAGCTTATGGTAATGAGAATTGGGAGTTTAATGAAAACGGATTGATGGAAAAACGATATGCCAGTATAAATGATATTAAAATAAACGAAACAGAAAGAAAACTTAATTAATATGGGATTATTCAATAAATTAATGGGAGGAGGAAACGCCAGTGATTCAAATTTAGAATGGAATCCTTTAACGGATAGCAGGCAATTGGATGAAATACTTGAAGAAAGCAAACAGCAAACTATAGCTATATATAAACATAGTACGCGTTGCGGTATTAGTAGAATGGTTTTAAAAGGATTTGAAAGCGATTTCGACCTGAATAGCGATCAAGTAAAGTTATATTTCCTGGATCTACTTAAATATAGAGGAGTGTCAAATGATATTGCCTCAAAATACGGAGTGTACCATGAGAGTCCGCAATTGATAGTATTAAAAGACGGAGCAGTTATTTATCATACCTCACATGGAAGTATCCGGGCAAATAAATTAAGCGAGTTTATATAAAGATCAATTAATTTATTATAGTTAATCCCTGTTTATTTGTTGCCATTCGACACCGTCACTTTGAAATACAAATACTCTTTGGGCAAAGATTCTGTTATCTGTTCCAGAGTTATTTCTAACATATTGTGTTATATTAACGGTAGTAGCCGTTATATTTTTTATAACATAAATACGTCCGGTAACTGTATTGGCTGCAGGTAATGTTATATCATGATTTCCGGTAATTATCACGGTATGGTGATCTTCTGTTAGCGTTAAATCTGATGTTGTTCGAATTATAGCAGTAGATAAAGATCCTCCAATTTGAAGTGTAGAATTTGCGATATTGAATCCGCTCTGAGAATCATCGTAATCACTATCGATAGCTACTCTTTGAGGATTAATATTGATTCCAAACCTGGGTTTAGCATCTGCTGTATTGTTGCTTCCCTGAACTCTAAAAAGCTCGGTGTTAAACTGACCATTTCTAAAATCATAACGTTTAAAAACAATAGGCTCCTGACCATCATCTCCAATAATAAATTCAAGGCTCCCGTCATTTGCCGGACCAGAAGAACCAATTTCAAATAAATCTGTTCCACCAGAGCTTCCTTTCATTCTAAAACTACCATTAGGAGTTGTGAATAGTAATGGTCTGTAAAACGAGGCTGCAGATGCAGTAAATTGAAGGGCAGAAGTATTACCATCTCCATTAATGACAACCAACGGTTGATCATCATCAGTATAATCAGGAAAACTCTGGGTTAATCCTAAAGTTTGCCTTCTTCCAAATTGCAAGAGCGGGAAGTTATTAGATCGTATCTCCATCCTTACGTCATTGGTTGTACCCAGGAAATTAGCGGCAGTTGTATTAGAATTTCCGTTTAACGTCCATTCAAGTGCACTACTGGAATCAGTAAGTTTTGACCAGTTTGTTCCATTCCAGAAATAATACCCCGGAGTTACATCTGCCAGACTAGAGGTGTTGTAAACTAATAAACTTTCTACGTTACCTCCAATAATGGTGCTTGTATCTGTTGAATTATTTAAAGATACTCTTGGAAAAAGGACACCTTTACTATTTGAAAAAATATCTAAAATAGAAGATGGATTAGGAGTAGTTGTTCCTATCCCTACCTGAGCTAAACTTAAGGATAACTTAAATAGTATGATTACTAAAGTTATGAACTTTAATTTCATTGTCGAGGGGCTTTAATACTTAATGTTAATAAATTATGAGTGCAATTTTGGGATAATCTTTATCCCTGGCAACTTTTTGTTGTGAAAACACGAGTTGTTGTTGTCTTCTTGCGAAATATCTATATGATGAGGAAAAGTTTAATTAAACTTATGACGTTTAATAATACTTTTAAGTCGTTGTTTTAAATCTTCTCCGGCATCATATACCATTTGTTCGTTACTTGGGAAAGCAACTTCTCTTACATTTAAGAGTGGGAGATAAACATCGTCTAATGCTCTTTTGTCTCCATCTATATCTGCATATTGATGCTCAAATATAAATTCACTGCTGATAGGATAAGAATTTAAAACCTGATTACTTTTTAAATCCTTGTAAATCACGTTTCCCGTTACCTGTACCGCTTTGAATTGTGTGAATTCATATAATGTACAATGTACTTTTTTAAACTTATCTACTTTGATCCTGTTCCCCAAACTGTCTTTTACGGCAACTCCGTCTTTATAAAGGTACTTCCAGCCGTCTTTTATTCTTTTTTCTTTAATGATTTCTCTTTCTTTAATTTGTTCCGGAGAAATATTAATTTCCTGAAAAGCCAATTCCATTTCATAATCGTAATTGGTTTTATCCTGTGGATTACTATGGTAAACCGTCCAAAGGTCGTTAATACCATACGTATTGAAATTAAGCATTTCTTTTTCCAGACGTTCAGGAATGATAACCTGAGAATCATTGTATAAAGCAACTTTTACAAAATCAGTTCCTTTAAAATGTGCTTCTTCAATTTTATCATTTACATCTTTGTAGCCCGAATTTATCTCATTTAGATAATTAAAATCGTTATACGCTTTTCTGTAATCATATTTATTCTTGCTATTTGCTAAAAGCGAAGATGCATTATCATATAAGTAAACAGATAATTTATTTTTAGAATCGATAAGATCATCAGTATAATCAGTAAATTTAAAAGATGCATTTCTACCTTCCTCATTGATGTACAATGGTAATAGCGGTTTGATTCTCTCCTGCCTGTAATTTAAATCTTCATATATTTTGTAGATCGTCTCTAAATTTGCCGGATTATTATCTTTTTTTAAGAAATCAACTTTAGCGAGATCTCTATCGATTACTTTTTTATAGCCTTCTTCAAGCTGAGTAATAAATATTTGGTTCCCTTTTCGGGTTTTATTATTACCGAGCCTTTTAAGAGCAATATTGATGGCTGCATCATAATTACCATAATTAAGTGCTTGCTGCGACTTTTTTCCACTGCTACAGGAAATTATCATTGCAGCAATGATAAATGAAAGTATTAATTTTTTCATATCAGTCAAGTTTGGTGTTCAGGGCTTATAAATCAATTCTAATGCCAAAAATTTATTTTTAAACGATCATAATGTTTAAATCGTATACAGCCAGTGATTTACAAATGAAATTTATTTGATGTTTTTGACTTACTTTTTAAAGACGGGCAGAAGTTGTGTGCTAACATCTCCAAAACCAATTCGTACCTGTTCGTTTTTACAATACCCTCTTATAGTAACAGTATCATAATCATTAATGAATTTTCGTTCGGTGCCGTCTTTCATTTGAATAGGTTTTTCTCCTCTCCAGGTAAGCTCAAGCATAGACCCATATGAATCTGGAGTAGGGCCGGAAATTGTACCACTCCCCATCATATCTCCACTATTTACTTTACAGCCATTAATGGTATGATGTGCCAATTGTTGAGCCATAGTCCAATACATATATTTAAAATTGGACTTTGTCACTGTAGTAGCCTCTCCGTCTTTGGGGGTAATATCTACTTCCAGATGGATGTCATAATTCATTTTTTCATCAGATTTGAGGTAAGGAAGTGGCTCCGGATCTTGTTGTACATTATCAACTTTGAATGGTAAAAGTGCATCCATAGTCACAATCCATGGAGAGATAGAAGAAGCAAAGTTTTTGGCTAGAAAAGGACCCAGAGGAACATACTCCCATTTTTGAATATCCCTTGCACTCCAATCATTAAATAAAACCATTCCGAAGATGTAATCTTCTGCTTCATCTATTGGGATGGGTTCTCCAAGAAGATTTGCATCTGTAGTAATAAAAGCCATTTCTAATTCGAAATCTACTAATTTTGAAGGTCCGAATACCGGTGTTGTTGCATTTTCCGGCATGGTTTGACCTTGTGGTCTGTGTATTGGGATGTTAGTAGGTATAATCGAAGAACTTCTCCCGTGATATCCAACAGGAATGTGAAGCCAGTTAGGCATCAATGCATTGTCTGCTCCTCTAAACATAGTACCTACATTAGTAGCATGCTCTTTACTGGAATAAAAATCGGTATAATCTCCGATTTGTACCGGTAATTGCATTTCAATTTCATTCAAGGTGAAAAGTGCAATATTTCTATGATTTTCATTATCTCTTAATGCAGGATTTTCAATGTCGAAAATATCTCCAATCCTGTTTCTGACTAATCGCCAGGTTTTTTTTCCATCTGAAATAAAATCGTTTAAACTGTCTTGTAAAAAAATATCATCTGTCAAAGGGATCCCTTCAAAGTATCCTAATTGATGTAGTGCTCCAAGGTCTATGGCATAGTCACCTATTCTTGTACCTATGGTAATGATATCATCTCGTGTTAAAAAAACACCGAAAGGAATATTTTGAATTGGAAAGTCTGAGTCTTTGCTGACTTGTAGCCAGGTTTTTCTATTTGGATTATTCGTAGTATCAGGCATGGTCTATGTTTTTAATGGTCATAACAATATTATGAAATAAATGATTATAAAAAATAACTTTTATGATGATTTTCAAGATATTTTTTTGTCTTGAAAAAATGTTGTGATATTTAAGAATTTACACAAATCAATTAAGGGTTTTTTTATAATTTCGCATCAATGAATTAAAAACTAAAAACCAGTACTAGATAATGCAACGCGACGAACAAATTTTTGAATTAATCCAAGCTGAAAAAGAGCGTCAATTAAACGGAATAGAATTAATTGCTTCAGAGAATTTTGTTAGTGATCAGGTTATGGAGGCTGCAGGCTCTGTTTTGACAAACAAATATGCAGAAGGATACCCTGGTAAGCGTTATTATGGCGGTTGTGAAGTAGTAGACGAAGTAGAAACTATTGCAATTGAAAGAGCGAAAGCATTATTTGGAGCTAGCTGGGTTAATGTACAACCACATAGTGGATCTCAGGCAAATACAGCAGTTTATGCAGCATGTTTAAAGCCCGGAGATAAAATTTTAGGGTTTGATTTATCTCACGGAGGACATTTAACACATGGATCTCCTGTAAACTTTTCAGGAAAATTATTTCAACCTGTTTTTTACGGAGTAGAAGAAGAAACCGGAGTTCTTAATTACGATAAAATACAGGAAATGGCTACTGCAGAAAAGCCAAAACTTATCATAGCCGGGGCTTCTGCATATTCCAGAGATATTGATTTTAAAAGATTTAGGGAGATAGCAGATAGTGTTGGTGCTATTTTGTTTGCAGATATCTCACATCCTGCAGGGTTAATTGCCAAAGGACTTTTAAATGATCCTATCCCACATTGTCATATTGTAACCACTACTACGCATAAAACACTAAGAGGACCAAGAGGCGGAATGATCATGATGGGGGAAGATTTTGATAATCCGTTCGGAATTAAACTGAAAAACGGAAACCTTAGAAAAATGTCTTCTTTATTAGACAGTGCTGTTTTTCCAGGTAATCAAGGCGGACCGTTAGAACATATTATTGCAGCTAAAGCAATTGCTTTTGGAGAAGCATTGACAGATGATTTTCTTCATTACTCTATCCAGGTAAGAAAGAATGCTCAAACTATGGCTAAAGCATTTATTGATAAAGGATACAAAGTTATAAGTGGAGGAACAGATAACCACATGATGTTAATCGATTTACGCAATAAAAATGTTTCAGGGAAGCAGGCTGAAGAAGCTTTAGGAAAGGCTGATATCACGGTAAATAAAAATATGGTACCATTTGATGACAAATCTCCTTTTGTAACCAGCGGAATCAGAATAGGGTCTTCTGCAATCACTTCAAGAGGATTAAAAGAAGCTGAAATGGAAGTAATTGTGAATTTAATTGACCGTGTAATTACAAATATTGATAATGATGAAGTTATAGAATCTATAGCCAAAGAGGTTAATGATTTAATGAGTGATAAACCATTGTTTGTAGCATAGTTATAGTTTTAAAACAATATATTTTTATAATAAACCCAGTTGATTTAACTGGGTTTATTATTTTCTATATCGAGTTAAATTATAGACCATCATGCTAATACCAGATAATATGGCTCCATAAGCAATAATATAAACCTGGGCGCCGCTAAAATATGTATAAGCAGTAATGCCTACCCCAATCAACGTAATAATTAACCCAATTAACGCTCCACTTGAAAATTCAACATTAGCATTTTTCTTTTTCAAATGCTGTAATTCTAAACGTTGAACTCTAGATATAACTTTATTAATGTCTTCTTCAGAAAAATTCTTTCTTAAAAGCTCACGTTTAATATCCTTGTAATCAGTTCCGTTTATTTTTTTCTCTAAGTAATGTTTAGATAAATCTAATAATTCACGGAATTCCATATAATATTTAATTTTTAATTACTCTGATAGGCTCCCAGGTCGGGTTCAGCAGTTCTATCTATTCCCAGAATATCTAAAGGTACTTGCAAAGCTGTGCTTGAATTTCCAAGATTATTAACAATGGAAGCAGCATCAATCCTAAAATCGTTTGATTGAGGATCATTGAAATTTACTATTTCATTTAAGATGATCTCCTGGTAAAAATTAGTGTTATTAAAATCAAAAAGCGGATTATCTATAAACTGATTATTGAAATCGTCAAACCGAATTAAAGAATTTTCAAAATTAAAATTGAAAGCAGTTCCATCTACTGGGTTAAGAAACAATTCAATATTGGTATTTCCTGTAATGATTGAATTACTAAAATTTGCTGCTTCTAAATCGTTTGAGACGATTGTACCATCATTTACTTCAACAAAATTGTCAATTAGAACAGCTGGGAGTTCTCTAAAACTATTGATCCAGAAATTTGCAATGGTCGTATGTCTGAAATTATAAGTTCCGCCTAAATTGCAATATAGTGAAACCTGGCCGGCATTACCTATGACTAAATTTTCTGCATCTATATTTGTAGCCCTGCCCCAAAGCCCTATATTCGAAGTATTGTGTATCTGAGAATTAGCAAGTGTTAGCGTAGGGGTTGAGGTTCCATCATTCCCATCCATTAAAATTCCAACGGTTGCGTTTTTAATAGTAAGATGATTGATTACATTATTTGTACTTCCCGGACTCAACCAGACAGTTCCCCATTGTCCTGGAACATTAGCAAATTCGGGTTCTAACCGATCTCCTTCAAAAATAACCTCATTTTCCAGTACATCCTGATCTGTGCTTAATTCTCCATTAATTTGCAAAGTACCACCATCTGTCACATAAATTCCTGAATTTTCATGAAAATGTACCCGTGTACCCGCTTCTATATTTAACGTTTGTCCGCTACCAACTCCGGCGTAGCCAAAAATTACATAAGGTTTTTCATTGGTAAAATTGAGTTCATCATCTTCAAGAAAGAATCCTTCTATTCTGTTTTCATTTCCTTGTCCGTCAATACCTAATAATATAGTTTCTGTCATACCATCATCAAAGCGTTGAGGGAACAGAAAGATGGCATCCTGGACTAAGGTAACCAATTGAACATCTTGCTGATTACTTCCGGTATCAAATTCAATAACATCTGTATAAATAAACTGATTTTGATCTGTGACAAAGTCCTGGATATCTACCGTAGTTTCTATGAATATAAAAATACTATCTCTCGCAAAAATTTCAATATTTTCAAATTCTTTTCCTGCAATACCATCTACATTCAGGCGATACCTGGAATCTTCTCCTTGCCCTAATCTAACTGTAGGAATACTTATGTCGTCATTACTACGATTAAATACTTTTAATGTAAATGTACTAGACCCAATGTTGGTGAAAACAGTATCTAAAAATACAGTATCTCGTGAGAAAGTTAAATTTCCTGAACTTGGTTCGAATTCAAAATCATTTCGACAGGAACTCCATAAAACTAAAAGGCCTAATAATAAAATTACAGTAAAGCTCTTCTTCATTTATTAACGCTTTTTGTAAAAATAAAACTTTAGAATTAATGTATTAGTATGTCAAGTCTTAATTATGAAAAAGATGAATGATTTCTTCCGGAATTCTAACAGGTTTTTTCGTTTTTGCATTTAATAGACACCATTTGGTTTCTGTGTTGACAATCAGTTTTTGAGAATCTGCTTCATACATTTCAACAATTCTAGCAGAAGTTACTCCCGAAGATTCCTTAACATAAGTTTTGATAATGAGCTTATCGTTAAGGATGGCAGCATTCTTATATGTTATATTATGATTTAAAACTACCCACAAATATGTTTCCTGTAGTGTCTTTGATGCCAGTTTTTGCCAATGTTCTTTTGCAGCATCCTGTACCCAATATAAATACTGAACATTATTGACATGCTGCATTTCATCCAGATCGCTTTCTTTTACAACAATTTCTTTGGTATAGATTTTCACAAATTCGGGCTATTGTTTTTCGACAATTTTAACTTCAAAAAGTTTATCCCAGTTTTTACCTGTAATGAAAAATGTTTTTCTCTCCGGATGATAAGCAATTCCGTTAAGTACATCGAGATCATTGTGTTTGGTCACTTTTGCTTTGAGTTTCCTGAAATCTATAACGCCTTCGATAGCTCCTGTGCTGGGATTGATAATCATTACCCCGTCTTTTTGATAGCTATTCGCGTAAATTTTTCCATTGGCATATTCCAATTCGTTAGCTTTAGAAAAAATAGAAGAATTGGTAACGGTTTGAATATAATTTTGCTCAATCAATGAGTCAGGATCCAGAATCCATATTTTTTCTGTTCCGTCACTTTTGTAGATTTTTTGTCCGTCATTACACAATCCCCATCCTTCAGCACTTTTTCCATAGACAAAACTTCCTGTTTTTTCAAAATTACTGAGATTGTAGACAAATCCTTTATTATTTTGCCAGGTTAGTTGGTAAATCTTATCATTTAAAATGGTAATCCCTTCTCCAAAATACGTATTATCCAAATCTATCTTTTTTAAGACAGTCCCTGTTTTAAAATCTACCTTCCTTAGGGAAGACTGTCCGTTTCTCCCGGTACTCTCATATAAAGTATCATTTTTGAATTCAAGGCCTTGAGTATAAGCATTGATATCATGCGGATATTCTTCAATAATTTCATAACTGTATATCTGAGGAGCTTTATCAGATAGAATCGTTATCTTTTTAGAAACTGTTTCAGATTTTCCGTTATAAGATATTGTTGCATCTAATTGTTGTTTCCCAAGCGGAACACCTTCCAATTTTATTTTACCGTCAATTATTTTTAAATCTATCTTACCTATCTGATATGATACTGAATTAATCTTTAGTTTTTTTGAATTTTTTATGCTTATAGGAACTTCATCATGCAGCTGAAACTGCTTTTTATCAGCATCTATTACAATAGAAAAATTATTTTTTTCGGCAATATTTCCGTTACAGGATATAATAATTAGCGCTAAAAAATTTAAAACTAACGACTTAGGAAAATTCATGGTTAATAAATTATTTAAAGCAATTTAACTAACTAAATTAAGATTAAAAAATACTTGGCAAAACTTTAAAAGATTGTATCTTTGCACCCGGCAAGTCCTACACGACTAGCTCCTGCAGAATCCCCCAGGGTGGGAACGCAGCAAGGGTAAGCGGTTGTAGCGGTGCGATGTAGGTAGCTTGCCTTTTTTTGTACAATTAACTTTCCTTTTTTTTCTCTAATTTTTTATTGTTTATTTGCACGGATTTAATAGTTGAAAATTATGTCAAAAGTTGTTTTAATAACCGGTGGTTCTTCTGGAATAGGAAAAGCAATAGGCATATATCTAAAAGAGAAAGGATTTAAAGTTTACGGTACCAGTAGAAATCCGGAGAAATTAATAGATTTTGATGCTTTTAATTTAATAGAACTGGATGTCAATGATCTATCGTCTATAACCAATGGAATAACTCATGTTATTAATGAAGAAGGGAGAATAGATGTTTTAATTAATAATGCAGGAATAGGAATTACCGGACCTATAGAAGAAACTCCCCAGGAGGAAATACACAAGGCTTTTCAGACCAATTTATACGGACCTATTAGTGTCATGAAAAGTGTTATTCCGCATATGCGGGAAGCAAAGAACGGATTGATTATAAACATAACATCAATTGCCGGTTATATGGGACTACCGTATCGAGGTGTTTATTCTGCTACTAAAAGTGCCCTGGAAATGATTACGGAAGCTATGCGAATGGAAGTTTCTGATTTTGGTATTAAAATGACAAATGTAGCTCCGGGTGACTTTGTAACTAATATTGCTTCTTCACGTTTTCATTCTCCTGTTGAAAATAATTCTCCTTATAAAAAAACATATTCTAATACTTTAGAGTTGATGAATAGTCAAGTGAATAAAGGAGGAGACCCGGTAGATGTTGCACGCATGATTCATAAGATAATCACAACAGACAAACCCAAAGTTCATTATAAAGTTGGCGAGTTTTTACAGCGATTCTCTATAGTTTTAAAAAGAATCTTACCAGATAAAACTTATGAGAAACTCTTGCGTAATCATTATAAATTGTAGATTTGCAAACAAATTAAATCATATTACTTAATAACATTCTAAAATGAAATTTTTTATTGATACGGCTAATCTAGATCAGATTAAAGAAGCACAATCACTTGGTATTCTTGACGGAGTAACTACAAACCCTTCTTTAATGGCAAAAGAAGGAATAACAGGGAGAGAAAATATCCTAAAACACTATGTAGATATTTGTAATATAGTTGATGGAGATGTTTCTGCCGAAGTTATTTCAACTGATTTTGAAGGGATGGTGAAAGAAGGAGAGGAGCTAGCCGAACTTCATCCGCAAATTATAGTAAAAGTACCAATGATATTGGAAGGTATAAAAGCTATTAAACATTTTGCAGACAACGGAATTAAAACCAATTGTACTTTAGTTTTTTCTGTTGGACAAGCTATATTGGCAGCAAAAGCCGGAGCGACTTATGTTTCTCCTTTTATTGGTAGACTGGATGATATCTCTACTGATGGATTAAATTTGATCTCAGAAATCCGTGAAGTATATGATAATTATAATTTTCAAACAGAAATATTAGCAGCTTCTGTCAGACATACGATGCATGTTATTGAATGTGCTAAAATAGGTGCAGATGTAATGACCGGACCATTATCATCTATAACAGGTTTAGCAAAACATCCATTAACAGATATTGGTCTTGAGAAGTTTTTAGCTGATTATAAAAAAGGGAATTAGTATAAAACACAATAATATTTAAATACAAAAAAGATTGTCTCAAAAGACAATCTTTTTTATTTAGGGTAACGTCTCTTTACAGGCTACTTAGTGTTTTTTCATACTTAGGATTGAAGATATCTGAAAAGCCATCAATGATAAGTCCATTTTCATCTACAATCAAAACTTTGTTAATCCTATCGATGACAAATTTTTTGCTGATTTCATTAAAACTAACACATCTGTATTGTGAATCTTCATCTAGTTTCAGATGTTTAACTGTATTTAGCCATTTGTCCTGGTCTGTATTAATATTGATTCCAATAAAGTTATGAGAAGGATATTTTTCTTTTAATTCTTTAACCCGGTTATTAATATTCTTCATATGATTCTTTTGATTCATAGTCCAGAAATAATAAGTAGTGTTTTTCTTAAT
Organism: Flavobacteriaceae bacterium R38; assembly: GCA_009901575.1. Taxonomy (GTDB): domain Bacteria; phylum Bacteroidota; class Bacteroidia; order Flavobacteriales; family Flavobacteriaceae; genus Leptobacterium. Next base: position 688,948 of record WXYP01000002.1, on the reverse strand, counting down.
TACACTTTTGGATGAAGTAATAACCCCATTTGCTTTTACCAAAGAAACTTTTGGAATGGTATTCCCTTTTTGTAATTTTTCAATAGAAGCGTATAAATCGTTAATGTCATCCAGATAAATATTATCTTTTGAGTATTTATTGAGCATGGCAATAAACTTTTTATTGGCTTTTGGGTTTTTCTTGCCTTGCTGTAAATAACCATATGCAATATAACGGTATAAATTATCTCTAACCTCTTTCTCTTTTACTAAGCTGTCAATTAACTTTATTTTATGTGAATTGAAATGCAGTGATCTTTCTATGTTAATTTCTTCTCCACATTCTTTTTTACATTCATGATATGATAAATTATTGAAATGATCAATCAAGAACCTTAAATAAGGTCCAAAATAGCTAAGTCTGGCATCATTTAAGTTTAAATCTTTTCGATATGCATAAAAATCCTCCGGAAGGTATTCTAATTCCCCAAGTGTTTTAGATTCTTTATGCATGTAGGGATAAACCTCCTTGAATTTGTAATACACAAAATCAATGCTTGATTTGGTAATGTCTTTTGAATGCTCTGAAAGCTCAAACGTAGAAACCAAGTCGTCGTATTCATCAAACTTAATAGCTCTTAACGAATCCATTTTATGATTAAAATCGTCAACTTCTAATGGATAATATTTTGAAACAAGATCTTTTTCATCTTCATTGACAAGATACATTTCAATGAGAAAATTATTCTTTTCTGCACCATTACCTGTAAACACCAATGATTCATCAAAATACAAGGTATTTAATCGCATGAGAATACTGTCGCCTTCTTCAATGATGACATACTGACGTTCTCTATGAGTAAATGTGTATAATCCTTCTTCAACATTATTCTCTTCAAACTTGTAAATAAATCGATTTTTTTCATCGAGATCGATAGTATCTATCAATTTTTCATTTTTGAACAACAGAACATATGAATTGATAGGATTTATAATCTCTCCCCCAAAATAAGTATCTGAAGATTTCTTTTTTGGGGCACAACTAAAAGCTATTAAAATTAAAAATGCTGATAGTAATAATTTCATATATGACTTAATTCTCTTTATAGTTTAATTAAAACTATGTTTTGACGTAATAACAAATCTAATAAAGCACAGAAATACATCATGTTAAGACCACGTTAAAAAACTTTCAAAAACGTTAATTAGATTGTTGTTAACATAGCTTTTTTAACGCTTAATTTAGTACTTTTGCGCAAAGTTTAAAAATAAAGAAAAATATAAATGCTATCAGTATCAAACCTTTCGGTACAATTTGGAAAAAGAGTTTTATTTGATGAAGTTAATGTAACATTTACTCAGGGGAATTGTTATGGGATTATAGGTGCAAATGGAGCAGGAAAATCTACTTTTTTAAAAATCCTGGCAGGGAAAATTGAACCCACTTCTGGCCACATTCATTTAGAACCAGGCAAAAGAATGTCGGTTTTGGAACAGGATCACTTTGCATATGATGAGTATACGGTTTTAGAAGCTGTAATTATGGGGAACAAACCATTATATGCCATAAAAAAAGAAATGGACGATATCTATGCGAAACCAGATTTTAATGATGCAGATGGCGATAGAGTAGGAGAATTACAAGTACAATTTGAGGAAATGGACGGTTGGAATGCCGATAGCAATGCAGCAGCATTATTGTCTAACCTTGGGATAGATGAAAGTTTGCATTATACCGGGATGAATGATCTGGATTCTAAACTAAAGGTACGTGTTCTTCTGGCACAGGCATTATTTGGAAATCCGGATGTATTGATCATGGATGAGCCTACTAACGATTTGGATTTTGAGACTATTTCCTGGCTGGAAAATTTCCTGGCAAATTATGACAATACAGTTATTGTGGTTTCTCACGACCGTCACTTTTTAGATTCGGTTTGTACACATATATCTGATATTGATTTTGGAAAAATATCGCATTATTCAGGTAATTATACTTTTTGGTATGAGTCTAGTCAGTTAGCAGCCAGACAACGTGCTCAGCAAAACAGAAAATCGGAAGAAAAAGCTAAAGAATTACAAGAATTCATCCAACGATTTAGTGCAAACGTAGCGAAGAGTAAGCAAGCTACTTCAAGAAAGAAAATGCTTGAAAAACTAAAGGTTGAAGATATTAAACCTTCCAGCAGAAGATACCCTGCTATCATCTTTGAGCAAGAACGTGAAGCTGGAGATCAGATTTTGAATGTAGAAAATCTATCAGCAAGTATAGAAGGAGAAATGCTTTTTAAAGATATCAATATCAACCTGGCAAAAGGAGATAAAGTAGCTGTTATTTCAAGAGATTCAAGAGCAACAAATATGTTCTATGATATTATAAATAGTGAAGCAGAAGCAGATTCGGGAGTTTTTAAATGGGGAGTTACCACAAATCAGTCATACCTACCGGTAGATAATTCTAAATATTTTGAAAATGATCTTACCCTGGTAGATTGGTTAAGACAATGGGCTACTACAGAAGAAGAGAGGGAAGAAGTTTATGTACGCGGATTTTTAGGAAAGATGTTGTTTAGTGGTGAAGAAGCTTTAAAAACCGGAAGGGTACTTTCGGGAGGAGAAAAAGTGAGATGTATGTTGAGTAGAATGATGATGTTAAGAGCTAATGTTTTAATGTTGGATGAACCAACGAACCATTTGGATCTTGAAAGTATTACAGCATTTAACAATACATTGAAAAATTTTAAAGGAACGATTCTGTTTACAACGCATGATCATGAATTTGCACAAACAGTTGCCAATAGGATTATAGAATTAACTCCTAATGGTGTTATTGATAGGTATCTTTCATTTGATGATTATATGGGGGATAAGAAAATAAAAGAACAGCGTGAAAAAATGTATGCTGTAAACGCATAAAAAAAATAAAAATAACTGCATTGAAAAGCTGGGATAGTTGATTATTCCAGCTTTCCTTCTTTTATTAATTGATTGATCACCTCATTGGCGTTGATAAATTCATCTTCACGAACATATAATTCTAAATTCTCAGGAATATCTCCGGCAAAGCCAGCGATATTTCCCGAGTGAAAATGATCTTTTACAATGACGACAATCCCGATCTCTTCTAATCGTGATTGAATTAATTGAGACGAAACGGTAGATCCTACAAATATGTTTTTAAGCCCTTGATTTGCTCCACTCATTTCTTATTGTATTAGGTTAAAATATAATTAAAATGATGGTATTGTAAACATCATCCTTACAGTAACTCGAACTGTTAGAATGAGTTGCCTAAAAATAAATAAAAAAGTAGCAAAAAAAATAAGAGCTAATTTTTTTTTATAAACAGCTTTATTAGCATAAAAAATTCCAGCTCTTTTTTAAGAACCGGAATATTTTAAATATAGAATTTTATCAATAAATAAAGATTTTATCTAAGTTCAGCTCCTAGTTTGTTTTCAAAATTTTGCTGTAACTTATTCATAAGTTTATCTATTTGTTTATCAGTAAGTGTTTGATTTTCGTTTTGAAGTGTAAAGCTTACTGCATAACTTTTTTTACCTTCGGGTAGATTATCACCTTGATAAACATCAAATAAGCTAACTTCTTTTAGCAGATTCTTATCACTTTGAACGGCAATTTCATAGATAGCTTCAAAAGTGACTTCCTCATCTATAAGTAAAGCAAAATCTCTCTTTACTTCCGGGAATTTGGAAATCTCTGTGAATTGTATCTTATTGTGTTTTATTATTTCAAGAATAGCATCCCAGTTAAAATCAGCATACAATACTTCTTGTTTGATATCAAAATCCTTTAAAATACGCTTTTTGAGAAGTCCGAATTCAACCAATCGGGTCTTTTTAACAGCAAAGGCCAATCCTTCAGAAAAAATATCCTTTTTAAATGGAACCGATTTAATTTTTTTGATCCCTAAACGATCTAATATGGATGTAATAATTCCTTTCAGGTAAAAGAAATCGGTTGCTTTTTTATTAGTATTCCAATGTGTTAATCCTCTGTTTCCGGTAATAGTTATCGCTAGATGTTTTTCTTCTGTACGACCACTTTCATAAGAGTGATATGTCTTCCCGAACTCAAATAATTTTAAATCACTTCTTTTTCGATTGATATTAAAAATAGTGGCTTCTAATGAAGAAAATAATAAGGATTGCCTCATAACAGCCAAATCATTACTTAAAGGATTTAGCATTGATACGTTATGTGCTTCATTTAACTGATCACTTAATTTTGTATAATCTCCTGTTGTAAGTGAATTAGAAAGTGTCTCATAAAAACCTTGAGCTATTAACTGATCTGAAACAATGTTCTGAATTTTATAATCTTCAAACCTTGAAGCATTGGAAATAGAAGCACTTAATTTTTCTGAAAAATCAATATTGTTATACCCGTAAACTCTTAAAATTTCTTCAATAACATCTACTTCACGTTGTACATCTACTCTATAAGAAGGAATGGTTAAACCCATCCCTGATTCTGTAATATTGTTGATTTTGATATCAAGTGAAGTCAATATATTACGGATTATTTCTTCCGGTATTTTTTGCCCTATAAGTTTGTCTACTTTTTCATAAGATAAGAAAACCTGAAAATCTTCTTGTTTCTTAGGGAAAAGATCAACAATCTCACTGGTAATCTCTCCTCCTGCGATCTGTTGAATAAGTAATGCAGCACGAGTAAGGGCGTATTCTACATTATTGATATCGATTCCTCTTTCGAAACGAAAAGATGCATCAGTATTTAATCCGTGACGTTTTGCAGTCTTACGAACAGAGACCGGATTGAAATATGCACTTTCTAAGAAAATTGCAGTAGTAGTTTCGTCAACTCCAGAATTAATTCCGCCAAAAACACCTGCTATACACAGAGGCTTTTCAGTATCACAAATCATAAGATCATCTTCATGAAGCGTACGTTCTACCTCATCCAGGGTTGTAAATTTAGTTCCTTTCTTTAAAGTTTTGACGATAATTTTCTGCCCTTCTATTTTATTAGCATCAAAAGCGTGTAGAGGCTGACCGAGTTCATGCAAGACATAATTAGTCGCATCCACTACATTATTTATGGGGCTTAAACCGATTGCTTTCAATCTGTTTTGAAGCCATTCAGGAGAATCTTTAACTTTTAATCCTGAAATAGTTACTCCACAATATCGAGGCGATAAATCTTTATCTTTTAGTTCAACATCTATCTTTAATGTCCTGTTATCAACTTTGAAATTACTTAACGAAGGAGTAATTAAAGAAGTATTTATTTTTTTCTGAATTAATCCTGCCTTTAAATCTCTTGCTACTCCAAAATGACTCATCGCATCTGCTCTGTTAGGGGTGAGACCTATTTCAAATACATGGTCGTTTTCTATTTCAAATACTTCACTTGCCGGAGTACCTGGAATTAATGCGTCATCCAGGATCATTATTCCATCGTGACTTGTACCTAATCCTAATTCATCTTCTGCACAAATCATTCCGTGAGATTCTTCTCCGCGAATTTTTCCTTTTTTAATTTTCCACACATTCCCATCCGCATCATATAACTCTGTACCAATAGTAGCTACAGGTACTTTCTGTCCTTGAGCAACATTAGGTGCGCCACAGACAATTTGTACAGGTTCACCATTCCCTAAATCTACCTTAGTCAGCTTTAGCTTATCTGCATTAGCGTGTTTTTCACATGATATTACATGACCAATTACCACACCTTTTAATCCGCCTTTTACAGATTCGAAGGTTTCAATACCCTCTACTTCCAAACCTAAATCGGTAAGTAACTCTGCAGTTTTTTCTGCGTCCCAATCTATTTCAATAAACTGCTTTAGCCAGTTATATGATATTTTCATCGATATATAATATTAATAAATAAACTGATTAGCCTTCAGTTATTTTAAATGTTCAATAATTTAACAGAAGCGCAAAGATAACAATATAGGCTCTCTTTGTGAACATTCGTGACTTTAATTTTTATGATGTAATTTTGGAGCTTAATTATTATCAGAACACCCGATTATTATGCGTATTACTACTGTATTTTTGACATTGATATTGCTTTTTTCCTGTAAAAACAATGTAACCGAGATCACATTAGAAACCGGAAGATGGAAAGCAAAACTAGAAGTTGAAGAAAATAAATACCTCCCTTTTGTTTTTGAGGTAACAGAAGCGCAAACAATCAGGATATTTAACGCTGAAGAAGAGATTGAAGTAGACGAGATTACTTTAGAAGGTGATTCAATACTCATAAAAATGCCTGTTTTTGAAGGGTACATAGAAGGAACATACACTTCTACAAGCATTTCGGGAGAGTTTATTAAATCTTCTTTAGACCGTATAGTTCCTTTTACAGCAAATTTATCTGATGATGCTCGCTTTGTTGCAGCTTCAGATTCGAATGTTGATATATCAGGAAACTGGGAAACCGTTTTTAGTCCGGGGATAGAGGGAGATGAATACATTGCAAAAGGAATTTTCAATCAGGAAAAAAATAAAGTAACGGGAACATTCAGAACTACGACAGGGGATTATCGCTATTTGGAAGGGGTAGTAGATGGAGATTCTTTGAAATTATCTACGTTTGATGGAGCTCATGCTTTTTTATTTGAAGCAAAAGTGACTGACACTACACTCAACGGAACATTTTATTCAGGAAATCATTTTAGAGAACCATTTGTTGCTAAAATTAATGCCGATTATGAGTTACCAGATGCAGATTCTCTTACCTTTCTAAAAGAAGGTTATGAAAAATTAGCTTTTAATTTCCCAAATGTAAACGGAGATATAATTTCTTTAGAAGATGAAATATTTAAAGATAAAGTAGTTGTAGTACAAATTTTTGGAACATGGTGTCCTAATTGCCTGGATGAAACCAAATATTATGTTGATTATTATAAAAACAGAAAACCTGACAATGTTGAATTTGTGGGGCTTGCGTTTGAATATGCTAAGACACAAGAGAAAGCGTTTAACAGTATAAAAAGATTTCAGAAAAAAACAGGGGTAACATATCCGATTCTTCTAGCTCAATACGGAACAGATGATAAAGTAAAGGCTCAGGAAAAATTACCAATGCTCAATCATGTATTGTCGTATCCAACATCAATTTACATAGATAAAAAAGGAAAAGTAAGAAAGATACATACCGGATTTAACGGCCCGGCTACGGGTAATAAATACATAGAATTTAAAAAAGATTTTGAAGATTTCTTAGAATTACTTGTAAGTGAATAGTTTATGTAATCTTATTTCCCTCAAAGTTTAACGATATTATAACATAAATCATACTTCTTTGAATTTATCTTGCGATAGCTTTTTTTAGAAGGATTGTCTTCTTTCTATACGCATAACACAAACTAAATAATTTAAAATTACAATCATGAAATTTTCAACAAAAAACACAATCTTTTCTATGCTGGCTGGAGCTGCTATTCTATTTTCGGTAGAAACAAAAGCACAGTTAACATTACCAGCTACAAGTCAGGAAGCAGAAGTAACTCAACGTGTTGGGATCACAGATATTACCATCCACTATAACAGACCGTATAAGAGGGGAAGAGAAATCTGGGGCGGTATTGTACAATATGGATTTAATACTTCTAATTTTGGTGCAGGTAGACCAGCACCATGGAGAGCAGGTGCAGATTACAATACTACTATCGAATTTACAGATGATGTAAAATTTGAAGGGAAAGATGTAAAAGCTGGAAAATATGCCTTATTTGTAGCTCCTAATGAAGACGGTAGTGCAGTAATCGTATTGTCCACTAATACAACCTCTTGGGGAAGTTTCTTTTATGATGAAAAAGAAGATGTATTACGTGCAACTGTACAATCAAGAGATGTAGATAATAGCAGAGAGATCTTGACTTATGAATTTAACACAGTAACTCCAAACAGTACTACGGCTACGTTACATTGGGATAAAAAAGAAATTCCTTTTAAGATTGAAGTAGATGTAAATAGTATAGTTATGAAAGGGATCGAGAATGATTTACGTAATCCAAAAGGATTTCAACAAGCTACATGGGATCAGGCTGCAGGATATGCATTTCGTGCCGGAAACTTAGATAAAGCATTAGAATGGACAAATGCATCTATAGCAGGTAATTTCTTTAGTAAAGAAACATATACGAACCTATCTTTAAAGGCTCAGATCTTAATGCAACAAGGTAAAAAAGCAGAAGCTTTGAGTATTATTGATAAGGCTGCACCATTGGCTACAAATCAACAAACATATGGTTTGGTTACTCAATTAATTACAGCAAAAGAAACAGCTAAAGCAGTAGCAGTAGCTAAAAAGAATGTGAAAAATTCTAAAGCAGCATGGCCATCAAATTACGCTTTAGCAAGAGCATATTCAGCTAGCGGAAATTATAAGAGTGCTATAAAAGCAATCAATACATCTTTAGAGAAAGCTCCAAATCAATTTAAAGGAAGATTAAATGGGGAATTGGATAAGTTGAAAAAAGGAGAAGATATTACTGCAAATTAAGCACATATCATATTAAATTATAAAAGGCCTGTTTCATTTGAAACAGGCCTTTTGTTTTAAAATAGTTTTATGTTTTTGTAACAAATAGTAGTCTGGTAGTACTAATGGAAAATAAACACTACTACACGATGAGATTAACGATTGAAAATTTAACCAAAACTTATAAAAATGGTGTAAAAGCTATTGACAACTTGAATCTTGAAATAGGAACAGGAATGTTCGGATTGTTAGGGCCCAATGGTGCCGGTAAATCAACTTTAATGAGGACTATTGCTACATTACAAAGTCCCGATTCAGGAGCAATTAACTTCAATGATATAGATGTACTTAATGATAAAATTGAGTTTAGGAAAGTTTTAGGGTATTTACCACAGGAATTTGGTGTATATCCTAAAATGAGTGCAAACGATTTGTTACATTATTTTGCCAGCTTAAAAGGAATAACTGATAAAAAGGAACGAAATGAAATCGTTGAAAAGGCCCTGGAACTTACTAATCTGTATGAGGTAAGAAATAAAAATGTTGCCGGATATTCTGGTGGGATGAAACAGCGCTTTGGAATTGCACAGTTATTATTAAATAATCCTGAATTAATCATAGTAGATGAACCTACAGCAGGGTTAGACCCTGCAGAAAGGCATCGGTTTTTAAATGTATTAAGAGAGATTGGAACAAATAATATTGTTATCTTTTCTACCCATATTGTAGACGATGTAAAAGAATTGTGTACAGATATGGCCATACTCAATGGTGGTAAAATCCTGGCACAGGATACACCAAAACAAATGACAGCATCTTTGTCTGATAAAATCTGGCAAACAACCATAGAACGTGATCAAATAGAACAAATACAGAAAGAATACAACGTGATCTCTTCAAGTTATAATGAAGATAATATGCTCAATGTACGTGTGTATGGAGAAGAATCTCCCGGAGCTATTTTTACAAAAACTCTCCCCACTCTCGAAGATGTTTACTTTACAACATTGAGTAACGATAAACTTATAACCGAATCTGAAGCTGTTTAATCATGTTTTTAACGATATTTTTACACGAGGTAAAAACGTGGTTTAAGAAACCGCTTTTTTACATATACGGAGGTATATTTTTTATATTATCACTTTTGCTGTCTGCTCAGGCAGTAGGCGTTTTTGACAGTGATAACGTAACGGTTACCAGTGCCATTAAATTGAATAGTGCGGTTGGTATTTATGGATTATTAGGCATATTTGCCATTTTTACTTATTTATTGATTCCATCCATTATAGGGGGGACCATAAATCGTGACTTTAAGAATAACATGCACCATGTTTTATATTCTTATCCGCTGACAAAATTAAATTACTTATTGGCGAAATTTAGCGCCGGAATGTTAATGACATTGTTCATAATCTTAGCAAGTGTTCTTGGATTAACTTTAGGTTTTTATTTACCGGGTGCTAATGAAGAGTTGGTAGGACCTTTTAAGTTGATGAATTATTTACAGCCATTTTTAGTATACATTATTCCTAATGTATTCTTTTATGGGGCTATTGTATTTGCAATAACTGCATTTATAAGAAACATTAACATCGGGTTTATGTTTGTTCTGATCATGATTATTCTTCAATTTGCAGCACAAACAAGTTTACCAAATTTAGATGATACTTATTGGATAGAGTTATTGGAACCTACAGGAGATAGTGCTACCTATAACCAAATCAGGTACTGGACTCCGGAAGAGCAGAGTACACAGCTTATTCCTGTAAAAGGAACATTATTGTACAATCGTTTAATATGGTTTGGTATTGCACTTACCGTATTTTTTAGTGTACTATTTGCGTTCAATTTTTCACAAACAGCTTCCAGTATAACTCTTTTTAAATTTAAATCAAATGCACATAGAGTAATCAAAAAGAATTTTGGTACCATACAAAAAGTGGTGATGCCAAACGTTAATCATGATTTTTCTTTCTTTGGGCAGCTTAAAACTTCCTGGATTATAGCAAAGTCGGATATTGCGTATATAATAAAAGGATGGCCTTTTATCATCATAACTTCTATTGCCTTTGCACTCTCTTTATTGACCATGTTAATTACTGGCCAACAATACGGGACAGATATTTTACCAAAAACATGGGTGATGCTTCAGTTTGCAGGAGGTATTTTTAGAAATTTTGCATATTTATTGATATTCCTGTACACTGGATTGGTTATGAATAGGGCCAAAACAGTTCATATCAATCAATTGGTTGATACTACCCCTACTAAAAACTGGGTGTTTTTGCTGTCTAAGCTTACAGCTGTTCTGGTGATGGTAGTAGCTGTTCTGCTTATCGTGATTCTAAGCGGTATGTCTATTCAGATATTTAATGGTTTCTTTGAATTTGAACTTCCATTGTATTTAATAGATTTATATGTAATTAATATATGGAATTTTGTTCCCTGGATATTGATGTCACTATTAATCCATTCACTAATCAAAAATAAATGGTTGGGGCTTTTCACTTTATTATTGATGGCTCTAGGATTACCGGCATTATTAGAAGCACTAGGTGTTGAACAAGGTCAATTCATTTTTAATCAAGGAGCGGGATCTCCTAGCCCTAGTGACATGAATGGTTATGGAAGTGGCCTGCCAAGATATTTTACGTATAGATTATACTGGATTTTACTGGGTGTTGTTTTATTTGTCTTAGCTATAGTTTTCTATCGCAGAGGAATGGGATCGAACATAAAAGAACGCTTTTCTTTTGCAAAAGAACGTTTTACAAAAACGTTGATAGGAACAACCATTATAAGTTTACTAGGTTTTGCAGCTATTGGTGGTTACATATGGAAAGTGAACAATGTAGATAATGAACGTATTACTGGGAAAGAACGGGAAGAATTTTCGGTTAACTATGAAAAAGAGCTGAGTAAATTTAATAAAATACCTCAACCAAGGCTCGTTGCTGTAAATACATTTATGGATATTTTTCCAAAATCAAGAGACTTCAAAGCTGGGGCCACATATACTTTAGTGAATCAAACGGAAACGGTAATAGATACTTTACATGTAAATTACCCCAATAGGCCAACCACTATTGAATTGGATAGAGCTACAGAGGTAGTTTATGATAATGAAGATTATGATTATCGGATGTATCAGTTTAAAAAACCTTTACAACCGGGAGATACGCTTATTATGAAATTTACAACTCATAATAGACCTAATACATTTTTTGACAATAACTCTCCGGTAGTAGATAATGGAACATTTATTAATAATTTTATTTTCCCGTCTATAGGATATAGTGAGCAAGGTGAGATAAGAAATCCGCAGATACGCAAAAGATATAATCTGCCACCTAAAGATAGGTTACCTGCTCCTGATGCTCCGGGCGCCAGAGATAATAATTATATTGGAGGAAATAGTGATTGGATTGATTTTGAAGCTACTGTGAGTACTTCTGAAGATCAGATTGCTATAGCTCCAGGATATTTACAAAAAGAGTGGACAGAGAATGGCAGAAAGTATTTCCATTATAAAATGGATAGTAAAATATTGAACTTCTATGCTTTTTTAAGTGGACGTTATAAGGTGAAACGCGATGTACATGATGGCGTTAAATTAGAAATTTACTATCACCCTGATCATGAGTATAATGTAGACAGAATGATGAAAGGTCTAAAAGAAGGTTTGGATTATTTTAATGATAATTATACTCCATATCAACACAGGCAGGCACGTATCATAGAGTTCCCAAGAACAGGAGGAGGATTTGCACAAGCATTCCCGAACACCATTCCATTTAGTGAAGCTATAGGATTTATAGCAGATGTTGATGATACAGACCAGGATGCGGTAGATTATCCGTTTAGTGTGACTGCTCATGAACTTGCACACCAGTGGTGGGCACACCAGGTTATTGGAGCAGAAGCAAAAGGAGCTACTTTATTATCAGAAAGTTTGTCTGAATACAGTTCGCTAAAAGTATTGGAAAAAACCAACGGGAAAGGGCAGATGCGAAAATTCCTAAAAGATGCAATGGATGGGTATCTTTTTGGTAGAACTATAGAACAAATAAAGGAAAATCCTTTAATGTATAATGAAAATCAACAGTATATTCATTATCAAAAAGGATCTCTGGTACTTTATGCCATGAGTGATTATTTGGGAGAGAAAAAATTTAACGACGTTGTTAAAAGATTTGCTGAAAAATACCAGTTTAAAGGAGCTCCTTATCCGGTTTCAACAGAATTTGTATCCGATATTAAAGCTGTGACTCCAGATTCTTTAAAGTATTTGGTAAAAGATATGTTTGAGACCATAACCTTGTATAAGAATAAAATTACTGATGCTTCTTATGAAGAAATGTCAAACGAGAAATACAAAGTAAATATAAGTGCTCAAATCGCTAAATACAGATCTAATGAGAAAGGTAAATCAATCTATAAGAATATAGAAGGAGATAGCTTGTCATATACTCCTGAGGGAAAAACCAGGGCTATTAAGTCATTGCCTTTAGCAGATTATATTGAAGTTGGAATTTTTGGAGAGAAGAATAAAGATACAGGGGTAGAAGAGGTATTATATTTACAAAAAGTAAAAATCACTGATATTAAAAATGATTTTGAAATTATTGTAGATAAAAAACCTGTAGAAGTAGGAGTAGATCCATATAATAAATTGATTGACACCAACTCTGACGATAACAGGAGGAGGTTGTGATAAGGTAAATAGAAGAGTTATTCCGGAAAGTAACGAATTTGTTTCAGCTTTTCATTTTGAGTGAAAAATTTTGTTAGTCTAACTGAAACATAAGCTTTTCGGGATAACTTCTTCTTATTCTCTCTCGATAATTTTCATTAAGGTATATTCATCTTTTATTGATTTTACCTGCTCCTTTGTTTCATTCCAGAGATCTTGATCATGTATATCCCATTGTGTTCTTATGAATAAAATATGATCATCATCGTACCAAAATGTATCAGTAGGTCCCCAAGTATCAAATACAAACTCTAAATTTAAATTAATAGAATCATTTTGATATTCAAAAAATTGAATACCATTTGCCTCATGGACATAATCAATTGAACTGGCAACAAAACGATTTTTAGAAGGAGATTTTTGAGGAATTTGAAATGTCCAATATTCTTGTCCATTGGACAAACTTTTTATCAGGTAACCATTTGCTTCATAAAAAAATGAAGTATACGCTATTAAATCATACTCTTTCCAATACTTTTTGAACTTCCATTCTCTGTGGTCTGTTTCTGCATGTAGATAAGTAACATCACATAAAGTATCTTTTTTAAGATTTTTGAGTGAGATAATGTAACAGCTATCTTTTTTCTGAATGAAATTTTCTCTTTCTAATTCAAAAGGGGAATTATCAACATATTTATTCTTTATAAGTTTATAGAAGTATTCTTCAGTTATATTATAAAACAAAACAGAAATATCATTTATAATAGTATCCTTAGGTAAATTTAAATAAACAGTATCATCAGAAATCATTTCTTTAATCAGACTATCAGTTATTTGAATTCTTTCTTCTACTTTTTTTGGTTGTTGTTGTTTTATGATTATTGGAACGTCAACTACATTATTTTTAACCTTAGGTTCAATAATTTTATTTTTTTGATTTTCACATGAAAACAAAAGAAACAAACAGCAAAAAGCAGATAATAATCTCATAAAAAACTATTTAACTTATATAATTCCAGATATTTTTATTTTTCATCAATTGGAGATGAATATACCGGAGTATTTTATTTTCTTCTTTTTGTAAAGCAGGGTCTTCTTTTAATGTCTTAACAGCATAAGAACGTGCTACCTTAAGAATTTCATTGTCTTTAACCAAATCGGCTATCCGCAGGTTTAAAACTCCACTTTGTTGTGTTCCCATAATATCTCCCGGACCTCGAAGTTTTAAATCTACTTCTGCAATTTCAAATCCGTCATTAGTGCGCACCATAGTTTCAAGGCGGGTTTTAGAATCATTTGAAAGTTTATGACTAGTCATTAAGATACAGTAACTTTGCTCGGCTCCACGCCCTACACGCCCTCTCAACTGGTGTAACTGAGATAATCCGAAGCGTTCGGCACTTTCAATAATCATTACCGATGCATTAGGTACGTTAACCCCAACTTCAATAACTGTGGTCGCGACCATGATTTGTGTTTCACCTTTTATGAACCGATTCATTTCATAATCCTTATCGGCAGGTTTCATTTTTCCATGAACAATAGAAATCTGATATTCAGGTAAAGGAAATTCACGTGCTATACTTTCATAACCATCCATTAAATCTTTATAATCCATTTTTTCAGATTCCTGTATAAGCGGATAAACAATGTAAACCTGCCTTCCTTTTTGAATTTCATCTTTTAGAAATTTAAACACTTTTAGTCGGTTAGCATCATATCGATGTACTGTTTTTATAGCTTTTCTGCCTGGAGGTAGCTCGTCAATCACAGAGATATCTAAATCCCCATAAAGACTCATAGCGAGTGTTCTCGGAATTGGAGTAGCAGTCATTACCAAAATATGAGGAGGTATGGTATTCTTATGCCATAGTTTAGCACGTTGTGCAACTCCAAACCGATGTTGTTCATCTATAATGGCCAATCCAAGGTTTTTGAATTTTACCTTATCCTCCAATAAAGCATGTGTGCCAATCAATATGTGCAGATCCCCATGCTCTAAATCTTCGTGAATTATCCTCCGCTGTGCAGTTTTCGTAGAACCTGTTAGTAACGATACATTTATGTTGAGGTCTTTGACCAAATCTTTGATACCATTAAAATGTTGTATAGCCAGGATTTCAGTAGGTGCCATAATACAGGCCTGAAATCCATTATCTATAGCCAGAAGCATACTCATTAAACCTACAATAGTTTTTCCGGAACCTACATCCCCTTGTAATAGCCGATTCATTTGGGCACTCGTACCTAAATCATTACGAATCTCTTTAATTACCCGTTTTTGAGCTGTAGTTAAATCAAAAGGTAAATGATTTTTAAAAAAATCATTAAAATAATTCCCTACTTCATTAAAGGGAAACCCCTTGATTTTACGCTTTCGGATTAAGTTTTTTGAAATGAGTTGTAATTGTATGTAGAAAAGCTCTTCAAATTTTAAACGGAACTGCGCCTTGGCTAAGAGTTCCTGATTTTTAGGGAAATGAATATTGAATAACGCTTCACTTTTTGAAATCAGTTTAAGTTCTGATAAAATGGGGGCAGAGAGGGTATCAAAAAAACGTCCTTTTGTCTCAATAAACAATTGTTGCATTAACTTGATGATCACACGATTTGTGATGCCTTTATTGGAAAGCTTTTCTGTGGATGGGTATACTGCCTGCATAGCAGTTCGCAAGCTTTTCTTATGGTCTGTAAGTAGTTCCATTTCGGGGTGTGGCATAGAAAAACTGTTTCCAAACCAGTTGCATTTCCCAAAAATTACATAGGGAACATTGATTTTCAGGTTTTCTTTAATCCATTTTTGCCCTCTAAACCAAACCAATTCCATTTCTCCTGTATCATCTACAAATTTGGCAACCAACCTTTTCCCTTTTTGTTGAGCAACAGTTTTGATATGGACTATTTTCCCTACAATTTGTACATCAGCATTATTGCGTTGTAGTTGATTAATTTTGTAATACTGTGTTTTATCAATATATCTGTTTGGAAAAAAGTGCAGTAAATCCTGGTAAAGATGTATTCCAAGCTCAGATCTAAGCAAGTCGGCCCGATTAGGGCCAACCCCTTTTAAATAATCGATTGGAGTTTGCAATACATTAGAACTCATAATACGAAGATAAATGATTTGCTTTGGTTGAAAAAACCTAAAAAAGGTTTAGAGTTTTAAATAAATGATATCAATGATAAACAATAAAATTTAGTACTTTGGTAAAATATTTGAAGCCAAATTTTACATGAAACAATCCTTCTGCTTTTTATTCCTTTTTTTTACAGGTTTTTTGTATTCGCAACAGACAGATTTTGTTGATTTTAAAACAGGAGATGCTTATGTTTCAATTCATCCGTTTTCAGAGGAAGTTTCTGGTAAAGTTCGTTATACATTAGAGGTTAAAAAGAGTATTGACTCTGTATTACTCGATGCAAAGAATATGAGTTTTACAGAAATAAAACTCAATGATAACATCATTCCTTTTAAAAATGATAAAAAACAACTGTCAATTAAACATCATTTTTTAGCGAATAAGACATATACAATAGATATAATTTACCGTGTTTCACCCAAAAAAACAATGTATTTTATCGGATGGGAATATCCAGATCCGGAAGTTAAAAAACAGGTTTGGACACAAGGCCAGGGTAAAGATACCAGTCACTGGCTTCCCAGCTTTGATGATATGAATGAGAAGGTAACTTTTGATCTACATATTCGTTTTCCAGATGGTTACAGCGTTATTGCAAATGGAAAATTGACAGGTGTAGAAAATGAGCTAGACCATAAAATCTGGCATTATGATATGAAAGAACCTATGAGTAGTTATTTGTTAGCTATTGCTGCTGGAGAGTATGATAAAAAAACAATTTTTTCAGATAGCAATATTCCAATTGAATTGTATTACTACCCGGAAGATTCTTTAAAAACAGAACCTACGTACAGATACACTAAAAAAATATTTGATTTCCTGGAAAAAGAGATTGATGTACCATATCCATGGCAAAACTACAAGCAAGTCCCGGTAAAAGATTTTCTTTATGCGGGAATGGAGAATACAACAACTACTATTTTTTCTGATGCATATGTTGTTGATTCCATATCATTTATCGATAAAAATTATGTAAATGTAAATGCTCATGAACTTGCGCATCAATGGTTTGGAGATTTAGTTACAGAAGAAAATGGAACACACCACTGGCTACAGGAGGGTTTTGCAACCTATTATGCACTACTGGCAGAAAAAGAAATGTTTGGTGATGATTATTTTTACTGGAAACTCTATCAAACCTCACAACAACTTATCGCATTGTCTAAAAGTGGGAAAGGGGAGAGTTTGTTAGATCCTAAAGCAAGCAGTTTAACTTTTTATGAAAAAGGTGCCTGGGCATTATTTATGCTGAGAAATAAAATAGGTGACGAATATTTTCAAGAAGCTGTCAAAGCATATCTAAATACATATAAATTTAAAAACGTAAGAACAAATCATTTTATTGATGTAGTAGAGCAGGTGAGTGGTCAGAATTTAGATGAATTTGTAGAAGTATGGCTTCAAAATAAGGAATTCCCGGAAAAAGAAGCTTTAGAAAAATTAAAGTCGTCTGCTTTAATTAAAAATATAATCGCTGTTAAAAACAATACAACCAAGATCTCAAATCTTAAGTCCATATTTTCTGATGAGAATATTTACCATCCTCTAAAAACAGCTGTTTTACAACAGTCTAAGAATAAATCAAAAGAAGTCACAAATGAATACTATGCATTGGCATTTAAAGACCAAGACATAAAAACACGTCAGGAAATTTCAATTTTGATAGACACAATACCAAATGTATTGAAGAAAGAATTTGAAACTTTACTTGAAGATAAAAGTTATGTGACTGTTGAAAATGCACTTTTTAAACTTTGGCTGAACTTTCCTCAAGATCGTACACGCTACCTGGATAACACAAAAAAGCTTTATGGTTTCAATGATTTGAATCTACGTTTGTTATGGTTGACTTTAGTTTTGGCTACTCCGGAATATGATTCTAATAACACGCCGGTTTATTACAATGAGCTTTCAGGGTATACCTCTCCTAAATATCATTTTGAAATACGGCAAAATGCTTTCCGGTTTTTATATCAACTTCAGGCATTTACCAATCAGAATTTAAAAGATATTTTAGAAGCTTGTCAGCACCCGGTTTGGCAATTTTCCAAATCTTCGAGACAGCTATTAGATACGTTGTTAAAAGAATCTATTTACAGAAAGCGATATGATCAGTTTTTTTCAGAACTTAGTGAAGCAGATCAAATCTTTTTTAAAAAACATTTAAGTAAGTAAAATAAATAATTAAAATGAAGGCATTAGTGATTTCTGGTGGAGGAAGTAAAGGAGCGTTTGGTGGAGGAGTTGCTCAATATCTCATTCAGGAGCGAAAAAGAGATTACGATCTTTACCTGGGAACTTCAACAGGAAGCTTACTCATTTCGCATTTGGCACTTCAAAAGCTGGAAAAAATAAAGAGAATTTATACTTCTGTAGATCAAAAGAGTATTTTTAAGAATTGCCCGTTTACTATTAAAAATAAATACGGAGTAGATACTATAGCGATAAATCACTTTAATGTTATAAAAAGCTTTATAAAAGGCTCATTAACGTTTGGTGATAGTAGTAATTTGAGGGAGCTGGTAGAAAAAGAAATCACTAAAGACGAATTTGAAGAATTAAAGTCGGGAATTAAAGATATTATCGTAACTGTTTCCAACCTTTCTTTAAATCAGGTGGAATACAAATCAATTAATGACTATTCATACGACGATTTCTTAGACTGGATATGGATTTCCTGTAATTATACTCCGTTTATGAGCTTGGTTAAGAAAAATGGTTGTGAGTATGCAGATGGCGGATTGGGTTGTATGACTCCAATTGAAGAAGCCATCAAAAGAGGAGCCAAAGAAGTAGATGCGATTATATTACAGACTGAAGTTTCTCAACTTAACAGAATGCCTTCTAAAAATGCTTTTTCACTAATTACGAATGTTTTTAATTTCATGGCAGATCGTATTGAACATCAAAATATTCGTATTGGAAAATTTGCTGCATCTCATAAAGATGTAATTATTAATTTTTATTATACTCCAATCGTATTGACAACAAATTCATTAATCTTTAAAAAAGAACAAATGGCAGAGTGGTGGCAAAAAGGATATGATTTTGCAGCGCAAAAAGATAATGAGATAAACGAACTAATAACCGAATGAAAGCATTAGTGATTAGCGGAGGTGGGAGTAAAGGTGCTTTTGCCGGTGGAGTTGCGCAATATCTTATTGAAGAAATGAAAAACGAATATGATTTGTTTTTAGGCACTTCTACTGGGAGTCTGCTCATCCCGCATTTGGCTAATAAGCGACTCACCAAATTACATACTATGTACACGACTGTTAATCAGCGTAAAATATTTAGTAATAATCCGTTTATTGTCAGAAGAAAAGGAGATAAAGAATATGTAACGATTAATCATTTAAACGTTTTATGGCAATTGTTAAAGGGAAAAAGAACTTTTGGAGAAAGTAAAGCGTTAAGAAGAACGATTAAACGAAACTTCCCGGAAAGTGAATTTGAAAATATAAAGAACAATCACAAAGAGATTGTGGTTACAGTTGCAAACCTTACCAGGAATAGTATAGAATATAAATCGATTAAAGATACTTCATACTTAGATTTTTGTGACTGGATATGGATCAGTTGCAATTATATTCCGTTTATGTCTTTAGTAAAGAAAGACGGATATGAATATGCAGATGGAGGTTTTGGTTCTGTAGTTCCTATACGAGAGGCCATAAAACGCGGGGCTACAGAAGTAGATGCTATCATCCTGGAGACAGAAAGTATGGAACGTAATAATGTATTGGGAAAGAATCCTTTCTCGCTTATGGTCAATCTATTTGCTCATTTATTAGATCAGGTAGAACATCAAAATATTCAAATAGGAAAATTAGCTGCTCAAAATAAAAATGTAAAACTTAATCTTTATCACACTCCTACCACACTTACTAAAAACTCATTGGTTTTTAATAAAAAATTAATGTCGCAATGGTGGGATCAAGGGTATCAATATGCTAAAAAAAAGAATAGTAAAAGTTAATCTGTAATTTAACTTCTACTATTCAGTATAATTTATTTTAGTTGATATAAAGAACTACCAGAGTTCTCCAACCTCTTTTTTAATATACGATAGTGCTGCATTAGAAGGCGTTTGCTTATCTAAAAGATCATTTAAAATGTTTTCTCTTAGCTTATCTGCATTATCTATTTTATCACTCATACCTGTTTTACGAATCACTTGTATTGTAGCATTCTTTGCAGCTTTGATAACATTCCAGCATTCGTCACTGATATAAACCTGTTGTGATAGATTATGATCGAACTCCGTTTCAATATTTTTGATTAAAAGATTTTCATAATCCTCTTTTTGAGATGAATTAGGACTAACTCTTACCAATAATTTAGGAAGGTTTATTCGTTCAAGAAACAAAGCCATACGCTCATAAGCTTGCAGGCGAATTGGTAAAGCGTTCTTTTGAGCATCTTTCTGAATTAAAAACTTCCTTCTGTTATCTTCATTTTTTGTATGAAGGTTAAAGAAATAATAAGCAATTATTCCGGTGATTATTGAAGGTACAATATATAAGAACAACTCAAGAACTTTACTTTCCATCTAATTTTAGTTTTGTTTAGGTTTTTAGTAGAACGTATTTTTTTGAGAATTTGTATGTCACTAACATTTTTCTGATACTTCTTTGTTTTTTCCTCCTAAATAGATACAATTTTTCAGGTCTTGCATATTGGTAAAAGGAACCGGAGTTTTCTCATATTGATACGTTCTTCCAAGTTCTTTTGCAAGGTTATGATCGTCAACATTAATTTGAATGTCTTTCATAGAAAACTGAGCAGGATGTTCATATCCGGCTGCATGTGTAATCTCTACAAATTCTTTTCTGAAGGTTTTAAAATATTGTGCCAGCCGCTCAGACTTTAATGGGATATTAATACCGTTTTGTAGCCATTTGCTCTGTGTTGCAATACCACTCGGACAATGATTAGTATGACAAACCTGTGCCTGAATACAACCAATACTCATCATAGCTTCCCGCGCTACGTTAATACAGTCTATTCCCATGGCAAATGCCATAGCTGCTTTGGCAGGGAAACCTAATTTCCCACTTCCAATAAAAACAAGACGTTCTGTAAGGCCTTTGTCTTGAAATAGTTTATAAAAAGAACTAAATCCGTATACCCAGGGTAAAGACATATGATCTGCAAAACTTGGAGGAGCTGCTCCTGTACCTCCTTCACCCCCGTCAATGGTGATAAAATCAGGACCTTTTCCGGTCTTAACCATTAAATCTGCTAATTCTTCCCATTGATCGAGTTTCCCGATGGCTGCTTTTATACCCACAGGTAAACCCGTATTCTCTGCTATACTTTCAATAAACTCATGCAATTCAACCACATTGGAAAATGCGGTATGATTAGGAGGTGAAAGCACGTCCTTACCAACTTCTACCCCTCTAATTGCAGCTAATTCCTCAGTGATTTTAGCACCGGGAAGAACGCCACCTTTGCCTGGTTTAGCACCTTGAGATAGCTTTATTTCTATGGCTTTAATAAATGGATTCTCGTTAACCAATTGCTTGAGTTTTTCCATAGAAAAGTTTCCTTCAGCATCACGAACTCCAAAATATCCCGTACCAAAATGAAATACAACATCACTTCCATTACTGTGATAAGGAGATAAGCCACCTTCTCCGGTATTATGGTAGGCACCTGCTATTTTAGCCCCTTTATTTAAAGACTCAACAGCTTTTGCAGAAAGTGATCCAAAGCTCATTGCAGAGATATTAATTACTGAACCGGGACGATATGGCTTTTCACGTTTATTATAAGCTCCCATTACTTTGGCACAAGGTAAAAAACAATGATCTTCAGTATTAGGATGCTTCTCATCGATTTTAAATGGCATCATTGCATTAGTAATAAAAACGTGTTGATGCGAATAGATATCACGATCTGTCCCAAATCCTTCGTAATTATTCTCCTTCTTTGCAGAAGCATAAATCCATCCTCTTTCTATACGGTTAAAAGGTAATTCTTCCCTATTATTGGCTACCAGGTATTGCCGTAATTCAGGGCCTATTTTTTCAAGAATATATCGAAAATGACCAATTATGGGAAAGTTATGACTGATGGTATGCCTTTTTTGAAGAAAGACATCTCTTATTGCTATTACTGCCAAAACGAGAAGTATCCATGCCCACCAGGGAATGCTTGCTAAAAAACTTTGTATTGCCTCCATAAAAAGTAAACTAATTAACTATTTTCCTAAATAATCATATACAATTTGTGTAAATGTTTTTACCCCTAATATTAATCCGCTTTCATCGATATAAAAATCAGGAGTATGATGAGGTGCTGCATCTTCAGTTTTAGTATCTAATGGTTTTCCTCCTATAAAGAAATAAAATCCTGGAACTTGTTGTTGAAAAAAAGAAAAATCTTCAGCCCCGGTTATCGCTTTACTTAAGATAACATTTTCTTTTCCGACAGCTTTTTCCAAAGAAGGGAGTGTCTTAGCTGTCAACTCCAGGTTATTATAAGTAATAGGGACACCTTTAGCGATACTAACCGTAGCTTCTGCATTATAAGCTTTTGCTATAGCAGGCACCATCTCTTTCATCCTGTTGTTGATCAATTTTTGCATATTGTAATCCAATGTTCTGATAGTACCAATCAATTCTGTACTTTCAGGAATAATATTATTACGTGTCCCTCCGGATATTTTCCCTACAGAGATCACAGCAGCTTCCTGTGTTAATGGAGACTCCCTGCTTATAATTGTTTGTAAACCATCAATAATTTTAGCCGAAACTACAATCGGGTCAACTCCAGACCACGGAGAAGAGCCGTGCGTTTGTTTTCCTTTTACATTGATAACAAATCGTTGTGCAGCAGCCATAGCTCCACCTGGTTTGTATTGAATCTTTCCAACATCTATTCCCGCTCCAATGTGAAGCCCGAAAATAGCATCTACTTTTGGATTTTCTAAAGCCCCTTCTTTTACCATAAGCTCTGCACCACCTTCTTCTCCCGGAGGTGCTCCTTCTTCAGCAGGCTGGAATATAAATTTTACAGTCCCGGGAAAATTATTGTTTTTTGCTAATACTTCTGCTACCCCCATTAGAATAGCAATATGAGTATCATGACCACAAGCGTGCATAACCCCGGTTTGAGTTCCTAAAAACTCAGTGGTTACATTAGATTTAAATGGGACATCTGTTCGTTCTGTAACCGGTAATGCATCGATATCGGCTCTTAACGCAACTACTTTCCCTGGTTTTCTGCCCTTTAAAATGCCAATTACCCCGGTTTTAGCCACCCCGGTTTTTACAGTCATTCCTAAACTTTTCAGGTGATCTGCAATTTTCTTGGCAGTATTAAATTCTCTATTGGATAATTCAGGATTCTCATGAAAATGACGTCTCCATTCTATAACCTTGGGCTCAATATTCTCAATATCTTTTTTTAGGTTTTTTTGCGCCCAGCCAAAATTTACTGTTAACGCAATAACAACAGTTATTAAAATTCTCTTCATAGGATATATAACAATTTTAGGATAATTAAGTAGTATATACTTTATTCTTTATTAATGGCTTAAAGATATCAAAATAAAATTTTAATAGCTGTTTATAAATATTTATTCACAGCACTACTAATTGGTAGTAATAATGGTTAAATTCACACATTGATAAAATGAGAAAAGATATACGCTTTGGAAAAGTATTTAAAAGAGTTAAATGATGCGCAAAGAGCTCCTGTACTTCATAAAGAAGGACCTTTAATGGTGATAGCCGGAGCCGGTTCGGGAAAGACAAGGGTACTTACTTACAGGATAGCTTACCTAATGAGCCAGGGGGTTGATGCATTCAATATTTTGTCCCTGACCTTTACCAATAAAGCAGCCAGGGAGATGAAAAAGCGTATTGCGGAAATTGTAGGTAACTCTGAGGCTAAGAATTTATGGATGGGAACATTCCACTCTGTTTTTGCCAAAATTCTACGCTTTGAAGCTGATAAACTCGGTTATCCAAGTAATTTTACTATTTATGACACCCAAGATTCTCAACGCCTGATTTCTGCTATCATTAAAGAAATGGGATTGGATAAAGATGTTTATAAATACAAGCAGGTACAATCCAGAATATCTTCTTATAAAAATAGCCTGATAACTGTAAAAGCGTATTATAACAATCCGGAACTGGTAGAGGCAGATGCCATGGCCAAACGCCCCAGAATGGGAGAAGTATATAAGGCATATGTAGAGAGATGCTTTAAAGCAGGCGCTATGGATTTTGATGATTTGTTGCTGAAAACTAACGAATTATTGACACGATTTCCCGATGTATTGATGAAATACCAGGATAGGTTTAGGTATATTTTGGTAGATGAGTACCAGGATACTAATCATTCACAGTATCTAATTGTAAGGGCATTGTCAGACAGGTTTCAGAATATTTGTGTTGTAGGAGATGATGCCCAGAGTATTTATGCGTTTAGGGGCGCTAATATCAATAACATTCTGAATTATCAAAAAGATTACGATAATGTAAAGGTTTACCGATTGGAACAAAATTACCGATCGACTAAGAACATTGTCAATGCAGCGAATTCTATCATAGAAAAAAATAAAACAAAATTAGATAAGGTTGTTTGGACAGCTAATGATGATGGCCCGTTAATAAAAGTAAACAGACTTCCAACTGATGCTGAAGAAGGCCGATTTGTTTCCAGTTCTATTTTTGAAAATAAAATGCAGGAACAATTGCCAAACGGAAGTTTCGCTGTGTTATACAGGACAAACTCACAATCACGTGCCATTGAAGATGCATTGCGTAAAAAAGATATTCCTTATCGTATTTATGGCGGATTATCATTCTATCAACGTAAAGAAATAAAAGATGTTCTGGCTTATTTACGTCTTATTATAAATCCGAAAGACGAAGAGGCATTAAAACGGATAATTAATTTTCCAACCAGGGGTATCGGACAGACTACTATGGATAGACTCGTTCTTGCTGCCAACCATTATAACAGATCGATTTTTGAAGTAATGGAAAACCTGGATAAGATCGATTTAAAAATTAATGCAGGGACTAAGCGTAAACTGGACGACTTTGTAACTATGATTAAAAGCTTTCAGATCACCAATGAAAGTGCAGATGCTTTCGTACTTGCAGAACATGTTGCTAAAAAAACAGGAATATTACAGGAGTTTAAAAAAGACGGGACACCAGAAGGTATTGCCCGTATGGAGAATGTAGAAGAACTTTTAAACGGTATCCAGGATTTTGTTGAAGGACAGAAAGAACTGGCTGAAGCTACCGGATCTATGTCAGAATTTTTGGAAGATGTTGCTTTAGCTACTGATTTGGATAAGGATGTTGGTGATGATGACAGGGTTGCTTTAATGACTATTCATTTGGCTAAAGGACTGGAATTTCCCTATGTCTACATCGTTGGATTAGAAGAAGATCTTTTCCCTTCTGCAATGAGTATGAATACCCGGAGCGAACTGGAAGAAGAACGTAGATTGTTTTATGTGGCGCTTACCCGTGCAGAAAAACAAGCATATCTTACCTATACACAAAGCAGGTATCGATGGGGGAAACTGATTGATGCAGAACCAAGTCGTTTTATAGAAGAGATAGACGATTCTTTCCTGGAATATTTAGTACCGGTAGAAACTAATTATCGGTTTAAACCGATGATAGATTCTGATATTTTTGGAGACGTGGATAAAAGCAAATTACGCTTGAAAAAACCTGTTTCAGGAACGCCAAGAAAAGGACCCGCAGAATCACAGTTAAGGAAATTGAGAAAATTAAAACCGGGAATTGCAGAGCCCATTGGAAATACAAATTTATTTGATGGAAGTTTAGCTGTAGGAAATTTGGTTTCGCATACCCGCTTCGGAAAAGGAGAAGTCATAAAAATTGAAGGTGTAGGCAATGATAAGAAGGCAGAAATAAAGTTTGAAAATGGGGGAGTAAAGAAATTACTCTTGCGTTTTGCCAAGCTCAATGTTATAGGATAAAGCCGTTATCGGATCATACATACCGAATTGATATTGTATTCATAATCATATTCTTTAACAGGATTGGAAGGATCGGTGATCCAGGTACCATCTACGATAAATTTATAATGGTGTTTCCCTGCAGATAACTTGGTCTTAAAGACCCATCCATCTTTAGTTTTGATCATTTTATAATTCTCTTCAGACCAGTCGTTAAAAGATCCGGAAAGAATTACTTTTTTAGCATTGGAATATCCTTTTAGATGGAAAGCAATTTCTTTTTTGATTTCTATAACCGAGTTAAAACCGTTAAATTCATTCCTGACATTTTCAGGATTACTCTTGTCTTCCAGCCACTTGCCGTCTACGATAAATTTGTATTCATATCTCCCTGGCTTCATTTGAAGGCGTAGTTGCCAACCTTCATCTGTCTTATTCATGACAAACAGAGATTCGTTCCATTTATTGAAAGAGCCACTTAAAATTACCCGATCTGCATCTTCATAGCCTTTAAGTTTGAAAACTGCATTTCCATTTTCTTTAGGATAGGCTGCAAACATTTTTAAATTGTAGACATGTAAAGGATGTCCGTTTTCCGAGTGTGCCGGAGTAATGTTTTGAATGTGTTCTGAAGGTTCTGCCCAATATTGGTCATTGATAATAAACTTAAATTCCCAGGAAAACTCATCGTCAAAATCACTGATCTTTTTCCTGAGTTCATACCTGTTTTCGTCGATTTGAGCCATTTTCCAATGATTTCTCGACCAATCATTGAATTCTCCAGAAACTCCTACGTTTTTAATCTTAAGATCGTCAATGGTTTGCTTTTTCCAGCTTCCGTCAAGAGAAAATCTGTTATAATCCCTTTTGTCAAACACAAAAACAACTTCATCTCCATCTATTCGATATCCGTGAAACTGCTTCTCCTGCCCGATGGAAAACAGAGGTATCATCAGTATGAAAAAATAAATGATATGTAAGATTAATTTTTTCAATGTCTCGGAATTGGATTTTCTACAAAATAAAGTTTTTTCTTTTTATAATTTATAATTGTTCTCTTGTATTTTAGGAATTCGTATCCCAGAACGCCATCAAGAGCTATTCCATAAGCTTCGTTCATCTTTCTCAGATTGGTCAAGATGGTATTCATAGGGCCAACGTATACAGTCTCGCTGAGTTTTACCCGCCGTAGTTTGCCTACTAATACCTCAATTTTCTTATTCCCCATTCCCATCATATCGAGTTTTTTCTCCGGAGTAAAGTATTTTAGAACTTTCCGGTTTACACTTTTATTTATCTGATTAAATTCTGCACCACTATCCAACCCGAACTTTACTTTTTGACCTCCGATAAAACCATTTAGTACTATGGTATGTTTGACTAACTTGAAATCCAGACTATCATTAATTTTTTCGAGATATACCCTGGAATCCAGTTTTCTTCCCTTTTTGTCTATTTTGGTAAGGGTAATTTGTTTTAAGTACAGATCGATAAAAACTTCGTAACCTTTTAAAATATTATATCCAATGATTCCTAAGAGGTTAATTTTTTTGCTTTTTTCAATATGAGATAAGTCGATGATATCTGAATTGATCTTACTGAAACTAAGGTTTTGTAATAAAAACTGATTTAAAGTACGCTGAACGGAGTTATCAATAATTTCAGTTACACCTGCTTTTTTTTGAGATCCACCATTGAAACGTTGATGCGCCGGGAAATGCACTTTATTCAAGATAAGGGTTTCACTGCCGGTATCGATAATAAAATTTCCTTTTTTATCGTAGAGTTCGGCTTCTACAACGATTAAATGATCTACCAGTTTAAAAGGGATTCTCGCGGTGTATTCATTAAGAATCTCTGCTTTGCTAAAAATGATTTTATCTATAGGTATTGCTTTTGCTTTAATCTGCGTTGTAGAGCACATTAAAATTGTAAAAACACCTATAAAAAACCTGGTCATACCAAATAGACTATTCTCTCAGGAAAATGTTACAGTTTTTGATATCAAATTAGCCTAATGCATCATAAAATAAACGCTAAGTATCACTACTAAAAACAAATCTATTATTAAATAAAGATGACCCGGTTTGAAAAAGAAAAGAGTAATTTTGTAAATAGGCATTTATATTTATGTTTGACACATGGCAGAATTGATTAAAATTTATGAAGAGAATCCAAATCCCAGGGAAATTTCCAGGGCAGTTAAGATATTAAAAAAAGGTGGATTAATTATATATCCTACAGATACAGTATATGGGTTGGGTTGCGATATTACAAATACTAAGGCATTAGAACGCATCGCTAGAATAAAAGGTGTAAAATTAGATAAAGCCAATTTTTCTTTTATTTGTGCAGACTTAAGTAATCTATCAGATTACATCAGGCAAATTGATACAGCTACATTTAAAATCTTAAAAAGAGCATTGCCAGGTCCTTATACATTTGTACTTCCGGGAAATAACAGCCTGCCTAAACATTTTAAGAAGAAAAAAACTGTAGGGATCAGGGTTCCTGATAATGCCATAGCACGAGTATTGGTCGAACAATTGGGAAATCCGATAGTGTCTACCTCAATCTATGATGAAGATGCTTTATTAGAATATACCACAGATCCCGAACTCATTCACGAAAAATGGAATCATTTGGTTGATCTTGTAATTGATGGAGGATATGGAGATAATACAGCTTCTACAGTTATAGATTTATCAGGAGATACTCCAGAGGTTATCAGAGAAGGGAAGGGGAGTGTAGATATCTTTTAAATAAAAATAGTATGACAATTAAAAAAGCGTAATCTGTTTAGATTACGCTTTTTTAATTTTTTATAGTAAATCTCAAAAATTATTTCCCTTTTTGAGAAGCTTCTTTCATTCCTTCATCAACCATGTTGAAGAACTGATCTAATTTTGGAAGTACTACAATTCGAGTTCTTCTGTTACTAGCTCTTCCCTGAGCAGTATCGTTTCCGGCAACAGGTACATAATGACTTCTTCCTGCAGCAGTCATACGCTGTGGCTGTACTCCGAAATCTTTTTGTAACACTCTCACTACAGAAGTAGCTCTTTTTACACTAAGATCCCAGTTGTCTAAAAGGACATCATTTCTGATTGGCACATCATCTGTATGCCCTTCAACTAAAAATTCGAAATCAGGCTTGTTTTTTACTACAGTAGCTACTTTTCCTAATACTTCTTTAGCTCTTGCTGTTATATTGTAACTACCACTTTTGAATAAAAGCTTATCTGAAATAGAAACATAAACAACTCCTTTTTCTACGTTTATTTCGATATCATCATCAGATAAATTTCCAAGAACACCTTTTAAACTTGTTACTAATGCAAGCGTTACAGAATCTTTTCTGGTAACAGCATCTTGTAATCTCTGGATTCTTAAATCTTTTTCTTTTAAGCTTTCTAAAGATTTCTCCAGGTTTTCTGCTCCTTTTTGAGTTAAAGTAGTCAGATTCCCTAAGTTATTTATTAATTCTCCGTTATTAGCTTTTAATACAGCAACTTGATCGCTAAGGCTTTCAGCTCTTGATGCCAAAGCAGCTTTCTCAGACTCACAAGAGTTTAATTTAACTGTTGCTGAATTTAGCAAATCCTGAGTTTCCTTTTGTTTAGCTTCTAAATCAGCAAACTTTTTCTGTGAAACACATGATGTTAAAAATATAGCAGCACTCGCTCCTAATAAAATGATTTTTCTCATAATCTGTAAGTGGTTTTTTTTAATGTTCAAACTCAAAAATATTAAATAGATAAAGACTAACTAGTCGGTTAGCGTTAATGTTTTATTAAAATGTTAAATCTCCTTTTGTTAAGTACGAAATATGCCCAAACTATGGACGTAATGACATAGTATTTTTTCCGTTTTGGTATATTTTTCCGTTTTTTAAAAAAATGAACTATCTTTTTGTAATAGCTTAAATGTGCCCTAAATATAGCGAAAAAATGTTCAAATTTAAATTGAAATATAAATCGTGTGGCAGCTATCCCATCTAAAATTAATCTGGCAAATAATAATGGAAAAAATTTCCGCTTTGGCAGATTTTTAGTAATAGAAAAAAGAGAGTTTCTAAAGTTTAAATATGTTTTTTGAGGATTCATATTACTCAGTGTAGCACCTCCTACGTGAAATACATGAGATTCCCCAGTATACATGACTTTATAATTATTATTTCTGACTCTCCAACAGAAATCAATTTCTTCCTGATGCGCAAAATAATCTTCATCAAATCCGCACATTTCCCAAAACACATCGCTTTTTACAAAGAAACACGCTCCTGAAGCCCAGAATATTTCTACAGTATCATCATATTGGCCATTATCTTTTTCTAAAGTCTGGAATATTCTTCCTCTGCAAAACGGATATCCTAAGCGATCAATAAATCCACCACCACCTCCTGCATATTCAAAATATTCCTTATTCTTATAATCGAGTATTTTAGGCTGAACGATTGCTGTATTGTGATCGGCAACAAAAACTTCTTCTACTGGCTTTAACCAGCCTTCTGTAACTTCTACATCTGAATTTAATAAACAATAAATATCTGCTTCTACTTTTTGAAGCGCATCGTTATACCCTTTAGCATAGCCATCATTTGCTTCATTTTCTATGATTATAACAGAAGGAAAGTTTTGACGGACAAATGCAATAGATTCATCAGAAGAAGCATTATCTGCAAGATAGATATCAGCACCTTTAGAATGCGTAATTACCGAAGGTAAAAATTGCTCTAGAAGCTTTCGTCCATTCCAATTCAATATTACAATTGCAAATTTCAATGCCTTAAAATTTTCTGCAGATTTTTAAAGCTGCAAATTAACGGATATAAGATGGAATATCCTTTAAAAAAATATACTTTTCTAACCTATAATCCATTTTACAATAAATATGCTGTAATCCATTAGTAACCATTAAAAAATCTGAGTTTAATACAGAATTATACCTGGCTATTTGATCAAATGTTTTTTGATCTAATGAGACAGAAGGCGATTTACATTCTATTACCATATTTATTTTCCCTGATGAATGAAAAACAACAATATCAAAGCGTTTGGTCAATCCGTTAACCGTGATTTTTTTCTCAACATTTATAAGAGATTTAGGGATTTTTTTTTCTTCAATTAAAAAATGAACGACATGCTGCCTTACCCATTCCTCTGGTTGTAATACCACAAACTTTTTACGAATAATATCAAAAATCCAGAGTTTATTTTCGCTATTTTTGAATCGAAACTGATATTTAGGAAAGTTTAGTTGTTGCACACTACAAAAATGAGAATATTTTTTTAAATGGATGAAGTAAAACAGCTTGTTACAGATATAAAAAATAAACAAATTAAGCCTGTATATTTTTTAATGGGAGCAGAACCTTATTATATAGATAAGATAGCTCAATATATTGAAAATAATATACTCACTGAAGAAGAGAAAGGCTTTAATCAAATGGTCTTATACGGACGAGATGTTTCTATTGATGACATTGTAGGAAATGCTAAACGATATCCTATGATGGCAGAGCGACAAGTTGTGATTGTTAAAGAGGCACAAGATTTGTCAAGAACCATTGAAAATTTAACTGCTTATGTCGAGAATCCTCAACTGACTACAGTTCTGGTAATTTGCTATAAATATAAGACTATTGATAAACGGAAGAAGCTCTATAAAACAGTTCAAAAAAACGGAGTGCTTTATGAAAGTAAAAAATTATACGAAAATCAGGTAGGAGACTGGATACGCCGTGTATTGGCTGGAAGAAAGTATGGTATTTCACCAAAAGCAGCCCAGATGCTGGTTGAGTTTTTAGGAACCGATTTAAGTAAAATTAATAATGAGCTAGAAAAACTACAGCTAATTCTACCTAAAGGCAGCCAGATTAGCCCGGAACTCATTGAAGAGAATATTGGGATAAGTAAGGACTATAATAATTTTGAACTTCGAAAAGCAGTGGGGGAGCGTAATATTATTAAGGCTACTCAAATAATGAATTACTTTGCTCAAAACCCTAAGGATAACCCATTGGTAGTAACCATTTCACTTTTGTATAATTTCTTTTCACAATTGTTGCAATATCATGGAATGAATGATCATTCCTCAAAAAATGTAGCAGCCAAACTTCGGATCAATCCTTTTTTTGTAAGTGAGTACCAGGCCGCAGCTCGCAATTACCCCATGAAAAAAGTAAGTGCAGTTGTTTCTTATTTAAGAGAAGCCGATATAAAAAGTAAAGGGGTAGGAGCTTCTAATTTACCACAGGGAGATATCTTAAAAGAGTTGCTGATTAAAATTATGAATTAAGAGTTTTAATGAAATCACACAAGATTTTCATCTATGCTATACAGACTTACCTTTGTGTCTTTTCCTTTTAATTCTGTTTCCCCAATAGGAGTAATGTTATAATCATCAGAGAGTTTAAGCTTGGATAGTAATTTTTCTGAGAGTAATAGATCAGCATTATAATCATTACACAAGCTTTGAATTCTGGCTGTCGTATTTAATACATCACCTGTAAATAAAATCTCTTTTTTTACATCTCCGATTTCCCCTGTAGTTACATTTCCGTAATGAATAGCCGCTTTAAATCCCGGAATAAGGCCAAAATCACGTTCAAATTTTTTAGCTTTTTTCCTAAATTGCTCTTTAATGGCATAAAAACATGCTACACAATTATTATTTTTTATCCCTTTTTTCAAAGTCCAGGAAATTACAATTTCATCTCCTACATATTGATAAACCTCTCCCGAATATGAAATAATGGCATCACTCATGGAGGCGTAATATCTTTTAAGGAGCTTAAAGTATTCTACATGCCCCAAATTTTCTGCTATGGTAGTTGAGGATTTCATATCCAAAAACATAAAAATACGTTCTTCCTGGATGGGTCGATGATATTTCCCGCTAATAAAATTTGTCAAAACACCACTTCCTAGACTATCGCTCACTTCTAAGACAAAGAGTGAAATAATAACAATAGCTCCGATATATAAAACAACACTCCAGAAAGCAAAATCAATTAAAAAATATTCAACCGATTTTAAAACTAACGGATCATAAACCGGCAAGTCTTGTAAAAAACTATTAGAAATTGCTGATACTGCAAATAAAAAAAGACAAATTAAAACGAGATAAGTGAAAGTTTTAATGAAAATTTTAATCAGGAAATTTTGTTTATTAAAAAACCTGTTGAGATAAAGTACCTCTAAGGTACCTATCAATATCCCGGTTATAAATGAACTTAAAGATGTTACTAATAATGAGTTTTTGAAATTATATGGAGTATTGGTGGCAGGAAAGGCATCTAAATCTGCTAAAATTCCTTTTTCTAACAGAGAATAAATAATACCAAAGAACAACCAAATTATTGCTATAGGAATAATCCGGTTTATATTTCTCTTGTATTTTGGAGATAACAAAAGCCTACTTTTTACTGCTCATAAATCCGTCCAGGCTATATTTTCCAGCCCCTAAAAACGAAATCGCTAAGAAAGCAAACATGTACAACATAGCTAATTCTTTTTTTGCAAGAGGAGCATCTCCAAGAAATACAAAAGCAGCTACAAACATTGTGATAAAAGCAGGAACTGCAGCCCATTTTGTTTTAAAACCTATAATAATCAGAATAGGACAAACTACTTCACCTATTATAGTAAGAATTAATGAAAGGGTAGGACCTAAGCCCATTACACTTGGAAATTTAATTTCTCCACCTCCAAAAAGCATATTCACTCTGGGTAGTCCGTGAACAAGCATCATAGATGAGAAACTAATACGTAAAATAGCCAGGCCAAGATTATTAAGATTTGATGTTTTCATGTTTATACACTAATTTTTTTAATTCTTTAAAAGTAATGAATTGTTTTTAGTTATATAAATCTATTTTAAACCTCGCTATCCATCTGACTGGTTACCACATAATACCTGGGATCGTCAATAGAAGTTTCTATTATTGTTTCAAATTTGGTATTTGCTTTTAAGAGCAAGGTTTTACACTCGGGACTTAAATGTGTGAGTTTTACTTCTTTCCCTAAAGCCAGGTATTTATTTGCTATTCCACGTACCGCTTCAATACCTGAATGATCACTTACTTTAGACTCTATAAAATCGATTTCAATCTTATCAGGATCGTTTTTCGCATCAAATTTGGCATTAAAAGCTTGTATAGAACCAAAAAATAAAGGCCCCCATATTTCATACACTTTTGTACCATCTTCTTTAATACGCTTACGAGCACGGATCATCGTTGCATTTTTCCAGGCGAATACAAGAGCAGACATAATGACACCTGCAATAACAGCAATAGCTAAATCCTGCCAGACTGTGATGGCAGAGACAGCAATTAATACAACAGCATCTGGTAGCGGAATTTTATTTAATATCCTGAAACTACTCCAGGCAAAAGTGCCTATGACTACCATAAACATCACACCTACCAAAGCTGCAATGGGTATTTGTTCAATCAAAGGAGCTCCAAACAATATAAAACATAAGAGGGCAACTGCTGCCATAATACCAGATAAACGGCCTCTACCTCCTGAGTTTACATTAATAATTGATTGTCCTATCATAGCACAACCTCCCATACCGCCAAATAAACCATTCAAGATATTGGCGCTTCCCTGTGCAATACTTTCTCTGTTTCCACTTCCTCTGCTTTCTGTTAGTTCGTCTACAAGATTTAAGGTCATTAATGATTCTATAAGGCCAACTGCTGCTAATAAGAAAGCTGTAGACATGATTAAATCCCAATGTCCGTTTAAAGTATCAAATAATCCGAAAATCTGAGTTTGAAAAGTAGGTAGAGATCCTTTTAAACCGCTTCCGCCACCGTCTCGAATAAATGATCCAACGGTACTCACTTCAATACCTCCCAGGATAGTAATTGCAGCTACTATAATAATTGCAATTAAAGCAGCAGGTATTTTTTTGGTGAGTTTAGGTAACGCGTACATAATTAACATTGTTAAGCCTACCAAACCAAGCATAGTCCATAAATCTGATCCATGAAGCCATTGCTTATTTCCATTGACATTTTCTTTAAAAAGCCCTAACTGTGATAGAAATATTACAATTGCTAATCCGTTGACAAATCCCATCATTACAGGATGAGGAATCAGCCTTACAAATTTCCCTAACCTTAATATTCCTGCAGAAATCTGAATGATTCCTACTAGTAGTAAAGTGATAAATAACCATTGAAGTCCGAGGTTTTCTACTGGGGTAGCTAAAGTAAGCCCGACTTCATTACCTTTTTGAATCATATGGACCATTACTACAGCCATTGCTCCGGTAGCTCCTGAGATCATTCCGGGTCTGCCGCCAAACATTGCTGTTACAATTCCCATCATAAAAGCACCGTATAAACCTACCAGTGGATCAACTCCTGCAACAAATGCAAAAGCTACAGCTTCTGGTACCAGAGCTAAAGCAACTGTCAGTCCTGATAAAATATCATCTTTTGGATTAAATGTGAAATTGCGGAAGATTCTATTCATAGTGATTATCTCTTAAAAAAGCCGCAAATATAGTATTTTTATTTAGGAGCAATTCCAGTTTGAAAAATAGCTATTCCCTGTAGTTTGTCATTTTATCTATAAATACAGCTTTAGTATGAGAATTGAATTCTGTAGTGCATACTTTTTGTAATAAAAAAATGTCTGAAGTCATCTGATTTTTTCTTGCTACCAAACCGAAACGCCAGGAAATGATAATTCGCTCTTCGTTAGATTCATATAAATAAAATTCACTTTCATAAAATTGATCAACAACAAAACACTCGAGGAGTTTAATATTTCCATTAAAAAATATTTTTTCACCCTCAAAGTACAATGAATATATTGAATCTTTGTTAGATGAAGGTAGATAGTCAAATCTTTTTTGATGGACATGAATTTTTCCTGACTCATATGGTATTTCTGTACCTTGAGCTAGTTTTACTAAAGTATAATTGCACTTTAATTCATTTGAACATGAATACATTAATAGAAGTATGTTAATAATCAAATATGTTCTTAATTGCTTCATTTGACAGTTGAATACTTTAAAAGACGAAATATAAATTAATGATATTTATTATATCACAAAGCAAAACATTAATTTTTACATTTTCATAGTATTAGCGATAGTGTTATTATTTAGAATTAGTAATTATGTATAGCATGAATAAAAATGCCTGGATATCTGTTATGTCCAGGCATTCATTAATTAAAATAAATTTTGAAATATTATTTAGCTTTTTCTAACTTCTTACGAGGTAGTTTTTCATCTCGTTGTGCTGTATTGTAAACGAAAGATGCAATAATTACAGCCATTTGCTTTAGATCATCTATAACTAGACGTTCATAAGTGTCCATATTAGTGTGATGAGTTCTTGACCAATATTCGATAGGATCTTGGATAAACTGGAATCCGGGAATTCCAACAGCATCAAAACCTAAATGATCTGTTCCGCCGGTATTGCGAATTGTAATAGTAGTATTATCTATGATATCACTAAAAGGAGTAAACCAATTTTCAAAAATAGGCCTTACTTTTTCATTTCCTTGTAAATAAACTCCTCTAATACGTCCTGTACCGTTATCTATATTATAATATGCAGAAATTTTTCCATGCTCTTTTTTGAATTTTTGAGATTCTGCATCTCCAAAATGATTCTTTACATAATTACGTGAACCATGAATACCCTGTTCTTCACCTCCCCATAATGCAATTCTGATAGTACGTTTTGGTTTTAAACCAGTAGCCTGTAGAATTCTCACAGCTTCCATCATTACAATGCATCCTGCTGCATTATCTGTAGCTCCGGTAGCTCCATGCCAGGAATCTAAATGCCCTCCAAGCATAACTACTTCTGACTTTAGTTTTTTATCAGTACCAGGTATTTCTGCAATAACATTATAACCGTCTAAATTATTTTCATTAAATGAAGTTTTTACTTCAGCTTCAATTTGTACATCCTCACCATTCTCAAATAAACGAGCCATTAAATTTACATGTTCCGGAGTCATTTCTAATTCACTAATACCTTTAGGAGTGTCTTTGCGGTAATCGCGAGGACTACTGGTAAAAAGAGTTCCATGCCTACCATTGGTTCCGTTTATAATTAAAGCAGCACCTTCTTCTTTTAAAAAAGCACTTGTTTTTTGTCTTAAAGCTCTTCTGGCTCTAAATTCTGCTAATTGCTCTGGAGTAAACCTTCTTCTATTCGAATTTCCGCTTTGAGGAGTTGCTAACTCGTTAAGTTCTTCTTCTGTATATCGCAACGCATCTGCTTCAAAAGTGGGTTCCTGACCTCTGCTTGGTTTTATTGCAATAATAGCGCCTTTTAACTTTCCTTTATATTTTGCAAAATCTTCTTCAGATTTAATATCAAGAAAGACAACTTTTCCTGAAATTTCTCCATCTGTACTCTCTGTCCATGCTTTGGGGATAGCAACAAATGGCATATAATATGGTTTGGTCATAGCCACATAACTTTTGTGCATTTCCCAGCCTCTTCCAAATTCTCCCCAGACTTCTGTTTTTGCATTTGCAAGCCCCCAATCTTTTAGTTGTTGTATGGCATAATTAGCAGCCCTTTCATAACCTTTTGAGTTAGTAAGCCGAGGACCTGCTCTATCAATAAGCTGATATGCTATTTCTTCAACTTTTGAATTATTGAGGCCTTCATTTTTAATTTTCCCGATAGCTTGATTATCGAAACTTTCCTGACTTGTACAAATAGATGTTAAAAATAAAGCAGAAAGGAATAAAAGTTTAATTTTCATATATCTTTAATTATGGTTGATATTTTTTTGCCTCCTAAGATAAGTAATATGATCTAATGAACTATGTTTGTTAACATAAGCTATTAATAAATTAATATATTTACGTACAACACACTTACCAGACATGAGAATATTTATCATCATTTTTTTATTAACCGGATATATTTCAATTGCGCAAGAGAATAAGTTAGCAGCTTTTGATCATTTGATAAACAAAACATGGAAAGCAGATGGAAAATGGGGAAATGGAAGTGAATTCAAGCAGGAAATTCATTTTAAATATTCTTTGAATAAAAGTATCGTGGTTGCTGAATCTATTGGTTTTATAGATAAAGAGCAAACAAAATTAGGATTAAGAAATCACGGAATTCGTCAATATGATTCGGTTTCAGGGAAGATACGTTTTTGGGAGTTTGATGTATTTGGCGGACTTACAGAGGGAAAAGTTATAGTAAAAGATAATAACCTGTATTATCAATATAAGTATGGGGATTCCATAATTACAGATGGTTGGGAAAAGATTGATGAAACTACATATAATTTCAAAGTAGGAGAATATACTGATGGTCAATGGCAACAATTGTATCTCGAAACTAAATTTATTCAGGTAGAGTAAAAAGTAACTATACAATAAATTAATACCAGCGCTTCTTTT
This sequence comes from Flavobacteriaceae bacterium R38, assembly GCA_009901575.1. Lineage (GTDB taxonomy): Bacteria > Bacteroidota > Bacteroidia > Flavobacteriales > Flavobacteriaceae > Leptobacterium. The sequence goes on along the minus strand of WXYP01000002.1, from coordinate 650,271 downwards.
TCTTTTTAGAGGCTTCGGATTTCCTTCCTTTTTTATATTTGCTCCCTTTTTTCTTATGCACTTCGGGCTTTGCTTTAGGATCTAAAGGATAGGGATGCTCTTCTTCAACATCAATTAATTTGTGTGTCAATTTTTGAATACTTATTACATAATTTTTTTCATCAGCAGAACAAAACGAATAAGCAGTACCCAATTTACCAGCTCTTCCTGTTCTTCCTATTCGATGTACATACGTTTCAGGCACATTAGGCAAATCAAAATTAATAACAGCGTCTACGTCGTCAATGTCTATTCCTCTTGCTGCGACATCTGTAGCTATTAAAATATTTACATCTTTTCTTTTAAAACTATTTAGTGCTTCCTGTCTTGCGTTTTGAGATTTATCACCATGTATACTTACTGCTTTATACTTATTTCTAAGTAGCACTTTCTCTAATTTATCAACTCCGTATTTAGTGCGTCTAAAAATAATTATATCTCCTTTTATTGTATTCCTTAGAAGATGTAAGCATAGTTCAATTTTTTTAGGCTTAGGGGTGTAATACAATAATTGTTGAACATTTTTTGCAGCAGCAGATGTTGGAGTAATAGCAACTTTCTGAGGTTCTTTCAAGATAGTACTGGCTAACTGGGTAATTTTATATGGTATAGTAGCAGAAAATAGTAAAGTTTGTTTTTCTTTTGGACATAATCGTTCTATCTTCTTTACATTATCTATGAATCCCATGTCGAGCATCAAATCGGCTTCATCAAGAACCAATGTTTCTACATAATCTAAGTTGATTACATCTTGTTTATGTAAATCTAATAATCTGCCAGGGGTTGCTACTAAAATATCGATTCCCTTTTTCAATATTTCTATCTGAGGTTCTATAGAAGCTCCTCCAAAAACAACTGTACTTCTTAGATTTGTGTACTTCCCGTAAGTTTTAAAATTTTCATCAATTTGTATTGCCAATTCTCGGGTGGGGCTAATAATAAGAGATCTTGTCTTTTTTCCTTTTTTAGGAGCATCTTGTTTATCAAATAATAACTGTAAAATAGGTAATGCAAATGCAGCGGTTTTACCCGTACCTGTTTGAGCAGAGGTAATGAGATCTTTTTTTGTTAAGATTAAAGGAATTGCTTTTTCTTGTACAGGAGTAGGAGTATCATAACCTTTTTCTGTTATAGCCTTTAAAATAGGTTTGTTTAATTGTAATTCTTGAAATTGCATATGCCTTAAAAAATATTTAGGCAAAGATACACTTTACTTATTGGAGCTATTTACTTAGTATAGTTATTACTATTTATAATGAATTAAGTTATATAATAGGGAGTGAAAAGTTGTGATGATTTTCATAAAATTAACCTTATGAAAATCAGATATTAACATTTAAATTCGTTTTATATATTTGATCCTGTTTAAGAATATTTAAACGGAATGCGATTTGTAAGAGATATAAACGCCAATGAAACAGTAAAAGCAGGAGGTTGGGAGATTTCCCTTCAATCCGGATTGGTTTCTAATGGTGTAGAAGAAAATTTAGAATTAGGTTCTCAATTGGCTAAAATCTTTTATATCTTATTAAAAAATGCCAATAAAAGAGTTGCAAAAGAAGAACTAATTCACAGTATATGGGAAAAAGATTTAGTTACAGAAGAAACCTTAATTCGTATTATTGCAGATTTACGAAAAGTACTGCAACAACATTTTAACCATCCTCTGGAAATTATTGCTGTACCTGGTATAGGGTATAGGCTACTCTTAAAAAACTCTCAATCTAAAAAGGTGTTTTGGAGAATTGTTTTTAATTACATCTTATGCTTTCTGATAAGCCTGATTATCTTAATTCTTGTTATGGAAATGATCAGTTAAGATACTTTTTTACTTTCTTAAAAAAATGTTATTTCTTACTTATTGAAATATATTTTATGTAAAATATATGTACATTTATATAAATAAGTCGGAGCCTCCCTACAATAAAATACAGGTACAAACCTTGAGTACCTTTTTATTGTTCAAGGAAATCAAATCAATTTTAATTTTGTTATTATGTTAAAAAGTATTTTAAAGTCCGGCACTCTTTTGAGTAAAAAAGAATTAGAAGAAATTAGTGGAGGTTTAGCTTGGTGTTTTCCTGAGCCACCGACAACAAGGCAAGAATGTGAATTAGATTCTCAATGTTACTGGACAGAATGTGGATGTGAATGTACTTACCTGGATTCTGAACCGTGTGGTGAATAATCTTTCTTTTTGATTTATACTTCCTTTTATTGATTTATAAACTAAACAATAAAAGGAAGTTTATTTTTTAACGGAGTTAAAAGTCAAATTGAAAACTATTGACTTACCATTTTTAATTTGTTAGGAATTTAACAAACTAGGAGAAAAGCAGTCTACTTAATTTAGTATTTTAGCTAGCGCTTTTGTGATTATAAAAGCATAAACACTAATTAACTATCTTATCTATGCGACGAATTCTCTTCTTTTTATTTATTGCTTTTACCGCTTGTACAACTCAGGAAACTAATACTGATTTAGCCAGATGGGAAGCACATGCCGATAACACTACTATTATCCGAGACGATTTTGGAGTACCACACGTATACGGGAAAACAGACGCAGATGCTGTTTTTGGATTACTTTATGCACAATGTGAAGACGATTTTAAACGTGTTGAACAAAATTATATTTGGGCTACCGGAAGATTGGCAGAGGTAGAGGGAGAAGAGGCCTTATATAGTGATTTGCGTGCTAAATTATTTATGACAGAAGAAGAAGCCATTGCGAACTATGAAAAAGCACCGGAATGGCTAAAAGAGTTGTGTGACGCATTTGCAGATGGAATAAATTATTACCTACATACACATCCTGAAGTAAAACCAAGGTTATTAACACATTTTGAGCCTTGGATGCCAATGTATTTTAGTGAAGGTTCTATCGGTGGTGATATTGAAAGAGTTTCTACTGCGAGAATTAAAGCGTTTTACGAAAATCAGGAAGCATTAAAATTAACAGCATATAATGATGGCTTGACGCATCCTGATCCTTTTGAAGAGCCTAAAGGATCTAACGGATTTGCAATTTCTGGAGATCTTACCGAATCTGGTAATGCGATGTTGTTGATTAATCCGCATACGTCTTTCTTCTTTAGAGGAGAGGTACACGCAGTAAGTGAAGAAGGATTAAATGCTTATGGAGCTGTTACCTGGGGACAGTTTTTTGTATACCAGGGATTCAATGAGAAAACAGGATGGATGCATACTTCTACCTATACAGATGTTATTGATGAATTTAAAGAAACGATAGTAGAGCAAGATGGAAAAATGATGTATAAGTATGGAGATGAAATGCGGGAAGTAGAAACTTCTGAAGTGACATTAAAATATAAAGACGGCGATCAGATGAGTGAGAAGACATTCCCAATGTACAGAACACATCACGGACCTATAACCCATATGGTAGAAGATCAATGGGTAGCTACTGCCTTGATGTGGCAACCAGTACAAGCTCTGGAGCAATCCTATACCCGTACTAAACTTAATGGTCATGATGAATTTAGGAAGATGATGGATATTCGTACCAATTCTTCTAATAATACGGTTTATGCAGATGCAGGCGGAAATATAGCCTATTATCACGGGAATTTTATTCCGAAAAGAGATGTACAGTTTGATTACACAAAACCAGTAGATGGAAGTAATCCTGCAACAGATTGGAATGGTTTACATGAAGTAGATGAAAGTATTGTCGTAGTAAATCCGGAGAACGGATGGATTCAGAATTGTAATTCCACACCTTTCACGTCTGCAGCAGATAATAGTCCTAAAAAACAAGATTATCCACGATACATGTCGATTGACAGGGAAAATTTTAGAGGAGTACATGCCATAAAACTTTTAAAAGAAGTAAATGGACTTACGCTTGACAAATTAATCGAAACAGCATATGATCCTTATTTACCTGCTTTTGAAAAATTAATTCCGGGACTAATTACAGCTTATGATCAAAGCGCGGTGAAAAATACCGATTTAAAAGAGGCTATCGATGTTTTAAGAGAATGGGACCTGACTACTTCAAAAACATCTGTAGGAATGTCTTTGGCACACTTTTATGCAATGACCTATTTGAGAGAAGGTAAGCGTCCGGAAGAAAGACTCACAGATATGGCACTTATCAATTATTTTGGAACCGATTCACCAAATGAAGAACGTTTAAAAATATTCTCAAAAGCGGTACAGAAAATTGCAACCGATTTTGGGACATGGAATACTCCTTGGGGAGATATTAACAGGTATCAGAGATTAAACGGAGATATCGACTTACAATTTGATGACAGCAAGCCAAGTATTCCGGTTGGATTAACAACAGGGAGATGGGGAGCTTTAGCTGCTTACGGAATGCGTTCAGGACAAAATACAAAAAAGATTTATGGAACTCGTGGGAACAGTTTTGTTGCTGTTGTTGAATTTGGAGATAAAGTAAAAGCAAAAAGTATGTTAGCCGGAGGACAAAGCGGAGATATTAATTCTCCACATTTTAATGATCAGGCGCAGCGCTATGCAGATATACAATTTAAAGATGTTGCTTACTACAGGGAAGATGTAGAAAAAAGAGCAGAAAAAACATACCATCCGGGAGAAAGAAAATAAATTTCAATTTAAATTATCATATTGATGGCATTTAAAAGAATACTGCTTTTTTGTTTTTGTATTATCGGAGTTTTACAATTATCAGCACAGCAAACACAAGCCGATTCCTATACGCGTTACGAATTGTTGGATCCTGCGTCACAAAGCTTTCGTATTATTTATGATGTAAGCGCAACAAAAGCAGGAATTCAATTTTACTGGAATACCTTAAGAAGAGGTAGTGAGCACACTGTAGACGAAGTATATGATCTGTATTCAGGCGATAAATTATCGTGGGAAATAGTTGATGGAAAAACAGCAAAGAACAATGGATTAACTTCTGCGCGAGAAGATACAGATTATTTACAAGTTAAATTGGCTAGACCTGTACCTCAGGGTGGTGAATCCCGTATCCGTATCGACAAAACTTATAAAGATACCAATAGTTATTATAAAGAAGGAGAGGTTATTGTATTTAATCGCTCTCTCGGAATTAAAAGAAATGCTATAGTTTTACCTGCCAATTATGAGGTTATTGGATGTAACCATCCGTCTCAGGTGGTAATGGAAGATTCCGGGAAGATTAAAATTAGTTTTTTAAATGATGGAGTAGGAGCAGTACCACTAATCATCAAGGCACGTCCGTTAAAAAACACGAATACTGTTAAAACAGACGGAAAACACCCTTGGCCAGATTATAAACCTTCTCCTCAGGGCAGAGACAAAAGTAAAGCCAGGTTAAATTATCAGTTAAACGAACGAGCATTCCAGGATCGGGAAATTGTATATTTCATGCAACAACCGGAAACGCATTCTTTCAGATTATACCACGATTATACAGAAAAACGACCCGGAATTGATAAATATGTAAACATTGTAAGACCGGGAAGTAAAGCAAGTAATCCTTCAGCAAAAATACTGGACACAGGAGAAAATCTTAAAGTAGAAACCTTAAGGGGATCAGCAATCACTGCTAAAGGAATTGAAATAGATAATCCGACCAACGAGACAGAAGCTGTAGTGATTTGGTTTGATCCGGTTAAAAAAGGAGCTTCAACACGATTGAGAATTGAAGAAACCTATACAGATCCTAATCGTTATCTGTTATACAACGGAGAATTAGTATGGGATCGCTCTTTTGGAAGAAATAGAAACAGGGTAATTATGCCTAAAGGGTGGTATCTGACTGTAAATAGTATTCCGGCAATAATCAATATTACAGATTCGGGAGAAATTCAACTGGATTATGTGAATCCGCGTCCGGATGTGGTCGATGTTTTAATAAAAGGGAGAAGGAGGTAACCCCCTAGCTAAATTATTTAAACTCTTCCGGAACACGATCTTTGTGTTTCCAGCGTTTGTGTGTCCAGAAATAATAGGCAGGATCAACTTTTATATGCGCTTCAACTTCCCGAAGAAACAAATCTGTTACCTTGTAATTATCAAGTTCTCTTGGGTTTTCTTCCAATACTTTGAAAGAGGCACTGTAATATCCGCGTTTTACCTTTTTTACTTTTAAATAAATTACAGCCAGATCGAAACGTTTGGCTAATGTTTCAGAACCTACATGAACAGGTACTTTAACGTTCATAAAATCCGACCAATACCTGGTAATGCCCAAGGCAGGAGACTGATCACTGATCACCCCGTAAATACTTCGTATATTATTTTGCCTGTTATCCCTCATAGTCGAAGGAGTTTCCCTTGTTTCTATGAGTTTGGTACCAAATTTTCCCCGGATATCTCTAATTAATTTATCAAACTTTTTATTCTTTAACCTCTGATATACAGCATAACCTTTAGACTCAATATGTTTGTCCATGGCAATTACCCATTCCCAACTGGCATAATGAGGAAACATCATGAGGATAGCTTTTCTTTTTTCCAGATCCTGGACAACTTCAATATTTTCAAAAACAAATCGTTTTTGCATCTCATTTTCAGAAATGGTCATGGTTTTAACCATTTCCAGGAACATATCGCACATATGGCTATAAAACCGACGTTCAATAGTAATAATCTCCTCCTTGGTTTTTTCGGGGAAAACCAATTCTAAATTGGCCCTTACTACTTTTCTCCTGTAGCCAAAAACCTTATATACAAAAACGTAAACTATATTCGATACAAAATATAATAACTTAAATGGCAGTATTGAGACAAACCATAAAAACGGATATGTGATAATGTAAATCAAAAGCTGCATAAAGGCATTAAAATTTGGTCAAATATAGCTATATTTGACGCGAAACCTCATAGAATATTATGAATTTAAATATCGTAGTTTTAGTTCTCATTGCCGCAAATGTTTTAATATCTATAAAAGGGTTTAATGATTTTTCTTTTTTTGAGAAATATAAATTTCATATCGGTGGAATTAGAAGGGGAGAACAAATACGAATGCTTACTTCAGGGTTTCTTCATGTAGATACTACACACCTCTTTTTTAATATGTTCACCTTGTATTTTTTTGCAGATGAGGTGATTTATCATTTTGGGGCTACCTCTTTTTTAATTGTATATATTGTCAGTTTAGTGGCAGGAAGTTTATTAGCACTTTTTTTTCATAAAGATGAGTATCACTACAGTGCAGTAGGGGCAAGTGGGGCAGTGACCGGTATTCTCTATGCAGCTATTCTACTGGAGCCGGATATGAGGTTAGGACTTATCTTTTTACCAATACCCATTCCTGCTTATGTATTTGGGATAGGATATTTATTGTATTCTATTTACGGGATGAAAAATAAATTAGGAAATATAGGTCATACAGCACATTTTGGTGGGGCTGTAGGAGGATATTTAACTACATTACTCTTTAAACCTTCATTAATTACAGAGCATACATTAATGGTAGTATTGCTAGCCATCCCAATCATTATTCTTTTTATTCTTGAAAAACTAGGGAAGATATAAATATAAATGGCACGGCAATTGATTACGCTCTTGTGCAATTTAAAACCATAAATGATGAAAAAAACAATCGTACTATTAGTCACTATATTAATGACTATAAGTTTACAGGCGCAAAATCAAAAAATTCGACCTACGGTATCCGTAACGGGTAAGGGTATTGTTGAGGTAACTCCGGATCGGGTAATGATCAAAGTAAGAGCAGAACATAACGGGAAAACAGCCCTTGAAGTTAAAAAGCAAAATGATGAGGTCATAGATGCTGTCTTAAAGCTCTGCAGAAAGATGAATATTGATAAAAAGCATGTTAATACCGGAAGAATTAATTTAAACAAGAATTATGATTATCAGAAGAAAACATATAAGTATACTGCTAATCAATCATTAAATATACTTTTAGTTGACCTGGATAAGTATGAAAAATTAATGCAGGGATTATTAGGTTCCGGAATTAATCGTATTGATGGAGTCGAATTTAAATCTTCTAAAATTGAAGAATATAAGGCAGCTGCAAGGATAAAAGCTGTTGAAAATGCAAAAGAAAAAGCTATAGCTTATGCAGGAGTATTAAATCAAAAGATAGGAAAGGCTATTTCTATCTCAGAAAATTCAGCAAATGACCCCTATTATCCGCAACCTCGATTTAAAGCAGCTATCTCGGAAAGTGATAGTTTTATATCTGAAACTATTGCGGTTGGAGAATTAAAAATAAGAACTACTGTATCAATAGTTTTTGAATTGAATTAGTCCTTTTTTTGACCTAAGCATTTAAAAGAGGAATACTCATACCAAAATAAAATAAATTCTCAGGATCATGAGCAGTTTTGATCTCCCGTAACCGCGGGAGATTTTGTTTATAATAATACTCCATAAGCTCAACACGTTGCTTTTCCGGGTCTTTTACCAGGTTTTTATCGGGAAAATTGATAAAGGCACCTTCTGTATATTCTGATATTTCTTCTCTAAAACTCTCTATCCACTTGATATATTCTTCTTGTTGAGAATCTTTAGGGTTTTTCCACCATGCCTGGAATTGTAGCATGAACTCTTTAGTTCTAAATGGAAAAGCAGAAGCTACCAGTTTTTCCTTTAATACCCCTCCCATACTATGAATACTTAAATATGTAATTACTTCATTGCTTAACTCTCTGTCTTTTAAAAAACGTTTAACAATAATTTCAAAAAGTCTTTTATAGTTAGCTTCTTTTGGAAAACACGAAGTTACCTTATGCGGGTGAGGTGTTGTACTACAGGTTTCAATAGATTCATGTAAATTACCAGGTTGATATAAAAATTGTTCTGGTTTGATGACTGTATTATTTTTTAAAGTATCAGGAATAATACCATTAAAAAGTTGATGAGCTTCATGATGGTTGGTTTTTAAAACCTGTGGAGAAGATTTCTTTAAATCTAATAGAGGCTTAAATGCCTTTTTTAAATCTTCTTCGGAGCCATAACTTTGTGCCCAAACATAGAATGCTTTCTCATCATCAATATCATTAACAACTGTTAACCTTCCAAAAGAAGTAATGTCATGATGTAATTTAGGTAACAAATCTATATATATTTCTAAGGCTTTAGGCATTAGTGTTTTTGGAAACGAAACGGATAAGATATGTAATGGAGTTTCTATTGATGTTAATTTGAAAAGAAAATTTGTTACTACTCCAAAATTACCACCTCCTCCTCCTCGAATAGCCCAGAAGAGATCGCTATTTTCTTTTTCATTGGCTTTTATAATGGCTCCATTAGCATCTACTAATTGTATTTCCTCTACATTATCGCATGTTAGCCCTAATTTTCGGAGTGAAGGACCCCAGCCACCGCCTTGAGTAAGGCCGCCAACGCAAACAGTGGCACAACCACCACCAGGAATAATACGATTATTGTTTTCTAATTCTTTATAGACCTCTCCTAAAGGTTTCCCGGGTTGGATCCATGCCTTCATTTTGTCATCTCCAACATATACTATAGAATCCATTTTAGAAAGATTGATCATCATGATATCATCTCCGGAACACATTCCTTCATGATGATGTCCTCCGGAGCGTACCCTAAACTTTATATTGTATTTTCTGCATAACTTAATACAATTAGCAACATCTTTTTCACTGTTACAGTAAGCTATTACCATTGGTTTATAATTGAATCTTGAATTACATATTTGACGACTTTTATCATAATCAGCATTATCAGGCCAGATAAAATCAACCCCATTGGCCTTTAATTCTTTTTTAAAGTTTTTGATATCCATGACTTTGCTTTTTTAAACATACTTAAACAAGAATTACTATTATTTACCTTTAAAAGGTTGACAATCTGCTATTTTTGTACCATAAAGGCGATAATTAGTTGCTTCACTGATTTGAGGATCTATACCATCCTGGAATAATACAATGATGTCTGAACCTCCGAATAAAAAATACCCGAATTCATCACCTTTAAGTAAATTTTGACCAACTGTGGCTGTCATGTTTACAGAAGAAACCTGGCACATACCTACTGGTATAATAGTAACAACCCCAATATTTCCATAAGGAGAATCTGTAGTGTCAATAGTGATAATACCACGTGCCTGGGCAAACTCATATGCATCTTCAGAACTATCCGGAGCATCAAACTGATTTTTATTAATATGAACATCTAAATATACCAGTCCGTGAATAGGGTAGCATTCTTTGACAACACCTGCGATTGGAGCATGAAAACGATGATATGAATATGGTCCTAAGAAATAATGGACAAAAGTACCATTTGCAAAATGATTTTTATAATTACTACCCTCCAGTAGATCTACAATACTTGCAAACTTGTGTGTTTTTTTAATAGGTATATCTGGTAACTCAGAGTTTTCATTAATTTGATAAATAGCTTTAAATGTACAATCTGCTGGAGATGTCACTACAAGATTATTGTCTGGACTATCTATGGGTCGCAAACCAGGGTTCAATTCTCTTGCAAAGAATTGATTAAATGTAAGCCATCCGCTGGGATTATTAGGTTTACCATTTATCATTGAATCTTCAACTTTATACTGAGGAGCATATTTTTGAAAAGATTTTAAAATTTCATCATTAAATGATTCAGTAGTATTTAAAAAACTACCCCAAAGTTGTGCATAGGCTATGAGCCATTCTTTAAAGAATGGGATATTTTCAATAATAGTAGTTTTTCCAATTCCGATTTCCTGATCGATCAACCAGTAAAAATGACAAAGACGATCATAAACTTCCTGATGGTGATGAGTGCCGGGTTTAAGCCAGGCATCATCTCCACTTTGCTGAGGGGTCCACCTTGCAAAACCTTTAAGGTATCTAATGTAACCATCAATATCTATTGGCCAATCTAATGCTCTATACAGTGCATTATCTAAATCGTTTTTTGCTTTTTTATCTGCTTGTACTAAAGATGTGATTAGTAACTTTTTAAGACTATCATTATTTTTTAATTCATTAATAAGTGCTTCAATGATACCTTCTGAAGAGGTAATTGTTTTGATGTCCATTTTATAGTTTTTTGGTGTTAAATAGTTGTTTGTGAAATGGAGTGTTAATGAGCTATATAAACTCATTTAGCCCTTATTAAAGATCACTAAAAATCAGCAACTTACATAAGAAGTTATACTATAGAACCCAAAAAAGGGGAAAAAACCCCTCAATAAAATGCGAAAAAGGCATAATTCGATCTTTTTTGAGAAACATTTAGAATTGAAGTCTATTTTTTAATCTATATAATTATCGATACAAAACAAAAAAACCTCCTGTTTCAGGAGGTTTTTTTGTTGATTACAATATGTGTTTACCTATCGCTGATATTTAAAAGTTCAATAACCTTGGCTTCTAGTTCCTGCCAACTATTCTTCTTTCATTACTTATAATGCTGATAATCAGTATTTAATTTGCTTTATTTCTCAAAAGCAGAGGTTTACTGCATTACCCTTATTCATTTCTTTGCTTGTCCAAAGAAATCGAAGATTCATGAACACTAAAAAAATAAGTTATTCGTGAACTAAAACGAAACAAAAGAAAAGACACTTTTTTACTTATATCATTTCTATTGTTTTAGGTATTCGTGAATGCATAGCATTTGAGAGGTATTTTTTAAAGTTGGAAACTTTAAAAACCGTTTAATTCTTGCTAAATTATTTCCAAGGTTTCAATAATTCTTAGCGCAAGATTCAAACTATACTGCCTAAAAAGATTTCCTTTTAATCATCTTGAGATGTTCAAAGAACTTATGTTAAATATAACAAGAAAATTTTCTTATGATTCTCTAATAAAAAATAGGTGCCATTTTAAAAACACAAAGCATAATTGATTTACCATTTAGCTGGTTTTAACCAACTATCTTTTAACTACATAGACAAGGACAAGCTTCTTTTAAGAAGCTTACCTTATATTTTACTTACTAATAATCAGAACTTTAATTATTGAAAAATGTGAAAGCGCCAAATTGGAACATTACCCTAAATTACCTCCAAGGTTTTAAAAAACATATATATTATCTAAAGGTTATCTATTAAAAAGTAAGCACCAGTTTACTACACAAAAGAGAATAAATATTTTATTTAATGCACTCTAATAAGTTTTTATTATTTATAAGAACAAGAATGAGCCTCTATCAAGAAGCTCATTCCTTATTTATAAAACTGATAATCAGCACTTAATTTACTCAATTTCTCATAAGCACCAGTTTACTACATTACCAAGAAGGGGGAATAAATTATATTATGTAAGTTAATACATCATAAAAGTAAATAAATAATTTTAATAAATAAATAAAATCCTACATTTATTTGAGAAAAATAAAATCTATCCATGAAAATCAAACCTAAAACATCAAAATTGCCCTGAAAATACCTAACATCTGAAACTTCAAACTACAATCAAAAAAATTAATAAGACAGTTAAAAAAAGTAAAAAACTAGTATGAATATGATTTTGAAATACTATTGATTGTAAGTTTTAAATATTTGATTACGACTACAAAAAGAAACTAAAATAACATGAGAAAAATTATCATTTTTAGCTTATTATTAGCTATTACTTATACAGTTAACGCCCAACAATTAAGATATGTTCCAGGAGGTGCTGCTAAATTATTCCCAACGGGTTGGCATAAATTTGTATCCCAGGGAGTAACTTTTGATGTTGAAGTAGCAAATGGTTCTTTAGTTAAAGGAAATGTAAAATGGTTAGATAATTCTACGTATTCAGGCAGTTTTGCAAATAATGAAATATCTGGTAAAGGTACTTATACCTGGAATAATGGAGAACGTTATGAAGGATCATTTAAAAAGAATGAGAGAAGTGGTAAAGGGACAATGTACATGAAAGATGGTACAAAGTTTAGCGGTAAATGGAAAAATAACAAAAAAAACGGAAAAGGAAAACTGTGGGATAAAGATGGTAATTTGACTGCTGTTGGTGTCTGGAAAGATGATGTTTTAGTTGAAGAAAAGAAAAATAAAAAATAATCAATAAAATATAAAATATTGATTATGAAAACTTTAACAAGGATGTCATATTCTTGTTAAAGTTTTAAGTATCTTTATATTGTAAAAGCAGGTAGATGAGATTAATCGTATTATTTATTATATTAATTTGTGGGGCAGACTTGTATGCACAAACTGAAAGCTCCAAAAAAACCTTAAAAATTAAAGCAGTAGATAAGGGAAATAATAATACGTCTTCTATTTTTAAATTACCGAGTAAAAAAAATACTTCAAACTTTAAAATTCTAAAAGATAAGAAATCAGACAATAGTCCTATAGATCCTAAAACCAAATTTGCCAACCCTGGAGAAGTCTATGAAAAAAAGCTGAATTTACCACCTACAAAAAGAGGTAATGATAAACCTCTAGAAGCTAAGTTCAAACAGAATCAAGACCTGGGGAGTTTTAAGAGTAACGGGGATTTTGCTCAGTTTATCTGTCGTGACCATGAATATGTAGACGGAGATAGAGTACAGGTATTATTAAATGGAGAAGTAATATTTGCTGACATATTACTAGAAGGTAGATTTAAAGGTTTTAAGGTAGCTTTAAAAAAAGGATTTAATAAGATAGATATAGTTGCCCTAAACCAGGGAAGTTCAGGACCAAATACAGCAGAATTTAGGGTGTATGATGATAATAAAAACCTGATATCTTCGAATGAATGGAATCTGACTACAGGAGTAAAAGCATCATTACTTATTGTAAAAGATGAATAAATTGATTTTTTAACTTAATTATAATACTCTGGTATAATAGTTGTGTGTATCTTAGATATCAAAATAAATTAAATTGAAAACTTTTCTTATTTATTGTCTGATTTTTTGTTGTTCTATTCATTGTATGTACAGCCAGGTAGAGTCAACAAAAAAACCATTGAAAATCAAAGCAGTAGATAAAGGGAATAATAATACGTCTTCTATTTTTAAATTACCTAGCAAAAAAAGTACTTCAAACTTTAAAATTCTAAAAGATAAGAAGCCAGACAATAGTCCTATAGCTCCTAAAACCAGATTTGCTAATCCGGGAGAGAACTTCAAACCAAAATTGACAAGTAGAGAAAAAGGGTATAAGATCAACCCAAAATTTTATAATAATCAGGATTTAGGAAGTTTTAGAAGTAATGGAGAATCTATTCAATTTATCTGTAGAGATCATAGGGATGAAGACGGAGATCGGGTACGTATCTTAGTTAATGGAAAAGAAGTTATACCTAATCTTCTTCTGCTTAATCGAGCCAAAAATATCAATATCAAACTTGAAAAAGGATTTAATAAAATAGATGTTATTGCTTTGAATCAAGGCCTGGGAGGCCCTAACACTGCAGAATTCAAGGTTTATGATGATAATGGAAATATAATTTCAGAAAATATATGGAATTTGGCAACTGGGGTAAAAGCCAGTATGTTGATTATAAAAGATTAATAATGAACTTCTTTTAATATTCTGACTTCACCTGCTGTCATCGTATCTAATTTTAATTTACCAATACGAACTCTTATTAACCTTAGCGTAGGAAAACCAACTGCAGCCGTCATTTTACGAACTTGCCTAAATTTTCCTTCTGTTAATGTAATTGAAAGCCAGCTGGTAGGGCCATGCCTGTCGTCTCGAAGTTTTTTCCCTCTTTCCGGAAATTGCGGAATGTTTTCTACTTTAAATGCTTTGCAGGGAGTAGTTTGATACTTTTTCCCGTTAAGACCAATTTCAACTCCTTGAGAAAGTGTTTTAATAGCTTCCGGAGTAATCATTCCGTCTACTTGTGCATAATATTCTTTTTCTACCTTATTACTGTTGATGGTGTTACTCAATTTTCCATCCGTTGTAATAATAAGTAATCCTTCAGACTTTTCATCTAACCTGCCAACTGACATAGCGTTTTTTGGAAAATCATAAAGTGACCCCAATAGTTTTTTGCGGCTACTTTTTACATCATTGGTAATAAACTGACTTAAATACCCATCGGGTTTGTATATCATAAAATGATGATGGTCTATAGATTCTTCCATATTTTGCAATAAAACAAATTATTGTTTGTAAGACAAGAAGAAGTGTTTTAATTAATGGAGATGATGATGGTTTCTGTTAACTAATGATAGTATCCCAATTTTTATAAGTTACAGCCCGAACGTCACCTCTTGCTACCAATGCTGCCAAATACCCTTTAGCTGGGACAAATGAAAATACATTCCATTCTTTTTTTTCGGAAGAATCCCATACAGTTTCCAGGAGTGTCGCTTCGGTATCACTATCTATTGAAACCGTAAATTTGTCTAATGGAAATGACAAACCACTCCCTTTTGCTTTTATAAAAGATTCTTTACGGGTCCAGCAGCGAAAAAAAGCATGATTTTGTAGCGTTTCCGGCAATTTTTCCAGGGCAGCTATCTCTTTTGACGAAAAAAAGTTTTGAGCAATATCTAAAACGTCAAAATTACTTTTGATGAATTCTACATCAATACCAAATTCATAATTATGTACAAAACCTAAAACTACGATCTCTCCTGAATGAGATATATTGAATTTTAAATTTGGATGCTGTAAATATGCTGGTTTACCATACTCACCATATGTAAATTGAACCTGCTTAGGGTCTTCG
Source organism: Flavobacteriaceae bacterium R38 (assembly GCA_009901575.1). Classification (GTDB taxonomy): domain Bacteria; phylum Bacteroidota; class Bacteroidia; order Flavobacteriales; family Flavobacteriaceae; genus Leptobacterium. The sequence goes on along the minus strand of WXYP01000002.1, from coordinate 634,657 downwards.
TTAAGATACCTTCCGGATAGTGTTCTTAAAATACCTCTGGCAGCAATATATTTTCTGCGATCTTTTTCAAAATAGAACTTACCAGCCTTTTCTTTTTCATCTGATGCCAACAAATTAAAGTAATAAGTTTGCATATCTGTGTTGATATCCATACTGGCATGCCAAACATGAATGTTTTTAGGTTTAAGCTCTATTTTATGCTGTGAAATATTAATAAATATTATTTGTTTTCTTCGATAATAGTTGCTTCTATTTTTTCTGCTATAAATCTCACATCAGTATCATCAAATAATGTCCTGTGATTACCTCCTTCAGTATAACTGATATTTAACCCTTTTTTTGCGAGCTTTTCCCAGGACTCAATAAATTCCTCATTGATTCTTTTGTCAGATTTCTGGGTTAAAATTAATGATATTTTGCCTTGAAAAGGTTTCCAGTCGTAATCATTATATAAATTAAAGAGATTTATTTTTAATCTGGCAATAGTTTTATCATGTCCAGACCCCAATAATTTGATAAAACGTGGCTTGATTTTTCTATTGATACGATCTGAGATCATTATTTGCAGGCTTCTATACGGATTTTTAAGAAATCGTTTTGTAAAACCTATAACTCTCATTTTTGACCTAGCTGAAGTATTGAGATCTTCTTGCATTGCGAGGCTATCAGCTACAATCAGATTAGCCTTAAGGCCTAGCTTTTTCATTTGAATAGCCATTTCAAGTCCTACGGCTGTGCTAAAGCAGTATACTACAATATTAAAAATACCATTGGGTTGAATTAACCGAATCTCCTCGATATAATCCTTTGCCATCTCTTTAATATTTGTATGCATATGCGTTTTGCTATAAGTACCCGAAGGCTGTATGGCATAAATTGGACGGTCTTTATCTACGTGTTTTAATAATGGATTGTAGAAAAATACATGACCTCCTCCAGCATGTATACAAAACAAAGGAGCTTTTTCACCTTTTGCTCTGATCGGAACTAAATAATTCCATGAAGAAGTTTCTTTGTCTCCATTTATAATTTTCCCCATTTCTGCAATGGTGGGATGTTCTATTAGGGTAGAAGGGGGGAGCTTTACATTAAACCTGCTTTTGATTAATGCAAACATTTTTACAGCTTGTAATGATTTACCTCCTAATTCGAAAAAATTATCATTAACGCTTATTGCCTCACTTATAAATATACTTTCCCAGATTTTTACCAACTGTAATTCTGTATCATTTCGTGGCCCTACATATTCTTTTTCCGAATTGACAGGTTTTGCAGCTTCTATAGTAAATGCAACTTCTTTTTTTCCGGAAAAAGTATCTAATTGATTATAAAGCTCATGAAGTGAAATGTTTTGAGTATTACTAATAACAGTAATAATTTGTTTTAGGTTATTTAATAACCAGGAAGCTGTTTCGTCTGATACGATAGCACTGTTTACAATTAAATTTACATCAAATGCATTTTCATTAGCCTTAACAGTAAGTGTTACAGGATAAGTAGTGGTAATCCCGCTTTCAAATTCTTTTACTTTAATTCCTGCACTGTTAATATCATTCCACGGGAAATTTTCGAAAATTAATAAATTGTCAAATAATGGTATTCCAATAGGCCAATCTATCCATGACGTTATCTCGTCACCAGAAAAATGCTCGTAATTCCTCGCTTCCATTTGCTGTGATTGCATATCCTGGAACAGCTCACTTAAAGCATCAGATTCATTTAAAACTTTTCGAACAGGAAGTACATTCATAAACATTCCTGTCATTAAATCAATATTAGGAAAATTAGCAGACCTCCCGGACACTGTATTTCCAAAAGTAATGTCTTTTGTTCCAAAAAAATGACTTAATAGAATAGACCATACTCCCTGAAAAAGCGAATTAATGGTAATACGATATTCTCTTGAGGTTTTTTGTAAAGCTGTAGTCAATTGTTCATCAATAAGCATATGATGATTCAAATACGAATTGCTTAATTGTTGCTGTTTTGGATTGAATAGGGGAGGTGTTTTAAAATTGTGGAATGCTTCTTTCCAGAAAGTACTGGCTTTATTAATATCTGTTTTTTGCAACCAATTTAAATATGTTTTATAAGAAGGTACAACTTCCAGTGTATTATTCGAGTTGTTGCAAAATGATTCGTAAAAAGCAAAAACATCCTGTAACAAGATACTGCACGACCATCCGTCTAAGAGTAAGTGATGGCAATTCCAGATAATATAATGAGTCTTAGCATCTGTTTTAATAAGGTTGATTTTTGATAAAGGCCCTTTTTCAAAAGCGATATCTTTTTCATCAGGATTATTTTTGAAAATAGCTAATTGCTCTTCAATTTTATCATTGGGAATATCCTGCCAGTCGTGATGAAACCAATTCATTATTTTTTCCGGACGCACAACCTGGATAGGCTTATCGACATTTTTCCAGTGGACAGAAGTACGCATTACCGTATGTCTTTTCACTACAGCTTGCCAGGCATCTTTAAAAGCTGTTACATTTAACTCTCCTTCTAATTTACATTGTACATGTAAAAACCCCTGATCCTCTTTATTCATCAAATGATGAAAAAGCAGGCTTTGCTGCATATTGGTTAATGGGTATATGGCTTCTATTTTAGACTTTTGTGCTTTTTCCATTTTAATCTAAATCTAATTCGTTAAGTAAATTATCTAACTCATCTTGATTTAATTGTGCTTCAGGAAAATCAGAAGGGGTATATTGTGTATTTTCTCCCTCTTTACTGCAATGCATTACTATTTCTATTAACGCTTTTTCGAAGTATTCAATTAAAATTTCTATAGTAGTACGTTTATGTACTGTATTACTATAGCTCCAGTTGACCATTAATTGATTGTCTTTAATATACGAGTTGATCTCTAACAGGTAATAACGTTCACTTTCTGCATCTTTTGAGTTTTCAGAAATATTAGTAATGACTAACTCGCCTTTGTTTGTATTGGATTGTTTTCCTAAAAAATTAAATAAAACCTGAGGGGAATCGTCTGCAATTGATGCTACGTCAATATGTTTTTTCAGATATCTAAGAACTGGGTAACTTAAACCACCATTAGGGATATTTCTTATTTGCTCTTTTACAGATTTAATTTTCTCTCCGTAATCATTTCCGTATTCATTTTTAATCGATAGCGGAAAATATGCTGTAAGCCATCCTACAGTATTGGATAAATCGAAGCTTGTATTGGCAGTTTCTCTTCCGTGACGTTCTAATCCAAGCCTTACCCTATCAGATTTTGACCATTTACTAATACTGTCGGTTAAAGCCGTAAGAATTAATTCATCTATTTTAGTATTATAAACACTATTAGCTTCCTGAGTGAGTTTATTAGTAATATCCTGATCAAGTTTAAATGCAATGGTTTCGATACTTTTTTCACGCAATGGAAGTTCAAAATTGAAATCTGAAGGAATAGTCATATTTGATACAGAATTTTGAGCATTCCAGAAATCAATATCCTTTTTCCAGGTTTCAATATCGAGTTCTTCGTTAAGATAAGTATTCCATTTCTTTAGAGATGTAGTTTTAAATGAGTCATTTTTGTTGCCCTCTATGGCAGAAATAACATGGTCTTGTATTATTTTCCATGAAACTGCATCTACAACTAAATGATGTGATATTAAGATACAAACATCTTTCCCTTTACTGGAAGTTTTGAAGAATAAACATTTAAATAAGGAACCTTCAGCTAAATTAAATTGCGATTGAACTTCATGTAAAGTTTTTTCAATAAAACTTTCTTGTTCAGTAATGTCAAGGCTTGATATATCATAAAAATCAAATGCTTTAATATGTTCCGGACTAAGAACTTTTGCTTTCCAACCTTCTTGATTATGATAAAAACTTAGGCGCAAAGCTTCTTGTTCTATGATTAGAGTATCAATAGCACTTTCAATAGCTTCTCTTTTACCTGCCGGGATATCTTGAATTTTTACTCCCTGATTCCAAAAATGTGGAGCAGAGACGTAGGTTTCAAAAAACCAATGTTGAATTGGAGATAAAGGAATTTCTCCGGTAAAAATATCATCATCATTATCAGTATCTATTGTATTATTATCATCAATAAACAATGCCAATTCAGAAATTGTTTGGTGTTCAAACAATTGATTAGGAGAGATTTCTATTCCCAATTTACGTGCGCGAGCTATAATTTGTATACTTAGAATTGAATCTCCTCCAATTTCAAAAAAGTTATCGTGAATACTTAGGGGACTAAAATCTAATACTTCTTCCCAAATAGTTACTAATTTCTCTTCAATTTCCGTTTTTGGTTTTTCAATACCAGTTTTTGATTCTTGTTCTGTTTTTGAAATAGTTGCCAGTGCATTTAAATCAACCTTCCCGTTTGGTAATTGCGGAATTTCTTCTACAATGTTGATATTAGAAGGGATCATATAATCCGGGAGAGATTCTTTTAAATATAATTTCAAATTCTCCAGATCTAGTGCATAATCTTTGGCCTCTACATAAGCAGTAAGACGTTTAAGTTTGTCTGATGTGCCTGCTTGTTTATTTTTATTCACCAACTGTTTTAATTTCATGAATACCAGCTTACGCTCTTTTTCGGTGAGCTGTTCAATCTTATTGGTAATGTCTTTTTCTACTTTCATTTTACTGCTTTTATTACGGCGATAGTATCTGCCCACCAGGTATCTTTAACATCTTCAGGCATATCTAGAGGTACTATTTGTACTGAAAAAGAAGAGAAATGCGATAATAACTCTCTTTGATGCTCCCTACTCACTGAATCAATTTCATTAGAAAAATATGTAAAAGAACCTCCTGGTTTCAAATGTGCAGCAGCATGTGCAAAGAAGTGTTGTGCAAAAGTGATACTTCCATTTACGTATTGCATGTATTCATCTTCATTTAATGGGTAAGTATGAAAAAATATCCCATCAAATTGACCCAAGTCTTCAATAGTATCTTGCCATAGCGAATGTACAATCTCAATATTGCTATTAGGGTATTTGTTTTTCCATTGATGAAAATCGTTAACAACAGCATCATTGCATTCTATGATAGTATGCGAATCTATAGGGTGTTTTTGAATCATATCTGCAGAAACACCTCTGCCAAAACCTATTTCCAGGATATCTCCACCTCTTTCTGTAATTACTTTTGCCATAACTTCCATTACGGGGATTTGCCAATCTTCCATAATTTCCTGCTCTGTCAATACTTTTTGTGTACGATCGTTAACAGTATTAACAGTTTCTCCTGGTACAAAACGTTTTGTTTGCTCGTTTAAGGCTGATAAATCAGCTGTAAATTCCTTAACAGCACGATTCACTACAGCATTTCGTTGCGCTTGTTTTGGCGGATTTATAAAATTTTCATCATTGATGACTAATGTCATCTCAAAAGACCCTGATCTTTTTATCTTTCTCATAGCAGTTTTTTCTTTTTTAATACGTTATAGCTGCTCTAGTAAATATTTTTTTTCTTCTTCTTTTATTGTGAAAACAGAATGGAGTATTTCGTCAATTTCTTCTTCACTTAAATAAGCCGTTAAGAGTTTTGACAATTGTTCTGCATCTGGTGTGTCTGATACATTAAGATTTTCTGTTTCATCTGAGGTTTCAATAGTGACGACAGCATTTTGTACCGAATGATGTATAGCAATGACATTTTCAATTTCACTTAATTCTACCCTGTATCCTCTAATTTTTACCTGTTGATCTGCACGGCCTAGAAATTCGATATTTCCATCTTCTCTATACCTTCCCAAATCTCCTGTCTTATACAGGATTTTATCATCTGTGTTTAACGAATTGTTTACAAATGCATTTTGTGATATTTGATGGTTATTCAAATAGCTTTTAGCCAGACCGGAACCTCCAACATAAATCTCACCAATACTACCTAAAGGTACCATGTGTTGATTTTCATCCAACAAATATATTCTGGCACCTGCGACTGCTTTTCCTATTGGAATAACTCCGTATTTTAAATCTGTTTCTTCTATTTTGTGAGCTATGCACCAAACAGTAGCTTCAGATGGTCCATATTCGTTATATAATGACGCTTCAGGAAGTGTTGTAAAATGCTTTTCGCATAATGAAAGCGTACAAGCCTCTCCTGCTACAATAACAGTTTTTAAACTCTTTAATTTTTGAATATTTGTATGCTCAAGAACCAACTTATACAGCGACGGAAGCATTAATGTATGTGTGATATGATCTTTTTGAATAACCGAAGCTATTTTTTCAATATCCTGTTCGATTCTTTTTTCACTTATAACCAGGTTTCCCCCTGTACATAATGTCCAGAAGATTCCGGCTTTTGAGCTGTCAAACGCTATTGATGACAATAATAAAAACGCTTCAGGCTGATTTTTATAAAACTCCGGTCGTCCTAATGTTGAATGAATAATATTGCTGTGACTTATTGGTACCCCTTTTGGTTTTCCTGTACTGCCTGATGTATAAATCACATAGGCTAAATCATCTTTATTGACTTCAGGGAGAGAATATACTATATCATTATTCAGTGTTTGACTATCATCAATACATATTGTGTTTATGGCATTTGTATTAAAATGATTGACAAGTGTTTTTTGAGTAATTACGGTAGTTACATTTGCATCTTCACAAACATAATCGATACGTTGCTTTGGATAGTCAGGGTCAATAGGTAAATAGGCATATCCGGCTTTTAGAATACCGTATAAGCCCACAATCATATCTATGGATCGTTCTGTACATAAACCGATAATTTTACTTTTGCTATCAGCTTGGTTGCTAATAATGCCAGCAAGCTTATTTGCTTTTTCTTCTAATTCTCTATATGTAATAGAAGCATCTTTAAACGTAACGGCTTTTCCATCAGGATTTTTATCAGCTACTTCTTTAATGATTTCATGTATAGCCTGATACTCTGTTACTTTTTCATTTTTTGTTTTCGGATTTTCTAACAACGCATCTTTTTCCTGCTGACTTAGCATAGGAATAGCAGAAAGTGCCGTTTTTGGATCCTTGAGAATACCTCCTAATAAGAGTTTGAAATACTCCTGTAACCTTTTTATAGTACGTTCTGTAAATAATTCGGTTGCATATTCAAAAGCAGTACTCAGTACTCCATTTTTTTCATTAACAAATAGCGTTAAGTCAAATTTTGATGCATTGGCAGCATATACTTGATGTTCAAAATCCAGGTCAGCTCCAAACGATGAGATATTAGATACAGAATTGTATAAAAACATCACCTGGAAAAATGGATTGGTACTTAGAGATCTATTAGGTTGTAATGACTTTACTAAAAGATCAAAAGGTACATTTTTATTTGAAAAGGCTTCCAGAGTTACTTCTCTGACTGCTTTGACCAAATCTGTAAAGGCCATTTCCGAATTTAATCCTATTCTTAAAACTACAGTATCATTAAAAAAACCGATGAGTTTCTCAAGACTTTTATGGTCACGATTAGATAAAGGGGAACCAATTAAGATATCTTTCTGGCCACTATACCTGTACATTAACGTATAGTAAACCGACAGTAATAAAACATAAGGCGTAACCTTTAACTCCTTTGAAAGTTCAAGTATATCACCGGAAAGCTGTTCAGGTAATACTTCGGTAACTAACTTTCCCTTGAATGACGGATTTACCGGTCTTGGGAAGTCGGTAGGAAGATTTAACACCGGTAAATCTCCGGATAGTTTTTGTTTCCAGTAAGCTAACTGTTCTTGACTAACATCTTTTTGCTGTTGATCATAGGCATAATCTGTATACTGTATCGTTATGTCTTCTGATTGAAATGATAATGCAGAGCTGAGTGTCTTGTAATTTTTGGCCAGTTTTTCTCTAAAAACATCCATTGACCATTCATCTGTAATAATATGATGCAAAGTAACTTGCATTTTGTGATGTGAATCATCAATTTTTATCAGCGAAAACTTTATTAAAGGCCCGGTATTTAAATTAAAATGAGTACCAGCCTGCTCATCAAACAACTGCTCTAATTTATTTTGAACTTCATCTTTTTTTAGCTCACTGAGATCTGTTATATTAATCTTTATTTTTGAAATGGGCTCAATCTGTTGTATTGGGCTCCCATTTTTTATGTGATAAGTAGACCGCAGAATATCTTGTTCGTCATAAATACCCTGTAAACTTTTGGATAAATTTTCAATGTCAAGTATTCCTCTAAAGGTATAGATCTCAGAATAATTATAGAACGGATTATTAGGATGCAATTGTTGTAAAAACCACAATCTTTTTTGTCCGTTAGAAAGCGGGATATCTATCCCATGTGGAGCTTTTTGTATTTTAGAAACAAGAGGGATAGTTTCCAATTTTTTTTTATTCTTCCACCTGCTTAATAGTGACCCTTTACTGGTTGAATTCTCTTTGTTCTGTTCCACTTTTACAATTTATTTTAATAGTACTTACGGTCTTTTTATAAAACGGGTTTTAAAATTTTATTTCAAACCTAACCAAACTGCAGTATCGTGTAGTATGACAAGAAAATTACCTTCTACTCCTGTATCTACATCAAAAATGCGTTCAACACACCAAACCGTTGACATTAGGATTAAGAAAAGAGATCCGAAGACTAGTACCTTAGGATATACGTTTCTTTTTCTGATTAAAAACAGAATAGGGAAAATTGCAAAGATGATGGCTAACTGACCTACTTCAACTCCCACGTTGAATCCTAATAAGGAAATGGTTAAAAACTCTCCTGTTAAACCAAGATCTCCTAAAACGCTTGCAAAACCGAAACCATGGAATAAACCAAAGATAAAGGCGATAACCCAGTCTTTTCCTTTAAAAATAGGGCGGATGTTATGAAACGCTGCCAGACCTATTGAAAAGGCAATAATAGTTTCTACTATTTGAGAAGGTAGGTTTACTATTTCTAATGTTGCCAGACTCAAAGTAATGGTGTGTGCTATTGTGAAAAAAGTAATAACTTTTAAAACATACATAAGTGTCGGCTTAAAACGCTCTTCTGGCGTCCAGGAATCAAATAGCTTATTATTTTCTTGCTCCTTAATTCTTCTTACTACAGAAGGAAGTATCAGTGCCAATAAGAATAAAATATGATCCAGACCTATCCATATATGCCATACCCCTTGTCTTACCATCGCCATGAATCCTCTCCAGACAGAAGAATCAGTTAGTGAAAGGGTAGATGTTGTTTTGCTTGGAGTAAAATCCAAAGCAATCATTCTTTCATTATTGATGATCCCGGCTTTCCAGTTGCTTTCTACAATTAAAAAACCTTTATGCGTATTGTCACTATCAAATACAGCACTGTAAGTAACATCTAATTCTTCAGGTGAAACTTCATCATTATCCAATTCAAAATGGAATTGTGCATAGTCTCCATCAGCAAGCCTTAAAATAGAGAAACCTGTAAAGGTGACTTTGTGCTTACCCAGAACAGAATTGAAATCGGAATGTTCTAAAAGATATTCTTGTATTTGAGGAAGATAAGGTTCAAACACACTTTCTTCCGTGTCATTTTTATAATCCCAGCCAAATACTTTATTTAAATCTCTGACCTGAATTTCATAACGTCCGTCTAATCCTGTTGCTTCAGAAATCCTTAGAAAAATGTAACTCTGATTAGTTGCATGAGCATCTAAAATATTTGGAATTATGAATATTAAAACCAAAAGGATTTGTAAAATTTTTGTTCTCATTAATTTAAATTAAATGAACAAGCTTATTGTGTAAATACTACTTGTTAAGATTAATATTATTTTGTTCTGGAGCATATACGAGAAAAAAGAAATAGCGGTTTCACAAATTCATGTTTTAAATAAAAAATGGGGTATTAAACTGTATTGCCGAATAAACATATATGAAAAAGAAAGTATTGACGGTTGTTTTATTAAATTGTTGATTTTTAATTTATTACGATGTTTTGAGGATGTTATTAACTATACGTAATTAAAAGAGTTGGTTAAAAAAATAAAACCACTTTGAATGAAATATCGTAAGTGTAAAAAAGAATAACAATAATCAATTCCTGATACCATTATGAATTTTTCTTGGGACGATTCACAAGTAGAATTAAAAAATAAAGTTGTAAAGTTTGCGCAAGAGCACTTGAATAAATCTTACCTGGATCAAGATAAAAACTGTGCCTTTTCCAGAGAAGATTGGCAAAAGTGTGCCGATTTTGGAATTCAGAACTTATCAATTCCGAATGCTTATGGTGGTACCTTAGATGATGTTGGTGTCCTGGGAGTTACATTTGCTATGGAAGGTTTAGGATATGGATGTAATGATAACGGATTGCCTTTTTCAATCAATGCTCAAATGTGGACAGTGCAATTACCCATTGCACATTTTGGAAACGAAGATCAAAGAAATAAATATTTACCTGCTTTGGCATCCGGAAAATGGATTGGATGCCATGCACTTACCGAAACTAATGCAGGGTCTGATGTTTTTAATATGGAAACTGTTGCAGAAAAAGTGGACGGTGGATATATAATTAACGGACATAAACGCCTCATTACACTAGCTCCTGTAGCTGACATAGCACTGGTATTTGCGATGACAAATCCAAAATTGGGAAAATGGGGGATGAGTGCTTTTATTGTTGAAAGAGGAACCAAAGGATTTTCTACAAGTTCGAATATGGAAAAGATGGGAATGCGTACTGTTCCGATAGGAGAACTTCATTTTAAAGATTGTTTTATTCCCGAAGAAAACCGATTAGGAAAAGAAGGTGCCGGATGGAGTATTACAAATCACTCTTTAGAATATGACAGATGCAGTATTCTTGCCAGCCAATTGGGAGCTATGGAGCGTCAACTGGAAGAAACCATAGATTTTGTTAAAAACAGGAAGCAGTTCGGGCAATCTATCGGAAAATTTCAATCGGTTTCCAACAGGATTGCAGACATGAAACTGAGATTGGAAACGTCGAGATTGATACTCTATAAAGTAGCGTGGTTAAAAAGCCAGGGAAAATCGGCTATGATGGAAGCAGCGCTGCTAAAATTGCAATTAAGTGAAAGTTTTCTCTCATCTAGTATTGATACGATCAGAAACTATGGAGGGAACGGATATATGTCACAAAATGAAATAGAAAGAAATTTAAGAGATGCTGTAGGAGGTGTTATCTACGCAGGTACATCCGATATACAACGCAATATAATTGCAGAACTTATGGGGCTTTAAGCTTCTAAATAATTTTAATTATGATTTACACGTTACCACATCTTATAGAAAACTCCGCAAAATTATTTCCTGATAATGAAGCTTTTCGTTTTGCTAATCAGTCATTGACCTACTCAGAAATTGAGGTTAAAATGAATCAGCTTGCAAAACATTTAACCGCTTCAGGAGTTAGAAAAGGAGATAGGGTCGGAGTTTATATGCACAGATGCCTGGAAACTGCTATTGCAATTTATGGGATTATGAAGTCGGGAGCTGCATATGTTCCACTGGATCCGTTTGCACCTCAGTCCAGGACTTTATTTGTCATACAAGATTGTGGTATTGAACATTTGGTAACAACACCAACTCAAACAAAGAAGATTACAAAGTTAACGCTACAGGAATCCGGTTTAAAATCTATTATCGGAACTACTACAGAACTTCCGTCTATTTCTTCTTTTTCATGGGAAGAAATTTATGCAATTTCCTTAAATGAATTCAAAACGGTAACGATTCTGGAAGACGACCTGGCTTATATTATTTACACATCAGGTTCTACCGGAACACCAAAAGGTATTATGCACACTCACTACAGCGGTTTGAGTTATGCAAAGCTTTCGGCAGATATGTATGGATTGACAAGTGAAGATAAAGTAGGAAATCATGCTCCATTGCATTTTGATGTCTCCACTTTTGGATATTTTTCAGCTCCATTAGCGGGCGCAACTACAGTGATTGTCCCGGATGCTCATACAAAACTTCCATTAAGTCTTGCAGAACTTATGGAAAATGAAAGAATATCGGTTTGGTACTCAGTACCGCTGGCTCTCGTGCAATTATTAATATACGGAGGATTAGAGAAGAGAAATTTAAACTCATTACGTTGGGTATTATTTGCAGGGGAAGTGTTTGTGACAAAATACTTGAAAGCATTGATGAAATGTTGGCCAAAAGCTAAGTTTAGTAACATATACGGGCCTACAGAAGTTAATCAATGTACTTTTTATCATTTAGAAACCCCTCCAAAATCAAATGAACCTATTCCGATAGGAGAGGTTTGGGGAAATACTGAATATAGGATCTTAGATGAAAACGATCAGGAAGTTTCAAAAGAACAACCAGGTTCGTTAGTGATTCGATCATCAACCATGATGAAAGGATACTGGAACAATGAAGCATTGACACAAAAATCTCTCTTTAAAGAAATTATAGCCCCGGGAATAGAACGTGTTTTTTATCGTACCGGAGATTTGGTACGTGAAAATGAAAAAGGAGAATTACTTTTTCTGGGAAGAAATGACAGACAAGTTAAGATAAGAGGATATCGCATAGAATTAGATGAAATAGAAAATACACTAGTTAAACATCAGGAAGTAGAGGAGGCAGCTGTGATTTTGGTTGATAATGGCAATGATGACAAGCAACTCATGGCTGTCGTCCTATTAAATTCTGAATCTGAAATAAAAAATTCAGACTTGATTACGTATTGTAAATCATATTTACCTCACTATGCAGTACCTAATAAAGTTCATGTACTCAATGCATTTCCAAGGACAAGTTCAGGGAAAATAAACAGAAATAAAATCAAAGAAATTTTAGCATAAACAGAACAGAAATCATGCAACAACAATTAATAAATTATATCTCGGTAGAATTGATCAATGAAGAATTAGATGAAGAACTAGATATTCATGACGACCTCCTTGGAGGCGGAATCATAGATTCTTTAGGAATGATGAAACTTATAGGGTTTATAGAATCTGAATTTAAGATTCAGGTACCACCCGAAGATCTCATTATTGAAAATTTTATGACCATAATGCATATCACAGATTATTTAAAAACTAAAGTAATACCATCAGCATAATTAAAAAATGGAATCTACTCCTATATCATTAACTCAGAGTCAATCTTTACTTTGGATAGGGCAAAAACTAGCCCCTTCCAGTCCGTTGTACAATATGGTCATGCGTTATGATATTTACGGAGAAATTGAAGTAGATTTTTTTAAAAAAGCATTTGAAATTGTTGCACAAAACAGTGAGGCATTACAATTCACTTTTTACGAAGAAAAAGGACAACCCTATCAAAAGATAAAGGGTGAGATGCCTGGTGAGATGATGTTTGTAGATCATTCTCAACATCAAAATCCGATAGAAACATATAATAAATGGGAAACTGAACGTAAAAAACAGCTTTTTGACTTGTCTAAATGTCTTTATGATAGTGTGCTTATTAAAATAAATGCAGAACATTATATATGGTATTTCAATCAGCATCACCTAATTACCGATGCCTGGAGTAAAGCAGTTCTTTTTTCAAAAGTATCCGAATTGTATTCCAAACTTCTCAATAAAGACCAGGAAGTGGCAGTATCAATTGGACCATATCGTAATTTTACAGCTTTTGAGGCAAAATCTCAATCAGAATCGGCTTATGTAAAAGAAAAAGAATTTTGGAAGGAAAAAGCGCAAGAACATGTTACAACGCTTGCATTGTATCAGAATAAAACTCCAAAAAAACAATCAACAGCAGCTACACGACATGTTGTCAATCTCGGAAAAGAGCGATCCCATCAACTCAAGGCATTAGCAAACGAAAAAGGAATACGGTTATGGACATTAGATCTTTCACTATATAATGTTTTTTTAACTGCTCTTTTTGCTTATTTATATAGGGTTAGCGGACAAGAAAGTTTTTCTGTGGGAACGCCTTCCCACAATAGGATGAAAAGAGATTTTAAGGATACGATCGGGTATCTTGTGGAGATTTTTCCAATTGCTGAAACAGTTAGAAAAAACGATACTTTTTTATCCTTATTGAAACGAATACAAATAGGAACTAATGATTTTCTAAAACACGTACAACCCGGACTTTCCAATACCAGATTAAACAGGAATTTTAATGTTCTTTTCAATTATATAAATACCGTACATGAAAATTTTAATGGGATTCACACAACATCTTCATGGGTGCATCCCGGGCATCAGGACCCGGCACATTATTTTCGATTACATGTACAGGATTTTCACAATACCGGAGAATTTTCATTGTATTTTGACCTTAATAATGAGGTGTTTAATGAAGATTTACAAAAAGTAATACCAGAACATTTTATTAATGTATTAGACGCCTTTATTAAAAATAAAAATCAAGAGATACTAGCCCAACCTGTACTTTCGAATCAGGAGTATCATCAAATGATAACTGTTTTTAATGACACTGATACACAAATTACAGATAATTCTTGTCTGATAAGTCAAATTGAAAAACAGGCAGAAAAAACTCCAGATGCGATAAGTGTGCGTCATAAGGAACGTTTTTTAACGTATAAGGAATTAAACGATAAAGCGAACCGGTTAGCACGTTGCCTTCTGTCGCAATCTATAGGAGAAGGGAGTCATGTTGCGATTTATCTTAAACGGTCTCCGGAATATGTGATCAGTGTCTTGGCCGTCTTAAAAACAGGAGCAACTTATATTCCTGTTCCAACAAATTATCCTCAAGAACGTATTTCATATATTTTGAACGATGCACAAGCAAAGACCGTTATTACACATAATGAATATTCGTCCTCTAAAATATACGAGAATACGAATATTATTGATATTGACACTTTTGATTATGATGCGTATGAATCTTCGAACTTGGCTGTCATTCCGAATATAAAAAGTACAGCTTTTTTAATTTATACTTCGGGTTCTACAGGTCACCCTAAAGGGGTTCAGATTGTAAACGAGAGCCTGACAAACTATATTCATTGGACAAAAGATGCGTATATAGACTATACGAATCAACCTAATATCCCATTATTTACGACCACCGGATTTGATATTACAGCAAATTCAGTCTTTTTACCCCTTCTTTGTGGAGGCACCATTCACGTTTACCAGGAGAAAGGTGATCAGATAGATATTGCTATTACAGATGTTATAGAAGATAACAAAGTAGATTTTATTAAACTTACGCCGGCTCATGGTAACTTTATTAAAGGAAAATCATTAAAAGACAGCCTGGTTAAAGTAGTCGTAGTCACAGGAGATACTTTTAAAACAGAATTAGGAAATCATATTTATGAGGCATTTGAAGGCAATCCGGTTTCGATATTTAATGAGTATGGACCTTCTGAAGCTACAATTGGCTGTACGTATCATAAATTTACTCCCGGAAGCGATAGCCCGGATGTTCCGATAGGAAGTCCGATATACAATATGAAAGCTTATGTTCTGGACGATTTTAAAAACCCTGTTCCTCATGGAGTAACCGGTGAACTTTACCTGAGTGGTAAAGGATTAGCATCCGGATATTTGGGAAAAGAAACGCTTACCAGGGAAAAGTTTATTGAAAATCCGTTTGAAAAACACACATTGATATATCGTACTCAGGATCTTGTTCGATGGAATGAAGAAGGAGTACTCGAATATTTAGGAAGAACAGATTTTCAAGTCAAAATAAACGGTTACAGAATTGAATTAGGAGAGATTGAATCGATAATTCTCAAATACCCTGGTATTAATAATTGTGTAGTAACAGCAAATGTTAATGAAAATGGAGAAAAAAGCCTTGGAGCTTATTTTAGTGCCAAAGAAGATGTTTTATTATCCGATTTACAACTTTATTTAGCGAAAAAACTGCCAAGATATATGGTTCCTTCGGGATATAAACAGTTAGAAAAACTACCCCTATCTGCTAATGGAAAAGTTGATAGGAAATTGGTTAGTAAATTCGATTTGCTCAGTGTAAACAATGAAGTGAAATATATAGCTCCGGAAAATGAAATAGAAGAATTAATTGCCGGAATATGGGAAGAGATCTTTCCCCTGAAGAAAATAAGTACGATTGCAAATTTCATTGAAATTGGAGGAGATTCTTTAGCTGCATTACGTATTAATACACAAATCCAGGAGCAGCTGGAGATTTCGTTGCCATTAAACAAAATTTTTGAATTTCCAACGATAACCACATACGCAGATTATATCGAGAAAACGATAATAGAATTCTTATAGGGTTGAGAAGTATTAAAATTGTGTTTTTTATAGAAAAAAACTAAAAAAGTAAAACCCACTTTGCCATTTTATCGTATAAATTTGTGAGTGATTAAAACATAAAAGATAAATTGAATTTTAAAGAGAACATACAACCATACATTATCAAAAGCATTGCTGTTGTGATGAGTATGTTCTATTTAGCAGGACCGCTACACGAGCAGTTTAATATTTTATTGCATAATATCTCTCATAATCTTAATGCTCATGAATCATCATTAAACATAGCTGAAACAGATCATTTAAATGACGATCATAGTTTAAAAGATCATACACATGTTAAGACACATTCAGAGCCTGTTGTACTTTATAAAAAGGATATTAAAGATACTCATACTCATGATGAGTTAAATAATCATGATCATGAACACCAAATAATCGATTTTATTTACTCATTATTTGATGTGCCGGATTCTGATGATAGTCCGGATTCATTTCGTATAAAAGTAGATAAACACATAGTGTTTTATGATGATTACCTGCATAAAGGAAACATTGTAGCGTCTCAGAAAGTTTATTGGAATATTAAAACAGATCTTCTTAATGGTTTCCAAAAACAATTAGAACAGCCTCCCAAAAATTCATAAAACTTCTTTTCTAAAATTAAATTGTGAATGTATTGTTGATTTCTAAACACTTAAAAGCTTTAAACTTTTGAGAATGGACAACTATTGCAATTTTTTAGAAAAATACAATTATAGAAGTTTCCTATTTATTTTACTGCAATTATTTAAAAAGGATTAAAAAGATTGCAGCTATACAATTACAGAAATTATAATATTACAGAATTAAAAAAATGAAAAAGTTATTATGCTTATTCTTCCTTATTGCTATAGGAAGCTTAAGTGCAAAAGATAGAAAAGAAGTTCATCATCTAAATGGAAGAATAGTAGATGAGAGTAGTACCCCAATAGAAAATGTTGGAGTATATAACAAAACCACAGGGAGTTATTCATATTCAGATATCTCAGGAGGTTTTAAGTTAGAAATATCGGTAGATGATATAGTGAACTTCCATATTCTCGGATTTGAAACCAAAGAGATCATTATAACAGATAAAGAGTTAGACCAGGATATAGAGATTGTTTTAAAAGAAGCTGCAGTATCATTAGATCAGGTGGTGTTAGTTTCTAAAATTAATGCTTTGAGTAAAATTGTAGATGTAGATATAAAAACCAATCCGGTAAAATCTTCTCAAGAAATTTTGAGAAAGGTACCTGGTTTAATTATTGGACAACACGCCGGTGGTGGTAAAGCAGAGCAGATCTTTTTAAGAGGATTTGATGTTGATCACGGTACAGATGTAGCGATTAATGTAGATGGATTACCAGTAAACCTTCCTTCTCATGCACACGGACAAGGATATGCTGATTTACATTTTTTAATTCCGGAAACTATCGAAAATGTTGATTTTGGAAAAGGACTTTACTACGCAGATAAAGGAAACTTTAATACTGCAGGATATGTAGACTTAAATATCAAAGATAGAATTGATAAGAGCCTGATTTCAGTAGAAGTAGGACAGTTCAATAGTTTAAGAGCTGTAGGTTTGTTAAAAGTAGCAGAAGGTGAATTTAGCAGTGCTTATATTGCTTCTGAGATTTCTTTGACAGATGGAGTATTTGATGCCTCTCAGAATTTTAATAGAATCAATTTGTTAGGACGTTATAATTATAACAACCGTAAAGATGAGGAGCTGACGTTATCTATTTCTCACTTTCAAAGTAGATGGGATGCTTCGGGACAAATTCCTCAGCGAGCTGTAGACCAGGGAATCATAGGTCGATTTGGAGCTATTGATAGTACTGAAGGTGGAATTACAAGCAGATCTAATATCTGGTTAAAACATTTTAAACAATTGAATGAGAATTCTTCTGTAAAAACCAAGGCGTTTTTATCTGTATATGACTTTGAATTGTATTCTAACTTTACTTTTTTCTTGAGAAACCCTGTAGATGGGGATCAAATCAGACAATCGGAGAGTAGAACTATTATTGGAGCAGAAACTGTATATTCAACTAATTTCGATCTTCAAAATAACAATGCACAATTGAGTTTTCAGGGAGGAATTGGTTTCCGTTATGATGATGTTAATGATGTAGAGTTGTCTTTTACCCGTAACCGAAGGGAATTATTAGAGCGAAGAGCTTTTGGAGATGTAGATGAAGTAAACGGATATGCTTTTGCCAGCGCTACTTACAAGGTAAATAACTGGAGTTTTGTTCCGGGAGTTCGTTTAGATTATTTCAGATTTGGATATGACAATTTTATCTCTGGTTTCAGACCAGATGGCCCGGATCAACCTAATAGATTTGATAATAGACAAGTAGACGATGTAATCGTCAGTCCAAAATTAAATGTTCTTTACACTCCTTCTAATAATCTTCAATTATACGCTAAAGCAGGTTTTGGTTTTCACTCTAATGATAGTAGGGTAGTGACTAACCCACAAGGTTTAGGCTTAGCGAATAATAATGATCAAAATTTAGAGACTTTACCATCTGCTTTTGGTGCCGATTTGGGAACTATTTTTAAGCCAACAGACAGATTAGTTATAAATGCAGCAATATGGGGCTTAGGGTTAGAACAGGAATTTGTATATGTTGGAGATGAAGCAGTTGTAGAACCTAGTGGACGTTCCAGAAGGTATGGTGCTGATTTTGGAGTGAGATATCAGATTACAGACTGGTTGTTTGCAAATGCTGATATTAACTATACCTTAGCAAGAAGTATAGATGAGCCAGACGGACAGGATTTTATCCCGTTAGCTCCAGACCTTACTTCAGCTGGTGGATTGACTGTAAAAAATCTGGGGAAATTCTCTGGAGGAATCAACTATCGTTATTTAGATGACAGACCGGCTAATGAAGACGATTCTATTGTCGCTGAAGGATATTTTGTAACCGATTTTAATTTGAATTACAATTTTGCAAAAAACTGGAACATAGGATTAGTTATAGAAAACCTGTTTGATGTTGAGTGGAACGAAACTCAATTTGCTACAGAAACAAGATTGTTTGATGAAGCAGAACCTGTAGAAGAGATTACTTTTACTCCGGGTACTCCATTCCAGGCACGATTTAAATTATCAGTGAATTTCTAAAAACAAGAAACTCATATAAAAAGAAGATAAAAGCCCGGTTAATTCCGGGCTTTTTTGATTACTTAGTTTATTGGTACAAATGATAAAGCAGGAGTGTTGTGTTTCGGATTGATTTTGTTCCTGCTTCCATATATGAATAACTGCCCATTAAAATCCGAACTATCGGATAATTCTAAAAATAATAATCCATGACGCGTTACAAGCGTATAATGATGCTCTTTTTTCAAACGATATATCGGGTTAGATTTTAAGAAATTATCAGTATCAACTTTCAAAGAACCTTGTAACCCTTCTAAAGATAACTTTCCTTTAAATACTTTTCTGTTTTCACCTTTTCCAGATGTTAACTCGATTTTGTGGTTATATGTATGCTTTTTAAATAACTTTTTATCATCATCTCTAAAAAACTGTGCTAAAATGTGTGCGGTTTCTTCTATGTATACAGGGCAGTCTGCATTAATCATTAATGACACACTTAATTTTTCTTCGGGATAATATACGATAACTGTTCTGGCTCCCCTCCATTTACCTGCATGTTCAATTACCGGATGCCCAAAAATATCAATAGAAGACCTCCAGGCAATTCCGACATTTGTCTTTTTCCCATTTTTAAGCTGATGACTTTTAAATAACTCATCTATTGCTTTTTGAGAAAGGAAACCAGTAGTATAAGCATTCATCATTTTTGCTAAATCTATTGGAGTACTTCTAAAACCAGCTCCCGGAATTTTATAACTGGCGTTTGTCAATTTGTCTTCACGGAGTTTATCTTCTTTGACATAATATAATTTTGCATCCTTATCTGTCAATTGTTTAATGTTTTCGGGAGCAGTATAATACATCTTTAACGGCTTAAAAATAGATTCATTTAAGTATTCGGTATAACGTTTACCAGAAGCACCTTCAATAACTCCTGCTAATATATTAAATGCATGTGTAGAATATTCATAATCTGTATCCGGTGCAAAAAGTAAAGGAGCATTCATAAGTTCTATAGTTTCTTTTATAGTGCTGAATTGCTTTCTTTTATAAGAAGTTCCTTTAGGTCTATGCTGCATACCAGAAGTATGCCCGGCCAATTGACGCGTAGTTAAGTTCGCATATTTGTCATTTATATACGGAATGTATTTTTTTACTGGAGCGTCTAAGTTTAATTTCTCTTCGGATAATAATTTCCCCAATGCAGTAGCTGTAATTACTTTGGCTACCGAAGCAGTTCTTAATTGCGTAAGAGGAGACATTTTAACTTTAGATATCACATCTGCATATCCAAAACCTTGCGCATAGATAATTTTACCGTTTCTATTAACCGCTATAGATAGTCCAGGTAAGTTGGCTTGTTTCAAAAACGCGTTTACTATGGTGTCTACTTCGGGATATTCTTTTTTAGTATCTTGAGTAGATTGACCTTGTAGGTTACTACTCAATAGAAAGAATATAAAATTTATAATTACAATCATTTTTTTCATTGTTTATTCTTTAGCTCCTTTACTGATTAAATAATCGACAACCTCCTGATGTTTCCCTCGTCTTGCCATTTTTAAGGCAGTTCTCTTTTCTGAAATTAGCGAATAACGATCCCGTACTTTTTTATTAATATCTGCACCATTTTCAACAAGATATTTAACCACTTCCAGGTGTCCGCTCCAGGCAGCCCTTATTAATGGTGTTTCATCTCCCATAACAAATGAATCTACATTGGCTCCAGAAGTCACTAAAAACTTTACAACTTCAAGATGACCATTTTTAGCTGCATTTATTAACGGATTCCCATCTCTGCTACTTTTTTTATTCACATCTGCTCCTAGCTTGACAATTGTTTTTACCATAGTTAAGTTTCCTACAGATGCAGCATGAATTAAAGCGGTTCCGTCTCCAATGGTTTCTTTGTCAATATCTCCGGCATGAGACATTAAAACGGTTAGAATTTCAGGGGTATCAGATTTACTGGCAAGAATTAAAGGATTTCCGTCTCCATTGATACTTGTATTCGGGTTGGCTCCTTGATTTAAGAATAGTTTTACAATATCGACATTTTTACCTCTGACGGCAGCTATTAAAGGAGTACCATCTCCATAAACTTTTCTGTTTACATCGGCTCCTTTACTGATTAAGTATTTTGATAGCTCATAATTTCCTCTTTGTGCAGCTATCATCAAAGGACTGGCATCTCTTTTATATCGATAAGAAGCTTTAGCCTCATTTTTCATTAATAATTTCACCATAGCTAAGTTTTCGTTAGCTGTTGCCATACCAAGAGGGGAACGGGGTTGTAGTGTGCCCGCATAACTACAATTAGGATTTACTGTTTTTAAAAGCAGTTGAACTTTGGTCATGTCATTTGCCTTTACAGCTTTTAAAAGATCTTCACATGATTGCGATGTAATAGATGAATGTGTTAATAACAGTGCGAGTAAAATGAATATATTTTTCATGATTTTATGTTTTTTGATTTGAATTAATAATAGAAGCCTTCTTTATTTAACCGGTTCAAATGTATTTACAGAAAACATTCATTTTTAAAAAAGTAGACCAATAGGACATTGCGACTATTAGAAGGATATTTTACTCAAAACAAGGTTTAATAGACACAAAAGAGTATTCTGTACGTAGGTATTGCTGTTTGATAGATTTAAGAACAACTATTTTATTATAATGACTAATTTTATGACCACATATGGATAAGCGTAGAATATTTATCGATTATATCCTTCAAAACAGAGTTATAACTCATTTTTTGTTTTGGTGCTCTTTCTTTTTCATGTTTACTATTCTTTCAAGTTTGAATACAGGGTCGTTTAGTGAGCATAGATTCAATTACCTGGCAATGCTCCCTTCTCAAATTGCAGCTGCATATTTGTTGAATTATTATCAAATCCCTAAACTGCTTTTTAAAAAACATTATTTAGTTTTTGGAGTATCTGTGATATTCTCTATTTATGTTTTTTCTGCTTTAGCCAGAATAGGCATTGTTTATATAGTAGAGCCTTTTGTTCGGGAAGATTTTAGCCAGGAAACTATCGCAGAAATTTTATCTGATTCAGCCTACTTATTTTCAGTGTATTTTCCAGGAGTTTATGTTTATGCATTCTTGATGTTAATGATAAAAGCTTTTAAAAGCAGGTTCGAAGAAAAACATAAAATTGAAGTTCTAAAGAAAGAAAAAGTAGCCAACGAACTTAAATTTTTAAAAGCACAAATACAACCTCATTTTCTGTTTAATACGCTTAATAGTCTATATGCCCTGACTTTAGCTAAATCTGATATAGCTCCTAAAGTGGTTATAAAACTATCAGAATTATTAGATTTTATGCTGTATCAAAGTAATGAAAAGGAAATCCCTATACATAAGGAAGTAGAATTGATAGAAGATTTTATAAGCCTGGAAAAATTGCGTTATGGAGATAATTTAAACATAATTTTTAATTACAAGGGAAGTGAAAATTCTAATAATCAAATAGCTCCTTTTACTTTATTTCCCATAGTAGAAAATGCCTTTAAGCATGGTATTGGAGGTAATATAGAAGATGGTGAAATAGTAATCGATTTAGTTGTTAATAAAGAAACTCTTTATGTTGAGGTTTTTAATAAGAAAGCTAAAACAGCTAAAAAGAATACAGTCAAAAAAGGAATAGGTAATTATAATCTAAAACGACAACTTGAATTGAATTACCCTAACGAATATCAGTTAGAAGTTGAAGACTTAGATGATAGTTATTTAGTAAAATTGCATATCGATTTGAAAGGATAATTAATGAAGACAAAATGTTTAATAATAGACGATGAACCACTTGCAATACAAGTGATAGAAACCCATTTAAAACAGTTTTCAGATTTAGAACTTGTAGCAACATTTGAAAAACCTCTGGAAGCATTTGAGTTGTTGAAAACTGAAAAGGTGGATTTGATTTTTTTAGATATAGAAATGCCGATTTTATCAGGAATCGATTTTATAAAATCGTTATCAAATTCCCCTAAAATCATTTTAACAACTGCCTATCGTAATTATGCTCTTGAAGGATATGAATTGGATATTGTGGATTATTTATTAAAACCGATTTCATTTAAGCGGTTTTTTAAAGCTATTAATAAATACAGGAGGTTTAATAATGATATTGAATCAGAATCGATAATTAATACTGAAAAAACAAACAATGATCATCTATATGTAAATTCAAATAAGAAATTTATCAAGATTAATTTTGAAGATATTCTTTATATAGAAAGCATTAAAGATTATATCAGAATTCATTTATCAGATAAAAGTGTAATCACTAAAGATGCTATTAGTAATTTTGAAAAAAAACTTCCGGTTTCATTTCTGAGAACGCATCGTTCTTACATCATAAACACAACCAAAATTACTGCTTTCACTAAATTAGATATAGAAATAGATAACAAAGAAATACCTATAGGTGCCAGTTATAAGAATGAAGTAATAGCTTTTTTGAAAGATAGTTGATGTTATAAATAACCAGCTATAGAAAAACCGATATAAGTTCCTAATGCATTTCCAATAGATCCGATTATAATGGAAGGTAAAATCAATTCATTTCTTTTAAAATTTTTGGCTAATGCCAAAGCAGTAGTTCCGCCTCCGATATTAGCCTGAGAGGCAATAGCAATAACCTGCCAGTCATACTTTAAAAAATACCCCATTCCAAAAGTAAAAACACCGTGAATTAATACTGTTACCGAAACAAAAATTAATAATGCTATTGATAAGGCTCCTGATTGCCCTAATGCGGCAAAGTCACAAAAAGCTCCAACTACAGCCAGGAACAGATACACCGCCCAGCTCCCCAGAAGCATGTTTCCTTTTAATTTGGAAACAACCGGAATTTGAGCCAAAATAAGAGCTAATGTGGTTAATATTAAAATGGAGGGTATTACAATGTTTCTTTCCTGAAAAAAACCTGCTATATAATCAGAAATAAAAATTACAAAACAGCTCATGCCTATTAGCAAAGACAAAGATTTTAAGGTTAGTGTTTCTACCTCGTCAGTAGGAGGAAAGGAATCTGTTTTTTCAGTATTATTGGTGCCTGATACAGCTTGAAAGCGAGGCGCTATCTTTTGTAATGTAACAGGAATGGCAATAGTGAGAAAAAACCAAAGCGTAGTAACCACATTGTCAACAGCAACAGTATTGGTATAAATAACTCCTTTTTCAACTACCTTATAATGTAAGGCAACTGCATTAAAATTAATACTTCCTCCTGTATACGTACCGGCAATCATCCCGGCTAACGCATTGTAAACACCATCAAAATGCGAATTGTCTTTTATGATAAATGATGCGACAATAACTCCAATTACTGTTCCAATACTTCCTAAAATAAAAGCAAATAAAATAGGGAACCCAACCTTTTTTAGCTGGACAAGATTAACATCTAATAAAAGTAAGAATAGCGCTCCGGGAGCGATATAATTAAAAATTCCGTCATAGACAGGATTAGCAGTTGTAGGAACTAAACCTATGTTGGCAAGAACAGCAGTTAAAATGATAACCATTAATGCAATTCCAAACTTGTTAAAAAAAGGTTTTTTTACAAGCCATTCTGAAATAAAAAGAACAAAAGCAAGTACTGCTATAATGTAGAGAGCATTTGTGGTAAATTCCATATGGATAGTTAAATTAGAATACCTCCAATTTAGCAATAAAATTTACAAATACAGAAAATGAGTATTTTAATATATTTAAAATAGCTGTTTTGATCAGGTAGTATCACAAGAAGAGTTTTCAGGCTTTTAGTTTTCCTGATGCAATGTCAACTCGATATCTTTACTCCAGGCACAAAGCTGATCGAGTATAGGTAGCAATTCTTTCCCCTTAGGAGTTAATGAATATTCAACCCTGGGAGGTGTTTCTGCATAAGATTCTCTATGAACAATACCTCTAAACTCCATTTCTTTGAGTTGTTCTGTAAGTACTTTTCGACTTATTTTCTCTATACGTACCGCTAATTCCCCAAATCTAAGTTTTCTGTCTGACAACATATAGATAATGATAGAGGTCCATTTATTTCCAATTATGTTCATGGTATGAGTTATTGGACAATGGTTTGGATTATCAATACATCTTCTCGTCATATTAGTTACTTTTTAGTTACTACTTTCTAAGACTCAAAGATATAAAAATATATTTTTGAAACTAATATTAGTTACTTTTGGTAACTCGAATTAAAAATAATACATAATGAAGATTTTTGAACCATATAGTTTAGAAGGAACAAAACTAAATAACAGAATCGTAATGGCTCCCTTGACCAGGTGTAGAGCCATTGATAATACTCCGAATGAATTGATGAGAACTTATTATTCTCAGCGTGCAACAGCTGGTTTGATCATAGCTGAAGGAACTTCACCTTCTGCCAATGGATTAGGGTATGCCAGAATGCCGGGGGCATATACAGAGGCTCAGATCGAAGGATGGAAATCCATTGCAGAAGGCGTGCATGAAAATAACGGGAAAATATTTGTACAGTTGATGCACACAGGAAGAGTAACTTCTGTACTTAATTTACCGGAGAATGCAGAAGTGGTAGCTCCATCTGCCATACACTTGCAAGGTGAAATGTATACAGATAGTAAAGGAATGCAACCTCATGATAAGCCAAGAGCAATGACTCAGGATGATATCATTTCAACTCAAGATGAATTTGTAAATGCTACTAAACGTTTGGTAGAATCCGGAATAGACGGAATAGAACTTCACAGCGCTAACGGATACTTATTGGAGCAATTCCTGGACCCAAAAACAAATGTTAGAACAGATGTATATGGAGGAGATTATAAGAATAGGGCTCGTTTTATTCTTGAGACAGCAAAAAAAGTTACTGCAGCTATTGGTGGAAGTAAAGTAGGAATTCGGTTCTCTCCCTATGGAGTTTTTAATGATATGAGTGGAGATTATAAAGATATCGTAGAAATATATACTTATTTGGCAGAAGAATTAGCTAAGCTAGGATTGGCATATATTCATATTGTTGATCAGAGAGTTGCTATGAATGCGCCGGAATTTGCTACAGACATCCAAAGAACTATTAAAAATGCATTTAAAGGAAACGTCATTGTAGGAGGAAATGTTCATTCTGCTGAACAGGCAGAGCATTTTGTAAACGATGGTTATGACCTTGTATATATTGGGAGGCCTTTTATTTCTAACCCAAGCCTGGTTGAAAAGTTAAAAACCAATGAAGAATTGGCAGTGCCAGATTATGATACTTTTTACACTGCAGATGAAGTAGGATATACAGATTATGCTTAAATTAAAAAAAGAGCAGATACAAAACATATCTGCTCTTTTTTTATTCCCGATTTTCAAAAGGGATGATTACTCCTTTTTCTACATAATTTTTTAATCCGTTTAGGAGCATAGCCCAGCAGAAAGAAGATCTTCTGAAATGCTCATTACACTGTTGCCAGCCTACGTGCCAGAATTTGAGAAGTACCCCGGCATTTGTTTTTTCCAGATCAAAACCAAAAGAAGTAGGCGTCCAATCGGCATCAGATTTGGTCATTTTAATATGAAAATCCTGATTTTGAGTAGCTTTAATTACGTTACCATACCAATCGTATTCCGGACTAAAATAAAAATTGTATGCTGTACCTTCAGAAGGTTCTCCAGAAGATTTTAAAGTCCACCAGTTATTTAAATGCTCAGGTACCGTAATCGCCTGATAAATACTTTCTACTGATCCTTTGATAGTGATATCATGATAAATTGCATAATTATTTTCAGTTTGTACACTCATTGGTTTAATTTTATATTAAATTTTCTTATCGAGATAAGAACTCAGGTTCTTTAATGAAGTATCCCAGAATTGTTCGTAAAACTTCAGCCATTGGTTAATTTCCTGTAAAGGTTTTGCATTGGCATGACAATATCGTTCCCGTCCCTGATTACTTATAACAATCAATCCGGCTTCCTCTAAGGTTTTAAGATGTTTAGTTACGCCCTGCCTGCTTATCACAAACTGATTAGATAGTTGTGTGATAGGTAATGCTGTTGTAGCAATGATTAAAGCGTGAAAAATTTCCCGCCTGGTCGGGTCAGCTATAGCTTTTAATATTTTTGTTATTTTATCCTGCATATACCGCTTTCAAGTACTCTGTCAATTTATTAATGCAATTGTTCCAGCCATTGTTAAAGCTGTTAAACATATCTACAGCAGTGTCTCCTTCATATTCTGATATCCCGGAATGTTCTAAATAAAGTTTTGTACCTTCTTCTACTTCTTCCAAAGTCCATTTAACTGTAGTTTCTGCTTTTGTCCCCTCTACAATCCAAGTGTAAATTAATGTATAAGGATCTGCCTCTACAATGACTCCATTAATTTGAGTACAGTGTTCTCCTTCGCTATTAAACGTATAATAATATCCTTTTTCTGCTTTGAAATCGGCTTTTATAAACCAGGAAGAAATTTCTTTTTCAATAGAAATGGCATCCCAGACCTTATCTATAGGATGCTGAAAAACATGTTCTTTTTTGATTGAATCGTTCATAATGATAATTTTTGATGAATAAATGCAACTATATGGTTGCAAATATAGATAATAAATTTTTAAATGCAACAAAATGGTTGCACTTTAATCTATATATACATAACAAATGTAGAGTAGGAGAGCGTTAACTCATGTTATTTGTCAAGGTTAACAATTTGTTCGGTATCTATATTGGATAATTTTTTGAGCTTACCAGCTTCGTATAAAGCAGGTAGTTCGGAGAATGCAACTTTTGAAGCTGCTTTGTAATTGATATAATCTTGAAAACGTATGCCATCTATTGTTCGTGGATTATAAGCACTTCTGAATCTGGTTCCGCCACCACCAGCAGTAAATTTATAAGCAAAATAATCAATGATACCTGTTTTTTGGTCTATCCAAAAATGAAAAATATCTCCATGATCTCCACTAAAACTTATTTCCAAAGCATCATATGTTTTACCTTTTATAGTTGTAGAACCTTTATAAGTTTTATTAACAGAAGCGTCATTTAATTTGTGAGGCAAAGTCGCAAAATAAACAACAGAATTCAAAGCTTCATAATGACGTGTAACAGCTCCTTTGGAAAGCGCTTTTTCTTCATTATTAATAGTTCTTTTGAAGACGCCATTCTCTATAACATCGTAAATTTCTTTTCCTTTTTCCTGTTTTTTAACCGCATAAAGATAGCTTCCTTCTTTACTCTTAAAGGTGTATGTATCTCCTCTAAATACAAATTGATAGGCAGCAGCATTGTAACGGGTTCCTCCATGAGCACGTATTGCTTTCTGTAAAATTGCTTCTGCATCTTGCTGGCTAGATTTTTCCTGAGATTTTGCGGTATAGACATTTATTAAAATCAGTATCAGAAATGTATAGACAGGATTCTTTATCATTTTCATATTATTTTTTTAGAACTAACGATAATAGACAAAATATTATTATTACAAACATGTGGTTTTATAGTCGATTTTATAACTTTTATTTACCTCTTTCTCAAAATTACCATTCATTTTCTCTTTATAGCATAAGATCAGGGATACATACTACCTAGTTTTGCAGTATTAATTAAAAAATAAAAAAATCATGAATAAAAGAGCATTAATATTAGGAGGAAGTAGTGGTATAGGTAAAGCTACAGCTCAAATATTATTAAATGAAGGAGTAGAAGTACATGTTGTAGGAACAAATGAAACAAAATTAAATGCATTTAAAAATGAAGCCAGCGGTAATCTGGTAACACACAAAGTAGATATTACGAATCAAACAGAGGTTACTGATTTAAATAATACCATTGCTTCATTAGATAACCTTGATTATTTGGTAAATGCCTCAGGAATTTTCGGGCCAAAATCATTTTTGGAACATACTCAGGCAGATTATGATTCTTATCTGGATTTAAACAGAGGTTTTTTCTTTATTACACAAGCTGCAGCCAAAAAAATGAAAGCTACCAATGGAGGTGCTATAGTTAATGTAGGTTCTATGTGGGCAAAACAATCTGTTAAAGCTACGCCTTCATCTGCATACTCAATGCAAAAAGCAGGTTTACATAGTTTAACACAACATTTGGCTATGGAGTTGGCCGATGATAAAATTAGAGTAAATGCAGTATCTCCTGCAGTTGTAGAGACTCCGGTTTATGAAAGTGTTTTTGGAGGTAAAGAAGAAGCACATAATGCGCTACAAAATTTCCATGGCTTTCATCCTATTGGAAGAAATGGTAGAGCAGAAGATGTAGCAGAAACTATTTCATTTTTATTATCGGATAAAGCTTCCTGGATCACCGGAGCTATTTGGGATACAGACGGAGGAGTAATGTCGGGGAGAAATTAATTGTAACTTTTAAAATATTGAATTATGTATGATATGAATAACCTAAAAAAATTAGGTGATTTAGGGAAAAATGCTGAAAAGGCAATGAAGGCGTTTCAAGGATTAGATCAGGCTGCTTTAGAAGATGGAGCTATTCCTAAAAAATATAAAGAACTGATGGCGGTGGCAGTCGCATTGACGACACAATGTCCGTATTGTTTAGAAATACATAAAAAGCATGCTATTGACGCAGGAGCTACACAAGAAGAGTTAGCCGAAACTACTTTCATTGCTGCTACATTAAGAGCTGGTGCTGCAGTAGTTCACGGCACACATCTTATGGAGAAATAATAATTCTTTTTTTAATTTTTTGAGTCGTCAATACTATTAATTGACGGCTCTTTTTGTATGTGAAACAATAATTCTCAACAAATGATTTGTATTTTTATGTCTTAGTAGATTTATCTATATGCATCCAGAAAAAATAGAACAATATCACCTACATAAAGAGCATCCGGAGAAACTTCAATTAGAAATCTACGACTTAAATAGCTACTTTAAAAAGTATGAAGAACCAGCATCAAAGCCGCATTCTCACAGTTATTATCAAATTTTATGGTTTTTTAAAAAAGAAGGAAAGCATTTTATAGATTTTAATGGTTACCCAATAGAAGATAATACCGTGTTTTTTATTACAAAAAATCAGATTCATTATTTTGAAAAAGAACGCGATTATGAAGGAATCATTATTCACTTTAATGAAGATTTCTTAAGACAATCTGATGTTGATATATTTTTAAAATATAATGTGTTTAATAACCAGGGAAAACCATGTTATTGTATTTCTGAAGATGTTGTGAGTTTGGTTTCATCTTATTTAGAACTTATGCAAAAGGAGTTAAAAAATAGGAAACGCTTCGGACATCAGGAGGTCATTCGATATTTATTAAAATCTATATTAATAATTTTTGAGCGGACACATAGAGACGGACAACAGGAATCATTGAAATTCACAGATAATTACCAACTCCTATATTTGCGTTTTAGAGAATTCCTGGAACAATATTTCTTTAAGAATTATTCTGTTCAGGATTATGCAGCCCTGTTAAATATATCATCTAAAACTTTGGTCACAATAACTAAAACCATAACTTCAAAATCACCTTCGTCTCTTATTTCAGAGCGTATCATTCTTGAAGCTAAACGCTTACTTTCTTTTACAGGATTTCAAATTAATGAAGTTGCTTATCGGTTAGGGTTTGAAGATGCTTCATATTTTGTAAAGTATTTTAAAAGACATACAGGTAAATCCCCTGGTGACTATAGAAAAATAACATCTTAAGGCTTCCACAAGCAATAATTTAGAAATGAGATTATTTAGTAAAATGTCTCATTTATTACTTTGATACTACTTCTAAGTGATCAAATTGATTATTAAACGATTAACTTTTTAATTTTAATAGTCAATAAAGTAAAAAAGATTAAGTAAAGTTGTGTATCCCTATCCGCCAAGACGATACCAGAAGCGTCAAAAACTATTTTAGCTCTAAGTTAAGGTATAAACTATTCAACCTTTCAATTTATTCTAACTAACCACAGATGTTTTTATAAAGAAATAATGCAACAACAGCATAAATAACCAGGTCATTATACTTACAACTTATAAAATTAACTAAATGAAAAAATTGACAACAAGACTATTTGTAGTATTATGTATGATGGTTATCATCAATATAACACTTTTGTTTTTTATGTTTATGAAGCCTTCAGAGTTACAAAAATTTAAAGAAATTGATGTAGAGCGAATTAATATAGTAGAAGCAGACGGAACATTAAAAATAGCTCTGTTTAACTCTAACAGATTAAGAAAAGGATTAGACGGTGATAAACGACAAGGAACAGGAACCATATCCGGAATGTTTTTTTATAATGAAGAAGGATACGAAACAGGCGGACTTGTTTTTGATGGGAAAAAAATAGAAAGTGGTCAGTATGCAGGTTCCGGACTGATGTTTGATGGTTACAGGCAAGATCAGACTATAGCATTGCAGCATAATGAACGAAAAGATAGTACTGGAAGTTATTACGAAGATGGTTTGAAAATTATGTCACGTCCTGATGTATCTGATGTCAAAGAAGAATATGAATATTATGCATTAAAATACCCTGAAATTTTTGGAGATGAAAACACACCAAGATTATCTAAAGCAAAGATAGACTCTATAGAATTTGAGCTTTCAAAATATAATAAAGTGGCTCAGAGAAGACTGTTTTTAGGAAGTAAAAGGGGAGATAGAGGTGAAGGCTGGTTTGATGAATCGGGTTTGTATATTAAAAATAAGTATGGAAAAGATATGATCCGTATTTACGTAGATAAGAATAATATACCAAAATTTGAAGTAATGGATACCCTGGGAGAAATAGTTCGATATAATTTAATACCTGAATAAAAAAGCAATTTATATTTAATGATAAGTTATGATGAAAATTTTGATTAGATATTATATTTATTGTTTTATACCATTGTTTTTTTGTTGTAAACATCAGTCTGTATCAAAAAATATAGGAAAAAAGGAATTCAAGAAGAAATTTCAAATATGGAATGCTAAAACTTCAGATGGATGGGAAGAAACTCATAGAACAGAATTCGTCTATACGGGCAACTTATTAACTGAAGAAATCTCTAAAAAAGTAATGACAAAAGATTCTTCATTATTTTTAACACGCATGTATCATGTATATGATAAAAATGATAGAAATATATCTACTGTCAGAGAGCGTTGGAATCATGATCAATGGGAGTTAATTGTAAAGTCAGATTTCCATTTTAAAGATGATCTAATTATAAAAAGATATGATTCTATTGTATCTAATAATAGAGTATCTATGAATTTTACAGATTATGTATATGATGATAAAAATGTATTGTTATCCGAAGTAACAAAGACAGTAACCGATAGTATACAGACGAATCTAAACAAAATTACATATCATTATGATCATAGAAGATTGGCTATAGAAAAAGAATTTCCTGTTTGGATAGATGACAAATGGATTAATGCCAGAAAAATGATACTAACCTATAATGATTCAGGGCAGCATATTCAAACAACTCGATATAATTGGCAGAATAATATGTGGAGAGAAAATATTCATTATGAGATGGAAGTAGACGATGATGGGAAGCGAAAAAATGAATTATGGCATCGTGTTAATGAAAAAAATGAAAGGGCCCCTTTTATGAAGATAATTTATGAATATTGTCCATCTTAAACTCTAACTAATCGTCATTAATAATAGAAATAGTAAATTTATTAATGGCTAATACGATTAAGAGATGAAGAAATATATGCTATTTGGTATTTTTCTAATAGTTATAATACCAATAAAAAGTTTAGGGCAGGGAAAGTTTCAAAATACAATTACCTACGATGCTGGTAAAGGATCACCTAAGGCAGATTTAAGTGCCATTAAATGGATAGAAGGAAGTTGGAGAGGACAGGCTTTTGGAGGAGTTACCGAAGAAGTATGGACACCTCCTTTGGGTGGCTCAATGATGTGTGTATTTAAATTAGTGATCAATAATAAAGTTCAGTTTTATGAGATTGTAACGATAGCAGAGGAAGAAGAAACCTTAATACTTAGACTTAAACATTTTCATATAGATCTTAAAGGATGGGAAAAGAAAGATGAGACCGTTGATTTTAAATTAGTAAAAGTTACCGAAGACAAGGTCTACTTTGATGAATTTACCTTTGAGAAAGTGAGTGATGATGAAATAAATATCTATGTCATTATTGATGACAAAGGAAAACAAGAAGAAATAAAATTCAATTATAAAAAAGTGAAATCGTAACATGGAAATTAAAAATAATCATATAAACTATGTAGAATTTAAAGCAAATAACCTTGAAGCAGTTAAAAACTTTTATCAAAAAGCTTTTAACTGGACTTTTACTGATTATGGACCTACCTATACGGCGTTTTCTGAAAGTGGACTTGAAGGCGGATTTGAAAAAACAGAGGAGCATATTGTAAATGGAGTACTTGTTGTTCTTTATCATGAAAACCTGGATGTGATAAAAGATAAAATTATAGAAACAGGAGGAGGAATAGCTAAAGATATTTTTTCTTTTCCTGGTGGCCAAAGGTTTCATTTTACTGATCCGGCAGGAAATGAACTTGCAGTCTGGTCTGATAAATAAACAAAACAATGGAAGTTTTCTTTTTTATTGGGATAGTAATTTGTGCTTTCCTGGTGTTATTAATTTTTAATAAAAAGAAACGATCAGAAAGTGATAGAATATTTGGGATTTGGCAAATCATATTGACCATTCATTTCTCCCTTCTTTACATCAGGCATTCTGAATTAATACAAGAATACCCCCATTTTATAGGGTTAGATACTTCTTTAGTATTATTACATGTTCCGTTTATTTTCTTTTATACTCGAAGTATTGTTGGTACAGGCCTTAAAAAGAGTCAGCTCATTATACATTTATTACCTTTTGTTTTAATGAGTCTAACATTGATGATCACTCTTTTTTTTATTTCGGGGGATGAGAAATTAACGCTATACAATAGGCAACTATCCGGGCAAAAATTATTTTCTATTACAGATATAATTCTTTTTATTCAATGTTTTATCTATATCCCTTTATCTTATAGAATAGTTAGAAGACATTCAGAGCTTGTAAAAGCTAATTATTCAAATATTGAGAAAAGAAACCTTTCGTGGTTGGAAATGATACTCATTGGCGCAAGTATTGTTTTTGGTTTAATTTTTTTGCTTCATCTATTTTATTTGATTTCTAATGATATAGATTTCCAGGTAGTCAGTAAAATAAGTATTTTAAGTATATGTTTGTTTCAACTGATACTTGGATATTTTGGGATACGATATACCCCTATTTTTTCAGAAATAGAAGAAAATACAATACGAGACTCGCCTAAATATGAAAAAACAGGATTGAGTAAAGCAACTGCAAAAAAATATTTCTCTGCTTTAGAAGAGTATATGAAGATGAATAAACCCTATCTTGATGCTGAATTGACTTTAAAAAATCTAGCTGAACAATTAAAAATATCCTCGAATCATTTATCGCAAGTTATCAATCAATTTACAAATAAAAACTTCTATACCTATGTTAATGAATATCGAATTGAAGAAGTGAGTAGATTATTGACAGATATCAATCAACAGCAGTATAGTATATTGGGATTGGCATATGATGCGGGATTTAAATCTAAATCGGTATTCAATGCGCTTTTTAAAAAAATAAAAGGAATTACGCCTTCGGAATATAGAAAAACAAACATCCAATAATAAATTATTTAAAATGAAACTTAAAATATTCTTCTTCTTAACCTTTTTAGTATCATTTGTTGGTTCTTCTCAAACATTAAATGATTTATATCAAAAAAGTGTTGAAGCCTACAAGAATAAAGATTATAATAATTTTAAAACATATAATTTAAAGGCATTAGAACTTCATCCTTCTCATCCTACTATTCTGTTCAACCTAGCAGCATCGTATGCTTTAAATAACGAAAAAGAAAAAGCTTATAATGCATTAAATAAACTGATTAGTTGGAATGCTGATTTAAAATTTGATGAAGAGGAAGATTTTGAAAACCTGTTAAAGGATACAGATAAATTAGATAATTTAAAAAGTGTGGTGATTAAGTACGCAACTAAAATTGAGAATAGTTCATTGTATTTTGAAACTCAAAATAAATATCACCTGGAAGACTTTGTTTTGAAAGATGACTTTGCTTATTTAACTGATGTCAGAAATGGGATCGTCCTTAAATATGATATTAAAAATAAGAAGGCAAAAGAATTAAATCAATTGCCTGGAGCTGCAATGGCTGTGATAGACGGAGGTAAAAACGTAGTATGGGTATCTGTTGCCATGTTACCTCAATATCATGATTATTCTGAAGAAAAGGGTAATGAAGGTATTATTTATAAAATGAATACATCAGACGGAACCATACTTTCTACGGTTCAGTTACAGAAAAAAGCTGTAATTGGAAGCATGATACTAGCTGAGGATAATAAAATCTATGCAACTAATTCTTCAACTCCGGAGCTACTTGTGATTAACACAAACAATAACGAAATAGAAAAAATTATTCCGATTAAGGAAGCTTTTAATCTCCAGGGGGTAACCATTAGTGAAGATGGTAAGTATGTTTATATCGCTGATTACATAAAAGGAATCGTGAGAATTAATTTAAACGATTATGATGATCGAATCTGGTTAAGGTCTGATGATTATCTCTTGAAAGGAATAGACGGACTTACATTTATAAATAACACAACTTTAATAGCCGTACAAAATAGCTCTACTCCTAAAAAGGTTATTAAGATCATTCACGATGTTCAACAAGTAAAAAGTATTTCGCTATTGGATAATGCTTTAGATCAATTGGGAGAACCAACCAATGGTAAGTTTTATGAGAATCTTGGGTATCTATATATTGCTAATAGTCAATGGCCTTTTTATAATAGAGAGAATCAACCCATAGAAGATAAATGGGAAGCCCAAACCATAAGACTGTTAACCAATTTTTAATACTATTAAGCATTTACAGAATACATTAGTTTCTTGTGTACGCGGATACGCACAGACGATTGTCATTTGATCTCATATTATGTTTGTCCAAAAAACAAATGATTATGAATTCAATAAAGACTTATTTTCCTCAAAAACCTGTAGAACTATTTCGAAATAATAAACCTCTGATTATTTTGACAATTTTTCTGCTCTCCGGATTAGTCATTTTGGGCCAGGTTGGATTTATAGCCTCTATAATGGTAATGATAGTCATACATCGGTTTAGAAAAACCACGCGTAATGAATTAGGATTATCAAAACCCGAATCCTGGATTAAAACTATAGGATTTAGTATTGGGTTAACAATTCTAATTCTTTCATTGTTTATGCTGATTATTAATCCTATGATCTTTGAATGGTTTCCGGCAGAAACTAAAGATTTAAATCGTTTCAACACTCTGGAAGGAAATGAAGGAATGCTTATTTTAATGATTCTTAGCGCCTGGATAACTGCAGGTTTTGCTGAAGAAATGATATGGAGAGGATATATTATGAAAAATATAGCATTACTTCTTGGTAATAATAACCTTTCCTGGATTATCAGTTTACTGGCTAGTTCTGTTGTATTCGGATTGCTTCATTTTTACCAGGGACCGGTTGGAGTTCTTCAAACCGGTATTGTCGGATTGTTTTTCGGAATCATTTATATAATAAACGGAAAGAAAAACCTTTGGATGAATATCATTATTCATGGATTGATCGATACGATAAGCATGATTGCTCTTTACCTGGGAGCAATATAAAGATAGAAGGCTTTTTATGCTATTATTTTATGCGTTTTGGGCAAAACATTTGATTTAACTTATTCTCTGACGCTCCATATTTCATGGATTGGATTTCCCTTACTGGATAAACCTGTATGATGCCATTTCCCATCAATCAATTCATAATTAAATTTTAGGCTAAGACCTGCTTTTGAATCGTCTCTCGAAAAGAAATCAATGTTTTCAACATATTCACCATTTCTGGTAGTGTACGTTCCCCCTCCAGTACCCATAAATTGCTTTGTTTCTGTGTTGTAAGCTATCCATTGAAATCGGGTTCCCGATAAAATTTTCATTGTTTTCCTGGGTCTGCTCGTGTCTCGTAATTGTGTTTTACCGTCTCTAATCCTGCCAGACATTAGCCAGGCACCTTGTAACTTACCCGGTAACCCACTATCAATTCTTTTTAGTTTTAAAGGACTGTCAACAATTTTAATTTCATTTTCAGATATAATTACTTTAAAACTTGTTTCTGTACCTACACGCTCAGAATTCCCTGTATCAAATTCTACTTTTTCCGTCATCACATCTCCTTCTAATTTCCAGGTACCTCCATTAGAATAAATAAATTTACCGGTAGCAACATCATATGTTGCTATTACCTGGTAACCATCTGCAAAAATAACAACACTCCTTAGACGATCTCCATTTTCAGAATTAGAAAAGGCTTCCCATGCACCAATTACATTTTGTGCATGAATTACAAATGAAAAAAGAGCGCAAATAAAAAATGGAATTATTTTTTTCATGATTTATATTTTAATGATTATTAGTTATCATTTTTTAATTTAAATATTAGAATCAATATATACCTTCCAAACTCCATCTGCCTGCTTTCTCCATACCAAAATGTATTTTCCGTTATAACTGCCGCTACATTGTCCGATTTCAAAAGCCAGGTTGGCATTGATGACTTCTAATTTTATAGGATTTAGGTTTAAAGCATAGTTTTCATTACTCATATAATCATATTCCTTTATCAAATCTTCTGTTCCTTTTACTATTGGTTTATGATTAAAATACATAGTATTGGCACTATAGAGTTCTTTGACAAGATTTTCAGGGTTATGCGCATTACACAATTCTATCCATAACTTTCGTCTTTCAGCTATTTTGGTTGTATCAACCTGAGCAGATTCTATGGTGTTTTCTCCTGTGAATTCAAACTCCCGGATTGTTTTTTCGCCTTGAGCCTTCCAAATTACTATTTGAGTATATTCTTTAAGGTTATCAGTTTTATATTTAACTAATTCATAAGTAATACCTCTTTCTTTATTTGCCTCTATACTGAATAATGATTCAATAGAAGTAATTTTGTTTTTGTGAGTTCTATAATGATTGGCTATTTCGGATGCACTGCTAATTATAGTATCTGAAGAGATAATTTTGATAGCATTTCCATCATAAGAATTTTCCAGAGTATTGGTGTTAAAAGCATTTACCCAATCAACAAGGTTACTGGAAACCTTTTTCGATTGATTTATTTCAATTACTGAATCGGTTATGTTTTCTTTTTTATACTGTGATTGCTTGCACCCAATAATGCATAGCAGAACTGATGACAGCGTTATAGTTTTTAATTTCACTTTATTTTCTTAATTGCTGCTAACGATTTGTATATAACTTTGATAGAAAAACAAACGGCCTTTGGTTGTAGTAGCAAGTTAATTAATTCAATTGACATTGACAATGTAAACAATTGAAGCAAAGCAATTAGGGGCAATTGTGATGCACTGATTTTTTAATCTGTCATTGCCGGTAAGATATATTCTTTTAAAATATCTCTTGCTTGATTCCCTTTCCTATTCCTGAAATTTCCTGACGTTATTACTACTACTGATTCTAGTTCCGGAATTATAAAAATAAACTGACCTCCGGCACCTCTTGCTTCAATAGTGTTTATAGCTTTTCCCTTGACCAAGTAAGTATCATGCCACCATAGATAACCATATTCATTTTTATCTCTCGTATCCTGTAATCGTAAATATTTCCCAAATGACGCTGTTACCCAACTTTCTGAAATAATTTGTTTCCCATTCCATTTGCCTTTGTTAAGGTAAAGCTGGCCAAATTTGAGTAAATCCCTTGGCGTCAAAAGCATTCCTCCTCCAAAATAAGGAATTACCTGTGTATCGTCTGTCTGATTGATATAATTGGTGATACCTAAAGGAGCAAAAAGCTTTTCATCCATATAATCCTCCAGTGGTTTTTCTAATCGTTCGTTTAAATACATCCCAAGCAAAAACGGATTTGCAGAGCCGTAATCGGCATAAGTTCCCGGAGTTTTTACCATAGGAGCTTCTAAAACGGTTTGAAGCCAACTTTTTGAACGACTAGAATTTTGATAATTTTCTTCTGATGCCAGGTTGTTGACATCTAATCCGGAACTCATTGTCAACAGGTCTTTGATTTTGATAGCCGATTTTAATGAATCTTTTGTGTATTGATAATTTTCAGGGATAAAGTCATATAATTTCTCGTCAACACTCTCTATGATTTTATCATCAATGGCAATGCCTATTATTGCAGATGAAATACTCTTGGAAGCAGATCGCAAATCATGTGGAATATTAGCATTGAAACCATCAAAATAAGCTTCAAATACTAATTTGTTTTTTTTGGTTATTAACACACTATGCGTATTGACCAGAGCCTTGATATTAATGCTATCGATGAGTCTTTTCAGTCCGGTTTCATCAATACCATAATCTTTAATATTTCCGGTAGCCCATCCGTCATCTAATGATGAAGGAGTATCAGTACTTTGATCGTGAACGATAGGAGGGAGAGGAGGTTCCCAGTACTCCTCTGAATAGGTTAAGGTCGTTTTTGTAATGAGAGCATCGATCAGGTACATTTCGAACTCAATTGTCTCTTGTAAAAAGATAGCTCGAAAATTGAATCCGGTATTATCATCTCTAAAAGAAAGTATACTATCTTTTTTCTTAAAATCATTGGCCCAGAACCCCCTGGATCTTTGATCCCCAAGAAAGGGATAGGCCTCAAGCTGTCCGTTATAGTGATCAATATTTAAAAAGAGCTCATCTGATGTAAGGCCGTTGTCCAGCATAAACGGATTCCAGTTTCCAATATATTTATTTTGCTCTGTTTTTTGTAACGTAACATAATAATAAAACTTCCCCGATTTAATGTATCCGGTTAACTCATTATTATCGTTTTTTAAATTAAAATGAAGTTGATTATCAACATTAAACTGGATATGATCGTTATTAACCGATGTAAAATTTTTAGTGATGACAGGTTTTGTATTTGCAATGCGAAGTTGATACTCGTTTGAACCATAACTTTCAAGTGTGATTTGAAAATTAAAACTATGCTTGTCAGGTAACGTTCCTATCCAATTCCCCAGATAATCTTGTCTCTTTTCTTGAGCACAACTTTGTAGTGTCCAACAACACAGTGCTAGTAGTATCATTTTTTTTAGCATAATGTAAAGATGTTTGAAGACAAAAATACCTTATGGTTTAGATGGATAATTGTATGAGATTAACATTGCTAAACTTTCCTGATTGTTTTTCTATACGAACTGGGATTCATATTAAAATGAGATTTAAAAACACGATTAAAATGACTTTGATCTGAAAAACCAGCTTGATAAGTAATCTCTGTTAATGACTTTGACGAATCTAATAAAAGCGGAATAGCTTTTTTAAGCTTTTGTTGCCTTATGTATTCCCCAAGACTCATAGAGAGATACTTTGAAGTAGCCCTTGAAATATGTACCGGATGTATATTTAGTTGATCTGATAAATATTTCAGACTTAGGTTTGAAGTATCATAATGTAATAATTCTTTTAAGCCATCTACCCAATTTGGTTGCGTTTGCGCATGAACAGTTTTTAAGTCATTTAAAGCTTCACAAATTTGTAATAACAAAACTTCTACAGTTACTGTGCTGTAACTATCAGAAAGCAGAAACTCATGATATAATTTTGCAAAAAGAAAATGTATTTGTGGATGCTGAATTAACTGACTTCCTTCCAGTAAATTCAAAGATATTCCATTTTCTTTCAGCCATTTTTTTTCAAATTCCAGGTGAAAACCACCGGCATCAATAGAATGTTTAGCGCCATAATGAGGTTCCTGCCAATTGTTAAACATTAAGCTACCCGATGGACAAAGTGTTTTGACTTTTTTATTACAATCCATCATATTCCCCTGCAACACGTACATGAAATAAGGGTTTTCATGATAATGCCAATCTGTTCTGGGGCCCATATAAGTGTATTGAGATAATAATACTCCATTATAAGATGTCTCAGAATTTTGACTGCCGTAATATTTCCCTTTGGTTAATATTTTCATTTTTTGAAAACCTTATATAGCTGTTGGATAAACATCATTTTATCTTTATTTCCTTAACTAAAGAAGTAATAGGTATTGCATAAACATGATCATTTTTAAGTAAAAAAACGATCTCTTTTGTTTTTCCGATTAGTTTGCCGGACTTGATTTCGTTATCTTCTAATCGTATTGAAATATCACTTTGAGTTATTATTTTTTTCTTAACATATTTGCCATAATAATCGGCTGATGCATATAAGTAAATGGTAAAACTTATTAAAGCTAAGACAATTCTATATGTCTTAAACCAGGCTTTTTTATCATTTCTCAAACTAGCTATTGAATAAGATTTTGGCCATTTATTTCTCCATAAGGTATCTATTTTGATTAATAACAACATAACTATAATTGAAGCCGTGGCAAAAAGAAAGATATAAAAGTCAGAAAAAGGTGCAATCAGGAAATCAAAGACATCTGCATAATTAAATATATTGATCTCAAATTCTGAGAATTTCTGATAATTAAATAGCATTCCAACTCCAACTGCAACGAGGTAAGAAATAGTTATAATTGTCTGTATTTCCTTTATTATTAGCTCGTAAGTGTCTTTTATTAAACCTTCTTTCATCTAAGTTTTTTAATTGGTCTAAGTTGTTTGTTACTATTAGTGATCATGATGATTCTTCTTTAGAGGAAATTGATTTAGATTTTCCACTGTAATCGAAAGATAGTGAATTGTAATGACAACGAGCATAGCCAGATATTGCTAGCAATTCCGATTATGGAAATTAACACAATTCACTATCAATTTTATTAGTAATAAGTTTTATTAAATTGTAATTGGAATATTGTTAGTCACCATAATTTTTAGAAGTAAAAGATTTATGGATTATTCTCCATTCTCCTTTAATCTTTAAAAGCAACATATAATCAATAGCTATTCTATTTCTATCTGGCATTAGTACTTCTATTTTGGCAGTGGCAGCATCTCCTTCATAATCGACAGCGAGTACTTTACCGATTCGGTTATTCTTTTTACCTGGTTTGAAGTTGCCTATATACCTTTCACCGTTTATGATGCTTAAAGAGTCATTTTTTATATAATATAAATTAAAATCTTTATGGAAAGCTTTTTTCAACCTATCGGGTTCTCCATTTGCTGTGCCCTCGATATAATGAAGAAGGGTTTTGTTAATGAGATTAATTTCATTTTGAGTATCAACTTTTTTATTCTGATTCTCATTAAGAATTTTAAGATTAATAATCTTGTGTAATATTTTCCATTTGTCTTCAGTTTTTAAAAGTAAGAGATAATCTGTAGCAACTCTTTTCCTATCAGGAAAATAAACTTCAATCTTTGCTATGGCAGCATCATTTTCATAATCAATAGTGACTACTTTTCCAATCCGATTATACTTTTTTCCTTTTTCGACTCTATCGATATAGCCTTTTCCATCAATTATTCTTAATGTATCATTGTCGATTAAAAATAAATTAAAGTCTGATTGAAACGCACTTTTTAATTTTTCCGGTTCCCCGTTTGCTGTGCCATCAATATAATTTTGAAGGGTTTTATTGATTAACTCAACTTCTGTTTGTGCACTTAACTTCAACACTAAAATAAAGTTAAGCACCAATACTACTACCAATGTTTTTTTCATGCTTTGGTTGTTTTCTACTTATTGCTAAAGACATTGACAAACTGCTATAACGAGTTTTGCCTGTTGGGTTTGTTTATAATAAAAGTAGAAAAAATCTGGTTTTCAGGCAACTACCTATCAGTTAAAGTTATTGTTGTAACTGATTTTTAACTTTCTCAGAATACTTATTTAGTTCTACCGAATTGGGGTAATATTTCAAGGCCAGCTGTATTAAATCTTCTAATTCCTTTGTTCTTCCTTGTCTTTCCAGTCTTCTCGCAGTTCCTAATAAATTTTGTGCTGCATAAAAGGAATCTTCCAGAGGTAAAATTTCAAACCCATATTGATCAGAAAGATTATTATAAAACTTTTCTATTTCATCTGCAGGGTTTTCAGAATTCCAAAACTCTCTATATGGAATATTCCATGTAGTGAACGGATAAATAGTTTCCAATCCGTGTTCTATCCCGGAAATTGACATTCCGTAATGATTTTCGTTTTCAAGGATTTCAATTTTATAATTGATATTAGGATTAGCAGTATTTTCTAGTTTTTGATTCAATTCGACATAAGCTAAAGCTTCTTCTTTTGGTCTTCGTTTTAAATCATCACCTGCTTTACCAATGTATATTGCACTTTTAGAACGTTTTTTATCTTGAATCGCTTGTAAAACTCTTTCTTGTACAGTCTGACCAGAAGTTGTTGTTATCGCAAGTTCTGCTGCTAAAACAATATATCCATCAAACATATTGGGTTTCGCCCAAAAGGCCTCCAGGACAGGCCCAAAAGTTGGCGACATTCCTATGATGGACTTATGATTGTTTACTCTATAATTCTTCTGAAGGAAAGGAAAAAGCTCTTGATCAAAGAATGTCAGGTAATCTTTTATTTTTTTTCCATCGGCGTTTCCAAAAAATGTTCTTCCATCCGGATAACTCAATTTCATAGCCATATCATAGCGCTTATTGAGACTATTTGGAATACCAACTACAATGCTCTCCGGCATTTCATTTCTGGAAACTTTTATTTTTACAATTGAATTTGTCAG
Source organism: Flavobacteriaceae bacterium R38 (assembly GCA_009901575.1). GTDB lineage: Bacteria > Bacteroidota > Bacteroidia > Flavobacteriales > Flavobacteriaceae > Leptobacterium. The sequence goes on along the minus strand of WXYP01000002.1, from coordinate 590,692 downwards.
TTCAAATAAATACTCGGCATCCAAAACAATGATTACCGGATAACTATGAGTATTTCGTTGGTAATTCTTAGGAAGAGTTATTAATAGATCTCTGTCTTCATCTAAGGCTTCTGAAAAAATGGAAATACTTTCTCCAATAACTATTTGTTGAGTAGGTACTTTTACATTCTTCTCTGAATCGGGTGTCTGGCAAGACAAAAAAATAAGAAACAATAATAATTTGAAGACTCGTGCCATATTTATTTTTCTCAGGTTAGCTAGAATATTTTGTGTATGATGCATATCTTGATAGGAGTACATCATAATCATGGATTTTTTATTTTGCATCAAAAAGTACATCGGCGTTTACCCAATAAACTTCCCCTTTTTCAACACCTGCCCATCCTTTTTTTTCAGGGTTATTATACCTTCTGGAAAAGATAAAATATTTTCCGTCAGAAGTCATATACGGACAATAATAGCGCCAGTTACTTTCATATTCTATTGGTATCTCTTTTGGTTTTGTCCATTCACCATGATCATTAAATGTTATTTGAAATTTACCTTGTCCATTAGTTATAGCATACTGTTCATTTGATGAAATATAAGTTATGAGTTCTTTTTTCTCTGACTTAGTGTTTATGATAACAGGTGTTTCAAATTTTTCATTACCTAAATACTGTGCACGATATGTATTCATTCCTCCTTCATCACTTGGTCTATTTGAACGAAAATATAAGCTTCCATCTGCTGTAACAACAGGATAGGTTTCAAAATATTCTGTGGAAACAGAGAAATTCACTTTAGTGGCTAATCCCCAATTTCCATTCACTTTTTTACTCTTATAAATGTCTGGAGGTATTGTATAAAGTTCTTCCCGGGTAATATTATTATTGTAAAGTTCAGGATCTACGCCAAGAAAGTACATTGTCTTCCCGTCTTTGGTAATTGTGGGATCACAAGCCACTGAAACCAGGACATTATCGTCATACATTTTAATGGGTTTAATGTCAGACCATTTGCCATCGATCAATTCAGAATGATGAATCACAAAGCTGTTGTTTACAATTCTTGAAAAGAACATTTCGGTATGATCATCATTAAAAACTACATTAAGTTCGATATCGTCTGTATTAACAATTGAGGGTGCAAATAGTTTGGGAATTGTAGAAGGAGGTTCCTGATCGAAATATGAAACTGAATTATTTGTACAACTAAAAAATGTTGCAATGATTAAAAAAATTGATAAAAATTTATTCATTGTTGTCAAAATGTTTGCTAACGATTTCATGTAGGAGTAGGAGTGGATTTTTATTCACAAATCTTTCTCTCGATAATTATCGAGGTTGCACCGACCTTTATTTTATGATTTTGAGTTGTCACTTAAATCACTATTTTTTATATACTTTATTGTATGTAGTTTATTTTTTCGTTTGTTTTAAAATCCAATCCATAAGTTCATCTTTATCTAGTGCATCCCAAGTTGATTGAGTATTCTTTTGTGTTGATGGATTGTCTTCAGGCTGCAATACGATTAATTCGGTGTTTTCATTTCCTTTTAAATTCAGTTCAGCTAAAAAGCCAACTATATCTGTCGAGTTATTCTCGTATAGGGTTCTTAGTTGTTTTGTTAACTTATATTTTATTGCTGGTTCTATATATGCTCTAACTGCATAATCTTTGTAAATCTTAACATTTTCATTCTTCTCATCAGAATAGCTATACGATGAGAAGTTGTGATAGTTTTCCGGATTGGTTTTTGGTGTTCCTCCTAAGTTCGTTTCCAATAGATAGTTTATAAATTTTGGTTCCCCAAGGTCAATTCGGTTAATTTTTATATCACGTTTATGTTGATACCATTTTCTTGTAAAATCCATTGTGAAATTGCAAACGACAATTCCTTTTATTTTAGGTTGGAATTTAAAGTCATTCGCTTTCATAAACTTAATATATCGCATGGCTCTATGTCCAACTAAACTTGTTCCTAAAAAGAAAATGTTGTCATTTGGTAAATTATATTTATTAAAGACTTCTCGAATTAGTTTATGCGTAGAAAGCATAGATGATTTAGAAAAATAAAAGTCGAGAGGGATTTCGGTAGAAACAGATAGTACTGCAAAGTCTTTTTCCATGGCTTGAGTATACATTTGCTTTGAGCTTCTGTTCTTTTCGTCATACTTTGAATCTTCGAGAAAAATGAGCACGCCTTTTATTTCCTTATTCTCAGGAAGTATTAAAGTATAACCTTTTTGAATATAAGGTAAAAAGGCATTTTCTTCTATTCCAACTTTTAGACTGTCATTCTTTACGGGTTCGTAATATTCAACCATTTTCTGACAAAAAGATTTCGTACTAAAAATGGTCAAGAAAAGTAAGAATAATAGCTTAAATGGTATTTTCATTATCGTTTGTCTTCAATTACGCACAACAGTCTCGTGTAACCGTCAGTTATGGGTTAAATTAACAATTATTTTCGGTTTGGCACGGGTTTTAGCAATTCAGCATGGATACAGATAGAAAGTCCTTGAAGATTTTCGTTAGTAGGCTGTAACCAAGCAATTAATTTTATATGTTATTGACATTAGTATTTTTATCCTTTCGGTGTTTTTCAAATTTTTCAATTCCACTTTTTAACATTCCAATCATTCCAATTCCAAGTACTATAATTCCAAATGAAATTTCAGTTAAGATTCCGTCTTCTTTATTACTTAAAAAGCCATATACACCATAAACAATCAAAAACAAGTTTAATATTCCAAGGTATGCTAAAAATATTCTCCCTTTTTTGGGACTCTCCCAAATTCGTCTTGAAATTTTATTTTGTGTTCTTGAAGTATCTTGTAATGTAGAAAAGCTAACAGCTAATCCAGCGAAAACTAACATTGAATTCACATTTTTTAAATCAAGTTCAGAATCAAATAAGATTGGTCTAAACGAATAAAATAGCGCAATCAACATTAGAGGATATTGTAGATAACTTATATAATGAAAATATAACTTGAAATTCATTTATTTTTCCTTTTTAAATAGTAAAACACAGCAATTGAAAGTAAACCAACTGTTAAAATCACATTGCCATAAAATGCAGTTTTTCCAAATTCTCCATTATTGCTTTCTCTTCCATATACGGCTAATATTGCTCCAATAAAGAATATTGTTAAAGCTATTATTTGTAATAATTTGTAGTTCTTCATCATTTTAATACCAACATATTTATATAATTACCAAGGTAACCATACCTCCTTTATATATCTAATATAACCAAAGTTAAGAATAAAGCCTGTGTTTTTAAATGAGTAAAAACTAAACAGTCTATTATTTTCCTTTTTTCGAAACAATAAAAGAAATATCACAATATTGAATAATAGTGTCTAACGAAGTTGGACAAAAAAATACTACCTTCGGTAGATATAATTTAATTAAAATTGCAATGGTTAAGATCGTATTAAAACAAAGCTCAGCGACAGCAGTTCAACTACAAAATGGCGAATTTACAATAACAGTAGACAGGCCGGTTGAAAAAGGGGGAGGAGGAACAGGATTAATGGGCGGACAATATATGCTAACGGGTATTGGTGGTTGTTTTGCAAGTACATTATTTGCTGCTGCTCAATCCAGGGAAATAGAAATAAACGGATTAAAAATTGAAGTTAATGGAAGCATAGGAGAAGAATTACCTAAGCGTTTTACTGATGTTACTTTAGACGTTTCGTATGAAACATGCAGCCATCCTGAAGAGTTTGAAAAACTACTTACGATAGCAGAACAGGGATGTATTTCTGTAAATACTATGAAAAATGGAATTGCCTTTAATGCCAAACTCGTTTAACAGCTTATAATTTCATTAAAAAACCACCATTGAGAAATGGTGGTTTTTTATTTTATATAAATAAGATCTAAGAATTAATCCAAGCTTGGTTATAATGATTTTGTGATATAACCTCCTTTGGCACTGTCTACAGTAACTTTATATTTACTACCGCCTTTAACAATCCAACGTACTTTGATCACACTATTTCCCGGAATATTTTCTACTTTAATTTTTTCCGGATTTGTCTTTTGTTCAGTAGTTACATTAAAATCATCGTTATTAACAATCATTCCGGCCATTACTTTTCCTCCGGAAATAGATACAAAATCAGGTCTTTCAATTTTATATTTTAAATCCTGACTGGCATGAGTTGGGATTAAACGATCGTTTTTAATCGTAGCTGTAATCTCTTTTAATCCGCCACCTAACGATTTTTCAGTTATCGCGTCTATAGAAAGGTGCGGCATGTGAAAGGCGTGATAAAAAGTAAACACCATATTTCTATGACACTCTTCTTCTAATAAAAACCCCGGAGTTGCTCTGCCAAAATTCTTTTTAAAACCTCCTATTTCAATCTCTCCAAAAGTAGGATGGTTAAAAGATTTCCACTTTGTAAAAGCATCTCCCAATAATAAATCTTTTGCAGCTTTATAACGTTCATCTTGTCCGCCATTATTTTTCTTGTAATAGGCATAACTTGTGAATATCTCGTTAGAAAAAGTATAAATTCCTCTTCCTCCATAAAACCAATCTAATTCTCCGCCAAAAACAGAATATAAATCTTTATATACAGTTAAATAACGATAACCCGGTAATAATTCTGCTCCTTTTTTCCCAATAGCATCATATATTCGTATATCTGCCCTGTTATATGTAGAAACATCTTCTTGTGCTCCCGGACCTCTTAAAATCATCCCTCCGGAATTGTGGTAACTTTGAGCTCCCGCAATATTTGGATGTTTTAATATAAAATCTGCTACTGCTCGGGTTTCCGGGGCAGAAAAAGGGTATTTGTAAGCCCCTCTTTGTATATAATCTGGTTGCCATTTCCATCCCCAATCTCTATTCGGATCATAATATCCGTATACATCTTCATTTATTCTTCCATCTCCGTCGTTATCTATTCCTTCGTTACCTAAAAACTCATAACGCTGAGCAGTTACAATATCGTCAGGACTAATTTGTATCATTCTCCTTGGATCTTGCGGATCAATAATAAAATTTCCGTTCGGACTCTTTCTTCTCATTTGCGTAATAGAACCATCTCCATCTAAATCATCATAACCATCTTCATCAAAAAGCCCGTCACTATCATCATCTAAAGCAATTAAACCGGCACGCGGACTATGAGGTGTATTGGCTTCTTTCATATAATCGTTACGTGCATCCGGATTAATGGTAGGAACAATATAAAAGATTCGATCTCTAAGCATCTCCTTGATGTAATCAATATCTTTAAATCCTTCCGTTAAATACCAGGCAGTGTATGTACATATTTCCCCTCCCTGTATTTCGTTAGAATGGATATTTCCATCTACATAAAAGGCAGGCTTTCTGTCCGGATCCCCAACAGAATAATCTGTAATAGCCATCATCCAGATATCTCTTCCCTTAGTGGATTTCCCAATAGATTTTCTTTTTACAAGATTAGGATGTGCATCTGCAATTTTTTTACTTAATGCTGCGAGACCTTCAGCAGTATAATATTTGTTAAAAGCGATACTTACTTTTGGGTTATGAGGTGTTCCTGCAGCTCTAAAAATATCATTTGAACTTTGCCCTGTAACAAATAGCGGAGCAAAAAATAAAAATGATAAAACAGTAATTGTATATATATTTAATTTCATGATGTACAGATTAAAGTTTGATTGTGGTTTTTTCTGTTCCTGTATGCGGAGCTCCGGCTTCTATTTGTAGATTCCCTTTCCCTTTGATCAACCAGGTAAGTTGCATCGTATCGTCTTCTCCTATGGCATCTATAAGCTGAAACTTATTTCCCGAAATAACTTCCTGACCTTTAGCGAGCTTTAAACGAACATTTATTTTTCTGAGCCACCTCGATCTGGTCCCCATTTCGGTATGAGTAGGAATTAATCCCGAATTATATAGGTCAACTGTTATTCTGGTCAAGCCAGAACCTAAAACTTCTGTTTTAAGGTTGTTAAAAGAAACTGAAGGCTGAATTTTAGCAATTTCCAAAACAAAATCAGTATGCTTTTTGGCAATAGTATCTATTTTTTGATAAGGAGGATTGAGCATTTTAAAAGGAACGATTCCTCCAACTTCTACTTTCTGATTAGGAAAATCCGGATGCTTAATCTCTGTCCAGTCAACAAAAACATCGGTTATCCCTTCTTCATTTGCCCATTGCAAGAAACTGGCTTTAGGGTTTTTTGAAGGCTTTGTGATAGAATCTCCTTTTATTTTTGATGGCCACCATGCTGGCGTACTCATAGCTAATTTTCCAAAATGGAAATATGACCACTCAAAGAAACCGCCTCCTTTTGTTATTGATTTGGGAGCTTCTTTAGTCTCAGTTATTTTATTATAAGTTTCAGAAATAAATTTATTTAAATTTTCATCTTCTTTAAGGATACTGGTGACCACTCTTTTCTTTGCATTAGGTGCATTGTATTTAAGGGGAGTGGATAAATTATTGGCAGGCCCGAAAGTTAACACGCTAAAAACATTCCACTTCTCATATAAAAAGTCAAGTAGTGCTCTGTGTTCTTTTTCAGAAACTGGATGCTCTCCGGCGCCAGGTTTGAAATATGGAAAATTGTAAGTAAGGTTTTTATTGAAAGCAACACCACCTTCTCCATCTTCATTAAAAACGCCATCATGATCATTATCAATTCCTTCACTAAATACTTTATAGTTTCCTTTTTCACCTTTCTTAGTATCAGCTTTAACCATGATGCGTTCATCATCTTCTAATACCTTGTAATCACCAGTTGGATCTTCTACTCGTATTAAAGTAATCAGATTGTCGTTATTTAGATCTTCATAACCATCTTCATTAACAACACCGTCTCTGTCATCATCAGTTTTCTTAGCGTTTCCGATACGCTCGTATTTTAACTTTCTGAAATACTGTTCAGTAGCATCCGGACTCATATTGGGGAAAATATAAAAGGTGGTATTCTCCAAAATATCTTTATGGTTATTCAAAATGTTTTCAGCTAACTTAACGGTCAATTCAACTCCTAATAAATGATTCCCTTCTACACCTCCTACGATAGCAATAGCAGGATTATTATCAGCCTTACCATTAGAGAGTGTTAAGGCCCAAATATCTTTGTTTCCTATGGTTTTGGTAAGCGATTTTAAGGAAGCATTAGACGAATGCCTTGAAACCAAGGCTCTCAATGCACTGTTAATCTGATTAGAATTTCGATAGTCTTGTTGAGAAAATAAAACGGACGTACACAATATGGATAAGCATCCGATTAATGGAAGTAAACGTTTTTTCATAGTTTAGTTAAAATTTCAGAAGGCGGAAGGTACTATTTATATAAGAACTGTAATTAGCAATTAAGTTTTTTTTAAGAAAAAACAAGAGCATGATTAACCTCATTATAAAGTAATAATTACTTCAATATTTTATTGAGAAAAAGGTATTCTTGTGAACACTTCTCTGATTAGAGGAATAAAAAAATCTAAAGTTTCTGTTTTATAATTCGGATCAAAAGAATTTTGATCCCATTTCTCACAGAAATCTACTGCCAGTTGATAAAACTTGTGGTCTTTAAATTTATCTCTTGTATTCCTGGCTTCTTCTGAAAGGCTTTTGTTATAAAACATCTGAAAACTACCATGATTGCGCACTACCCAGGCAACTTCTTCTTTTACAAAAGGACGAATAATTTCCGCAGCAACCTGTCCGTGAGTATAAGGGGCTAATACATCTCCAATATCGTGAAATAATCCGGCAATTATCCAATCTGCATCTGCACCGTCTCTATGAGCCCTGGTTGCACATTGTAAAACATGGTCTAAACGACTAATTTTATAAGCACCGTCGTCTTTAGCCATTTCTTTGAGGTGTCCAATGAGTTTATCTGGTAATTCTTTTGCAGTTTCATCATCATTTGCTGCAATAATTTTATAATCTTCCACCGTTCCATTTTTCATGGCCGTAAAACTCACTGTTTTATTTTCAGACATCATGCTCTTGTTTAAAGATTTAAAAGTATAAAGCTGTTATCTTAATTTCCCTAACGATTTAGCTACTAAAACAGAGACACAACTATCTCCCGAAATGTTTATAACGGTCCGTCCCATATCCAAAGGCCTGTCTACAGACATAATCATAGCCAGGGCTACAGCAAGTTTTCCTGACGGAAAACCTACAGATTCCAATACAATAACCAACATAATGATTCCCGCACTCGGAGCTGCAGCGGCACCTATTGAGGCCAATGTAGCCGTTAATACAATGGTTAACTGATCTGATAAATTGAGATCGTGCCCCATTACCTGGCAAACAAAAACAGCAGCAATGGCTTGCATAAGGCTGGTAGCGTCCATATTGATAGTAGCTCCTACCGGACATACAAAACTACTAATCTCTTTTTCTACACCTAGATTTTCTTCGACACATCTCATAGTTACGGGCAATGTAGCCATACTAGAACTGGTACTCAGTGCAGTTAATTGAGCAGGTAAAATTCCTCTTAAGAAAAACAATGGCGATTTTTTTGTGTATAGATACACTAACAAAGTATAAATCCCAAGAAGCATTACCATGCCAGATAACAGTAAAATAGCATATTTAGACAAAGCAATAAATAATTCTCCATTTGTGGTTTCTACAATTAATGCAGCTATAAGCGCTACTACAGCATAAGGAGCAGTAATCATAATTAAATCTACCATTTTAAGCATTACAGCATTGGTAGCATCAATTATTTTCTTTAAAGGCTCTACAACTGTGTTAGGTAATAAGAGCATGCTGATACTAAAAAATATAGTAACAAAAATTACCTGAAGCATATTAGAATTATTACTAATAGCGCTAAACATATTGTCCGGAACCAGTTCCACAAAAAAGTTTAAAGGCCCTTTTGGACCTGCTTCATCTTTCATTGCTATTTTCTCAGTCATCATAGAAGTAGAATCGGCAGACAAGGCAGATAATGTTTCTTCACTTACATTAGCACCGGGCGCAAAGAAATTAACTAAAAACAATCCCAGGACTACTGCCAGAACTGTGGTAAATAAATAAAACGCTATCGTTCTTCCTCCAATTTTTGATAACGCAGATAAATCTTTAAAATCGGTAACCCCTTTGGCTAGAGAAACAATCACTAACGGAACTGCAATAAGTTTTAAGAGTTTAATGAATATTTGCCCAAATGGTTTTATCCAATCACTTACTAAGCCAGGTCCCCAACTAAATTGAGCGCCTATTAATCCTATAAGGACACCTAGCAACATACCAATTAGTATTCTCCAATGTAGTGCAATTTTTCTCATAATCTTTTCTTGTCTTTTGCAGGGATACAATATATAAATAAAAAACTCCGGATAAACTTTTTTAACATATGGTGATATTTTTAATTTTTAACTGCTTTTTATAACTTTTTTAGCATTGTCATTACTTAAAAAAGACTTTTATCTCTCTACTTTTGCGCGATCAAATAAAAACACAATATAAAACATATAAAAATGAGTATTACATTAGCACAAGCTGAAAACATAATTGCTGTTGCCAAAGAGAAATCAATAGCTTTAGACACAAAAATGAATATTGCGATAGTAGATGCCGGAGCAAATTTATTAGCATTTGCACGTATGGACGGAGCATGGTTAGGATCGTTAGATATTTCCATTAAAAAAGCGAAAACGGCACGTTTCTTTGATATGAATACAGGTGTTATAGGAGAACTTTCACAACCAGGTGGTTCTCTGTACAATATAGAGCATTCTAATGGAGGATTAATCACTTTCCCAGGTGGAGTACCTATCAAGAATAATGCAGGGGAGGTAATAGGTGCCATAGGAGTGAGTGGTAGCACTGTAGAAAATGATCATGCGGTAGCTGAAGCCGGAGCAAACGCTATCTAAAAATTAATATATTTTATTAAGAAAGAGGAAAATGATTTCATTTTCCTCTTTTTTGTTTATTTATATTTGTAACTACTAATCTAAGCTATTAACATGAAAATAAGAATCACTACCCTCTTAGTTTTAATTTCTGCTATTGCTTTCGGGCAAAAGAAAACACTTGATCATAAGGATTTTGAAATTTGGAATACTATTCAAAATTCATCGATTTCTTCGAATGGTAATTATATAATGTATTCTTTAGAAAAAGGAGAAACAGATAATCATCTTAAAATCAAAGATGCTAGTGCTAATCTTTTGTTTGATTACGAAAGAGGGGAACGAGGTAAGTTTACTTCAGATTCAGAGTTTGCAGTTTTTACTATAAAACCTTGGAATAATGAAGTTAAGGAGTTAAAGCGCAAAAAAGTAAAAAAAGACAAACTGCCAAAGGATAGTTTGGGAATTTACAATCTCAAAAATAAGTCTCTGGTTAAAATCGGGAACGTAAAATCGTATAAAACTCCCGAAAAATGGACAGGATATATTGCTTATCAATTAGAAAAACTGAATGCAGATAAGAAAAAAGATAATAACGATAAGGAAGACAAAAAGAAAAAAACAAAAAAAGTAGGTAAAGATAATGGTTATCATTTGGTAGTGAGAAACCTTAAAACCAGTAAACAAGATACTTTTAAATTCGTAACCAATTATATTTTTGCTAAAGAAGGTAAACGATTAGCTTTTACCACTACAGGAGACGATATTCAAAATAATGGAGGGGTTTATGTACTTAATTTGGAAAATGATCAATTAACTACGGTCTTTACAGCAAAAAAAGGGAAATACTATCAGCTTAGCCTTAGTGAAACCGGAAAGAATTTAGGTTTTGTTGTAGATAGCGATACAACTAAAGTGCAAGTAAGACCTAATGAACTGTATAGTTGGAAAGAAGGAACTGGCAAAGCTGAAAAATTATTAGATGCTTCATCTGCACCAAAAAACTATAGAGTATCTTCAGATGGCGCAATTCGTTTTTCTAAAGATGAATCAAAACTATTTTTTGGTTTAGCTACTCGACCTATAGTAAAAGATACCACATTATTAGACGAAGAAATAGTAAATGTAGAAGTTTGGACGTATAATGAACCTAGATTGTATACGGTTCAGGAATTACAAGTACAAAACGATCAGAAAAAATCGTATTTAACTGCAATTCATTTAAATAATGGAAATAAACTGGTTCAGTTAGCAACGGAAGAATATCCAAACTCAGCCATAGGTAATGAAGGTAATGCAGAATATGCTTTAATAAATACAAGCCTACCCTATGAATTGGAGAGACAATGGAAAGGTGCTACTGTAAGAGATTATGGAGTGATTAATACCAATACGGGAGAAGTTACTAAAGCATTAACAAAAATAAGAGGACAAGTAAGTTTAAGCCCTACAGGAAAATATGCTTATGGATATAATGAGATTGATAGTACCTGGTTTACTTACGCAGTTGCTAAAGCTAAATATACCGAACTTACAAAAGGAAAAATATTTTATGATGAGCTCAATGATTCTCCTGTTGTTCCGCGTTCTTACGGACTAGCCGGATGGACTACAGGTGATGAATCCATTATTTTATACGATCGTTTTGATATATGGGAATTTAATCCCGAAACCGGAGCTAATAAAAGACTAACTAAAGGACGCGAAAAGAATACCAGATACAGATATTTCCAGCTGGATAATGAAGAACGTTTTATTGATAGTAAAGGGAAGTGGTTGTTATCTACATTCAATGAAGTGAATAAGCATTCGGGATATTATGAGTTAAATCGAAAAAATGGGAGAGGGAAACAACTGGTAACTGGTCCATATAGTTTTTCCAGACCAATCAAGTCAAAAAATAGTAATAAGCTAATTTTTACCAGGCAATCCTTTGAAGAATTTCCGAATATTCGATATACAGATTTAAGTTTTAAAAAACAAACTAAAATTAGTGATGCCAATCCGCAACAAAGCAATTACAATTGGGGAACAGCAGAATTAGTGAACTGGACTTCTTTAGACGGAATTGAATTACAAGGAATGCTTATTAAGCCTGAAAATTTCGATCCGAATAAAAAATATCCAATGATCGTAAATTTCTATGAAAGAAGTTCAGATGGTCTGTTTAATCATAGAGCACCATCTCCCGGACGATCTACAATAAACTATAGCTTTTACACCAGTAGAGGATATGTGATTTTTAACCCGGATGTACATTATCGCATAGGATATCCAGGTGAGAGCGCTTATAACTGTGTGATTTCAGGAGTTACTTCTCTTATTGAAAAAGGTTTTGTTGATAAAGATAATATAGGAGTGCAAGGTCATAGCTGGGGAGGTTATCAAATTGCTTACCTGGTGACAAAAACAGATATTTTTAAAGCCGCGGAAGCAGGAGCCCCTGTACCGAATATGATTAGTGCTTATGGAGGTATTCGTTGGTGGACAGGATTAAGCAGACAGTTTCAATACGAACATACACAAAGCAGAATAGGAGGGACGCCATGGGAATATCCTGCACGATATATAGAAAACTCTCCGATATTTAATATTGATAAGATAAATACCCCATTATTAGTGATGCACAATGATGCAGACGGACATGTACCTTGGTACCAGGGAATCGAGTTTTTTGTATCGCTAAGACGATTAGGGAAACCATCGTGGTTTCTTAATTATAATGGAGAACCACACTGGCCTTTAAAACTTCAAAACCGAAAAGATTTTAATGTAAGAATGGCACAATTCTTTGATTACTATTTAAAAGGTGAGCCGATGCCTGTATGGATGCAAAGAGGTGTTCCTGCAATAGAAAAAGGAATCAACCAGGGATTAGAATTAACTTCGCCTTCAAATACAGACAAACAATAATAGTTTACTATGGGACTAACGAATAATGATATTTTTAAAAAACTTAGAGTTGCACATAAATTAAGAGACGATGATATTGTCAAAATATGTGCTTTAGTAGATTTTAAAATTTCAAAAAGCGAATTAGGGGCGTTTTTCAGAAATGAAAATCATCCTAAATACATGGAATGTGGAGATCAGATTTTACGAAATTTTCTGAATGGCCTTATTATTCATTTAAGAGGCCCCATGCCTGAGAAAAAGGACCATAAGAAGGGGTGAATTATTTTAATCATGTTTAAAATACAGGTGATATATATGCTCAAATCTAAATATGTGTAATCAATAAGTAAATCTTTTGGTAAATCATTATTTAATTCCTATTTTTAAGAAAGTACTCACAAATATAAATTTTATCTAATAACAATTAATGGCAAAATCGCAACAAACGTTTAGCAAATCTGAAAAAGAAAAGAAACGTTTAAAAAAACGAGAAGAAAAACAAAAGAAAAAAGCTGAACGTAAAGCAAATTCTAAAGGAGGCAAATTTGAAGATATGATTGCTTATGTAGATGAGTATGGAAATCTAACTGATACTCCGCCAGATCCTTCTAAAAAAATAGAGGTAGATATAGAAAGTATTGAGATATCTATTCCTAAAAAAGAACATATAGAGGAAGAAGAAGAAGCAGATAAAGAAGGGAAGGTTTCTTTCTTTGATAGCTCAAAAGGTTTTGGATTTATTATAGATAGTACATCTCAAGAGAAATATTTTGTACACGTAAGCGGTTTGATAGATGAAATTCAAGAGAATGATAAAGTAACTTTTGAATTGGAGAAGGGAATGAAAGGAATGAATGCCGTTCGTGTTAAAAAAATCTGATTTACACTAAGTAGAACATTTTAAACTCATCATATTCATGATGAGTTTTTTATTAATACGCCTGACTTTAAAAGCAGTCTCATGATAAAATCTTTTTTGATTGAATAATTAGTCTCATAATCTTTTTTGAGTCACATAATTTATCACAAAAACGCTGTAACGACTATAGTTTATTATTTTTATTAAAATAAATAATCAAACAGTTCTTTACATGAAATATCCATTAGATATTATACGCTTATTAAGCGTATGCATCTTTTTCTTTCCACTTGTATTACATTCACAAAATATACTGTTAAAATCAGATCACTATTTTGATAGTGAAAAAGGTGTTTTCGGAAGTGATATCGAAGTTTTAATCAGAAATAAACAAATATTAGCAGTAGGTAAAAACCTGGAGTATGAAACTGGTAAAACAACGATAATAGATCTAGGTAATGTAACTCTTCTCCCGGGATTGATAGACAGTCATACTCATATTCTTATTGAAGAAGATTTACATCCGGGCTATACTGGATTTGGAGAAACAGTTGTGAAAAATGTAATTGCCAAAAGCGATACTCAAAGAGCATTAGAAGGAGCTTTTAGAGCTAAGAGTTATTTACATGAAGGATTTACTGCAATAAGAGATCTTGGAAATTCCGGGTTGTATGCCGATGTAGATTTGAGAAATGCAATTGATAATAATCTTATAGAAGGGCCAAGATTATTTGTTTCCGGACCGGGAATAGCAGCTACTGGCGGACAGGTTAACGGAACATCTTTTCATTCCAATAAAATTATTACTAATAAAGATTATCAGGTGATTACCGGAGAGCAGGAAGCGATTAATGCAGTTAGAGATCATATCTTGATGAGAGTTGATGTCATCAAAGTGTATGCAGATAATATACCTAATCGGACTACACTTAGTATAAACGAATTAAAAACGATAGTAAATGAAGCAAAACGACATGATAAAAAAGTAACTGCACATGCAATTACAAATCAGGCAGTATGGAACGCGGTAAAAGCCGGAGTGAATAGCATCGAACACGCTTACGTCATCTCCGATACTACTCTTGCCTTGGTAAAGAAAAACAAAATTACACTTATCCCTACATATTCCAATAAAGAACTGTCTCATGAATTGTTTAAAAAATCAGGAATAATAGATTCTATTAGACGAAACAGGATAGTAAACCGAAGTGCTGACAGGCAACAAAAACAATTATTACGCTTGTATAAGAGCGGAGTTAAATTAGCCTATGGATCAGATTTTTACTCAAAAACTTCTTTTTCAAGAGGAGAAAACGCCAAAAAATCAATTTATGCATGGTTAGAAGCTGGTGTGCCCATTGAAAAAGTACTTCAATATGCAACCATCAATGCAGCAGAACAATTGACAAGACGAAAAATATTAGGAGTTCTTAAAAAAGGTTTTCTTGCAGATATCATAGCTGTAGAAGGAGATTTGAGTAAAGATGAAAATGCATTGGAAAAAGTAGTCTTTGTAATGAAAGATGGAAAAATATTTAAGAATAAACAATAATTAACGAGAGATCCTTTATAAGACTTTTGCAGCTATGTAACATAAAACTATTTAAAAGTTTAATTACGCCACATTAGCAAGTTATTCTAAGAACAATTAAATATATTTGTTTGAGTAATAACACAAATCGAGATAATAAGATGAGCAGTTTAGTTAAAAGGGTAAATTGGGATGAAGTTCCTGTTGAACAAGTAACACCTAAAATGGAGCGAAAATTAGTGTATGGAGATAAGGTGATGATTGCTAAGATGAAATTTAAAGCCGGATTTTCGGTACCCTTACATAGTCATATAAATGAACAAGTTACACAAGTAGTTTCCGGAACTATGCGTTTTTGGTTTGGAGAAAATAAAGAAGAAACTTTTGACATGCACCCGGGAGATGTTGTTGTAATTCCGGCAAACGTACCTCACGAAGCTTTAATGGTTACCGATGTTGAAGAAATTGATACCTGGACTCCAATTCGCGAAGACTGGTTAGATGGTACTGATAACTATTTAAGACAAAACGAAGATTAATCTCAATGGATTTAGGGTTAAAAAATAAAGTTGCATTTGTTGCAGCTTCCAGCCAGGGATTGGGTAAAAGTGTAGCCCTGGAACTGGCAAAAGAGGGAGCACATGTTATTATAAACGGACGTAATAAAGAATTACTGGAAGAAACGAGGAAAGAAATTGATGCTGCCGGAGATGGAAATGTGATAGCACTTGTTGGGGATTTATCTGTAGCAGAAGCTCGTGAACAAATAGTGACTACTGTACTAGATACTTATAAAAATATTGATATTCTGGTAACAAATACAGGAGGCCCTCCTTCTGGTAAATTTGAAAACCTAACCCAGGAAAACTGGGATAATACTTATCAGTTGTTATTAGGAAGTGCAGTTTCTTTAATCAGAAGTTTTTTACCGGGAATGAAAGCACAGCCATGGGGACGTATCATTTCGATTACTTCTCAGGCCGTAAAACAACCTGTAGAAAATTTGATTTTATCAAATTCGGTTAGAGCATCAGTAGTAGGATTAATGAAAACACTGGCGAGTGAGTTAGGGGAATATAATATTACCGTGAATAATGTAATGCCGGGCTATACTCAAACCAATCGTTTGAAAACGCTAATTGATAAAAATCCTGCCTTTGCAGAAGCGATCAATGAAATTCCGTTAAAACGTTTTGGCAATCCGGAAGAATTTGCAGCAGCAGTTACATTTTTAGCTAGTGAACGAGCAAGTTATATCACCGGTACTTCATTGGCTGTTGATGGAGGTTGGATTAAAAACATCTTGTAAATGACAACTATTGATTTAACCGGAAAAAAAATATTGCTTACCGGAGCCTCAGATGGAATAGGAAAAGGAGTAGCCGATTTTTTAATGCGGATGGGAGCTCAGGTGGCTATACATTATAACACTAATAGGGCATCAGCAGAAGCCTTAGCCGTAAAATATAATAACGGTTCGAAGCCATTCCAATCGAATTTAGCTAATGAAGAAGATGTTTATAAACTTTTTGAAGAAGTAGAAGAATATTTTGGAACCATAGATACTGTCATTCTTAATGCCGGAATATTTTTAAAGCATTCTACAAACAAAAACACTTCAGATTGGCTTTCTGTTTGGAAAAAAACCTTAGATGTTAATTTGAATTCCGTAGGACTTTTAACTAAACTGGGAATAGATCATTTTAAGAAACAAGGACAAGGTAGATTTATTTATATTGGAAGTAGAGCTGTTTTTAGAGGAGAGACAGAAGAATATCTTGCTTATGCGGCTTCTAAAGGAGGGGTGACTTCTTTGGCGAGAAGTGTAGCTCGTTCTTTTGGAAAAGAAAACATAAAATCTTTTGTAGTATCTCCGGGATTTACACGCACACAAATGGCAGAGCAGTTTATAGAAGTTTATGGAGAAGAAAGAGTTCTTAATGAGATTGCTTTAAACGAATTAACAACTCCACAGGATTTAGCTCCTTTAATAGGCTTAATGTGTAGCGGACTTATGGATCATGCAACAGGAGCCACTATAGATGTAAATGCCGGAAGTCATATACGATAAATTGCACCACCACTTCGTATTTTAATCAACAAAAAACTTTTTAATAGCATTCTTATAGGTTTGACCTATAGGAATGCTTTGTTTTTTTAGATGAATAGTGTTCCCTTCGATAGATTTCACTTTATTCTTAGCGATGATGAAAGATTTATGCACTCTAATAAAATCAGAAGGTAATCCGGTTTCAAAATCTGAAATTTTTTGCAATGTTATAATCGTTTCTTCTTCCAGATGTATTTTACAATAATTACCGTATGCTTCAATTAAAAGAATATCATTGGTATATACTTGATGATGTTTTTTATCACCTTTAATAAATAAGTATTGTGGCTGCGGTTCAGAAGTCATCTTTAATTTTGATTCAGAGAATGATACTCTGTTAACAGCTTTTACAAAACGCTCGAATGAAAAAGGTTTTAAAAGATAATCAGTTATCTCTAAATCATATCCTTCTATGGCAAATTCTTTATAAGCAGAAGTGACAATGACATTAGGAGGAGAAGAGAGCGTTTTTAAAAACTCAAATCCGGAAAGTTTAGGCATGTTTATATCCAGGAATAATAGATCGACTGAAGTTTCCTGTAACAATCGGATGGCTTCAAATGCATTATAACAATTTCCAACTTTTTTGAGTTGTATTAATTCGTTGGCAAACTCTTCAATAATTTCATGAGCTATAGGCTCATCATCTACAATAGCATATGTTATCATTTTAAACGGATTGTTAATTTGACTTTATAAACTGATGCTTCAGGAGTTATAATTAACTTATGGTGCTTCGGATAAATAAGCTGTAATCTTCGTTTCAGGTTTTCCAAGCCTATATTTTTCCCTGATTTTTCTTTTGATTCATAATTATTCTTAACTAAAAACGTAACAATACTATTTTTAACCATGAGATTGATTTTTACATAAGCATTATCGGTTAAACTTTCCACCCCGTGTTTAAAAGCATTTTCCAAAAGCATAATAAATAGGAGAGGAGCAATCTTAATGCTTTCATCGTCAATATTTTTTTCAAAAAGGATGCTTACCTTCTTTTTATACCGTAATTGATGAATTTCAATGTATTGTTCCAGGTAATTAGCTTCGTCTTTAATAGCTACCGTTTCATTCTCTCCTTCATAAATAGTGTAACGCATTATTTCTGAGAGTTTTAGTATGGCTTTAGGGGCGTCATCAGATTTTTTAATAGCTAAACCGTATAAGTTATTAAGGGTGTTAAAGAAAAAATGCGGATCTATTTTACTTTTGAGTAAGGCTAATTCTGCTTCGTTCTTATCGTTTTTTAATTGCCTGTATTGCTTCCATAAATTAAATAACCAGGAGAGAATAATATATCCTAAAGTAAGTAGAAAAAGTGTTTGAAAAACACCAAAATAAATCTCTGGAATATCAGAGCTTGATTGTTCACTTAACCCTTTAAATACAGCCATCCCGTAAAAAGAAATAAGAATCAATATTACAGAGATAATGATGTGACGATACTTTTTAATGAATGATATCATATTCCAAAAATATCATTTTAAGTGCCTTGCTACAATTTATTTGACGAACACTACAAAATCAATGTCTTAAACAGTTATTTCAAGGACGAGTATTATTGATACGGGTATTTGACTTATTGATAACCATCATGCGGAAGGTCGTCATAAAAATTAGTGATGCATTGTATTGATAAATAAGTTTGATGAATAGTTTAAATCTTTAAATATCTATTTATGAAAAATTATAGTGTTTTTTTATGTCTGTGCTTTAGTGTAATCGTTATGGCACAAAAAAGTAAAGACCTTTCTATTTCTGAATTTACAACATCTTTGGAACAAAAATTAGTTACGTCACTTAAAGAAAAAAATGTCCCCGGAATGGCTGTTGCTATTATTGATGATGGTGATGTGATCTATAAAAACGGACTCGGTTATTCTGATGTTGCAAACCAGGTAAAAGTGGATTCAAAAACTGGATTTAATATTGGCTCAATCTCTAAGATGTTCACAGCCTGGGGAGTTATGAAACTAGTAGAAAAAGGTAAAATAAAGTTAGATACCCCTGTAGAGAATTATTTGACTCGTTGGAAGATTCCGGAGTCAGCATACGATAAAAGCAAAGTGACTATCAGAAGTTTATTAGGTCATACGGGTGGAGTTTCTGTCCATGGTTATCCCGGATTCCATCCTGATGCTGCTTTGCCAACACTAGAAGCTTCATTAGAAGGAGTTAACGGACCTGTGCGTGCCGATGAAAAAGTAGAGCTTATACACGAACCGCAAACAAAATTCAAGTATTCTGGTGGGGGATATACTATTTTACAATTAATGATTGAAGAAATAACCGGGAAATCATTTGCAGTATATATGACAAATGAAGTTTTTAAACCTTTAGGCATGAAACATACTAGTTTTACTATCGATAAAAGGATTTTAAAAAGCTCGGCAAAACCTTATGATGAGAATGGGAAAGAAATTTACCTGGAACGTTTTACTGCACAAGCGGCAGCCGGATTACATACGACATTAGAAGATTTATTACACTTTGTAAACGCTTCTTTTGAAGAAAATAAAGTGTTGTCTGCTAAAACATTAAATCAGATGCTTATTCCTACCAAACTTAGTAAAAATAACTATGGATTAGGATATACAACCATTGCTATGGGGCCTATTACTATCAAAGGGCATACAGGTTCAAACACAGGATGGCAATCGGCATTTTTAATGGATTTTGAAAAAAGAAGCGGTTTTATAGCTCTTACTAATGGTTCGAATGGGGAGAGTGTTGCACGTAAAGTATTGAGTATATGGAGAAATTGGAAAGTTAATCAGTTAACCAATAAAAAATAGAGGGTTTTTACCCTCTATTTTTAGTAACAATCTGATGTTTATTGTTTAATAAAATCTTTAAAGTTTTTCTTTTTAAAATCGATAGATGTATCGGCAAGAAAATCAAGAATAGGAACATGGCCTGCTCCAATGAGTAAAAAGATTTTATCTTTTCCAGGCTCGTTTAGTTGCAATAAATTATGAAAAATTCTAAGGTTTCTGTTGTACCACCACATAGCATTGTCAGGACCAAAATAATCATCTCCCTCTCCCATTTTGAAATCCCCAATGAGGTAGTGACCATGGCTGGTATTTAATATTTCCGGATCATTAAGGAATAAAAAATAATCCAATAATGAAACTTTGGTTTTTAGCTCATCTTCAAATTCATACATTTTCGTGAATTTTTGATCTAAAAGCATTTCTCTTCCTAATAAAGCTTTATCTGCTTTTTTGATAAAGTATTTTTCCTTTTCTGAATATTCCTCATCTGTTATATCATTATTTTGTTTTGCAGGAGCATCTATCGCATATATTTTTTTATGACCAAGCATTTTTGCTAACCTGAATCCTATTTGAAAAACCTCATTCCTTTGTAATTCAAACCTCCCTGCTAAATATTCATTATACAGAGAGTCAACTCTGTTCTGACTTCCTTTTCTAACCTCAATGGCAATTTTAGTCGGCGCATATTTTTTAATGATATCAATGAGCTCCTTTAGCTCTTTTTGTTTTTGCTCAGATAGAATGTCTACTTCATGTTTAGGTTTATAGGTGTCTAGTCCGGGATTATTAAAGTGAAAAGATCCTAAAATCATTAAGTCTGAAGATTTAACGTCTTTAAAGTGTTGATCTACATTAAACGATGAGTTTTGAGCCAGCATAACTTGAGTTGTTAGGCTAAATATTAAAATTCTAAATATATTTTTCATGATTAAATTGATTTGATTAAAATATTGATTCAAAACTAATTAGCTATTCCTGTGAATTGAATTATTTTATACCAATCCCCGGTTTCGATCAACAAAATGAGTAAATTGTATGATTAACTTTTTTGTTGTTTGTTTTATATGATATAAATAATAAAAGAATGGATTTGTCCTAAGAAATGATTTATCATATAATTAATGGATACCTTCGTCATATGGAATTAAAGAAAACATGGAAATATCACCTTTTACTGGCAATCATCATCATTCTGATGGATTACTTCAGAGATTATGTCTACAGAGGGAAAGAATATTTTTTAAGTGATTTTGAACCCGGGAATATTCTATTAAAAATAACTTTTTTGACTACTTTTTTTAGTATATACCTTCTCAATTATCTTGTTGTTTGTCCTAAAACCCTTTCCAGGAAAAGAGTAGGTGCTTTTTTCTTAATCGTGTTTTTAATGTTTTTTGTTTTTGCAGGAATACGATATTTATTAGAAGAAGTGATCATCTATGCTATTTTTGGATTCCATAACTATGGAGAAACGGCACGTGTCTTTTGGTATTATGTTTTTGATAATTCTTATTATACAGTAAAAGCACTTTTGTTTAGTACATCTATGTACTTACTATTTATGTATCTTAAAAACTTAGGTAAGATTCACGAATTAGAGATTGAACATAAAAAGGCAGAATTAAACATTTTAAAAACTCAATTAGAGCCTCATTTTTTATTCAATACTTTAAATGCTTTTTATACAGAACTAATAGAGAAACAACCCAAAACAGCCAAAAGTATTCATAAACTTTCCGAACTTCTTCGATATGTGACTTATGAAGCAGACAAGGAATTTATGCCGTTAGAAAAAGAATTAAAGTTTATAGAAGATTATATTTATTTCTATAAAAAACGATTTGAGAATAATTTATTCTTGAATTTCACTATAGAAGGAAAGGTAGAACATCAAATGATCCCTTCTTTAATATTAATACACTTCGTAGAAAATATCTTTAAACACGGAGTTTTGAGCAATGAAAACCATCCGGCTCATATAGCTATTAAGATTGCAGAAGATACGATTAGTATTCATACAAAAAACAGGATATCTCAAGGACAAAACTACAGCAATAAGGGAATTGGAAGAGAAAATCTTAAAAAGCGTCTGGCTCTGATCTTTGATAAAGATTACGAATTAAATTATGATCATAAGACTTCTTATTTTGAAGCATTTCTAAGATTACCATTAACAACGAATTGATATATGCAAAACCTTAAATGTTTAATAGTAGATGATGAACCACCTGCAATACGATTGTTAGAGAGTTATGTTGATAAAGTAGTCTTTTTGGATTGTATTGCAACCACTACAAATCCTTTAGAAGCCTTGGCAATTATTGACAGGGATGAAATAGACCTGGTATTTTTAGACATCCAAATGCCAGAATTAACCGGGATTCAGATTTCAAAACTAATAAATGGTAAAACAAAAGTGATTTTTACTACAGCTTATCCGCAATTTGCTATAGAAAGTTACAACTTGAATGCTGTTGATTATTTATTAAAACCTTTTGAATTTGAACGTTTTTACCAGGCAATTTTGAAAGTAAAAAACGAAGAAAAACCTACACAATTACCTCAAAATGATACATTTATTTTTATAAAAACAGATGGAAAAAACAATTTTGAAAAAGTATATATAAAAGACATATGCTACATAGAAGGGTTGAAGAATTATGTGGCTATTCATCTGGAGAACAGGCAAATAATTACATATAATACGTTGAAACATATTGAAGATTATTTACCTGAAAAAGATTTTGTAAAAATTCACAAGTCATATATCGTTTCCTTGTTTCACATTGATAAAACCGATTCAATTTCAGTATACATTAAAAAAGAGTGTTTGCCAATTGGAGATACCTATAAACAAGCATTCTTTGATAGAATTAAAAAAATGAAATTATGACAAATACGGTTAGAAAATATTTGATGTTACTTTTAATGTTTCCTCTTCAGTTAATAGGGCAGGGAGAAGAATGTAGATTTATTAAAAAAACAATAAAAGATACCGTGTACTATGGGATAGGTAGTAATTCTGTTTCTCCAATTAGTATTATTATCTCTCCTGTAAATGAAGATGTAACAGGTATGAGTTACAAAAAAGAATTTGTGATTAAGAGTAATGATAGTATTGAAGGAGCTATTAGGATACACAGCAATGTCGCAGATACTTTACCGTTGGATAAAATTGTTAAGCAATTTGATATCAAGTTATTTTATGGAGATAAAAAGCATTCAAAACACAATGCCGATTACCTGTATACTCTTCCTTTTAAAAAAGGAAAACGATATGAAGTAACACAAGGCTTTTATGGGAAAAGGTCACATAATAGTATAGCATCCAGATATGCAATAGATTTCAATCTTAAAATAGGAGAGCTAGTCTGTGCTGCACGAGAAGGTGTAGTTGTATATACTATAGATCATTTTAAAGAAGCCGGTGGAAAAGCATTTACTTATAAAGCAAATAAGATATTGATCATGCATGACGACGGAACTTTTGCAAGTTATGCACATCTTAACTATAAAGGGGTTTTGGTTAAAAAAGGAGATTATGTTAAAAGCGGACAACCCATAGGATATTCGGGAAATACAGGAAATAGCAGAGGGCCACACCTTCACTTTGTTGTCAGAGAAGCAGACGATGTTTCGGTACCTGTTTATTTTAAAGGATATAAAGATAAAACCTTAAAAAGAGGCAAAAGATATAAAAGATGAATTGGACGAAAAAAATATCAGGAAAGATTAATTACGTACAATTAGTTCTAGATTTAATTATTGTTTTTATTGGCGTCACACTAGCTTTTCTCTTCACTAGCTATCAAGAACAAGAAAAGGTAAAAAAGCAAACAACAAACCTATTAACTTTATTTGAAACTAAATTAGACGATTATGAAAATTTATTTAGTGGTTTTGCTGTTTACCTTGAAGAGCGTAATCAAAGTTTTGAAAATAGGCTGAATAAGAATGTAATTCCGAATTACAGCGGAGTTACTTTTCCGTCTCCACAATACCCGATTGAAGTTATCGACTTATTAAATGATCAGGTCTATGAAGTACTGGATCAAGAAGTATATATAAAATTGAGTGAGTTTTCAAATGCTATTCGCAGAATGATATACACCGAGCAAAAATTAGTAGATATTTCGGAAAAACATATACAGCTGCCAGAGCATGACGATACGCTGTCTCCCATATATTATATTGAGCAAAAAAAATGGGCAAAATTGTATTTAAGGTATTCTAAAATAAGAGAATCTACTTCCAAAGAACTGGTTTCTATAATCGGGGATCTAAAAAAAGAGCTTGAAAAATACTCAGAATCTTATTAAAAAGCATATTTGAAATTTTATTAAATTATAACCTATAAAGTATTAATAATTAATTTTTTACGGTTAATTTATTTGTCAAATATGGCTAAGCCCCAATTAACTTTTTTTTAACCTCAATTTAATTTTTGTAATTAAGTAATGATTTAATTTAGAGGTAATTGCTAGCAAAGTCAGACTCCTAACTGACGTAAAATATCTTAGGGAATTAACAACGTCTAATTTAAATTCTTATTACAATGAAAAAATCAATTTTAAACATTCAAGGTGTTAAAGAAATTTCAAAAAACTCACAAAAAAGCATCAATGGTGGATGTCCTACCGGATGCCCTACCGGATGCTTTGACTTATTTATAGGTAGTGGTGAAGGTAATGCCTGTGGAATCTTAACTCATGCTAATTGCCCTGGACAAGGAATTATTCGAAACGGACAATGTTGCTTATAATATCTTGAAGAAGATTATGAAAAAGTCAATTTTAAATATTCAGGGAGCTTGTGAGCTTTCTAAAGAAGCTCAGAGAGTTATTAATGGTGGAATGCAAAGTGATAATTGTCCTTCGGGATGTTTTTCTCCATTCTTTCGCTTACTCCCGGGTAACGGGTGTGCTTTAGCAGATCCGGTACTAACTTGTTTTGGTACTATTCAAAATGGAGTATGCTGTATATGAATCAGCATTCCTTTTTATAAGAAAAACAGGCTGCCTTTATGGTAGCCTGTTTGTTATCATATAGTTACTTTCTTTTTCTTTAATAATTGGTTTTTAAGTTGAATCAAAGTAGTGTTCCATATTGATTATGAAGATTATGGTCCTTTTTTTTATTTTAGTGTAACACTTTACAAATTCAATAATCTTTAAAATAGCAAAAATGAAAATAACTGATTTAAAAGAATATCAAATACATAATATTAATCATATAACAAGAGGACGTAATACTTCAGATTTACCAAGAGATAGAAATAATGTACAAAACCCTATAAAGACTAATACAGCTGATATTTATACAAACGGATCTTGACAATTCCTAACACCACACTGGTATTTATTCGGTTATCATACATTTTTTTCTGTGGGAGTTTGAATAGTTGCATTATAGATCTAATGAAAAACTAATTTAAAAGATGAAAATAACAACCAACCTTACAATTCTCATTTTCTTATTATTTAATAGTTGTTCCACAGAAGAAAAAGCAAAAGTCAGTCCAACGATATCTTTCAATAACGAATTACAAGAGCTTAAAGATTACTTTCAAATCCCGGGAATCGCTGTCTTGATTAAAAAAGAGAATCAGGTTATTTATGAAGATTACCTGGGAAATTCAGATGTCAAAAACCATATTCCTATAGATAGTACGATTACTATTCCTATGGCATCGTTAACAAAGATTTTTTCAGGGATAACTATTATGCAATTAGAAGCAGAAGGAAAGCTATCTCTGGATGATCCTATTAATAAATATGCTTCCTCTTTTAATATCCCGGATTCCATTAAAATAAAACATATTTTATCTCATACATCGCAAGGAGAGGTGGGAAAACATTTTTATTATAGTAATAGATTCGGGTTATTGACAAGTGTAATTGAAAAGGCAAATAATCAATCTTTTGAAAAAACTATTCAGAATAGAATAATCAACAAGTTAGGGCTTAAGAATACGTATCTGTTAAAAGATTCAACACAGTTAATCAATGAAAACAGGAGAATAGCTCAACCATATACTTTAGGAGGAGAAATAAAAGATGGAGTTATGGAAAAGCAAACAAAATATGGTTTTATTGATTATGGCTTTTCATCTTCTGCGGGAATAGTATCTACCGTAAGGGATCTTGCAATACTCGATAACGCTTTAAATGACAATACGCTCATAACTGAAGCTTTAAAACTAAAGATGTTTACGCCATTTAATGCGCAATCATCTTACGGACTTGGTATTTTCTCTCAAGAATTTATGGGCAAAAAATTGATATGGGGGTATGGACAATACGATTGTTATTCAAGCCTGTTTTTAAAAGTTCCCAGTAAAAACCTGACGTTTATCATAGCAGCCAATAATAATTTAATGAGTGATCCTGCACGTTTAATAAATGGTGACGTTACCACGTCATTATTTGCTATGAGTTTTCTTAAAAACTTTGTGTTTAGTTTCACAGATGAAGCACTTTTTGAAAATGAAAGCTCATTAAATACATTAAAAACTAAAATTACTGATGATAATACTGAGTTTTTTCATAAAAAGCTCATAGCACAATCTTTAGCATCTGCTTATATGTCAAGATTTGACAGTGCTGAGAGTGAAAAAAGTAAAATGATATTAAAACAGGTTTTTAAAATATTTCCTGGATCTAAAAGCAAAGCCGACTTGAATCTTCTTTTCAATTTGCAGCTTCTTAATTTTATGGATACTATAAGAGGTAATCCGAGCACTTCAGATTTTGATGTACAATACAAAAAGATTGGAAAAGCACTATTGACTATAGATAGTGATAATCCGTACGCAAATTATTATATGGGTAATTATTATTTGGGAAAAGGAATTACAGATAATACAGCGTTCTTTTATGATAAAATCGTATCAGCTAAAAACTTTTCTCCCTGGTGGTATACAGAAGAAGCAAAAAACTGGCTGGAAGCTAACAAATAATTTTTCATTTTTTTTGAAATTTTCTTCAATCAGCATTTTCAACATACGAACTTCTATTTTTAATTGATGTAATCAAATATTTAACAGATGTGTTTTGTAAAACACTGTAAACTAGAAAAGTATTATGCAACATAGCATTTTTAGTACTGTCTTTTTACAAAAAACATTTATTATGAATTCAAAATCACAACGAATACTTATTGTATTTAATTTAATCATTACTGCTTTATTGTGCGTCAGTTATTTTAATAAAAAAGAGCATGACTTATCTAAAGAAGTATTAAAAGTCAGAGGAGTTATAGTAGTAGACTCTTTGGGGGTAGAACGAGCAATATTAGGGGCTCATTTACCAGATCCAAACATGCATGGGTACAGAATTTCAAGAGGAGAAGGCGCGGGTATTTCCGGATTAATGCTATATGATTCAGAAGGACAAGAGAGAGGAGGTTACCTTACTGATAATAATTACGGAAACGTATTCCTTACACTAGATTCTAAAACTCAACAAAATGCACTTTTTATAGCAGACCCTAATGGAGGTGCTGCTATGCAGATTTGGGGAAGAAATGGTAATAAAATAAGTTTAATTGCAGGGAATAAAGATATTTACATTGATATAAATAAGAATAATAAAGAAGTAAAATTGAAAACAGATGAAGAATAAATTTTTAAAATTAATGACTTCTATAGTTGTTTTTATAACTATTGGATGTCAAAAAAAGACAAATAACAATAATCAATTCACAGCAATAAACCCATTATCTTATACAAGTGTAGTCTTTAATGCTACAAGTGATACAGTTCTGGTTTCAACCTATTCGGGGAGGATTTCTCAGGTAATAAAGAATCGAGATCAAGAAGAGTTAATTATCAATTTAAACGATGAAATTTATGGATTAGAATATGCTAAAAAACAACATGTTGTCATGGCTACTACTTTAAAATCTGGTGTTATTGTTATTGATCTTAAAACCAGGAAAATAAAAAAAGAATTAAATGTAAAAAATGATGCCTGGATTAACAGTGTTCATTTATCTGAAAATGAAGAATATCTGACAGGATTAGATATCAAAGGGAATAGTTACATATGGGATATTAACAATGATTATGAATTACTGGATTTTTCAGAAGAACTTCCTAAAAATTATATACGATTAGCAGATAATAATGGGAATTTATATTATCAGAATCACCTTGGAAAATACATTCAATGGGATCCTAAAAAGAAAAAAATAATAAAAGAACTTATGGTCAATGGAAGATTAGTTGATCTTGATGACAAGGGGAATTTAGCTTTTTTAAATTTCAATGAATTTGGAATCTATAATACTAAAGTGAACAATACAGCTATTTTAAAATTTAAAGAAAAGCATCCCTATACAATTTATATATATCCAAATGGAGATACTGTACATAATTCGCATCATCTAAAGTTAACAGATCTACGTTTTTCCGATAATAAGGTATTCACTGCTGGTTTGGACAAAACAATACGCATTTGGGATAAACAAAATGGAAACCTTGTGGACGAATGGTACTCTCATAATGCTACGATTAGTGACTTAGATATTTCATCTAATAAAAAACAATTAGTATCAGTAGACCTTAAAGGAGGAATCAAATTTTGGGAATTATAAGTGCTTTTTTCTAATATCTACAGTCTGCTTGTAATAAAGTTCTACTTTTGCTTTAAATAGAACATCAATGGATTCGTTTAAAGATTTTACTATTTCCAAGCAGTTACAATACGCCATAGACGATTTGGGCTTTGAGAAACCAACTCCTATACAATCACAGGCGTTTTCCGTTATCTTAAGTGGTAAAGATATGGTAGGTATAGCTCAAACCGGAACAGGGAAGACCTTAGCCTATATGTTACCTATTCTTCAGGAACTTAAATTTTCTAAACAAGCTAATCCCAGAGTTTTAGTAATGGTACCTACCAGGGAATTGGTTTTGCAGGTAGTAGAAGAGATAGAAAAATTTAGTAAATACAAATCGAACCGAATTATCGGAGTCTATGGAGGAGTAAATATCAATACTCAAAAACAAGCTTTAACAGAAGGCTCAGATATTATAGTAGCAACTCCCGGACGTTTATACGATTTGGTAATAAGCAGAGCTTTGCAACTTAAATCTATAAAGAAACTGGTGATTGATGAAGTAGATGTAATGTTGGACCTTGGCTTTAGATTTCAATTGACTAATATTTTTGAACTGTTACCAGAACGACGTCAAAATATTATGTTTTCTGCGACTATGACAGAACATGTAAATGCGATTATTCAGGATTTCTTTATAAATCCGGTTACGGTCTCTGTTGCAGTTAGCGGAACACCTCTTGATAACATTTCACAGTACTGTTATCCCGTACCTAATTTTTATACAAAAATAAACCTATTGGTATCTTTATTACGAGATAAGGAGACTTATAAAAAAGTTTTGGTTTTTGTTTCCAATAAAAAAAGTGCGGATTTATTGTTTCAGGAGTTGGAAAATTATTTTGATTCGGAAATTGCTGTAATTCATTCCAATAAAACTCAAAATTATAGAATACGATCTATAGAAAATTTTAATAATGAGGAAACAAGAGTTTTAGTGACTACAGATATCATGTCCAGAGGATTGGATCTCAATGAAATATCACATGTAATAAATTTTGATACTCCTTCATTTCCGGAAAATTACATGCATCGAATTGGAAGGACTGGTAGGGCAGAGAAAAAAGGAACATCCCTCTTATTTTATACAGAAAAAGAAGAGCCTGCCAAAATAGCTATTGAAACATTGATGAATATTGATATCTCTTTCAATGAATTACCTGCTGAAATAGAAATCTCAACAAAGTTAACTTTAGAAGAGCAACCGAGATCCGGAGAACGGGAAGACAGTATAAAAATAGAAGAAGATGATTTAGGTAAAGGTTTTCACGAGAAAAAAGAAAAAAATAAGAAAACAAATCAAGGAGGTTCTTACAGACGTAACTTAAAACAAAAGTATAAGAAACCAAAAACCAGAGGAGATAAAAATTACAACAGGAGAAATAAGAAAAGATGATTTAAAGAAAAAGCATAAATCAATCATCAAAAACCATTATTTTCATATGGCTAAGCAATAGATGCTTCATCATAGGACGATTTTTAGAATCAACTATTTTTTAATTTGCGTGAAATGTGCTAAATTTAAGACTAAGTATTACTGTATCAGTAATATAATCCCCCGTAACATATAAAAAGGAAGTTCTGAAAAATATTGACACTAGTCTTTTTTTTAGAACTTGATTTAATAAACAAACTAAAGAATAAGGGGATGTGGTACAACGATCTAAGGCCGGAAAATCAGCTAAAACCTAATGCATACGCATTAATTTTCACCAACAAACAGACAGGAGCGCAGTTGATGTCAGAATCTGATAAAAAGCGCACCATAGACCATCTGATAGCATTGAAAAAGGGAATTTTGAAAGATATTCCAAGAAAACGAGTAGACGATAATATTTTGCTGGCTTCCTGGAATATAAAGGAATTTGGGCATCTGAATGAACGAATGCCGGAATCATTATTCTACATTGCAGAGATAATTAATGCTTTTGACATTGTTGCCATCCAGGAAATTAAAAGTACTCTGGAAGACTTGAATAATATCATGAGAATTTTAGGAAGTGACTGGTCTTATGTCATAACAGACATTACAGAGGGTACAGATGGGAATAAAGAACGTTTTGGATATATTTACAACACTAAAAGAGTACAACACTCTGGTTTATCGGGTGAGATTGTCATTCCGCCAGAGTTTTATGAAGGTACTGAAATCAAACAACTAAAAAGAACGCCTTCTATTATCGGGTTTGAATCGGGGTGGAAGAAGTTTTCGATTATCAATTTGCATTTACATCCGGGAGAGGGAGGAGCTACAGGTGATGAAAGATCAGATCACGATATTCGCAAAGAAGAAGTAGCTTTATTGATGAAAGTATTAAATGAAAAAAAACAAAAAGATAATTTCTGGAATGACAACCTTATTGTTTTAGGCGATACTAACCTTTATAAAGAAGATACAGATATTGTACAACTGATTACAGATTCAGGTTTCAAAGAAAGTGACGGACTCGTTGGGAAAATGACAAACACCAGTTTGAATCAGATTTACGATCGTATTTTTCTTAATGTAGATTCTTTTTTCAAATTGATGCATGACGAAGCAGGTAATGAAAAAGGAGGAGTTTTTAACTTATTTGATTATGTTCTTTCTGATGCGCAAAGGCCTTTATATCATCAAAAAATGTTGGAACATAAGAATAACCCGGATACTTTAGTCGATGATAATGCTTTTGATAAATATTATCACCGGTATTGGAAACGAAATCAACTGTCTGATCATTTGCCTGTATGGATTGAAATAGATACCGATTCGTCTCCTAATTTCCTGGGGTTCTTATCTTCACAATTCTGACTGTAAAATCTTTTTGTAATTCTCATTAACCTGGAAATAATAAATTGTAATTTTGCATTTTTAAATTCAGTGAATGGTACAAGAAATTCTTCTTTCAATTAATTATTCATTATTTGTTTTAAAAGATGAATAAACGTACTGTACTTATTATTCTTGCTTTTTTTTCTATCTATATTTTTTGGGGGTCTACCTACTTATGGAATAAAATAGCAGTCACAGAATTACCTCCTTTTATGCTTGCAGGGATACGATTTACTACTGCCGGATGCATCATATTTATTATTGCCCGGGCGATGGGGAAATCGTTAGCCATTACAAGAAAACAACTCATTAACAGTATCATTGCCGGATTTTTATTTTTAGGATATGGAAACGGAGTTATTGTGTGGGCACTTCGATATGTTGACAGTGGCTTTGCAGCCCTGGAGGCTTCTTTACAACCGCTCATCATCTTAGTATTAATGAGAATCATTCAAAGAAAACCTATAAAAATAAAATCTATTATAGGTATCCTCTTTGGGATGATAGGAATGTATTTATTGATCAGTCAACAAGACTTGACAGCAAATAGAGAGAGTATTATTGGTATTATTATGATTTTTACCTGTATTATATGCTGGAGTGTAGGTAGTATTTTTGTAGCCCAGGCAGATTTGCCTAAAAACTTTTTCATTACTACAGGCTACCAAATGATAACAGCCGGTGCTATGCTCATCGTCTCTAGTTTTCTCTTTAACGAAACCTGGACCTCTCCCGATACATGGAGTTTTGAAACTCAGATTTCTATTATTTGCCTGATTATATTTGGAAGTATTGCTGCATTTACATCTTTCAATTACTTATTAAAAGAAGTATCTACAGAAAAAGTAGCAACTTCTGCCTATGTAAATCCGGTAATAGCCTTATTATTAGGATGGTACTTTCTAAATGAAACCATCACTTTACAGTCTGCTATAGCTGCCGGAATTATCC
Source organism: Flavobacteriaceae bacterium R38 (assembly GCA_009901575.1). Classification (GTDB taxonomy): domain Bacteria; phylum Bacteroidota; class Bacteroidia; order Flavobacteriales; family Flavobacteriaceae; genus Leptobacterium. The sequence goes on along the minus strand of WXYP01000002.1, from coordinate 558,297 downwards.
TAACAGGAGTTTATTTTATAAATAGCAGAAAAGATAAAAAGATAAAATTTGCAAGACGGAATTCTTAACCTGATTTAAACCTGCTTTTATACACTTCACGGCTTAGAGGAATAAAGCTTCCGGTAGATAATTGGATATCATATTTTCCGCCTCCATGCTTAATAATTTTGTGAACTTTGTGTTGTGGAACTATATAAGAACGATGAATCCGAATAAAATTTTCAGGTAACATCTTTATTAACTTATCCAAATTCTTATCGTGAAGAAAAATGTTTTCTGAATTCGTATAAATTTCTGAATAGTTTCCTGAAGCCTTAATGAATTCGATTTCTTCTATAGCAATAAGATGAATTTTGCCTTTAGATTTTACTGATAAATACTTTAACTGATTTCTATTTATTCCGGGATTATCTAAAAACCTGTCTATAGCAATCTTAAAGCGTTTTTCTGAAATAGGTTTGCTGATAAAATCAAAAACCCCAAAATCAAACGCCTGAACTGCCTGATCTTTATTTGCTGTAATAATGATAGTATAAAAAGAGGCCGATGTAGTTTCTTTAAGTATTTCAAAACCATCTTTTCCGTTTAAATTCAGATCAAGAAACAATAAATCATAGGTTTCTTCGGCTATACTTAACAAAGCTCCTTCTAAGGTATGACAAACTTTAATTTTAGCATTTTTTAGATGCTTTTTCGTTAAATCTGCAATGCGCTCAGCGACTAATGTTACATCTTCTACTATTAATACTTTCATCCTTGTTTTTTAATTGTAATAACAGCTTCCCAGCCATTTGTTGTTGGCTTTGATTGTAATTCCCAATTACCCGGATAACATTCTTCTAAACGAGCTTCTATATATTTTAGTCCGGTTCCGGAATTGGATTGTATTTTGCCTGATGATTTCCCTTTACTGTCATTGAAGAGACGGTATTGGATATTAGTAACTGTTTCTTCTTTATGCAATTCAAAATAAGCATCTTCATTACCTGAATATCCGTGAGTAATTCCGTTTTCAACAAGAGTGTGGATAACTGCCGGGGGAATCATTTCGTTTCCTTTAATTCCTTTTACTTCCATATGATAATTTGCTTTTTGTTGAATGCTCATTATTTTCAGGTGTGTTTTACACATTTCGATTTCCTCCAGGATTGGAACTGTTTTTTTCTTGCTCATAGTAGTTAAGAGGTGGAATTCTTCAGATAGCGCTTCAATCATTTTATTGGCATTTTCTTTATCGTTAACAACTAATTGTTGTAACGACATTAAAGAGTTCATTAAGAAATGAGGCTGAATGTGTTTTTGCAAAAATTGATATTCGAGACGTTCTAATTTAAGTTTAGCGTCATTAAGTGCATGTGTCTTAGACAAAATACCTTTAGCAGAAGTAAAGATCATGAGTAAAGCAAAGAAAACCATAGCTAAATTATCCATTTTATAGACAATCGATGTAATCATATAATTGCTGTAAATAATGTCAAAACTTTCTATCAAATCGTTATCATCTATATAATTAAAAATGAATAAAATAAACAATGAGATTGTAATTAGTATACTGTTTTCTTTTTTCTGATATAAAGCCAATACACTAAACGCAAATGGAAGAAAACTCAAAGCCACAGCAATTGATATTTGAATAAAACTGGCAAAAATATAGATTGCTATGAATGCCAATACTGCCAATAAGAGGTATTTTTTACTAAAATTATATTCGTAAAATAAGATGAAAAGTAAGATGAAATACGTAAGATACTCCAGGCCACTGCGAAGTGTATAACTATGAATAAATGAGACAGCAGGTACTAAACCATTCCAATATAATACTTCATATAAGACTAATAAACTGTTGATCAAAAATAAAGCTGCCAACATGATGAAAACTTTTTTCCTGTTCAGTGAAAAATAAAGTACAATATTGATAAAAAATGCAAATAGAAATATTCCGAAAAACAGGATAGGAGCTGTAGACATAATAGCTGTGTTCTTTTGAAATCCCTCCAGATTTCCGATAGCTAAATCTCTGAATACTGCACCTTTTTGATCTTTATAATTAGAAAATGTGATTTCTATTTTATTATGTCCATCTATGAGAAAATCTTTTGGAATTTTTTTTCGTATCAGGTTTTTTCCTCCGATTTCTGCCTGGGTGGTATGAAGAACTACTCCGTTTTTAAAAAATAAATTATCGTTCAAATGAACAGTTGCAGCATTAATATTGGTTCGGAGCTGTATCCAAATATCTTCTTCATAAATAAGAGTTTTTTCAATATTGAATGCTACGATTATGTGCCATAGATTTTTTTCTTTACTTACATGATTATAAATCCCTTCAACATCTAACCTGTTGGCAACAAATTCTTTATTAAACCCTTTGTATAAGGTGGAGATTTTATATTGAATTAAATCGATTTCATCACCCTCATATTCCGGGATCTTATCTTGAGCACTGATATTGCACAGAAGAAATATATTTAATAAAAGAAATATTGATTTCAACTTTTAAAAATTAATCATATTATATTATAAACATACTTAATTTATAAAAGACAAGGATAACAATTAGATGTTTTAGCTTGATGTATTAATTTTTGAAATGCACATAGGCATTATGAAAGTCACGTGATAAAATCTGTTCTAAATACTACACTGAGTTACTTATTTTTAAAATAATTGCACAAAACTGTAATTCTAATCACAGAAGTTTAACCTACCAATTAAAAGATATACGAAGTGCACTGTCATATTTTTTCAACTCTTGTCACTAAGGGTAATAGAAACTCTAATAAATAAAATTATAAAAATGAAAAACTCAAAAATGATTCAAAAAACAGGTTTGTTTTTATTTTTTCTTGTGATGATAATTTTAAATGTAAAGGCACAAGATTATTCAAAACAAATAGATGCATTTGCAAAAAGTTTTGCGAGTAAGGATATATCTATTTTACAACCTTATATGAGTCCGGAATTAAAATTTGGTAAAATTCCAGTTGCAAATACACCTGCGATAATGAAAAATATCGTAACAAACCTCCCCAAGTTAAATAGCATGACTATTATTGATAGCGAACAAGGCAAAGCAAAAATTGCCTATGATTTTGTCGGATTAGGTAAAAGCGAATCTTTTATTTATTTTGATGATGACGGAAAAATCACCAGGATAAAATTGGTAGAAAATTTAATTAATCAGGAGCAACAGGCCAGAAGACAACAAAAAGTACCATTGCCAACTCCTGGAGCTTTAGGGGATAAATATATCCCTTCAAAGATTGAATTTAATGCAGCTGACGGATTAACCATTAATGGAAACTTATATGAAATAGGAAAAGATAAACCTATTATACTCTTAACTCATCAGGCGGGATATAATCGTATTGAATATGCAGACATAGCACCTAAATTAAATGAATTAGGATATAATTGTTTGGTTGTCGATTTGAGATCAGGTGGAAGTTTTGCAGGTAAACCTAATAAAACGAATCAGCGGGCAATAGAAAAAGGATTGCAACCTGAGATGATCGATGCACAACAAGATATTTCTGCTGCAATTGCTTATTTAAATAAAAAATACAATAAAAAAGTAATTGTTTGGGGAAGTTCTTTCTCTTCCAGCCTGGCACTTCACGAAGGAGCAAAAAATGCTAAAGTAAAAGCTATTATAGCATTTAGCCCGGGAGATTATTTTGGTGATGCAGCTCCTTCATTAACTACGGTTTTTTCAACAATAGAAAAACCTTTTTTAGTGACTTCCTCAAAGACAGAATCTGCGACATTGAAAACATTGATAGGAAGTTTAGACGCTAATAAAAATCAGCTACAATTTATACCTCAATCTGAAGGATTTCACGGCTCACGTGCCTTATGGACAGGGCAGGAGGGAGCTGAAGAATACTGGAATGCTGTTAAGCAGTTTCTGGGTAAAATAAATTCATAAGTTAATTTGAAAATCCGGATGTGTATTAGCCTGCATTTGTTATTCCTGCGAAAGCAGGAATCTAAAACTAAGAGATTCTGGATTCCTGTGAAGACAAGAATAACAATGTAACCATAATAAATTCGTCCGGGTTTTCATATTCAGTTTATCAAGCTTTTTAAAGCTACTTCAATAACTGATTAACATTAGCTTTATATAATTTCCCAACAGGAATAATATGCTCATTTATGAGTATCCTGTTGCCTTCAATACTATTAATATGTTTTATAGCTACAGCAAATGATTTATGAACCTGCAAAAAATTATGATCAGATAATAACTCTAATAAATCTGAAATTTTTTCCCGCAAAGTAATTGTTTCTTTTACCATGACCACTTTGGTATAATTACCAGCAGCCTCTATATATAAGATATCATCAATTGCTACTTGAGTATGTTTTTTATTGTGATTGAGAAAAATACTTTTAGAAACAGGTAAAACATTACTGCTTTCAGTTTTGGGTTGCTGTATAGTTGAACTGGTATCAACAGCTTTATTTACTGCTTTTAAAAAACGTTCAAAACTAAAAGGTTTTAAAAGGTAGTCGGTGATATTAAGCTCATAACCTTCAATAGCATATTCTTTATAAGCAGTAGTTACAATGATTTTAGGAGGTGAAGAAAGGGTTTTTAAAAACTCGAAACCTTTCAGTTTTGGCATATTGAGGTCCAGGAATATTAAATCTACTTTGTTTTGATTTAGATATTCTAGCGCTTCTATTGCATCATAACAATTTTTAGCCAATTCAAGGTTAGGCAATAAATCACAATACCCCTTTATAATATCATGGGCTACATATTCGTCGTCAACAATTAGGTATTTTATCATGTTAATTTTAAAATTAATAATGCGGTATATACATCTTCTGTTATAGAATAAGATAAAGAGTGTTTTTTAGGGTAAACTAATTCAAGCCTTCGTTTTAAGTTTTTTAAACCAATCCCCGGTTGAGAAGTAAGTTCTGTACTATCAAAATTATTTTCTACAGAAAAACGTATTTCATTTTCTATTGTTGTTAAATTAACTTTTACATAAGCATTTTTCCTTAAGTTTTCTACTCCATGTTTAAATGCATTTTCCAGAAGTATAATAAATAATAATGGCATTACCTTATATTCTTTTTCCTGAACTTGAAAGTCACAATCTACTTCTATTTTTTTATGATATCGCATCTTGTGTAACTCAATATAATTTTTCAGATAATCAATCTCTTCTTCTAAGGTAACCAGGTTTTTTTGTCCGTCATAGATACTGTATCTCATCATATTAGAGAGTTTAAGTATTAACTCCTGGGCTTTATCAGCATCTGTTTTTACCAGGCCATAAAGATTGTTTAATATATTAAAAAAGAAATGAGGATTAACCTGGCTTTGGAGATGTAATACCTCGGCTTTAACTTTCTCATTCCTTAAATTGATAATAGACTTTATCTGCTTGAATAACCAATAAATTCCGAAAGCGCATAGCGCTAAAAAATAAAGAGGCGCCAGGTATTCTACATACACGATTTCCAGCCTGTAAGTATCAGCAATTAATATGATAATAATAAAGACGATACTGAATAACCAAAAAAGGCCTTCTCCATAAATTCTCAGCTTTGCAATAGTACTAGCTTCTTTTTTCTTAATGAGCTTATTTTTAAATCGGTTATAACCGTATATGAGAACAAAAACCAGTAATTCGTTCAGAAAAATGAAGATTAGGATTTCAACTAAAGTTTTATTGTTTTCTAATAAAACTATATGCCCTTTTTCATTCGATTTTACTTCTATCGTATAAACAATTACAGAAATCATTGAAACGATCATACTGATACTACTGAAAATCCAAAACACGGAATTGAAAAGTTTCTGCCCCGGGAGATTATCACGATCTTTTTTTTGAGTACGATAATATATATAACAGAATAGGAGTATAATTAATGATGCTAGGAGGATAAGAGCTAGTGTTTCATTCTTTAAAAAACATTCAATAGCGCCAACCAGATATGGCAATCCCATTAAAATAAAAGTAAGCGTTACTTCTTTTTGCTCTGATAAAAATGTATTACGTTCTTTTATCTTTTTGAATAAGAATAATAATAAATATCCAAAAGTAAGAATAGAAGCCAGTATAAAAAGTGTACCTGTAAGCGTAATTTCAAGAGTTATAATAAATAACCCGTTTATCAGGAAGAACAATGCGAGAGCCTGAGCTATTAATATCTTTTTGTGGTTTTCTATAAGTAACATCATACTGCAATAATAAATAGATAAAGTGGTCTTGCCAAAAAAGTTGTTAAACGTATTTTTAGCAGGGTTGAACCCTTTATTTAGAGGGATGAAGTCCCTTTACCGTCACCTAAAATCTGTATGTCCCTGGTTAAGTTTCCCTTGTCACATTTATTTAATGGTCTTTTGACTTGAGAATAAGTTTGTTGAAATAATAATTCAAATCAAATGAACATTCTCAACACAAATAATTCATTAAAAAATCACATAACTATTATGAAAACACAACTAATAAGCCTTATTTGTTTTCTATTTGTTTTTAGCGCTATTGCTTTGGCTCAGGAACAAGAGCCTAGTATCATAGGAAAATGGGAAGGCAATATTGTTATCAATGAAAACAAGATATTAGGTATTCTATGGAGGTTTGAACAATCTGATGAGCGTAAATTAATCGGATTTATGGGACCGACATCTAAAGGAATAGCAACATTGCCAATGCAAGATCTGAAGGTAACTGATTCAACACTTAATTTTAAAATTCATTCTGAAGGAAGTTATGCCGGGAAAATCTCAACTACCAAAATTACCGGAGTCTGGACGGCTTCGAGCGGGAAACAGCTTGTTCTAAATATGGCACGAGGTTTAGCCCTTAAACAAGTTCAGCAACGCTTTAAGAAAACTAATTCTGGAAATGATATTTATCAAAGTATCGAATTAGGAGATGTTGATGCAATTAAGGCTTTTTTAGACAAAGGCAATGCTATAAATGCAAAATATGAAAAAGGAATCCCTTTACTGTTTTACGCTATTAAAAATGATCGGACTTATCAGGTTGCTAAATATTTGTTGGATCATGGAGCTAATCCAAATTTAGAACTGGAAGGAATAACGCCCTTGATGTATGCAGTTGCATATCGAAACTATGAAATAATTAAAGAGTTAATCGATCATAAAGCTAACATCAACTATGTGGGAGATGAAAAGCAAACTGCATTAACTTTTGCGATCAAAGGAAGAGATAAAAAAGCACTACAATTATTAATAGATCTAGGAGCAGATCCAGATTTGAAAATTCATGATAATTACACAGCCATTGATTTGGCAAAAGAGGAAAATATTCGAGAAATATTAGAAGTATTAAATATTCCGTATGAAGGTACTAGTGACGGTCCTTATGTTGTTCAAAACGGGAAAGAATATATTGCTGTTTGGATCAGTAAAGGAAAGAAATACACAAAAAAACTTAATATTAAAAGACAACAGACCATAGATTATAATGGAATGAAAGCTGTGTTGAGACCAGAAAAACCAACTGAAGTAAAGAAATTGGAATACAGCGGAGGTTTTGATATAGCTGCAATTAGTGACATCCACGGTCAGTATAAAACAGTTATTAAGTTATTAAAAAATAACAGGATAATTGATAAAGATAAGAACTGGAGTTTTGGAAATGGTCATTTTGTGATAACAGGAGATGTATTTGACAGAGGCCCACGTGTTACAGAAGTTTTATGGTTCTTATACAATCTGGAAAAACAAGCTGAGCAGGCAGGAGGGAAAGTTCATTTACTATTAGGAAATCATGATGTGATGGTACTTAACGGTAACTTGAGATCAATTCATCCTAAATATGCAGAAACTTCAAAAATATTGGGTAAACCTTTCCATTCGCTTTTTAATGATAGTAGTGTTTTAGGTAATTGGCTCCGTACTCGTCCGGTACTGATTAAAATAAACGATTTATTATTTACGCATGGCGGATTCCACCCGGATCTTGTATCTAAAGGGTTATCATTAAATCAGATTAACAGTAAATTCAAAAAAGAACTTATTGCAGAAGAATTACCTGGAAATCGCAGTGAATTAGGGAATTATCTACATAGAAGAAATGGACCGATTTATTACAGAGGGTATTTCCAGGGAGAACTTGCAACTACTCAACAAATAGATGAATCACTAAAACATTTTCAGGTCTCAAATATCATTGTTGGCCACACTACGCACAGACAGATTGAAGCACGTTATGACGGGAAAGTAATTGTTATCGATGCGAATATGAAGAGTGGTGAGATGGGAGAAATTCTTTTATGGAAAAATAACAAGTTTACCCGAGGAACACTTTCAGGTAAAAAATTACCTCTTACAATAAAATAATAAAAGAAATCATCAAATAAATATTGAACGGTATGAACCTTACTATTGATCCAAGAAATAAACTAATTGACAAGGATATAGAAAATAATATAAGAATACTTGCATTGAAATAATGAAATCAATAGAATGTGATGATCTTTATTTAAAGAAAACTAATCAAATACTACCAGAAGAAAACAACAAGTTAATAATTCAGAAATTGACTTGTTGTTTTACTATCAATTTATGAAAAATGAAACATTTTTATTTAGACTTAGTTCAAATAAAACAATTAATTATTTGGAATTAATCTAAATCTTATTCAATTTTGACGCCTTAAAAAACAAAAAATGGCAAGCAAAAGATCGGTTTCATTAAAGATGCGAATTGTACACAGGTATCTAGGTTTCTTCTTAGTAGGTATTATGGCAGTGTATGCTTTGAGTGGGATTGTATTGATCTTTAGGGATACTGATATTTTTAAGAAGACTATTGAAATTGAAAAACAAGTAGCTCCCAATTTAAAAAAGAACGAATTGGGGCCACAATTAAAACTAAGACGACTTAAAGTCGAAAAAGTTGATGGTAATATTTATCATTTTAATAACGGTACTTATAATGTGGATACAGGAGTTGCCAATTATACCATCAAAAGATTACCTTTTGTTTTGGATAAAATGGCACATTTACATAAATCTAAATCCGGAGAGCCTTTATTTTTCTTAAATATCTTTTTTGGGCTTTCATTATTCTTCTTCGTAGTATCTGCTTTTTGGATGTATTTACCAAAAACACCTGTTTTTAAAAAAGGATTATACTTTACTTTTGCAGGAATCGTACTAACACTAATTTTATTATTTGTTTGATTTATTATTATACTTAACGAGTATTTAAATATATCAGATCTTTTATTTTTATATGGAAAAAATTAATTCACTACTTGAAACTGTAAAGTCAACTCCAGATGTTATTGCCTTTAATGATGTTATAACTTTGATAGATCAATCATATCATTTTACACCGGTTTCGTTTAAAAACGGAGATTTAAACAACAGAGAAGGCGAGAATAACGGATCTTGTAAAATTTTGGCTTTTGGCAAATTAACCGGCTTATCTTCTCAAGAAACACTACATTTATTTGGTGATTATTACAGAAAAGATGTTTTAGAAAATCCGAATGGAACAGATCATCAAAATATTCGTAATTTTATGAAATATGGATGGGAAGGCATTCTTTTTGAGAATAGCCCCTTAGAAGCAAAGTAATATTTGATCGTATTTTTGTTTCAAGACATAGCTTCAAAAAAGCAGCATAAATAAAATTTTAGCCTTAAATTCTTATGAATTCAGATTGGTATGTAATACAAAATATTGAAGATGTTGATTCCCCTTCAATAGCTTTGTATAAGGATCATTTAATGTTTAATATTCATAAAATGATAGCTATGGTAGATGGTAACACGACCAAGCTTACGCCACATATCAAAACTAATAAAATGCCAAAAGTGATTGAACAGATGATACTGTCTGGTATTAAAAACTTTAAAGCATCTACAATTTCTGAAGCAGAAATAGCAGCTCATGCAGGAGCGTCATCAGTTTTAATTGCACACCAGTTAGTCGGACCTAAAATTCAACGTTTTGCAGCACTTACTTCTCATTTTTCAAATACAAAATTTTCAACACTTGTAGACAATTTAACTACTGTTAAAAAGCTAAATGAAGAAGCTGCAAAAAACAAAATAAAGATCTCTGTTTTCATTGATATCAATAATGGAATGAATAGATCTGGAATTGAAATAGGTGACGGACTAAATGAGTTGCTTAAAAAACTACCTAAGTACACTAATTTAATTTTTGAAGGATTGCATGCTTACGATGGACATTTAAGAGATTCCGATATCAATACTCGAAAAAACAAAGTAGAACAGGGAATGGCAGATGTAGTAATGCTATATGAAGAATTAAAAGAAAAAAAGACGGATATTAAATTAGTTTGCGGCGGAACCCCGTCATTTACATCTCATTTAATTAATAGTGAGAGAATTTGTAGCCCAGGTACCTGTTTATTATGGGACTGGGGGTATGATGAAAAGCTTACCGAACAAGAATTCAAGTTTGCAGCTTTATTGATAACCAGAGTGATTTCAAAACCAACAGAAGGCATTGTTACTATTGATCTCGGACATAAATCAGTAGCTTCAGAGAATCCAATTGATAAAAGAGTTAAGTTTTTAAACCTGGATCGTTATCAATTGATTTCGCAAAGTGAAGAGCATGGAGTTTTACAAGTTGATAACTGGGAAGAGATTAGAGTAGGGGATGTGCTCTATGGAATTCCGTATCACATATGTCCGTCAATTAATCTTCACGATGATGTATCGGTTATCGTTAACGGACTCAAAGTTGATAACTGGGAAATTACAGCCAGAAAACGAAAGATCTCTATCTGATAATTTAGCCTATTAATCATCAACCAATTCAATGATAAAATTCTTTAGGAAAATTCGTCAAAAGACTCTAGCTGAAAATAAGATCAGTAAATACTTAATGTATGTAACCGGAGAAATAATTCTTATCGTTATAGGGATCTTGATAGCTTTACAGATTAATAATTGGAGTGAACAAAATAAAAAAGACCAGGAAGAAAAAATACTGTTATCAGGTTTGATACAGAATATTGATCAGGATATTATTAGCCTAAAAGTATTAAAAGAAAAAGACAGTTTATATCTAATTGCAAATAAAACTTTACTTAGCGCTTTCAAAAATGATTCCATAAGAGTAAATAAATCATTTTTAAAATTAAATATAATAAATGGTTCATTTTCACCATCTTTTAATCCTACCCAAACCATATTCAACGAGATGAAATTTTCAGGGAAGATTAATTATATATCAGCAGATTCAATACGAAACAAAATTCAAAAATATTACGACAATAGTATATCTACATTAGATGTTTTAGAGACTAATGAAAAATTGATTCACGAATTAAGTATTTCCATAGGGCGTTATTTGGATTTAAATTCAACATTTCAATTAATACTACCTGAGCATGCTAAAATAGAGTTAGATGAATTTGACAATTCGTTTTTTAATGAATCTATAACATCTGAAAAAGTGAAAGAGTTTTCAGACCTGATCACTACCAGACAAGTATTAATGGTTTTTATAGATGATGCTTATAAAGGATTACTTCAGGAAGGAATAAAGTTAAAACAAGATTTAACGGAATACTTGAACGCTAAGTAAAACGATTAACAATTTGCTTTATATTGACTAATCTCTTTCATTGTCAATTTCAACCTGCGAATTAATTCATAGATTTCATCTTCGTTAACAGCTGCAAAACCTATCCGTATAGCATTGTGACCGATACCAGGAATATCATACCGTTGCCAGTCTCCAATATCTAAAAGATGTTTTTTGCTAATTTTATCGACTTCATTCCAGGAATAAGCTTTGTTCAAAGTTACCCAAACCGCCATTCCGCCTTTAGGAATTTCAAATTGAAAGTAAGTACCTAATTCTTCTTGTAATAAACGACAAAACAAATCTCTCCGTATTTTATAAATCTTAAGCACTTTTTTTATGTGTCTGTCTAAATCTCCGTTTTTGATAAAACGAGCAAATGTTAACTCCAATAAAGAATCTCCCTGTCGATCTACAAATCGTCTTAGATAAGCACATTGATCAATAAAATCTTTTGACGCTATTAGATAACCAATACGATAAGCAGGAGCTACAGTTTTGCAGACCGAACCTATATATATCACATTTCCGTTTTCGTCATGACTGGACAACGGAAGAATAGGAGCATGATTGTAATGAAAATCATAATCGTAATCATCTTCCAGGATAGCAAAGTTGTATGCTTTAGCTAAATTCAATAAATGAATCCTTCTTTCTGCAGAGAGCGTTACTGTTGTTGGGTGATGATGATGAGAAGTGACGTAGACTGCTTTTACAGGTTGTTTTTTACAAACTTTTTCAATCTCGTTAGTATTCAAACCATCTTCATCAACTGGAACTCGCACTAAATTTGCACCGGCATGTTCAAATGTTATATCTGCAGATCTGTAATTTGTCTCGCCAACTATCATGTTATCCCCTTGTTGTATTAGTAATCCGGAAGCTAAATGCATTCCCATTTGACTTCCCCGTGTAATCATAATATTGTCTTCTGTAATGTTTAACCCTCTTGTTTCATTTAAATAAGTAGTTAAAACTTTTCTTAATTCAAAATTACCATAGGTAGTTCCGTATGTCAAATGTTTTTGTGTATGTTTTTTATCAGAAATACTTCTGTAAATCATAGCAATTTCCTTTGTAGGTGTTAATCTTTTATCAGAAACTCCATCATCAAAATGAATAAACCCTTCTTGTAAAATTGGTAATGAATGTTGAATTAACGATTCTTTTTTAAAAGAAAAACCGGCATAATCTTTTCTGTTTTTAGTAACAGTTCCAGGTAAAACTTCCTGTTGTAATAAAGGGATATTTCCATTTATAAATGTTCCTTTTTTCGGAATGCTAATGATCCATCCTTGTAAAATTAGTTCATCGTACGCTGCTATAATTGTTTTTCTGTGAACTGTTATCAGTTCTGCTAATACTCTGCTTCCCGGAAGGCGAGTATTGGGTGGTAGCGTATTGTTCTTGATCAATGTAATAAACTGATTTGCTATTTGTAAATATACCGGTTGTTTACTTTTACGATTTATCGAAATCATCGTTTTGTATGGAATCATAACTGGACTACTCATTATTTGAATTCTGGATGAATTAAACAGTCCATCAATATATTATTTTTGACTTGTAAAAACAAAAAGATGACTCGGTTAGAACTAAGTACTTCAGAATTTGATAGTTATTATGGAAGGTACATTAATAAATTATCAGAAAAAAACCATTTGAGAACTGGTTTTAAAACAGGGAAAGAAAATGTAATTGCATTCTTTACCTCTATCCCTGAAGATAAACTAGAATATAGATATGAATCAGAAAAATGGACAATCAAAGAAATTTTACAGCACCTAATTGATTCCGAAAGGATATTCATCTACCGTTGCTTTAGGATTGCCAGAAGAGATATGACTTCATTAACAGATTTTAATCAAAATATTTATGTAAACCCCTCGAAAGCAAATTTTAAAACCATCAAAGAATTGCTTTCTGAATTTGAAATCAACAGAGATAATTCTATTTGTTTGTTAAATAGTTTATCTGATGAAGATTTGTCTTTTACCGGAATTTCTGATGGAAAAGCAATGTCTGCCAGAGCAGCAGCTTTTAGTATTATTGGCCACGAAATATGGCATATGGATATCATTAAAGAACATTATTTATAAAGTGATAAACGATGAAAGAATATAGCAAAAGTGCATTAAATAAAGTAAAAAGAGGGGCAAACAGAGCAGTATATGATGTTGATAAGATCAATAAGATTTTAGATGCAGGTTTTATAGGATATGTTAGTTATGTGTATGACGGTCAGGCTATCAGTTTACCAATGGCATACGGCAGGGATAAAAATAAAATATATTTACATGGATCGTTAAAGAACAGGATGTTGCTTTCTGTTTTAGCATCTGAAAGCATGAGTATTACAGTAATGCATCTTGATGCTTTGGTATTGGCACGTTCCGGCTTGCATCATTCTGTGAATTATAGATCGGCTACTATATTTGGAAAAGCGAGAAGAATTGAAGATTCAGTAGAAAAAGAAAAGATCTTAAAATGTATAGTTGATCATATGATGATTGGAAGATGGGAGGAATTACGACCAATTAATCAAAAAGAATTGAATGCAACCTTAGTTATTGAAATGACAATCGAATCGGCATCAGCAAAAATCAGAGATGTTGGTGTGAAAGATGAAAAAGACGATGAAAAATTACCGATATGGGCCGGAATCTTACCTATAAAACAAGTAGCAGAATTTCCAATCAGTGATGAACTTCTTCCTGAACATGTCGAAGTACCCGATCATGTAATTCAATACTATAATATCAATAAAGCTGATAGGAATTGATAAAATCTTTTAAAGGTAGATTCGAATAGCAAACCTAGATTTAATTAGACATCATCAAAAGAGAAGAAATTGATTATGTCTCTGTTAAAAAAAGGGAGTCTTTATATTAAACGCTAATTTAAGAATTGTAAAGTTTACTGATACTGTTTTTATACGTTTGTCCGATTGGAATTTTATGTTGATCAATGATTATTCGGTTACCTTCTATCAATTTGATTTTATCTAAAGCAACGATAAAAGACTTATGAACCCTTAAAAAATTATCTTTTGATAACAATGCTTCAAACGCAGATATTTTCTCATGACTAACAATCATTTCGTTTTTTAGAAACAATTTAGTGTAATTCCCGTAAGCTTCTATGAATAAGATGTCGTCTGAAATAATCTGATGATACTTTTTATCTCCTTTAATAAAGAAACGATGATTTTCTGTTTTAGCTGTTATTACCTCCTTAGGATTCGTATTTGATGGTGTTTGTGTGCCAATAACAGTATTTACTGCCTTTACCAGGCGTTCAAAACTGAAGGGCTTTAATAGATAATCGGAAACGTTGAGTTCAAAACCTTCCAAAGCGTATTCTTTATAAGCTGTAGTCACAATTACTTTTGGCGGATTAGTCAGGGTTCGTAAGAAGTCAAACCCTTTTAATTTAGGCATATTCAGGTCTAAAAACATAAAATCTACGGTGTTGCTATTTAAAAACTGCATAGCTTCAAGAGCATTATAGCAATGTTTTTCGAGTTGTAAATGAGGAAGCATGCTGCAAAACTCTTCAATGAGCTCATGAGCCAGGGGTTCGTCATCAACTATAATATATTTAATCATTTTTTGTAATTTTTAAATTCACAGTAAAAACATTTTCTTCTTCCTTAATCGATAATTTATGGCGTTTAGGATAGATTAAAGATAATCGATGTTTTAAATTTTCTAAACCGATACCTTTTTCCGGGCTCACCTCTTTTGGATCAAAATTGTTTTCTATAGTGAAATGTATTTCTTTATCGTTGCTGCTCAAATTCATTTTAACAAAAGCATTTTCTGTTAATGATTCTACCCCGTGTTTGAGCGCGTTTTCCAGTAAAATAATAAATAGTAATGGAGCAACAGTATCATTTTTAACAGTAGTATATTCAAATTCAATGGTTACACTTTTTTGATACCTGATTTTATGTAATTCGATATAATTTTTTAAATAATCAATTTCTTCTTCAAGTGATACGATATCCTTTTTACCTTCATATATCGTATAGCGCATCATATCAGATAATTTTAAAATCACTTCCGGAGCTTGTTTAGAGTTTTTTATGGTAAGTGCATACAGATTATTTAGTGTATTGAAAAAGAAATGCGGATTTACCTGTGTCTTTAATAATGATAATTCAGCTTTTGTTTTTTCGGCCTGTAATCCTTTGACCCATTTCCATTGCTCATAAATCCACAGACAGAAAAATAAAGGGATAGGAAAGATAAACAGTAGAATTATCTCTGTTTTTTGTTGCTGATAAATTTCAAAATTCCCTGAAAACAATCTGAAGTATAAAAACACGCCAAATGCTATTACATATACTCCTAAAATAATCCACTTATATTTTTTAAAAAACTGTGGTATTAAGACATAAGCAAAGCTTAAATAAAAAACTAATAAAAATAGGACGACAATTGGATTATCCGGAGTATTACTATTAGAATCCAGGATCATTACTACAACAAGGATTACGATTAACGAAATGATCTTATAAACTGTCTTTATATGTTTTCTGATAAAAGGAAGTCTGTAAATAAATATGGAGATGAGTATCCAGTAGAAAAGAAAAGCAAGAACATTGGTAAGTATTTCATCTTTATCAATAAGAATAATCCCCGCTTTAGTTAAAATGAATACTAATATCCTGGTAACGATCAAGCCAATGATAAAGGCCTTATATTTTTTTACGAATGCTAACATGACTCAAAAGTAATTAGGTTATACTGGCTTAGCAAGTAATTTGACAGACACTATGATTATTAACATAAATCCTGCTTTTTTTTAGATGAACGTTGTTCATGACAATTTTAAGATGGTATGATTTTATAATCTTCTGATACATCATCTTTATTAAAATGTTTTTGAGTTTGAATTTAGGTTTGCTTCAAAGTTTAAACATCAAAAAAATTACATATGAATACTTTACAAATTACCAATTTAACCAAAACTTACCCTAATGGTGTAAAAGCAATAAATGATGTATCACTCTCTATTACCAATGGAATGTTTGGTTTATTAGGAGCCAATGGAGCAGGAAAATCATCCTTAATGCGAACTATTGCTTCGCTACAAGAACCCAGTTCTGGAAAAATCGTATTTAATGATCAGGATATCATTTCCAAACCACAATATATGCGTGAGAACTTAGGGTATTTGCCACAAGAATTTGGAGTATATCCAAAAGTCTCTGCAGAAAAACTGCTTCATCATATGGCTGTTTTAAAAGGTATTACAGACAAAAAGACGCGTAAAAATCAAGTGGAGGCGCTGTTGCAGCAAACCAATTTATTTGAGCATCGTAAAAAAGCAGTATACACCTTTTCAGGAGGTATGCGTCAACGTTTTGGGATAGCACAAGCATTGTTGGCAAATCCGCAACTTATTATTGTTGATGAACCGACTGCTGGATTAGATCCCGAAGAACGCAACCGATTTTTAAACTTGTTAAGCGAAATTGGAGAAAATGTCATTGTCATCTTATCTACACATATTGTAGAAGATGTGAGTGATTTATGTAAGAACATGGCGATTCTTTCTAAGGGGAAAATTATAGCCAAAGGCAATCCTTCAGAATTGGTACGCACCATTGAAAATAAAGTATGGAGTAAAATCATTCAGAAGGAACATATAGATGCTTATAAAAAGAGCTTTAACGTAATTTCTTCTAAGTTAGTCTCGGGAGAAACACAAATACGTGTGTTGTCCGATTCAAGACCAGAAGAAGGATTTCAACAAATCACTTCCAATTTAGAAGACTTGTATTTTGCCACTGTAGCATCACATTAATCATCATCAAAAACAATCATTATGTTTAGTCAATTATTACGTTTTGAAGCACAATATCAATTAAAACAACGTGCTTTTTTATTATTCTCTTTCTTGTTTTTATTCTTCGGTTTCCAGTTAGGAAGACAAGGTTATGGACGAGGAAACGCTATATACAATACTTCACAAGCTATTAGTGAAATAACGGGCATATTCACCTTAGGAAGCGTGTTTATCATTATGTTTTTTGTAATAAGTGGTGTTTTGAGGGATAAACAATACAAGATGCAACCTATTATTTTTAGTACGTCTATAAAAAAGCAATACTATTTTATAAGTCGGTTTTTGGGTGTTTTTACAATAAGCACACTAACTTTTAGCTTTTTCCTGCTGGGTTATGCAATAACATCAGTCTTACCAAACCTGGATCCTGAATTAGCAAATCCGTTGTTCGTACCACATTATTTATGGACGTTATTGATTATAGTTCTTCCAAATGTTTTTATCTGTTCTTCTATCATTTTTTCAATTAGCATAATAACCAAAAACAATGTTGCTACTTATGTTGGAGCTGTTTTAGTATATGTGCTCTATTTTATTTGTTCTATCTTTCTAAATTCTCCCATAATGGCACAGGCAGTACCTGCATCTCCTGAGAGTTTGGCATTGGCTGCATTATTTGATCCTTTTGGGCTTTCGGCAATGTTTGAGCAGACACAATTTTGGACTCCTTTTCAAAAAAACACGCAATCATTAGCTTTTTCAGGTTATTTTATGTGGAACAGGATTCTTTGGTTGTCTTTTGCTTTATTCATCTTATTAACCACATACAAGTTATTTTCATTTAGAATAGCACGTCAGCGGATGAAAAAAGTAAAAACCAAAGAAGATAAGAAGATAAAGAAGCGCATCTATCAACCTGTTCAGGTTTTTATAAACAGAACTTCCAATTTTAAAGCTTTTAGCTCTTTATTAGGTATCGAATTAAAAAATGTTTTTAGAAGCCTGCCTTTTATAGGGATTATGATACTGTGGATGGTAATTGTTATTACCGAGATTTATGCCAGAACTGTTGGAGGAGGAGAATATAATGATAGTTTATACCCGGTTACCAATGTATTGTTAGAACGTTATATAGATGCCTTATTTATTTTAGGAATCATTTTAATCGTTTTTTACAGTGGTGAAATTGTATGGAGGGAGCGTAATCTTAATTTTAATGGCCTTATTGATATTACACCAACATCTAATAGCGCTTTCTATTTATCAAAATTTACAGCCTTAATATTACTGCCTTGCTTTTTAATCATATCAGGAATTTTGGCTACCATAGGGTTTCAGGTTTCAAGAGATTATTACAATTTTGAATTGATACAATATTTATCATTGTTTTATTATCCGGGGATATCATTTTTATTCTATAGTCTTTTGGCTTTGTTTATACAAAGTGTTGTTAGCAATAAATATATAGGGATGGGAATTATCGGATTAGTTGTCATTCTTTTCGGGACTCAATTTTCATCTTTAATAGGAATAGAGCATCCGTTATTGCTTGTTGGTAAACTTCCCGACTTAAATTATACTAATATGAATGGTTTTAATGGTATCACTAAGCAATACAATCATTTTAGCCTGTATTGGTTGTCACTTGCAGCCATATTGTTATTCTTATCATTTAAATTATGGAAACGCGGTACTATTTCCAGTACTATTTTTAAAATCAAACAAGTAACCTCAAGTTGGAATACCAGAGATACTATATTAGGAAGTTGCCTTTTAATAACATTCCTGGGTATTGGAGCAACCATTTTTTATAATACCAATGTAGCGGTAACCTACAGATCATCTCAAGATAATTTAGATTTTAGAGAGGCTTACGAACGTAAATTTAAACAATATGAACATTTAGAAGGCTTGTTTCCTGTTGAGATGTCGACTAAAGTCGATTTATATCCTGAAAATCAAAATTATAGAATAGCAACAGATTATACATTAGCGAATAAGAGTTCCAATGGATTAAATCAAATTTTTATCACAGAAAGAGAACCGTTACAATCAATAATGATTGAAAACACCAAACTTATAGCTCATGATTCTGTTTTTGGTACATATCTGTTTCAGTTAGAAAAAACACTTGAGCCACAAGATAGTATTCAATTTAAATATGTAATTGAAAAACAGTTTAAAGGTTATGAAAATGGACAGGAGCTTGTTGCTAATGGTACTTTTATGATGTATTCTGAATTTGAACCTGTCTTAGAATATAGAAATGCCTTAGAAATCTCAAACCCTCTTGAACGTGAAAAAAGAGGATTGGCAATACGTGAAGAAACACAAGTTTCTGATGCTCATATTAAAAATGCTGAGACGTACATAGGACGTGTGAATTATGAGACAATCATTTCTACTAAAAGTGATCAGACTGCTATTGGTTCCGGGGAATTAATAAGAGAATGGAAATCAGATAACAGGAATTATTTTCATTACAGATCAAAAGAGCCTATTGTTCCTGCAATAGCATATTTTTCTGCTGAATATGATCAAAATAAAGTAATACATAACGGTATAAACATAGAGCAATATTATCATCCGGGACATGATTTTAATCGTGAACGAATTACAGAGAGTACTAAACAGACATTGGATTACTGTATTGCCAATTTTGGAGAATATCCGCTTGATCATATCAGAATTGCTGAAATTCCGGGGCATTGGGAATTTGGAGGGATTGCTCACCCGGGACTCATTAGCATGGTAGAAGATCGTTTATATCTTGTTGATTTAAGGAATTCATCAGATTTTGATTTAGTAGCAAAACGAACTATACATGAAGTATCGCATCAATGGTTTGGACATATTTTATCTCCAAAAAATATTGATGGTGGTTCTCTTTTGGTTGAAGGCTTTGCTAAATATACCGAAGCTGTTGTAATGGATAAAATGTATGGTAAATTGGCAATCTGGCAGTTAAGCAGAAATGCTAATGGTAGGTATTTTACAGGACGTTCTTACGAAACTGAAGAAGAACCTCCTTTATACCAGGTAAACGGACAAAGTTATCTATCCTATGGTAAGAGTTATACAGTATTATTAGCGCTTCGGGACCTGATTGGTGAAGAAAAAGTAAATACAGCTATTAAAGCTGTTATAAACAAACATAAAAATGAAACCGATTTAAATGCCACATCTGTAGAATTTTTAGAAGAATTGTATCGTATTACTCCTCTAGAATACCATTCTTTAATCGACGATTGGTTTAAACGAATCATGACTTATGATTTATCAATTGAATCTTCATCGTTCAGGCAATTAGAAAATCATAAATACGAAGTGACCATTAAAGTGAACACTAAGCGTTTTCAACAACAGGAAAATGGTGATACCAGAGAAATTGATATCGATGAACCTATACAAATTGGTGTTTTTACAACACATCCAAGTAATGTTAAAAAAGAGAACATCTTATATTTAAAACCACATAGGGTTAATGAAAATCAGATGGAATTCAAAATCATTGTAGATAAAAAACCTACGCATATTGCTATTGATCCGTTTGGCACACGGTCTGATGAAGATTTTGTAGATAATGTAACTCGTTTATAAACACTTTTGAGAACCTGAGGAATAAAATGAGGCTGTATTTAATACAGTCTCATTGCATTTAAACAAATTAGTAATAATCTACAATACTAATCATTTGATCAAATTAACGACATTTATCTTATACGATTGTCCGATGGGTAAATTCATATCGTCTAATTTGATACGATTTCCAACAATACTTTTGATATACTTTTTATTTACAATATACGAACGGTGAATTCTTAAGAAATTCGAATTCAGAGTAGACTCAAAATATTGCAAAGCTTGATGTATGACTAAAGGTTTCTCATCTGTCAAATAAAGTTTCACATACCCGCCATAACTTTCCAGGTATTTAATATGCTCTATTTTGACTTGATGAATTTCTTTATCTCCTTTTAAAAATAATGTGTCTTCATTGCTGACAGATTGAATATTCGATTGTTGGATAGTGTTTTCTGGTTGTGCTTTAGAAACTTTATGATAAGCTTTTAAAAAGCGTTCAAAACTAAAAGGTTTTAAAAGATAATCGGTAATGGATAGCTCATAACTTTTAAGGGCATATTCTTCGTAAGCAGATGTAATGATTATAGCAGGAGGGTTAGTCAGGGTTTTTACAAAATCTAGACCTTCGAGTTTAGGCATTTTTATATCTAAAAAAATAAGATCAACTTTAGTGGTATTTAAAAATGAAATGGCATCAACTGCATTATAAAAACTTTTTACAATTTCCAGGTCGTTTATTTCATTCACATAATCCTCGATGATATGATGTGCAATAGGCTCATCATCTATAATAATACAGTCCATAGGTTATCTGCGTATTAACAATTCAAATTTATAGATATCATTTTTTTTTGTAATGTTTATGGTATGCTTGTCTTTATAAAGTATTTGCAAACGTTTTTTTAAATTCTCCAGCCCGATTCCTTGAGAAGTATTTGCGTCCTTTTCTTTAAAATTATTAGTGACTTCAAATAAGATTTTTGATTCGTCAACAATTAAAATCATATCAATATATGCATCATTCAATAGGCTGTCTACCCCGTGTTTAAAAGCATTTTCTAAAGGAATTATCAGTAATAACGGAGCAATTTCAATACTATTGACCAGGAGACTCTTCTTAAAGTGAATCGTTGTTTCTTTATTTAATCGTAATTTTTGAAGTTCGATATAATTTTCAAGATATTCTATTTCTTCTTCGATGGAAACCCGATCTTTTTTTCCTTTATAAATAACATAGCGCATCACTTCAGAGAGTTTTAAAACAACTTCCGACGTATTGTCCGATTTGCGTTTTGCGAGTCCGTATAAATTATTTAGTGTATTAAAATAAAAATGAGGATCTATCTGGCTTTTGAGTAAATCCAATTCAAATTGAATATGCATTGCTTTAAGCTGATTTGTATTTCGCTTTTGAATTAGCCATTGGATAAGAAAAACAAATCCGAATGATATAAGAATCAAAAGAAACAGATTAACTCTGACATCAGCGTCAATTCCGAAGAACGCTGCAACAACCAACAATAAAACCATCAATATTACAGACCAGTATGATTTTATAAAACTCATCATAACTGTAAAAGTATCAAAAACCTGTATAAAGCCATGGTTAATTTAACGAACACTACAGGAATAGGATTGAATGAATCCTTTTTTAGGGTGAATACGATTTAATCTCAAAAAGAAAAGGAGTAGTGAGAAAAACAAACCATTCATAAAGTATTTTTTCTTTGATTTTGAAGCCCACATACTTTTACACGAAATCATAAAAGTATAATATGAAAAGTATAATCAGATTAATTGTATGTGTGTTAATAAGTGTTTCCAGTTTACATGGACAACATCGTGTAGATTCTTTATTGACAGCATATACTCAAAATGGAAGAAAAAATGGAATTAGAGCTAACTTCAACGGTGTTGTATTAATAGCTAAGAATGATAAAATAGTATTTCATAAAGCTTATGGTTATGCTGATTTTGACAATAACATTAAATTAACTCCCAACTCCAAATTTTTAATAGGTTCTATGACAAAGCCTATAGTTGCTGCTATGATCATGAAGCAAGTTGAAAAAAGAACTATTAAATTAAATCAACCTATCACAGATTTCCTGCCTTATTTGAATAAGAAAAAAGGAAAACACATCACTATTCATGGATTATTATCACATACTTCGGGATTAGCTCATTATAATGGAATAGCTCCTTTCTTTAAAAACAGATCCGATTTTTTTAATGCGCAATTGACTCCTGAAGAATATTCGATTTTGGTTGATAAAGCCGATTTGGTAAGTATTCCGGGAACGCAATATAATTATAGTAGTTTGGGCTATGTTTTGTTAGGAGCTGTATTAGAAAAAGTTACAGGTTCCTCTTTTTCAGAATTAATAACTACATATGTTTCAACTTCGTTAAAGTTAAACACCATCGGATTTGAAGATAATGACTATGTAGATTCGAACATTGTTAAAAGTTACCGATGGAATAAAGGCGAATATCAAAAATCTCCAAACAGGAATCAAAGCAATACATTTACAGCAGGAGGGATACACGCTAATGCTGAAGCATTGTTTACCTGGACTCAGGCACTAACACATAATAAGTTATTGTCCAAATCGATGACCAAAAGACTATTCACTTCTAATTTAAACGGTTATGCATATGGCTGGATAAGAAACGACTCAGAAGTTTTGCGATATATTCCGCATGCACAATTTTATGCACATGGAGGGCGTGTAAACAGCTATTCAAGTTATGTTATGATTGGTGATGACGGTACTACAATTGTAATGTTGTCAAATACATTGCCATTGCATCCCTGGAAATTAGTTAGTGATGTTTACAGAGTTTATAAAAATGAAGACCTGACTAAAAGCACAAGAATTATCCTTCCCAGTTTCAGAAGCCTTGAAAAATTCAATCAGGAAGGAGGTATTGATGGGGTGATGTATTATAAAAACAAGCTTACTGAGGGTGCAGGTTATCCGATATATCCTTCATCAAATTACCTTACCAGATTAGTTAATTTACATCACAATACTCCTGATGCTAAAGCCATTGAGACATTAATCGATAAAATGATTACCGGGAACCCTAACGCTGAAGGTTTAATTAACAGGCTTGCATATTTCTATTTAAAAACAAATCCAACAAAAGCTGAAGAATATTTTAAAAAAGGAGTAAAACTATTTTCTAAATCCCCAAATGCCTGGGATGGATTAGGGGAATATTATGAGAAAAACCAGGATTTGACCAAGGCAAAAAAGGCATATGCTAAAGCAGTGTCTTTGGCAGAAAAATATAGTCTGCAAAATTTAAAAACATTCAGAGAAAACTTAAACAGAGTAAAAGATGAAATGTAGTGTTAAGATTATAATATCAATAATAGTAACAATTATTCTAACGTTTGGAATCACTGCTTTAATCATAGAATATTCCATACAAAATGATAAATACGGGGATGATGTAGTTCAAATTACAATCCGATCCGAAATCATGAAAGAAGAACGACCAATAATCGTTCACTTACCCGAAAGTTATACAGTGAATACCAATAAAAAATATCCGGTAATGTATGTATTAGACGGAACTTCTCAAGACAATCATACTACTGTTAAAATTGATATTTTCTCAAAAGTTGAATTATTTCCTGAAGCTATAGTTGTGAGTATTCCAAATACCCGAGGGAACAGAAGCAGAGATCAAACACCGCATTATATGAAGATTGATCTTGACAAAAATGATAGTAAGTTGGGTAATGGCAATAATTTTTTAAACTTTATTGAAAACGAACTCATTACTTATATCAACGCTAATTACAGAACAAATGGTTTTCAAACATTAAGCGGGAACTCACGTGGTGGCCTGTTTACTTTTTATGCAATGTTAGAAAATCCGACATTATTTAATGCATATGTTTGCTATAGCCCTGCGTTCTGGAGAGAAAATTCATTAATTGTAAAAAAAGCGAAAGTGTTTTTTGATCAGAATTCTATTGTGAATACTACTCTTTTTATGAGTTTAGGAGCTTTAGAAAACGATAAAATGAAAAGTGCTTATAAAGACATGACTAAACTCATTGAAAATCAAAAATTTAAAGGTTTTAATTTTAAACATCAGATTACTGATCATGCCAATCATCAAAATAATTCCTATAAATCGACTATCTATGCTTTGAAATGGCTCGGTACTGTATATGAGCCATTTGAAGAAATAAACCTTTAGTCTCAATTTAATTTTAAATTAAAATGTTACATTTCAATTATTTATAACGACGTTTCAGCTTAAAGTCGTTTTATTTCTTTTTTATAAATCCGATATTTGAGTCATCTATCAACCTAGTTAATAAATAGTTATGTTCTGTATTTTTTGCCAGTTTTGAAGGTAAAATTGCTGTGGTAACAGAGGTCATTTTGTCATTAGGGTTATCAATGACGCTTTTTTTAACAGATGAATGGTATCGTAAGGACAAATCGATGAGGGAGATTGAACAGAAACAACTGGAAACAGAGTTAAACCTACTCAAAAATCAAATAAATCCGCATTTTCTTTTTAACTCATTGAATAGTATTTATGTAATGTTAGGGAAAAATTTAAATAACGGTAAAAAAATGCTACTTCAGTTTTCAGATATACTGAGTCATCAATTATACGAAACAAATAAGAAGAGTATTGAATTGAAGAGTGAATTTGACAATCTGGAAAATTATATCGGTATTGAAAAAGTACGGCATGAAGACTTAGTAACTGTTGATTATTCATTTCCTCACCATCATGATGACTTGGTTATATCTCCGATGCTCTTACTACCCATTGTTGAAAATGCTTTTAAGCATGGTCAGACTAGTAAAGGGTATCAAATAAATATTCAAGCCACGATAGCATATGGAAATACATTGAGTTTTAAAGTAGAGAACTCGGTTTCAAATGAAGCTAAGAAGGGCTATAAAAATAGTAATGGTATTGGATTGACTAATGTCAAACGCAGGCTGGAATTAATCTACCCCAACAGGCATTTATTTAACATAGAACGTGATGATTCAAGATTTATAGTACATTTAAAGATACAATTAAATGAAAATGAGGTGTATAATAGTAGATGATGAGCCCTTGGCCAGAAAGGGATTAGAAGATTTTATCGGGCAAACTCCGTTTTTGGAACATGTAAAGTCATTATCATCAGCCTTTGAAGCGATGGAATTTTTAAAACAGAACGTTGTTGAAATTATGTTTCTGGATATCCAGATGCCAGATATGACTGGAATTGAGCTTATGAAAGCACTTCCTGATTCTCCACAGGTAATTTTCACAACTGCTCATCGTGAATTTGCACTAGACGGATTCGATCTTGATGCAGTTGATTTTCTGTTGAAACCATTTTCATACAGTAGATTTCTTAAAGCAGTTAATAAAGCTGTAATAGTTGAAGATAAAACTATTGAAAAAAACACTTCTAAGAATCATATTTTTATTAAATGTGACGGAATGATCATCAAAGTGATTATTGATGATATCATTTTTGTTGAAACTGCTAAAGATTATGTTTTTATTCATACTGTCAATGATAAATACCTCACTTTAGTTTCATTAAAACACCTTGAAGAAGAACTTCCGAAAGAAAAATTCATAAGAGTTCACAGGTATTATCTGGTCGGATTAAAACATATAAAAAAACTTGAAGGGAATTTGATTTATGTCGGAAACCATAAGATTAAAATCAGCAAAACTCTTCGTAACCAAGTATATCAAACTATAATAGGAAATAAATTGATAGAGCGTTTGTAAGCGTCTTTTTAGAACCCATGAATATATTTAAACAATGAAAACTTGCTCTTCTATACTGTGCATCTAATAAAAAATCCCCATCTTAGTTGATATGTTTTATAGTGTAAGTGATCATTTTTAATGAAAACAGAATTAGCATTGCACAGTACTGAGTTTTTACTGCATGTAACAGCAGTGATTTTAGTGTTTATGTGCTTTTTATTTGCTGTATTTTTATTCACTAAAAAATCTGAAAACAGATTAGGAAACACCTTTTTAGGGTTATTTATGTTGGTTCGTGGAATAGATGCAACATCAATATTCTATGGATACTACATAGATTTACCTATAATCTTAGAATCGCTAAGACATGATATAGGTACTTTTTTTCAACCCCCGTTGTTATATTTATTTGTATTATCTGTAGTATACTCAGATTTTAAATTAAAACGTGTCTATCTTTGGCATATAGTACCATTTCTCTTAAGTATTGTCATATTTTTTCCAAGGCTTTATTTACCCGCACTTATAGGGAAACCGGTAACTGCTACAATAGATTTTGAAGTAAATATCATTTATTGGATGGCTGCTGTACAAAGGATAGGGTATATCATAGCTATTTTCGTACTTCTTAAAAGATATAAAACTCTATTGCTTGAAAATTATGCTGTTCGTTATAACTACAGGTGGTTATATCAAATGAATATCATCATCATTATTATTTTTATTTTATCATCTTATAAAAACATCTACAAGTTTGTGTCTTGGGGTGGTGAATACACTTATGTAAGTGAACTAAGACTTATCGTCATTATTGCAATGTTATTATTTAATTGTTGGTTGGTACTTAAAGCCTTATATGCTCCTAATTTATTTTCTGGAATTGATTCTAACCTACAATTGGTTTTAAATAATACCGATATTAAAGATTATAATGATAAAGAGAATAGCGACATAAGTATCAAAATTGCACAGTTGGAAGCTCATATGAGCGAAGAAGAACCGTATTTAAATCCTGAGATAACCATAAAAGATATTGCAGAGAATTTAAACATTAAAGTAACTGACTTATCGATAATTATAAATAATAATTTAAAGCAAAATTTTTACGAATTTATTAATAATTATAGAGTAGAAAAAGCAAAAGAATTATTAAAATCACCAAAACACAAACAACTTACCATTCTTGAAATTTTATACCAGGTAGGGTATAACAGTAAATCTTCTTTTAATACAAGTTTTAAAAACTTAACCGGGCAAACTCCCACTGAATACAGAAAGCGACACCAGTAGTTTGAATAATTTTTACACAAACGTTCGAATAGTTTTTTAAGAAAAAGCGTTCGAATAAATTATTCGGTCGCATAGCTGTAAGATTATAATCACTTTTGGAAGAATTAAAAATCTAACATTATGAAAAAAATCTGTATGCTATTCTTCAGCATGTTTATATGCACTTATGGTATAAAAGCACAACAAGATACTATTAAAACAGCTTCTGTAGTAAAAACATTTCAAGCTAAAATAGAGCAGGAGGGAATAACTGAAGCTTTAGAGTGGTACAATAACACAAAAACAAAAAAGAAATACGATATAAAAGAAATGGAAACTCTGGCTTATACTTTGGCTGAGCAAGGGGAGTTTGAAGAGTGTCTGGCTATATTAAAATTAAATGTACGCGAATTTCCAAATAGCAAAGCTGTTTTTAACGAACGTTACGTCTGTAATATAGCAGAATACTTATGGAAGAGCAACCTACCTGAAAAAGCACTTCAGTTTATGGATTTGAATATGAAAATAAATCCGGAGTCTGAACAGGCACAACGAGTTTATGGGGAATATTATCTACACCAGGGAAAAGAAAAACTAGCGGTAAAGTATTTCAAAAAAGCTGCTCAACTGAATCCGAGAAATAACCTTTTCCAAATTGCTTTTAAAGTAACAGACAATGATTATAAACCAACGGAAATACCTAATGACACTTTAAAGCTTTTTAAAAGCATTGGAGATTTTAATAACAAAACTGCTTTTGTTTATGTGCAAGGTGGTCCGGATTTAGAACTTAATATTCATGATAAAGATGCATTACATCTGTTACCAAATGCTGATAAATTATTAAAAATTTACCCATTACAGGCAGCAATGCTTAATCCTGAGCTAGTAGTTTCTATTCCTAACTTAACTACAGCGCAAAGTGATTTTGAAAACATACAAAGTGCTGAAATACTGCATCGTACTATTAGCTATTTAAAGAGTAAAAATAAGACTGTTTATCTTATCGGGCATTCTTATGGAGCGTCTATTATCATGGAATATCTCTATAAATACGATTCTCCTGCAGAAAAGATTGTATTGATGGGAAAAGATTTTGACGAAGATATGAGAAGTTATAAAGGTTTAAAAAGCGGATTTTATATACGTTGGCATAATGGAACAGAACCCGTTTTAAGACCATTCTTTGGTGATTTACCAGAAACTTTCACAAAAGAGAATAATCTAAACGCTGTAGTAGATAATTTAACAATGTTAGTAAAAACGCATAGTGCAAAGCGTTTTACCCAATTATTAAATAATAAAGATTTAAGTAACCTAATATTTGTACATGCCAGATATGATGAAGCCAATGGGAGAGTATCTGACAAAGAACTTCAATTTTTAAATTCTAAAGGAGTAAAAACTATTCAAACATTTGGAGATCATCATAGTATGCTCACAAAATCTTTTATGGGTCATTTATATGATCATTTAATAAGTGGCATTTTAATTAAAAAATATACCGTTGAGTATATTTTAAATGTAATGAATAAAAATGCTGATCATGACATTAATTCAATCATTAAAAGCTTAGAGAAACATAAAGAAAACTATTATCCTGTAGAAGAAAACAATATAAACAACCTGGGATATCGTTTTTTAGAACGTAATCAATTGGATAAGGCCATTATTGTATTCGGCTTAAATACACATTGGTTTCCAAATTCAGCTAATGCATATGATAGTCTTGGAGAAGCTTATTTGAAAAAAGGTGATAATATGTTGGCCAAAGAGAACTATAAGAAGTCAATAGCTATACACCCTAATAATCCAAATGCTATAAGAATATTAGAGCAATTAGAAGGAATGTAAACTTAAATGTATTATTAACTGAAGTAGGAAAAGCAATTTATTTAATTCTATAAATTAAATTATGTTTATAAACATTTCCAATCGGAATATCTATATTGTTAATCTTTAATCTATTACCTTCAATAGTTTCTATTTTTTTGAGAGCAACAATATAAGATTTATGAATACGTAAAAACTGCTTTTCAGGCAATCGTTTTTCAAAGTTTGTCAAACGATCTAATGAAGTAATGGTTTTATCAGCTAAATGAGTTTTTACATAACTCCCCATACTTTCCAGGTATAAAATGTCATCTAATAATACCTGGTGTATCTTTTTGTCTCCTTTAATAAAAATACTTTCAGAAGATGCTGTTGGGTGTTCATCTTGAATTAATAAGGGTTTAAAATCTTTTTCTTCGGATAAATCCAGCAGTTTCTTTTGATCTTTAACTTTTTGTATTGCCTTTAAAAAACGTTCAAAACTAAAAGGTTTTAACAAATAATCCATGACATTCAACTCATATCCTTCCATAGCATACTCCTGATAAGCGGTAGTGATGATCACTAAGGGAGGGTTTGACAGTGTGCGCAAAAAATCTAAACCTTTTAATTCAGGCATATTAATATCTAAGAAAATTAAATCAACTTCATTTTCGTGCAAATAATTAATAGCTTCAAAAGCAGAATGACATTCTTTCTGAACATTTAAAAACGAAAGGGTATCACAATACTTTTTTATGACTTTATGAGCCAAAGGTTCATCATCTATACTAATACATTTCATGATATACATACTTCTAAATCTACATAAAACACATTATTTTCTTTTTCAATGTTTAGTTTATGTGTTGTAGGATAAATTAAAGATAATCTTCTTTTTACATTTTCAAGTCCGATACCCGTGTTATCGTTTTCAGTCTTATCTGATATTTTAAAATTATTTTCAATACGAAATCTCAAGATGTTTTCTTGTACACTGAGTTTTATTTTTAAGAAAGCTTCCTTTTTAAGTAAATCGAAACCATGTTTAAAAGCATTTTCCAAAAAAACAATCAGAATCATAGGAGCAATTTGCAATCTATCATTTGCAATATCTTTCTCAAAACTGATATATCCGCGTTGATGATGACGCATTTCCTGTAATGCTATAAAATTTTCCAGGTACGCAATTTCACTTCCAACAGAAACAGTAGGTTCTTTACAATCATAAATGGTATATCGCATCATCTCAGAAAGCTTTAAAACTACTTCCGGAGTCTGATCTGATTTTTCTAGAGAAAGTGCATATAGGTTGTTCAATGTATTAAAAAAAAAGTGAGGACTTATTTGATTCCTTAATGAGGATAATTCTAATTGTAACCTGTCATTTTCAATTTGTTTTATCCTGGAAAGCTGCATAAACCAGCGATATGAGAGGTTTAACAACGTAGTAACCAGCATGATAAATACCATGGCCATAATTCCTGAAGCTGGTGTGGTTTTAGGTTCTTCAGTTTCGTTAAACCAATGCCTGTCTGTCCAGGGTTCTACAATACCGATAAAAGTACCCCAAACTAAAATCAACAATATTAAAAAGAAGGTGTAATGGATGTATTTTTTGGGAACAAGATATCTTGGAATCAGCCAGTATACTTTAAAAAAGATAGGAGGAGCCAATAATATAAAAATACTCGTAGCTGCCTGAAAAAAATAAATAAGAAACATATTGAAGGTCAATATATCTCTATCGGATATGGATATTGCCAATGCGATGATGACTGAAATGCCAAACAAAGCCAGCGTATTAACAATGATTACCTTTTTGCGATTTATTAATTCCATAATTAGTATGTCTACAAAAGTATCAAAAGTAACAAAGGTGTTCCATTCTTATTAACAAACGTATCATAATAGCATACAAACTATGCTCATTCATCAATAAACTCCTTTTGTTCGTAGAACATCCTTATTTGTTTTTATTAATAATCAATTGGTTAAATAAAATTGAACTGTACTGTATTTACAGGTTCTTTTGAATTAAGATTATAAACATATTGATATGAAACTCAAAATAGAACATTTAAACAAAACATATGCCAACGGGGTAAAAGCTCTACATGACCTTTCATTAGAAATCGAAACAGGAATGTTTGGATTGTTAGGGCCTAACGGTGCTGGAAAATCTTCTTTAATGAGAACCCTGGCTACATTACAGGAAGCAGACAGCGGGACAGCGTATTTGGGAGAAATAGATATCCTGAAAAATCCGATAGCGGTGAGAAAGGTTTTAGGTTACCTGCCACAGGAGTTTGGTATATATCCAAAGATTACAGCAAAGCAACTATTAGATCATATGGCTGTTTTAAAAGGAATTTCTCAACAAAAAGAACGGAAGGAGTTAGTGAATTATTTATTACAAAAAGTAAACTTATATGAAAAACGAAATAAGGCAGTCAAGAGTTTTTCCGGAGGAATGAAACAAAGAGTAGGTATAGCCCAGGCATTAATTGGAAATCCGGAATTGATTATAGTAGACGAACCAACTGCTGGTTTAGATCCCGGAGAACGCAACAGATTTCATAACCTTCTTGCCGATGTTGCAGAGAATATTATTGTAATCCTCTCTACTCATATCGTAGAAGATGTCCGTGAACTATGCCAGAATATGGCCATTATGAATCAAGGGCAGTTGATTTGCAAAGGAAAACCTCAAACCATCATTGAAGAAATGAGAGGCCAGGTATGGCAAAAAATGATCTCCAGGAATGAATTGGAACATTATACAAAAGAACACAAAGTTATTTCCAATAAAATGGTGGGAGGGAAGCCGTTAATCCATGTTTTACACGATCAAAAACCAGGTGATGGCTTTGAACAGGTACTGCCAACTTTGGAAGATGTCTTCTTCTCAAAAATAGATGTCATTTAACAAACCTACTAATTACAAATTCAAAATCATGTTTAAAACATTCTTTTTTAAGGAAATTGTAAACGGATTTAAAAGTCCGATGCTATATATTTTCCTGTTTTTATTTACACTTATCACTACAATAGGTGTAACCAATGAGAACATCACTCTTGGAGGTGCGGTTGGAAATACATTAAAAAACGCACCACATATCATGACTTTTTATATTGGAAGGTTATCTCTTTTTGGACTTCTAATTGCAACTGCATATTTCAATAATGCTGCTTTGAGAGATTATCATCATAACTTTAATGCTATCTTGTTTAGTGCGCCTATCCATAAAGTCAGTTATTTCTTCGGACGTTTCTTTGGCGCATTGATACTAGCTATACTACCGTTATTGGGAGTATTGTTGGGATTTGTACTCGGAACACATATAGGGATTGATACAGAAGCGATTCCTTCAGATAGAATAGGAACGCTATACCCTAAAGCATTCATAAATAACTTTTTATTATTTATACTCCCAAACATGTTTATTGCCGGAGCTATTATTTTTGCAGTAGCCAATACCTGGAAAAGCACCATTGTATCTTTTATTGCAACAATCATCATCATAATTGGATATTTAACCTCCGGAGTATTTGCTCAAGATATTAGTACAGAAAACTTAGCAGCTTTTACAGATGCTCTGGGAATCAATGCTTATACCATAGACAGTAAATATTTTACGAGTTTAGAAAAGAATACTAATATTATTTCTTTTAGTGGTTTATTACTTTGGAATCGGATTATTTGGATAGTTATTGGGTTTATCATACTGATGATTTCGTATTTGTCCTTTTCTTTTACCAGTAAAAATCAGAAAGTATTAAAAACGAAGAAAAAGAATAGTACCTCGGAAACTATTAAGACGTTTCATTTCCCGGTAGTGAAAACTACATTCGGATTCAAAACATCAAGAGCACAGTTTATAAGCCTTTTTAAAGTCAACTTTAACGCCCTTTTTAAAAGCAATACTTTTAAAATTATGCTGGTATTAGGAACTATGATGCTACTTAATAGAATTATTAACGGATTCGAGTATTTTGGTTTACAATCGTATCCCGTAACTTATAAAATACTAGACTTTAGCCGCCCGATCAGTACAGTAGTCGGAATGATAATGCTTGTTTTCTTTAGCGGAGAACTGGTGTGGAGAGAACGTGCCAATCATATCAACGGAGTTATTGATGGAACTCCGCATCATTCTTTTACAATATTAATAGCTAAAATAGTAGCTCTGATAAGCATCAATCTAATATTTGATCTTTTCTTGATTGCTATTTCTATATTGTATCAATTAGCTAATGGGTATACAAATCCGGAGATTGAAATCTATGTATTAGACCTTATATATTCTGGTTTACCATTATACATCACCTGGTCCTGTATTTTTATAGCGCTGCAAATTTTTATCAATCATAAATACTTAGCCTATTTTGTTTCAGTATTGTTATTATTCTTATTTGAACTGATCGTAATCGATACTTTAGGGGTTCGCTCTTATATGTTAAACCTAGGTTTTACACCAGATTACACATATTCAGACATGAACGGATTCAGTGCAGCTCTTATCGCTAAAAACTGGTTCAGTGTATATTGGATACTCTTCGGAATTTTATTGGCGACTTTGGCAAGTGTTTTTTGGATCAGAGGAATTTCGAAAGGGATAAGAAATCGGTGGAAAACTGCTCAAAAACAGTGTACAAAACGTTATGTACAGTATACGGTCGTTGTATTTGCATTATTTGTAACCGTTTCTGGTTTTACTTATTATAATATACAAGTATTAAACTCATATCATACTGAAGATGAACTTAAAGCCATGCAAGTATCATATGAGAAAAAATACAAGCAATATCAGGGTATTTTGCAACCAAAAATAACAGCAATAAATTATGACGTAGCTGTTTATCCTAACGAAAGGGATGTTAAAGTTAAAGCGCAGCTTACTATACAAAACAAGGGGGCAAAAGCTATAGATTCGTTACATTATTCCCTGGTAAATTTTATAGGATTCGGAACCGATGGCATTACCTTGAAGAAATCCGATTGGAAAAAAAAGGTCACTATACCAGATGCTGAATTAGTGCATGACGATATAGAACTGGGATACCAGATATACAAACTCCATAATGCTTTATTGCCAAATGAGACTATGAACATTGAATTGGAAACCATTTATACCAGCCAGGGTTTTGAAAATACAGTATCCAATATTCGGGTTGTTAAAAACGGAACTTTTTTTGATAGCTCAGATATTTTACCTGCTTTTGGATATGAAGTTATTAATGAACTTACTGATAGTAATGATCGTAAAAACAATAATTTACCTCCTCAAAAAGGGATAAACTTATTAGAAGATGAAAATGCCAGGGGTGAAAATTATGTTTCAAGAGGATTATCAGATTGGGTGGATATTTCAACAACAATATCTACAGCAAATAATCAAATTGCTGTTGCTCCGGGATCTTTGATAAAACAATGGAAAGAAAAGAATCGTTCCTTTTTCAAGTATAAAAATGATCATAGTTCTTTAAACTTTACTAACTTCATGTCGGCCAGGTACGAGGTTGCCCGCAAAGAATGGAACGGAGTAGATATTGAAGTATACTATGACAAAGCCCATGCTTACAATGTTGATATTATGTTGACTGCCGTAGAAAAAGCATTGCAGTATTACACTCAAAACTTCGGACCATACTTTCATAAGCAAGCCAGAATACTGGAGATTCCACGATATTATAACTTTGCACAAGCATTCCCCGGAACTATGCCGTATACAGAAGGAGGAGGTTTTATCACAAATCTTTCAAACACTGAAGATTACAACATTGTTTATGCGACAATAGCACATGAAATTGCACATCAATATTGGGCACATCAGGTTATTGGAGCAAATGTTCAGGGAGCAACAATGTTATCAGAAAGCTTTGCAGAATACTCTTCCTTAATGGTGATGAAAAATGAATTAAACGACCCAATCAAAATGAAACATTTTTTAGCTTATGATTTCGAACGTTATTTAAGAGGAAGGAGTACAGAAAGTAAAGAAGAAAAACCATTATACAAGGTAGAAAACCAGAGTTATATCCATTATGGAAAAGGAAGCTTAATTCTATATGCATTACAAGATTATATTGGAGAAGATAAAGTAAATGAAGCATTACAAGGTTTTCTAAAAGCATATGCATATAAAGATGCTCCTTATCCGACAACGCTGGATTTTATGAAATACCTGGAGCCACATGTTCCTGAACACTTAAAATACTTGCTTACAGATTGGTTTAAAAAGGTTACTTTATATGATTATCAATTAAAAGAAGCCACCTATAACCAGAAAGAGAATGGGAAATATGAAATAACAATGTCTGTTAAAGCAAAGAAGTTTAATATTGATGCTTCAGGGAAAGAACACGAAGTTAAGCAACATGACTGGGTTGATATCGGGGTATATAAAGATGATAATGAAAAAGAGTTGCTTTTTGTAAAACGAGTGCTGTTTACAAAAAATCAAATGGAGTTCACTTTTGAAGTAGATACACTGCCGGCCAAGGCAGCGATAGATCCTAAACGCTTATTAATAGAACGTATTACAGACGACAATGTAAAACCTGTCTCCCAAATACAAGATTAAAACTAAAAGCCAGTTATACATAGCTTTAATGTATAACTGGCTCCTAAAGTAATAAGTATAAATTATAATAATTGTAAAATGAAATCGTAAATTATCCTTTCTTTATTAAAGAAAAGTAGTGTTAAGCCAATAGTATCATAAAAACCATGTATTAACACTATAGCAACCAGATTCCCTCTGTCTTTGGAAAAGATCATGGAAACACAAAAATGCCATAATGCTATTCCGATAATACCTGCTGGTCCCTGGTATAAATGCGATATTCCAAAATAGATGGAAATAATAATGGCAGAAAACAACCAGGCTTTATTACTACCTCCAAACAAAGCTGCCAGTTGCTTCATATAATATCCGCGAAATAGAAATTCTTCTCCAAATGCAGCAAAAATCCATACAATTATTAATGTAACTATATATCCAATAGCATCACCCCTTACACCATCAAGTGAGGAAATATCAATTTTCCCAAAATGAATCTCCAAAAATGCTTCTATAGTGTAAAAAACAAAAAATAGTAGGATAGAAATTACTAAACTTTTTGAGATTGTTTTCCTGGAAAGTTTTTTCTCAAATCCGAAATAAGACCAATTAAAATTACTTCCCCATAAAATTAAAAATGCTACTCCTAATGCTGAAAAGAAAACCAGGTTCCGATCTAAAAATCCCAGGAGAGGGGTAAGCAACATGGTTAAAACAACAACATATTTTTTTGTAAGCGTAGTATAAATTTTGTTTTTCATCTTTTTAAAATATTTATAGTTGATTTTTTTATCAAGGCGAAAATATTTCTAAGATGATAGAGGGATAAATTTTTGTGATAAGTGTTAGATTATCAGAGGTAAAAAAATGATAACTACTTATAAAGTATTCTCATCACACTTAAAACTCTTTACACAACGCTATGTAGAGCGTTGATCCCTTTTTATAAAAAAATATAAACAAAAATGGAGATGTACTTTTTAAATTTTATTATTAAATCTTTGATAATAAAAAAGAGTTTATAGAAGGAAATAATTTGTTATTAAAAATCGTAATCTCACCTTAAAACACTTACAACTAATATGTTAAATTCAATAATACATTCTGAAAAGACATTTTTTTACATTAAGTTTAGGACATTAATCTAATTTATTACCATCAAATTAAAATAATTATGAAAAACTTTTTTCAAAAATCCGGGCGGTTATTGGCTCACGGATTTGTTTTTAGTGCCTTACTTTTTACCTCTTGTTCAGAAGATTCAATAGAAGCAGATGCTGGTATTACTCCTGATGTACAGAATCTTCAGATAGCATTGAAGGAACGTCCTGCAGAGCCTATAATTATTGGTGATTTAGGGCCTTCTGCAATACAAACAGCAGTGCAACAAACCACAGAAGCTCCTGGGATAGATCGTGGGCGATTTAATATCTCATTAAATTTTTTACTCCCCCCCACAGATAGGCAACTCGAAGTTTTTGAAGCAGCTGCAGCTCGTTGGGAACGAATTATCATTGGTGATGTACCTTCTATAGAGGGGCCTCTTCCTTCAGCTTTTGCTGGTTTTCCAGCTATTGAAGGTCCTATTGATGATATCGTTATTGAGGTAGCACTTGCTCCAATTGATGGCCCTGGAGGAGTTCTCGGTCAGGCAGGTCCACAATTTGTACGTAATGCTGATTTCTTACCCGTGAGCGGAGTTATGTTTTTTGATGTAGCTGATTTAGATTTCTTAGAGCAATTAGACCTTTTTGAAGAAGTAATCGTTCACGAAATGGGTCATGTTTTGGGTGTTGGTACACTTTGGAACAGTTTTGGAAGAACCTTATTAGAAGGGCCAATTAGTAATCCTTTTTTCACAGGAAGACAAGCAAATGTTTTTTGGAATGCTGAAGGAGGAACAAATGAATTGCCTATTGAAAATGTAGGCGGACCGGGAACTGCATTAGGTCACTGGAGAGAATCCATACTTAATAATGAGTTGATGACCGGATTTTTAAATTTGGGAGAAAACCCATTAAGCCGCATCACTGCAGGATCAATGAGAGATCTTGGTTATAGATCAGCATCAGTTGGGGAATCTTATGATTTACCACGAGGTGCAGCAGGTGTTGATATTAATGAACTTGTAAGCGAAGAAGTAGAAGGTGGAGAGGGTATTAATATTGCAAAAATGGAAACTATACTTATGCCAATTGGTATCATAAAATAACGATTTATTATAAATTTGAAAAGAGCTTGTTTTTAAACCAAAAGGGTTAGATTCAAGCTCTTTTTAAAAACACCAATTATTACCGTAAGATCGTATTACCAATACTCAAATATCTTTGAAATCTTACCTTCTTTCATTTCAAAAAGGGTCATTTGAGGCTCGCCTATTTCATTGCCCTCTATAAACCTTTTCTGTGTAACCACAGCATTTAGTCCAACAATCATATTATCTATCCTGATATCAGTAGTACTGCCGTCATAACCACCATTTTTTTGATTCCGTTTATATCCGTTATATAACACATCTCTTGTATATGTTCCGCCATATTTTGGGTGTATATATTCAAAATCATCTGTAAATAAATTGAAAATATTATCGATATCTTCTACTGTAGAATTTTTTTGAAAAACCTTTAAATTGAGCTTGTAATACTCATCTACTAATGATCTTAATGAATCTTTATGGCTTAGCTGTTTATTGGTTTGAGCCGTATATTTTGATTCAACTTTTTTAATTGTATTTAAATCTTCTGAGTTTAAATTAACACAATACATAATGCCAATAAATAAAATAAAAGCAAATGCAGAAAATAAATATTTCATCACGGAATGTTTTGTTTTAAGTCATCTAAATTGGAATTAATGATTTAAAACAACAAAAGGAATTTATTAAGTGAAGGATTTTATTGGCCGAATGCAGGAAAATAGTATTAAGTGCTCAACCAGTCCCGAAAAGCTGCCGTATTTCTTGATGAAGTAATTATTGTTTTTTGTCCTCCTTTCAAATAAATTATTAATCGGTCCCGATCATATCTTTTTACTTTTTCTATAAAATTTATATTGACAATCTCAGACCTGTTTGCTTTGAAAAACAGTGAAGGATCAAGAGCTTCCTCTATACTTTTTAAACTAACCTCATTAAGTATAAACGATTTATTAGGCTTTGTAATGGCAACAATTACTCCATCTTCTACATTAAAACTAGAGATATCTTTTGTTTCTATTATATAGATAGTATCCTTAACTTTTGATGTAAATCTCTTTTTGTAGTTCCTGGCGGAAAAGGTTTTATGAAGTATTTCTAATTGAGAATCACTAATCCTGCTTTTTTTCTCTGTAAGTGATTTGTACTTATCCATTGCATTTTTAAATTGCTGAAAACTGAATGGTTTTAACAAATATGCTATTCCACTTGTATTGAAAGCATCCAGTAAAAAATCATCATAAGAGGTTGTGAAAATTATAGGTGTAGTTACTTTAATTTCTTTAAATAAGCTAAATACTGTGCCGTCTAATAATTCAATATCAGCAAAAATCAAATCCGGATTACATTCTTTTAATAATGCTGTAGATGTTGTTATACTATCCGACACTCCTGATATTTCTATTGAGGAGTCATATTCATCTAAAAATGAGATGAGTTTTTCTCTTGCGGGCAATTCGTCTTCAATTAATATAACATTCATGCTTTTTTTAGATTTAACAAAGGAATTATTACTGAAAAATTATCACTATTGTTAATTACAATATGCTTTTCTGATTGTAACATATATCTTTCCTGTAAATTTTTCAATCCGATTTTACCGGAAGGCCTTATTTCTTTCTTTTTGCGAATTTCATTAGACACTTCTATTTCGCTTTTTGTTATGATGATACTGGTAAATAAAGGATTCTTATAATCTCCTGCATTGTGTTTCGTTACATTTTCTAAAAGTGTTTGTAAGGTATTTGATAGTATATAAGTAGTTTTTTTGTCGATTGTATCATTAAAAACTATTGAAAACCGATATGCTTTTCCAAACCTTTGATTGAGGAGAAAAATATAATCTTCTAAATGATTCAATTCTTCATCTAAAGAAACAATTTCTTCTTCTTTTAATGTATACCGATACAAGTTAGAAAACCTGATTAAAAACTCATCTGCTTTTTTATTATTAGATCTGATTAATGAAGACAGTACATTGAGATTATTAAAAAGAAAATGAGGGGCAACCTGATTTTTGAGGGTTTTAATTTGATATTCTGTATACAATTTTTCTGCTTTTTCAAGATTCTGCTTCAATTCATTTTTTTCTTGAAGGTATGTGTATGCAGTTAAAAAAC
The DNA here is from genome assembly GCA_009901575.1 of Flavobacteriaceae bacterium R38. GTDB lineage: Bacteria > Bacteroidota > Bacteroidia > Flavobacteriales > Flavobacteriaceae > Leptobacterium. Next base: position 517,626 of record WXYP01000002.1, on the reverse strand, counting down.
CGATTACCGGGATATGCATCGAAAAAAATCGTTCTAAAATATTAATATACACAGCAGATGCACTAAACTCTTCTTTATAACCTATGATTGTAGTACATTCTAAAAAAAAGAAATATGAGACAGAAACTAAAATATTGGCAAACAAACTAATAATGATAATCCACCCGTATTCATTAATAAACTTTAATCTTTTAAATGGGTGAGGCCTGATTTTAATCACCAGAAGTGTCACTATAATACAACTTATCCAAATCAGAATAAGATATAAATGAGCTGACACCCAATAAAACCCTGTAATTCCTTGTTCACTTATAATAAAAGTTTTAAAGTAATCCAGAAATGCAATCACTGCAATACTTAAGGCTATTAATATATATTTGGTTGTGCTTCTCATTTAAGAAGATAAATCTATAAATATAACAGCAAAGTAAAAAGTCTTGTTGTTTCAATCTAAGTAAGGTTATTAATATAGGAGAGACTGAAGAGTGACAACACTTGTTTTGATTCAAAATCTGATCTTCAATACATTTTGGTAATTTTTAATGAAAACCATCAGCTTTTAAATAAAAAACCGATTAAAATATAAAAGTTGTAAAAACATTGTTAAGTTTATTTGTAATAATTCTAAATAATATTAATTTTGCTTCGTGATTAATTTTTCAACATCCTCAAACAAGTATCGGTTGGATTTCCACGGAAAGGAAATACTTCTTAGTTTCTGTGAATTATTGGGATTCAGAAACAGAATAAATGCAATAGATATTAATACTCATTTTTATGGTGATCATAGCGGTATTGAAATCCTTCCTCTTTGCAATTTAAAGGAAGTTTTAATCCTGGAAACTACAGATGTTTTAGAGCTAAAAAAAATCATTGATACCATTTTTACTCCTCAAGAATCTGAGACGCTTTGCTAAACTCATAAAATAACGATTAATACTTATTTAGACTAAGCCTAAAATACTTTTTTAAAGGATTCGTGTCCATTGTTTTTCGTAAATTTAAAACTCATTATTTAAAGCAAAAATTAAATTGAGTTATGGAAAATCTTATACGGGAAAACTTATCTATAAATATTAAAGTAATCGACCTTTTAAACGAGCAGATCAAAATGGAAGCCAGAGCATCATCTATGTATTTGGCAATGGCTTCATGGTGCGACCAACATGGATATGATTATAGCGCAAAACTCTTTTATGATCAATCTGAAGAAGAGCGTGAGCACATGCTTAAAATATTTAAGTTCATCAACGATAACGGAGGTATAGCGTATTCACCGGAAGTACCAAAAGTCAGTCATGAATACGAATCTATTTTAGATTTGTATAAAACAGCCTTACAAGAAGAGATTAGTGTAAGTGAATCTATCCAGAATATATTTTTAACAAGCAGAAAAGAAAATGATGTAGCATCAGAACTTTTCCTTCAATGGTTTATTAATGAACAATTAGAAGAGGAGCAAAAAATGAGACATGCCATAAAAGTTTACGAACTTCATGGAACAGATACAGAAAACCTTTATGCTTTAGACAAGCGAATGACAAGAAGCTAATACATTTTTATACTTTTAAAAAGATGAAAAGTGCTAATCTATCAAATTGATAATTGGCACTTTTTATTATTGATAAGATAAATTTTAGCAGAACAATAATGAATTGACATCTGTTGAATGAGATATTATTAAAAAAACAGGGTATTATTGTTCAGTTGAAAGTATTATAATACATTTAAGAACATTAATAATTATCATTAAAGGAAACCTCTTTGCAAAATTACTTTTAATACTTTTCTATTCATATATGGTTCTACTCAAAGTATTTCCATCAAAAATAGAACAGAACATATTACCATAAAAAAGATATTTCCTTTACAAAAGAAGTAACGATTCTATAAAAGAAAAAGGAGAAAGCACTCCTAATTAATTTTATAAACCTAATGAAAGAAAATATCATAAAAATAGATGTAATATCAGATGTAGCTTGCCCATGGTGCTATATTGGAAAACGACGCATGGAACAAGCCATACAACAATGGAAAGGGAGACCTGTTGAAGTAGAATGGCATCCTTTTCAATTAGATCCTACTATACCAATACAAGGATTTGATCGTACTACTTATATGATGAATAAGTTTGGAGATATGGAACGTTCCCAAGAAATGACAGATCGTATTACTGCAGTAGGTTTGGATGAAGGGATTAAGTTTAATTTTGGCGATCAGTGGTTAGCTGTGAATACTTTGCCCTTACATCAGTTATTGCATATAGCAGGTATTGAAGGGTTTAAAGATGAATTAAAAGAACGTTTTTTAAAAGCTTATTTTGATGAAAACCTGCATTTAAATAAAGTTGAAGTACTTAATGATATTATGGCTGAGTATGGCTGGAGTTCAGAAAAAACAGCTGAAATAATTGCAGATGATACTATTGCAAATCAAGTAAAACAAGAAATTGCCCATTATCAAAAAATTGGAGTTTCCGGAGTGCCTTTTTTCATTATTGATAATCAGTATGGAATTAGTGGAGCACAACCTCCTGAAGTATTTTTAAAAGCTTTTGCCTCAATTGCTCCTTTAAATCAAGAGACTACAGGAGATTCCTGTGATTTGGAAACAGGAGAATGCTAAATCAGTAATTGCAAATACAAAACTAATTTCAATAATTACTACCTTTATAACACAAAGAAATTATATCAAAATGAAACGACTCACTACTTACATCCTGTTTTCAGTTTTTATGTTTGCTATCTCGTGTAAACAACAAACTGAATCTAAACAAAATGAAACTACCGAACCTGAAGTACAAGCTGTAAAAGTACAAGGGAATGAAGTTACTTACGCTTCAGATTCTACCAATCTAAAAGGTTATATCGCTTATGATGAAAATAAAAAAGGTAAACGCCCGGGAATACTTATTGTACATGAATGGTGGGGACATAACGATTATGTACGTCAACGTGCAGATATGCTGGCAGAACTTGGATATACTGCAATTGCAGTAGATATGTATGGAGATGGTAAACAAGCTAACCATCCTGATGATGCAGGAAAGTTTGCATCAAGTGTAATGACGAATCTTCCTGAAGCTACAGCACGCTTTAATGCAGCTGTTGCATTATTAAAAGAGCACGAATCAGTAGATGACCAAAAAATTGCTGCTATTGGCTATTGTTTTGGTGGGAGTGTAGCACTAACTATGGCTAATAGTGGTGCAGATCTAGATGCTGTTGCGGCTTTTCATAGCGGAGTTGCGCTTCCGGTAATGCCAAACGATAATCTGAAAGCGAGGGTACTAGTATGTAATGGTGCCGATGATCCTTTTATTAATCCGGAATCTATCACCGCTTTTAAATCTGCAATGGATGCTACAGGTATTAAGTATGAATATGTTTCATATCCTGGAGTAAAGCATAGTTTCACTTCTAAAGAAGCAGATGCAAATGGAGAAAAATTTCAATTGCCTCTGGCATACGACGCAGAAGCAGATCAGCAATCGTGGGCAAGTTTGCAACAATTACTTAAAGAGGTTTTCTAATATATAAAGGGGTTTAAGCCCCTTTTTTTATATTTTAAAATTTGACGTGCTTTTTGTTAAATGAAAACTATACTTAAATGACAGATTCCAATATTTTGTATTTTTAAAAAAATAAAAAACCAATCATGAAAAACCTCTGTAATTATCTTCTTTGCTTCGTTCTTTTTGTTCAATATTCAATAGCACAGGATCGAATTACCGGTGAAACTTTCGCTACTCGTTCTGAAGTATTAGGACAAAACGGAATGGTAGCCACAAGTCATCCTCTGGCTACTCAGATCGGACTTGATATTCTTAAAAAAGGAGGTAATGCTATAGATGCTGCTATTGCCGCAAATGCAGCATTAGGACTTATGGAACATACAGGTTGTGGAGTAGGAGGCGACCTCTTTGCTATTGTTTGGGATGCAAAAACAAAAAAACTATATGGCCTTAATGCCAGTGGACGTTCACCTCAAAAGCTTACCCTGGAATTTTTTGAAAAACAAGGGATGGGGAAAATCCCATCTCACGGACCGTTACCTGTTAGTGTACCAGGTGCAGTAGACGGATGGTTTGAACTTCATGAAAAGTTTGGCTCAAAACCTATGTCGGAAATCCTGGCCCCGGCTATCGATTATGCTGAAAAAGGCTTTCCTTTGACAGAGCTTATTGCATGGTATATGCAACGCACTATCCCTTTCTTTGAATCTCAGGGCTTTCCTAATATCGAAGATACTTATAAAACACAAAATGGAGGTAAATTACCAAATGAAGGAGAAATCTATAAAAACCCGTATTTAGCAAATACTTATCGAAAAATCGCTAAAGGAGGACGTGATGCTTTTTATAAAGGTGATATCGCTAAAACTATTGGAAAGTTTATCAAAGAACAAGGTGGTTTTCTTTCAGCAAAAGATCTTGCGGCTCATAAATCAGAATGGGTAGAACCCGTATCTATTAATTACAGAGGATATGATGTATGGGAGTTGCCTCCAAACGGACAAGGAATTGCTGCCTTGCAAATGCTGAAAATATTAGAAGGGTACGATTTTTCAAATATTGATTTTGGAAGTGCAGAACATCTTCACCTTTTTACGGAAGCTAAAAAACTAGCTTTTGAAGATCGTGCAAAGTACTATGCAGATATGGACTTTTTTGATGTTCCTGTTGAACAATTACTTTCAGAAGATTATGCCAAAAACAGAAGAAAACTAATTGGAGAACAGGCAGGCGATTATAATGCAGGTGAAATATCGGCCGGAGAAACAATATATATGACAGTAGCAGATAGTGAAGGGACTATGATTTCATTAATACAAAGTAATTACAGAGGTATGGGATCTGGTATGGCTCCTCCAAAATTAGGTTTTATGTTACAAGATCGTGGAGAACTTTTTAGCCTTGAACGTGGACAAGCCAATACCTATGAACCTAGAAAACGACCTTTTCATACTATTATTCCTGCCTTTATGACCAAAGATGGAAAACCTTACGCAAGTTTCGGGGTGATGGGAGGCGATTTTCAACCTATGGGGCATACACAAATTGTGATGAATCTTATCGACTTTGGAATGAACCTGCAAGAAGCCGGTGATGCTCCGCGATGGGATCATACAGGAGGTGCAAGTCCTGTGAGCCCAATTGAAAATACAGGTATGATACGAGTTGAATCCGGAATACCTTATTCAACATTACGTGGATTAATAGATCGGGGTCATAACATTGGCACTGCACGAGGTATCTATGGAGGATACCAGGCAATTTTATGGGATGACAAAAATAAAGTCTATCACGGAGCCTCAGAAAGCCGTAAAGATGGTCAGGCAGCAGGGTATTAATTCAGTATCCGGGAAATATCCATTCTAGACGTTAAACAGGTGTATGAATACTCCAAAACTTAGACTATCTTTTTTTAAGCGTGTACCTCATGCTATAACGATGTTATTTGGTATCATCGTTCTTATAACCTTATTAACTTACATATTACCTGCTGGTACTTATGAGCGGGTTTTAGTAGATGGAAGAAATACTGTAGTTCCTAATTCATACAAAATCATTCCTTCTACACCCATAGGTTTTTTAGATATGTTTAAGGCAATTCCTCTTGGTTTTAAAGCTGCTTCAGAAATTATTTTTATAGTATTGGCAGGAGGAATTATGTTTGGTTTTATGGAAAAATCAAAGGCAGTTGAGAATGCAGTAGGTACACTTGTAAAAAGATTAGGATTAAAAAATAAATACCTCATTATAGTCATTATGACTTTTATTTATGGATTCTTAGGTATTGCCGTAGGTTATGAGAATAACATAGCAATGGTTCCGATAGCTGCAGTACTCAGCTTAGCCCTTGGTGGCGATCTCATCCTGGCAGCAGGGATCTCTGTTGGCGCAATGACTATAGGTTTTGGGTTATCCCCAATAAATCCGTACACTGTTGGTACCGGACACAGAATTGCAGAACTTCCCATGTTTTCCGGAGCCTTACTGCGAAGTATTCTGTGCTTTACGGCATTGAGCATTATGGCATATTATAACGTCAGGTATTTTAAAAAAATCGCAGCACAACCCAATAAAAGCCTCGGTTTAGGTTTGGATGTAACCGAGTTAACACTGTCAAAACCTATCCAGGAGTATCGGTTGAATAGTAAAAACTGGATGATCATTTCTATTTTTATTCTGGGGCTTTTAACCATTCTCTATGGGGTCTTTAATTTACATTGGTACATTAATGATCTATCAGCAATATTTTTAATCATTGCTTTTTTATCCGGTTTGGTGTCAAGAATGGATGCCACGACTATGAGTGAGACTTTATTAAAGGCGGTTAGTGTAACAGCTCCCGGCGCTTTTATGGTAGGCTTTGCTACCTCTATTAAAGTACTGATGGAAATGGGAAATATTAGTGATACCATATCGTATCAGCTGTCTGTATTTTTACAAGACCTTCCTTTGTATGCTTCGGCTATTTGTATGTCGATTTCACAAACTGCAATTAATTTTTTTATTCCATCGGGAAGCGGACAAGCATTGGCTACATTACCAGTGATGCTTCCATTGGGAGAATCTCTTGGTCTTACGAGGCAAATCACAATTTTAGCTTTTCAGATAGGAGATGGTTTATCCAACCTTATAAATCCAACATTGGGAGGACTCGTAGCGATGCTTAGCATGTGCCGTGTGCCTATAGACAGATGGATTCGTTTTATTTTCCCAGTATTGATCAGCCTACTTTTAATAGCATTTTTAACCTTGATTATAGCTGTAGCTATAAATTATAATTGATATGACCGTTCAAAATATCCTTACAAAACTCGTTTCATTTCCAGTATTAGGTGGAGAAAGTAATTTAAACATTATTCATTGGATCAAAGAGTATGTCGAATCTTATGGTATTGAAGTAAATTTATTATTTAATGTAGAAGCAAACAAAGCCTCTTTGCATTGTAGAATTGGACCGGAGGTTGATGGTGGTGCCATTTTATCGGGTCATACTGATGTAGTACCCGTAGAAGGGCAGGAGTGGACTACAGATCCTTTTTTACTTACCGATAAAGGTGATGGGAAACTATATGGTAGAGGTTCCTGTGATATGAAAGGTTTTATTGCCTGTTGCCTGGCAGTTTTACCAGAAATGGTAAAAGCAAATTTAGAAAAACCTATATATTTTGCTTTTTCATATGATGAAGAAATTGGTTGCCTGGCTGCTCCGGAATTAGCCAGAACCATAAAAACTTATTACAAAGAGACTCCCAAATATGCTATTATCGGTGAGCCTTCTTTGATGGAACCTATTGTAGGGCAAAAAGGCATCTATATCCTTAAAACTTTTGTAAATGGTTCTGCAGGACATAGCAGCCGAATAAAACAGGAAGTAAGTGCGATTCACGAATCTATGCGTTTGATTCTTTGGTTAGAAAATAAAATGAATCAGCTAATTGCCGATCAGCGTTTGGACAATCGTTTTCATCCGCCGCATTCAACAATTCATATTGGTAAAGTAAATGGAGGAATAGCTCCTAATGTTATTGCAGACAAAGCTTATTTTTATTGGGATTTAAGAACTATTCCGATGGATGATATTAAAGATATCGTTGGAGAATTTGAAGCGTATTGCCGGAAAAGAGAAGAAGAGTTAAAAAAAATATTTCCTGGTTTTTCTATACAAACTACAGAAAGTCATCCTCCTGTCCCTCATTTGGATACCAGAGCAGATGATGACGTCGTAAATTTAATTAAAAGAATCTCCGGGAATTCTCAATTAAATACTGTTTCATATGCTGCAGAAGCTGGTCAGTTTGCTGATGAAGGGTTTCAATCTGCTATCTGCGGACCTGGTTCTATTGAACAAGCCCATAGAGCAGATGAATATATTACTCATGAGCAATTGCAAAAAGGAGTAGAAATGTTACATAAACTGATTCAAGAATTATCTTCTGAAACTTTCTCTTGATAGGTTTCCGATACTATTGATTTTAATTTACTAATCTCATCTCTTTTATTCAATTTCAATGACTAATCACGTTTCATAGTCATTAACTAAAATTGCAACCAAGTTGTATTTACATATAATTTCATTTATTTTTACAACTAAGTTGCATTAAAATTAAAATCTCAAGCTTAGACAGAAGAGATTGCTGCGTTTGAATTCACATTTAAACTTTTAATTATGTTACAAAGAAAATTTGATGAGAAATTTTACTTAGACCATGGATGTCTACACAGAAAATGTTAAGAATATAACAAATGTTCCATTTCACCTTTTCTGCTGATCCATTTATTATCGTACATTTAACAGAGTTATGGTTTGAACAGATTTTATACTGTGAATATAACTTTTTAATATATACTAAAAAATCAACTAAATATATAATTTAAAAATGAAGTCAATTGTAAAACTAGGCGTTTTATGGGGCATTTTAATAGTAATGTCAATTCCGTTACATGCCCAAAAAATTAACGAAAACACTTTTAAAGGACTAAAATTAAGAAATGTCGGACCCGCATTTACCTCTGGTAGGATAGCAGATATTGCTATTCATCCGGAAAACGAAAATGTATGGTACATCGCTGTTGGTTCTGGAGGAGTATGGAAAACTACAAATTCGGGAACTACCTGGAAACCTATTTTTGATAATCAAAAATCATATTCTATTGGAGCTATTGCTATTGATCCTAACAATACTCATACGATCTGGGTAGGTACAGGAGAGAATGTAGGAGGCCGTCATGTCGCTTTTGGTGACGGAATTTATGTAAGTCATGACGATGGAGCTACATGGAAAAACATGGGGTTAAAAAACTCAGAGCATCTATCAAAAATAATTGTACACCCGGAAGATTCTAATATCATATGGGCAGTTTCTCAAGGACCTTTGTGGAGTTCAGGAGGAGAACGTGGGGTCTATAAATCAACAGATGGAGGTAAATCATGGAAAAGAACCTTGGGAGATGATGTATGGGTTGGCGCTACAGATTTGGTAATTGACCCAAGAAATCCTGATGTTTTATATGCCGCAAGCTGGCAACGTCATCGTACTGTTGCTGCTTATGTTGGTGGCGGACCTGGTTCTGGTTTACACAAAAGCACAGATGGTGGGGAAACCTGGACAAAGTTAACTAAGGGAATTCCGAATTCTAACCTTGGAAAAATTGGATTAGCTATCTCTCCTTTCAATCCGGATGTTATTTATGCAGCTATCGAATTAGACCGCAAAACAGGAGGTCTTTTTATGTCATCAAACAGAGGATTATCCTGGACAAAGCAATCTGATGCTGTTTCTGGAGGTACGGGACCACATTACTATCAGGAATTATATGCATCTCCTCATCATGAAGGAAAGCTGTTCTTAATGAATAATTTTGTGCAAATTTCTGATGATCACGGAAAGACATTCTATACTATGAACGAGCGTAATAAACACGTAGACAGTCATGCTATGGCATTCAAAGCTTCTGACCCCAATTATGTATTATTTGGTACAGATGGTGGTTTATACGAGAGTTTTGACCTGACGAAAAGCTGGAAATTTGTTAGAAATCTACCCATTACGCAATACTTTAAAGTTGCGGTAGACGATTCTAAACCATTCTATAAAATTTATGGGGGAACACAGGATAACGGTTCTCATGGAGGACCATCACAGACAACAAGTTCTGACGGAATTGCTAATTCTGACTGGTGGAAAACCCTGGGTGCAGATGGTCACCAATCGGCTACAGAACCTGGAAACCCTAACATTACCTATGGAGAATTTCAACAAGGAGCTCTTTGGCGTATCGATCAAACTACCAGGGAAACCGTATTTATTCAACCACAGGCTTTACAAGGCGATCCGTTTGAGCGTTTTAACTGGGATGCACCTATTTTAGTGAGTCCGCATGATCCGAAACGCATCTATTTTGCTTCACAACGTGTTTGGCGTTCTGATAACAGAGGAGATGACTGGAAGCCTATTTCCAATGATTTGACACTAAATCAAGATCGTATTACACTTCCTATTTACGGGAAACAACAAAGTTGGGATAATGCATGGGATATAGGTGCAATGTCTAATTACAACACTATCACATCATTAGCAGAATCTCCAAAGCAAGAAGGTTTAATTTATGCCGGAACAGACGACGGAATGATACAGGTAACTGAAGATGGAGGAAATACATGGCGTAAATTTACACTGAGCAATATAAAAGGGCTTGATCATGTTCCTTTTGTTAATGATGTACGTGCCGATTTATTCGATGCTAACATTGTTTATGCAGCGGTAGATAATCACAAATATGGCGATTACAGGCCTTATATCCTTAAGAGTAGCAACAAAGGGAAAAGCTGGTCTGTTATTAATGGAGATTTACCAGATCGTTTGTTAATCTGGAGATTGGTTCAGGATCATGTAAATAAAGATTTATTATTTGCTGCCACAGAGTATGGTATTTATTTCACTTATAATGGAGGAACCAACTGGATACAGTTAAAAGGAGGTGTTCCTACGATTTCATTTAGAGATATTACGATTCAGAGAAGAGAGAACGATTTGGTAGGAGCTTCTTTTGGAAGAGGTTTCTTCATTTTAGATGATATCACGCCAATACGTAATTTCAAAACATCCATGTTATCTGAAGCAGCAACATTGTTTGATATTAAAGATGCTTACTGGTACAGACCTTCAAGTAGAGTGGGGAGCCAGGGAGATGCAGAATACATTGCACCTAATGCTCCTTTTGGAGCCAGATTTACTTATTTCTTATCAGATAAAGTGAAATCTTTAAAAGATACTCGTAAAGCAAGAGAAAAGAATAATACTGATTTCCCGGGTTGGGAAGCCTTAGAAAAAGAAAAGAATCAGGATGGGCCTTTTATCCTTCTAATCATTAAAGATGCAAAAGGTAATATTGTCAATACGGTTCAGGGAACTAACCAAAAAGGATTTAACCGTGCAAACTGGAGATTGAATTATCCTAACAAAAGCGGAGAAAGACTTGGACAACGAGGCAATGGTTTTGGTAGTGGGAATATATTAGCAACACCAGGTACGTATACAGTAACTTTAGCAAAACGAGTAGATGGAGTAACTACGGTATTACAAGGACCAAAAGAATTCAAAGTAGTACCTATGTATGATGGAGCTTTACCGCGAAAATCATTTAACGAAATCAATCAGTTTAGAGAAGAAGTATTTGCATTCCAGCAGGATTTGACAGCAACTAATTTAATGATGACCCGAGGGGTACAAAAAATTGCTGCTATGCAACGAGCTGCAAATAAAACTACAGCTGCTAATGATGCTTTATTAAAAGATATTAATGATACCAGGTTAAGTTTATTAGCGATCCAGAAGGTATTGAGAGGAGACCCTGTAAAAGGTGAAATAGGAGAGCGTTCTGATCCTACTCCTAATAACGGAAGCCGTATAGCTTTTAGTGCTTTCTCTAATACTTACGGACCTACCGGAAATCAAAAAGCTTCATTAAATCGGGCTAAAAATCAATTGCAAGATGTCAAAGCGAAGTTGAGAGATGTAATGGAAAATACACTTCCTGGTATTGAAAGACGTTTGAAACAAGCCGGAGCTCCATGGATAGAAGGGCAGGGGCTGATTCAAAATTAGACAGAAATATAAATTTCCTTAAAAAGAAAAGAGACTGTGGAATACAGTCTCTTTTTTTATATTATTTGTTATATGCGCTATTCTATTGTTTTTTTCCAAAAAGCAGGAAATCTTGAGATCCGCGATTGCTTAAAAACAAATCTTTGATCCCATCCCCGTTTAAGTCAACAAAATCAATATCAAAACCTCTTCCTCCTATACTTTCCGGAACAATTTTACCGGTTGCATCGGTAAATTTTCCTTTCCCATCATTAAGATAAACACTAAAAGGGGTAATACCGCCAAACCTAGCTCCGTTTGTATTTCCTGTCATAATATCTGCATCTCCATCGTTATCAATATCTAAAAAAGCTACACCAAAACAACGATTATCATCTTTAGGCAAATGAGTATCTGTAATATCTGAGAAAAAACCTTTTCCATCATTTAAAAGTAACCTGTTTTGTCTGACTGCATTTGCTACAAAAGCCTGAACATTTCCATATAAAATATCCAGGTCGCCATCTCCGTCGATATCGGCTACATCTACTTCTCTTGTTTCTTCCGGTGTAGCACGATAAGGCAATCTGTCTGAAGACTGATCTTTAAAATAGCCATTTCCATCATTAATCAGAATTCGGTTAGCTCCTTCGTTACCAATCAGCACATCTTCGTCTCCGTCATTATCAATATCTGCAAGTGTCAGATCTTGCGTCACATCTGTAAATTCACCAAATCGTTTAATAGTTTCGTCTTTGAAGTTTCCTTTTCCATCATTGATCAATATATTATTCTGACCATTGTTCCCGATCATAACATCCGGAGCTCCATCTTTATTAAGATCAATAATAACTACTGAATTGGAAGTTCCGGTAACAGGAATTCTGTTTCCTGCATCTGAAAAAGTTCCATCACCATTATTTAAATAGAGTTCATTGGTTTTATCATCTTCACTAACAACAATAATATCCAGATCTCCATCCAGATCAAAATCAGCAATGCCAATATCTTCACTATCATGATTCACCTGAGGAATTCTTGATGCACTCTCGTTAGTAAAATTCCCTTTTCCGTCATTAATAAGCAGGATATTAGGCCTATGTTCATTAGCTATCAAGATGTCCATATCTCCATCTTTATCTAAGTCTGCAATTCCGGCATCCATAGATAGTAATTGCAGATCTTTGTAAGGTAAATTTGTTGTAGTGACGTCCTTGTAAAAAGATGAAGATACTTCTTTACTACTCTTATTTTGTTGACTGTAGCCTGTAAATAAAACTCCGATTGACAGGTATAAGACGAATATTTTTCTCATACTTTTAAATTTTTAATTCACTTTGAACAGTTCTACTTCAAAAACCAATGGCATAAAAGGTTGGATAGGGCCTCCAGATCTTGGATTTGCTCCATAAGCTAATTCCTGAGGAATAAAGAATCTGTATTTGGAACCTTCTTTCATTAGTTGAAGCCCTTCTGTCCATCCGCGAATAACCTGATTTAAAGCGAATGTAGAAGAATCACTGCTATCAAATTCAACACCTTCCGGAGTTGTCCCCTTGTAGCTAACGGTTACACTTGCTGTAGGTCCCTGAGGTTGTTTTCCTGTACCTTCCTTTAAAACTTGATATTGTAAGCCACTTGAAGTAACCTGTATCCCCGGTTTAGATTTATTAGCCTCTAAAAATTCGATTCCTGCTTGTTTAACAGCGCTAAATTGCGCTTCTAATTCTGCTTGTCGTTTTGCTTGCTGTTCTGCTTGTAATCTACGCCCATAAGCTTGTAAAATTACCTGGCAATCTTCTTCCGAAATTTTTACATCTAAAGAATCCGTAATATCAAGATATCCTTTAATAAATGCATCAATATTTAAGTCCGGAACCTGATTTAACAGACCTCGGGCCTGATTTGCTCCTATAGCATAACTCACAGAGTCAATATTGGTATTTAGAGCTACATTAGCATTTTGTCTTCCATTATTATTGCAAGAAATTAAGGTTGCTATTGCTATAAATGGTATTAGTAGTGTCTTTTTCATTTTTGCTAAATTTTGTCTTTTTAAGGTAGAATGCGAAAGTATGCTTTTTTTTCTTTTCAAGTTACTTTTCATTTAGTTTACATCAAAAATAAAACTTTATAACTTCTTACAACAAATACAAGACAGGATAAGTAAAAATTAATAAAATATTAATACTTAATTTTCTGATTTGCTCTCTACTTTTGCAAAAAGAAAGTCTTTAATATGGAATTTAAATTCTTCATTGGAAACCGGGAGATTCAAATTTATTTCAACTTCACTATATTCCAGTTTTAATCTATCAATAGAAGAATTAACCTTTGTTGATTTTTGATAACATGGGTACGGTTCATTTAGGTAAGCTTTTATCAATGCAATTTTTAAAGCTAAATTAGTTTTTTATTCAAATTAGGAGATGATATTATCATCTCTTTTTCTATATAGGTTTTTATGTTAAAAAACAGACCATATGTAAGTAATCGCATTTAAAACGACTGATTTCTCTAATATAAATTTGGCTGCATCTGGTAGCATCATATTATAATTTAAATTCTAAAAAATTGCTCTTATGAAAAATGCTCTAAAATTTATTGTCATTTTAACAACTGTTTTATTTGTTGGATGTAGTAGTGATGACTCAACAACAGAAAACGATGACGCTGTTTTTAACTCTTTACAGGCCAATCCGGCACCAGAACCCAGAAATTGTGAATCTACCAGTCCTTTGGTAGGACAATCCAGTGAACTTAGGTTTAGTGCCATTTATGGTATTAGTGGTACAGTAACTATTGTTTCTGACTGTGAGATAGAAATCTCCGATTTCTTTTACAACGGACAAGGCCCTAATATAAGCGTATATGCTGGAATAGATGGTGATTTTGAGGGAGGAGTTAATATGAGTGAACCTATTCAAGGAAGAGTATTTCAAGGAGAAACTTTAAATCTGTTTCTACCAGAAGGTGCTAGTTTTAATGATTTTAACAGCATTAGCATTTGGTGCTTTGAATTTGATGTAGATTTTAGTTCTGCATTTTTTGAATAATTAAAATATTTCTTTTCAATATAAACCTTCTCGTTGTTAAACAATGAGAAGTTTTTTTATTTTATGATACACTGCAGTCAAACATAATCAGAGCATACCTTTGATTGAAAATTTAAAACCATTTGGTTTTTATGTCTTTATACTTGGTTCTTCCAATAGGAATAGCTGTTCCATTATTAAGTTCAGCTATATATTTACTTCCTGATTTTATTATTATTTCTTTTACCTCAGACATCTTTACCAGGTACGATTTATGGATGCGCTCAAAAGATTTCGCTAGTAATTGTTCTAACTTTTCGAGGGATTTATCGTGTAATTCTTTCTTTCCATCTGAAAGAAAAAGTTCTGTATAAGCACCAGCTCCTTTAATGTAAAGGATGTCTTTAACAGATATGAGTTGTACTCTGTTTCTTTTTTTTACAGCTAAAAATTTAACGGTATTAATTATAACTTTTTCTTTTTTAATTATTCTGTTAAAAGCTTGTTCTAAACGTTCTTTGTTAAAGGGTTTAGGTACAAAATCTAAAACTCCATATTCAAAAGCAGTAATAGCTTGCTCTTTATAAGCAGAAATAATTATAGTATGAAACGATCCTGAAACTGCAGTAGTCAACAGGTCAAATCCGTTATCTCCATTAAGATTTAAATCCAGAAGAACAAGATCTAACGAATTATTTTCAATAAAACTTAACGCCTCATGGAGTGTATTGATATGTTTTAATGATTGTAATGTATTACCATAAATAGCTCGAGTCATTCGTTCAATTCTTTTGGCAATTCTTGATTCGTCTTCAACAATTAAAATATTCATCTGCCTAAGCGTATATTTTTATAGTATTTTTCCAGCCGTGATGTACGGGTTTTGAAGTAAAATCCCAATATTCGTGATAACTCTCTGTTAGCCGTGCCTTTATATACTTCAATCCTGTACCATCTTCACGACTAGTTATCTCCTGTCTTGCACAGGTTGCAAACGTTAAAAACGTGTAACATTTATAGTCATTATTTGCTTCGTAAGCAAGCTTAAATTTAATGCTGTTATCCTCTAAAGGCAAACTATGAGTAATCCCGTTTTCCAATAAAGTATGAAGAATACCAGGAGGTATTTTTTGTTCCATATCTATATTTTCTTCTTGCCAAAAATAGTTGATCTCTTTCCTGTATTTCATAATCTCCAGGTGTCTTCGGCAAAGTTCGATTTCCTGAGCAACAGGGATCATTGTTTTGTTTTCTATCTGATTAAAGATATCAAACTCTTTTGCCAGGGCTTCTATAAATAAAACACCTTTTTTAGGGGCTTCTTCTATCCAGTCTATCAATGAAGTTAGCGTATTCATTAAAAAATGAGGTTGGATATTCTTTTTAAGCAACTCAAGTCGTAAACGTGTAGATTGAACCAAAGAAGTTTCATAAGCCAATCTTTGTTCTTTAATTCTAAGGGAAAGTAAATAAAACATTCCAAGAAGAATAATGCTAAAACTTACAATAATCCCTATACTAAAACGAGTTACAAAAGTTACTAACATAGACAAGAGAAGTGTTAACAAAATAAGACCAGCACCTTTAATTTTTCTGTAAACACCAAAAATCACAATACCTAAAGAAAAAACCCACATACTTAAAGCCATATTGCGATACGTGAAATTAAAAAAATCGTGTTTGACAAAAAATGTAAACAACAGTATCACAGCGTAAAGAATTAAAATAATCTTTCGTTTCGGATAAGGGAACTGCAATGAGAAATAGAGCGGAATCAAAAAAGAGATACCAAACATTAGAGCGCCAATGATTTCCAGACGAATACGATGGTGCATGTAATGAATAGGAGTATAGGTTGTAATAAACTCCGCAAGATTTAAAATAAAAAAGAGAAAGCAGCAAATACTAAAAATAAGCATTCGGTATTCTTTTTTATTTCCCAGAAATAAAAAAAGAAAATATATAGAAGCTATTAAAAAAGCACCGGCAAAAATATGCATATAAGAAGTTTCAATAAGTCGCTTAGTCAGTAAGTCATCATAATTAGCTATATCTACTTTCATACCAACGTGATCTGGAAAATGATAAACACTTGTTCGTATAGCCAGCATATGTTGCCCTTTTTCAGTTAAATCAGGAGGAATAATAAAAGTAGCTAACATCTCACC
This sequence comes from Flavobacteriaceae bacterium R38, assembly GCA_009901575.1. GTDB lineage: Bacteria > Bacteroidota > Bacteroidia > Flavobacteriales > Flavobacteriaceae > Leptobacterium. Next base: position 500,825 of record WXYP01000002.1, on the reverse strand, counting down.
TTCCGGATTAAGCGTTTCTTCTTGTCCCGGATTTCCATTTTTTCCAATTAAAACTCCGTCCCAATAAACTTCATATTCTCCATAAATATAGGGTCGAATAGCATATGGATGTAATGGTTCTGGTGCTTTTAAAATATCAATTGGAGTTCTGGACCAATACACCTCACCCCCAATCAATCTTGGTTTGCTTTTACTCCAATTACTATCGTTCCAGTTTTTAGCAGCCCATTCTTTTTGATCTCCTATTTTGGCTACTGTATTATATTCTTTAAAGACAGGTTTTTGAGAACAAGAAGTTACCAATAGAATAAGGCATAGAAAAAGGAAATTGGATACGGGTCTCAAGTTCATTTTATAAAATTTACTGATGCAAGATAATCATTATGATACTACCCATAGAGCAGTTCATTAGTGTATAGAGCAGTTGGTATAATTTAGATTGAATACATAAAAGAAAAATACATTTTTTGTAATGGAGAAAAAAGTATTCAATTAAAAAAAGCATAGCTAATGAAATATATTATTTCAATATTACTAATCATTATTCTTTTTCAATCAACTGTACGCTATCCAAATAATCTCCGGGTATACGACAATCATGCTGAAGCTTGTGTGAGAGCAGGTGAAATCGAATTAGCCATTTTGAATTATAATAAAGTCCTTGAATTAAATCTTCAAAATAATCGTACCAGAGAAAAACTTAAGGAACTACAAAAAAGCAAATAAATGAAGGGTAAGCATTTTACACAGGCAAGAATCATAAGAATGTATATAAAATAAACAAATAAAATTTTTGAATCGATGAAAAACAAAACAAGATTTTTTCTTTTAATATCACTTATATTAACAAGTAATAGTTTTGCTCAACTAAACGATAATCAAACATCTAAAACTACAGTCGCCGAGCTCATAACTATCAACCCATCCCAGAAAACGGTACTATTGGATGGTCGTTGTGGCAATGATGAATGGGAAGATGCAACAAAGATCGAGCTCTCAGCCGGTGCTTCCATTTATCTTATGTACGATGAAGACTACTTTTACTTTTGTGCATGTGGTAAAGCAGAAGATTACACAATTTTAGATCTTTATATAGAGCACGCAGAAACTGGCCGCCTCCACAAATTTCATCTCTCTGCTCAAATGGGAGAAAGTATACTTACAGACAATGGATGGGAACCTGCATCTGGCAAATGGGAGCTTAAAGATTATGCTGGATTTTGGGTACCATATAATGGATTAGAGGATCCCGAAAATAGAATAAATCCACTTTTCAAATCAGGAACACATAGACAAATGCAAATTTCACGCAAAAAATTTGCAGGTAATACCTGGAATATGATGTTTAGCTTGAGTGGTATTCAACAGGATGATGATGGAGGAATGTTACTTTATCCTGAAAAAGCTTCAAGTGAAGATAAGCTGACCTGGGGAAAGTTTTTATTTTCTAATTAAAATCTAAGTACAAGTAAAGTCCAATGAAAATTTATACCATGAAAAGCAGAGCAGGAATACTAATTTTGATACTCTTTTTTATTGCATGTAAAAATGATTATGAAAAAAACTCAGGTGTCAATAATACTACAGGTCCAAAATATGAAACCTATAATTATTCCGGATTCACAAAAGAAGAGATCTACAAATACCATAAACACATTTTCGAGGGAGGTAACTGGACTACATATGGTGATTTAGAACGTTACTTTTATCTAAACTTCTCTGAAATAAAACCCCATTCTCGTATAGTGAGATCAGATACGCCAAAAACTCTGGAAGAAGCCCCAAGAGATGATGTGAAAAACTTTATTATGCCAACAGATTTAAACAAAGGGGGAGGACTTACATTAAATGACTATGTCCAACAAGTAGAAGTTAACGGATTAATCATAATTCATAAAGGCAAAATTGTATTTGAGGGTTATCCGAGAATGTTCCCAACAGATTTACACGTTAATTTCTTAATCACCCAGGTTTATGTGAGTACCTCAATTGCTATTTTAGAAGATCGAGGTTTAATTGATACCAGCAAACCCATTGATTATTACTTTGATCTTCTTAAGGGTTCAGGCTGGGAAGGCGTTCCTATAGTCGATATACTTTCCATGAGTTCCGGAATTCCTCGTGTCCCATTGGAAAACTACGAAGTAAGTTTTGATCCAATTGAAGATCTAGCGACTGCAAAATCAACTAAACCTCCAGGAACAGAATATCAGTTTAGTAATGCAGATGCCATGGTATTAACGCTACTCGTAGAGAAAATAAGTGGTCTTAATTTTAAAGATTTTGTAGAAAAGGAAATATGGAGAAACATAGGAGCTGAATCTAGTGCTCTTATGGGAATCAATACTAATGGAACAGCGCTTTCATACGTCGATGGTATGTCTACAACCCTTCGAGATCTTGCCAGATTCGGTCTTGCGTTTACGCCTAGTGGTAGAAAAGACAAAAATTCAATCATTTCTGATGCACACTTGTCAAAAATTCGGGATGTAAATAAAAAACTTGAGAAGAAGTCACAATATTCAAACGAAGCGTACTACAGTAGTTATCAATGGAGGGCAGTTTACGATGATGGCGATTTTTATAAAGGAGCCCATGGAGGTCAAGGATTATATATATCTCCCTCTAAAGATTTGGTTATAGCATTTTATGGTACATCCAATACAAATCGTGAACGGAATCAACTCGACGTGATTTCTCGACAACTTGCTAAATCCGGGCTATTTAATCTCGAATAATATATATCGAACCCATAAATCTTGTCAAAAATTGAAATTAATAATAAACACACATATCATTTTCTTATTTACTGGAGTATTGTTTTTAAATGCTTGTAATGCTAAAAAACAAGGTTCGATAACTGATAAATCATCAAATAAAGAATTTCTCTATTTTGGACAAAAACCACCAGGTTTAACACCTAAAATTTTTGCTCCTGGTATTGTCTCCATTGATGGAAGATTTGAAGGTATTGTTTCATTTTCTTCAGATTTGACTGAAATGTATTTTGGAGCTGATAACCAAGATAACGAAACATCTATCTATTTTTCAAAACTCGAAAATGATAAATGGACTCCTCTAAAAAGAGCAAATTTCACTAATGGAAGAAAAAATGAAGAATTACATCCATTTGTTAGCCTAGATGATAAAAGGATTTATTTTACAGCTATGGACTCTGCTTTTGCAGATGAAAAAATTTGGTATGTAAACCGTTTAGAAGATTCCTGGAGTGATGCAATTCTTCTTGATTCACCTGTAAATGACGATCTGGTATTTTTTCCTAATCAGGCTAAAAACGGAGATCTTTATTATTTCAATTTGTCAAAGAGAAAAACGTATTATGCGCCTAATAAAAATGGTGAGTTTCCCGAAGCACAAGAAGTTGCACTTGAATTTGGTCATCACGCTTTCATTTCTCCATCACAAGACTACTTGATAGTGACTGCACGAAATAGTGAAGATGTAAGAAGAGATAATGATATGTATGTCTATTTCAAAAAAAAGGACGGAAAATGGTCAAAACCTATAAACCTTGGAAATACCATAAACACTAATTTTAATGAAAAAGGTCCAAGAATCACTCCAGATGGTAAATATTTATTTTTTGGCAGGGATGAAAGAAATATAAGACCCGGGTTATCAAATATCTATTGGGTAAGTACAGAGATTATTGAAAATCTACGTTCTACACAATGAATCAGAATCCATAATAGATATAAAGACATCATCTATATTAGTTTTATGATACTATCAATTGCAGGCTATAAATAAATGACATCCGACAAAATATCTGTTTCTTGAAAATCAGAAGAAAAAGTTAATGAGGGTGGAGATAGATGTCGGATGTCTACCCTCTTTTCTGTTTAAAAAAATGTCAAAATATTTTACACTGTACGTATAATTATTTTACAAAAAATATTGTTTTTTTGCTAGATCACAATTGTAAAACACTGAAAAACAAAACAATGTATTTTTGGCATTATTTTCGAAATTCATTTGATATTTTAATTTCTATTGATATCAGATTGGAGTGTTTTGAATTTAATTCTAAAAAACAACTTGGAAATGACAAACAACATAAGAAAGTACTTAAGAAATGTTAAGCAATCAAAGCTAAGTTTCATTATAAATATAGTAGGGTTAACGTGTGGTTTGACTTGTGTCCTGCTTATATTTCTATGGGTCAAAGATGAATTGGAGCATGATAAATTTCATCAGAATGATCCTCGTCTTTTTCAAATGGCAACAAGTAGAATGATTAACGGAGAATTTCAAACAGATACTCAAACTACTGCTCCAATGGTAAAAATATTGGGGGAAAATTTACCGGAAATTCAAAAAGCGGTCTCGGTAACTGAATCGTATTCTAAAAATACATTATCTGTTGATGAAAAGGATATCTCAACCAAAGGTATTTACGCTGATAAAGGTTTTTTTGAACTTTTTTCTTTTGATTTATTAGCAGGGAATAAAAAAAATGCACTCGCTGATAAGTATAATATTGTTATCACTAAAGAATTAGCACTTAAGCTATTTGGAACAACGCAAGATGTGGTAGGCAGATCAATCAGGTTTGATGGAAAAGACCAGTTTACAGTTTCTGGAATAACAACATCTGTTCCTTCCAATTCGTCGATTCAATTTGATTTTGTAATCTCATTATCATTATATGAAGAACATACTGGTTTAGAACTTAACTGGGGGGAAAATGTAGTTTCAGGATATTTTTTAATGCAGCAAGGCACATCTGTCGATAAATTCAATCATAAGATGCTGAATTGGCTGGAAGAACAAGAAGTTGACATTAGTAAAACAGTAATTTTCACCAGGCGTTTTTCTGATGGATATCTATATGGGAAGTATGAAAATGGTATTCAGAAAGGAGGGAGGATAGATTATTTAAAACTGTTTGTTATCATTGGTATTGTGATATTATTGATCGCGTGCATCAACTTTGTAAGCTTATCTACAGCAATAGCAGTAAATCGAAAAAAAGAAGTTGGTATTAAAAAAGCTTTAGGAGTTCAAAGAACATCTATCATCATTCAATATCTTGGAGAGTCTATACTTTTAGCTTTCCTTTCTTTTTTAGTTTCTCTATTGACTGTTATTTTACTTCTGCCATCATTTAATGAGATCGCCGATAAACAAATAGCCTTAGATTTTAATTACGATCTGGTATTGCCTTTTTTACTTATCGTATTGGTAACCGGGATACTCGCAGGAATTTATCCGGCTATTTATATCTCAGGTTTTAAACCTGCAGACATCCTATCCAAAAAGGTTTACGGAATGGGAACAGAATGGGTTAGGAAAGGACTGGTTATCACACAATTTGCTACATCCATAGTACTTGTAGTATTTACAATAGTTGTTTATTCTCAGTTTTCTATGATTCAAAACAGGAATTTAGGTTATGATAAAGACAATGTTGTATATTTTGAAATGGATGGTGAAATCATCAATAAACGGGAAACATTTCTTTCAGAATTACGTAGTATTCCGGGGATTGCTAAAGCATCCAGTGTTTTTATATTTAAAGATAGCCCTTTAGGGAGTGAAATGGTAACCAATGATATCAGTTGGTCAACAAAGTCTGCAGATGAAAGTTTATTGATTGATTATAGGGTAGTGAATTATGACTTTATCGAAGTAATGGGAATGGAAATTGTAAAAGGAAGATCATTTTCAAAAGCAATAAGTTCATCTGCATCAGATACATTTGAAGTCGTAATTAATGAGGCTGCTGTAAAAGCAATGGGGATAGAAAATCCGATAGGCCAGAAAATAAATATCTGGGGAGCAGATAGGGTAATCATTGGAATAACAAAAGATTATTCAGAGTCTATATATGATGGTAAAGTAAACCCCATGGTATTCATGTACACGATAAATCGGGGGTTTGGTGCTTTCAACACCATTATGGTGAAGTTAGATAACAAAATTGATGTATCGGCAACGCTTAAAAAAATTGAAGCTTTTCACAGTGAGTTTAATCCCGGTTTTCCTTTTGATTACAAATTTCTTGATCAGGATTTTCAGCTTTTATATGCATCAGAACGAAAACTATCCATATTATTAAGATACTTTTCAATATTAGCAATCATTATATCTTGTTTGGGGTTATTTGGACTAACAACTTTTACGGTAAACAAGCGAAAAAAAGAAATTAGTATAAGAAAAGTAGTAGGATCCAGCAGTTTTCAAATTATAACGTTGCTGTTTAAAGATATTTCAAAGTTAGTAATTGCAGCGCTGCTGACAGGAATTCCAATCTGCTATTATTTCACTAAAAACTGGCTGGAAAGTTTTGCGGTTCAGATAGATTTAAAACCCTGGTTTTTTATTGCAACAGGAGTATTATTTTTTGTTTTAATGATTTTCACATCCGGATTTCAAATTATCAGAACATTATCAATCAGTCCCGCAGAAACATTAAGAAATGAAGCCTAGGTCTATTTAAAGTGAGTCAGGTAGAAGAGTCAAAGTTTTAAATGCAAAATCTAATACAGGTTACAATGTCACCTCGAGTACTTTACACTCTATGATGTTTTTTTAATGTTAGTAGATTGTCATTCCTGCGTAGGCAGGAATTTTATCAAACTAATGTTATTTTATTATTTTTTTAGAAATCAGAAATAATTAAGAATAAAACCTCTATTCAATGAGAGTCTTAAAAGTAAAGCGTTATTTATCATTTTGCTAATGCTTCCAGTTTTTCAAAAACAATAACCTTGTACATAGCGCTCACAGGTACTTCATTATTTTCAATCATCAAATGTGTTTTAGTAGCTTTTGTAACTCTTTCTAAATTAGAAATATATGATTTATGAGTACGTTGGAAATTTTCAGGCAATAATGTGATAATATTGATAAGTGTTTCAGCAATCAGGAACATCCTTGAATCTGTAAAGATTTTCAGATAGTTTCCAAAACTCTGAATGTATAAGATTGTATGAAAAGGAATATTAACAGGCATTCCATCATGTTTTATTTGGAGTTCTTCATTCCCACTATCTTTTTCAGGTTGTATTATAGAGGTTGAAACTTTATTTATCGCTTTCAAAAAACGTTCAATTTTCACGGGTTTCAATAAATAATCTATTACACCATAGTCATAACTTTCTAATGCATATTCAGAATATGCTGTAGTTAAAATAACTTTAGGCGATTTTATCATAGAACGGAGAATTTCCATGCCATTGAGTTCTGGCATCTCTATGTCCAAAAAGATGAGATCAACTTCATTTTGCTGAGTAAAATTGATAAATTCAAGGGGATTTCCTGTACTTAACACGATTTCTAAGTTGTCAATTTTTGCGCAGTATTCTTCTAATACTTTTCGTGCTAATACTTCGTCATCTATAATACCAACTTTAATCATTAACTGCTTTTTTTACTATAGAAACTGATAAATCAACAGATAAATTTACACGATATGCATTTTCGCTATCTTCAATTTCTAATTTGTGAGTATTAGGATATAACAAATTTAAACGCCTTTCAACATTTTCAAGCCCCATCCCTTTTCTTTCTAGTTCAAAAACAACCGAAGGTTTTGAATTAACTACGGAAAAATGAAGATACGTTTCTTTTATCACAGCAGAAACATCAATTTCACTCTGTTCATTAGTGCTTCGGGCACCATGCTTTACAGCGTTTTCAATAAAGGGTATGAGTAACATTGGCGCTATTTTATAATTTAATAATTCTCCTTCAATAGAAAACTCAATGGAACAACGCTTGCTGAGTCTTTTTTCTTCAAGTAATAAGTAATTTTCTATAAATTCAAGCTCTTCTTTTAATAAAACAGTATCTTTTTTAGTGCTTTCCAGTTGGTATCTCATTAATTCTGAGAGCTGCATTACGAGATCGGGGGTTTCTGGTGATTGTTGCCTGGAAAGTGAATAAATACTATTCAAAGAGTTGAATAAGAAGTGGGGATTCACCTGCTCCTTTAAATAGTTTAATTCTAATTCTCTTTGTAACTTTTCTTTCTCATCAGTCTCTCTTTTAATAATGATATGTCTTCTTATAAAAAATACAGCCATGCCAGCACCAGTAGTATAGAGAAGATAGAAAAACATTTTAGTGACTTCAACCCAGGTAATATTAGCATAGATTTTTAGAAATACTCCAAGAAGTATAGATAATAGAAGTAAGAAACAGTATAAAAAATACCTTTTCTGATCAAAAAAATAGGGGATCAAAATAAAATGATTTATCCATATGATAATCATGATGCTTATGGTGTATTTGAGTCCCCATGAATAAAAAGAATAAGCCGTATCAAATCGATCTATGATCATCCATCCACTTAATAACTCAAGAATGAATACCAATACAAAAGCTCCTGTATTTATTCCTATAGTATTTCGAAGCGATTTTTTCATCTTAAATATTCGTCTTAAATCTATTAAATATACTATCAATAAATACGAATACCATAATTTCTTTACAAAAGCCTTTTATCAATGATGAAATGATGTTATCATTTAATTATTGCATTGATCCTATTCATAGATACATACATTCAATATAATTATACATTTATTCAACATTTATAAATAATGGAAGTCTATGAAAAACAAAGCTGACCTTTTATTTTTGACGCTTGTATTTGTACTATTATTAAATGCGTGCAATACTAAAAAACAGCAAGTAAACGATCCGGATTTCCCACGTTTAGAGAATCCCTTTTTTGCACAAAAACCACCTGGTTTAATTCCTGAAATATTTTCTCCGCACATGATTTCGACAGTTCAGGATGAACGTGTAGTTAAATTTTCACCGGATGTAAAAGAAATCTATTTCCGCAAATTTGATGAGGGATTAAAAGATTCAGCTTTGATTGCTATTCAATACAAAAACAATAAATGGGTCGAGAGTTTTATTGTACCCAGAGGCGAGATTTCTCCTGACGGTAAAATTATGTACATAGGAAACGAATATAGGGAACAAACTACTTCTGGGTGGTCAGAATTAAAGAGTCTTGGCGCACCATTTAATTCTATTCCTATTATGCGTCTTACAGCTTCCTCTAAAGGGACTTACTATTTTGATACATCACCCTTTTATCATAAGTCAGCTAGAGTAGGAACTATTAGCTATTCACGATTAATAGACGGAGTGCGTGAAAAACCGAGAACATTGGATGTCGATATAGGGACAGAAAAATTTCACCCATTTATCGCTCCGGATGAATCCTATCTTATTTTTGATAGTAGGTCAGAAGGAGGTAATCTTGACATACATATTAGTTTTCGTCAGAAAGATGGCTCATGGGGCACTGCCGTTAAATTGGGTAACGAGATAAATACAGAATTCGCAGATGCTTCTGGCAGTGTAACATCAGATGGAAAATACTTTTTCTTTACAAGGTTTTTTGGCAACGGCAAGAAAAATCTAATGTGGGTAGATGCTGGATTTATTAAGACACTCAACCCGAATAGGACAAGACGTACAGATTAAGATTAGATAGTTTTTTTAGTGAACAAACCAAGCCAACGGATTCGAATTATAAATACATATTAAAAAATAAGAAAACATGAAAATGACTAAATTATTATTATTGATAAGCCTCATTTCGATGAATACAATCTTTGCTCAGAGAAATACTGAAAACGATACTGATGTTCCTACTTTAACAAAGCACAATGAATCGGTAGTTACTCTGGGTAAAACAGCTTCATTTCAATCAAAAGTGCTAAACAAAACGATTCCACTATCCATCCATTTACCTGCAAATTATGATAGCTCCAAGGAAACTTACCCTGTAATGTATATGTTGGGCTCAAATTACCGAGCTCGGTTCGCCATGTTAGCTTCAACATTGGACTATATGGGTGAGAACAGGCAAATTCCTGAGATGATACTCATTGGAATAGATATACCCGAAGGGAATAGTATTTTACTACCAACAAGGGAAAATCAAGATACTACGATTCCGGATGGTTATATTGACTTCTTTGAGACTGAGCTCATACCGAACATTAACAATACATACCGAACCGCTCCATACAAAGTACTTTTTGGTGCTTCCAATAGTGGTTTTTTTACTATTTATACGCTACTTAATAAACCACATCTATTTAATAGCTATTTAGCAAGTAGTCCATCACTTGCTGTTATACCAGAAGCAATTCAGCAAAAAATAAAATCAGGCCCGTTAAAAAATTTTGCAGAAAATAGATTTCTACACATCATCTACAGCGATGATGAGGGATTAACAAATTATGTTTCTGAATTCTCTAGTGTTTTAACAAGTCATAAACCAAAAAACTTCACCTATAAAGTGGATGAATTGGTAAACCAGGGTCATGTGCCAGCGATGGATTTTACACAATTTCTCCTCGCGCTATACCCCGACTTCAATCCTATTGAAAACTTGGACACGTTAGATAAAGTAACACAGCATTTCGATAAGTTATCAAAACGATACGGGTATAAAATAAAACCACCTATATCGATAATATTAAATCTAGGTATTGATGCAATTAGGAGTAAAAATTTAGACGTAGCAGAAGAAGTTTTTCAGTATTCCCTGGAAGTGCTTCCTGAAGCTAAAGAATCTTATGTAGGAATGGGTATTGTCCGAAGAGATCAAGGTCAGCTTGAAAAAGCCAAAACTCTGTTTGAAAAAGCACTAACAATCGATCCTGGATATACAGCTGCTAAAAGACAGCTACAAAGACTCGAAAGTCGAATGTCTGAAGAACAATAAGCATCTATTTCTTCATTACAATCTTTATACTCAAAAAATGACATAGACAAATTACACCCGTCCGTGAAACATTAACACTATATAGATGAAAAAAATATATTTTATTTTAATACCTGTATTGACGATATTCTTAAATGCCTGTAATACAAAAAAACAGAAAATAGATGATTCCAACTTCCCACCCATAAAAGATCGTTATCTTGGGCAAAAACCACCAGGTTTAACTCCTGAGTTATTTGCGCCCGGTATTGTTTCTACTGAAGAATATCTTGAAACTCAAGTCTTGTTTCTACAAGATATGACAGCGATTTCTTTTACCAGGTCTAACAGGAAAAATGGAGAGCCTGATACATTAATCGTCATGGAATACAACAGTCATAATTGGACTAGAAAACCTATTCCTTTATCTGAAGCCGATAATTACAGACAGCGATTCACTCCCAGTTATGCAGAAATAAATAGCCTTGATCCATTTAAAGACATTCCAATTAGAGGAGGGACGTTATCGGCTAAAGGAACCTACTATTTTTATGTTTTGGATCCGGATGGAAGTGGTTATATGGGGTATTCACGCCTTATAAATGGTAAATATGAAACTCCACAAAAAATGAGCAATGCCATTAATAGGGGGAAGTACATTGCCCATCCTTTTATCGCTCCGGATGAATCTTATTTAATGTGGGATGCTGAAAAAGAAGACGAAAATACACCCGATGTCTACATTAGCTTTAGACAGAAAGATGGTTCCTGGGGAACAGCGATCAATATGGGAGATAAGATAAACACTCCTGTTTTTGAACAACGCCCCAGAGTAACACCAGATGGAAAATACTTTACTTTTTGGAGAGGGTATTTCAAGACTAAAGAAGATGGAAGTAGGTATGTATTAGGAAATCCTTATTGGATGGATGCGAAAATCATTGAGATACTTAGACCTAAAGAATAATTTATAAAAACCATATAAATTTTCGAGATTACCCGCTTGTACAAGCGGGTATTTTTATTTAAATGAAAGCAATTAAGTAGGAGTAAGAATTAGTTACCATCAATTTTGATAAAACTTTTTTTAAAAAAAACAATGTCTTAATTAAACGTTAACGGAGACTCAATTACTTTCAATAAAATTGTTCATCATCTAAAATATAGATTTTGAATAAGATTAAATAGCATTTGTATAATATTAATCACATCAATAATAATTCATAGTATAATTGACGTATTATACAAATGCTAAAAATAAACAATATGATCAGAGTGTTATTACTTTTAATTTCAACTTTATTTCTTTCCTGTAATACTAATGAAGAAGAGATTAAACAAAAAATCTCGGATGATAAAATCCTAAGTGATTTTCCGGTTATTACCAAACAGGCAAAACATAAAGCTTTAGTTCTTGGTACATTTCATTTTGACATGGCTACAGATGGTAGTGATGTAAAAGAAGGTAAGAAAATGGATGTATTGTCTAAAGAGAATAAAATTCATTTAGATACAATAATAAGAAGGTTGAAAAAATTTAATCCAACAAAAATAGCTATAGAATGGACTTCAAAAATGCAAGTAAAACGAGACTCTCAATATCTGGAATATAAAGCAGGGAATTTTGATTTACCAAGAAATGAAACCTTTCAGATTGGTTTTAGATTAGCAAAAGAATTAGGGCATGAAAAACTCTATTGTATAGATAATAGACCAGTGATGCCTGAAGCGATAGGCGAAATAGAAGATATAGATAAATTTGCTGATTCATTAGGACAGAGCGAAGCATTTCATAGATACGATCAAGAAAATAGACGCTTTATAAACTATTCAAGTGAGATTCAAAAAAACTATGAATTATTAGATGTTATAAAATTATATAATTCAGAAGTATACACTAAAAGATCAAAACAGCTTTGGACTACAGGTATGGTTAATCTTGGTGTTTATCATGATTATGCAGGAACCGATTTAACAGGATATTGGTTTGAGCGTAATACAAGAATATTTGCTAATGCAGCTAATCTAGTTGAAGACGAAGAAGAACGTATTTTGATTATATATGGAGCTGCCCACAAATGGATTTTAGATGAACTTTTTGATAATACTCCTGAATTCGATTTACTACAATTTAATAAATTATGATTATTTCATAGGTTTCCTTTTTTAAAAAATTCTTGTAACCATTTTCAAGGCCGTAAGTCTTACCGGGCATAAAACTATTTCTAGGCCTTAAAAATTTAATCCTAATTAAAGAAATAAATGAAAACAAGAATTTACAATACATTAACGAAATCTTATATTGTTGTTCTGGTCATGCTTTTTGCGCCATTGTTAAACTATTTTGACAGAAACTATAGTTTCTTCTTTGGGTTAAGCATCGTAGGATTAATACTTTGGTCTGGTAATTATAATTGGTCCTTATTCGGATTTACAAAAAAACTAACTACAAAAACAGTTCTTAAAAGTATATTACTAACATTGAGTTTAATACTGTTTGATAATTTCGTTGGAGTTATTATTGAAAAATATTTTGGAGAACCTAACTTGTCATCAATAGATGTTGAAGGAAATACACTTAATTATATTATCATCCTCATTGTAGTATGGACTCTTGTTGCTTTTGGAGAAGAATTTCTTTTTAAAGGATACTATTTTAAATGGCTAGCTGAGTTTTTCGGAAACACAAAAAAAGCCTGGTTATTTGCAGGGATACTCGTTTCCATTTATTTTGGAGTATCACATTATTATCAAGGAGCCTCAGGAATGATTACCATCTCGATTATTACTTTGTTTACCAGTTTTCTCTTCTACAAGAACAGAGATAATCTATGGGTTCTCATCTTGATACACGGCTTGCATGATAACTGGGGGCTTACCTTTTTATATTTAGGAACCCCTAGTCCGGCGAGACAATTATTTGAAAAACTCTTGTTAAATTAAAATCTTAGTTTCATCTTAATTCTGATCTTTTAATATCCCAGGGAAATTAAAAGATATATTAGTAAGGTCTACTCATAAAAAATACTCCAATTATTTGTACTCTACATTTCTTCAGGTTTCTGGATACGTTTTTTTCAAATAGCTAAAGAGATTTAAGCTACTATTCTTATATTTAAGAGCGTAAATCAACGAAAAATAAAATCAAATTATACAATATGATTTCCTCTTTAAATTTAAGATTATTCTTATTCTCATTTCTTGCTTTTGGAACAACATTGTTCTCTCAAAAATTTGATGCACTTCAATATCGTGAGGTAGGACCATCCAGAGGAGGACGGGTTACTACTGTAACTGGAGTTACTTCACTTCCCGGAACCTTTTATTTAGGGGCTTCAGGCGGTGGTGTATGGAAATCTGAGGATTACGGAACCTCCTGGAACAATGTTTCTGATGGATTCTTTGATACACCTTCTATTGGAGCAATACAGGTCGCTGAAAACGATCCGAACATTGTTTATGTCGGTACTGGTTCGGATGGTCTTCGAAGTAATATCATTAGTGGAAAAGGAATATATAAATCTATCGATGCCGGTAAGACATGGGAACATATCGGACTCAAAAATGTTGGTCAGATTGGTGCTGTGGAAATTGATCCTACGAATAGTAATGTGGTTTGGGTAGCAGCTATCGGTAATGCATTTAAAAATAATCCGGAACGGGGAGTATTCAAGACTACAGATGGAGGTGAAAGTTGGGAAAAGGTGCTTTTTATTTCAGATAAAGTAGGTTTTTCAGATATAGAATTATTGCCAGGAAACCCTAATGTTATTTATGCAGCTGCCTGGAAAGCACAACGTAAACCATGGACTATTATATCAGGAGGCACCAAAGCAGAAGGAGGTATTTATAAGTCAGTGAATGGAGGTAAGGATTGGGTCAAACTCGAAAATGGACTTCCCAAAAATACAATTGGTAAGATCGATTTAGCAGTTTCTCTTGTTAATTCCAGTATTATTTATGCTGTAATTGAGGCTCCTGAAGGTGAGCAAGGACTATATAAATCAATAGATCAAGGAAAATCGTTCAAACACGTTTCCGATGATAAACGTTTAGTAAATCGTCCCTTTTATTATACCAATGTGGAATTAGATCCTACTAATCCTGATATCGTGTATTCCAATGCCAATCCGCTAATAAAATCAGAAGATGGTGGGAAAACCTGGAAAGTTATGCAGGTTCCTCATGGTGATAATCATGATATTTGGTTGAATCCAAATAACCCGAAACTCTTGATACAAGCAAATGATGGAGGGGCTAATGTAAGTTTTAACGGGGGAGAAACCTGGTCAACACAATTTAATCAGCCTACAGCCGAACTCTACCAGGTAGAAGTAGACGATCAATATCCGTATTGGCTATATGCCGGACAGCAAGATAATTACACTACGATTGCGGTCCCAAGTTTTCCACCTAGTGGAGTACAAAACCCAGGATCTGCATGGATCATCAATACCGGAGGATGCGAAACAGGTCCGGCCGTACCAAAGCCGGGCAATCATAATATCGTATATGCTAATTGTAAAGGACGATTTGGAGTTTTCAATAAACTAACCGGAGTAGAAAAAAGTTATTATGTAGGCGCCAGTAATATTTATGGACATAACCCAAAGGATTTAAAATATCGGTTTCAACGAGTAGCTCCTATACATGTGTCACCACACAATCCTGATGTCGTTTATCACGGATCTCAATACTTGCATAAAACAGATTCTGATGGATATTCCTGGGAAACCATTTCTCCTGATCTGACTGCCTTTGAAGCAGACAAACAGGTGATTTCGGGAAGCCCTATTACACGAGATATCACAGGTGAAGAATATTACAGCACCCTCTATTCTATACAGGAATCTACGTTAAAAGAAGGACTAATTTGGACAGGGTCTAATGATGGGGTAATTTCCCTGACTAAAGACGGAGGCAAAACATGGCAAAATGTAACTCCAAAAAAATTACCTAAAGGGGGGAGAGTAGAATCAATAGCTCCTTCACATCACGATATGGCTACGGCTTATATCGCTGTAGACAGGCACTTATTGGGCGATACTAAACCTTATTTCTATAAAACTACAGATTATGGAGCACATTGGACCTTATTAAGCAATGAAAACAACGGAATTGCCAACGATCATACAGCTCGTGTATTGCGTGAAGATCCGGTAAAACCAGGTTTATTATATGCAGGTACAGAATATGGCATTTTTGTATCTTTCGATGATGGAAATAGCTGGCAATCGTTTCAACAAAATCTTCCGGTAACCCCAATTACCGATATAAAAATCTTTAGAGGAGATTTAGTATTAAGTACTATGGGACGTGGTTTTTGGATTTTAGATAATATTACCAGTCTACGTGATCAAACAATGTCCAAATTAGGAGGAACTCCTCATCTTTTTAAACCAGATACTACCATTCGCTATCGATACCCGAAGGTACGTGCAGGGAATAGTTTCCCCAAATACCCAAGAACAGCAGTATATATTGATTACTATTTACCCAAGACTGCCAAAGGAATTAAGTTAGAGATTTTTAATGCCAAAAAAGAACAGGTGACTACCATTTTAAGCGACAACACGCTATTGGAATCTTCTGTAACCGAAGAAGAAGATATGGGTTTAAGCACTATCTTTCGCTACGTTACTAAAAACCTAAAAACGACTAAAGGACTTCATCGGTTTGAATGGGATTTGCTTGGAAAAGGCCCCTGGCATCAGCAAAAAAGCAGGCGTTACAGGAATGGTCCTATGGTACCTCCGGGGCAATATACAGTTAAACTCACTGTAGAAGATAAAACTATTACTCAAAACTTTGAAATAGTAGTAGATCCCAGGGTAAAAGCAGAGGGCATGACCGAAGCATTGTTTGAAAAACAACAAGAAATGCAACAAAATATTCTGACGTTATTATCTGAGGCAAGGCAATTACAAAATCGCCTGGAAAGAGAAGCTAAAAAATTGAAGGCCAAAGAAGGAAAAGCTAATGACAGGTTAGAATTAATAAAAACAGCTTTAAAACAACTCAAGAATGACGAAGGAGCTTATCCGCAACAAATGTTGGTCGCACAAATCTCATATATTTATAATATTGTGAATGGTGCAGATCAGGCTATCGGCGTTGATGTGGCAGAACGGTATGACGAATTAATGACTGATTTTACGGCAATTAAAAATAAGGTACAATAATTTTTCACAGATTACTAATAGATATAGTTAATGAAATACGTTAAACTCTTCATCTCCTTTGTGTTCACTATTGGAATTTTTTATGCTTTAAATACAAAGTTAGGACCTCTTCCTCCTTTAGGTAAATTTTTAAACCCTGGTTCTGGTATCTGGCAAAATGAAAAAGACGAATCCATAACAGGTAATGCTACTATCCCCGGATTAAAAGAACAGGTTACAGTGCATTATGATGAGCAGATGATTCCACATGTTTTTGCTCAAAACGAACACGATTTATACAAGGCTCAAGGTTATTTAACTGCTAAACATCGCTTATGGCAATTAGAATTTCAAACATATGCCGCTGCCGGACGCTTATCTGAAATCATTGGAGAAGGGGCTTTAAATTACGATAGGGCAGAACGCCGGAGAGGCATGGGTTACGGTGCAGACCAAGCCATTGCTTACATGGAACAATACGATACCGAAACCTTAGGTTTTCTTCAGGATTATGCAGATGGGGTAAATGCATACATTGATCAACTTGCCCCAGAAGATTACCCTGTAGAATACAAACTATTAGATTACTCTCCTGAAGCCTGGTCATCAAAAAAAACAGCCTTATTACTAATGTATATGACCAAAATGCTGGCAGGTGGTGATGACGATCTCGAATATACCAATGTACTTCGTCTAATCGGAAAAGAAAACTTTAATTTGCTCTTTCCTGACTTTTTTGACTCCGTAGATCCTGTAATTCCTAAAGATACCGATTGGAGTTTTATTGATGTGACACAAACCGAGTTGCCAGCCAGCCAGGTGGTCCTAGACACCATTGTGGAAACGATAGAAAAACCAAATCCGGATAACGGTAGTAATAATTGGGCAGTTTCAGGAGCAAAATCTGTAACTGGGAATCCGATACTGGCAAACGATCCGCACTTAGGGCTCAATTTACCTTCCATTTGGTTTGTTATGCAATTAAGCACTCCGGAACACAATGCTTTCGGGGCTACAATTCCTGGTGCGTTAGGTGTTATTTCCGGTTTTAATCAATACATTGCCTGGGGAGAAACCAATGCTACCAGAGATGTTATTGATTGGTATAAAATAGAGTTTAATAACGATCGTACACAATACAAATACGATGGTCAATGGAAAAATGTTCGTGTTAGAGTAGAAGATATCAAGATAAAAGGTAAAGAAAGTTATAAGGATTCTGTATTATACACGCACCATGGCCCTGTAGTTTATGATAAAAACTTTAGATCGGATAATGAACGTTCTGGTTATGCCATGCGATGGATAGGTCACGATGGCGGAAATAATCAGAAAACGTTTATAGCACTCAACAAAGCAAAAAATTATGATGATTATGTCAATGCATTGCAGTATTGGAATGCTCCTGCTCAGAACTTCGTATTTGCTTCAACCGAAGGAGATATCGCTTTGTGGATACAGGGGAAATTCCCTAATAAATGGGAAGGTCAAGGAAAATTTCTAATGGATGGCAGTAATCCTGAAAACGACTGGCAATCTTATATTCCTCAAAAATTTAATGCGCATACTAAAAATCCGGAGCGTGGTTTTGTAAGTTCAGCCAATCAGCATCCTGTAGATGAAAATTATCCCTATTATGTTTTTAATGACGGTTACGAAACGTATAGAAATCGTGTAATTAACACCTTTTTTAGTACCAAAGAGAAGTTTAGCGTACAGGATTTTAAAGATTTACACAACAATAATTACAACCTCAAAGCTGAGGAGCTTGTACCTTATATGCTGGAACATATGGATACATCGTCTCTGTCTGAAGACGAAAAAGCCATATATCAAGAAATCAGTACCTGGAATTTTAATAACGATATAGATGAAGTCGGGCCAAGTATTTGGAGGCAATGGTATGGTAGGTTATACAATATGCTTTGGGATGAATTTGATGTGGAGGATATGGCATTAGTTTCACCCTATACCTACCAGACTATTCATTTATTAAAGAATTATGGCGACCATGAATTTATGGATATCGTAGCTACTGAAGATAAAACTGAAGTCGCTAAAGATCTATTCTTATTGGCATTTAAAGAAGCTGCTAAACGTTTAAAGGAGATTAAAGAGCAAGATGGCGATTATACCTGGGTGAATTATAAAAGTACTTATGCTGGGCATCTGTTACAAGCTTTGCCTGCTTTCTCTAGGTTTGACATTCCCATTGGTGGAGGTCGTAATATCGTCAATGCCACTTCTGAAAATCATGGCCCTTCATGGAGAATGATTGTAGAGATGACTTCACCGCCAACAGCTCTGGGAATATATCCGGGAGGTCAATCGGGAAATCCCGGAAGTCAATATTATGACAATTTTATTGATGATTGGGCTGCCGGAAAATACCATAGCCTTAACTTTTTACAATCTGATGAAGCCACTAGTGCTATTATCGGCACACAAACCTTAATACCTAACCATGACTAAAAATATCACCAACTTCATAGTAACTATTGTATTAGCAGTGTTGTTATCGCTCTTTCTCCCTTGGTGGTCTGTAATGATCGTTGCATTTATAACCTCGCTATTGATGCCATTAAAAAAAGGAGCTGTATTTTTTGTGCCTTTTCTAGCCATACTATTGTATTGGGTAGTTCATTGTTTCATTTTGAGTAGTGCAAATGATTTTATCTTAGCAAAAAAAGTATCTCAATTATTACAAATCGGAGGCAATCCTTATTTACTCATTTTAGTTACCGGAATTGTAGGCGGATTAGCAGCGGGGATATCTGCTGTTTTTGGAAAACAAATTTCCACATTTGCTAATAATAAATAAGATAAATAAACGGTCAACCACAGAGTAGGAAGCAAATACCAACAACAACAAAACCATAAAATTTTTATGGTTTTTACGTGTTCATTTTAATTAAAATATACGTAAATTACAATTCCTCAATAAGTTACAACTTCCTGCGTTTTTCTTCCCTCTAACCTAAAATACCCTTTAACAGGGATAATATCATATAGTTATATAATCGAATTTTAACCGATAATATTTATTGTAATCATTTGAATTTAAGAGCTAGATGATATTGTAATTGAATATTAGTTTTAATAAAATAAAGACATCATGGGAACTAAAAAATGGTACGAATTAGGGGAAGCCGCAAACAGAAATCGATTAGCAACGATAATAATATGGTTAACATTTAGTGCCATTATTATACTTGCCATCCTGTATTATCAGAGCAGTAGCGAAGCAGATACAATGAAAGAAATATTTACTACACTGATTCCTTTGTTTGCAACCTGGGTCGGAACTGTATTGGCATTTTATTTTGGAAAAGAGAATTTTGATATAGCCACCAAGCGCTATAATAAAATAATAGATAAATTAAATCCGGATGTTTTAGATGATATCAATGTCACCCAAATCATGATTTCCAAACAAACCATGGTATATAAAAATTTAAAAGAAATAGAAGGAAAAAAAATACAAGAAATCATAACCTTCCTTTCAGAGGTAAAAAAATCTAGGCTCCCAATCCTTAATGAAGGTAGAATAAAGTATGTTATTCATAAAGCAACATTTCTTGATGCACTAAATGAATTGGATGGAACCATTCCTGCTGCCGGATATGATTTAAAATCATTTCTCTCTAATCCAAAGTACCAGGAATTGGCAAGTAGTTTTTTAACATTTGATGAGAATATAATATTAGAAAAAATTCGTTTGGCATTGAGTAAAAATTCGAAGATTAAGGATGTATTTATCATTGACAAGAATAAAAATTTGGTCGGTTGGTTAACCGATACCTTGATTCTAAGGTACCTTTCAGGTGGGAATGAAACAGTTGATTCATAAATAAACATCCGATATTGTTTTTTCAGAATTTAAAGAAAAGAGTTTGTTGATCTTATCGCCTTGCTACATTTAAATCCATTAAATAATTAATATCAATTTCAAATGAATCATCTTGAATCTTTAGAGCCAGATTTTAAAAATAAGGTTATAATAGTTTTAGAAAAATGCCAACAGTTAGGGATTGAAATGGTTCCGTATTTTGGGATTCGTGATCCTTTTATCCAGGCTGAACTTTGGAGGCAATCAAGGTCTACATCCGAAATCAATGCAAAAATTAAATTTTTAGAAAAGAAAGGAGCTCCATTTTTAGCTCACTGCATCAGCTCGATTGGCCCCAAGCACGGTAAATGGGTCACTAATGCAATCCCCGGGCTTTCATGGCATCAATGGGGAAAAGCAGTAGATTGTTACTGGAGAATTAACAGAAGGGCAGAGTGGAGTCCTGAATATTTTAATAGCAAGGGTTTAAATGGTTATATGGTATACGCTGCTTGTGCAAAAAAAGAAGGTTTGACAGCCGGAGGTTTTTGGAAAAATTTTAAAGACTGGCCTCATGTCCAGGAGAGTAGTGCAAATAATCCTTTAAAAACTTACTCTTATCAAGAGATTGATGAAATAATGGAATCTAAATTTAATCCTAATAGTTAAATACTAAATAAAAGAAAAGGAGAGTTTATTATCTATTTTTAAATGATAGTATATAGTATTAATAATTTTTTAAATTAAATTTTCAATTATATGGCTTCTGTTGATGTTATCTTATTTGCTGCGGAATCAATTGTAAAACTTGGCTCCCAGGTCAAAAAAGCATTTGTGGATGGTGTAAAACGAAAAGAACTCGTTCTTCCATTACCACGATTCCCAAAGACAAATAATTTTGAAACTGCTGTTCGGTTTTTTCAAAGAGGAGGAAGTGAATTTGCCGATGAAAATCCGAGAATACAACAACTTCTAAACCTTCAGGCTTCAGGATTAATAACTGAAGAAGAAAAAGAAGAGCTTATTTTTTTTGATCAAGAATACAAAGGCATCCAGGCAGCTGAGAATGGTACCTATATCGAAAGTGGAGTCAACGCAGATGAACTTCGCAGCCTAATGACTATTCGTCAATGGGAACGGGGAAAAGACCCTAATCCTACAGCGTTGCAACGCGTAGCCGGAAGCTTAGTCGAAATTACGGTAGATTATTTTGTTTCACATGCTGAAGCTTTAAATAAAGATTCAAAAGGCAATAAGACGTTAAGAGCTTTCCTGGAAGGGATTGATGACATACAGTTTTCAGAAGCAAAAATAAATGATTTAGCTCCCGCATTACTTGTAGCTGCTGTTGAGACCCTGGATGAAGTACCTGAACTCATTACTGCAAATGAAAAAGGACAAGGAATTATAAAGAGTATTACAAAAGGCTTAGGAGAAGATATCAATGCAAGGATAGAAGCTGTAGGTGATAATTTACAGAAACAACAATCTCTTAAAAACTGGGGATTATTTGTCTTCAAAAGCGCTTTGAGTAGTGCAGGGACTACAGTACTTAAAGAGCCTAACAAATATCTTGGGATTAAAGATAAAGATCAGGCTGCATTAGTATCAAATATAGGTGGTACATTCCTGGATATTGTATTAGAAGATGTGATTATTGCAGATCCTGATAATACCAAAATAAATCTGGGAGCACTATTCAGCAAAGATGCTGTTGATGAGCTTATCAAAGTATCACTCAAAACAGTATCTGAACATCCCGGACTTATCAATATAAATCATGACGGAATCAAGAATATTCTAACTGAAACAGTTGGTGCATTAGCTGCTTTAGAAGACCCTATAGGCATACAATTATTACCTGAAGTAGGTCGTATTATCATCGAAAAAACAGCAGGGAACTTAGAATCCATATGGCCAGGTGATATTGATAATCCTGCAAATCATCTATTAATCGTTTCTTCACGGGAAATATTAGAAGCCATAAGTAAACCTCGTCCGGGAGGTTGGAAACCCAATTTAACCAAAGATCAGTTATTGGGCGTAGTCAATACTGTAATTGATGAAGTAATAGATAACCCCGAATGGATTTTAACGCAACTAGACGGAAAGCCCATCTTAAGGAATGCATTAGAGGCTGTCTTTGAAGCGCTTGAGCAAATTCCGGAGAACAGATTATCAAAGCATGGTCTTAAAACCATCATTACTGTCTCTATTAAACATATTGCACTACGTGCTGACTTTTTAGATAAGTTACCGGGAGACACTGGTGAAAATAAAATGATCGTAACACTTTTACTCGATACTGTCTTTGGTCTTATATTTAAAGATGGGGTAGACCCTAAAATCAAATGGACTCTGGCAAAAGAAAAAGTAGTGCATCAAATCCTCGAAGCTGTATTTGATAAAATGAGCAACCTTGGGTTAATACCTGACAGTATTGAAAAAATTAAAGAAACTTTAGAAACAGAAATAAACAAATTGATTAATGGCGAAGGTTTTACTATTGATCAATTAATCGAAGAAATCAAAATTATAGAATTACAGTAATTATGAAACAAACTATTTACCGCAGTATAAACCGAATTTTATTAATTATATTTTTAGTTACCCTTGTTTCCTGCAAGCATATTCAACTGGTAACTCAAGCACAAGATAATTTTAACAAGGCTGCTAATATAGAAAATGAGTTGGCTTTAGAGATTGATTATGCAGACATTTCTAAATTTTCTAATGCAAGCATTAATTATGAGATTGCTTATAACTTATCTTCAAAGGCATTAAAGAATCATAAAAACAGGTTAAAGAAAGATGGGTTATTAGGGACAGCCTATTCTATAAAAGCATTGAGTGCCTGGAAACTAGGGGAGTTTAATAAAGCAGACGCATTGTCTAAAGAAGCACTTGAAGAACTGTCAAATCAGCCAAGAGATATTGCCTTAATGAAAGCAATACCAGGTCTTATTAAAGCCGAACAAGCCTTCCTGAAATTAGGAGAAGATGATAATATTACCATCGAAAAATACAATGAGATTAAGGGTTTAATCACAAATCCTGCTACCGGAGCGCTGAATGATATTACTAATGCTTCAAATGGTTTAGATAAAGGGCATCCTTTACTAACGTATTTTCAACTGGCGCGTGTTTCTATGTTATTAACATTGGATCGAGCAGATTTACGATCTGGGCAGAATGATGCGACCTTTGTTAAGAATGAAGTTATTAAAGGACTCAAAGGCTTAAAGAATTTAGTTGGGTGTAATTCTTCAACATTTAAAAAATTCTTTGATGAATTGGGGTCTCCAGGTCAAGTTGGGTGTCCTTAAATTTTTATCCATAACAACTTTAATAGTAACTCATCCAAATAATAAAACATACCATCATAAATCATGAAAAAAATTATTCTTCCTATCGTATTATTGTTAAGTATCATTTCATATGGACAGATAAAATTATATCCGCAGAAAGGTTTTGCAACTCGTGCAAAAGCAACCGTTTTAGAGTTAGAAACACCAGTTCCAATAGCTAATAAAAGCATCTCGATCTTAGCTTCTGGTACTGTTGCAGCCATTTTGGCGCCATTTATTGTAGATTATGGCCTTGAACTAGTCACAAGTTTGACAGAGAGGAGAGAAGCAGACTATAGTTGGGAAATTGTAGCAAATGATGCTCTTAAAATAGATTTTAGTAAGTTAAAAACAAACAAAACCGAAAAATTCAGTTCATACCTTAGATTTTATAAAAAAGGAGCTACAACCCACGGCCAAGCAGCTAAATATGATTTTAAAATTGATATGCCGAATCAAGAAACATTTACCATTTCTCTTATGAATGTTAATGAGAATTTTATTCCTGTCAAGGCAATGAAAAATAAAGATTTTATATTCGAGAGTTTTGAATTCACCTTGACTGCTGATATCTCCAAAACACTTAATGGAAATGAGGTACTTTCCAAAATAAATCTTGGCACAGCCGAAATTCGCAGACAGATTATTTCTTATAAAGATGGAATCGTAAGCAATAAGATAAAACCTTCTGAATTGATAATTAGTAAATACGATGATAAGGGAAAACCTAGAAATATTAAAGCCTTATACCTGACTCTTAAGCAAACATACTTGAATCCATATGGGTTAACTACAAATACTTTTAATTCGTATTTGGAGAACAGTAAGGGGAATACTTCCTCACTTTTAAAGGAAATACTTGCAGGTTCCTGATGATTAAGTGACTAATTAAGAATATCCAGGTAGAAAATTATTCTACAACCCGAGATATAATAGTAAAGTAATAAGTATGAGATAAAATAAAATCATAAAGTTTACGTGTTTTTCATATAATTAAATTTATCAACATATGCATGAATTATAATTCCTTACTAATCGAGTTAAGGTTCTCAATGTTTTTCTTCCCCCATTTGAAATACTCAAAATTATGAATATTGCTCATTAGAGTTTTTGTAGATTATATTTAAAAATATCAATGTTATGATAATACGTTTTTTTGGCAGACTATTTGTCGCAATAGATCAATTAGGGAATGTTCTGGCCGGAGGAAATCCTGACAATACTATTTCAGCCAGAGTAGGTTATTTTGCAAATTTTGGCAAAGAGAATTATCAATGGTATTGGAAAATACCTGAAAAAATTATTAATACAACATTTTGGCCACTTGACGGTAAGAATCACTGTCTTCAAGCATATTTTAATGATGCAGGCGAAAAATTTGATCCAGGCAGATGTGCCTTAATTCATTTCACACTTAATACAGTTGTAATTCTTTCATGCATTCCTCTCTTCTTACTATTCTATCTTTTGTATATCATTGGATTGGTACATCCAAAACCAAATAGAAAATTAGTTAATTTAAAAAAACGACTTATAGCAACCAGAAGAAAGTTATCTGGTATTGAATCAGAATTTGCACAAACACATATCATAGGAGATTCAGAATCCTTAGCATTACTTGATCAAATTATAAAAAAAGCTATTAAAATAAAGGGTTTGATAGAGCCTCAGGTGATTAAATAATTTCAAAAAAAACAGGTTATAATGCGCACATCAATAAACATAACAGAACTTATAAATTTGTTAGTTGAAGAACGAAATTTACATTTTAATCACCCTTCAGAGATTTCGCGACGAGTGATTTTTTCATTAGGTACAGTAATTACTACGTTAATAGCATCAATTATAACAAAAGAAATTAGTGATAATGGCACCTTTGATCCAAGTAATTACTTAAATCATTGTTATTTTAAATGGTTCATAAGTTGTATTATTCTTGGTTATTCCTTCATCTTATGGGGGCTTGTCGAGCATACAACTATTCATGCCAATCAACGTAAACGAATTCAAGAAGCAATTAATTACCTGGTAAAAAGTAATAATGTAAACATGGATGTATTTTGGGATACTTTTGGTTACAGACATTTAAAATATCTAGGGAATTTAAAAATGAATAAACCTTCTGAACTTTTTATGTCTGAACCTGATACCCGAGGTTTTTGGGGATTTCACGATCGTAAAATTGAATTTGGAATTTTGATGGTACTTTTGGGATTCATTATTCTCTTAAATATACTATTTGCTTAAAAATTTTATAGTTAATTCAAAAATAAGTGAAAGTCTAAATTACAGAACAGACTAAATTTTTCTGTTTACATCTCTAATCTTATCTGTTATTAAATGTTATTTAGTATAACATTTAAAAGCTTGGGATAAAAATTAATATGGAATATCAAGAATTAGCCTAGAGGGTTAATTTGGTGATTAGGTCAGCCTGTGCTTAAGTATACTGCAGTTTCTTCAAAAAAATAATAAAACCCTTTAAGGTTCATAAGCACCTATTTGATAAAATAGGTGAGTCTTACTGTTACAAGCCAATCATTATCAGTTGATACAGTTACTTTGAGCAGTTCATTAAAGTATAGAGCAATTGACAAAATTTAAATTGAATTCATAAGAGAAAAATATAATTTTTACTAGATATGAAGAGGTAAACATGAAAACAGTACTAAGCAATGAAAAAACTACATTTTATTTTGACACTTATGTTTGTAATATTATTAGCTGCCTGCAATGCTAAAAAGCAGAAAGCAAACAATTCTGAATTTCCACAATTAGAAGGTCTTTTTTTTGAGCAAAAACCTCCCGGCTTGATTCCTGAAATTCTTGCACCAGGCATTGTTGCAACAGGGGAAGATTTTGTGAGTATCGCTAAATTTTCTCCAGATATGAAAGAGATTTATGTTGATAAACACGGTGGGGATTATAAAAAATCTAAAACCATTGTTATTCGATATGAAAATAATAAATGGCAGAATGATTCTATTATTACCGATATAAAACGTCCGGATAACTTTTCTAAGGATGGAACCATTATATATAAACAAAATAAATATAGAGAGCGAACCGAATCGGGGTGGTCAGAATTAAAAAACATGGGAGCACCTTTTGATGATATGTTTATCATGGGGTCATCGATTACAGACAAGAAAACTATTTTCTTTAGTCATTTTGATACACCGGATAGAGATGGAGCAATTAGTTATTCACGATTCGTAGACGGTAAATACCAACCCAGTCAAAAACTAGGCAAAGAGATTAACAACGGAAAGCCAATGGGCCATCCCTATATAGCTCCAGATGAATCTTATTTAATATGGGACGCGATAAGAGAGGGTGGATACGGGAAAAACGATCTATATATTAGTTTTCGACAAAAAGATGGTTCATGGGGGCCTGTAATAAACTTAGGGCCTCATATAAACACAGAACAATCAGATAGTCATCCAAGCGTTACACCAGATGGAAAATACCTGACTTTTTTTAGGGGAGGTCATACCGTTAGGGAAGACGGCAGTTTTTATGTATTTGGAAATCCTTATTGGGTAAGTGTTCAGGTTATTGAGAATCTAAGGCCCAAATTGTAATTTATATTAAATATTATCATCTTAAAAAAGTTATTTGAAATTAGCGGTTAAAGTATCTATTTTATGTTTTAGCAGGCTTAGGATGGTTTTTAGAAGCTACTTATATTCTCATACAATTAATTTTTCTTTAAGAACAACAAATGATTATTAATAGTATCTTTAATCATAGCTATTGATTTTAAATATGATACTATGAGATCCTTGAAAACAAAAATTACAACTTTACTGTTATTACTCCCAATAATTCTATTGAAGGCTCAAGGAGAACTAAAATCAGTTGAAGGCTATTCACCAAAGATTGGCGTAATGATCTATATGTTGGAAGATTTAAAAGATAGAATTACCCAACAAGTTAAAGACCTGAATCAATCACAAACTGATTTCTTATATGATGCTAATGCCAATAGCATAGGATCGTTGATTATGCACTTAGTATCTACAGAATCATATTATCAAACCGCAACATTGATGGGGCGGGAATGGACAGAAGAAGAATTAAAGAGATTTGGTATTGCAGGGGAGATTAATGAAAAAGTAAAAAGTATACTTAAGGGTAAACCGATTACATATTATTTGGATTTGTGGGATGAAGTCCGCGAAAAAACCCTGGCAGCACTCAAAACCAAAGATGACGCCTGGTTCGCTTCGAGTATGGAAGAGGGGCTCAACTACCATTATATCTGGTATCACGTGATGGAACATTCTGCCAATCATATGGGACAAATTGCAACCATCAAGAACCGATTACCTAAATAAAATCATAAGTTCAGGAAATTGAAAACCACTCACTGGATAACCCATATTTAAAAGTGTACTATAATGTTCTTAGGAGTGAAGTAATAATGTGTATGGAATGGCTTGTATATCTAAATGTTATCAATTGTAATTCTACCGTCAAAACCAGCAGCATAAATTTTATCATCTAAAACCATTATGTCCTGAATGAAGTTATCAGATTCTCTTATTTGTTCTTTCCGACCATTTAAAACATTATACTTCATAATTTTATTGTCTTCGCCACAAGTAAATATTTCATTTTTATAAGATATAATTGACCGAACGATATCTTTATGTAAGACCTTATTTTCTATTGTATTTTGAACTAAAGAGAAATTAATAATAGTACCATTTTTAGTTCCAATAAAAAGAGACTCATTATTACCATAAATGCTAAATAACCCTTCTTTATGTTTTAAAATACATTTCACATGACTTGTAAATAGATTAGTTAAAACGACAGTTCCATCTTCACCACAAGTAACTACATTATTACCTATCGTCTTAACACCCCAAATCCAATGTTTATGGGCTTTAATTGTTTTTATCAATACAAGTTCTGAATTTAGAATAAAAATGTTACCACTAGTACCTACAGCGATTATTTGCTCTTCTAAAGTATTGATTGCAATGTTTAATATCATTTCACCTAAACAAATTGATGAAAGCACCTTCCCTAAATTTGTCCATTTTTTTAAAGTAAAATCTCTAGAACATGAAACAAACTCTTTTTCATTTAATCGGGCTATTTTAAGTACTGACTTAGAATGAAATATAAAAGAGTTTACCAGTTCTAAATCTTTGTTCCATAACTTAATAGAAGTATCTCTACCGCAACTAAAAAAATGATTTTCGTCAACTTTCAATAAGTTCCATATGTATCCATCATGATGATTAGACTTAATTTGTCTATTCACATAAATATCGGAACGTAATATATACTTGTCACCAACAATAATTTCAGCTCCTTGATGCCAAATTCGATGGTCAAAAATTACTAATTTCCCACTTTTAGGTTTAATAGTTTTAGTAGGTTTCTCATCATATTTTGATGTAAAAAACTCAGTATTTCCACCTGTAAAATTATCTTGATGATTTAGATACAACAGAAATGTATATTTCGATTCATACCTATCGTTAGGATAATGAACACCATCCTGATGTTTTGAAAACAATTGATTTTTTTGATATCTGCAAAATCTAAAACAATTATTGACTCCGGTAATTTCATCTAATTCATCAATATTGAATTTCTTAAGTTTTTCAAAAAATTGCTTAGACAGATTATCATTATCCTCTACAAATCTATCATTATTTCGATAATAAACCGGGTAATGACTTAGAGCACTTTGAAAACCATTAAGTTTCTCACTTAATATAGCATCCGATTCGTCAGGCAATAAAAAATTATCAATTTCTATTATTGGCAAATTGTTTACATAAGTAGTTTTCATAATTATTTGTTTAACTCATTTAATTCATTTCTCAAATTTTTTCTAGCAAGGTTTTCATAAGCTTCATAATACTCAGAAGTAAAAAATATTACTTTTCTAGAAAGCATATTCTTTAAAAATCGTTTTCTTCCAACCTTATACAAACAATCCGGAATTTGAATATGTTCTTTCCTTATTTGAGCAGTATATTCTTGATAATTATCTTCATTTACTCCTAAAATGGAAAGGTCTAAATCAAGAAATAACTGTGTTAAGAATTCAGAAGATTCATGAGTGTTTGTAGACCCAATAATATCGCAAATCATTTTTGATTTAACCATTCCAAAATTTAATTTTAACAACCAATTAGCAGCAAATTCAGCACTTTTATGCTCATTATCTTTTCTACCCGCTTTATATATTACATCATGAAATAAAGCGACATTTATTAGTATAGCATTATCGCTTTTAGAAAGAGACAATTGCTCTATTTGTTTAATTAAATTATCAACGTGGTTTAAGTTATGGTAATGTCTATTTGGGTTACTATAATGTTCACTTACGATAGAAAAACATTGTTCTAAATCTTTGAAAGAAGCTTTTTCGAAAGTTGCACTCCAAATAGTATATATGTCTGTAGTTTCCATATTTCAAATTTCTGAAAAATGAAAAGTCTCAGCATTGATGTATGATAAGATTTATTTTTTAGCTAAAGTCTTTCGAATACGACTTAACGATTCAGGTGTAATTCCTAAATAAGAAGAAATATAATGATGTGGTATTTGATTGAAAAGATTAGGGTATAGCTTTAAAAACAATTCATAACGTTCTGTAGCGTTTTGATACTGTAAAGATTCTATACGTTGTATAGCTAATAAGTAATTCTTTTCAGCCATTATCCTACCAAAAATATTTAATTCCAGACTAGTTTTATATACTTCTTGCCAATCTGAGTAAGAAATAGATATTAATTTTCCAGGTACAATACATTCTATAAATTCTTTACTAGGTTCTTTAGCTAATAAACTAACAAATGATGCCACCAACGGATTTCTTTCTTCATAATTAAAATAACTGGTAATTTCTTTGCCATCCTTTAATTGATACACCCTATAAATACCAGATAAAACAAATTTTAAAGTTTTAGATACTTGATTCTGTTTTAAAATAAAATCTCCCTTTTTATAATCTTCTACAGATAATTTCGAAGCAATTTTTGAGACATCGACATCTTGTAGCTGCACTATTTTAGCTATAAAGTTAAATAAGCTTTGATACTGATTAATGCCCATAATTGATTGTGATTTATATATGAAACAAATTTATATATATTTTATGAGGACTCAATAGTTGTCTGTTTTCATTATTAAAGGATAGGTGAAACATGAATTATTTTATACAGTGCAAAGGATAGCGGCTATTTTACATAACGACTAATTATAGATACAAATGGCAATAAGTCGATTCATTAGAATTTAATACACGAAATTTTCCTGACCTAAGTACTAAATATTCTAATTATAGAAACTTCACCTGGGATATTTTATATAATATAGAATTATAGCTTACGAATGTGAAGCAGAGTTTCGCAAATTGCTTTGACATAAAATCGGTATCGTTATAGCACTAAAGCGCTAGAACTGATTTTATATCAAATAGCACAGCTATACGCAATTTGCTACATATAAGCATTTGTACTATAATGTTCTTGTGTTATGTTTCTTTGCTTTGGAAGGCAAAGAGTGCTACAATTAAATTTTCTCAAAAGTTTTCTTCTAAAAAATTTCTTTAAATCAAGCTAATGGAATACGCTTTTACCGAAACGACGGTAGGAGTGAAGTGGTAATGTGTATGGAATGGTCAATTAATTTTAAAATACCCTAGCTCAATTAAAGTTTTTAAGGTAGCAGTGAACCCTCTTTCTTCAGTATTTTCACTTGAAGGAGCTAGATTTGCTAACATATCTTTAAATATATCATCATATGCATAATCTACAATATTAAAATATTTGTCTAGTTTAGGAGCATAAATTTTATCTCCAATATTAATAGTAGTTAATTCGTTAATTTTTTCCATAACATAAAAGTATTAATTATTATTAGTTAAAGATTTAAAACCCTCTAAATCTTTTATAATTCTATCCTTAGAAAGACTTTTCAAAAATTCAATAGATTCTAAATGACATTTTTTTATTTTTTTTTCAGAACCACATAAGCACGTACTATTTCTTCCAGGGACTTTATTTTCTATGATTCTATTTAATATTCCAAGAATAACTTTAATATCTGAAATTTGTAGTTTCTCTCTATAAAACTGGATAATACCATCAAAATTATGCAAATATTCTCCATTTGCATATTCTCCGTTTTTTATCCGATATAATGTATTTGTAAAATATGGATATATCTTTTTTTGATAAAAAGATGTAATATTTACGCCTCTTTTCGAGAGATATTCTATTTCGTGGTCAATATCTAAGCAACATACACCATCTTTACTTATATGCCAATCAATATCTCTTTTAATAATGTTACTAGATTCTACAACAATAGGAGCGTGATGAGGGTATTTACTTTTATCAATATAAATTTCAATTTCAAAAGTATCCCAATAGTTACCATCTATATCACAAATATCAATATCTCCTTTTAATAATAAACATTGCTTGTTAGGTCTTTCATTGTATGTAAACTTGCTATATAAATCTAGAAAAGCCTTTAAATCTTTATCTAATTTGGAGTTATTCATTAGAAAAGTAAGGTTTATTTAGGTCAGCAATAGGTTTTAAACTTGTTGTTGATAAAGGGCTTAACCTAGCTCCTGTTTTTACAATAACTCTACCCATCTGGTCTGTTGCTACATAGTTTTGCTTTTTCAAAAATTTCTCCCACTTAAAATCATATTGTGTATAGTAAAAGTTTCTATCATCTATTCTGTATATGTATCTATCATTTTCACTGCCTGTTCTACTTGTAACAGTTGAAAAATATTCATCATCCATCATTTCATCTTTTATATATTGACCAACAACAACTCCATTTGAAGTTGCAGAAGATTGCATTTTACTAGCCAAACTAGTATGTAAACTGCACGTAGTTATTTCACTTATTTCTCCAATACCAGAATTACCCCACAACACATTTTCGTTATCCCCTAAATCAATTCCACTTCTAATTGAAATATTTTCAATCCCTTGAGCTTGCAAATATTCTTTTAAATCGTTTTTAACAAAGTAAGTATAAACACTAACAGCTTGTAAAGCTTTTGATACAGCTTCTTTTTTATCAATAGATTTTCCACCAAAATAAACGAACATACCGTCTCCTTGTAATCTGTGGACATATCCTCCAAATATTAAAACTGTATGAATACCTGCTTTTAAAATCGCATTTGTAATTAAGAAGACAGTTTCTTTATCAAATTTTTTAAAAAGATTTGTGCTTCCTTTTATGTCAAAAAAAGCAGAAACAATATAATGCTCTTCTGTATTACTTGTATTTTTTAAATGTCTAAAACTAGGATGTGAACCTAACTCCTGATTAAAATCTATAGTCTTGCCTAAAGTTTCAGAAAAAGTTCTAAGACTAGGCGCAATTTTATTTTCATTTATTTTAGAGTAAAGATTAACAAATTGTTCATTACTTCTTTTTGGAGATGGATAACCAAGTCCTTTACTTAAATAATTTGAAGAATCGGAATCTACCGCTTCTTTAATTATATTCATATAGTCATTGTATATGTTCATATATTAAAATTTGTTGATTAAAAAGATTATTATTAGTGGAATAAGGGCAATGAATTGTATTACTAATAACTGCCCAGATAGTTTCAGACGAACAAATTTTGTATTTAAGCCCTTAGAAAGTATATAAACCTGATTTCTTAAATCTTTAATCTCATCTTTAGTTTCATATTTTTTTGACTTCTCTATAAAACTATCTTTAGATTGAGAGCCAATTGTACCAAAGTAAAAAAGCGAATTTGGTTTTTTAGAAAAGTATGGAATACTAGCATAAATTAGTATTATCAATGTAATTAACCCTAAAGCAAGGACTATAGATAAATTGATATTAAAGAAATCCACATATTTTTTAATGTATTTTTCAACATTAACGTAACCTGTTAATATGCCTCCTAAGATAAACGTGTTTATAGCGATGTAAACAGCTGTCTTATTATTTACACTCTCAAAATAATGGTCAAACCTACCTATAGTGTAAATCAATCTATCTTTTTCCATTATTGACTTTTATTAATTTATAAGCAAGCCCAAAAAACAGAACAGCTAATGCAATAGTTACTTGTACACTACTTTCTTTTCCCTTTTGTACCCAATTAGCATAATGTTCACAATTAAAAAAAGTGAGATTATATTTTTCTCCCAATCTAGAGAATGCTCTGTTTATTGCCCATTGACGTTGAATATTATTTCCCTCAAATCTTTTGATTTTAACAGGTTCATACTCATTGAGTAAATTACCAAGCTCAAAATGTGTTAATTCTTTAACACCATCTTTTAGGTTCCCCGTAAAAACGCCATTACCTGTGTAGACTAAATAATGATTAAGTATACGACCTAATCCTGTTCTTTTTTTTGCAATAATTACATCTGCTGGTTGTAATTGATTGCTAGTTATTAAGTTATTTATCATAAAATTTATATTAGTTATTTTTCTTTTCGTACTCCTTTAAATTTACCTCCAGTAGTTTTTACATCCATAAATCTTCCTGTTTCTGCGTCTCTCTTTACATAGAGATTGGTTTTAGGGTTTAATATTTGTGAGCGTCCTTTTACTGCTCCTTTTCTTGCATTGTCTCCAATTGGTTTATTTTTTGCCATAATTTTATATTTTGAATTAGATTATATTTATATTGTAACTGTTTGTTTACATTTATATATGCTAAACAGAACTAGTAAATTACCATTCAATGGTAATTTTTATTTTTTATTCAGCATTAATAAATGAAGGTTGTACAATCTGGTAAATATGAAGTAAAAGAGAACTATGATGAAATCGAGTGGGATAGGGCTATAAAAGTACTTATGGCTTATGCATATAGCTTACTTGGAAACAAACAGTTCACTAACAGGAGAGAGCAACTTGCTTATGATTTCGCATTGGAGTCAATCACTAAATATTTAGAAAATAAAGAGAAGTTTGACCCCAAAAGAAATCCGGATTTAATTAATTATCTAAAATATTATATATTACGACAGTTAATATCAAATTTTAAGGAATCAGCTGGAGTTAGAAAAAGAATTATTTTAAAAGCTCCAAAAAATGATGAAAATGAATCAAATGAATTTTCTATCGATGGATTGATTAAGAAAGATGATTTAATAGAAGAAAATATTGACTTACAAATTTTTGAAGATAGGATAAACAAAAAACTAAATAAAAAGAAAGAACTTAAAGAAATTTTTGACCTATTATATTATAAAGATTTAAAGAGGTCTGAAATATGTAAACAGTTAGAAATCCCTTTAAAAGAGTTTGATAATCGTTCGAGAAGAATGAAACGATTACTAGATACAGAAATGAAGTTACTTTTAAAAAATAAAAAATGAGTAAAGCTAAAGAAATAGATAATTTAAAAAGTTTTCTTTATGATTTTGCTGATTCTGTTAGTTATAATGAAGAAGTTTCTACAGAATATCTGACAGAAAATGGGGTGGATATTGAAAAATTTGTTAGTAAAGGATTAAAAAAGATTGAAGCCTTACAGAAAAAAAAAGATACTCAGAATAGTAAATCACTTTTTTTTAAGCGAGTAGTTTTAGCTGCTGACATTGTATATAATTTATACAATGAAAGAACTTTTGGTCACGTAAAATTTCAAAAACTTATGTACTTATGTGAACAAGCTTCAAATATGGAACTAACTGTCAGATACACTAAACAAGCTGCAGGCCCATTTGATTGGAGGTTTATGCACTCTGTAGATAAGGAATTTAAAAGGCTTAAATGGTTTGATGTAGAAATTAAACAGGAAAATGGATATAAAAATTATATCTACTCATTTGGAGAAAACGTTGAGTCATATAAGCCATATTTTAATAATTATTACAATGATAGTAAAGACTCTATTGAATGGTTAATAGAAACTTTTAGAAAACCACCAACAAAGAAAGTAGAGCTTGTTGCTACTATATATTCTTGCCTTGATGAATTAATAAAGAATAAAGAAGTTTTTACTTCTGCATTACTAATTGAAAGAGTTTTTAAGTGGTCTGAGGAAAAGAAAAAAAAGTTCACTTCGGAAGATATATTAAAAGCTCATAAATGGATGAATCAAAATAGTTTAATTCCAAAAGGATAATATTACTGCAACATTTACCTACCATAATTAACTCGTTTTTTAAAATCAATTACTTCATCTTTTAATTTCTTATTAGCATTTTCGATAAGTTCATTTTGTAGTTTCATAATGCGTAATAAATCGTGAATGGCATTTAGATTATCTAGTTGTGTATATACGATTTTCTCTAAGTCTGCTTTGGTGTATTTTGGATATGGCATAAAATTTGAAATAAAGTTATTAACAATAAAAATTTAAGTTTTAGTTACTTTTATGTAATTTTTACTTACATAAAGTTAATTCAAACTTATAATTAAAATTTTAAAAACACAAGTTTAGATTACTAAAATTTAATTTAAACTTATATTTTAACAAGAATGTATTATATATTTAAAGTAGAATACATTAATAAATATGGCAATAGAAAGGATAAATAGAATAAAAGAAGTTTTAGTGATTCAAGGCAAATCACAAGTTTGGCTTGCCGAAGAATTAGGGAAAAGTACAACTTCTGTAACGGCTTTTTGCAATAATAAATCACAACCACATTTAAAAGATTTAAAAAGAATAGCAGAAATTCTTGATGTAGATATTAGAGAATTATTAGTTTCTACTAAATGATTAAAGAATTAATCCTTAAAATCAATAGGAGAGGGGAATGGAGGAAATAAAATTAAGTGATATATATGGTCTTTGGCTAGGAAAAGAATTTAATTTATTTATTGGTAGTCAAAGAAATCCAAATTTTGGAAATCTAGTAGATATATTAGGAAAAGGAAAAAAATCCATAGAAACAAAAGAGCTTCAATTATCTGAAATAACTCCTGATAATACAAGAATGTTAATATTTGATGATGAAAACTCTATTGAAATTTGGAGCTTGAGTTTGGATAAATCAGAAATGACTATTACAGTAGATGATAGTAGATACGATTTAGTATTGAGATCATCATAATATTATGTAAAATAGAGCTTGTTTTATCTGGATGTAGCATTGGCAAAACGGCCTCAGAAAACTTTGGCTAAAACAATAGGTGAAAGAGCGTACATATTTTAGAGGGCTAGCAATACATATTCTTAATACTAATAAAGTTTTAAAGCAAGTTCAGAGCAATCTTAACAAGTTCCAATGTTTTCTAAAATATAGCGATTGAGCCGTTTATTGTTTCCAAAGGTTTCTGCCAGCCTTGATTTTTTTGTTTCTTTTTGTATCAAGACAAAAAGACCTGTCTGCCGACAGGCAGGTATGCAAACTCTAAAAATGTTTAATTATAGTTCTATAGTGAACAAGTGTATAGAAATTTTAGAGCGTGGATTTGAGCCAGGGAAAATTTTATACTCTTGTGGCAAGCTTACGAGAATGTCCTAGAAAAAAAATTTGCAGGATTTTCCCCGAATACGAGAATTATAATTAAGAGCAAAAGGTTTAGCTTTTTTTGGTGTGGCCAAGCGTTGGCAAATTGAGTTTAAAAATAAATGCCATAAAAGCATTTAATTTTTTAAAAACAATATAGCGGTTGGGCGCGGCAAATACAAATTTTTGATTTGTATTCATGAACACAGATTTAAAACAATAATAAACCTGTGAGTAATTTTACATAACATCAATACTAAGTTAGAATTATCAATCGTTTCTAAAGCAATTTTACATAACGCATATTATAGTTTACACTTTATAGTTACTTTAATTGTTTTAAATATGAATCATCCTCAGGATAATCCATATTTAAAAATGTACTATAATTTATATTATGTAAAATAGAATATTTTAAAACTTCTACTATATTTCCTTTTTAGAATATGATTTTTATCATATCAATGCCTTTTTTCTATATCTAATTTTGTCGAGATAAAATGATAATAACTGAATACAGATTATCATTGTCAAAAAAACGACTACTAAAAGTAAAGACAAAATGAACATAAAAATAATTGACCCTTTTACTGCTGTTTCTCACGTAAAATCCGGAAACTGCTTATTTTTTCAAGGTGCAGCTATGACCCCCAACGAATTAATTGAATCTCTATGTCTCAGGTATAAAGAGTTAAGTGATGTAGAAATTATTCAGGCACATACCGAGGGTGAAGCAAAATACATGGAAGCTCCATATAGTGAAGCATTTAAACTCAATAGTTGTTTTGTCGGGAAAAATGTACGTAATGGTGTGAATAAAAATAACGGGGATTATATCCCTATCTTTTTAAGTGAAATTCATTGGCTTTTTAAAAGAAATATTTTACCAATTGATGTTGCTTTTATCCAGGTCTCTCCTCCAGATCGTCACGGATATTGCTCTTTAGGAACATCTGTAGACATTACACTCTCTGCAATCCAGGCTGCTAAAACAGTTATTGCACAAGTAAATCCGCAAGTACCAAGAACACATGGAGATGGTATCATTCATGTAAAAAATATTGATTATGCTATAGAAATAGACAGGCCTATACATAGTTCAAACCTAAGTTCTCTTACCCCAATAGAACACCAAATCGGGAAAAATGTAGCACAATTAGTAGATGATGGTGCCACTTTACAAATGGGTATCGGGAACATTCCTAATGCGGTTTTAAATAATTTATCAAACCATAAACGCCTGGGTATTCATACGGAAATGTTTTCTGACGGTATCCTGCCCTTAGTAGAAAAAGGAATCATCACCGGAGAAGAGAAAAAATTAAAAACCGGAAAACTTGTGACCTGTTTTGCAGTTGGGTCTAAGAAATTATATGATTTTATGGACGATAACCCCCTGGTCCATTTTAAAGAGGCCAGTTATACTAATGATACCTCACTTATTAAATTGAATCCAAAGGTAACTGCTATCAACAGTGCTATAGAAATAGACTTAACCGGACAAGTATGTGCAGATACTATAGGTACCTATCAATATTCTGGTGTGGGAGGTCAAATGGATTTTATAAGAGGGGCAGCACTATCTGAAGGAGGAAAAGCTATTTTTGCTATGCCTTCTACGGCAAATAATGGAATGTCTAAAATCACACCTTATCTAAAAAAAGGAGCCGGAGTCACTACAACAAGAGCACATATACATTATGTAGTTACCGAATACGGTATTGTAGATCTTTTTGGAAAAAGTTTAAAACAACGGGCTAAAGCTTTGATATCTATTGCACACCCTGATCATAGAGAAACATTAGAAAAAGAAGCATTCAACAGGTTTAAAATATAAATTAATCAATTATACCATGTCATTCCTTACCAGCAAAAATCTAGAAATACGTCAATAGATTTTTACAGATAAGGAATGATATCGTTTTTTATATGTCTCTTTTTTTAGAGAATATAAAGTATTATTTGAGTACTTCTTCTTCTTTATCTTCAGATATAACGCCGCTATAACTAATAGAGGTTCGATGTGTACTATTTATGGATATACTACAGTTATTATTAGGAAATAACGTCATAGAGACTTGAAATGTTTCTGTATCAAGATCAGAACCTATATTGAAATTAATTTTATAACGATTCTTAGTTTTCTTAGTTATAGTTAATTTTTCAGGAGTTCCTTTAAAACGAATACCATTATTACTGTTATTAAATGTTGAAGTTACTAATCGACGTTCTCCATAATAAGGTAAATGCCCTTCAATGATATCATTTTCCATCTTAATATATGCTGTTTGCCCAACAAGCCGAATATTACCCGCATTACTCCCATTTGGTAATGTTAAGGCACTAATAACAGCATTAGAACTTGTTGTAACTATTGGAAAAGCCTGTGTTGCATCTATCCTAAATTCTTTCTTGGCAATCAAATCATCTAAATTTCCACTCTGTGTAGCATCGACACTTTGCCTGGAACTGCTACAACTCATCAATACAATACTAAAAAACAACAAAAAAACTCTCATAACTACAACATTTTATAATGAATATAAATCAATTCTTATACCAAAATTGGTACTACTTAAAGTTACGTAAAAATTTCTTTTGCGGTTTAATAAAATTGATTTTAAGAAAATGTTTAACAGTTTGTTAGAAGTTAATTACATTAAATAATTCTGCTATTTCTGTTCCCTGTGAAAACTTTTATTAACAATATACCAACGTCCGTTCATTTTCTGTAAAGTCATGAAATCATGAAATATTTTGGTATCATCTTCAATTTTTAGTCTTGCAATAGCTGTATCCACAGCAACATCAATACTAACTATAGTATTCGTTCTTTTTAGCGGTTCTCCGGGTTTCATTTTGGAAAAGAACTCCCGGGCATTTACTTGTTGTAATTTACCCTCTCTTAAGATAGTCATTATCGCATCTTCATGAAAAGCTTTTTTAAGGGTATTAAAATCCCTGTTCATAGATCCGTTCATATAATAATTAAGCGTTGTAGTAATAGCTTCTTTGTCAGTTTTAGCCGGATTGGTGATAAAAAGCATAAAAACACCTAGAATAATTGCTTTCATATGAGATATTTATTGGTTTGTTTCCTCTAATTTACAATACAAAAAGTAAGATTTATTTAAAGAAAACATAAAATTACAGATGAATAAATAATGTATTTTTGCCAGATGCAAAAAACAAAGCAGTCTCAATTTGAATTTATAGCCTTAATGGCATCTCTGATGTCTATTGTTGCATTAGCTTTGGATGCCTTATTACCAGCTTTAGATATTATCGGGTTATCTATTGGTACAACCCGTAATACTGATAATCAATTATTAATCACAATGTTCTTTCTTGGGTTGGGTGTCGGCCCTATGCTCTTTGGTCCTATTTCGGATAGCCTTGGAAGAAAACCCATGGTTTACCTGGGCTTTGTCATTTTTACTATTACCAGTTTTATTTGTGTATATGCTAAAAGCCTTGAAGTCATGATTATTGGTAGGATATTGCAAGGCATAGGTCTCTCTGCTCCGCGTACTATAGCTATTGCTATCATAAGAGATAAGTTTAGTGGTGATTATATGGCGCGTATCATGTCATTTGTTACTGTAGTTTTCCTCCTTATCCCTGTTATAGCTCCTGCACTTGGGAAGTTAACTCTAGATCATTATAACTGGCAGGGGATTTTCTACATACAGATGATTATAGGTATAATTGTCTGGATTTGGTTCTGGAAACGTCAACCTGAGACACTCTCTGATACTAATAGGAAACCTTTTTCCCGTAAAGTAATTATTAATGGGTTTGCTGAAATTTTCAAACATAGAACTACTATGGGGTATACTTTTATTTCTGGCCTAATTGTAGGTTCATTTTTAGTGTATTTAAGTAGTTCGCAACAGATTTTCCAGGAACAATACCAATTAAAAAATGAGTTTCCTTATATTTTTGCCGGACTGGCTATCGCTCTGGGAGCTGCTATTTTTTCAAATGGTAGCCTGGTGATTAAGTTTGGAATGAAGAAATTAGTAACTATAGCACTTATAAGCTATTTTATTTCTTCACTTATTTATGTAATTCTTTTTAAAGAAAACCCATCAGTAGAGATTCTCATTACTTTTTTTGCATTACAATTTTTTGCTATCGGGTTTTTATTTGGAAATCTACGTGCCCTGGCTATGGAACCTGTAGGTCATATTGCAGGAATAGGAGCCGCTATTACAGGGCTAATATCAACACTAATGGCTGTCGCTATAAGTACGTATATCGGTAGGTTTATAACCAGCTCCTCCTTCCCTATTTTTGCCGGATTTTTAATTTGTTCAGGAATATCACTCATTACTCTTTTTGTATTGAATAAGTCTAAAATAAAAACCGATCTCAATTAGAATAAAGTCATTTAGTTTCTTATTCCTTCAAACCAAAGTTTAAAACTCTGTACTTTTTCTCTGCTTACAATCATCTCTTTATCATAATTGACATTGAGTATCAATTTTAGTCGTCGGTTTGAATACACCAAAACATCCTTAATAGCATTGATATTGATAATGAAACCCCTG
The DNA here is from genome assembly GCA_009901575.1 of Flavobacteriaceae bacterium R38. Taxonomy (GTDB): domain Bacteria; phylum Bacteroidota; class Bacteroidia; order Flavobacteriales; family Flavobacteriaceae; genus Leptobacterium. The sequence continues at coordinate 458,782 of WXYP01000002.1, read as the reverse complement.
TTTATTCTAAAAAAGTATTGTACATCCAAAAGCTCTTCCAGGGCTTCCAGTTTGTATTCGATCAGGTATTTTTTTCCTGTATTGGTAACCAGATAAGCATCCCTCCCATCAGCATTAAAAAAACAGATATCTTCTGTTTTTACTGAATTTAAATGATTCCCCAATCGTACAAGGAATCGGTTTTTGTGTGGTTTTTCAGCTATTTTCTTAATTACAGTGCTTAGGTCATTTCCTGTAGAGAACATAGCTTTTAAAGCTGATAATTTTTTCATAGCCCCCGATAAATCAGTAAACGTAACCGGCTTTAACAAATAATCAATTCCATTCATTTTAAAAGCATCAATGGCAAACTCATCAAAAGCAGTAGTAAAAATAACAGGTTTGACTATTTTGACTTTATCAAAAATTTCAAAACTGAGTCCGTCTGTTAACTGAATATCCATAAAGAACAAATCGACTTCCTGTTGATGACTTTCAATCCATTGTACAGCATTTTGTATAGATTCCATGGTATGAATCACTTCAATCTGGTCATCATATTTAAGTAAATAACGTGTCAGTTTTTCTATTGCTAATAATTCATCTTCAATGATGGCTACTTTCATTCAGGCTCAGTTTTGGTATTTTAATCGTTTTATAATTAGTATCTTGAATTACCAAAACATCTTGTATGGTATAGATACTATAGGCTTTTTTAATATCGTTAATCTTTAGTACATCTAAGGTATTGATGAGTTTTTCTTCGGGTTGATATTTTATAAGGAAAAAATCTTCTTCTTCCTCTATCATTATAGTTAGTGTTACTTCTGAAGACGCAATAGTACTTCTTATAATTTCTTCTATAATGGCTATAATAGATCCTGGTACTACCAATGTGTTTATAGCTGTATTTCCAGTTAATTGTATAGTTCTGTACGGTAATTTTTCAAATAGCAACAAAAACTCATGTAATATCTTTATTTCTTCATTAAAAATGACCAATTCTCTGGTCTTCTTTGAAAGGATATATCGATATACGGAAGAAAAATGATCTATTAGTGCTTCTGCTTTTTCTACATCTTTTTTCATCAGCACCAAAAGCGATTCCAGGCTTTCAAAGAGTAACTCCGGATTTATTCCTTTTTTAAACTGAAAGAAATCTTGTTCTATAGCTTCTTTAGCTATCAATTCTTGCTCTATTTTTTCAGTATTGATTTTATGTAGAAAATGATGGCTTAAATACAGTATCAAGTATATTAAAGTAAATACAGAAAAGATACTGTTAAAAACCGTAAGGTCTGAAAAATTGGGAGTAAACCCTAGCGCCAGTTCATAATAGGTATACATTACTGTAGTAACTATAACAATACAAACAATTGCAGAAAAGATAACCTGAAGCATTATTTTAACCCAAAAAGGAATAGAATTATTTATCCGCTTAAAAAAGAATAATGACAAGCGTGAATATTCCTGTATAAGATATGCTAATCCTATACACACATAAAGCTCTTGCCCGAAAAACGTTTCTTTTAACTGACTTACATTATTATTAATCAAAAGAATGAGCAAATAGATTAATACTCCGCTGCATAGCGGACTAATAATTCTGAATAAAGGATGATGTATAAATAATTTATTCATCTTATATATGGTAAACGAACAATAAATTGATCGTCATTTATAATCTCTATTTTTTTGTTGACTAGTAATCGATACCTGGAAGTAATATTATTTAATCCTATTTTAAACGATTCTACCCGGTTTGGAACAATAGTTTTATTGTTTGATATACTAATCTGATCTTTTTCAGTAGCAATCTTTATATTTAGTTTTTGAGATTCCGACATTTGATTGTGCTTTACTGCATTTTCAACCAATATCTGAAGTGTTAAAGGCGGAATTTTTGTAGTTAAAACATCTTCTGGTAATTCAGCATCAAATGATAAATGATTTCCGAATCGGGTTTTTACTAAAAACACATACGAGTTTACAAAGGTGAGCTCTTCTTCTACTGTAACAAGCTGATTTTCATAATTGTTTAATGTATACTGATAAGAGTACGCCAGTTTCCTGATAAAAAGTGCTGCTTTAGTTACATCTTTAAACAAAAGAGAAGATACAGTATTGATACTGTTAAAAAGAAAATGCGGACTCAATTGTGATTTTAAGGCTTCTAGTTGTAATGCCGTTTGTTTACGTTCCAGCTGTACTGATTGTAATTGCCCTTTTACATATTGATAATAAGAATAAATTGCAAAATAAATGATATTGTAAATCAACGATATAGAGAATAACAAGATGACCAACTTAAGAAGGTGTTCCCAATAATCTTCCCAAAAATTGTCACTCTTATGGGTTAGAAATGTTAATCCGTAAATGCCCAGAAGCCATATTAAAAAAGCAATAATGGTAACAGAAAAAGTACCCGTTAATAAGCGTAAACCTGTATGTGCTTTCCAGGAGATAAGTTTATTTAACCATTTGGAAAATACAGTAGCTAAATATGCAACAACTACACCAATAAATCCTGATAAAACAAGTGCAAGTGTATTTCTGTCTTCAGTATATACAAGAAAAAGATAGATTAGAAACCCTAAAAGGAATCCTGTGAAAATAATGGTTAGATGTTTTCTCACTTTAGGTTGATCTAAAAATTGGTAAAGCTTCATCCTGCCAAAATAATCATTAAAATATAAAAAATGACAGGATGAAACTTTTGGTTGTTTATTCTGTGGTTTTTAACTTTTTTAATTTATCAGTAGCGTTATCACACCAATAACAGTTTGATTCCGGCTGTAGTTCCAAAGCTTTTTCAAAACTATCAATAGCCCGAAGTTTTTGATCTGTAGCAATATAAGCTTCCCCAAGAGTATCCCATAAGTTACCATCGCCGGGAAACAAGTCTATATTAAGCTTTAAAAGCGGAATAGCCCATTCATTTTTTTCATCTTGATGTATTAAAAAGTACCCTACCCTGTTAAGAACACTTTTATCGCCTAACTCAAATCCGTATTTACCTTTAAAAGAGGTAGTCAACTTACTTATATTGTTTAGATTATTAGACTCAACAAACTCTAATATGTAAGAGTATTGAGATTTTACCATAGGTTCCGGCTGGTAATTTTGATCAAATACCATTCGTTGTACTACTCTCGCAACACCTTCTGATTCGTCACTTCTCGAATTTGTAGAGTATACAATAAATACATCATCTTCTGTAAACCATATCATTTCTGAAAAGAAAAACGGATTTGCTCCATTGTGGAGAACAACTTTGGTTTGCCTCGAAGTTTCTGTAACCACCCAACCATATCCATAAGAAGAATTACCTTCTCTTCCCTGGGAAATATGGGGCGTAAATAACTTTTCTTTCAAATGTTCCGGTAATACGATATTGTTTTTTAATGCGAGATACCATTTATAAAGATCTTCTGAAGTAGAGTGAATTCCTCCATTTCCTTTTAAATGCCAGGTAGGACCATTTTGTTCTTTGTATCGATCGATCATAGTACCAATATTTTCAATAGTGTATTTATGTCCTTGTGCAACCAACTTATCTTTCCATTTTGGCAATAAATAACCTGTTTGCTGCATCCCAGCCGGTTTAAAAAGGTATTGAGATATAAAATCTTCGTATTCCTGTCCGGATACCTGCTCAATAATAATTGCCAGAACACTATAACCTACATTAGAATAGTTATACTTTGTACCAGGCGAAAAAAGCAATTCTGAAGTAAAAACATACTTTAAAAAATCATCTAACGATATTACATCAAAATCGCTTCCACTATAGGTTTTTATGCCTGCTGAATGCGATAACAACTGATGAATAGTGATCTTCTTTTTATCCTCAGGAACATTTTTAAAAAACGTCTCTAAATTGTCGGTAAGCGATATTTTCTCTTGTTCTACCAATTTTAGAATTGCAGCAGCAGTAAACTGTTTGGTATTAGAACCGATATCAAATACTGTTTTAGGGGTATTCTTGATGTTATCTTCACGATTTGCAAATCCGTATCCTTTAGAGAGCAGGATTTCTCCGTTTCTTACGATCAAAACAGCTCCCGACAGTCCGTTAGAAATATTTTCATTTAAATAATTGTCGACTCTCTTTTTAAGAAGATCGTTGCTCTCTTGCGCAATTGACTTAGCTGAAGTAAATACTAAAACCATTAGTAAACTTCTAAAAAATAATACTTTCATGATTGTTATAATTTTCTCCGTATGACGGCTAAAAAAATAATTGGGTTACATCATTTATGATTATAATATTTTCTATTCAATTGCTTTTATAGTTCTCCCATAATAAGTATCTGACGAAATGCTTTTACAGGCAGCTCTATATGCATCTTTTACATCATTTCCGGATCTCTTGACAGAAGGAGCTAATGCCCTTAATGCTTCAGCAGCATAATGATCTGATTGTATATGTTCTGAAGTCCCTTCAAGTACTTGCACCAACTGTCTTTCATTTAAGTTTTTACGAGCTAAATCTTTAATAACTTCTGCAGCATAATGATCTGATTGTACACTTTTTAATGCACTCATAAATACCCTCATATTTTCACTACCTAAATTTTGTTCTTTGGCTACCTTCTTCAAAATACCTGACATATGATGATCTGATTGCACATGTTGTCCGGCTATTTTTAGAAGACGATCTAATGAGTTAGTATTAAGATCTTTGCTTAACAATTTACTTACTACCTGTGATGTATAATGATCTGATTGTATGTTGTCTAATGTACCTATTAATGTATTGTAATTAGTATCAGACAAATTAGGAGCATCTAATGCTTTAGTTAATACCTGAGCTCTGTAATGATCTGATTTTATTCTATCTGAAGTTTCAATTAATAAATTAAGGTTATTGCTGTTTAATTTTCGGTCCTTTATTATTTTTTGAAGTACCTGGGCGTTATAATGATCAGAGTTAATACTATTTGCAATTTTAAATAGTTTGCTAATCTGATTATCAGATAGATTTGCATTGTCAATAGCTGTTTTTAATACTTCAGATTTGTAATGATCAGAACGTATAGCGCTGGAAGCTTCTATGTATGCTGAGGTCACATCACTTGAAGCAAAGAATTTTTGCTGATCCTCTTTAAGCAATTGCGCTAAATAAAAATCAGATTTGATTACACTCGCCTGATCTAATACTGAAGTTAATTCGCTGGTATTCAAATTCTTTTTAAGTAATAATTTCAGGTAAGCAGATCGTACATAATCACTTTCCAGAGCTCTTACTTCTTGTAGTACTGCACTAGCCCCTCCTCTATTATAAAAACGTTCTACTCGCTGTTTAGCTCCTACAGTAGTTGTCCTAACAATTTCAGGAAGAATCTCTGCCAGCCATTTTTTCCCTTCAGGTTCAAAGCCTTTATCAGAACTTCCGATATAATATTTTTTGATAAGTCTTCCGCTTCCATCAGATTCAATAAGGATACGGCGTCTGCTCCCAAAGGTAGATTTTTTAATCTCCAGGAACCCTCCATCAGAAATAGCAACTACATCTTTATCATCATTAGACAACGTAATATCCCCTTCAAATTCAATAGTAAAGTTTTTAGTCAGTCCATTTCTTACCGTAATTGAAGTTTTCCCTTTGTTGGTATTTACAGAGTATGAGGTATTCTTTTTTTGAGCTTCAACTCCTAATGGCATAACCAGGAGGAGGATTAAAACCGATTTGATTAAGAACGGGATTAAAATTTTTGATAATTGATTCATAATTGTTCGTTTTTTGATTTTTTAATTTACAAGGCAAATATGCAATGTCTTCTTAGGTGTAGAAAGTTAAATGTATTGATTTGTACAAATGATGTAGTGAACTGTACATCTAAGAATTATGTGAAACGAATTCAGCTTAAACACTGTTGATTTCAATACTTATTTATGGTAATGCTAAGTCATTCCTGCCTTCGCAGGAATCTAAAACTACAAGGATATGGTTTCCTGCCTTCGCAAGGATGACAAAATGCATAAACTTATGGATAGATCCATTTATCTAACCGGAGGACTCATACAACTTTAAATGTTGAAGAATTAAACTATTAATGTTTATTTGTTAAGATTGTTTATTAAGAGGATTGAAAAGGCAAAAAACAGTATTTTTAGTGTGAATAATGTTTGTAAGTTCTCATGTCACTTCGAGTGAAATTCTGGAAGAATTTAGTATCGAGAAGTGCTTTTTTATTAGAGAATTTATTATTCGGCTTATTTTTAGAATCTCAATTAACATAAAATCATTTATAATGTTCCGTATCATCAAACAATTATATATTCCTGTTGCTCTTTTAATGTTCATTGGCTGTGCTCCGAAGGAAAAAAGTAAAAATGAAGCAACAGCAGAAGTTAAAACTATTGCTCCTGAGGGTTTTCTTAAGTCTTCAGATGGCCTGGATATCTTCTATCAAATAAAAGGAAGTGGCCAGGATACTTTAGTCGTAATTCATGGCGGACCAGGGATGGATAGTGAATATATGGTAGCTGATTTTGAACCCCTGGCAGAAAAACATACATTGATTTATTATGATCAAAGAGGTGGCGGACGATCAAGCCTTCCCGAAGATCTTGACAAACTTCACATTGACAGGCATATAGACGATTTAGAATTACTTAGAGAGTATTTCGGATTAGAGAAAATGGCTTTGGTCGCACATTCTTTTGGGCCTATGATAGCTGCAAAATACGCAATTGCTCATCCGGAACAAGTGTCTAAAATGGTTTTTCTGGGTCCGGTTCCTCCTATGCAAGGAGATTTTGGAGCGCGTTACGGTGCAAATTTAACGAGTCGGTTATCTGAAGAAGAACAAAAAGAAATGAATGCTGCTTACCAGGATTTAATTGAAGGGAGCGATGCTAAAGCTGCTTGTGTAGCATACTGGAATATTGCCTTAAAACCCAGATTGGCAGAAGGATTACCAATTTCCATAGTTAAAGGGGATTGCTGTGCTGCTACGGGAGAGGCCATTCGTTTTGGAATGCAGAAAACTAACGGAGCTACTTTTGGTTCTTTAGGAAACTGGGATTTAAGACCTGAGTTGGAAAAATTAGATATCCAAACACTTATTTTACACGGAGAACAAGAAGCTATTCCTATGGACATGGTAGAGTCCTGGCCTGTAGCATTAAAAAATTCAGAATTGATTAAAGTACCGGAAGCAGGGCATTTTGCATATGCAGAACGTCCGGATATTGTTTGGCCGGCCATTGAAAGTTTCTTAGCAGAAGAATAACGTTATTAATCAGAAAACCATTCTTTTGAAACCTGTTTACATGGTATTTCATAGTTTCGAATAACTGTCTACTACAGATTATAAATCAATAACTATTTCCCTAACAATTAACGTTGGAATTCAAGGGAATTCGGAATTGGAATGAAGTTTTCATGATAGCCATTGAAATACTATAATTGTTATTAGCTTACGGATTCTTGTTGCCTCTTTAATATTTTATCAATTCGTCTTTTGTTTTCTTGTTGTAATAATGAGGGGTAAAGGTTCATTAAAACATTTGGAATCATCATTGTAAATCCGAATAATATTCCCATACTAAAACTTTTATATAAGGCAAAAGCTGTTACAAAAACAAATCCAATTAAATGGCTTATTTCAGAAAGAGTCATTTCATTTCGTATTTCGGTCAAGTCGGTAGTTTTATTTTCCAGCCTAATTTTCTGATTGAAAAATTTGAAGAAGGTATTTTTAACAATCCACCTAAAGTATTTGATGCCGATGTTTTTGTTAAGAGCCCTGCTTTTTATAAAATTCAGATTTGATATTTTCTCATAGTATTTGGTTTTCGTAAGTAAACCATTAAATACCATTCCGATTATCCAGGATATAAATGATATCGATATTCCAAATATAAATCCTAATACGAGGTGTTTTATTATCATTCTACTTGGTTAAATTTTAGGACCAGGTACTGGCATTGCTTTAACATTGTACTGAATGTCTGTTATTTTTAATTTCAACCAGATCCATTCTCCCTCTTCAAGTTCCCAGCTTGCTTCACATTCAACCGGTATTTTTATTCCATTGTGTATTTCTGATTTTGTCGCAAGCACTGTCCATTTAGTAGGTTTGGTTGCATTTGAATCCCGGTAACGCATTGTTACAAATTTTTTAAAGCTTCCATCTTCATCAAAATGAAATTCTCCTGAACCTACAGCCCCTTTATATTCCATGGTTACTTTAGCAGAATAGTCGTCTATAGACTCCCATTTTAAGTGTTGGCTTAGAGATGCTGAAGGAAACCAAACGATTTCTGCTAAATAACGTTGCAGAGCTGCCTGATTTATTTTTTTATCATTTTTCACATTTGCAATCGGAATGAGTGAGAGTAATTTAATTAACATTTCACCTTTCCCGGCTTCAAATTTATCTCTCCCTGTTATACTTAATATTGAATTCATTTCAGTATTAATATTCCAATGAAACGCAGGGGGTTGAATTATAAAATATTGTTCAGCCGTACCATAGTTCCAGTTTGTTTGCTCAGGTTTCATCTTAAGTTGTAATTCCTGAGTTAAGTGCACGTTAGAAATATGTGACTTCCCAATTATTCCACTATTAATCAACCATTTTTGAACAATTGATGGTAAACCAACTAATTCTTCTTCCGTAATAATGGCTTGTTTTTTGAATTGCGAATTTTCAAATAAACTTCTTCTTTCTGCCTTGATTTTCTGCTGAAAGTTGAAACCTGAATACCCAATAATTATCGCGAATAAAATAATTACGTTTGCTATGCTGCCAAATTTTGCATCAGACCAATAATTAAAGATCAAAACCTGAGAAACAACGACAGCAAAAAAACCGACTAACCACCAAAACTTTGATTGAATAGTTTTTAAAGTGATTGTAGTAGCAAAAAGAAGAAATGCCAGCAACCAAAATATTCCGAATGTCCTGGAAATTGGTTGTGAAATAATGTCAAACTTGAGTACATCAAATGCCTTGAAAAATCCGAATAAATGAATAATTCCGTGTATTCCAATCAATATGACTAAAGCTATTCGCATTTTTTACTATATATACACTCAAATATAGCTAAACTCTTATGTACCCAATTAATGAATTTTAAAGAATTGAATACAGTTTCTCCATTAGAGAAAAAGTTTTTTGCAATAAAGGCACTTTTAATCTAAGTATATTTATGCTTGTACCAAAGGTTGATCAGCAGGCCTCCAATAATCATTGCCATTCCTATAAAGCTCCAGATCGTATAAGTTTCTCCCAAAAAGCCAACTCCGACAATAATAGCAAATACAACTTCGACATATTTTAAGGGTGCTATTACATTAGTTTCTCCCAATTGAAAAGCTTTTGTCATAAATAATTGCCCGAAAAAACCAAAAACACCTAAACTAAGTAGCAAAATAGTGTCAATAATGCCCGGTGTTTCCCAATAAAATATGGATACCACTCCTCCTATTACTGTAGCTATACACATAAAGTAATTAACAATAACTACAGGATGTTCTGTTTTTCCTATTCTTCTAATGATAATATACACCAAACCACTAAAAACTGATGCCAGTAAAATAAATACCAGTCCGATAACAGGAATACTATTATCAAATCCCTTTAAAACCAGAACTCCGGCAAATGCAATAGCAAAAAATAACCATTGTACAGGACGAACACTTTCTTTCAATAAGAGGATAGCAAAAATAGCAGCAAATATGGGAGATATATAACGTAACGCTACAGCAGAACCAATAGACATATAATGTATCCCTAAAAAGAATAAAATCATAGAGGTGGCTCCTATCACTGCCCTGGCAATCAATAACTTTTTATTAGTCCCAAAAACAGGAATTTTATAACGCCATAAATAACCAAAAGTAAAAAATAAAGACCCTAGAGATCTAAAAAATACCAATTGGTATGCGTTGTAATGAGTTAAGTATTTAATGAGGCCATTCATTCCTGTAAAGGCCATTGTACTTAACACCATTAAATAAATGGCTTTTTTTAGATCCATTACAGGCTTTTATCTTAGTTATGAATTCTTAGATAGTTTCTTTTGATATTTGGATTGAATAACATCTATAATAACCAACACGGCGATGACAAAATAGAAGGTGGTCTTACTCATAGGAGTAATTTCATTTCCAAATAATTTTAAGTGTGCAAGGTGTCCACCTTCAGAAAGTAGCATAATCCCAACTATAAATAAAATAAATAATCCTAACACCTCATACATCCTATTCTTTTTAAGGAATTCTGTAACTCTTCCGGATAACCATATCATTAGAAGTCCGCCTATTATAATAGCAGTAGCCATTACCCAAAATACTTTAGTTAGTGCCATAGCACTTAATATAGAATCAAAAGAAAACACAATATTCATGATAACAATTGAAAAAATAATAGCATTTATTGATTTTGGTTTTTTATCTGTCTCTGCATGATCTTCTTCCAGCCTTAGCATATGCCAAATCTCTTTTACAGCAGTATACATGATAAAAACTCCTCCAGCCAATACAATAAGGCTGTGAATATTAAAGTGTCCTTCGACAACATCTTTCAAATCAAAACCAAATATAGGATCTTGAAAATATGCTATGAGCCTGATCAATACAAATAACAAGACAATTCTAAGTATGATAGCCAGGCCAATTCCTATAGCCCGGACTCTAGGTTGTCTCTCCTCCGGAGCTCTTTTAGACTCTAAAGAGATATACAACAGGTTATCTAAACCTAATACGGCTTGTAATAGGGTTAACATACCTAATGTTATGATGTTATCTAATGTAAAAATTCCTTCCATGTACGATTATTTATTCCAGCTCCAAATATAACTGAAATAGGCTAGCCTTGAAAAATAATAATCATCCTCTCTATAAAATTTGAAAGAATATTCTTATTTGGCATTACTATTGATCTGAAAAACAAAACATTAAACCATTTATTATGAAATTTTCAAGAAACCAAAACCAAGTTAATGCCGGTTCAATGGCCGACATCGCATTTTTATTACTCATCTTTTTCTTAGTGACAACTGTTATTCCTAACGACGAAGGAATTCCTCAAAAACTCCCCAGAGCATGTGAAAATCCGCCTTGCGAAGTAGATTTACACGAAAACAATGTATTTAGAATTTTCATTAATAAAAATCATGAGATTTTAGTAGAGAATGAACTGATGCCATTAGGCAATTTACGCAAAACTGTTATCTCATTTTTAGATAATAACGCAGATAACAGCTGTGACTATTGTTCGGGTAGTAAATTAGATAACCTATCGGATCATCCTAAAAAAGCAGTTATTTCTTTGTTAACAGACAGAGGAACTGCTTACGGCACATTCATTTCTGTAGAAAATGAATTGATCGCTGCATATACAGAGTTAAGAGAAGCTTATGCATATCGTAAATTCAAAACAGGAATAGAATACTTAACTAAAGATCAATTAGTTGAAGTCAGAAAAGCCTATCCACAAGTTATATCGGAAGCCGAGACAAATTAAAAGAAAAAACACCTATGTTTTATCTTAATGTAGGAGAGAATGAAAAACTTTTTCACGACTGATCGATTCCAACTAACGTTTAAAAAAGTGCATTTCATCGATGTTTTTGGCTGTTAATCAGATTTTTACTATCTTTACACCAGCCCTAAATCTTAAAATCATGTTATTTGGAAAAAATTTACTCGTATGTATTAGTTCCGGAATATTGCTTTTAACACCTGTAAAAGAGCAAAAAATAAAAATCCTGGACGATCAGGCCATCATTAACCTTCATTTGGCTTCTAAAGATATTACCGGCTCTGTTGGCGGGTTAATTACAGATGTTTATTTTGATCCGGAAAACTTGCACAAATCCTTTGTCAAAGCCGAGTTATCCACACAAACAATCTCTACCGGAAACAAGTTAAGAGATATTAAATTAATGTCTAAAAAGTTCTTGAATAAAAAGAAATATGAAAAAATAACCTTTAAAAGTAAAAAGATCGTAGCTGTGGATAATGGTTATATCATTAATGGAGAAATAAATATTAAAGGAATAGTGAAACCTACTGCCATTGATGCTGTTTATTCTGAAGGTGTTATCGTAGCTTTCGCTTCCATTAACTTAATGGATTATGACATAGAATTCTCTGATAAACGAAATGAAAATAAATTAGATATTTATATCAAACTAAGAGTACTTAGAGATGGTATAATTGCAGAAAATGAGTCCGATAATTAATAAATATATATTTATTGTTAAAAATGCCGTACTGAACTTGCCCAGTACGGCATTTTTTTAATACGCCAATAATTTAAGTAATTCGTCTTCAAACCTTTTCTTAGGTAAGAATTGATCTTCTAATGCTTTTGTAAAAGGAACCGGGGTTTCTAAACTCCCTACTCGTTTTACAGGTGCATCCAAATACTCAAAACAATTATCCATAATCATAGCGGCTATATCATTGGCGACGCCCCCAAAAAGAGTGTCTTCTTGCAGGATGATGGCTTTTCCTGTTTTTTGTACCGATTGGTATATCGATACTGTATCAAGAGGTTGTAATGTTCTTAAGTCAAGAAGGTCTACACTAATATCCGGATGGTTATCAAGGGTTTCCATTGCCCAGTGTACTCCGGCTCCATAAGTGATAACACTTATTTTAGAACCTTCTCTTAATTTAGCGGCTTTTCCTAGTGGAATGGTATAATAATTTTCAGGCACATCCCCATAAACACTTCTGTACAACGCTTTATGTTCAAAAAATAATACCGGATTAGGATCGTTGATAGCAGTAGTCAATAAACCTTTAGCATCAGCAGGGAAAGCAGGATAAACTACTTTTAATCCTGGTATTTTAGTAAACCATGCTTCATTGGTCTGAGAATGGAATGGTCCGGCCTGGACTCCTGCTCCACAGGGCATCCTGATAACTACATCTGCATTTTCATTCCACCTGTAATGTACTTTTGCAAGGTAATTCACAATCGGATTGAAGCCACTGGAAACAAAATCTGCAAATTGCATTTCAACTACAGCTTTCATCTTCTTAATAGATAGTCCCATAGCTGTGGAAACAATAATAGATTCACAGATGGGAGTATTACGTACCCTGTCTTTTCCAAAAGCTTCTACAAAACCATCGGTAATCTTAAAAACCCCACCGTATTCTGCCACATCCTGCCCCATAATCACCAGGTTATCATGCTGTTCCATCGATTGTTTTAATCCTTCGGAAATAGCATCAACTAACCTAATGTTTTTATTTAACTCATTCGATTTAATTTCCTTAAAATCAAATTTTTGATACACATCATTTAATTCAACACTTTCATCAGCCAATATCGCTTCTTCGTCAAAAGCTTTTTGTAAATGAGCTTCAATCTCAGCTTTAATTTGAATTCTTATCTCTTCATTGATATCTATATTAAGAATTCCTTCATCTTTCAAAAATTCGTAGTAATTAGAAATCGGATCTTTCACTGCCCAGGCATCCATTAATTCCTTCGGAACATATTTGGTACCACTCGCCTCTTCATGGCCTCGCATTCTAAAAGTTTTAAACTCTAATAATACCGGCCTTGGGTTTGCTCTCAAATCTTCAGCCAATTCAGATACTTTTGTATATACTTCCAGGATATTATTCCCGTCAATAATGTGAGATTCAATTCCGTAACCTATCCCCTTGTCTGCTATGTTTTCACACTTAAATTGTTCAAGTGTAGGTGTAGATAAACCATATCCGTTATTTTCCACACAAAAGATTACAGGAAGATCCCAAACAGCAGCGACATTCAAGGCTTCGTGAAAATCTCCTTCACTGGTTGCCCCTTCCCCGGTAAAAACCGCACATACGTTATTTTCCTGTTTTAATTTATGCGCTAATGCTATGCCGTCTGCTACACCTAATTGTGGCCCCAGGTGAGAAATCATCCCCACAATCTTATATTCCTGAGTACCAAAATGAAAACTACGGTCACGTCCTTTGGTAAATCCGTTTGCTTTTCCCTGCCATTGAGAAAAAAGCCGGTATAAAGGGATTTCACGTGTTGTAAAAACTCCCAGGTTACGATGCATTGGCAAAATGTATTCATCTTTTGACAAAGAAGAAGTCACTCCTACAGAGATGGCTTCTTGTCCAATCCCGCTAAACCATTTAGAGATTTTACCTTGCCTTAACAAGATCAGCATTTTTTCTTCAATCATTCTAGGCTTGAGCATTGCCTTATATAAACTCAACAATGTTTTATCGTCGAGTGTACCTTTATCGTATTTTATTGGAGTTGCATCAGAAATAACATCCTTCATAAATAATCACTTTTTAAACATTGTAAAATTAGAAAAATAAATAGCTATATAAGCAGGAAGTTTTAAAAATCGTTAGGCATAACCCGTCTTAATTTTCATTATTTTTGTATTCTGTTTAATTTGAAACAAAATATACTAACAATAAATTAAGATCAATTTAAAAACTAGAGGAACATGAATACTATTCCGAGTGTAAATCTTAAAGATTTTTTAAGTGATAATCCAGCCGACAAACAAAAATTTGTTGCAGAAATAGGAAAAGCTTATGAAGAAATAGGTTTTGTAGCCTTAAAGGGGCATTTTTTAAGTGATACCCTGGTCAATCAATTATATGATCAAATTAAATCGTTTTTCAACCTGCCAGACGATATTAAATCTAAATATGAAATTGAAGGGATTGGAGGGCAAAGAGGATATACTTCTTTTGGAAAAGAACATGCAAAAGGTAGAAAAGAAGGTGATTTAAAAGAATTCTGGCATTTCGGACAATATGTAGAAGATGACGATAAACTTAAAGCTACTTACCCTGACAATGTCATCGTAGAAGAGTTAGCCGAGTTTAATAGCGTTGGAAAAGAAACGTATAAAATGCTGGAAAAAACAGCTAAATATGTTTTAAGAGCATTGGCATTGCACCTTCAACTGGAAGAAACTTATTTTGATAAATACATTAAAAATGGGAATTCAATCTTAAGACCCATTCATTACCCGCCAATAACAGAAGAGCCTAAAAATGCTATCAGAGCTGCAGCACATGGTGATATCAACCTGATCACTTTGCTTATGGGAGCACAAGGACGTGGTTTACAAGTTCAAAATCATGATGGCGAGTGGATCGATGCGATTGCAGAACCAGACGAGCTAATGATCAATGTTGGAGATATGTTATCCAGACATACTAATAATAAATTGAAATCAACCATACACCAGGTGGTGAATCCGCCAAGAGAACTTTGGGGAACTTCCAGGTACTCTATTCCGTTTTTTATGCACCCAATCAGTGAAATGCCTTTAAACTGTCTGGAAAATTGTATTGATGAAGAGCATCCAAAACTTTATGAAGATACTACAGCAGGAGAATTTCTTCATGAGAGACTTATTGAATTAGGATTGATTAAAGAATAACCTGATATTCTGAAAAAATGGGGAAAAAGAAGCTAAATAGTTTAGAAGATTTAGGCGGATTTGTTTTTTCTACTAATGACGATTTCAATCCGGATACCGAAAATAATGAAGATCAGGAAAAGTCACATCCTTCAGAGCAATTGCTGGAAGCTCATTTTAGCAATAAAGGACGTGGAGGCAAAACCGTGACCGTTGTCAAAGGTTTTTCAGGGAGTGATGAAGCGTTAAAAGAACTGGCAAAAACATTAAAAACCAAGTGCGGAGTTGGAGGTTCTGTTAAAAATGGTGAAATTATTATTCAAGGAAACTATCGCGATAAAATAATTGACATATTACAAGCGTTATCTTATAAAGTTAAACGTGTTGGCGGATAAATTTAACACTTAATCGTGTTTATGTCATTTTAATTTATATTTTTACCAGACCTATTCTAACTAAAACTAAATGAGTACCATTCTTCACATTACCAATGGAGACGGCTTTACTTCCGTTTTAAAAAAACTAAAACTTAAAGGTGAAATTATAACATGGCGCGAAATGCTTTGCGAAGGGAAAACAGTTACCGATGTTGGTAGCGAAGCCTTTTGGAAAGTACGTTACGACTTCTTAAACAAGTACTATAAAGTCACCAAAAAGAGGTTTATTGACTTTACTCTAAAAGAGTATCGAGAATTGTGTAATCAGAAAAAACAACAAGAAATTGTTCTTTGGTTTGAGTATGATTTGTTTTGCCAGATTAATATGATTGCTGTATTAAGTTGGTTAAAAAAGCATAGAAAAGGAGCAGAAATCTCCTTAGTATGTAGTGGCAAAGAAGATGATTCTGAGAAATTATACGGATTATCTGAATTGAGTGAAGACAAACTTCGCGAATTATATAAAAATAAGATAAACCTGTCTCAAGACGATATTGAGTATGCAGATTATATCTGGCAATTATACTGTAGTGACAATCCGTTACGTTTAGAATCATTTTCTAAGTTTAACGCATCACAATTGAGATACCTTCCCAATGCTATTGAAGCTCACGTTAAAAGGTTTCCGACAGTTAAAAACGGCCTGAACGAATTGGAGAATAAAATACTAGCTGCTGCTGCTGTCAATCGTTTTGAATCTAAAAACGAATTGGTTTGGCATAACTTAAAAGATCAAGGGTATTACGGTTTAGGTGATTCCCAGTTTTTCAAAATGATAAGTGATCTTAAGCCTTTGTTCAGATCCTTTAACCCTGTTGTCCTTAATAAACTTGGGAAAGAGGTTCATGGCAAAAGCAAAAACTTTTATTCACAAATCAAAGATGATACCATGTACCTGGGAGGAACACAAAAATATAATTTCCTCTATCATGAAGAATCTGAGCGCTTATTAAAACTCTAAAATGCTTGCTGAATCTGAGCTGATTTTAAATGAAGACGGAAGTGTTTATCATCTAAACTTGCTTCCTGAAGATATAGCACAAACCATCATTTTTGTCGGAGATCCGGACAGGGTGGCTCACGTGTCTAAATATTTTGATAGTATCGAAATAAAAAAAAGTAAGCGTGAGTTCACCACACATACCGGAATGCTTAATGGTAAAAGACTTACCGTGCTTTCTACCGGTATGGGTACAGATAATATTGATATTGTTTTAAATGAATTGGATGCGTTAGTCAATATCGATCTTCAAAAAAGAGCTATAAAGCAAAAATTAACATCATTAAATATTGTTAGGATTGGTACTACAGGATCTTTACAACCCGACATCCCTGTAGATGAATTTCTGATCAGTAAATTTGCTGTCGGATTTGATAACCTCCCTCACTTCTATTCAAAACAATTACCTGAAAATGAATACTTTGAGCTAAAATTCAAAAATCATACTGATTGGTATAAAAAGAAATCGACTCCTTATTTAGTTGAAGCTGACTCTCATTTATTTTCAAAATTATATTCAGATAAAACCCATCAGGGGCTGACTTCCACTTCAATTGGTTTTTACGGTCCGCAATCCAGAATGCTTCGTTTAAAACCGCAAGATGATCAGTTAAATGAAAAATTAATGAGTTTTTCATACAATTCCATACGAATAACCAATCTGGAAATGGAAACGGCAGGAATTTACGCAATGTGTAAACTTCTAGGGCATAAGGCGGTATCTATGAATTGTATTTTAGCAAACAGACCAAACGGACAATTCTCTAAAACCCCTTCAGAATCGGTAGATCGACTTATACAATACACACTAGAAAAATTAACTGCTTAAATTAACTACTGTTACTCTTATTATTTAACAATTACTTAAATAACTCCTGTTTGTCTATTACTACATTTGAATAAATTAATACCTGTGGAAAAAGACATCTCCCCTTATACATCAAGTGAGCTAAGCTGGTTATCTTTTAATGAAAGAGTACTCCAGGAAGCTTCAGATCATAGGAATCCGTTATTCGAACGCATTAAATTCCTGGCAATCTATTCATCTAACTTAGATGAATTCTTTAAAGTAAAAGTTTCTCAATTAAGGCAGATCAAAAAAGTAGAGAAACCTTTACGTAAAAAATTAATCTTACAGCCTAATAAAAAATTAAAAACCATTCATAAGGTTGTACATGCACAACAGGAAAGGTTTGGAGATATCTTTTTTAAAGAAATTGTTCCGGAATTGGCAATGAATGGGATTCTATTATTAGATAAAGATCAATTTACCCAGGAACAAAGTGATTTTGCTACAGCTTTTTTTAAAGAAAAATTAATGCAGAAGATCACTTTGCTGAAACCTTTGAATGAAGAGGTTGTTTTTTTAGAAGACGGATTATTGTACTTAACAGCCTTAATCAATAAAAAGGATATTGTTTTTATCTCACTTCCCGTTGAAGAATTTGGACGATTTGTTAAACTCCCTAACAGTGGTGATACCTCTTTGCATTGCTATACTTCAACTGATGAAATTGTGAAGAAAAATATTGATAAAATCATAACAGATTGTGATCTTTCTACTGAAGCGTACAGTATTAAATTATCCCGGGATGCAGAATTATATCTAGATGATGATTACGACGGAGCTTTGGCTGAACAAATCTATGAGAATCTTTCTCAGCGAAAAAAAGGACAAGCTACTCGGTTATTGTACGATTTTGAAATTCCTAAAAAATTAAAAAAGCTATTAAAAACTTCATTAGGATTAGGAAAAGCAGATATGATTCCGGGAGGACGATTTCACAATTTCAGTGATTTTTTTAGTTTTAACGACCCTACTCAAAACGCATCGCTTCATTTTGAACCCAAAGAACCTATAGCACATCAATATTTAGAATCTTCTGCTGATTATTTTGAAACCATATCTAAAAAAGATCAGTTAGTACACTTCCCTTATCAATCTTTTAAATATGTTCAGGAATTTATTGAACAAGCTGCCAATGATCCTTTAGTAACAACAATTAAAATTTCATTATACAGGGTTGCGAAAAAATCGGCATTAACAGATGCTTTATTGGCTGCATTGGATAAAGGGAAAAAAGTGGTTGTATTCATCGAAGCACAGGCACGATTTGACGAAGAGAATAATATTTTATGGGGACGGACTTTTGAAGCGAAAGGTGCAACAGTTTTCTATAGTTTTCCAAAAATAAAAGTTCATTCGAAGATCTTAATGATAGAAAGACAAGAAAATAAACTTTTAAAACGATATGCTTATATAGGAACCGGGAATTTTAATGCTAAAACTTCTAAGTTATATTGTGATCACGGACTCTTTACCTCCAATCAAAATATTACTGCTGAGTTGGCTGGTGTTTTTCAGTTCCTGGAAAGAAAAACAGAAGTATTGGTAGCAGAAACTTTATTAGTATCACCTTTTACCACAAGAGCAACTTTCACAGATCTTATAAATACTGAAATACAACATGCTCAAGAAGGCAAAAAAGCTGTAATAACGGCAAAAATGAATTCTCTTCAGGATGCTAAAATAATTTCCAAACTCTATGAGGCTTCACAGGCTGGTGTACAAATAAGGTTATTGATTAGGGGAATATGTAATTTAAAACCAGGAATAGAAAACTTAAGTGAAAATATAACAGTGACGAGTATTGTAGATCGTTATTTAGAGCACGGACGTATTTTTCACTTTGAAAACGGAGGCAATGAAAAAATATACATGGGTTCTGCAGATTGGATGACAAGAAATCTTGACCGTAGAATCGAAGTCATTACCCCTACTTTAGATCCGGATATTTTTACTGAATTGAAAGATATTTTACAAATTCAACTTAACGATACCTATAAATCCAGAATCATCGATAGTAAAGAAAGTAATGATTATCTTGCTCCTCAAAAAGGAGAACAAGCATTACGTTCTCAATATGAGATTTTTGATTACTTAAGAGCAAAACTAAGATGATATCAGTAAAAATAGCAGGTGTGCCAGAACATTTTAACCTTCCCTGGCATTTGGCTATAGAAGAAGGTGCCTTTCTAGACAGGGGAATTGATTTAGAATGGACAGACGTTCCGGAAGGTACCGGACGAATGTGTCAAATGCTTCGTGATGGAGAAACAGATATTGCTATCATTCTTACCGAAGGGATTATTAAAGATATTATTGCCGGAAATCCGTCAAAAATTGCACAGGTATATGTAAAATCCCCCCTGGTCTGGGGAATTCATGTAGCTGCTCATTCTGAACATAAAACTATACATGACTTAGAAGGTAAGACAGCGGCCATTAGTCGTTTAGGAAGCGGTAGCCACCTGATGTCTTATGTCAATGCTCAACAGCAGAACTGGGATCTTAAAAAACTTCAATTTGAAATAGTAAACAATCTGGATGGAGGAGTTCAAGCCTTAAAGGAAGGAACTGCAGATTATTTTATGTGGGAACGCTTTACTACAAAACCCCTCGTAGATAATGGAACTTTTAGAAAAGTAAGCGACTGCCCTACTCCATGGCCTTGCTTTGTTATTGCTGTCAGAAACGATTTTAACCATCATCACAACAGTGTTTTAAAGCACATTCTTGAGATTATTAATATCTATACTACCGACTTTAAAAACATTCCAAGCATAGATAGAACACTGGCAAATACTTACAGTCAAAAGCTAAGCGATATCAATGAATGGCTAAAAATAACACATTGGGGACAAGAAAACATTACTGCTGCTATGGTAGAAAAAACACAAGATCATTTATTGCAATTAGATCTGATTAATAAGAAATTAGATTTTGACGCTATTGTTACTAAATAATCTCTCTAATGTTAAAAAAATTAACAAGCATTACCTTCAACGGTAAAACGGTTCCTTTGTCGAGTATTTTACTCAATTAAGACCTCATTTCATAGATTTACCTCGCTATTAATCAATGTACTTATATAAAAGATGGCGTGATGTTACGGTTTTACCATAATTGATCGCTATTTTTTTTACCACAAAATTGCATCAAATCCTTTCTTTTTCAAGAATTCATTACACATAGTAAAATGCCGATTACCAAACCAAAATCCTCTGTTAGCACTAAGTGGAGACGGGTGTCCGGAGGTCAATACGAGGTGTTTTTTTGAATCGATTATTCGTCCTTTTTTCTTTGCATATCCTCCCCAAAGCAAAAAGACTATATTTTCTTTTTGATCTGAAACAGACTTTATTACAGCGTCTGTAAAAATTTCCCACCCTTTATTCTGATGACTCCCTGCCATGTGAGCCCGTACCGTTAAGGTTGCATTTAGTAATAAAACCCCTTGATTGGCCCATCGTTCTAAATTTCCACTTTTGGGATATGCTACCTGCATATCAGTTTCAATTTCTTTAAAAATATTGATTAAAGATGGTGGATGCGGAATTCCGTCGTTTACCGAAAAACAAAGTCCGTTAGCCTGTCCGGGGCCGTGATAAGGGTCCTGACCTATAATGACAACCTTTAATTCATCAAAAGGGCAGTGATCAAATGCAGAGAAGATTTGACTTCCCCTGGGGTAACAGGTATGATTGGTATACTCGTGTCTTACAAAATCGGTTAAAGGTTTAAAATATGGTTTATTAAATTCTTCTGCTAAATGTTCTTTCCAGCTAGGATGTATGTTGACGTTCATCGAAAAAGCATTACTTTTGCTAAGCCTAAAATAGCTCAAATTTTATGATGACTAAGATACATCAAAAAACATTAAATGACCTTGAATTTGCTACTGTTCTTGAACATATAGCAGAGCTTTGTAATACAGAATTAGGTAAAGAAAATGCACTAAAAATAATTCCTTTTACCAAGAAGGCAGAAATGCTTTCTGCTTTAAAGCAAACATCAGAATACCTCTCATCGTTTGAAAACAACAACAATATCCCTAATCACTATTTTGACAGTATTACTGCAGAAATTAAGCTTTTAGGGATAGAGAATACGTTAGTTGAAATTAGCGGTCTTAGAAAAATTGCTGTGATATCCGATACAGCAAACACACATATCTTATTTTACAAAAAGTTCAAAGAATATTATTCAGAATTACATAAAGTAGCTTCAGGAGTTGAATTTACAAAAGAGATTATTGAAAAGATCAATAGTGTAATTGACCGTTTTGGAGAAATCAAAGATGAAGCTTCAGATGAATTGTATAGCATTCGTAAATCGATAAATGCGGTCAAAGGAAAAATAAATCAGAGTTTTTTAAGCGCACTCAATCGGTATAATTCTTCAGAATTTTTAGATGAAATTCGCGAATCTGTTGTCGAAAATAAACGGGTCCTTGCTGTTAAGGCAATGTACCGTCGTAAGGTAAAAGGAGCGGTTATGGGAAGCTCCAAAACCGGAAGCATCGTTTATATTGAACCGGAAGCTACTCTACAATTCTCCAGGGAGTTAAATAACCTGGAATACGAAGAAAAAGAAGAAATCAATAAGATTTTAAAGCAACTTACCGATTTCTTACGGCCATATATCTCTTTATTGGAAGATTATCAGTCATTTTTAAGCCTGATCGATATTGTTGCAGCAAAAGCCAAATATGCAGATCAGATGAATGCGCTGCTTCCTGAGTTATCCGAAAATCGTAAACTTTATCTAAAAGACGCATACCACCCACTACTCTATCTTACGAATAAAAGAAAAAGAGAAAAGACGTTTCCACAGGATATTTCATTGCATGAAGAAAATCGCATTATTGTGATCTCAGGTCCTAATGCGGGAGGAAAAAGTATCACTTTAAAAACAATTGGGTTATTACAAGTGATGCTACAAAGCGGAATGCTGGTTCCTGTTCATCCAAAAAGTACATTTTGCCTGTTTGATCGGATATTAACCGATATTGGTGATAATCAGTCTATTGAAAACCATCTAAGCACCTATAGTTACAGGCTTAAGAACATGAATTACTTCCTTAAAAAGTGTAATGACAAGACCTTGTTTTTAATAGATGAATTTGGGACAGGGAGTGACCCGGAACTAGGAGGAGCATTGGCAGAAACATTTTTAGAAGAGTTTTATAATCGTAAAGCATTTGGTATTATTACTACTCACTATGCAAATTTAAAAATGCTGGCAAATGAATTACCTCATGCCACCAATGCGAATATGCTTTTTGATAGCAGGACATTAGAACCTGTATTCCGATTGGTTTTAGGACAGGCAGGAAGTTCATTCACATTTGAGGTCGCTCAGAAAAACGGAATTCCGTATAGCCTTATCAACAGGTCCAAAAAGAAAATAGAACGCGGGAAAGTACGTTTTGATGCCACCATTGCTAAGCTTCAAAAAGAGCGTAGCAAAATGGAAAAGACCACAACCGCATTAAAAGATAACGAAACAAAAGCACGGGAAGAAGCTACAAAACTAGAATCGTTAAACGAGCGTATCAAAAAGAAATTAGAAAATTACCAGCAACTCTTTGATCATAATCAGCGAATGATCTACCTTGGTAATAAGATTAATGATATTTCGGAAAAGTATTTCAATGATAAAAAGAAGCGTCCGTTAATTTCTGAATTCCTTCGGATAGTAGAAACCGAGAACAGCAAACGAAAAAAGAAAACTCCAAAAGAAAAGAAAGTAGAGAAAGAGGTAAAAAAACAAATTACGCAAGAAGTTGAAAAGAAAGTAGCTGTAATTCGTAAAAAGAAAAAAGCTGAGAAGAAAAAGGCAATAATTAAAGAGAAAAACAAGCCAAAACCTGTATTTAAGATTGGAGACCGGGTACGAATGTTAGATGGAAAAGCTATAGGAAGTATAGATAATCTGGAAAAAAACAAGGCTATTGTGAATTACGGATTATTTACGACTAATGTAAGCATAGAACAATTAGAATTGGTAGAAGCAAAAAAATAAGAAATGATCCCCAGTGATAAAAAATTAATACTTTTTGATGGTGTATGCAATCTTTGTAACGGTGCTGTACAATACATTATAAAGAAGGATAAGAAAAATGTATTCTTATTTGCTGCACTCCAAAGTAATATTGGAAAACAATTCATCCAAGAGCGAAAAATAGATACTACAAAAGTAGATTCAATCATTTTAGTAGATCCTAATGTTGCCTATCATGTAAAATCTACAGCTGCTTTACATATAGCTTATGAATTTGGAGGTATCTGGAAAGCACTTAAAATATTTGAAATCGTTCTTCCTGTTGGTTTTAGAGATGTACTCTATAATTTTATCGCAAAGAACAGGTACAGATGGTTTGGTAAAAAAGATGCCTGTATGATCCCCACTCCCGATCTCAAGGCTAAGTTTTTGGATTAACTCATTTAAAATCTCTGTTAACTTCTCTTTAGTACCCTTCTACTCATTCGGAGTTTTACAAATTGCATCAGGTTGTTAAGTTTATTTACGAATTACAAACCTGATCATTATGAAAAAACTATTATTTATACTGTTTTTAGCCCATTCATTTTCGTTTGGAAATGATATAACAACGGATTCTGAAATTAAAAAAGTTACGGTATACCTCCAAGGCGCCCAGGTTACCAGGCAAGTTAATGTTCAATTATTACCCGGCACACATGAATTGTTTTTAAATGATTTATCGCCTTTTATTGATGAAAATAGCATACAAATAACCGGACTTAAAAGTGCTTCTGTACTAGCTGTTAATTATAAAATTGACTATTTAAAAAAAGAAAATAGTAAAGCGCAAATTGAGTTATTACTAACACAAGAGAGACAATTAAACAAACAGTTATCGCTCTTAAAAAATAAAATTGACGGACTCAAAGAAGAAGAAACGGTATTAATTACCAATAGAAAATTAGGAGTAGATCAAGCAGGTAACGATTTAGCAAAAGTAAAAGAGTTTGCCATATATTATGGGCAACGAATCGCATCGATTAAAAATGATATCTATGATTCAAATCAAAAAATCGAAGACATTAATAAAGAGATTATTTTATTAAAAAAACAAATTGATGAATTAGAAGATAATAATGGTCCGGAACGGGGAGAAATAAAGTTAAAGTTAAATACTGCATTAACAGTAAATTTAGCACTGGAAGTTTCTTATACTGTTTCGAATGCAGGATGGTTTCCGGTATATGATATCAAAGCAAAAAACATCAATAATCCATTATCATTTTATTATAAAGCTCATGTCTATCAACAAACCGGAACCGACTGGAATAATGCTAAAATTACTTTATCAACAGGAGATCCTTCATTAGATACTAACAAACCAGATGTTACTCCTTATTATTTGAATTTTGTAACTCCGTATACTTATAAAAACAAAGCTTCTCTTAAAAAAAGTAGGTTCAAATACAATCCGTTAGTAAAGAAAGTATCAGGCGTTGTTTTAGATGAAAGCGGATTACCACTTCCCGGAGTTAATGTAGTTATCAAAGGGACTACTCTTGGTACACAAACCGATTTTGATGGGAAATATGCATTAGATATTACCGAAGGACAGGAATTAGTTTTTTCCTATATCGGTCAAAAAACGCATGAAGTCCCGGTATATGCCTCTCTTATGAATGTTAAACTGGAAGCAGATGCACAAGCATTAGAAGAGGTTGTCGTAACCGGATATGGAAATTCTGTAGCTGGTAGTACTTCTGGTGTTCGAATTCGTGGAGTATCTTCTATAAAAGCAGATACCCCGGTTTTATATATTGTAGACGGGGTTCGTTCCACAAGATGATATCAGTAATATTGACCAAAGTCAGATAAAAACCATTGAAACACTAAAAAGTGCTGCTGCTACAGCGATATATGGAAGTAAAGCATCTAGCGGTGCTGTAATTATTACTACAAAAACTGTAATTGAAGAAGAAAACTTAACTTCTAAAGAATTTGAAATTAAAAAAAGATATAGTATTCCTTCTGTTAATGATGTGACAGCTATCACTATCAATGATTTTGAGGTTAAAGCCAATTTTGAATACTTTGCTGCTCCTCTTTTAAATGAAAATGTATTTTTAACTGCAAAATTAGCTGCATGGGAACAGTTTAACCTATTACCCGGAGAAGCTAACATTTACTTTGACGGAAGCTATGCAGGTAAAACTTTTATAGATCCATTTCAAACAAAAAAGGAACTGACTATATCACTGGGAATCGAACCTAATATCGTAGTAGAAAGAAAACAGGTGAATGATTTAAAAAGTACTCAATTTATCGGGAATAATAGAATTGTCAATAAAGCATATGAACTGAACATTAAAAATAACCAGGCAAAAAACATCCCGTTACTAGTAATGGACAGGATTCCGATTTCTCAAAATAAAGAGATTAAAATTGATGATATCATTTATAATGACGCTGATTATGATGATAAGAAACGATTATTAACCTGGAAAATTAACATATCATCTCAAGAAACTATTAATAAAAGTTTCTCCTACAAAATCAAATATCCTAAAGGAAAGCGTATTAATTTGTAAAACAACTTCATGTGTCATTCCGTGCTTCCTGCCCGTCCTGCAGGCGGGGACCGGAATCCATCAACTTAAATTGATATAGATTCCTGCTTGTGCAGGAATGACATTTGGGTTTATTAATAATATTTAAATTTCTATAGAATGAGTCACTTCAAATGACTTAAAATAAAATCCAGTTTTTTATTCTGATTGTTATTTTGAAGAAAGCTATCGGTGTAGTGTCTTGATTTTTCTGCCAATCCGATTTTTTGAAGTTTCTCAATAATATCTTTATTTTCCAGGGTAACCTTTCCGGTTAAAAGTGTAGACAAATCTTCTCCGGCATGGTAATAATCGTATATCTTTTTAAGTCCGGTTAAATACAAGTGATCTTTTGTAAATCCGCCTCCCCTATGTACACGCAAAGTAATAGTAAAAGCATCATCTCTGTTCAATTTATATTGACCGTGAAGCAAATTAAAAGTATCTGAAAAATCATATCCTTTTATCAGGCTATCTGCAGCAATTACTCTATATGCCAACTCTTTCAGCCTTTTCAAAGTAAGTGAACCACTCATATATTCACTAAAAACTGCCAAGCCTTCCTGGGTCTCTACATTTTTAGGAAATCCGTTAGAGAAGACTTTCAAGCGCTGAGATAATCCATTATACGTAGTAACCAGGTGAACTCCAATCTCATGATTAGCTAGCGTTTTCATTTGGTTTTCACTAAACTTACAATTCTTTTTGATCAATAAAGATTGTGTACTGTTACTCACCATCGCCTCGGCTGCTATGTTATGAGAGTATTTTACATTAAGAGGAAAATCGTATTGTTTTACAAAATCTTCAAAATAAACTTTTGCTTGTTCTGCCGTGTAGATTTTCTCCATTTCAGGGCCTGAAGGCTCATCTTCGATATGCAGGATAAATTTAGCATTTAAAACATCTCTTTCCCTCGGAGTTCCATACACTTTAAGGCTGTTGAAATAGAATTTTTTTCCTTCTCCAATAGTTTCAATACACTGAATCATATTAGAGTAGTAATAAATGATATCTTGATACAAACAACGTATTTCTTCATCTTCAATACGTTCTAAACGTTGTGAATAAAATAATCGATGTAATTTATACGGATTAAATTTTCGTTTGGGATATTTAAATTTCGGATTCTTAGTGTATTTAGATTTAAAAAAAAGGTCTTTTTCCTTCTCTATGTTTAACGGATTAATATAACTCAGCAACTCAATCTTTTTGATCAATCGATTTAAATTACTATCGATTTCAAACAAATCTGTATTCTTTTCTACAACATCAGCAATCATTATTCTTTCATTTTTTTATACGATGTCAACGCATGTTCTCTAATCCTGAAAACTAACTCTTTTTCTACAGCTTTTACAACTTCAGGATAAATAATATAGTCGTATTCATCACAATATACTTTTGCAATTTCGGTAGCAAGGACTAATGTATTCCGGAATTTTTGGGTAATATGTTTCAAAAAGTACCCATTCCCCTGAAAAGTATCATTAACCTTAGCATCATTTACAATATTATTGGGCAATTGTATTTCCTCCAGGCTCTTTCTCCAGGTTTCTACACTATCTCCAAATCTTTCATTGTCAATATTAGAAGTTCCCAAATTCCATGTTGGTACTTTTCTGTCCCACCGTTTCCAGTTGTAACTATGCATATCGTATACAAACACTAATCCAAAATCTGCTTCTAATTTTGCTATAAGTGCATCTATAACACTATAAAAATTGGAATGTTTTTGTAAACTTAGTTTCTTCTCATCGTCACTTAAAGGTTCTTTCCAGAGTTTTTTACCCCATGCATCTTCATAGATAGCATTTGAAGGTTCCCTGTTTAAATCATATTCAAAACGAGAATCACAACCCGCGATAACAATTGGGTGACTATTTACCATTTGTTTCGTACACGGATCTTCTTCGTACCAACGCTCGTATTCAGTATGCAGGCAATTTTCCCATAATGATTTTCTAAACTGATGCCCGTCATGAACAGCCCCGCAGACATAAGGTACATACTCACTTATTTTAAGTGTGAATGAATAATCCTCACTAACAGCCTCAAAAGTTTCTCCATTATGAATTTTAGAAATGATCTGTTCAACAGATAATCTATGCATTTTCTACTTCTTTACGCAATTTGGCAATTCTGTCGAATGCATTGGTACGTTCTTGTACCCTACTCTCCATAAAATCAATAACTTTTTCCTGTAATTTGATTTTCTGGACTTTGTTGATATACGTTATCCCTCCCGGACTCATCACATTGACTTCTATTAACTTTCCTCCAATAACATCTATACCTACAAAATAGAGCCCATCTTTAACCAATTTACGGCCTATAAGTTTACACAACTCTTTTTCTTTTCTGGTTAGCGTATGTTTTTGAACTGTTCCGCCTGCAGTTATATTAGATCTATGGTCGTCTGCTCCCGGAACTCTTTTCATGGCTCCAATGGGCTCCCCATTTAAAATAAGTATGCGAACATCTCCTTGATCTGCTCCTTCAATATACTCTTGCAAAATCACATAGTTGGATGAACCATCCGGGTTGGTAATGTAAAAATCCAATAGAGAAGTAATACTGGACATCGCAGATTTTTCAATAAGAATAACTCCCGAACCTCCAAAACCATTTAAAGGTTTAAGAATCATCTTATTCGCTTTAGATTCTTTTATTTGCCTGATAAGGTATCGCTTATTCTTAGATACATGTGTTACCGGAATAATTTTATTATCAGGATCTACAAAAGCAGCAGTATATAATTTATTATTAGCTTCCCTTAAACCGTTAACAGAGTTCATGATAAAAACATCATCTTTAACAGAATCTAAGAAATTAAGCATAATTGGATCTAATGGTGGATTTGCTCTCATAAAAATGACATCAAAACCAGCCAGAGGCAGCATTTCTTCCCGGAGTGTAGCTTTTTTATAAAAACTCTTCAATGAACTGGGTACTTTATCCATTCGGTTGATTACCGTACAGAAAGCATTGGTAACACTATTACGTATAGTAAGATTTGAAGGTGTACAAATAGTTACACCGTGGCCCCTCTTAATACATTCATGTATTAAGGCTAACGAAGTATCTTTTTCAGGATCGATTTCTTCCCAGGGGTACATAAGAAAACAAACGTTCATATCAAATAAATTATTTATGGTAAGTTAATAAAAACCTTCCAAAAAAAAATCTTAGGGAATAAAAAAGTGTTAATTTAATTTTAAATAAAAAAGAAGGTATTTTTAATTAAAAATTTGCCCTAAATTTATAGTACCTCTGGTTGCCGTTATATTAGCATTCCAAACAAAATCTGAAAACCTGTTCCCACTGCCTTGAAGTTGTATGGACACTCCTAAAGGAGTAAGTTCTGTTTCAGTAAGGCCAATATCTATAGAAGTTAATCCATTGGCAGCCCCACCATTTGCAGTAATTGTCCCTCCATAGCTCAAAAACTGAACGACAACTCCATCATTATTTACTAAAGCAATACCATCAGGGTCACCGTTTTGAATTCCGGGATGAGCAAAATTCAGTACCCCTAAACCATTAGATACGTTTGGAATAATACCATTTAAAGGAATTTGATCATAGACACTACTATTTGATCCGTTATAAAATAAGATACTGTAGCCCGTTAAATCTGTTCCGGAAGTTCCGGCAATTTCCACTCCTTCATTCTGGTCGCCTCCTATATTATTGTAATGAATTTCATTAATCCATAAAACAATTTCTTCTGCTACTGGTGTTGTATTATAAAAAATAATTTCTTCTCCCGGGCTCGTACCACGCAATGCAATTGGAGTTATGCCTAAACCTATAAATCTATTTACTTCATCTGCTGTTAATGTAAATGTAGCGTTTGTGGCATTAGGAATGGGAGATTGATTTGTCCCCTGGGCATCATCTGCCACATACCATTGAAAAGTTGTTGTCCCTTCGGGATCTCCATCTCCATCAAAAAAAGAATAATTACCCGTTATTGTTTCCCCTACACGTACAGTACCTGATATAACTATAGAATTAGCAACCGGTGAGCTATTATTAAAGGTAAAAAGAATCTCCCATTGTAATAGTGATCCATTCCATATTCGCACCTCCCTCAAATCAGTAACAAAAACTAACATACCTTCATCATTTGAAGTTAAAGCAGTTGTTAATGAATTTAAGTTATCTGAAGTCAGCCTTGGCATCATAAATCCGCCAAAAGAACCATCTCCAAATTCACTTTCAAGTTCTAAAACAGCTGTAGATCTAGGATTTAAAGTATTAATACCTACTTGTGCATTTGCTAATGAATAACAAAACAAAGTCAGCAATAAAAACAAAGGGAAATTCATCTTATTCTATTTTCTTATAAAAATAGAATATTTTTCCTACAAAATGAAATATTATCTATTTTACTTCATCATAGTGATCATCCCAGTTTTTAACCTTTGGCTTTCCTAATTTTCCAACTGCTTTGGCTACTAGCATAGAAACTGTAGCATCTCCCGTAACATTTACGGTAGTACGACACATATCTAACGGTCGATCAACTGCAAAGATTAAAGCTAACCCTACTGCTAATTTATCTGGTGGGAATCCGATAGCTTCCAGTACAATTACCAACATCACCATTCCTGCTCCCGGAACAGCAGCAGAACCAATAGATGCTAACAATGCGGTAATTACTATCGTTAATTGATCTGCCAATGCTAGTTCATGTCCTAATGCCTGGGAGATAAAAACAGCAGCAACACCCTGGTATAAGCTGGTTCCATCCATATTAATAGTTGCTCCTACCGGTAAAACAAAACTGGAAACTTCTTTATCTACTCCAATATGTTCTTCTACACGTTCCATAGTAACTGGTAAGGTCGCTGCACTGGAACTCGTTGAAAAAGCCAATAATTGCGCCGGACTAATCTGTTTAAGAAACCAAAACGGATTGCGCTTGGTAACCACTGCTACTATAAGGCTATAAACTATCACCATTATAAATAACCCAACAACGACCAGTATTGAATATCTCAATAACGCGATGAGTAAATCAGGGTCACTGGAAGTCACAACAACGTTTGCTAACAGCGCAAAAACAGCTACTGGTGCGGTCAACATGATTAAATCTACCATTTTAAGAACCACATCATTTAATGCATCAAAAAAATCTTTTAAGGGTTTAGAAGCTTTCTCTCCTATCAGTAGCATTGAAATTCCAAAAAATATGGTGAAAAATATGACCTGAAGCATCAAACCATTATTGCTCATTGCTGCAAAAGCATTATCCGGTACCATATCGATCAAAAATTGTAGCGGTCCGCTTTGTTTTTGTACAGATGCCTGTGCTAGTTTAGATTGTACTCCACTGTCGTTTGCATAAGTATCTGTAAGTCTCTTAATTGTTTCTTCAGAAATACCATCTCCCGGTTTAAACAAATTAACCAAAACCAATCCAATGGTAATAGCAATAACTGTGGTAATTATATAGGTAGCGATAGTTCTAAAACCTATATTCCTGAATTTTGAAATATCCTTTAAATCTGAAATCCCTTTTATTAAAGATGCTAATATTAAAGGAATGGCGATAAGTTTCAAGAGCTTTACAAAAATAGTCCCTAACGGATTAATCCAATTTACAACAAACTCTTTACCACCACCTACGTAGGTCATAGCACCTCCAAATACTATCCCTAGTAGCATTCCTATTAATATTTTCCAGTGTAAGGCTATTTTTTTCATATAGTATAGTTTAATATCACATTATTAATATCTTGATACTTTATCCAATAAAAAGTAGTCTGCAAGTACCAAAGCAGTCATTGCTTCAACAATAGGCACAGCTCTTGGAACAACGCAAGGGTCATGTCTGCCTTTACCTTGCATTTTCACCATATTTCCTTTTTTATCAAGTGTGGTTTGTTCTTGGATAAGGGTAGCTACGGGTTTAAATGCTACATTAAAATAAATGTCCATCCCATTACTGATTCCTCCTTGAATTCCTCCGGAAAAATTAGTCTTTGTACTGCCATCTTCATTGTAAAGATCATTATGGTCGCTCCCTTTCATAGCAGCTCCTTCAAAACCACTTCCATATTCAAAACCTTTTACAGCGTTAATAGACAACATCGCTTTGCCTAATTCTGCATGTAATTTATCAAAAACAGGTTCTCCAAGTCCGATAGGTACATTTTTAATAACACAACTCACAACTCCTCCTACAGTATCTCCTTGTTTACGAATCTCTTTAATATAAGCTTCCATCTTTTGAGCTGTAGCTGTATCCGGGCAACGAACAATATTTTCCTCTTGTGTTAAATTTAATTCGGTATACGATTTATCCAGTTTAATCTCGCCTACAGCAGATACATAGGCTTTTATTTCAATATCCTTTAAGAGTTGTTTCGCCACTGCTCCTGCCACTACTCTACTTGCTGTTTCTCTTGCAGAACTTCTTCCCCCTCCTCTGTAATCTCTTGTCCCGTATTTCTTTTCGTAAACATAATCGGCATGACTGGGCCTGAAACTATCCTTAATATGAGAATAATCTTTAGATTTTTGATCTTCATTCCTAATTTCAAAGCCAATTGGAGTTCCTGTAGTAACTCCTTCAAAAATTCCGCTTAGAAATTCTACAGTATCACTCTCTTTACGCTGAGTTACTATAGCAGATTGACCAGGTTTTCTTCTGTCCAAATCGTTTTGTATAGCCTCTAAATCAAGTTTGATTCCGGCTGGACAACCATCTATAATTCCTCCAATTGCTCTTCCATGAGATTCACCAAAAGTTGTGAGTTTAAATAGTTTTCCAAATATATTACCAGCCATTAGATACTGTTTTATTTTAAAAGCAAAGAAGGACGAAGGTAAAAAAACTTCTGTTAAGATGGAACGTAGTTTTATTTATTTCTAAATTTTTATTTGATAATTTTTTAACAATAATCTCATAAAAACTTGATATGCAGTTAATCTTTATGTAATCTAAAGATTATTTTTTTGCATAAACACTTGTTTTGAGAAAAAGAAAAATAGAGATTGCTGTTATTTCTGATGTTCATCTTGGAACTTATGGTTGCCATGCTAAGGAACTCCTGACTTATCTAAATAGTATCAACCCTAAAAAACTCATCCTCAACGGTGATATTATAGACATCTGGCAATTCAGAAAAAGGTATTTTCCAAAAGCCCATTTACAGGTAATCAAGAAAATCATCGATATGTCTACTGCAGGTACAGAAGTATATTACATTACCGGGAATCACGATGAAATATTACGAAAATTCAGTGATGTAAGCATGGGTAATATACATATCCTCAATAAATTAGTTTTAGAGTTAGATGGAAAAAAAGCCTGGTTTTTTCATGGAGATGTGTTTGATGCATCAATCCAGCATGCAAAATGGATTGCAAAATTGGGAGGTTGGGGCTACGACTTTTTAATCGTGTTCAACAGGCTTGTCAATTGGTTTTTACAGAGATTAGGGAGAGAAAAATACTCTTTATCAAAAAAAATAAAGAACAGTGTCAAGAAAGCCGTAAAATATATTGGAGATTTTGAAAAGGTAGCCTCAGACTTAGCTATTGAAAATGGTTATAAATATGTAGTATGCGGACATATACATCAGCCAAAAACTGTCTTTAAAGTAAATAAAAATGGAGTTTGCTTGTATCTGAATAGTGGAGATTGGATAGAAAATCTGACTGCTTTAGAATATCATAATAAGAAATGGAAACTTTATCATTTTAATGAAGATAAAATGATTTCTTTTTATGCTGATGAAGATATAAAATCAATGACGCATGCAGAATTGCTTACGGCAATTACCATAGTGGGAAAAAATAAATAAATTAAGCCAAAGCATTTTTTAAAATGGTAATCGGATGCAATGCTATTCGGCTGGTGCCATCCATTATCTGATGCCTGCAACTGGTTCCGTTTGCTGCTACAATAACATCTTCACTACTATTTCTGATTGCAGGGAATAACCTCAATTCTCCCATTTGCATACTGATATCATAATGTTCTTTTTCATATCCAAAAGAACCTGCCATTCCGCAACAACCAGAAGTAATTATCGTAGTTTCATAATTTTCCGGAAGGTTAAGCATTTTAAAGGTGGATAATTGATTTGCCAATGCCTTCTGATGGCAATGCATATGTATTTTTACTTTTTTTGCAGCTTTTGTAAAGTGAGAAGCATCAATTCTCTCCTTTTCTATTTCTGAAGAGATAAATTCTTCTATCAGCAATACACGATCAGAAACATATTTAGTCATATTTTTTCTATCAGAAAGTCTAAGGTACTCATCTCTAAAAGTAAGTACAGCAGAAGGTTCTATTCCGATAACTATAGTAGAATCATCCATTTTTTTACTTAAAGCATTAATATTTTGATTTGCTATTTGTCTAGCTTCTTCAAGAAAACCTTTGGATATAAATGCTCTTCCGCTTTCTGCATAAAAAAGTTCTACTTCATAATTTAAAGCGGTCAATAATTCGAGAGCATCAGTTACTATATTTCCGTCTAAATATTTACTGAATTCATCAACATACAATATTATTTTATAGTCATTAGCGGTTTCTTTTTCAACTACACGATTTGAGTTATTTAATTGAAAAGTTGATAGCAATGGTAATGATCTTTTAGGGTGTATTTTCAGAGCCTTCTTAAACAATGTACTTGATAAAGAGTTTTTAAATAAAAAATTACTTATTCCCGGGGTTAAACTCGCGATAGCATTAAGTTTGGTTGTATAAGCAAATGCTTTATCTCGTGTAGAACTTCCGTTTTCTTTTTGATATTGGTATAAAAATTCTGCTTTAAAACTTGAGACATCAACATTACTTGGGCACTCATTAGCACAAGCTTTACAACTTACACACAGGTCAAATACTTCTTTTAATTCTTTATGATTAAACCTATTATCGTTTTCACTTGTTGTTAGAAACTCTCTCAGAGCATTTGCTCTTGCACGAGTAGTGTGTTTTTCATCTTTTGTGGCATGATAACTAGGGCACATTGCTCCGGGTGATACTTCTGTTTTTCTACAGTCTCCGCTTCCATTACATTTTTCTGTAGCTCTTAAAATTCCTAAAGAATCAGTAAAATCAAATACTGTATTTATAGTTGGTTCTTCTCTCCCGGGTAAATATCGTAAGGATTCATCCATAGCAGGAGTATTCACTATTTTACCTCTGTTAAAGATGTTTTTGGGATCAAATACGTGTTTTATTTCTTTTAAAATGGTATAATTATCAGAACCAATCATTAACGCTACGAATTCTCCTCGTACTATACCGTCTCCATGCTCTCCACTCATCGAGCCATTATATTTTTTCACCAATTGTGCTACTGCTGTAGTTATCTTTCGAAAAAGAACAACATCTTCATTATCTTTTAAATTAAGAATTGGCCTTAAATGAAGTTCTCCTGCTCCTGCATGTGCATAATAAACAGCCTCTTGTCCATATTTGT
Organism: Flavobacteriaceae bacterium R38; assembly: GCA_009901575.1. GTDB lineage: Bacteria > Bacteroidota > Bacteroidia > Flavobacteriales > Flavobacteriaceae > Leptobacterium. Next base: position 423,110 of record WXYP01000002.1, on the reverse strand, counting down.
TCATGATCTGATTAAACTCATCAATATATACAGATAAATCGTCCAGGGCTACTGCGGTGTCTTCTATACATGCTACTGCTTTTTTATCTCCTATGATATTCCCTAAAAGCCCTAAGCCTGCTTTTCTCAATTCCATAACTTTATTGATATCTTCTCCATAAAGAGAAGGAAAAGCATAGCTCAATTTCAATTTTTGAATATTGTCTATTAGTTTTTTCCTGCGTTCTTCTAATCGGTCTACGTCATCGTCTTCTATTTCCATCATCAAAATTGCTTTAGGGTCTCCCTCAATAAAAAAGCGATTTGGCAATTGTGATGCATTGTTTTTGGTGCAGTCCAGTATGATTTTATCCATCATTTCACAGGCAGACAAATCATGTTTCATTGCAGGCGCTACCAGTGAACAACATGCAGAGATACTATCAAAATGGGCAACAATCATCACCCTGTTTTTTGGAGGTATTTTATCTAGTTTTAATTTAATTTTAGTGGTAAAAGCCAATGTCCCTTCACTCCCGGCCAGTAATTTATTGATGTTAAAAAGAGGCCCTTCTGTAGTAAAAGGTTGCATGGTAATCAGTTCGTCTATGGCATAACCTGTATTTCTCCTGTGAATTTCCGGTTTAGGAAAATTATCCAGAATTTGTTTTTTTATGTGAGGTTCGCTCAATTCTTCATAGAGTTTCTTTAAAATAGCAGATTCCAAACCATCATCTGCATTCATCTTCTCAAAAAATTGCGCTCCTGTTATTGGTTTAAAATTTAATAAAGCTCCATTGCTCAATAAAACTTCTGTTTCCAGGATTTTATCCCTGGTAACTCCATATTTGATAGATGTTGTTCCGCTTGAATTATTACCAAACATTCCGCCAATCATACAACGGTTGGAAGTTGATGTATTTGGACCAAAGAACAAACCAAAAGGCGCTAAAAACCGATTCAATTCATCCCTAATCACTCCTGGCTCTACTACAACAGTTTGTTCTTTTTCATTAATTTCTAAAATTTTAGTAAAGTGTTTGGACATATCTACTACGATTCCATCACCAACACATTGCCCTGCTAAAGATGTTCCTGCAGCCCGGGGAATCAACGAAATATCATTAACATCAGCAAAACGGATTAGCTTCTGTATGTCCGAACTATTCATTGGATATACCACAGCTAATGGCACCTTTCTATATACTGAGGCATCTGTTGCATAAATTGCTTTATGAAGTTTGTCTATAAATAATTGTCCTTCAATGTTTTTTGAGAAATCAAGGAGTAATTCTTCAGAGATCATATCCACTTTTTTGTAAAAATAGCAATTAAATGCAGGCTTTAACGTTATATCGATGAACATTACTTAACAATTTATATCAATGAAAAAACTGTTTTTATTTGGCATAATGGCCATTGGGATAGCACTATCTGCTCATTCTCAGGAAATTTCAAAAAATGCACTCGGATTGCGCCTAGGTGACAGTGACGGGTTTGGAGCTGAAATATCTTATCAAAGAGGTATAGGTGATAACAATAGGTTAGAATTTGGTTTAGGATGGAGAGATTCCGATAATTTCAATGCTTTTAGATTAAGCGGATTATATCAATGGGTATTTCCCTTAGATGGCAATTTTAACTGGTATACCGGTGCCGGTGGTGGTATTGGAAGCGTAGATTTTGATGATGATTTTATAGGAGGCGGTGATAGCGAGACTTTTGTTTTTATAGCTGGTGATATCGGAATTGAATACAATTTTGATATTCCGTTACTGTTATCATTAGATTTTAGACCGGAATTTGGTTTTAATGATTTTAATGACGATTTAGATTTTGATATTGCATTGGGAATTCGATATCAATTTTAAATAATTACCTGGATTTGGTTGGGTTGACTAAACATTCCAACTTACCATGTTAACCTGAGCCTGTTCACATCGAATAAGGCTCAGTTTTTATTTAATTTATTCTTTTAGTTTTGTTAAACTTTGTTAGTTTTTGTAATGAATAACTAACTTTGCGATCTTTATAGAAATAAAAATATACTATTGATGAAAAATATATCTCTTATCTTATTAGCATTCATGGCCTTAGTTTCTTGTGAAACCACGAAGGAAAATGAATATAAAATTTCTGCATCGATAGAAGGTAGTGAACTTGAAGGAAAAAAAGTATTTCTTAAAAAAGTTGGACCTAATAATCAACCTGTTAGTATTGATTCTACTGAAGTTTTAAACGGTAAGTTTTCATTTAAAGGAATTGCAGAAGTTCCGGAATTACATTATGTCTTTATAGATGAAATTCAAAATCCTGTAGGGGTGATACTGGAAGAAGGAAATATTAAAATAACTGCATACAAAGATAGTATTGGTTTTTCTGTAATAGGAGGTACAACTTCTAATGACGATTTTTACAGTTATGTTAGCGGGCAGAGAGAAATTGGAAAAAAAGTACAGGAAATTCGATCAGAATTTCAGGCAGCCAGCATTGCACGAGATTCTGTGACTGCCAGAACTTTATCAGAACTCTATCAGGAAACAGTAGCAGAAGCCAGAGAGTATGAACCAGGTTTCATTGAAAAAAATCCAACTTCATACATTTCTGCTTTATTATTAGATAGAATGTTTGCAGGGCAAGTAATAACTGCTAAAGAAGCTAAAGTTACATACGACAAGTTTTCTGATAAGGTAAAAAGAAGTCGGGTTGGAGAAGGATTAGGAAAAGCATTGGTAGAAATCTTAGAGGCAGAAAACAGAGTTGCTATAGGATCTATTGCGCCAAATTTCTCTGCAATTACACCTACCGGAGAAACACTTTCTCTAGATCAAGCTAAAGGAAAGGTAACCATTATAGATTTTTGGGCTGCCTGGTGTAAACCATGTAGAGTTGAAAATCCAAGAGTAGTAGCCATTTACAATAAGTATCACGATCAAGGGTTAAATATCCTTGGGGTTTCATTAGATCGTACTAATGAAGATTGGTTAAAAGCTATTGAAGAAGATCAACTTCCATGGAGTCATATTTCTAATCTGAAATACTGGCAAGATCCTATTGCAAAAATGTATAACGTAAGAGGAATTCCAGCTACATTTATTTTAGATGCCGAAGGAAGAATAGTTGCCAGGAATCTTAGAGGTCCGGCTTTAGAAGCTAAAGTAACTGAGCTTTTAAATATCAGCGGTAGTTAATCAAATCACATATAATTAATATAAAAAACCTCCACATTTTGGAGGTTTTTTTATATCCAATGGATAAGTACTACTCATTATTACTTTAAGATCATAAGATCTATATTTTTTTAAAAAAAATTCGCGATAGTTTATACTCATGTCCATTTTCTCTCTTATTTTTTTACTACTCCCTAATTATTATATTATTTTAGTAAAAGATTTATTTGATCATTATTCTTAATGAAATTATCAAAGATTCCATCTCATTTCTAGAACAATACATGTAAATAGATGAAAAGAAGAAATTTTTTAAAGAAAGCTTCGCTAGGCTCTATGGCGACTATCATGGGAATAGATATTGTCCATGCAGCTGCTATCCCTAAGGGCTATATTCCTCTCCTATTTCAGGATAACGACCCGTATAAACTATTTGGAAAAGATGAGGAAATGACGTTGCTAAACGATAAGCCATGGAACATGGAAGCTAAAGCACATTTGCTAGATGATAAAGTGACGCCTTCTAAATACATGTTTATAAGAAACAACGGATTAGTTCCAAAAAACATTGATGTTTCTAAATGGACTATCGTTTTTGATGGAGAATCTATAAAAACACCAAAAACATACACATTATCAGAACTTAAATCCAAGTTTAAGCATTATACTTATCAATTGACTTTAGAATGTGGTGGGAACGGACGAAGTGAATTTAATCCGCCAGCCAAAGGAAATCAATGGACTGTCGGTGCTGTATCTTGTGCAAACTGGACCGGAGTTCGCCTTCGTGACGTTTTAAATGATGTAGGAGTAAAAGAAGACGCTGTCTATATCGGGTACTATGGAGCAGATTTACATTTAAGTCAGGATCCAAACAAAGATGCAATTTCACGAGGTGTCCCAATGAGTAAAGCATTGATGGATGAAACACTCCTGGCATTTCAGATGAATGGGGAAGATATTCCTCTGGCTCATGGGTATCCGCTGCGCTTAGTAGCTGGAGGATGGCCTGCTTCAGCATCGGGAAAATGGATTAATCGAATCAGTATTAGAAATATTGTCCATGACGGCGTAAAAATGACAGGTACTGCCTATCGTGTACCCTGTAAACCTGTGGCTCCGGGTGAAAAAGTTACCGATGAAGATATGTGTATTATTGAGTCGATGCCGGTAAAATCGTTAATTACTTATCCGAAATCAGGAGCAGTCTTAAAGAATAAAAGATCATTAGAAATACGGGGTCACGCGTGGGCCGGGGAATTAGCAGTATCTAAAGTTGCTTATTCTATAGATTTTGGAGCTAGTTGGATAGATTGCAAATTGGAAAAAGCGACAAACCGACTCGCCTGGCAGCATTTTTCTGCTACTGTTAATTTCCCAAAAGAAGGGTATTATGAAATCTGGGTTCGGGCTACCGATAGTAACGGATTACATCAGCCCATGCTCCTACCCGGTTGGAATCCGAAAGGGTATTTAAATAATGCATGTCATCGAATTGCTGTTAAAGTTAGCTAATGGAACCGGAAAAAGAAGAATTCAGGTCGCAGGTAAAACTGATTTACAGGTATCTTGTAATGACATTGGTTTTAATAGCAGCAGTTTTTATTGGAGTCGTCACTATACTGATTCCCAAAGAAATCAACTCAGAATATCAGGAAATAGTTACTAATGAAGTTAATATTGACCCTTCTGAAATTGTTGACGGAATCCATATTCCTACGGGATTCCAGGAGGGTGACGGACTTCCGATTGTCATAGAAGCTTGTACTGCTTGTCATTCTGCTAAACTCGTTACTCAAAACAGGGCTACCCGTGAAGGCTGGATCGGGATGATACGATGGATGCAGCAAACACAAAATTTATGGGATCTAGGGGAAGATGAAGAAGCCATTGTAAAATACCTGGCGACATATTATGCTCCTGAACAAAAAGGAAGACGGGAAATACTTACTAATATTGAATGGTACGATTTGGATAAATAAAAAAGAGAATACAAAAATGCATTCTCTTTTTTATGATAGATTCCTTGTCCCCACCTGGCAACGGGCAGGAAGCAAGGAATGACATTAATTATACCACTACTAACAAGTTAGCCAATCACTTCTTTTTTAACAGTCTTTAGATCCATATTCTCAATAAAAGGCTGTTTCACCACACGTTGACCAGTGGCTGCAAAAATAGCATTAGCTACAGCTGCACCAGCTGGCGGAAGTGCCGGCTCTCCTAATCCTGTTGGAGAAAGTTCGTTTTCAATAAAGTGAACCTCTACTTTTGGAGTTTCCATCATTCTGATTAAACGATAATTCTGGAAGTTATTAGCACTGGGAACCCCATCTTTAAAACTAAAGTTACTAAACATAGCGTGTCCTACTCCATCAATGGCTCCTCCTTGTATCTGGTTAATCGCTCCCAGTTTATTTATTACTATCCCACAGTCTACTGCACAAGTAATCTTTTTAACTACTGGTCTTCCTCTTTCTATAACTACATCGGCTACTTCAGATACATGTGTATTATGACAATAGTATGCACTAAATCCTTGATATACACCATCACTTTGTTTCCCCCATCCGGATTTTTCAGCAGCTAACTTGATCACACCTTCCATACGTTCCGGCGAATACTGAATCCTGTCGTCTGTAGTTCCTTTTACGTTTTGTAATAGATCTAATCGCAATTGTACTCTGTCTTTTTTCAAAACATCTGCCAATTCATCAAAAAAGCTCTGCTCAGAAAAAGCAAGGAAATTGGTATAAGGAGCTCTCCATGCTCCAATTGTTATATTACTATCGTATTTAGCAACATCTACCTGGTAATTAGAAATAGCACCTGCAGGAAAGAAATTAGGGATCAATCCGTACATATTTGAATTTATCGCAGCTTCTTTAAGATGATATCCTGTAATTTCACCATCTTTAATCGCAGCACTAATTCTGTATTTAATTGCTGGTCTGTAAATTCCGGCAGACATATCATCTTCTCTTGAATAAACTACTTTCACAGGTTTTTTAGCCAAATGAGAAATTTCAGCAGCTTCCAAAACAAAATCTCCATAAAGACGTCTTCCAAAACCACCTCCCATACGGGTCATTTCCAGCGTTACTTCTTCTATATTTCTTCCTAACTTTCTCGCTACTCTGTTGGCAGTACCAGCCGGAGTCTGGATAGGACCTATCAGCTCTATCTTATTTGTTGTAACATGAGCAAAGAAATTCATAGGCTCCATACAGTTATGCGGCAAAAAAGGTGATTCATACGTACGCTCTAATACCTGATCTGCTTCTCTAAAAGCTTTTTTCACATTTCCATCAGCACGCATGGTTTCAAACTTATTCCCGTCTAATAAACCTGTGAGGATTCTATCGTGATCTTCTGTACTTTCAGCTTTGGTTTCTTCTTCCCACTTAGCTTTTAAGGCTTTTTTACCTCTCATGGCTTCCCAGGTACTTCCTGCCAATACCGCAATTTTGTTATCAAATCTTACAACATCAATAATTCCCGGGATAGCTTTAACTGCACTATCATCAAAATCTACCAGTTTATTTCCAAAAGCCGGTGGTCTTAATACAGATGCGTAAACCATGCCCTCTCTTTTGAAGTCCATTCCATATAATGGCTTTCCGGTAACAATTTTGTCAATATCTACATTGGTAATATCTCCACCAATAATTTTAAAATCTCCCGGTTCTTTTAATGTTACATTTTCAGGAACTTCTAATAAAGCTGCTTCTTTTACCACTTCTCCATATCCCAGGGTTTCTCCGTTAGCATTTTTAATAACGCCTTCTTCTGTTGTACATTCAGAAGGATCTACTCCCCATTTTGCAGCTGCAGCATTAACTAACATTTGCCTGGCTGTAGCTCCTGTTTGACGGAGAGCGTCCCATCCCTGGCGAATAGACTGACTCCCCCCTGCTACTTGTCTTGTGTAATTTTTTGTATCCAGAACTCCCTGGGCAACGAGCACATTTTCCCATGCTACATCCAGTTCTTCTGCTATTATCATTGGCATTGCTGTTTTCACACCTTGTCCGATTTCAGGATTTGGTGAAAATATAGTTACAGCGCCATTGTCTGCTATTTTTATAAATGCATTAAAGTCATTGTAATTAAGATCTGCTAAATCTACAGGTACTTTTGCTTCCGGGCTACACGAATTAAATAAATTGAAGCCTATTAACATCCCGCCACCTGCTAATGTCGATGTTTTTAGAAAGGATCTTCTACTAAACGATAAAGATGATGTGTTTTCCATTATAATGTTATTAGAGGTGATTAGCTCAATTTATCAGCTGCTGTAGCAACTGCTTTTTCAATTCGGTTATACGATGCACAACGACAAATATTACCATGCATAGCTTGTCTTATTTCTTCGTTTGTCGGACTCGGATTCTTACTTAAAAAAGAAGAAGCAGTCATCATTTGTCCTGCCTGGCAATAACCACACTGAGGAACATCAATTTCTTTCCATGCCTGTTGTACAGGATGGCTTCCATCTTCTGATAATCCTTCTATTGTAGTAATCGATTGATCTCCAACTTGTGAAACCTGAAGCAGGCAACCACGAGTCGCATCTCCATCTAAATGAATGGTACAGGCACCACATTGTCCTATTCCACATCCAAACTTAGTTCCTACAAGGTTAAGATGGTCTCTTAATACCCAAAGTATAGGGGTATCTTCGGCGACATCAACAGTATGTGATTCACCATTTACTTTCAAATTATAGGTTGGCATAGATTAATTGTTTTAAGATCATAAAAAAACGAAGCTTAAATTTAATGAAAAATAAAATTTCAAGTCTTGATTTTAACATGTTATGTTAAAAATTTAAGAAACTATAAAGATTTTTATTTCTTTTCATAAAGCGTTAATATCAAAAAATACGATATTCATTAAATATTTTGTATTCAGAATTCGTTATCTTTTATAAAATCTATTGCTATGAAAACTTTTTACCAAAAATTTTTGTTGAGTATCACAGGATTAATTTTATTTGCTTGTAGCAGTAGTGATGATAACGAGACTACTCCACCACCACCGCCTATTCCATCAGAAATTGAAATTGTCAATGCCTTTCCTGCATTACGTTTTACCCGCCCGTTGGATTTTCAAAGTCCGAATGATGGTACCAATCGTGCTTTTGTTGTAGAACAAAGAGGAATTATTAATGTTTTTCCTAACAATGCTGATGTTCAATCCAGTGCTGTGTTTCTGAATATTGAAAATATAGTAGACGATTCTGAAGAAGAAATGGGGTTATTAGCTGTAGCTTTTCATCCTAACTATGATGCAAATGGCTATTTCTATGTTAACTATTCTTCTTCAAGAACTTTATCCAGAGTGTCTCGTTTCCAGGTATCATCTGCAAATTCTAATGTTGCCGATCCAAATAGTGAATTAGTATTATTAGAAATTCCTCAACCATTTACGAATCATAATGGAGGAAAACTAACTTTTGGTCCGGATGGTTTTCTCTACATTGCTTCAGGTGACGGAGGATCAGGTGGGGATCCGCAAGGAAATGCACAAAACCGCATGAATCTTTTAGGGGCAATCCTGAGAATAGATGTAGATAGAGTCGAAAACGGACTCAATTATGCTATCCCAATCGATAATCCATTTATTAACGATAATAATGCGAGAGACGAAATATTTGCATACGGACTCAGGAATCCGTGGAGAATAAGTTTTGATATCCAAACAGGTACATTATGGGCTGGTGATGTTGGACAAAATCAATTTGAAGAAATCGATATTATTGAAAGCGGAAACAATTATGGATGGAACATTCTTGAAGGATTTAACTGTTTTGGTGCAAATGACTGCGATCAGACAAACTTAACTCCGCCAGTTTTTGAATATTCGCATGATAATGGGGATTTATCAATTACAGGAGGGTATGTTTACAGAGGGAATGCAATACCTGAATTACAAGGCAGATATATTTATGGGGATTTTGTTTCAGGTAGAATATGGGCTCTGACAAATTCTGGTACTTCACCTGCTAATGAACTTATAGAAGATACTAATCTAAATATCTCATCATTTGGCACAGATAATGCCAATGAACTTTACATCTGTAGTTTTGACGGAGCTATCTATCGTTTTGAAATCAACTAAATTATTTATTTTCTTCCCTTAACGATATAATTATTCCAAAGTTTAGCTATAAAAATAGTAATCGCAAACAAAAACATAATCGGGACACTATTCTTCTTATCAAAAGGATTAGATGAAAAAGAATGTGTTGCCTTATTTAACAAATAAACAAAACCCAAAAGCCAGATAACTCCGGAAATTATCAATTGTTGTTTTGTAGGGTGATCAAAGAAATTAACTTTATTTTTATTCATGCCTAAAGTGATTTTACTCTTAGTCTGATAAAAATAATAAAGATTACATAGTCGATAAATTTAATCGGGTTTCACTATTCATTTTATCAATAAATCATACTTAAAATGTATTTCAATCTATTTATCTGTCAATGATACTTGCTTAAATTATACTTTAAGAGATCTGTCAAAATAAATAAAGATTAACAGATCTCTTAGTTTTTTAAAATTTTACAATGAAATAAAAATGAAAACCAGTATTTATTTATAATGGAATATTACCATGTTTACGGTCTGGACGTTGTACTACTTTATTATCCAACATCGCATAAGCTTTAATCAATTTTCGTCTCGTTTCTTCCGGTAAAATTACTTCATCAATAAATCCTCTTTCTGCTGCCCTGTATGGATTTGCAAACTTATCTGCATACTCTTTTTCTTTCTCAGAAAGCTTCAATTCAGGGTTTTCAGCTTCATTAATTTCTTTTTTAAAGATAATTTCACTTGCTCCTTTTGCCCCCATTACTGCAATTTCTGCTGTTGGCCAGGCAAAATTCATATCAGCTCCAATATGCTTAGAATTCATCACATCATAAGCTCCTCCATACGCTTTTCTGGTAATTACAGTTACTCTAGGCACAGTAGCTTCACTTAATGCATACAATAATTTAGCCCCGTGAATAATGATTCCGTTCCATTCCTGATCTGTTCCCGGTAAGAATCCCGGAACATCAACTAAAACTAATAACGGAATATTAAAGCAATCACAAAAACGAGTAAATCTCGCGCCTTTTTTAGAGCTATTCACATCTAAAACTCCTGCTAAACTCATAGGCTGATTGGCAACGATTCCAATACTTCTTCCTCCTATTCTGGCAAAACCTACAATGATGTTATCCGCATAATCTTTATGAATTTCGAAGAAAGAATCGGCATCAATGATTCCTTCAATAACCTGGTGCATATCGTAAGGTTTATTAGCACTATCAGGAATAATTGAATTCAAAGACGGACGCATTTCATCTGCCAATTCATAAGCAAGTTGCTCAGGTTTTGTTTTATTATTTTGTGGCAAATAGCTTAATAAGCTCTTAATATCTTCCAGGCAAGCGATATCATTGGCCGAAGTAATATGTGTTACTCCGGATTTCGTAGAATGTGTACTGGCTCCTCCTAATTCTTCTGAAGTCACCTCTTCATTAGTTACCGTTTTCACAACATTCGGACCTGTTACAAACATATAACTGGTATCTTCTACCATCATGGTAAAATCGGTCATTGCCGGAGAATAAACAGCTCCACCTGCACATGGTCCCATAATCGCAGATATTTGAGGAATAACACCAGAGGCCTGCACATTACGATAAAAAATATCTGCATACCCCCCCAGAGAACGAACTCCTTCCTGGATTCTGGCTCCACCTGAATCATTTAACCCGATTAAAGGTGCACCAACCTTCATAGCATGATCCATTATCTTACATATCTTCTCTGCGTGTGTCTCTGACAATGCACCTCCAAAAACAGTAAAATCCTGCGCAAAGATATATACCATACGTCCTGAAATTGTTCCGTAACCGGTAACTACTCCATCCCCGTAGTATATTTGATCCTGCATTCCGAAATCGGTAGTACGATGAGTCACTAACATCCCAATTTCTTCAAAAGAACCTTCATCTAATAAGTATTCTATACGTTCTCTTGCCGTTAGTTTCTTTTTTTGATGTTGTTTCTTTATCCTATTCTCACCTCCGCCTAAATGTGCTTTGGTTATTTTATCGTTTAATGTAGTTATTTTTGAATCCATCTTAATACTTCAATAATTTAATTAGGCACTCTTAACAGTTGTTGATCTTTCAAATAAGCTTTTAAGCCTATAATGGCTGCTAATCGTGCTTCTTCTTCTGTCTTTTCTATTAAACTTTCCGGGTTATAATATTTTTTCACAAAATGAGTATCAAAATTTCCACTTCTGAAAGCTTCATGTTCACATACAAATTTACCAAAAGGCAGTGTGGTCATAATACCTTCTACCTTATAGTTTTCAATTGCGTAAATCATCAATTCCATAGCTTCTTCCCTTGTTTTACCATAAGTAATCAATTTAGATAGCATAGGATCATAATAAATAGGAACTTCCATGCCTTCTTCAAATCCGTCATCCAGGCGAATTCCTTCTCCTACGGGCGTTTTATAGGTTGATAATGTCCCTACACTTGGTAAAAAATCATTTAACGGATCTTCTGCATATACTCTCAGTTCTAATGCATGTCCGTTTATTTTAAGATCGTCCTGGCTAAAACTAAGTTTTTCTCCCCTGGCAACCTTTATTTGTTGTTCTACCAGGTCCATTCCTGTTATAAGTTCTGTTACCGGATGTTCTACCTGTAAACGAGTATTCATTTCTAAAAAGTAGAAATTAAGATTTTCGTCCAACAAAAACTCAACTGTTCCAGCTCCAATATAATCACACGATTGAGCTACTTTAACAGCAGCTTCTCCCATCGCTTTTCTGATTTCCGGAGTCAATACTGCAGAAGGTGCTTCTTCTACTACTTTTTGATGACGCCTTTGAACACTACATTCGCGTTCAAAAAGATGAAACGTATTTCCGTGCTGATCTGCCAATACCTGGATTTCTATATGTCGTGGAGATGCTACATATTTTTCAATAAAAACGGCTCCATCTCCAAATGCAGAAATCGCTTCACTAACAGCCCTGTCCATTTGTTCTTCAAATTCTTCTTCTTTCTCAACGATACGCATTCCTTTACCTCCACCTCCGGCAGAAGCTTTTATCAAAATTGGAAAACCTATCTCTTTAGCAACATTTTTTGCTTTGGCTATATCTGTAATTGCTTCGTCAACACCAGGAACCATAGGGATATCATAAGCTTTAACAGCATCTTTGGCGGCTAACTTACTTCCCATAGTTCTGATTGCTGCCGATTTTGGTCCAATGAAAATAATATCATTCTCTTCAACAGCTTCTGCAAAATCAGCATTCTCACTTAAGAATCCGTATCCCGGATGAATCCCATCCACTCCCAATTCTTTAGCTACTTTTATAATCTTATCCCCTAAAAGGTACGATTGACTCGAAGGCGCTGCTCCTATACATACTGCTTCATCTGCAAATCTTACATGTGGTGAATGTCTGTCTGCTTCAGAAAAAACAGCAACAGTATGAATTCCCATCTTCTTTGCAGTCTTCATTACTCGAATAGCAATCTCTCCTCTATTGGCTACTAATATTTTCTTCATCTCTTATTCTAATTCAATTAATAAAGCTCCTTTATCTACTGTATCTCCTTTAGCTACATTGATGGCCTTAACAATTCCATCTCTGGGCGCAACTAAAGCGTTTTCCATTTTCATAGCTTCAACTACAATTAATGCTTCGTTTTCTTTAATTTCCTGGCCTTCAGAAACATTAACATTTATAATTAGCCCCGGCATAGGAGCTTTTATAGAATTTACTTGTTTAGTGGTTCCTAGTGACAATCCCATTTCTTTAATCAATATGGCAAGGTCGTCTGTAATAGCTACATCATAAGAATTACTCCCAATTGTGATTTTATATTTCTTATTATTAAAATCTGAATCTACAATTGCGGCTTCAAAGGATTCGTTTTGATATAAAACATGAAAAGTTTCATCGTCTCTTTTGATACTGTCAAGCGATTCCAGCTCATCCTGAGTGATCTCAAAATTATGCGAATCGTTAACGTTTACTTTAAAAATCTTGTTCATCTGTTTTGCATGAATAATTTTAAATAGAAAAGCTCATTATTTAAGCGACCGTAAATATACGATACTTAATAAAACATTTTTAATACATTACTTTATAAATGTTACTTATATTTAGACGATATCAAATCACATAACAGACATTTCAATGATAAAATTTGGAAAAAAGTTTAAAGACATTTTTGGACCTGGTTTTTTAATTGCTGCTACGGGTGTTGGCGCAGGAGATATGATAGCTGCAACAGTAGCAGGTGCAAGGTTTGGTCATATCATATTATGGGCTTGTCTTATAGGTGCTTTGATTAAATATGTTTTAAATGAGGGAGTTGCCAGGTGGCAATTATCTACAGGGTCTACACTATTAGAAGGGTGGGTATCTAAATTTCATTCTATTATTTCTGTTTATTTTATCAGTTATCTCACTATCTGGGGATTTATTGTTGCAGGTGCATTGATGGCAGCCTGCGGGCTTGCTGCTCATTCTATATTTCCTCAATTATCAATTCCTGTATGGGGAATTTTACACACATTATTAGCTATGGCACTGGTACTAATAGGTAAGTATCGATTCCTGGAAAACATAATGAAAGTAATGATTGGTATTATGTTTAGTACCGTCATTATTAATTTGTTTTTGATCGATATTAATTGGGGAGAAATTTTAATATCTATGATTGTACCCAGAGTCCCGGAAGGCTCTATGACACTACTTCTGGGCGTTATAGGGGGAGTTGGAGGAAGTGTAACTATGCTTTGCTATAATTATTGGCTAAAAGAAAAAGGATGGAATTCTATTTCAAAAATAAAAGCGATTAAACTGGATTTAAAAGTTGCTTATTTTTTGACAGGCTTATTCGGTATTGCTATTATTATTATTTCGTCTACAGTAAACCCTGAACAAGTATCCGGAAGCAAAATAATTATTAACCTGGCAGATAAATTAGGAGAAACAGCAGGAGTTTATGGCAAATGGATATTTCTAATTGGTTTTTGGGGCGCTGTTTTTTCTTCCATGCTAGGGGTTTGGAATGGAGTCCCTTATTTATTCAATGATTTAATAATCAGCTGGAAATCAAGAAATAAAAAAGCTAATGAAATAAATACAGATAGTGGTACTAAATCTAAGTATTATCGATTATTCTTAGCATACCTGGCTATTCCTCCAATACTTTTACTATTTTTAGACAAACCGGTTTGGGTTATTATTCTTTATGCCGTAGCCAGTGCATTTTTTATGCCATTTCTAGCAGCGCTTTTACTGGTTATGAACAATAAAATAGCGTGGGTAGGTCATTACAAAAACAAATGGTTTACTAATCTAATTTTAATCATCTCCATTCTTTTGTTTTTATACCTGATGTTTTTAGAAACCTCAAAGACTATCTAGAGCGATTAGCAAAAATCATAAAAAAGTAAACTTCTTGAAACTTTTACTTTCTTGGTGGTTTTGATGGTCTTATTTCTACTTTACTAGGTAATGTACGCGGATGTATTTTTAGAAGATCTACAATAATCTGTCCTAAATCTTCCGATTGTATTCTCCAATCACTTCCCTCTTCCGGAGTTCTCCCGTTGAAATAACTGGAAACAGATCCGGGCATAATTGTACTCACTTTAACATCATATTGCCTTAAATCTAACATTAACGCCTGTGTAAATCCGGTTAATCCGAACTTACTGGCATTATAGGCTGTACCATTTGCAAAAAAGTTAGTTCCTGCCAAACTGGAAATTGTAAAAATATATCCTTTGGATTTTTTTAGCTGTTCTACAGTTGCTTTTACACTGTAAAAAACTCCCGTAAGATTTGTATCAATGGTTTCATTCCACTGTTCTGCGCTTAAGTCTTCAATAGAAGCGAAATGACCAATACCGGCATTAGCAATTAAAACATCGATTTGCCCCCATGTAGTTATTATTTTATGTACTGCTTCTTCCTGGCTTTTAAGATTACGAACATCTGCTTGTATCCCTATAGCTTCTCCTTCTAATTTGTTTAGTTCTGACGCTGCTTTTTCTACAGTTTCAAGATCTCTCCCGGTAATAGCAACTTTCATCCCTTGTTTCAACATTACTTCAGCTATTCCGTATCCAATCCCTTTACTTCCACCTGTAATTAAGGCAATTTTCCCTTTTAATGAACTCATTTTATAGTTTTATTTTACAATGTTTAAAGGTAAAAAAATGCCCGTAAAATTTACGGGCATTTTAATTTATTTAGGATTTTCTGATTACAACTTTAAGATGCGTATTCCGTTTATATTTTCTCCGGCATCAACAATCTTCAAAATATATAAACCTCTTGGAAGTGCAGATACATTTAACGGAACTCTATTAATTCCTTTTCTGACTTTAGCAGTAGAGGTTTGAACTAAAACACCTTCTTTAGTATAGACTCTCAATGTGAGGTCTGAAGCTATTCTTGTTTTTAAGAAAACATTGGTATAGTTACGAACCGGATTAGGATAAACCTTAGCTTTTACAACTACAGGCTTGTTTTCATCAACTCCGCAAGAACCTAAAGTAGCTCCTCTTCTCAAGAAATAATTTACAGCATATTTAGAAACACAAAGTGATTTTCCTCTAAAGCAAATAGATACTCTTGGTCTGTAAGAGTTATTACCACACCTGATGTCTTCTATTTCTACTATTATCTCTTTATCAACAGAACAACCATTGGCATCTGTAACTGTTACGGCATAAACTGTTGTTTCTGTTGGAGAAACCACGATACTCTCTGTTGTCTCTCCAGTACTCCATAAAATGGTGTAATCCGGAGTCCCTCCTGCTATATCTGTCACTTGTAAAGTAACGCTTTCAGAGCCATATCCTAAAAATAATTTCTGATTTTCAGTAGTGTTAAATACTATAGCTTCTGGCTCTGTAATTAATATATCATCTGATAATACAGAATTTCCGGTTGCATCTGTAACAATTACACTGTAAGTTCCTGGTTCCAGGTTTGTTATTGTGGCAGTTGTTTCCCCATTACTCCAAAGATATGTCAAAGGTGCTACGCCTCCGGTAGCCTCTACTGTTACTTGACCATCATTTGCACCATTACAATTAATATTTATACCATCTAATGCAGTAATCTGAAGTTCTTCAACTAATTGCAAACGAATAGAAACCGGGAAGTGATCTGAAGTCGTTGTACTGTAATCGTTATCAAAAAACTCAAAATGAACAGTAGATGATCCTGCTACAAACGTGTCGTCCAATTCATTGGAAAACAGGATATGATCAATCACATTATCATTAAAAACAAAAGATCGCAATCCTGCATTACTCAATGCAACCGTAGGAATCGTATAATTTAAAGAATCATTTACAAATTCTATATATGATGACTCTGTTGTATTTACATTGGCTACTGTTTCATCTACATCATCATTAAAATCTCCTGCTACAATGAATCTGCGATCTGCAAAATTAGCATCTAAACTATCTTTTAATACTTCTACATCAAAACGACGTTGATCGTACCTGGATTGTGCGTCATTACCACTGTTTGCTCTTGCATGTAAGGCAATGAAATCGATTTCTTCTGTAGTTCCGTTAATCGTAACATTTGCTGTCATTAAAAACGGAAGACGTCCGCTGGCATAAAAACGACTTCTGGAAGGATCAGGATATCCCACCAATGCAGAATCATCTCCTCCATTATAGTTTGGATGAATCGATGTAAACATTATCCTTGTAGATACCGGAGCGATAACATCTGTTTTATAGATGAATCCGACGCGTTGAGCTCCCGGACTATTAGGTGATCCTGAAGTCCCTTCAGATAAAATAAAATTATATCCTCCTAAACTATTCACTAATTCTTCGAATAGTGGAATATCTGTAATTTCCTGTACTGCAATAATATCTGCGTCCAGTCCTCTGATTACAGTTGCAACACTATCTCTCTGAATGGCATCAGAATTTGGATTTCCGGCAGCAGGAGAATTTCCTTCATCTCCAAACCACTCAATATTCCAGGTAACAATATCTAATGTTTCTTCTCTTGGAATGTCTGAAGTATCTCCTCCGGGCACAAATTCTTCTGCACAAGGAATATCAGCATTATTTCTTGGTAGTAACTGGAAAAACTCTCTGAACCTGCCAACTACTCCTGTTATTTCTGCACATTGCTCCGGCTGTGTTAAACCAACTACATCTGCCACATCATTATCTATTCGCAATTCTCCGTTTCCACTGGCGTCTGTCAACGTGAAATTAGAATTTCCAAATAAAAGATTTCCAGGATTCGGGAACGTAGTATTTACAACTCTTACCAATTCTCCGGGATGTTCGCCTAACTGACTCAGGGTAATCGTAACCGGTGTAATTGGGTTATTTGGTAAACCATTATTCACTACATTAGAAACGGTACCTATTTGTACCTGATCATTAAAAGCAGCTCTTACTCCAGTTAGCGTAATGGAATCTCCTATAGCAAATACCCCATTACCGTGAACCAATTCATCAAAAACGGCAATTCCTCCTGTTGCATCCTGTATAAATGCCGGACCAGAAAAATTATCTGTTGCTGTTAAAACACCTGTAATAGTCACCGAAGTTCCCTCTGCAGCGTTTCTCGCTTCAAGAATTGAAATGATTTCTCCCGGTTCTACAATTACACCTCCGTTAGCTGTTCCTGGAGTAGGATCTGCCTGAGTATATGTATCTGTATTTCTTGGTCCGCCTTCTCCATTCGGGATACGTTGTAATGATTGCACAGCGCCTTGTCCCTGCTCATTTTCATTGATTTGTTGTTGTCCTGCATTGAGTAATACCAAAAGTTCTGCATCATCACTATCATTAGTATCATACACCAAAGCATCAATCAAATTATCTGTTGTGATTGCTGTCCCATTTGGAAAAGCAGCAGCGTCTGCTCTGTATAAAGCTACTGCATCTGCTCCATTCTGGATTCCATTACTTCCAAATACCAATGAAACATTTGGTACATCGGTATTTCCCAATACAAAATACCCATCTGAATTAGTTGTAAAACCATCCAAATCAAATGCATTATAACTTAAATTATTGCTTCCGTTATACAGCACAACTACAAATCCGTCTAAAGCAGTATTCCCGGTTCCTCCGTCATACAACTCTATAAATTCTGCAGTATCTGTTCCAGGAGTATCTGCATCTATCTCATTGATTAATAGGTCTACTGCTTCTGTAGCATTTGTATTTGAAGCTCCGGGGGTAGGAATTGCTGCAACATAAGTATCTGTTTGCCTTAATACTCCACTACCGTTTGGAAAACGTTGTATAGAATGTTCTGCATTATTCCCTTGTCCTCCTTCGTTTATCTGGGGTTGTCCTGCAGTTAACAATACTAATAAATCTGCATCGTCACTATCATTAGTATCGTAAACAACAGCATCAATCAAATTATCTGTTGTAATTGCTGTTCCATTCGGAAAAGAGGCAGCATCACCAGTATATAAAGCAACTGCATCTGCTCCATTTTGAAGCCCGTTACTTCCAAATACTAGTGAAACATTTGGTACATCGGTATTTCCCAATACAAAATATCCATTAGCATTAGTTGTAAAGCCATCAAGGTCAAATACGTTATAGCTTAAATTATTACTTCCGTTATACAATACAACTACCAATCCATCTAAAGCAGTATTACCCATTCCTCCATCATATAATTCTATAAATTCCATGGTATCTGTACCTGGAGTATCTGCATCTATTTCATTGATAAAAACAGTAGCATCACCTCCACCACCTCCGGTATCAGGGTCTGCAACCATATTATCTGCACCCGGAGTATTGATTGCTTCTCCACTTTCTGCAACTGCATCAGGGAAGTTTGGCAGACCTTGTCCGTCAAAATCATTTCTCGTCCAGTCTGATACAGCATCTGTATCTATTCCGTTAGGAATTCTGGAAGCTCCACCTACTGTGTTTGTATTTCCATCAAAAGATTGTAAAAGAACTACTGACGCATAATTAATATCTGAAGTCCCCCCATCATTAACTGCAATATCGTCTACAATGGCATCCCAGGGTTCTAAATCCAGGATTCCATCATTATCTGTATCTAAATCAGTTCCAAGGCTACCTGTAAAATTTTCTACTAATAGCAATGATACTGTTCCGTTTTCAAAAGTGTTACTTCCAAAAGGGGTTGTAAAATATCCGTTACTATCTGCTGTTCCTAACTGAATTACTTCATCTATTGTTCCACTTCCGGTACCATCTCCTTCGATCTCCAATAAATAATAAGAACTTAAATCTGCATCCTGAGCAGCAATCACTTCTACAAATTCATTAGTATCTGAACCTGTATGATTAAAAACAAACTCATTGATCAAAGGAGTTGTAATCGCCTGAATAAATGTTTGTCCGCTATTAACCGTACCAAAAGTACTTGTTAATTCTGCCTGCCATGTAAAATCTGAAAAGGTTGTTCCTGTACCTGTCAATTGTATCGAATTTCCTATTGGAGTAGAACTTGATTCAGCAACTCCAATATCTGTACTTGACAAACCACTAGCAGGCCCGCCACTTGCATTAACAACACCTTCATAACTTAAAAACTGGATCACGTTATTTCCGGTATCTATCAAGGCTAATCCATCAGGAGCTCCATTCTGGAGTCCGTTTGTCGGTAATATTTGTGAAGAAAAACCAAAACCATTCCCACTATCAGTAAGAATTCCGGATAAATTAATTGTATTGTATGGGAGTCCGTTAGACCCATTGTACAATACCACAGTATATCCTGTTAGGTCAGTTCCTGCCGGGCCGGCAATTTCAAATCCTTCATTTTCATCTGTACCAGCATTATCATAATGTATTTCATTGATAAAAACAGACTGAGAAAAAGAAAATGATACTACTAAAAACAGTATCAAAGAGAGTAATTTTTTTTTCATGAAAAATAAATTAGTTAAATTTAATTAATTGATTATTAGCTAATTGTTGTAGAGGGCTAACATGAAAACAAAACTACTTTTTATATAAGTAGAATAGCTTATCAAAATATTATCTAAAAGTGCTTATTATTAATTTTATGTAAAAAGCAAAGACAATATCTTATATAAACTTAAGATATAATTAACACAAATTTAAGAAAGAGTTTTTATGTATAGCGACGAATACTTTAAAAATTGTCAAAAATTGGCTCCATATTTGTACTCAACCATTTTATATGAAGAAAATCATTTTTTTAGTATCCTGCTTTCTTAGTATTCAGGGGGTCATTTCTCAGTCAAAAGGAGTAGACTTACCAAATGCCGAAGTTACTTTTGAGTTTATTTCTAAAAAGGTAAAAGGAAGTCTTAGTGATATAAAAGGTACTATCGTTTTTGATAAAAATAATCTGGATGGCTCGAGTTTAAAAGGGTCTGTAGCTGTCAAAACTCTTGAGACTGGAAATTTTTTACGTGACGGACATTTAATGTGGAAAAAGTATTTTTATCAAAAAAAATACCCGCGTATTTATTTTGAAAGTTCTTCCATTACAAAAAAAGGAGATCAATACCTCGTTAAAGGAACTTTTACCATTAAAGGAGTTTCAAAACAAACAAACATAGAATTTAAGTTAGAAAACAATATCCTGTATGGGAAAGCTAAAGTAAATTCTGCCGATTTCAATATTAATATTGATAGTGACAAAGAAGATAATGTGGTTGCTGTAGTTTTTAAATTTCCTTTGAATTAAACATTTGATAATACAGTACAATTGATGGATAAACCTTCCAGAACGTGGTTACTGACTTGATTAACTTTAAGAATTAAATTATTTCTCTTAATTAATATTTCAGATTCCTGCCTTCGCAGGAATGACATCTTAAATTTAAATCCTAAAATATACTTCAAATTATTTAATCAAGCTTATACTAAACCTGGAACAGCCAAGCTTATATATTCTCCATGATGACTAACAGATACCGGTATTTTTGCATTTGAATTTTCTTTTGATAAAAATGGGATCAGGTTCTCATCTTTATAAATTTGAAATTCTGAGCTTTTAAATACCCTTTTTATTAAATCATTTGTAGAAGAAGAACTGATCAAATCTATACTGGATATTGTACAATTCAAATGACAGGTATCTTTCTCTACAGCAACTGTATGTACATAACTGTCTGTGATCTCAGAATGCGTTAAAAAACAGGATTCTTCATAAAAAACCTGCCCCTCTACAACATTGCCATCTGTATGTATTAATTTTGATATTAATTTTTTAGGATTATAGAAACGTTTGCCTGTATGCCTGTTAACGATCTTATAAGCAGCTTCTTTTATACTCCACAATATCCACAGATGTTTTTCGGGATTTATTGAGGAATAAATTTCCTGCTGTTCCTCATCTGTATATATTTTATCTAAATACCCTCTTCGCCTCCAATTACTTTCTCTTGCAGCTTGTTTTAAATCTATAATATCGTTTCCTATCACAATGCTAAGCCATCTTTTCTTCTATAATCCTGATAGCAGATTTAACATCCAGCATTTGCTCCATTGCTTCATTATCGATTTCAATATCAAATTCTTCTTCTACATCAAGAATAACATCAACCAGGTTTGCAGAATTGATTTTAAGATCATTGATAAAATCGGTTTCTTCATTTAAGTTCCCATATGCTTCTTCATCTTGAATGTAGGGCTTTACAATAGTTTTTAGTTTAGCGATAAGTTCTTCTTTGTTCATATAACTTTTAAAATTTCTTAAAGATAATACATGCATTTACATCCCCAAAACCAAAACTGGCTTTAGCAATGATATTAATATCCTTTTTAATATGCTCTTGCGGAATTTTATCCGTATCAATTACTTTTAAAATCTCGGGATGAATATCTTCACAATTAATACTTGGAAAAATATATCCGTGATGCAACTGTAAGACCGAAGATACTGCTTCAATACTACCAGCAGCACTTAAACAATGTCCTATCATTGATTTTAAAGAGTTGATATACGGAAACTGACTTCCTTCCAGATTCAGAGCTTTACTCCAATTTTCAATCTCAACCGGATCTTTAGCTGTTGCTGTAAGATGTCCGTTGATCAGATCAATATCTGTACTTTTTATCCCTGCATGCTCTACTGCTTTTCGGATACATCGTTGCACAGCCTGGCTATTTGGTGCGGTCATAGTACCTTCAGAACGTTGTCCTCCAGAGTTTATATGTCCGCCTAAAATTTCTGCGTATACAGTTGCTCCTCTCTTCTCGGCACTCTCTAAAGATTCTATAACCAAAGCTCCTGCTCCACTTCCCGGTACAAATCCGCTGGCAGACGCACTCATCGGCCTGGATGCTTTTTCCGGAGATTCATTATGTTTATAGGTACATACCTTCATCGCATCAAAGCCACCCCATAAATAAGGGCTGCTATCGCTGGTACCTCCAACTAATATTCGTTCTGCATGACCTGTTTTAATACGGTCAAAAGCCATTAAAATGCTTTCTGTACCTGTAGTACAAGCCGAAGAATTGGTCGTAACCTGATTTCCGGTACCTAAAATACCTCCAAGATAAGCACTCACTCCACTAGCCATGGTTTGAGCTACCACAGTACTCCCCAATCTCCTTACCTTAAGGTCGTCTACTTTATAAATAGCTTCCCTGAATTTATTAACTCCTGAAGTACCTGTTCCAAAAATAATCCCACTATCCCAGTCCGGTTCATTTTCATCAGAGAATGTTAGTCCGGCATCTTTCCACGCATCTATTCCCGCCATTACGCCGTATAAAATTCCGCTGCTGTCAAAATTCCGAAGTTGTAAAGGAGTCAGGTAGTCTAATTCTTTGCCTTCCGGTATTTCGGGTTGACCGGCGATCTGACATGAAAATTTAAGCGTTTCAAGTTCTTCCAGATGTTTAACTCCAGAAACCCCGTTTTTAATCGCTTCATTAAAGGCTTCTATTCCAACTCCGTTAGGCGCAACTACTCCCAGGCCTGTTATGACAACTCTCCTATTCATTTCCCAGAGGATTAATTAACATTCCGGCTATCTCACCTGTACAAACTACTTCTTCTTTTTGATTCAGCATCCTGACTTTACACTTTAATTTCCCAAATCGGAAGTATATTTTCTCTGAAATCACAGTCACTTTCTCATTGGGATAAACCGGTTTTAAAAATTCAACATTAGAAGATGTAAATGCTACGGAAGCATTCATATCTGAATCAGACATCAGGAATATCCCTAAGCACACTACCCCTATCTGTGCCATGGTTTCTGTTAAAATAACACCTGGCGTAACCGGATGATCTTTAAAATGTCCTTTGTAGAAATCCAGGCTTTCGTCAAAAGTAAAACAACCTTTAGCTCCATTTGCAGTTACCTCTATCAATTCATCTACAAAAAGAAAAGGAGGGGTATATGGCAATTGGGCTATGATATCTTTTACTTCCATATCATTTTAGCTTATGTGTTCTCCTCCATCAACAGGGATAACCGTCCCGTTAATCCAGGCGGCTTCTTCTTTACAGAGTAAATAGACAACACCTGCTACATCTTCGGGCACCGTTAAACGTTTATTAGGGTTTCTTTTCACCGCAAACGCCCTTAATTGTTCATTCCCGGGAATCATACGTAAAGATGGTGTATCTGTAACTCCGGCCTGTATACAATTGGCTCTTATTCCATAAGGTGCAAATTCTAATGCTATATTTCTGGTAATAGCTTCCAGAGCAGCTTTGGCTGCAGAAACTGCTGCATAATGTTTCCAGGCTTTTGTATTTCCCTCGCTTGTAAAAGCTATAATACTGGCATTATCAGAAAAAAGTTTTGCATCAAATAAGGTACGCGTCCAATCGTATAAACTAATAGCCATTGCATCAATTGTCAAATGAAAATCATCATTTTGCAACACCGGAGCCTCATCAGAAACCATTGCTTTTAAATTTCCTTTGGACAAGCTATGTACCAAACACTTGATCGTTCCTTTTCCAGAAATCTGAGCTGCCAATTTTTCAATAGCTTCTTTACGTTTATCAGATCGGGTTGCATCAATGTTATACGATAACAACTCTACTCCATATGCTGTGATTTCCTGAAAATCTTTTTCTATTCGCTCTACAGAAGATTTCCTGTCCCTATGAATAACACAAATGTTCATACCGTGTTGCGCCAGTTTTTTAGCACTGGCCAATCCTAATCCGCTACTACCACCCAATATCAGGGCCCAATCTCCTGTAAATTCTTTTACCATTCTAATAAAATACGTTGTGCTGAAAATCCGGGACCAAAACTCAGCATTAATCCTTTTTCTCCAGGTTGAGGATTTTCATCCATAAAACGTTCTAACACATATAATACTGTTGCACTAGACATATTACCATACAAACGCAATACTTCTTTTGTATGATCTATATTTTTTCCTAAATCACCAAATAGCTCTTCTACTGTTTGTACTATTTTTTTCCCTCCGGGATGAAAAATCAAATGATTTATATCTTCAATAGTCAGGTTGTTTTTTTCCAGGAAAGGATGTATAATATTAGGAAAATGATTTGCAATCTTTTCCGGCACTTCAACATCCAGTACCATTTTGAGTCCACCATTAGTCAGTTTAAACCCCATCATATGTTCTGCCTCATAGAAATGGTACATTTCATTATCCAGGATCTTTGGTCCTTCATCTTCTTCATCCGAAGATAATAAAACACAGGCAGCTCCGTCCCCAAAAATAGCTGCACTCACCACATTGACCATAGAATAATCATCCAGTTGAAAAGTTGCTGTCGGAGATTCTACAGCAATCACAGCTGCACGTTTACCCGGATTAGCCTTCAGAAAATTTTGTGCATAAATAATCCCGGATACTCCTGCAGCACATCCCATTTCTGTCACAGGGAGCCTTATAATATCTTGTCTCAGTTTCAAACTATTGATCAAATACGCATCCAAAGAAGGGATCATAATACCGGTACAACTTACTGTAATGATATAATCCAGTGAATTTGGATCCCATGCTGCTTTATTCAATGCTTTCTCCAGGGAGGCTTCAGCAAGTTTTGTAACTCCTTCTATATAAAGATCATTTTTTTCTTCAAAAGAAGTTTTGGCAAACACTTCTTCCGGCCCCATAATGGAATACCGTTTATCTACTGCTGCATTTTCAAATATTTTCTTGACTTTACGCCTAAAACGATCTTCTTGTCCGCTAAGCCATAAATCTAAGAAAGGGAGTATTTCTTTTGTTGTCCTGGTATAAGGAGGTAATTCTTTAGCTACTGTCTTTATTTTAACACTCATACAGTTTTGATGATCCATTGATATCGGAAAGCCCATTTCCAGCGGATCTTATAATTTTTAATAGTTAATTTTTTAGAAAATGTTTCCAGTTCTTTCTTTTTAAATCCTCTGAGGATAGATGTCAAACCATCTTTAGAAGGCATTTCACTTAATCTGAAAATGAAACTTACCAGCTGAAAGAGACGATAGGCCACAGCACTTCTGTGCAAATCATTAACAACAATTCCTATTTTACTTTTTTTGATTAACAAGGTCATTAATTTCAGTAATTCTGAATCATTAAAATGATGTAAAATCAATGTACAAGTTACAATATCGTATTCCAAATTAGAAAATTCATCTGAAAAAATATCCATGTGATGATATTCTATATTTTGATATGTTTCTGATAGTTTTCTGGCATAATCAACAGTATAAAGATTTGCATCTACTCCAATCAATTTAAACTTCCACCCTTTTTTTAATGCGAAATCTGCAAGTGCCCTGAGCATATCTCCGTTTCCGCAACCAATATCAAGAATCGTCACTACGCTATCAGATACTATTTGGTCTATTAAATAGTCAACTCCTTTCAAGGTTAGCGTATTTCCTCCTAACAGTCTGTTTATCTGTGCAATTTCATCTAAAGTAACTCTGAGACGTTCTCCTTCCATCTCAAAATCGTCCATGATTTCTTCTTCCTCCGTCCTGTATTTAGTATTGATAAACATTTAGCTGGTATGTGTTACAGGTTCTCCATGTGTTTTTTTAATAATCAATGGTAATAAGAATGGAAAAATCGCCAGGCTATTAAATATCCATTTTGACAATTGTTCATTCCTGAATAGAGAGGCTAAGAGTCTCCCGGTTCTTAGTCGGGATTTAAAGGTTAAATTCCAACTGGAAGCATATTTTTTTTCTAAAACTGCCCTGGAAGGAATAGTTCCGTTAAAATATGAAATAATAAGATCTGAACATATTTGGGCACTTCGGATTGCCATGGCCATTCCGTTACCACATAAAGGATGTATTAGCCCTGCAGTATCTCCAGTCATCAGAATGTGATGTTCTACCGCTTTCTTTTTGTCAAAAGCAATCTGGCTAATAGTAAGAGGTTTCTCGAAGACCAATTCGAAATCGGTAAAAAGTTTTTTCAAATGTCGATTTTTACTCAACACGTTTTCCTGATATTCTTTGATGTTTTTATACTTTTTAAATGTCTTGTAATCTGCCAGATAACACACATTGACATTGTCATTTTCTACTTTTGAAACTCCGCAATATCCTCCTTTAAAATTATGCAAAGCAACCAAATCTTCCGGAAAATCACCTTTATAATGTGCTTTAACTGCCAGCCATGGAGATTTCTTTTTTATAAATTCTCTTGCAAGTTTGCGATCTATATTAGATCGTTTTCCATAAGCTCCGATAACAATTTTAGCATTTAAAATACTATTCTGCTCCGTATTCACAGAAAAGTTATCCTTTTCAAATACAACATCAAGAACTGTATCTTTAATGATTTCACAGCCATTCTCTTTTGCAATAGAATATAAATAGGAATCGAGTGCGTATCGGCTAACTCCAAATCCGCCTACCGGTAAATCTGAAGTTAATGTCCTTCCATTAGAAGAAGAAAATAAAAATTTGTCTATTTTTTTCGGATACAGTTTTTCAGGGGGAGCTCCTAAACTATCTAAATAAGGTATTATCTCATTGGACACATATTCTCCACAAACTTTATGTCTCGGATATGAAGACTTTTCAATCAATGTTACTTTAATCCCGTTTTTAGATAAGTGAATTGCACTTGTTAAACCAGCTAACCCTCCTCCAATTATTAATACATCAATTCTCTTTTTCATTGCTGTTAAAAATAGTGATAACTTTCACACCTCATCTAAATTAAATGCTAAAAAACGTACTTTCTAACAAAAGAGCTTTTCTTAGTTTTATTGTGAATGCAGTAAAGTAAAAAAGCCGGAAAACTTAGTAAGTTTTCCGGCTTTTATTATTTATCCGAATTCTTTAAAATTAGACTAACTAAAGTCCAATTGTTTTAGTTTATTCGAAACTAAAATCTGATTTAAATCTTGAAGAAATTCAATGTATTCTTCACCATAGATGTCATATAGCATGATATAAGAATTTGGGGTTATTACTTATTTTTTAGCTTAATTATAACTCGAATATATATAATTTAGTATGAAAAACAAAATAATTCTTTTTCAAAAAATTATTTTCAACGCTATTAAATCTTATGATTTATTATCAAAAATAGCATCTATTCGTGCAATACAATCTTCATAATGATAACGTGTTATCGTATTTGAAGCACTGTTTTTTGCATTAATCAGCCTTCTTCTTAATTGTTTTAATTCTCCTCTTACCAATGCATCAACATCAGATTGATTTACATTATAGCTTAACGGACTATCGAGTCCAGGTCTATTGAAAACACGTTGTTGTTCTGCTTCCATTAAAAAGCCCATTCTTTCAATATAAGCTCTTTGCAAATCTCTCCTGTAGATATCAACCTTAGTATTTGTTCTTAATTCACTCCAGATACCATTGCGTAAATCTCTAAACATCTCCAGTGCAGAATAATAAGAATCATTAATAGTTTCTGCATCTATTAAACGACCTATTCGATCTACTCTTAAAATAGTATTAAGCTGCCTTACTTGTAAGCTTCTTAAACGTTCAAAATAACCTGCATGATCTATATTTTGAAGTATTTTTTTATCTATTAACCAGGTTGGTGTTTTAAATACATTATCCTGCACCCATTTCATAGATGCTTTTTGTGTAGCTTCATCAACATGTGTATAAACGACGCCATTTTGAGCAGGTGTTTTATAATCTTCATAGACACCTCCTATATTAGTAATGACATGACCTACATAACGATTCCAAACTCCTAAAAGTTCTCTATATAATTCTTCTAAGTCATCATAATTGTTTGTTACGTCAGAGGTCCATGCCGGTAAATTTTTGGCTACATATTTAAGGTTTTTTATACCATAATCACTTGCTTCAATAGGGTTATCTCCTATACTCTCTGTCTGAGCTGATGGATCAAGTGCAGGACCTCGTTGCTGTCCAAACTTATATCTTGGGTCATCAGCCTTATCTAAAATCCATTTGTTTAATGTACTCAGCTCATCTTCGGGAGTTTTAGCATTAGGGATTACTCTATACCCCCAATTGGTAGCATAATGATCATAAGGCCCCATTTGACGGATAAATCGAATATTCTTATCCCCCGGTTGTGCTATGTAATTGTATCGGGTATAATCCATAAGACTCGCCGCAAGCCCATGCTCTTGTGTAAAATCTCCATCGCGATAAGATTCGACATCATAGGCAAAACTAGCTGCCATATTATGAGGGAATCCTAATGCATGGCCTACTTCATGTGCTATTACCATACGCATCATATCTCCTATCTCTTCTTCTGGAGTATCCAAAGTTCTTGCAGATGGATTAGCAGCTCCGGTTTCCAATAAATACCTGTTCCTGTAAGAACGTAAGTGGTTATGGTACCAGATAATGTCACTCTCAATGATTTCCCCTGAACGCGGATCTGAAACACTTGGACCTACTGCATTTCTAGTCTCACTAGCAACATACCTTACTACAGAATATCTAATATCTTCCGGGCTAAACTCAGGATCTTCTTCTTTTGATGGCGGGTCTTTAGCAATAATTGCATTTTTAAAACCAGCAGTTTCAAATGGTTTTTGCCAGTCTTCTATTCCTTGCTTAATATATTTTCTTAATTTTTCAGGAGTAGCAGGATCTAAGTAATATACAATTGGTTTAACAGGCTCTACTAATTCTCCTCTTGCATAAGCTGCAGGATCTTTAGGCTCTAAACGCCAACGACGAATATATTCTTTCCTGTCTGCCTTTAATTTTTCTGAACCATAATCTACTTGACTAATTGTAAAAAAACCAACTCTTCGATCAAAAATACGCGGCTGCATAGGTTTTTCCGGTAATAAAATCATTGATTGATTCATCTGTAAACTAATAGAGCCTGTAGCTCTGGAAGATGGCGGATTAGTTGCATTATAAGTAAAATCCTGTTTTACTTCTATATTTTCAGGAAAACTCTTAATACTATTTATAAAACTTCTGGAAGCATCTAAATTACGAACTCTATAAGTTGTTCTTAAGCCATTAGATAAGCCACTAATAGCTCTTACATCTGTAGAAAATAATTTAGTTACATCTATTACAACAGCAGTTGAATCTGCATTAAAAGCTTCTATTTTAAATGCAGCAATGGTAGGCTCATAATTATTTGCCTTTACAGAAACACTAATAGGAAGTGATTCATCTGCAACAGCGTTATACGATTTAGCTTTTAATAATATTTTATTTTGAAATCGATTCCATGAAACCACTTGCTCATTAACTTTAGAACCAGCATTTCTAAATCCACCTCCTAAATTAGCTGGAATCTGAGAAATTCTACTTACCCAAAGCATTTCTTTAGCTAAATGTGCATGCGGAATTTCATAATAATATTTTTCTCCTACTTTATGCACTTTAAAAAGTCCGTCATCTGTAACAGCATCTTTGGTAACTACTTTTGCATAAGGTTTAACCCCATTTTTCTTTGGTTTTGGTGCTGGAGCCGAAGTTGTTACTTGTCCTTTTTTAGATTTTTTCTTATTTCTCCTTTGACTAAATGCATCGGCAGAACTTATTAAGGCAAGCACAAGAATTAGTAGAATTTGCTTTTTCATAAAATAAACGTGGTTGATTAACTAGAAAATTTGATATTTAATTTGTTGATGCACAAAAATATACTAACGCGTGCCTTCAAGCTCTTAAGGTTTTCTTAAAATTAGCATCTGCTAAAAATTAATAAAAACAGCTATGATTCAAAATTAATCCATCATCTCTATAGCCATTTCAAAATCATATTGATTAAGCCAGTCCTGATGTTGAGTTTCTGCATAGATTTTAAGCAATCGAGGTTTGAAGTCATTTAAAATTCCATTTTGAATAATAAACTCAATGGATTGTTTATAAGAATTAAACATACTTTTATAAAACGCTTCTTGTTTTATAGGTTTTTCTGAAGAAAAAGTTTGCGCAATTTCCAGATTAAACAACATTACATCTGCTATTAAAACCGGATCTACTCCTATGGTTATAAAATGCTTAATGAATTTTTGAGCAACAGACCTTCTCATTTTAGGTTTTTTACGCTTTCCTGTAGGAAAGTATTCATTGGAGATTTTTGCTTTACATTCTCCTATAAGTTTTTCTTCTTTCGGATTAAAAACAAAATTATAGTAGGTTTTTACTTGATTAAAACGCTCATAGAGATCAATTAACTGTTCTTCCAACTGTTCCTTATTGAGCGTATTCAAGTATTTTTTTAAATCTCTTTTACTCATAGATAATGTATAAGCCTTAAATTTGTATTCCTTTAAATGTAGTTTAAAAATTTATATAAACAGTCTATTAAATCATTAAAAACAATCAAAATGAAAAACACTAAAATAGGATTAATTGCAGTTTCTGCATTATTTTTAATCTTTTCTATTTCCTGTAATACAGAAAAGAAAGAAAAAGAAAAAACGCCTCCTCAAAATCAGGTAGAAGAAGTTAAAATAGAAATTTCTTATGATACCAATACTCCTAAATCCATTATTAAAGCTATAGAAGCCGCTTCCGGAGGATGGGGGAAATTATGGAAACAAAAAGATGTTGAGTTCAATTACAATTACCTACAAGCAGACGGAACAGCCGATAAATCTATTGAGCGTTATGTATTTCATACAGAGCAATCATGGGGAAAATACACACAACACGATATCAATGTAATGCCGGGAACAGACGGAGAAGTTATTCAATACTATGATGGAGAAAATGCTCACATTTCACAGAATGGTACTAAAATAGAAGATCCTACAGCCATTGGAAGCACTCAGTTTTTGAGAAAAGCCAATTATTTTTGGTTTGTAATGATGTATAAGTTAGATAACCCAGGAGTGCTTTACGAATATAATGGTAGTGAAAACGTAAATGGAACCGATTATGATAAAGTAACCGTTACTTACGATCCTGAAGTCACTAAAAAAGAACAAAATGACATCTACGTCCTCTATGTAAATAAAGAAACTAAGATGGTAGATCAGTTTTATTTCTCACTTCCTGCATTCGGATTTAACGATCCTGTTCTGCTCATGAAAGTAAATTATGAAGAGGTTAACGGATTAATGATTCCGGCAAAACGTGATATCTTTTTCCCTGGAGAAGATGGATCATATGGAGACCAGCCTGCTATCCAGGAGATTTCTACCAATATTAAATTCAATAACGGATTTACAGAGGCCGATTTAAGTATTTAAAAAAGCAGTTATACTGCCATCCCTGTGAAGGCAGGGATCTAAAAGTTAAAAAATGCATGGATTCCTGCTTTCGCAGGAATGACAAAGATCAAATAAAAAACGCCTCTAATTTAAAATGGAGATCAGCCTGCTATCCAGGAGGTTTCTAACGATATTAAATTCAATAACGGATTTACAGAGGCCGATTTAAGTATTTAAAAAAGCAGTTATACTGCCATCCTTGCGAAGGCAGGGATCTAAAAGTTAAAAGTGCATGGATTCCTGCTTTCGCAGGAATGACAAAGTTTATTAATTTTAAACATATTGTCAATTCAAATAGCTCCTTCTCCCCAGGGAGAAGGTTAGCCTGCCTGACAGCAGGCAGGGATGAGGGGATTTTTAAATATTTTTTCCCTCTCCTTACTCCTCTCCCTTTGGGAGAGGATATTTAATATCATAAACAAAAAAACGCCTCTTAAATCAGAGGCGTTTTTTTGTTATCCGGTATTGCAAGTTTAGATGCCTGCTATTTCTTTGATCTCATTTATAATTCGATCTGCCAAACCATCTGCTTCTTGTTGAGTTGCAGCTTCGGTGTAAATCCTGATAATAGGTTCTGTATTCGATTTTCTCAGGTGTACCCAATTTTCAGGAAAATCTATTTTTACCCCATCAACAGTCGATATATTTTCACCTGCATATTTAGCTTCCATAGATTTTAAAATTCCGTCTACATCTAATTGAGGTGTCAATTGAATTTTCTTTTTACTCATAAAATAACTTGGATAACTATCTCTTAACTCTCGGGTAGTCATACCAACTTCGGCTAAATGAGTTAAAAACAAAGCTACTCCTACTAATGAATCTCTTCCATAATGAAGTTCAGGGTAAATAATTCCGCCATTTCCTTCTCCTCCGATAATCGCTTCATTCTTCTTCATTAAGGTAACTACATTCACCTCACCCACAGCACTAGCTTCGTAGTTTCCGTTATGTTTTAAAGTTATATCTCTTAATGCACGGGAAGAAGACATATTAGATACTGTATTTCCAGGGGTTTTACCTAAAACAAAATCGGCACAGGCTACCAATGTATATTCTTCTCCAAACATCTCTCCGTCATTGCATATAAAAGCCAGTCTGTCAACATCAGGATCTACTACTATTCCCAAATCTGCCTTTTCTTTTACTACAAGCTCAGATAAATCTGTTAAATGCTCTTTCAAAGGCTCCGGATTATGAGGAAAATGCCCCGTAGGTTCACAGTACAATTCTACTGTTTCTACTCCCAAAGCGTTTAAAAGTTTAGGAATAGCGATGCCTCCTGTAGAATTCACACCATCTACAACAACTTTAAAATTTGCTTTCTTGATTTTATCAGCATCTACTAAAGGTAATTTTAGTACTTCTTCAATATGAATATCTATATAATCATCGTTCTTAGTAATCTTTCCTAAATCATCAACTTCTGCAAAAGAAAAATCATCACTCTCTGCTATTTCCAATATTTCTGCTCCGTTCGCTCCGTCTAAAAATTCGCCTTTATCATTGAGTAATTTCAATGCATTCCATTGTTTCGGATTATGACTGGCAGTTAGTATAATTCCGCCATCAGCATTTTCCATAGGCACTGCAACTTCTACAGTTGGTGTAGTTGACAATCCCAAATCAATAATATCGATACCCAGGCCTACAAGACTGGAAATAACCAGGTTCTGAATCATTTCTCCCGAAAGTCTGGCATCCCGGCCTATAACTACAGTAAGCTTTTTATCTTTTTTTTGTTTCTTCAACCATGTCCCATAAGCCGATGCAAATTTAACCGCATCTATTGGAGTCAGGTTATCTGAAGGTTTTCCCCCTATAGTTCCTCTAATTCCGGAAATCGATTTTATCAGTGTCATTGTTGTTCTTTAAATTTTCCCGCAAATATACAACGACAAAGTTGTTTTTTGTTTGTTATGAATTTGTAAATTCGAAGAATGAATTTTTTAGCCCATATTTACCTGTCAGGAGAACGTGACCAAATTAAAATTGGCAATTTTATAGCTGATGGGATACGTGGGAAAAAATATTTAGAGTATCCTGAACAAATTCAAAAAGGAATTATACTGCACAGAGCTATTGATACTTTTACCGATGCTCATAAAACTGTACGCAAAAGCACTAAAAAACTTCATGAGCCTTACGGACATTACAGCGGAATTATCGTAGATATATTTTATGATCATTACCTGGCAAAGAATTGGAATAATTACTCGACTACCCCTTTAGATATCTATGCCGGAAATTTTTATAATCTTTTAGACGATTATTATCAATTACTTCCGGACAGGTATAAAAACATGATGCCATATATGATCAAAGAGAACTGGCTCTACAGCTATTCGAATATAGAAGGGATTTCCAGGGTGCTTAACGGAATGAATCGACGCACAAAAAATAAATCTAAAATGAATTTTGCTATTTTAGAACTCGAAAAATATTATGACGAATTTGAAGAAGAGTTTACCAGTTTTTTTGAAGAACTCATCACCTATTCAAATCACAAATTAAAATCCTTATTAGAATAATTTTTATCCCGATAGGAAACGAGCATGTTAAAAACTTTATCACATAATACATTGATAATAGCGAACAGCATGTAACCCTTGAAAAACAATAAATATAAACACATGAAAAAAATAATATTCTTAGTACTGTTCATTAGTTTATTCTCCTGCAAAAAAGAAGAAACAATAACCAAATCTAAACCTGTAACAGGTTTGATTACAGAAAAAGCGATGGTAGTCTCTGCTCGCAAAGAGGCTTCAAAAATAGGTACAGAGATTTTAAAAAAAGGAGGAAACGCTTTTGACGCCATGGTAGCCACAGAGTTGGCTTTAGCTGTGGCCTATCCTTATGCCGGAAATATTGGAGGTGGCGGATTCATGGTGTACAGAAAAAGTGATGGAGAAATTGGCGGATTGGATTACCGGGAAAAAGCACCTTTAGCTGCAACAAAGGATATGTATTTGGATGAAAACGGAGAAGTTATTCCGGGTAAAAGTACAGAAGGGGCATTGGCAGTTGGAGTTCCAGGTACTATTGCGGGAGTCTTTGCTGCACATGAAAAATTTGGGACATTACCAATAGAAACAATTCTCACTCCGGTTATTGAGTTAGCTAAAAAAGGAATCACACTCACCAAGAAAGATGAACGCAGTTTAAGAGGGTATCAGGAAATCTTTGCAAAAGTAAACACAGATAGCATCATGTTTATGAACGACTGGAAAGAGAATGATGTCATCAAACACGATAACCTGGCAAAAACCTTTACCCGAATCATGAAAAATGGTAGAGATGAATTTTACAAAGGTGAAACCGCAAAACGTTTAGTTGCATATCTGCAAGCTAACGGAGGTATTATTACTGAGGAAGATTTAGCACAATATGAAGCCAAATGGAGATTGCCAATTACATTTGAATACGATGATTTAAAAATTATCTCTATGTCTCCTCCTTCCAGTGGCGGAATTTGCTTAGCGCAAATTATGCAGATGATAGAGCCTTATGACTTACATGAATTCGGACATAATTCTATGGAATCTATTCAGGTGATTACAGAAGCCGAGCGTCGTGCATATGCTGATAGGAGTTTCTATTTAGGGGATCCTGATTTTGTGAGTATTCCGGGAGATGAATTGATAAGCGACACGTATTTAGACGGACGCATGGCATCTTTTTCATTCGATAAAGCTACCCTGTCCAGTGATGTTTCTCACGGGAGTGTTCAGGTAGTAGAAAGTAACGAAACTACACACTATTCTATTATCGATCAATTTGGAAATGCGATCTCTGTAACCACAACACTTAATGGCGGTTTTGGATCTAAACTGTATTGTGGAGATCTTGGTTTCTTTTTAAACAATGAGATGGACGATTTTAGCAGCAAGCCCGGAGTACCAAATTCGTATGGTTTAGTTGGAGCTGAGGCCAACAGCATTGCACCTGAAAAGCGAATGCTAAGCTCTATGACTCCTACTATTGTGGAGAAAGACGGGAAGCTATTAATGAGTGTGGGGACTCCCGGAGGATCAACTATTATAACCTCTGTACTGCAAACTATTTTAAATGTGCATGAATACAATATGACCATGCAGGAAGCTGTAAATGCTCCGCGTTTTCACCATCAATGGTTACCCGATTTGATTCAGTTTGAACCAGATTCTTTTTCTCCGGAATTAATCTCCGGTTTAAAAGAAAAGGGGTATCTCATCAATGAACAAAATTCTCCGGTAATTGGAAAAGTAGATGGTATTCTGGTTTTAGAAAATGGCACATTAGAAGGTGGAGCAGATCGTCGTGGAGATGATACTGCGGTTGGTTTTTAACAAATTACCATGAAAACCGTTGATATTGTTATTTTAACCGATTCCAGGTACGTTAATCCAATTAATCCGAATCAATATGTACAAGATGTTCTAATTGAAGACAATCTTGTAAAAAAAGCATTAGAAAAAGAAGGTTTAATTGTAGAAAGACGATCCTGGGATGACCCTTCTTTTGACTGGTCAACTGCAAAATATCTTCTTTTCAGGACTACCTGGGATTATTTTGACCGATTTAAAGAATTTTCAATTTGGTTGGAAAAAACCAGTAAAGTTACTTGGTTTTTAAATTCAGAAGCCCTGATTCGATGGAATATCGATAAGCATTATTTGCAAGATCTGGAAACCAAAGGTATTCATTGTACTCCTACCCGATTTATAGAAAAGGGAGAACAACTAACGTTAAAAGAGCTACACCAACAAACCGGATGGGCAGAAACAGTATTAAAACCCTGTATTTCTGCAAGTGGCTCGCATACTTATAAATTAGGAATTGACAATCTGGAACGTCACGAAAAAGTATTTAAAAGGTTGATCGAAAATGAAGCTATGATGCTACAACCTTTTCAACATAATATTGTTACCAAAGGAGAAATCTCCATGATGATTTTTGGCGGGGAATTCACTCATGCGGTACTCAAAGTTGCTAAACCAGGCGATTTTAGAGTGCAAAGCGACTTTGGAGGAAGAGTTCAAATCTATCTTCCGAATAAAAAAGAAATTGAATTTGCCGAAAAAGTGATTAAAGCTTGCCCTGAATTCCCTGTTTATGCCAGGGTAGATATTTTTGAAGACAATAACGGAGAACTAACTGTTTCTGAACTCGAACTTATTGAACCGGAACTATGGTTTCGTTTATATCCGGAAGCTGCTACTAAATTGGCTACTTACATCAAAAAGCTTTTGTCAGGTCAGGCACTCGTCTTAATGACGAAATCGGGCAGGCAGTCGAGACCTAATTAGAGCATTGAGTTTTTCAAGACTTCTCGACTACGCTCGAAGTGACAGTAGTGCATCTTAATAAGCATAGCGTTTAAATTCCACTTTCTTATAAAAACAGGAATTTTCCCCTTTCGCTTCTTGGTTTTGAGGTGTATTTTTAAAGGTTAGAACCTACATATAACTATATATAGTTATATGTAGGTATGAAAAGTATTTATATAAATAAGTTGGCAACAATTAAATATTCAAAAATGGACAATTCTAAAAAAGCAAGAATAGGCGAATTAAAGCAAATGATAGAGCAAGAGCATTCCGAAGAGTATAAATATGTTGAAATGTTTAGACCATTGGTTAAGGAAGTAGATGAATTATCTAAATCATTCTTAGGATCAATACTTAATTCGAATAGAATAAAAAGGTTAAATAAGGAAATGCAAGGTTATGCCGATATAGCAAATGAACACCAACGCAGAAAAAATAAACTTAGAGAAGAGCTCTTTGAACTTGAAAGATCTGATGAGTAAGAAAATAACAATTGCCAACAATCACTACAATTCATTGCTAAGTTGGTTAACAACAAGAACTTTTCTTGTATTCAAAAAATCTAAAAACAAATAACAGCTAATCTCATTGCTGCTCCTCTCCGCGTGACTTGCCAAAAGCGCGTCGCAGCTAGAGCCGCAACGAAATCATAGCCGAACCGTTGCAAAACATTGAGAAAATGAATATTTTAAACTTAAATTTTAATGGAATAAAAGATACGTTGAATTCATTTAATGTTTTTAATATTTCATTTAATAAACAACAAGAAACCTCCAAAATATCGGAAAAAATTAAAGAGAAGCCTATTCTCTTAAA
Source organism: Flavobacteriaceae bacterium R38 (assembly GCA_009901575.1). Lineage (GTDB taxonomy): Bacteria > Bacteroidota > Bacteroidia > Flavobacteriales > Flavobacteriaceae > Leptobacterium. The sequence continues at coordinate 385,147 of WXYP01000002.1, read as the reverse complement.
AGAAAAAGTACCTACTGATTATAAAACTACTTTAGGAGGATGGAATTTAGATGTTATTGATAAAATTGAAGATGATTTAATTGTTTATTTATTCATACAAAAAGAAATAAAGTCTAGCGCTTGGAATTTAGTTGCTCCAATAGTTTTAGAAAAGTCAACTGGAAAAATCAATCAATATGGACTTGGATATTTTGCTCTTCAAGGAATGGGTGGAGGGTTAAGTAATACAAGTTCGATGTTATTTAGACTTAAAAATCACAAAAACAAAGGTTTTAAAGTATCAATACTTCCAAAAATTGTGAATAGTGAATTACTTTCTAATTATGAATATGTGGATGGCGGAGTTAAGCTATCTGATTTAATTGAGAATTCTCTTGACTTGATAAATTATCGAAAAAAACCTTTTGATTGGATTTATAAACAGTATATTGAATTGTTACAGGAACATGATTTAGAGTAAAACGTTTTACAACACGGTGTATAAAATATAGCTAATAAGTACTAAGTCAAAAGTTTAGGTTTGTTCACCAAGATAATCAAATTTTTAAATTTAAATCTATTTCTCCTTTAAAGTTTCATCCCGCTGCTCTACCATCTTCTTGGTATCATTTACCATACGGTCATAAATAACATTTGAAATTCCTATCATCCATGCACTTATCAGCATTAAAAGAAAATGCTTCGCCTTTTTTGTAAAACTAAAGCTTTTCTTTTTATTATTTCTTGGATAACGCATGCTCTTCTGCTTTCAAGTACCATACCTTATCTAAAGAACATAAAGAATTACCTGTTTATCAAGGTTTTATCATCAAAACTGTCAATCTTTCACAAATTATTAAGGAAATCAGTGAAACTATAAGCTGGTTTATTCCGTAAAATCATACATAACAAAGGTTGAAATACAAGCTGTAACAGCTTCATTTTTAACCTCCAAAATCGTAACTTCGCAGCTTTTGCGAATTTATTATGACCAACTACGAAGAAAACATAGAAGTGCGTGGCGCACGTGTCCATAATCTTAAGAATATAGATGTAACTATTCCGCGGGAAAAGCTGGTGGTAATCACTGGTCTTTCGGGAAGTGGGAAGTCGTCTTTAGCTTTTGATACCATCTATGCTGAAGGCCAGCGACGCTACATTGAGACATTTTCTGCGTATGCACGGCAGTTTCTCGGAGGCCTGGAACGTCCTGATGTCGATAAAATTGATGGCTTATCACCGGTAATTGCCATAGAACAAAAAACGACGTCAAAATCTCCCCGGTCTACTGTGGGTACGATCACAGAAATTTATGATTTTCTTCGCCTTTTATTTGCCCGTGCCGGTGATGCCTATAGTTATAACACCAATGAAAAGATGGTGAGCTATAGTGATGAACAAATCAGGGATTTAATTATTGCTGATTTTGAAGGAAAAAAAGTGAACATCCTCGCTCCTATTGTTCGCTCCAGGAAAGGGCATTACAGGGAGCTTTTTGAGCAAATTGCCAAGCAAGGTTTTGTCAAAGTACGTGTAGACGGAGAAATCCTGGATTTGCAAAAAGGCATGAAAGTAGATCGTTATAAAAATCATGATATCGAGATTGTAATTGACCGCCTTCAGGTTTCTAAAGATGAAGATGTTATAAAACGTTTGACGGAAAGCATCAATACTGCAATGTATCATGGGGATGATGTTTTAATGGTGATCGAACATCAAAAAGAAAAAGCCAGATTCTTTAGTAGAAACTTAATGTGTCCTTCCTCCGGAATCTCATATCCGAATCCTGAACCGAATACTTTTTCGTTCAATTCTCCAAAAGGAATGTGTTCTGAGTGTAGCGGATTGGGAACTGTTCATGAAATTAATATTGACAAAATAATTCCGAATAAAAAAATATCTATTAAAAACGGAGGGATTGCTCCTTTAGGGGAATATAAAAAATCATGGATCTTCAAACAATTGGAAGTTATAGCAGAACGTTATAAATTCAAGCTTACAGACCCTATTTCAGAGATCCCGGAAGAAGCAATGGACATTATTTTGAATGGGGGGAATGAAAAATTTGCTATAGAATCTAAAACATTAGGCATTACTCGTGATTATAAGATTGATTTTGAGGGTATTATCAGTTTTATAATGAATCAGTTTAAAGAATCAAATTCGACTTCTATCAAGCGTTGGGCAAAAGATTTTATGGACAAAAACAAATGTCCGGTTTGCGATGGCTCGCGTTTGAAAAAAGAATCGTTGTATTTCAAACTGAATGCTAAAAATATAGCTGAATTGGCCAATATGGATATCGCCGATTTGGGGAAATGGTTTAAGAAAGTTGAAAAAGAGCTTACTGAAAAACAGTTTCGGATAGCAGAAGAAATCTTAAAAGAAATTAATACCCGAATTTCTTTTTTATTAGACGTAGGGCTAGATTATCTATCGCTAAACAGGAGTTCAAAATCACTTTCTGGAGGAGAAGCACAACGTATCCGTTTAGCCACACAAATTGGTTCGCAACTGGTAGGCGTTCTTTATATCCTGGATGAACCTAGTATTGGTCTGCATCAAAGAGATAACGAGCGTCTTATAAAGTCGTTAGAATCTTTGAGAAACCTGGGAAATTCAGTTATTGTGGTAGAACACGATAAAGATATGATAGAACATGCAGATCATGTTATCGATATTGGTCCGATGGCAGGAAGGCATGGAGGGGAAATCATTTCCGAAGGGAATCCCCTCGAAGTAAAAAAGCACCATACCCTTACAGCAGATTATTTAAACGGGACAAAAGAAATTGAAATTCCGAAACAAAGAAGAAAAGGCAACGGGAAATCGTTAATATTAAAAGGTTGCCAGGGGAACAATCTAAAAAATGTAGATGTTGAGTTCCCTCTCGGGCAGATGATTGGGATAACAGGAGTATCAGGAAGTGGAAAATCTACCTTAATCAATGAGACCCTCTATCCTATTTTAAACAAGCACTTTTTTAAGGCGGTAAAAAAGCCTATGCCTTATAAAAGCATAAAAGGCCTAGAACATATTGATAAAGTTATCGATATTAATCAGTCTCCAATTGGTAGAACTCCGAGATCAAATCCGGCAACTTACACAGGGGTTTTCAGCGAAATAAGATCCTTATTCACAAAAACCCCGGAAGCTATGATTCGTGGGTACAAACCCGGCCGATTTAGTTTTAATGTTGTAGGCGGAAGGTGTGAAACTTGCCAGGGAGGTGGTTTACGGGTTATTGAAATGAATTTTCTCCCTGATGTTTACGTTGAATGTGAAACTTGTCACGGGAAACGTTTTAACAGGGAAACTCTTGAAATTCGTTATAAAGGAAAATCTATTGCAGATGTGCTTAATATGACGATAAATGAAGCTGTAGACTTTTTTGAAAATATTCCTAAAATCTATAGAAAGTTAAAAACCATTAAAGATGTCGGATTAGGATATATCACCCTGGGGCAGCAATCCACTACCCTTTCGGGAGGTGAAGCACAGCGCATTAAATTGGCTACAGAACTTTCTAAAAGAGATACCGGTAATACCTTCTATATTCTGGATGAGCCTACAACCGGACTTCATTTTGAAGATATCAGGGTACTAATGGAAGTATTGAATAAATTAACAAATCGCGGTAATACCGTATTAATTATAGAACACAATATGGATGTCATCAAAACTGTAGATTACATCATTGATATTGGTTACGAAGGAGGAAAAGGCGGAGGAAAAGTAGTCGCTAAAGGAACTCCGGAAGAAATTGTTTTAGATACAAAGAGTTATACTGCAAAATTTCTTAAAAAAGAATTACATTAGCAAAGCTTCAAATTTTTTAAAAGATAAAGAATGGGAAAAGAACAACATACAAAAGGCTGGAATGAAATCAAAACAAACGATTCATGGGCATTGTTTAAAATCATGGGAGAGTTTGTAAATGGTTTTGAAAAAATGAGTCAAATTGGCCCATGTGTTTCTATTTTTGGTTCTGCTCGTACCAAACCAGATCATGAATATTACCAATTGGCAGTAAACGTCGCCAGAAAAATAGTAGATGCCGGATATGGGGTTATTACCGGGGGTGGACCGGGAATTATGGAAGCTGGAAACAAAGGGGCACACTTAGGTGGTGGAACCTCCGTAGGATTAAATATTGATCTGCCCTTTGAACAACACGATAATCCCTATATTGAAAGCGATAAAAACTTAAACTTTGATTATTTCTTTGTCAGAAAAGTAATGTTCGTAAAATACTCTCAGGGGTTTGTGGTAATGCCCGGAGGTTTTGGGACTTTAGACGAGTTGTTTGAAGCGATAACATTAATTCAGACTGAAAAAATAGCAAAATTCCCGATCATCCTGGTGGGTAAAGATTTTTGGGAAGGATTGTTTGACTGGATCAAAGATACATTGCTCAAAAAATATAAAAACATCAGTCCGGAAGATATGGACCTCATTTCTATAGTGGACAATGAAGATGAAGTCATTTCTGTACTGGATAGTTTCTATAAAAAATATAATTTGAGTCCGAATTTCTAAATAGATTTTTTAAATTTCAAAAGTTTAACATATTAAAAATACAATATGTGATAATGTGGCAACATTATTGATATTTATTCTATCTTTTTAAGATAAACAACACACTAAACAAACAGGAAGTTTACCTTCAATTCAAGTAAACAACAATCAAAGCAGGTAAATAAATTAAAATTGATTTTTAATGTAATTAAATAATATAGTTGTAGAAGTTGAAAGTATCCGTCTTTAAATTTAATTCCAAGTACATTTTATGTGCCTTCTTATTTTGCTTTTCCTATCTGGGTATTGCACAATACAGCCATGACATAAATGCTACACTTTTGGATGATGGAAAGACGATAAACATTGAACAAGAGGTTATATTCACTAACCCTTCTAAAGACACCATTACTTCTATTTATTTAAACGACTGGAATAATGCGTATGCCAGTAAAAAAACGGCCCTTGCCAGGCGTTTTGCTCAGGAATTCAGGAAAGATTTACATTTAGCCAAAGATAGAGAACGTGGGCATACAAATATCTTTACTATCACCAATAAAGATGAAACATTTTTAAAATGGGAAAGATTAGATGTTGGAGATATTATCAAGATACAATTAGATGCCCCCATTAATCCTGGCGAGTCTTATTCGCTAAAGCTTTTATATCGGGTTACACTACCCGAAAGCAGGTTTACAGGCTATGGGCATACCCCCGAAGGAAATTATAATCTAAGATATTGGTACCTCACTCCGGCAGTGATCAGAAATGAAGAGTGGTTGCTGTATAGCAATACTAATTTAGACGATTCATACACTTATTCCTCTGACTACAATCTTAAATTTAGATTTCCTAAATCATATAAAATCAGCTCAGATCTTGATGTTGTAAAAAAAGAAGAACTGGCAGACGAAAAAATGATTTTCCTGGAAGGTACCAGACGAAGTGATATCAAATTATTTCTTGAAAAAGAAAAATCGTTTGAGCATTTTCAAAATGATAAACTCACCTTAATAACCAATGTTAAAGAGAAAGGGTTATCAGATATTATGAAAGCGGTTTCTACTGATAAAGTAGTGAACTTTATTCACGAGAATTTAGGAGCATATCCGCATAAAAACTTATTAGTATCCAATATAGATTACAGGAAGAACCCTCTTTACGGGATCAATCAGCTCCCATCGTTCCTCAGGCCATTTCCCGAAGAGTTTCAGTATGAATTAAAATTACTCAAAACTACACTTAAAAATTGGTTAGAAAATACCATTTTTATTGACCCCAGAGGTGAACGTTGGGTAACAGATGCTTTACAAAATTATTTAATGATAAGGTATGTAGATGAATTTTATCCGGACATGAAGCTTTTCGGAAAGCTATCTAACTTTTTCATTTTCAGAAGTTTTCATTTATCCAAGTTTGAGTTTAATGATCAGTATGCTTTCCTGGCCATGTTAATGGCGAGAAGGAATCAGGATCAACCATTAAGTACTCCTACCGATTCTTTGGTCAGGTTCAATGAAAAGATTTCAAATAAATATAAAGCCGGAATCGGATTGATATATTTAGATAATTACCTCCAGCAGAATCATATAGAAAACAGGGTCAAAGCTTTTTATGAAGAACAGCGATCAAAGGATATAACATCATCTGTTTTTGAAAATGCGTTAAAAAAAGATAGTCCAAAGGAGATTGATTGGTTTTTTGATTCTTATGTACATTCTAACGATCGGATAGACTTTAAAATTCGTAAAGCGAAAAAAGTCGGAGACTCTGTATTGGTCACTATTAAAAATAAAACCGGAACCAATTCTCCCATAACACTCTACGGAATAAAGAAAGATTCGGTGGTATCTAAACAATGGATTACAGGAATAAGGGATGAAGAGACTATTAAAATTGCCCGGAATGACGCTAGTAAACTGGTTCTGAATTATGATAAAAGAATTCCGGAATACAATCAGCGTGATAATTGGAAATCCTTGAACGGATTTTTCTCCAGCAATCGGAAATTACAATTTAAACTCCTTAAAGATGCGGAAAATCCTTATTACAACCAGATTTTTTATGTGCCCAGTATAAATTTTAATGCAGATGATTTATTTACTCCGGGAATTAGGCTTCATAATAAAACATTTCTGAGAAGGGCTTTCAATTTTGATATAGAACCCGCATATTCAATTGGTCAAAAAACAATCGTAGGATCTGCTGCAATCTCATATCGGAACGATTTAAAAAAGCCTAAAGGGAAACTATTTAGGGTTAATTACTCACTATCCGGAAATACTTTTAATTTTGCTGATGATTCCCGTTTTACTACGATAACACCATCTGTTTCATTTAGCTTCAGGAATAAAGATTTAAGATCTAACAATTTTTCTCGTTTAAATTTCAGGTACGTCAACGTATTCAGAACAAGAACTTTAGATACAGAAAACAATCCGGATTATAGCATATTTAATGCCCGGTATAGGTATTCTAACGGAGGGATTATCAACTTTTTCTCCTGGTTTACCGATTTTCAATTAACTGAAGATTTTTCTAAAGTAGCACTCAGTCTTAATTACAGGAGGTTATTTCAAAACAACAGGCAATTAAACCTCCGTTTTTTTGCCGGTAAATTCATTTTTAATAACACTAATTCAGATTTCTTCAGCTTTGCTCTTGATCGCCCAACCGATTACCTTTTTGACTTTAATTATCTGGCCAGGTCCGATCAGACGGGGATTTTTAGTCAGCAGATCATTATTGCAGAAGGTGGCTTCAAATCACAGCTGGAAGATCCGTTTTCAGATGATTGGCTCGTTACTACCAATGCCAGTTTTAATCTTTGGAGGTGGGTTGAACTCTATGGAGATGTAGGACTCATACACAGAAAAGATGGAGATACACGGTTTCTTTATGACTCCGGGATTCGCCTTAATCTATTAACTGATTATTTTGAATTGTATTTTCCATTATACTCCAGTAAAGGATTTGAACCTTCACAACCCAACTATGCACAACAAATTAGATTTGTTGTTACGCTCAGTCCAAGAACTTTACTAGGGTTATTTACTCGTAAATGGTTCTAAAATACATCAATTTAGTACGACAGTTTTATTGAAAATTTATCAAAGAAATTCGTTTTTTCTGTGAAAAATTAAATTTTACCTACAAAATAAGCCTTATCATTAAAGAATTATCATTTTTATAACAGTCTTAATCTTTGCAAAACCGGAATCTTTTAGCTATTTTTGTGCTCCTCACAAGAATAGATTATGCAGACGAATTCAAAAACCAAAAAAGATATTACATTCGAAGATTTTAAAAATCAAGTACTCAACGATTATAAAATTGCGGTTACGAGCCGGGAATGTAGTCTTTTAGGAAGACGTGAAGTGTTAACAGGTAAGGCCAAGTTTGGAATTTTCGGAGATGGAAAAGAAGTACCTCAGTTAGCATTAGCCAAAGCTTTTAAGAATGGAGACTTCAGAAGTGGTTATTATAGAGATCAAACCTTTATGATGGCTATCGGAGAGCTTAATCCGCAACAATTTTTTGCAGGCCTGTATGCACATACAGATATTAATGTTGAACCTATGTCTGCAGGACGACAAATGGGAGGGCATTTTGCCACACATAGTCTTAATGAAGATGGAAGCTGGAAAGATTTAACTGCGCAAAAAAACAGTAGTGCAGATTTATCTCCAACGGCGGGTCAAATGCCAAGATTATTGGGATTAGCACAAGCTTCTAAGATATATCGTGATGTAAAAGGTATAGACACCACTAATTTTTCTGTAAATGGAGATGAAGTAGCGTGGGGTACCATTGGTAATGCCAGTACAAGTGAAGGTCTTTTCTTTGAAACCATTAATGCCGCAGGAGTTTTACAGGTACCAATGGTAATTAGTGTCTGGGATGATGAATATGGAATCTCTGTACACGCAAGGCATCAGACCACTAAAGAAAGTATTTCAGAAATACTAAAAGGATTCCAGCGTGATGAACATGGAAATGGTTATGAAATCCTTCAGGTAAAAGGATGGGATTACCCTGCTTTAATAGAGACTTATGAAAAAGCCAGTGTAATTGCGAGAGAAGAACATGTTCCTGTACTTATTCACGTAGTCGAGCTTACGCAACCTCAAGGGCACTCAACTTCTGGTTCTCACGAGCGTTACAAAAATGAAGATCGTCTAAATTGGGAAAGAGAAAATGATTGCAATCTCAAAATGAGGGACTGGATTATTGAAAACGGATTATCTACAGATGAAGAATTATCAGGATTAGAAAAAGACATCAAGAAAGAAGTCAGAAATGCTAAAAAAGAAGCATGGACCAGTTTTTCTTCTTTGACTAAAAACGATAAAAATACAGTAGTAAGCTTACTGGATAAATTAGCTACTTCAAGTAGTAACAAGAGTTTTATTGATAAACTTAAAAATGATCTTATTGCAATTGATGAGCCTATGAAAAAGGACCTTCTTTCTATTGCGAGAAGGTCGTTACGATATACTATTAATGAATCTTCTGCTGAGAAAACTGCATTAAACAACTGGATTTCTGATTATTATAATGAAACTCAACCTAAATACAGTTCACATTTATACAGTGAAACCAATACTAAAGCGACAAGCATAGAAGAAGTTCTACCTGTTTATGGAGATGATTCAGCTACTGTTGATGGTCGTGTAGTGCTTAGAGATAACTTTGATGCGATATTTAGTAAATACCCTCAGGCATTAATTTTTGGTGAAGACAGCGGAACCATAGGAGATGTTAATCAGGGATTAGAAGGGCTTCAGGAAAAATATGGCGAATTAAGAGTTGCTGATACCGGTATACGAGAAGCTACTATTTTGGGTCAGGGTATAGGAATGGCTATGCGTGGATTACGTCCTATCGCAGAAATTCAATACCTGGATTACTTGCTATATGCACTTCAGATTATGAGTGACGATTTAGCTACCCTACTCTATCGTACAGTTGGTAAACAAAAAGCACCATTAATAGTTAGAACCAGAGGGCATCGCCTCGAAGGAATCTGGCATAGTGGTTCTCAAATGGGAGGACTTATCCATTTATTAAGAGGAATGTACATTCTTGTACCTCGTAATATGACTAAGGCTGCCGGATTTTATAATACTTTATTAGAAAGCGATGAACCTGCACTTATTGTTGAAAGTCTAAACGGATACAGGCTTAAGGAAAAAACTCCTGAAAATATTGGAGAGTTTAAAACTCCTATTGGGCAGGTAGAAACAATAAAAGAAGGATCTGATATTACACTAGTTTCATACGGTTCTACATTAAGAATTGTAGAGCAAGCTGCAAAAGAGCTTCAGGAAGTTAATATCAATGCAGAAGTTATCGATTGCCAGAGTCTTTTACCTTTTGACCTTAATCACGATGTCCTAAAAAGTGTTAAGAAGACCAATCGTTTATTGGTAATTGACGAAGATGTACCGGGAGGAGCATCAGCATATTTACTACAGGAAATCATTGAGAAGCAAGGAGCTTATGCATTTTTAGATAGTGCACCGCAAACGTTAGCTGCAAAGCAACACAGACCGGCATACGGAACTGATGGTGACTATTTCTCAAAGCCAAATGCTGAAGATATATTTGAAAAAGTATATGCAATTATGCACGAAGCTAACCCTGCTGTGTATCCTGAACTTAGTTAACTTTTTATAATGATTATACCTGGTAAAACGGAAGTAGCTGAGGCGTTAGAGAGAGTAACTCCATATGTACATAAAACTCCTGTATTAAGTTCCGGATTATTAAATGACATCAGTGGAGTTGATTTATTTTTTAAATGCGACAACTTTCAAAGAGCAGGTTCTTTTAAAATAAGAGGAGCTTCCAATGCCATACTGCAATTAAGTGAAACTCAAAGGTCAAATGGTGTAGTTACGCATTCGTCCGGAAATTTTGCACAGGCATTATCATTGGCTGCAAAATCTTTAGGCGTTAAAGCTTATATCGTAATGCCAAATACTGCTCCCGAAGTAAAAAAAGCCGCTGTACGTAGTTATGGAGGTGAAGTTATTGAAAGCGAACCAACATTAGAAGCCAGGGAGCAACTAGCGCAAAGCATACAAGAAAAATACAAAGCAACTTTTATACATCCTTCAGATGATACTAATGTGATTTTAGGACAGGGAACTGCTGCTATGGAATTGTTAGCAGAAAAACCTGATCTGGATTACATTATGACTCCTGTTGGAGGTGGCGGACTTATAGCCGGAACTGCATTAGCTGCACATTACTACGGATCTAATTGTAAAACTATCGGAGGAGAACCTTTAGAAGTTGATGATGCTTACCGTTCGCTCATAAGTGGTAAGATAGAGAGTAATATTACAACAAATACGATTGCAGACGGATTAAAAACACAATTGGGAATTTATAATTTTCCAATTATTCAACAGCATGTCGAAGCCATTATCCGGGTTACTGAAGATGAGATAAAACAAGCTATGCGCCTTGTTTATGAACGTATGAAAATCATCATTGAGCCTTCTTCTGCAGTGCCTTTTGCTGCATTGTTATCAGACAAAAAAAGATTTAAAGGGAAAAAAGTAGGGATTATTGTTTCGGGTGGAAACGTTGATTTAGGTAAACTTCCTTTTTAAGCACCATCTTTTAATTAACTGTTTTATCAGCACATCTATTTAAAACCTTTTTCTTTATTTAAAAGATTTGTTGAAGGCATTAAACTTTTTTTGATTACTAGAGTCTTATTGGAGTCATTCATTTTAAAAAATTATAATCCCGAGTACTCCATGAAATCAAAACATTTAGTATTAACTGCTTTTGTATTCTGTTTTTCTTTAGGCTATTCAATACAAAATCAGCAAGGACTACCAGACGATATTAAACAACAAACCCAGGAACGTATAGATAAAGGGCTCCATTTGAGCACTGTGATAGGTATTGTCGATAAAAACGGAACCCGATATTACAGTTTTGGGCAAAAATCATTAACTGACAATTCTGCTCCGGATGAGAATTCACTTTATGAAATCGCATCAGTCACAAAACCTTTCACCTCTACCCTATTAGCTGATTTAGAATTAAATGGTAAAATCAAATTGAATACACCGGTTAAAAATTACCTGCCTGCTTTCGATAAAGTAAAAGTCAAAAACAACAGACTCATTACTTTAACTGACCTAATTAACCATACTTCAGGGCTACCCAGAAATCCTTCTAATACCACAACAGACGATTCTAATCGGTATAGTGATTATACTCCTGAAATGTTAAACGAATTCCTGGAAGGATACAAAATTCGATCAAAAAAGAAATATCTGTATTCGAGTCTTGCATATGTGGCATTAGAGCAAGCAGTTGAAAACAAACTTAATGATACTTATGAAAATCTTCTCGAAAACAGAGTGCTTAAGGTTTTAGGGATGAACGATACTTATTTTAAAGTACCTGTTGATAAAAGAAACAGGCTGGTAGCACCTTATAGAAACGGGAAACATGAAACAGAAATTGATATGGGGCAGTTTCCAGCTGGAGGAGGGCTCATTTCAACTGCAAAAGACATGCTTCGTTTTTTAGAAGCTAATCTAGGCATATATTCTTCTAAACTAGATAATGCTTTGAAATATACTCATAAACAACACTTGTCATATGATGAAGATACATTAGGGTTAGCATGGAGTATTATGAAAAGAGAAGAATCTGGAAAAACACTCTATTTTCATAAAGGTGGTTCCAATGGTTTTGTGAGTTTTGCAGGGTTTAATCCCGAAGATCAAATAGGTGTTGTCGTTCTTGTAAACGGAAGCAGATGGTTTAGTGATTTAGGCTTAAAGATTTTAGATCCTACATATCCGCTAGCTCAACCCGATTATTGAGAAACCCTATATTCTGTCATTCCTGCGAAGGCAGGAATCTAAAAATTAAGAATCTATGGATCCTGCCTTCGCAGGAATGACAGATTAAATCTCATTTGATCTAATTAACAGTAAACGCTCTTTTTTGAAAAGGTTCTTGATTCAGAGTTACTTTTGCGTGTAAATCGGTATCAAAAAGTCGATTTAAATTATTCCCGGCTAAATCTTCAAATTTTGCATCAACTACAAAATAGTAACTCCCTTTTTTCCAGGCTGTATCTGGAGTGAACAGTAAAGTCTTTTCATCATTTTCTATTGAAAAAGTACCATTTACAATAGCTTCGTCTTCAGTATACACTGTAATAACCTCAGTAGCCAAAATAGCATCCATTGCTTCATTAAATCGGATAACCATGGGTTCTTTTGTAGTCGCTTGAGGGATTTTAATATTCCAGTTTGTTATTACCGGGCTATTACTATCTCGTTTTCCTACTTTTAAAGTTTTATGGTACTCTTTACCTAAAGGTACTCCGCTATAATCTTTCCATTCAGGTGAAATCACAACTTTATATTCGCGATTTTGTACGATGGGAATTCCTTTTTCCAGATTCGGAATTAAATCAGTTTTAATTCTTCCCGGGTCTAACCACAGTGTTAATCGTGTACGTTCTTTATCCCACAGTTCTGGTTGTAAATCTAAAAATACATCTACCAAACTATCATTTTGAAGGTCATACACTTTGATGAAATCTAAAGATCTGACTTCCTGCATTGGTTTTGAAAATTTAAAATACATTTTAAGCAGGTTTTCCGGGACAGAATCTTTTGATGGAAAAATAGAAGTAACTATTGGAGTTTCAGAGCCAGGAGGCAACGGAATTTCAATAGTTTCTATCAAAGTTTCTCCTTGATAGATATCATATTTAAGGTTTGGAGTTAACGGAATTAATGGCTGGAAAGTAACATTAGCTCCATCAACCTTATAATCCCCAAGGATTGCTGTTCCTGCAGCAGAAGAATGTAGGTTTATTTTTAATTGATCAATTGCTGAAGTCTCAATTTTTAAAGATGATAATTGAAGTGCAACTGCCTGCTTATTTTCCCAAACTACAGTAGTTTCTTTTGCAGTTACCTTTTTTTGAGAACAGGATATGAAACAAAAGAGCAATAAAAAAGCCAGGCCTGTTTGAAAAAACGACCTGGCTTCTGTTTTAATTTTTTTTATAGCCATCTATTATTAGCTGTATTCAAGATCATTTCTCCGTTAGCTGTTCTTTGTAAATAAACAAACTGAGTATCATCTAATTTATCCAATTGTAATACATTAACCATAGGGAGAGAGATATAATTCACTCCTTCTGTTTTTCCTGGTTCTAAAACAGGCTCTGTAAGTTTACCTTGAAAGTTTTCCACATCTGTATATTTAACTTTCATTACAGCTCTGTTAGAATTAGACATTATAAAGAAAGATTTACCATCTTTTTCCATAGTGATAATATCTAAAGGAGAATTACCTGCTCCTAACTCAGCAATTGTTCTTCCTTTTACGTGCTTTCCGTTTTTAAGGTCATCCATTGGAAATAAAACTAATGGAGTACAGGTATAACTTGCAACTAATTGATCTTTACCTTTAATATTAGCGACAGTAAACGTTTTAATTGGTGCAAAAGTTTCAAATTGAGCATGAGCCGCATGATAAATTTCTAAAGATGCATGGTCTTGCTTATCATTAAATGGGAAAGAAATACTTCTAAAAGTAGAGCTAAACTCTTTATTTGAAAGTCCGCTTACCATTAGTTTTCCATTGTAGAATCCCATATCTGCAATAGCCCAAACACGTTGCGAACGTCCTCTTCTGTCCTTTTTATCAGCATCTACAGCATTTTGAACCGCAGCTTTAGAATAACTAACACTTTTAAGAGAAACCGGTGTGATTTCTTCTCCTTTTAATTTAAAAAGTAATGGCGTTCCATCTGAATTATGAACTGAGAAATAAACATTTTTTGAAATAGGATTTACAGCCATATCAGTGATTCTGATATTAGATGTTTCCGTACCTAGCTTTTCAGCAATCTTTTTATCAAAACTTCTCATTCTAAGTGGGGAAACAGAAGCTGGTTTCTGAGTATCTTTAGTATCTACAGCAAATACTGCTGCACTTTTCGAATCTCCTATAAATAAGATTCCTTCCGGCCCGAAAGTTAACGCATTAATCGATTGTACTTGTGGATCTCCCACAGTGAAATCACTAGTTAAGGACGTTTTCTTAGTAGCAGCCGAAATTACAATAAGTGCCAAAACAGCTATTACCGGTAGTACATATAATTTTTTCATTTTGATATAGTGTTTAATTTTCCTCTAAAATTAAGGAACTTTTAACCACTTTAAAATTTCACTTCCACTAATTAACTTAATTTTAATAGTTTGTGATTTATCCGGGTAGAAGCATTTATCAATATTTACTTAGGGAAATGAAACAATGAATCGTTTATGGAGACACTTAGTATTCTTAAATGACAGTGTCATTCAGAAAGAGCGCAATGATTGATGAATCTCCGTAATACAGTTAGGTTCTTCGCTTCATTTTATTCGTTCTGAATGACAATAGCGTTACAACCAAAAGAAATATTTCACGATTATGCTCGAAATGATATAAAATTGAATCACATTTCTTAAATAGTTCTACTTTATTCCGGGATTCATTTCCGTTTTGTACCTTTCTGCTTTCAAATAAAAATACCATCGAAATGAAAAAATACATTTACTTCTTTTTATCTCTCATCTTAATGAACTCTTGTAAGCAAGAAAATAAATCGCAAACAAAAGACACAGTACTGGATGAGACTGCACTTATGGAAAAAGCTAAAGCTATACATGAAAAAGTAATTACGCTTGACACCCATAACGATATCAATATCAATAACTTCACAGAAGATATCAATTACACTCAAGATCTGGATACTCAGATAAACTTACCAAAAATGGAAGAGGGCGGACTTGATGTATCCTGGTTGATTGTATATACCGGGCAAGATTCTTTAAATGTCGAAGGCTACAAAAAAGCATATGATAACGCTATCTCTAAGTTTGATGCCATTTATAGATTAACCGAGGAATTTGCTCCAAATCAAATAGAACTCGCTTTAAGTTCTGATGATGTTCGAAGAATTCATACCAGTGGAAAAAAAGTAGCTATGATTGGTGTAGAAAATGCATATCCTATTGGATTGGATCTTTCTAATATTCAAAAATTTCAGGAGTTAGGTGCATTATATATGTCTTTATCTCATAATGGACATAGCCAGTTTTGTGATTCCAATACCGGAGAGAGTGACGGTGTATGGTTATACAACGGTTTAAGTGATCTTGGAAAAGAAGCTGTAGCAGAAATGAATAAATGGGGAATGATGATTGACGTTTCTCACCCATCTAAAGAATCTATGAAGCAAATGATTGAGCTTTCTAAAGCTCCTATCATAGCATCACATTCTTCTGCAAGAGCATTATGCGGACACAGCAGAAATCTTGATGACGAACAGTTATTATTGATGAAAGAAAATGGTGGAGTTGTTCAAACTGTAGCTTTCAGATCTTACCTAAATACTGAAAAATACAATGCCAGAAATGAGTTTATGACTAGTGTTTACAAAAAAGTAGCTGACTCTCTCGGATTAACATGGTATGATCGATCTGAATTTGCTTCCCTTGATGAAGAAACCTTAAAAGAATTTAGGGCAAACAGGCTAAAAATCACCAATATCAGTAACGATCTGGCCAGTAAAATGGATAATGTTCCACCAGATGTCAACGTTGAAGATTTTGTAAATCACATTGATTATATGGTCGATCTTATCGGAATTGACCATGTAGGAATTAGCTCTGATTTTGATGGTGGTGGTGGTATTGAAGGTTGGGATAATGCAGCTGAGACTTTTAATGTGACTCTTGAGTTAGTTAAACGCGGTTATACTGAAGAAGAAATAGAAAAGCTCTGGAGTGGTAATCTATTGAGAGTTTTAGACGATGTACAGCGTATAGCTTCAGAGCTGCAAAAAGCAAGCTAACACATCATATTTTTAAAATATCTTATTAAAATAGCTATTTATTAAAGTCCAATTGTATTTTTGCAATTGGACTTTAATATTTTAAACAAATAAAAGCATGCAAAAGCTTAGTCGATTAGCATACAATTTCTTTATTGATCAGGGATTAGAACAAAGTACTGCTACGCTACTTAACGTTATTATTAATATTGTAATACTTCTTATTGCTTTATTTCTTTTAGATCGGTTTTTAAGATTTACAGTAGTTAAAACATTTAGTACGTTTTCCAATAAAACCAAGTCTACCTTCGATGACTTCCTGGTAAAAAGTAATTTCCCTAAATATATAGCGCATGTCATCCCTTTTGTACTGTTAGAAGCATTAATTCCAACTATTTTTCTGGATTATCCTGATACCGAATCCTTCTTATTAAAAATAACAGATATTTATTTAATTATCTTAATTGTTTGGCTTTTTAGAAGTATTATAAAATCGATTCGCGATTTCTTGAAAAGTAAAGAATCATTTAAAGACAAGCCTATCGACAGTTATGCGCAGGTGATTATCATGGTTGCCTGGTTTTTTGGGTTCCTGGCAGTGTTTTCCGAAATAACAGGTCAGAGTATTTGGAGTTTTCTGGCAACTTTAGGAGCAGCTTCGGCTATTTTACTTTTAGTTTTCAGAGATACTATCCTGGGGTTTGTAGCCAGTATCCAGGTTTCTGTAAATGATATGGTACGCATAGGTGATTGGATTACCCTGGAGAAGTTTGGAGCAGATGGTGATGTCATCGAAATCAATTTAACTACAGTTAAAGTTCAAAATTTTGACAACACTATTACTACCATTCCAACTTACAGCCTGATATCTGATTCTTTTAAGAACTGGAGAGGAATGCAGGAAAGCAATGGTCGTAGAATTAAACGTTCTATCCTTATTGCTGCAAATAGTATTCGGTTCTTAACCGAAGAAGACCTTAGAAAACTGAGTTCGATTAACGTCATCGAATCTTATATAACACATCGTCAAAAAGATATAGACAATCATAATAAAGAACAAAATATTGATAAAACTACCTTGATAAATGGTCGTAATCAGACCAATATGGGGTTGTTCAGAAAATATATCCATTCTTACTTAAGCGATCATCCTGCAATCAATAAAGAAATGATGGTTATGGTACGGCAATTAGCCCCAACCCCTCATGGAGTCCCTCTGGAAATTTATGCTTTTAGCAGTGATAAACGCTGGGAGAATTACGAATACATCATGGCCGATATATTTGACCATCTTTTAGCAGCAATCTCTTATTTTGAATTGGAGTTATTCGAATATCCAAAAGGGAAAGATCTGATTTCTCTTAACCCCTAAACAACTAACAACCTTAATGTCTCATTCTTGAGAAATCGTAGATTCACGGATATAATGTTATGAATTGATGAATAAAGTAACGTCAGTTCTATATAAAGTATTAGTCAAAGCAAAGCTTTGAAAATCTTTTTAGACAGAATAATGCAGGGAAAGCTCTGAGATTCAGGAATACATACGACGCAGAGCTTACCAAATGTTTTTCAGTGCTAACTGAAAAATTCCTTCGAAAAAGTGTCCTTTTCTTTAATTCGTTTAGTTCACATATATATTATCTTTATAAATAAGAGTCCATGAATCTTCGATTTCTTTTGGACAAGACAAATGCGAAGCATTGGCTTCGCCGAATTTAAATTTGGCAAGCAAATTTTTCATTTCATGAATACGAAAAACAATAATTAATATATAAATAAAAGAAATGAACAGTATTAGCAATTCTAATACAAATTAATAAAAGTCAGTCAATTGCTAATATTCTAAATATTGCAGATATATCGAACTCATGTTAAAATATGAATTCAAACTCAGTAAGTTTTTAGATTCCTGCTTTCGCAGGAAATCGAAGATTCGACGGAGTCAATGACAATTTTGATTAAAAACTAAGCTGATTCCCTTTCTCTGCTGCTTTTTTATCCATTGCACTTCCCATTGCAAGTCCAACAGCCATCCCTATGGGTAATCCTACACCTAATAAACCAATATTGTCTAAAGCTAACCCAAAAGATAAACCTATAGGCAGTCCAAAAGAAGACATTCCCAGGACCATCCATAGGTTACGATAATACCCTTTACGAACGATCTTCAATTTACTTGCTAGTACACTTAATACTTTACTTTGACTGAGGGTCAAACGCCTGGATAGACTTTTATCAGAATGCGACGCTGCATTGACTAATGATATTTCTTTATTGATAATTTCAATAACAGTACCAGGGATCTCTCGTGCTCTTAACTCATCAAGCAATTTAGAAAAGCTGTTGTATTTATCAACTGTTCTTTGATTCGCCTCAATATCTTGTATCGCCTTAAGTTCTTCTATTTTCATATTTTAACTAAATCGTACTTAAGAAACCGGTAACCGCTTTCCAATACCCATCACTATCATCAAACTGCTTCCAAAGTGCTCTTGAACCATGATTTCCTTTGGTTTTTGGCAAATAACTCTTTTTTACATTTCCGGAAATTCCACTATAAATACCTTTCCAGCTTGAATGTTCGTTTGCAGCAGATGTTATAAATACAGGTTTTTTGATGTTTTTAGCGCTTTTAGAGACATAATTTTTAGAATTAAAGTATTCTCCAGGTGAAAAAGATAAAATAGCATCTACAGCATCTGGATGATCTCCTCCGTACTTTAAAACTAAAGATGACGAGTAAGAGCTTCCCCAAATAATTAATTTTCCGGGTTTGAAACTATTCTTTACATAATTGATTGAGGCTTCTACATCTTGAAGTGCATCTGTAAAACCAGTTGGTTTTCCTTCAGATTCTGCAGCTTTATTTGTTTTATTAACTACATTATTTACTTTTCCTCCAGATCTTAAGTCGACTGCAAGGCAAGAATATCCCATTGCATTTAGCTTTGGTGCAATTTCTTTATACTCTCCTCTGCTCCATCCGGCCTGATGAAACAAAACAATAAATTTATCTGCCCCTTTTTTCTCATAAAGATCTGCCGTGATTTGCAATCCGTCTTTAGATTTATAGTTCACAGTTTTCTGCGAATGCATAGAAGCGTAAGAAAATAACAATATGATAATAAGTAATTTTTTCATGATTTTAGGTTTTATAGTTTGCTAATTTAATCATAAAAGTATAGCAATGTCCTACTGAATGTTATTTAACATAAAATTTAATTTATTCTAACAAAGTTGTTAATTCTTTTTTAATCTTTTCTTAATTGACATGTTTCCAACTATTTATTAAAATAACTTTATAAGTAACAAACAGCTTAATACTATCCTAATATGAATGCTCTTATCCGACTACTCATCCTCTTTCTCTTATCACTTTTCATTAATATTAAACCTGCAAAAGCAAGTGATCAAAGAGTATCAGAGCAAGTCATAATCGATTATAAAAAAGTCGATTATCCCCTCAATACACTTCAAATAAAAAAGGAAAAGGTTCAGGGCATTATCAAACAACAATCGTTGGAAAACAGGTATTATTCAAAGGATATGAATCACAAAGAATAACAACAATGGAGCATACGGTTTCAAATTTTTATTCAGATCCTCACTTTTATGTTTTTAAAGTTCCGCATTGGAGAGCCTATTTCTACACTTTTTTATCATTGAAATTATGGGGAAACCTTCCCGGGCCATTACAACGAAAAATATCAAAAAAATACAGTAGCTTTTTTAATAGCCCGATTTCCAGGCATCTCATTAAAATATATGTCCGTCTAAACTATAAAGACCCTGATTACCTGGAAAAATTTAAACCTTCAGATGATAAAAAAGAATATAGAAATTTCCAGGATTTCTTTACCCGAGAATTTAAAAATCTACCGGAGAGTAACAGTGAATATGTTTGGCCTTGTGAAGGTTTATTATGTGATCTAGGTAAAATCAGAGAAATTCCTGTATCAAATGTAAAACACGACAGAAGAACTCCCGATACAATTTTCGGACTTAAGCAAAATGAGGTTCCAAATCATTATACATTTTCCAATATCTTTTTGCACAATAAA
This sequence comes from Flavobacteriaceae bacterium R38, assembly GCA_009901575.1. Lineage (GTDB taxonomy): Bacteria > Bacteroidota > Bacteroidia > Flavobacteriales > Flavobacteriaceae > Leptobacterium. Next base: position 364,705 of record WXYP01000002.1, on the reverse strand, counting down.
AATTACCATCGCATCCATGCCCCTGTAAATGGTATAATTACGCGTATTCAGCATATTCCGGGAGATTTAGTCATTCTGCGTCCGTGGATTTACAAGCAAAATCCGTCACTTCCGGCTTTTCGCAACGAGCGTTACAATATTGATATTACAGACGCAGAAGGGCGTACCTGGTATTTGTCTATTGTAGGCGGGCCTGCAGTTGGCACCATTCAATTGAATAAGAGAACAAAGTTATCTGCCAGAGTAAACAAATTGGACGATATTGCAGTATTTCACCTTGGATCTACTTGTTGTATGGCTTCGCCTGTAAGTCCTATGCTATCTTCTAAAAATCATTTTGTAGAAGTAGGTACTCGTTATTAGAAGCATTATTTTCAGTATAAAATACATTTTACACCTATCATTCTGCACTTCATGCCCGACCAGCAGATGGGGATGCGGAATCCATTTAAACTATAAAATAGATTCCTGTTTTCACAGGAATGACATATTAATGTTAATAATGTTACATGTGTTTATATCAAAACAATCCCCTTGGCGGAACCAACGTTTGCGGTATTTTAATACTGGTTCCTAAACTGGCATTCATTTTTTCTATCACATAAGCCGATAATAAAGGAGATTCCAATTCTAAATTCTGATGTACAAAAAAGTGAATGTTTTTAAGTCCTTTTTCTTTCCATTCCACTAAACGTTTCACCCAATCGTCAAGACGACTATAATCGGTTTCATGATTGGCTCCTACATATCGAATAAAAGCTTCATCATTAGTTAATCTCATGTGCATGATATCTCTTCTTCCTGCGGTATCTACAATTGTATTTGACATGTTGTTTTCTTCTAAAAGATGAAATAATTCCTGGGCTACTTTTTCGTCATTAAACCAATCGGTATGTCTAAATTCAATAGAGAGTTTAAACTCTTTAGGCCATCTTTCTACGAAATTCACAACTCTATCCCAGTTTTTCGGATTGAAATTATTGTGCATTTGCAGAAAAATCGTTCCCAGTTTTTCTTTTAAATTACTTACTGCGTCCAGATAAGTATCTACAAATGGATAAACATTCTCATTAAGACGTCTTAAATGACTGATATCTTGTGAAAGTTTAGGGAAAAATTTAAAATCGGGCGGAGTTTTATCATACCATTTAGCAAATTGCTCGCCCGGGAAAATCCTGTAAAAAGTAGCGTTCAACTCAATACAATTAAACTGACTCGAATAATAAACCAGCTCATCTTTAGTTCCCCTGGGATAAAAGTTTTTAAGATCCTGTCTATTCCACTTCGCACACCCCACATATACCGAAAAATCCTCATCATTTTTGGTATTTTTTAATAATACTTCGGTATCCGGATGATCGTTTGGAAATGAAAAATCTATCAGTTCCGGTTGCTCTACTTTTCCAAATTTCATATGTAGTCAAATTTTGATTTAAAGATATTGAAATCTGTTTAAAATCTCCTGTCAATTTTGATAATTTCAATTGCTTCCATTATTGTTCATAAGATCGTTGAAAAAGTAAACTCATCACACATAAAGCAAGAACTTATAATCCCTATTTTTATTAAAACTTCTATATTATGGAAACGCGTAAAGACGACTTGTTAAGCATTAGGCCGCAAATTCCAACAGCAACAGTTAATGAAAATATGAGTAGTGATGAAAGATTTCAAAATGCTACACTACGCCCTATTATCAAGCTTCAGAACGACCTGCTAGTTGAAGTCTTAAGGAATTATATCAATAAACACAAAGGTGTTTTCTATAACCTCGTACTGGAAAAAAAGTTAAAGTACATTGAAAACGCTATCCAAAGGGATATTAAGTTTCGAAATTCTTTAAAAGGAATTGTTATAGGGCAATTTACTGTAGAAGAATATCTTATTTACATCAATAATTCGTCTGCCTTAAATAAACGCATGATGAATATAGTTATAGAACGCCTAAAAGATCAGATACAGCTATTGGAAAGTCAGAAAGTAGCCTAATAGTTGTTGAGTTGTTGAGTTGTTGAGTTGTTGAGTTGTTGAGTTGTTGAAGCTAAAAAATACTAAACTTCTAAACAAATAAAGTCTAATTAATCAATTACACGATTTAACAGTTTAACCTGACTGTAGACTGTAGACTGTAGACTGTAGACTGTAGACTGTAGAAAACTAAATTATTTAAACTCCTAAACAAATAAACTTTCCAACAAATTATTAATTATTCTTCAGTTTACGGTTAACAGTTTTATATTTATAGTTTTTTGGTTCTTGGTTCTTGGTTCTTGGTTCTTGGTTCTTGGTTCTTGGTTCTTGGTTCTTAAAAAAGAAAAAGTTCTAAACACTTAAACAAATCAACAGTTCAACAAAACTTTAGTTAATCGTCAATCAAAGAAACTCCATTTAAATCGGTTGTCAGAACATCACTCATATAGTCAAAAAACGGACGTATGGTTTGAAAGGCTTGATTTACTCTTTCTCCAAAGTCTGCAGCTAAAACTTCTTTATCTGCAAAGTTTTTTGTGAAAATATATTGCTTCTTTTTAATCAAATCAATGTCTTCATGATCTTTACTAAAACCTTTAGGAGCAGATTTTACTTCATCGCCTACTAGTGTCCAAACCGATTTAAAACCTGGCTCTTCAATAATTTCCCGCATCTCTGACGCATCCATCTCTAATTCTTTCCGAATACGAAGTAAATCGTCTTTATGAGGATCCCAAAAGCCAGTAGCTATAAAAGAACTTCCCGGTTTGATTTGTATATAATATCCGCCACGAAGCCTTGGCTTTGTCCTGTGAAAAGAAGCCGCAAAATGTGATTTATAAGGCGTTTTATTTTTTGAAAAACGAACATCCCGGTAAATACGAAACATTTTCATTCTATCAATATCATCGTGTTTCTGCATTTCTTCCATAAGTTCATTAAAAAATGACTTTGTAGCTTTTTCCAGTTCTTTAAATTCTGCTTTGCGTTCATTAAACCATTCCCGGTTATTATTTTCTTCAAGCTTTTCAAAAAACTCTAATACAGATTTAGATATAGTGGTATTCATTATTATTAATTTAAGCTGAAATTATAAAAACGTTCTATTCTTCTATCCATTCTACTTTAGTAGCTATTGCTTCTCTCTTAGAAGTCGGGATTTCTGCTTCATAATACCCCATATAGAAAAACCCGAGACACTTTTCGCCTTCTTTAAGGTCAAAAAATTCATTAGCATATTTAATTAAGCCTGGAGAACTCCAGTAGCTCCCTATATTATGAGCTGAAGCAGTTAACCACATATTTTGGACAGCCATAGATACTGCTGCAACTTCTTCCCATTCCGGCAAGCTCTCATCAACATCTCTTTGCATAATAATAGCAATAATCGTATCTGCTAAAACAGGATTTTCTTTTAGTTTCTTATATTTTCTTTCAGAAAAAGAAGTATCAGAAAACAACTCTTTGTATTTCAAAGCCAGAAAATCTCCTAAACGGCTTTTTCCCTCTCCTCTTACTACTTTAAATCTCCATGGTTGAGTTAACTTATGAGTAGGCGCTCTATTAGCATTCTCCAACATTTCTTCAATTATACCTTTTGGTATTTCTTTCTTAATGTATAAAGGAGGGAAAACGGATTTTCTATTCTGTATAAGTTCAGAAACAGTAAAATTTTTCATACTGTAGTTTAAAAAATTAAAAGCTTAAAATTAATCATTTAAAAAATCTAACTCGGTAATTATTCAAAGAAAAATATTAATTCAGACAGATAACTACGCTAAAATTGCCAGTAAAAAAGAATGTTTAATAAAACCAGAACAAATTCTTTCCATAAAGCTAAAGAAAACATTACGAACAACTAATAAAATCACGTTTATAATCTTTTAATTAGACTGTTCTGTTTATTTACACAAATTACAACTTAACCTTTAATAAATTCAAAGCTCATTTCCAGCCATTTTTCCATAAAAGCTTTCGAGTGTGTTACTTTCATTCTTGAATATACTCCATTACATCCCGCATGGAGGTATTCTGCAATCTCAAAAGACGAATAATCATTTCTTATCTCCCCTAACAATTGAGCTTCTTTGACACATTCAGCAATTAAATACACCCAACTTAAAAAATTCTTGTCTGTAGTTGTTGCTATCAATTTATTTTGAGTCCCTAGTTCATTCGCAAGGGTATTTAACAAACAACTTCCCAAATAATTATCTTTCTGATTATCATCAATAAGAGACTGATAAAAAGATTTCAACCTGTTAAATGGAGATAAGGCCTGATTATTCAAAAAACTAGTGATTAAAGAACGATTATTTTCTCCATAATCATCAATAACCTGCATGGCAAAATCTTCTTTAGATTTAAAAAAATTATAAAATGAACCTTTTGGTATATTTGCTTGCTTCAATATTTCATTAATTCCGACATTATGATATCCTTTTTTTCTAAAAACATCGTAACCAATCTGTAAAATGTCTTTTTTCTGATATTTATAACCCATAAGCTTACATTTAAAGCTAAAAATAACAATTAGACTAATTGGTTTAATTAAAAAAATGTTAAATAATGCTAATTTGCTGTAAAAACGGAGATAATATGCGATTATTCTGATACTTTTACCTGTAAATTTATTTTTAGTTTTTTAAAATTAAGACGACTATTTGCTAGGTCTTTCGTAAATTACTATTCGAATTGTCATAAAAAGAAAAATGAATAAGCCTGCTATAATACAAGATATCATAAAACAAAAACAACGTCCTCACTTAAAGTTTCAGCTTAAAGAAAAGACAGAAGCGTTTACAGATCATTTGTTCTACACGTTGTTTGATATAGAAACAGATGTAGAAAAGAATCTGGCATCATTAGAAAAAGAATTTACAGATTTAGTTGAATTGGCGTGTTGGGACAGGTTACGCAATTGCTCTGAAATATGGGAAAAATATGTTAGTACACTACCTGAAATACTTCAGAAACTTAATCTGGATGCCAAAGCTATTTTTGAAAATGATCCTGCTTCAAATTCTATCGAAGAAGTGTATCTTTCGTATCCCGGTTTCTTTGCCATAGCTATTTACAGGCTTAGCCATGAGTTCTACAAAGAAAAATTACCTTTGGTTCCTCGCCTGATGACCGAATATGCTCACAAACTAACCGGTGTTGATATTAATCCTGGAGCTCAGATAGGAGAATCCTTTTTTATAGATCACGCAACAGGTATAGTAATTGGAGAGACCACGATTATTAAGAACAATGTAAAAATATACCAGGGAGTCACTTTAGGGGCGCTGAGCGTATCTAAAGGGATGAGAAACACCAAAAGACACCCAACAGTTGAAGACAACGTAACAATCTACGCAAATGCTATTATTTTAGGAGGTGAAACTGTTATTGGAGCTAATAGTATCATAGGCGGTAATGCATGGTTGACAAGCTCTGTCCCTGAAAATTCTATTGTATCACATGATCCTGTGATAAAAATTAAAAATGCTATTCATGAATAAGACTATAGTTGACCAAATTGGCAACACTCCCCTAGTTAAAGCTACCAACCTAATAAATAATCCGAACGTTACCCTACTTCTTAAATTAGAAGGAAATAATCCTGGAGGAAGCGTAAAAGACCGTGCCGCTTATAATATGATTAAAAGTGCGCTGGACAGAGGAGATATTGATAAAAACACAAAACTCATTGAAGCTACCAGTGGAAATACCGGAATAGCTTTAGCTATGATTGCAGGGATTTTTGGGCTGAATATCGAATTGGTTATGCCTGAAAACTCTACTAAAGAAAGAGTGCAAACCATGCGCGCTTACGGAGCTAAAGTAACACTTACAAGTTCTGATGTAGGGATCGAAGGATCAAGAGATTATGCTGAAGCAAAAGTAAAGAGCGAAGGTTATTATATGCTGAATCAATTTGGAAATAACGATAACTGGCAAGCGCATTATAAAACAACAGGGCCTGAGATTTGGAGGGACACAGAAGGTAAAATAACTCACTTTGTTTCTTCAATGGGAACAACTGGAACGATAATGGGAACCTCTACTTTTATGAAAGAGAAGAATCCTGATGTTCAAATCGTAGGGGTACAACCTACTGATGAATCAAGAATTCCAGGAATTCGCAAATGGCCAATAGAATATCTTCCAAAAATCTTCAATCCTGCAAAAGTAGATCGTGTCATTGAAGTAAGCGAGACAGACGCAAGGGCAATGGCTAAGCGATTGGCTACAGAAGAAGGCATTTTTTCCGGAATGAGTAGTGGTGGTGCTGTAGCTTCTGCTTTAAGATTGTGCGAAGAACTTGAAGAAGGAGTAGTCGTAGCTATTATTTGTGACAGAGGAGATCGTTATTTATCTTCAGATTTATTTGATGAATAAAATATACCAAAAGGTATTTTAAGATAAGGAGCTGATTTTCATGTTTTTATTTTCAAGAAGCTTCGAGAAAATCGTAGATAGTTCCAAAATAGATACTTGGTTTTTCCAACCAACCATAATGTGCGCATTCATCCAGAATTAGTAGCTTAGAATCAGGAAATGTCTTGTCTGCATGCCTGGCTACATCAGGGTTTACAATATCATTGGCTCCGTGAATAATCAGAACTGGTTTTTTAAACGATTGCATCTCTTTTGTTAAGTTCATCCTGTTATTCCTCATATCCTGGTAAACCAAAAGATTGACTTCCGGATAAAATCGGCTCTTAAAGGCCAATCCTTTAAATACAGATGTTGCCAGTTCCTTATTGTAAACATATGCAGGAGCTATAATTTTAGCTCTTCGCATTGTGTATATATTCGGATTTAAGTTGTCTTGAGATAACCCATTTAAGTCTGCCCTATCTTTTTCATTTAAATTGGATCGTAAACGCTGACCCACATCATTAATCATATCTATTTCCATCCCTCCGGAATGCGAAAGAATCATTTTTTTTACATGTTCAGGATACGCAGCAGCATAATTCATAGCATATATTCCTCCAAAGGAGTGTCCCATTACTATTATTTCATCATAATTCAAATGTTTTCTTAGGTTTTCAAGATCTTGGACCATTAAATCTAAAGTAATTGTTGAATTATTTTTTTCTTCAATTGAAGAATATCCTGTTCCTCTTTGGTCAAATAAAACTACCTGATACTTCTCAGATAATTTTTTGGCTAAATCGGCAAAATGATGACTAGGAAATCCGGGGCCGCCATTAAGCAAAAATAACGGAGTACCTGTTCCAAAAACTTTATAGGCCAGTTTAACATCTCTTGTTTGCACGTATTGATAATCTGCTCGTTCCCTCTTAATGTAATTAACAATAATATCTCTATAATCACTTTTAAGCGATTTAGACAAGTTTTCATACAATTCTTTATGATTCATGTCTTTTACATGAAAAAACTCCATTACATCGTTTCCTTTACTTTCGCAGGCTGTTTCAAGTAATCGCGTATAGTCGTATGACTGAGTTTCTGATATTACAAGCATAGGCACCCATTGATTTTCAACATATAGTGTCGGAGAAGCTTTTTCTAATTGTGCTATAGTTTTCCCAAAAGCTCCTTTTACATGACCATCTGCCAGGTCTTTTCCATTAAACTCCAGGTGTGTTTTATAATAAGCCGCGATATCATAAGCTCCGGCTATGGGAATAGCTCCTTTAACATCCCTTACAGATTGACCTACTTCAGTTAAATAGTCAGGGTCTAATGCCAAAAGCGCCGATAGATGTCCGCCAGCAGAGTATCCACTAACAAAAATAGAGTGTTTATCGTATTTATATTCATCGGCTTGCTGATAAACCCATGCAAAAGCCCTGGCTACATCACGGATATGCTCAGGATGCTCAATTCCAGAAGTATGTTCAGGATCTACCCAGGTACCCGGACTCAAACGATAACTAATCGCAGCAACTGCAATTCCTTCTTTAGCAAACTTCCTTGCTAATTCTGTTTCTCCTTTTCGATCTCCAAAAGCCCAGGCGCCTCCATGAATCCACAACATCATTGGAGGATTCTCAACATGATTCGGGATAAAAAGATTAAGTTTATGTTTCTCCTTATCGGCATCTTCTCCTTCGTAATAAGTTACATCGTATACTTCTTTTATTAGTTTATGCTCATTTCCTTGCCCAAGGATCAACATCGGGATATTTAATAACAGTAAAAACACCACTTTAACAATTAACTTCATCATTTTCTTTTTTAATTATCTTAAAAACTTAATATTTATGCTAAAAAAACAGAATAAGTATTTGACAATCAATCACTAAAAAATTTTAACCAACAAATACCAATTGGTATTATTTTTTCATCTTGTATTTTCAGTATAAATATTGTACTAAAATTAAATGAGTGAAATCAGGAGAGAGGAGAAAATCTTGCTAATTATTATATTTCTTAAGGCATTTTCTAAAATATTTAACATCATCAAATCCACATTGATGAGCAATATCCTTTAATTTAAACTTTTCTTCACTCTGCAGAGACTTTGCTTTTTTCATTTTTTGTCTTAGGAAATATGCCGAAGGAGAAATAGCATTAAAAGCTTTAAAGGTTCTTTGGAAATGATAGGCAGACATACAAGCTTGGGATGCAATATTGTCTAACAACAAGTTTTTATCAAGGTTTTCTATCATATAATACCTTGCTTTTTCAATTTTCTCCCATAAATCAAGCTTAGTTGTTGTTTTTTCTGCATTAATGGCTTTTAGACTACAATTATTTTTTGCCATAAACTGTGCTAAGCCTTCAACAAAACGCTCTAAAAACATATCAGGATCAACAATTGTTTTTTCCAGGGAATCATTTAACAAAGAATATGCAGGCAATAGAGGAAACTCCGGAAGCAAATACAAATCTAAATTATACTTTAGCGCTTCTTTTTCTAGTAAATCAGATGGAAAATAAATACACATCCCTTCTACTACTCCCTTATCTTCAATAAAAGTTTCGACTTCCTGACCGGGTTTTACCAGAAGAAATTGCTTCTTTCTTACTTTATGTTTCTTACCATCAATAATATATTCTTCATTGCCTTTTAAAACATATTTAATGGAATATGAATCTGCAATATTTTTAGAATAATAATGAGTTAAACTTGAGTAATTGACTTTACCACCTGTTTTCTTACCATAAAAGTTACGGATATCTCCTTTTTGAATGATATCTTCCGACACTTTATTTTGGCTTGAAAAACTGATCATAGTTAATAATGTAGTTATACTTTAAAGATACAGGGTTTTTATTAGCGTTACACCAAAAGATAAATTAATTGGGCGGATAATACTTATCGATTAAGGCAATCGATTTTTTATAATCTTCCATTAAAAGATAATGAGATCCGAAATATTCCTGCATAAAAATCCACATCATATTAATCACTTCAAAATACTTTGTATTGGAATCGATATCAAAATATTCTGCTCTCAGTGTACCTCCATAATCTTCAATACTGTTCTGAAAGCTGTAGGTTTTAGAGAGTTGCTGAAGTAATTCTACTTTTAAATTTGGAAGGATATTTCCTGATTTAGCTACTTCAAACATGGATTTATCCATAACATTCTTACCAAATCCGGGCCAATTGGGGATACGCTTACTAAAAGGCTGATCATAAAAAACTTCTTTCTTTACCTCATCATTTTGACTTAATGCAGCAGAAAGGCTATCTAAAGATTTTTGAAAAGCAAGTCTCCGGGGCTGCACACTTTCCAGGTAATCCAGATTAACCTGAAGTTCATTGCGCATTCCCGTCATAATATCTCTTTCAAATTTTTTCTGATTTTTTTCTGTACTCCATTCTGTAGCCAGAATACCCAAAAAAACTCCCAGGATTAAAATCACTAACTGAAAAAGGTATTCAACTAATGTGCTTCTTTTAAGATTTTTTATCATTTGGTTATAAACAGATTAAGAAATTAAAAATAATGATTTTGACAAACAATTAGTGTCTTTATATGAAGCTTTCCGCAAACAAATTAGGTCTTTTGACCTGAAAATTTCAAGGCAATTTTACCACCAATCCACGCCATAGGAATATAAGCCAGAATAATATCTGCTGCTGTAAACCAAATGGGACCAGGTAGCATGTAATTAACAAGAATGCCTCCTAAAAGAAATAAGCCTCCAATAGCCAATGAAAACTTCATTTTATGATTGGCTGCTATAAAACCGGCAATAATTGCTCCGAAAAGAGTACCAAGAGCATGAGCCAGAAAAGGAAAAATAAAATATTGTGCTCCTAACGTAGGCATAACTTCTGCTAATGCGCTAATATCGTTAGGATCAACTCCCTCTATCGGAATTAATTCGTGACCAATTCTTACCAGGCCTATATTGATGAGACTACCCCCTACCCATCCTAAAATAACTGCCAGAATGTTTTTAATTATTGAATTCATATTGTTTTAAGGTGCTGTTGTTTTAAACATCTATATATAGAAAATACATAAGTAGGGATCAGGTTTTCTAAAATACAATTTTATTTGAAATAATACGTAGATCATTGTTGCAATAGGTTTTATTCGGTCTTATAAATTAAATCCTATCGAATAAAACATTTAATCAATTTATAAAGTTTTACACAATTGAAAATCTAACAACTTTTAATACATTTTAATATTTTCACCCAATATTTATCAATAATTCAAGACTGATAATATATTTATGAGCGAAAAAAACCATGACATAATGAAGCATAAAAAGCCCTGGCTTACTAAAGATGCCATGGAGCAGATTTATGAGATGAAGCTTTGGGGTAATGATGATTCTGAATTTTATTCAGGTATAGGATCTCATCATCCGGAAATCATAAATCCGTATATAAAAGCTGTAACTTCATTTTTAACTTCATTTGAAACTCCTCTCACGGTATGTGATTTAGGTTGTGGGGATTTTAATATAGGTAAAGAACTAGTAAAGCATTCTAAAAGATATATTGCCGTAGATATAGTCACAGACCTTATAGCACACAATAAAGAAAAGTTTGCAGCAGAAAACTTAGAATTTCACTGCTTCGATATTGCGACAGATAGTTTACCTCAAGGAGATTGTGCGATCTTGAGACAAGTATTACAACATTTATCAAATGCCGAAATACAACGTATAATACCTAAGTTAGCTGATTTTAAATATATCATTCTGACAGAGCATTTACCCGAAGGAAATTTTACCCCTAACAAAGATATTATTTCCGGACAGGGAATCAGATTAAAAAAACATAGTGGTTTAGATATATTAGCCCCTCCATTTAATCTAAAAGTAAAAGAGCAACAACAATTATCTTCTGTGGTTGTAGACGATCACAAGGGAGTTATCATAACAACATTGTACAAAACCATATAACAACTTATATGATCTCTGTAAGCGCCTTAAAACTATCAATAATATAGTTCGGATTTTGTTTCTCTAAGTCTTCTCTTGAATTATTTCCGTAAGTAACGCCACAAGTAGCTACATGAGCTCTTTGTCCCATTTCGATATCAAAAACCGTATCCCCAACTACCAGGCATTCATCTCGTTGAAGGTTAAACTTATCTATGATCAGGTTAACAATATCCGGAGAAGGTTTTTTACGCTTAACGTCTTCTTCACCTCCTACAAACGAAAAAAGATCATACACATCTTGTTTCTTAAGAATCCTGATCAAAGCTTCTTTTCCCTTACTTGATGCCACAGCTAATTTTATTCCTTGTTGATGAAAATCAAACAATCTATCCTTAACATCATCAAACAAAGAAATGGTGTCTATAATAGTTTGATTATAGTATTTACGATATATTAAAGTTGCGTGACGAATCTGTTCATCATTAAATGAAAATACCTTTTCAAAAGTAGTTTTCAGAGGTAATCCGATTAAACTCTTTATCAAATTCTCATCAAATTCTTCGACCCCCAGATTATCAGCTACAAATCTCATCGCCTGCAAAATACTCTTTTTGGTATCTGCCAATGTACCGTCAAAATCCAGAATAAGGGTTTTGTATTTCACTTACCAACTAGATTTGTGCAACAAAATCTGAAAAGACTTTCTTATGCAATTCTAAATCTAAAACAGGAGAAAGTGCTACACGCGCGATATAATCTTTATCTCCTTCTTTAGTAGTTCCCTGAGTAGAAGTCGCCGGAATAGTCCAATAACACCCTTTTAACTGTCCGTAGCTCACACAGTACTTGCTTTCATTCGGGATTTCATTAATCATTAAGTTAATCAGCTTCAGGTTTAACGCTCTTTTGTACGTTTCTTTTTCTTCTTCTGTATTTCCTTTTGTAGGCAGATCTAATGAAAAAACCGATGGAGTAAACCCTTGTTCTGCTAATTCTTCTGAAACAAAATTAATTTTAGCATCAGGTAAGGCATCATGAATGAAATTTACAAACTCACGAGTGTTTTTATAAGCATCGTGAATTCTCTGATTCATTGAAGGTAGTTGTTTTGCCAATATTTCATATTGAAGATGTGTAGCTTCGTTATCACATAGATTTAAATGTAATGCTATTTTATCCATCAAAGCTTCAGCTTTCTTATTTGCTGTGCAATAGCCCGCCGTACATTTTCCGCCACTTGGAAACTTCGATCCGCTAACATAAGAAATGGTTCTTACTGCAGACAGTATATCATTATCGCCTAAAAAGTGAACATTAGGGCAAAACGTTTGATCTAAAATAAAAACCGGATCAATAGCAATCACTCCACTACTCGTCTTACGTTCTTTACTTAATGTATCTTTTAGTTTTATAAGATCCGGAACTTCAACCCTTGGGTTCGTTGGAATTTCTGCAATAATATATGGGACAGCATCTTCTTGAGCAATTTTATCTAAAACAGCATCGATACTTTGTACCATATCTTGTCCGCCATCTACTGGTAAATCCACCACCTCAATATCATCACTGCAAGCAGCTACTCTTCTTGCCTGATCATTTGTACCTCCATAACAGTTTGGAGGAACAATAAACCTGATTTTTTTTCCTTTATGATTTTCCAGCGCATCGTATACCAATCCCATCATAATCGCGTATTGAATAGACAGTCCGCTTGAACCTACTACCGCTTTGGTATTTACATTCGTAATCTCTTTAATTGATGCTAAGACTTGTTTTTTATCCTCCTCTACATTACTTTTCTTATTATCTGAGGTAGATTTTCCAACTAAAGCATTTAAAACCGCCAGACAATTAGCCGGTGTCATTGCAATTGTCTCTCTTCTTCTTACATGTTGAATTTCTGAAACGTAACTCTCGTTTTCTTCTCCACTTACTAAAACGACACTTCCGAAGTCTGGGTGAGTACTGACAAAAAAGTCGATATTTGAGGTTAGGTTAAAATTCCCAAAATCATCTCGCTGCGAAATAAAAATAGTACTCCCATCAAACTCCGGAATCCCTTTAACATGTTCAACCTGTACTAATTCAAATGTATAACCGTAAACATTCTTTATGATATCAGCATCGAAAAATTCTGGTAATTCTCCTGTGTAAACGATTTGAGTTTTTTTATTCTCGAGTAGATTCTTTCTTAGAATAGCCAGTATAGGAGTTGTCTTAGATGAAAAACTAATTACATTTTGCGGTTTTGTATCATTCAAATTGGCAATTCCCCATTCTAATACACAAGATAATGGATGACCTAATCTGATATAATCGTAAGCAGTAGGCAATTCACTTAATGCTTCAGTTTTAAAATTATCAACATTAAACAAGGCTTCAAATTGCTCCAGGAATTGAACTTTTGCCAATTCTTCTTCATAAATATCCAACCGATGAGTTGTTAGGTTCAACCAATCCAATGGCATATTCTCTATTACATTTTCAATATAAGTCAGTATTCTATTGTCTTGCATAATTTTACCTTTAGAATGAGGTTTGTTTATTTATATTTTTCAGATGTTTAAGACGTTTTACTCTATTATAACTAACAAAGATATGTTATAATGTTGGCTTATAAACAAGAGTGTTCTAATCAAATTTTAATGTGTTCAGATGTAAACCTGATGCCGGAGCTACATATTCTATCAGATAGTCATTTTCTTCTTTTAGACTCTCTTTTATAAACTTTAAATCAACTTCTCCTTTTCCCAACAAAATAAGCACTCCCATGATAAGCCGTACCTGGTAACGCATAAATCCGCTACCCTGAACATGAAGTGCATAACTGCTTTCCGGGAAAAAATTAGCTTCCAAAATTTTATTTTCTACCAACTCACACTTAATAATCTCCCGCTCAAAATTTTTATTCTCATTTGCCCTGCCACAGTACGATTTAAAATAATGTCTTCCTTCAAACAGCTTAGCACCTTCTTTCATAAGTTCTATATCCAAATGATCTATGATATTAGCCATAAAAGGTGCTGCATAAGGATGATTTTTTTCTCCATGAGAAAACAGGTAAACGTATTCTTTAGTTTTAGGTGCCTGAATAATATTGAATTGCTGATCTACTTCGGTGATGTTTACAGCTCTGATATCTGAAGGAGTATTTCTATTAAACGATGTTATAAAAGCATCTGTATCTTCCATAGGCTCGTATAAAAACAACTCAAAGGCAGCTTCTTGAGCAGATACTTTAGCATCTGTTCTACTAGCTCCTAATATTTTAAATCGGGTACCTTTACCAATAACAAATGTTATCGTTTTATATATCATTTCCTCTACCGTTTTTACACTAGGCTGTTTTTGCCAGCCATGATAGCGGAATCCAAGAAATTGTACTGTTATTAGATAATAATAGCGCTGCTCTTTCAACTTTATTTTTTTATAGATTAGCAAAAATCATAAAAAATTAGACAATGATAAATTCAATATCAAAAATAATATCAAAAAATAAAGGTTTAACTCTTCAGATGTTGGCAAAAACTCATAACAACCACATTATAAAGCAAATACAAACACTTAAATTCTGCGTATCTCTCCTTAAAATTCTTATTTAGATTAATGAAAAATAAGCTTTAACAGTTTATTAGGAAAAGAAGTGTTAAAAAATAACTACTATTGTAACATAAATAACAAAATATACCAAATAGTATAATGGGAAGACCACCAACAAGGCCCATTCAATTTAAGGATGGTTTTTACATAGAAATCCGCAACAAAGGATCAAAATCCGGAGGAGTAGTGCTAAGAAGAGATACTGAATCACAAATGTTGAGAACTGCCAAAGATTATGAGCGTTCTAAAGATGTTACCGTTTTAGGAGAATCTAAAAATGGTAAATGGATCAGTACTAATCTTGCTAAAGCTAAATAGGTACTAATGCCTGTTTTTTAATACATTATTTATATCGTTAAGTTTAAATCCTTTAGCCTGTAATAATATTAAATAATGAAATAATAAGTCGGCACTTTCATTAAGAAAGAGTTCGTCATTGTTATCTTTTGCTTCAATTACAGTTTCTACAGCCTCCTCTCCTACTTTTTGTGCTATTTTATTAATTCCTTTTCTAAAGAGAGATGCCACATAACTATCCTGGTTTTCTGCATTTTCTTTTCTATTGGTGATAATAGTTTCTAATTGCGATAGAAAACCAAATTCCTGATCATTGCTTTCTCCCCAGCAAGTACTTGTTCCTGTATGACATGTAGGGCCAACAGGATTAACAGTTACTAATAAAGTATCATGATCACAATCTACTTTTATATCTATCAATTCTAAAAAATTTCCACTCTCCTCTCCTTTCGTCCATAATCTTTCTTTGCTCCTACTGTAAAAAGTAACCTTTTGCGTATCTAATGTTTTTTGATAGGCTTCTTCATTCATATAACCTAACATCAATACGTTTTTGGTTTCAACATCCTGAATAACAGCTGGTACCAATCCGTCATTATTCTTTTCAAAATCTATTTTCATATCTTAATTTTATGTTGTCATTCTTGCCTTCACAGGAATGACATAGGTTAAAGTCTAATCGGAATACCGTTAGATTTTAATTCTTCTTTTAAATCTTTAATTTCTATTTCTTTAAAATGGAAAATACTCGCAGCTAATGCCGCATCTGCTTTTCCTTCTTTGAAGGTATCAACAAAATGTGCTGTATTTCCTGCTCCCCCTGATGCAATCACCGGGATATTAACCAACTCAGATAATTTAGCCAAAGCCTGATTGGCAAAACCATCTTTTGTTCCATCATTGTCCATTGACGTAAACAATATCTCCCCTGCTCCTCTTTCTTCTACTTCTTTGGCCCAGGAAAACAAATTTAACTCTGTTGGTACTTTCCCTCCAACTAAATGTACTATCCATTCTCCATCGATTTCTTTGGCATCAATAGCTACGACTATACATTGTGAACCAAATTTAGCTACCAATTCGTTGATCAAATCCGGATTCCTGACAGCAGAAGAGTTAATCGATACTTTATCGGCCCCACATTTTAACAGAATATCAACATCTTCTACAGAAGAGATTCCGCCTCCTACTGTAAAAGGAATATTTACCTTTTCTGCTACACGTAAAACAAGATCTGCAAGAGTTTTTCTGCGCTCTTCGGTTGCAGATATATCTAAAAACACCAATTCATCTGCTCCGTTAGCTGCATAGATTTCTGCCAGCTCTACCGGATCACCAGCATCACGTAAGTCAACAAAGTTTACCCCTTTAACTGTACGTCCGTTTTTAATATCCAGACATGGTATAATTCTCTTTGTAAGCATTTTTTCAGTTTTTAGTTTTTAGTGGGTGGTTCACAATTTAAAATTTACCATCTAAAAATCTTCTTTATTCAATAATTAAAATAATTATTGATTTAAAATATAGTTTTCTAATTGTTTTAATTGAATTCTTCCTTCATAAATAGCTTTCCCTATAATTGTTCCTTCACAACCTATTTCGGCCAATTTAGGCAACTCATCAAAGGTTGATATTCCTCCTGAGGCTATCAACTTAATATCCTGAACCTTATCAAGCATTTTCTTATACAATTCAAAAGAAGGGCCTTCTAACATACCGTCTTTACTGATGTCTGTACAGATAACATATGATACTCCTTCGCTCTTATATTCATTTACAAACGGGATCAGTTCTTTTTCAGAGGCTTCCTGCCACCCACTAATCGCTATCTTTTCATCATTGGCATCTGCTCCCAGGATTATTTTGTCGCTTCCGTAATCTTTAAGCCATTTTCTAAAAGTGCCGGGCGATTTAACCGCAATACTCCCTCCTGTTACTTGTTGCGCTCCACTCTCAAAAGCAATTTTTAAATCCTCATCTGATTTCAATCCGCCTCCAAAATCAATTTTCAGGTTGGTTTTTGAAGCGATTGTATCCAATATCTTATAATTTACGATGTGCTTGCTTTTAGCTCCGTCAAGGTCAACTAAATGCAAATATTGTATTCCATGATCTTCAAACTCTTTAGCTACTTCCAAAGGATTTTCATTATACACTTTCTTGGTATTATAATCTCCTTTTGATAGGCGAACACATTTACCATCTATAATATCGATAGCGGGTATTATTCTCATTTTTTTAGTTTACAGTTTGTGGTTTACGGTTTACGGTTTACGGTTTACGGTTTAAAACTAATAACTTCTGATATTCCAGTATTATATCATTTCCAACGTTAAATTACCCAATTCTTAATTCTTACTTCTATATTCTTTATTCTCTAATCATCTCCCGCTACATCATTATCTGTAGTTTCAAAACACAAAATGGTAGTACGTACATTGGAACGGGTTCTATGCATCACATTTTTGGGTACTTTTATCATTTGACCACTGGTTAGTTCTTCTGTTTTTTCTTCAAAATCAACAAATAGTTGTCCGCTTACCACATAAAAGAATTCATCACTCTTTGTATGTTTATGCCAATAGAAATCCTTTTCAAGCACACTTATCCTAACCACATGATCATTAATTTCACTCACAGGGAAATTCTTCCATTCTTCTGTGATACCTTTGGTAAGTTCATGAATATCTAGCTTTTCCATAAATTATAATTCTAAAAAGTTTTTTAAAATCTGAGACCCTGCAATGCTACTCTTTTCCGGGTGGAATTGAACTCCATAGAAGTTATCTTTCTGAAAAGCCGAAGAATACTCCACATCATAGTTTGTGCATGCTATAGTCTCATCACTCAAAGGCGCATAAAAACTATGTACCAAATACATAAACTCATCTTCATTTACATCTTTAAATAATGGAGAGTTCAAATTATTTATCTGATTCCATCCTATCTGAGGCACCTTAAGGTTATCTTCAAATTTAACCACATCAACATTATAAATTCCCAAACCTTTTGTATTTCCTTCTTCAGACGAATTACACATCAACTGCATTCCGAGGCAAATACCCAGTACCGGTTGTTTTAACTCCGGAATTAAAGTATCTAATCCGGTTGCCCGTAATTTATCCATTGCGCTACTTGCTTCCCCCACTCCAGGAAAAATTACTTTATCTGCTGCTTTTATCTCTTCAGGGTCATTACTCAATACAGCTTCATAACCAAGTCGCTGAATAGCAAACTTAATGCTCTGTATGTTTCCTGCTCCGTAATCTATTATTACTATATTCATAACAACCTTCTCAATTGTCATTCCTGCGAAGGCAGGAATCTATTTTTTCTTATCTTTTGTAATCTCATTGGATTCCTGCCTTCGCAGGAATGACATATCATATACTCGATCAATTTCTAAAACACCCTACTTCTTACTTCTTATAGCATTCCCTTAGTCGAAGGTAAAATCATTTTCTCTGTATCTCTCTTCACTGCTACTTTAATTGCTTTTGCAAATGCTTTAAAAATTGCTTCTATCTTATGATGTTCATTAGTTCCTTCTGCTTTTACATTCAGGTTAGCTTTTGCACCATCTGTAAACGATTTAAAAAAGTGATAAAACATTTCCGTTGGCATTTGCCCAATCATTTCTCTTTTGAAATCGGCTTCCCATACCAACCAGTTTCTTCCTCCAAAATCTATGGCTACCTGTGCGAGGCAATCGTCCATAGGTAAACAAAAACCATATCGTTCAACTCCTAATTTATTTCCCAAAGCCTTATGGAAAGTCTCTCCCAAGGCAATAGCAGTATCTTCAATAGTATGGTGTTCATCTACTTCTAAATCTCCATCTACTTTAATTTTTAAATCCATTTGACCATGACGTGCCAGTTGATCCAGCATATGGTCAAAAAATGCTATCCCGGTTTTAATATCACTTTTACCGGTACCATCAAGATTTAAATCGATCTCAATAGCTGTTTCATTGGTTTTTCGTTGAATACTTGCTGTCCTGTCTTCAAGTTTTAAAAACTCGTAAATACGCTTCCAATCGTTAGACTCTAAAGCTATAAAATTATTTAGCTCTTTTTTCTTGATGACATCATCATTACTATTCAAGTCTTTATCATTAATGTAAATGCCTTTAGCTCCCAGGTTTTTGGCTAATTCTACATCTGTTAACCGATCTCCAATTACAAAAGAATTTTTCAAATCGTAATCCTCTGAAAAAAACTTTGTTAATAACCCTGTTCTTGGTTTACGCGTAGAAGCTTTTTCTTCTTCGAAGGTTCTATCTATAAACTCTTCTGCAAAGACAACACCTTCATTTTTGAAAGTTTCCATAATCAGATTATGTACAGGCCAAAAAGTTTCTTCAGGAAAAACATCTGTTCCAAGTCCATCCTGATTTGTGATCATCACCAATTCATAATCTAACTCAGTAGCAATTTTACTTAAATAAGAAATTGCTTTTGGATAAAAAACCAATTTATCAAAAGCATCAATTTGTTCATCTGATGGCTCTTTGATCATGGTTCCGTCTCTATCTATAAATAAAACTCTCTTCATGGTGTTATTTATTCTATATTTTTAAGTGCTTTTATCAATATTTCATTCTCTTGCGCTGTACCAATAGTCAGGCGCAATGTGTTTTCACATAAAGGCTGTGAACTCCTATTTCGTATAACCACTCCGCTTGATATTAATTGTTGATAACGCTTATCGGCATCATCTACTCTAACTAATACGAAATTTCCATCTGAAGGGTATATTGTTTTAATGAAAAAAATATTTTCTAATTTAGAAATCATTTTTTCTTTTTCATCCAAAATAGCTTTCACCTCTTCTTTAACCCTTTCCTGGTCCAAAACACGTTCTAATGCTTTCTCTTGCGACAGTTTATTCACATTATAAGGTGGCTTTATTTTATTGAGGATACTTATGATCTCTTCTGATGCATAACACACTCCTACACGAATTCCCGCTACTCCATAAGCTTTAGATAAAGTTTGAGTTACAATCAGGTTTGGAAACTCTTTTAACTTTGACAACCAGCTTTCTTTTTCTGAAAAATCGATATAAGCTTCGTCTACAACTACCAATCCATTAAACGATTCAAGAATTTGCTGAATTGATGCTGACGAAAATGAATTTCCTGTAGGATTGTTAGGAGAACAAAGGAATATTATTTTGGTGTGAGCATCTACCGATTTAAGAATTCTTTCTACATCAGGTTCAAAATCTGGTGTTAAATACACTTCTTTGTTAGAAATGTTATTAGTATCGGCCAATACCCCATACATTCCATAGGTTGGTGGTAAAGTAATCACGTTATCACTTGAAGGTTCACAAAAAGCCCTAAAAATAAGATCTAACACTTCATCACTTCCATTTCCTAACAAAATTTGCGAAGCTGTTACCCTTTTAATTTTTGCCAGTTGTTGTTTTAAATCTCTCTGTTGCGGATCCGGATAACGATTTACTCCATTTTCAAACGGATTCTCATTAGCATCTAGGAACGTCATATCCTGATCGATATCCTTATATTCATCTCTTGCCGATGAATACGGTTTTAACTTCAAAATATTCGGTCTAACAAAAGATTCTATATCAAAAGATTTTGCCATTATTCTTCTTTTAAAGCATTTAACCTTAAACTCACTGCATTTTTATGTGCCTGTAAGCCTTCTGCTTCTGCCATTAGTTCTATAGCTTCACCTATGTTCTGGATTCCTTCCTTGGAAATACGCTGAAAAGTCATCGATTTCATAAAACTATCTAGGTTAACTCCGCTATATTGCTTAGCATATCCATTGGTAGGCAATGTATGATTGGTTCCCGAAGCATAATCTCCAGCACTCTCCGGCGTATAATTTCCAACAAAAACAGAACCTGCGTTTTGTATATTATCTATATAGAAGTCATTATCGTTGGTACAAACAATAAAATGTTCCGGTCCGTACTCGTTAATTAATTCAAGTGCAATTTCGTTATTCTCTACATAGATCAGTTTAGAGTTCTCAATAGCAGCAGTAGCTATCTCTTCACGAGGAAGCTCTTTTAATTGCTTTTCAATTTCTGTTTCTACTTCATTAATAATATCTTTTGAAGTACTTACCAGGATGACCTGACTATCTTTACCGTGTTCTGCCTGTGAAAGCAAATCTGAAGCCACAAACGACGCATTGGCTGTGTCATCTGCAACTACCAATAACTCACTAGGCCCGGCAGGCATATCAATAGCCACTCCAAATTTAGTAGCCAATTGTTTGGCTACAGTAACATACTGATTTCCGGGTCCGAATATCTTATACGCCTTCGGAATACTCTCTGTACCAAAAGTCATTCCAGCAATAGCTTGAATTCCGCCTACTTTAAGGATTTTAGTAACTCCGCATAATGTTGCAGTATATAATATTGCCGGATTTATATTTCCTTCTTTATCAGGAGGAGTACATAACACTACTTCTTTACATCCTGCTAAAAAAGCAGGGACAGCCAGCATTAAGATAGTAGAAAACAAAGGTGCTGTTCCTCCGGGGATATACAATCCAACTTTTTGAATAGGGCGTTTTTCCTGCCAGCATTCTACTCCATTTACAGTTTCTATTGCTACTTTTTGTGTCTTTTGAGCTGCATGGAATCTCTCTATATTGGATTTTGCCAGTTGAATAGCTTTTTTTAAGTCATCATCTAATAATGATGAGGCTTTTTCTATTTCTATCTGGCTTACATTTATGTCATCTAAAGATACTCCGTCAAAAGTATTTGTATATTCATTAATTGCTTTATCTCCTGTTAACTGAACTTCATTAAATATTTTCAAAACGGTAGACTCAATATCTTCTACTGTTTGAGTGGGTCGTTTTAAGATAGCCGACCATTCTTTAATATCAGGATTAAATATCTTATTCATTATTAAAATTTCTTTTGAAAGTGGTACCCTACGATCTCAAAATCCTGGTTTTTCCAGAATCTCTGACTTGCTTTGCTATTCAAATAACAATTCAATTCTGCTGCATTGCATCCAATAGATTGTGCATATTCTATGGTCCAGTCTGTCAATAACTTTCCAATTCCTTTATTTCTGTATTCCGGTAATAAACAAACATTATCCAATTCAATATGTTTCCCAATATAGTATTTAACTAAAATCCATATTCCGGAAACACCAATTAGTTTCTCTCCATCATAAACACCAACACATTTATATCCGTTTTCAAGCATTTCTTCTAAACGCTCACTTAATGTTTGTGCAGAAATATTAGGGTTCAATTGTTCCAGGAAAGGAATAACGGATTTTATATTCTCATTTTTGACAAACGCAATCGAATACATTACAATACCATTTTTTCGATTGGACATACTAAAATACCCTCGGCTCCATTGGCTTTTAATTCATCTATAACATCCCAAAAAGCAATTTCATCAATTACAGAGTGTATAGAACTCCAGCCTTCTTCGGCCAACGGAAGTACAGTCGGGCTTTTTAATACCGGTAAAATCTTACTTATCGCCTCTATTTTATCATTTGGAGCATTTAGCAAAATATATTTCGATTTTCTCGCTCTTAAAACCGATTGGATTCTGAATTGTATTTTATTCAGGATTTCCTGATTTTCTTCGGATATCTTAGGTGATACCGCTAGTACCGCTTCACTTTTCAGTAAGGTACTTACCTCTTTTAAATTATTTTTAAACAAGGTACTTCCACTGGAAACAATATCTACTATGGCATCTGCTAATCCAATATTAGGAGCAATCTCTACCGAACCGTTTATGATATGCAAGTCGGCATTTATTCCTTCTTTATTTAGGTATTCTTTTACAGTATTCGGATATGAAGTAGCTATCTTTTTACCCTCTAGATCTTTTATAGCATTAAATTCAAAAGATTTAGGAACTGCTAATGAAACTCTACATTTAGAAAACCCTAATTTCTCTATAGATTTAATATCATTTCCTTTCTCTATTAAAAGATTCTCCCCTATGATAGCAATATCTACTACACCATCTTTTAAGTATTGAGGGATGTCTCCATTTCTCAAGTACAAAACTTCTAACGGGAAATTTCTTGCACAAGCTTTTAATTGATCTTTTCCATTATCTATAGAGATTCCACAATCTTTTAAAAGTCTTAAAGAATCTTCATTTAACCTTCCTGACTTTTGAACAGCAATTTTAATTTTATTCATTTTTTTTCTTTTTGTTAGAATAGCTCCAAAAGCAAATAAAAAACCCGCTTGAAGCTACTCAAACGGGTTTATAATATATGTTTCTATATCACATACTATCCTCACCTCGCCTGAGCGAAATTGTAAAAATGGTGATGATGTGATACATTGTATTTCATTCTAATTTTTCAAAGTGCAAATTTAAAGTAATTTAAATAATCCATCCAATAAAATTCATGTTTTTTAACATTTATAGGCTAAAATGCCAATTTAGTAACAAATTAATATCGCATTATTTAGCCTTCTATAATTTGCATATACAAATAGATTTTATACTTTTATTCATACTAATTAATTATAACATATAAATCATCTCTTATTTAACATATATTATAAACAACTTATTATAAGGCTTTTAATCGTTAACTCTAATTAAAAAATTATACGTTAAATTATGATTTCAGAATTAAGACCAATCTCTTCTACTGAGTACTTTATTGCCTTTTTAATTTGTTTAATTAGTTTTCTTATCGGATATTTTTTTGCAAGAACTTATTACAAAAAAAAATACAAAAAACAGGTTCTTGATTTAGAAGAAAGAGTTAATATGTTTAATGCTCCTATTGATACAGGAGAGGGAATCAAAGCAATAAAAACCCGTGAGCGAATGGGAGAAGTTGTAGATCCTCCTCTTTTTAAAGGAATAAAATCTGTAAAAAAAGAAACAAAACCTTATCTAAACTTTGGCAGTATCGGGGTAGCAGACGAATCACAAAAAGACGATTTAAAAAAAATAAGCGGAATTGGTCCTTTTATTGAAAAAAAGCTCAACGAAATTGGTATTTACACTTATAAACAAATAAGCCGATTTTCTAACGAAGATATTGATTCGGTTACCAAATTAATTGAATTTTTCCCGGGACGTATCAAGAGAGATAACTGGAAAAAACAAGCAGCAGATTTACAGAAAGTAAATTACCCGGAATAGAGCTATAAACAAAACCCGTTAAAGCTAAGCATCAACCTAACTTCAACGAGTTTATAAAACAATTTAAATTCTTAATTAGTTATTTCCTAATATAATTGGTAAACCTTCATCTCCACTTCCAATAACAACCACTTTACTATTAGGAGATTCAGAAAGTTTAAGAGTAGCTTCAATTCCTTTATCTTGAAGAATTTTATCAGTCAATGAAGCACTTAAAATTCTATTCGCATCTGCTTTTCCTTGTGCTTCAATACGAACCTTTTCTGCTTCTTTTTGAGCAGTTACCAACCTAAATTCATACTCCAAAGATTCCTGTTCTTGTTTCAGTTTTCGTTCAATCGCTTCTTTTATTGTATTTGGTAAAGTAACATCTCTTATCAGGATACTATTTAATTGAATATACTGACCTTCTACAATTTTTTTTGTCTCTTCGAAGATCTCATTCTGAATAGCATCACGTTTACTACTATACAACTGTTCTGGTGTATAACGTCCAACAACACTACGCGCTGCACTTCTTATTGCAGGTTGTAACACCCTATTCAAATAGTCTTTACTCTTTTCATTGTGTAATTTTCCTAAGTTTGCAACGTCTGGCTGATACAAAACAGAGGCATCTAATTTTATATCCAAACCATTTGAAGAAAGTACAGACATCGTTTCAGGAATCTGTTGCTGTCTGATTTCATAAACAATTACTTTATTCCAGGGAGCAATAAAATTTAAGCCTTGCCCTAATGCCGGTTCATCTGAATCTACACCATCACCTAATGTATGGTATAAAACTCCTGCGTATCCTGCGTCTATAGTTACAGTTGATTTAAAAACAACTATCAAACCTATAATTATTATAATTACTATAGGTAGTCCAATTCTAGGTAATTTATCCATTTTTTTAGTTATTTAATTATATTAATCCGTTATATTTTCTTAGAAACCATTCTACAGATAAAGCAATTACGATAAGAGCCAGTAAATATTTCCAATCTATTAAAGGCACGCTATTTTCCTTACTCTTTTGTATTGGTTTGTAAGCTTCGTTGCTCAATAATGAATTTTCAATATCAGAAAACTGATCTGGAAAAAAAAGTTGTCCTCCTGAGTTTTCAGCCAGTTTATTAAGCTTATCTATATCTGCGTTTAAAAATTGTTTTTCAATATCAAAATCAAGAATTTTAAAACTTCCTGATCGGGATAATTGTTCGTTAGCTACGCTTACAACAAAATCATATTCTCCCGGTTCTATTCCGCTTAAATCTACTTCATAATGATTATTTTTAAGTAACAAAGGCACCGTACGGAAAGAATTTACTGTTTTATTCTCTAATCGAATGGAGACACTGGCATTAGTATCAAATTCATAGTTTTTATTAAAATACTGAGCAGTTATCTTTATTTCTGTACTCCCATTATAGAAGGGTTCAAAGTTAACATCCAACCTATTCCTTTGTTTATTAGTTGCGAGGTAAAAAACAATTTTTCCTATAAATTCATCAAAATCTTTAAATTCTTTTGTATCTAAGTAATTCTGTGCTCGCCATTTCCAAATGTTTTCTCCTAAAAGTACTGCTTGTCTTTTTCCTTCATTTTCTAGGGTAAATAATAGCGGGTTACCTGTCTCTATATTTCTTATTCTCTGATTTAAAATGACATCTACCGAGCTTGAAATATTTATATCTCCTAAGAAATCTTCAAGAGGGGGGTACTCATAAAACCCGATATCGTCTATTGCAAAATTGGTATATCCGGTATTCAGTGCAGCTTGAACATCTTCTGTTTGCCTAACGTTCTCTTTATTAAACTGATTTTGAATCCGATTTAGAAAATTCCAATCTGTCTTAGTTCCTGTCACAATAAGAGAATTCAAATTTCTCTTATTAATTTCATCAATTATATTTTTAAAGCGAGAGTTTGGCTGATACAGAATAACCATTTGATAATTATCCAACTCAGTACTATTTACTGCCGATTTAGCAATTTCAACAGAGCGCAACTCATTACTTTCAATACTTTTCTTAAAAACTCCTATATCCGGATGAACAATGTCTGATACTAATAAAATATTTGTTTTTTGATCGATGACTTCAATCGCAAATTCTTTGTTATTATTTACTTTATTTCGTTCTTCCTGATTTGGTCTTAAAGAAGCTTTATAAACCTGAACACCTATATCTCTTGCGGGTAAGGTTGTTGAAATAATTTTTGACCTGCTGTTATCAGAAAAATTTAAACGTTCAGAATATACTGTGGTATTCCCTTTCGTAATTTCAAAAACTGTTTCAATATCATTGTTTCCTTTATAGTTTAAAATAACCTCTAAAGGAAATTCATTTTTATAATATGCATATTTGTTTACATTCAACTGAGTAATACTTAAATCTATGTATTCAATAGTATCACCCAGAACAACAGGGTATATATTTTGAGGAAAATTAACAGAACTAAATGTGTAATCTTCTCCGTAGGTTTGATTTCCGTCTGAAATTAATAAAACAGGAGATTTTTTATTTCTATACACCTCTTTAATCGATGTTAATGCCTCACTTATTCTGGTCTGATTTTCCCGGAAGGATAAAGTGTCCATTGGCATTACATGATCTCCAAACGTAATAAGCTCCAAATCAAAGCGATCTTTTAAGTTGCTATTAGTATTGATTCTTTGGACAAAATCTTTACTTTTTTCTGCTTGCTCCAAAAATGTAGTAGAAGATGAGTTATCTACAGCAACAACAAGGGTGGGTTTTTCTACAAATACTGTTGTTTTTTTAAGCTTCGGATTAAATAGTAATAGTAAAATCGTTGCGATTGTAATAAAACGCAACATTATAAATAATAAATGTTCTTTAATATAATTTTTTCCTTTCTTTTTATATTGAAAAGTTGCAATAAAAAATGAAATTAATATCGCACATACAATATATAAAATAGTCTCATTTGTCATCAATTGTCTCTTTGCTCAAAATCTTCCTTGGCTCTGTCTTCAATACGTTTAATAAGAAAGTAGATCAACAAGGCAAATATTCCTCCATATATGAGTATCATCAATAGAAACGGTAAAAAAGAATAAAAATCCATTATTTTAATTTTACAGCAGTTCCATAAGCCAACATTTCTGCAGCTCCTTGCATTACCTGTGAAGTAGTAAACCTTACATTTACTACAGCATCTGCTCCTAAACGGGCAGCATCATCTAACATACGTCTTATAGCTTGCTCTCTTGCGTCTGCTAATAGCTTAGTATATTCAGAGATTTCTCCTCCCACTATATTTTTAAGTCCAGCAAAAATATCTCTCCCTACATTTCGTGCTCTTACTGTGCTTCCTCTCACTACAGTTATAGTTTCTGCTATCTCTTTTCCTTCAATTGTTGGTGTACTTACAAAAATCATATTACTTTATTTTGTTGTTGATATCAAATCGAAAGAGTCAAAAAACTTTATCATTTTAGCATTATCATCTTTAGCTTCATTACAAATTGTTTGATATACATAAAGTGAATTTTCAATCAGAACAATCCTCATATTAACAATTATCCCTCCTGGTATTTGAATTTTAACTGCTCTTCCCGGAGATTCTTTAAATAGTATTTTCTTATCAGATAATAATGTACCTCCAACATTATTTGCTGCTCCATTAACTACACCATCTAATATATTATCTGTAAAACTTTTTGATCCATCGTTTACAAATTCTTTAGGGTATTTTGTGTGTGCTGACATATAAACCAGGTTATCAGCATTCGTATCTAAAGAATTATCAAGCATAAAAAACTTCATGTCTAACACTCCCAATTCACTAGGTATTTCTTGTGATTGTGCTACAGGAGATGTAGGGAAATCAATTTTATACCCTGCTTCTTTAGCTTCAATAGTCACCCATTTTTCTGCCTGAGCCAGAGCTAACGAACCACATAAAAAAACAGCAATCAATATTACATTTTTCAATTTTTTCATTCTTTTTAAGTAAGCATACCGCCATCTACGTTAATCACTTGTCCTGTAACATAAGTAGATAAATCTGAAGCTAAAAATAAACAAGCATTAGCAACATCTGCCGGAGTTCCTCCTCTTTTTAACGGAATTGCATTTCTCCAACCTTCTACTACTTGCTGATCTAACTTGGCTGTCATTTCAGTTTCTATAAATCCGGGAGCAATTGCATTACATCTAATATTTCTTGAACCTATCTCCAGGGCAACCGATTTTGTAAATCCTAAAATCCCAGCTTTAGATGCAGCGTAATTAGTTTGTCCTGCATTTCCTTTCACTCCTACTACACTACTCATATTAATAATTGAACCTTGTCGTTGTTTTAACATGATGCGTTGTACGGCTTTTGTCATGTTAAAAACAGATTTTAAATTCACTTCTATTACTTTATCGAAATCTTCTTCAGAGATTCTCATTAAAAGATTGTCTTTTGTAATCCCTGCATTATTAATTAAGACATCAATGCTTCCAAATTCTTTATGAATTTCTTTTGCCAATTCCTGTGATTGTTCAAAATCTGCCGCATTAGACTGATAACCTTTAGCTTTTACTCCATAACCCGCAAGTTCATTTTCCAATTCTTTTGCTGCTTCTACAGATGAGCTATATGTAAAAGCCACATTAGCTCCTTGCTGAGCAAATATTTGCGCAATTCCTTTTCCAATTCCTCTACTTCCTCCTGTTATGATCGTAGTTTTTCCTTCTAATAGTTTCATATGATTAGTATAATTCTAAATTGATTTGTTACACAATATTCATCATCTTTTACTTTTTATTGTAAATCCGGATGTCCATTTGGTATAAGAATCAAATATAATAAATACATACGGTAACAAAATGAAAATCCCCGCTATTTTAGCGAGGATTTATGATTTGTAATATCATTCAAAAGTTTTAGTTACTCAAATGATATCATTTCTATTTTTCAAAAAGTTTAGTTTAAAACTTCTGCTACTTTTTTACCTATTTCGGCAGGAGAATCTACTACGTGAATTCCGCATTCTTTCATAATTCTCTTTTTAGCTTCAGCAGTATCATCTGCGCCACCAACAATAGCACCAGCATGTCCCATTGTTCTACCTTTTGGTGCAGTTTCTCCGGCAATAAACCCTACGACAGGTTTTCTATTCCCATCTGCTTTTATCCAATTTGCAGCGTCTGCTTCCAATTGTCCGCCTATTTCACCAATCATAACTATACACTTAGTATCGTCATCATTCATCAATAACTCTACTGCTTCTTTAGTAGTCGTTCCAATAATAGGGTCTCCTCCTATTCCAATAGCCGTAGTGATTCCAAGTCCCTGACGCACTACCTGATCTGCAGCTTCATAAGTTAATGTTCCGGATTTAGAAACAATTCCTACTTCTCCTTGCTTGAAAACAAAACCTGGCATGATACCTACTTTTGCTTCTCCCGGAGTGATAACTCCCGGGCAATTAGGTCCTACTAATCTACAATCTCTATCTTTTATATAATCAAAAGCTTTAATCATATCAGCTACAGGAATCCCTTCAGTTATTGTAATGATAACTTTAATTCCAGCATCTGCAGCTTCCATAATAGCATCTGCAGCAAAAGCCGGTGGTACAAAAATAATAGAAGTATCTGCCCCTACACCTTCAACAGCTTCTTTAACAGTATTAAAAACAGGCTTATTTAAATGTTCTTGCCCTCCTTTACCCGGAGTAACTCCACCAACAACATTTGTACCGTATTCAATCATCTGTCCAGCATGGAAAGTTCCTTCACTTCCTGTAAATCCCTGAACAATTATTTTAGAATTTTTATTTACTAAAACGCTCATTTGTATATCAATTTATTTTTTGCAAAAATAGACTTTAAAATAAGTCTGATGTAACTTTTTGATTAAACTTTTAAGGGTTATAATTATTTTTTCCCTTCTAATTTTTCCAGTATTGAAGGAATTAGTCGTATAGATGCCAATTCCTTATATTTTTTTCTAAAATCATCTGCCGGGCTTCCAAAATAACTTTTATGCCCTGCTAAGGACTTACTTACTCCGGATTGAGCAGAGATAATAGCTTTTTCTCCTATAGTAATCCCACTTGTAATTCCTGCTTGCCCCCAAATCGTTACTTCATTTTCAATAACCACACAACCAGCAATACCAGTTTGCGAAGCAATGAGGCATTTTTCACCAATTACAGTATCGTGTCCTACATGTACCTGGTTATCTATCTTAGT
Source organism: Flavobacteriaceae bacterium R38 (assembly GCA_009901575.1). Classification (GTDB taxonomy): domain Bacteria; phylum Bacteroidota; class Bacteroidia; order Flavobacteriales; family Flavobacteriaceae; genus Leptobacterium. Next base: position 334,175 of record WXYP01000002.1, on the reverse strand, counting down.
CCCTTTTTTTATAGTAGTATCTCCGGTTACTCCTTTATCTATCGTACACAGAGCACCTAAATCTACATCATCTTCAATAACTACCCGACCTCCGGAAATTAATTTATCAAAACCTTCCGGTCTGTTTTTATAATAAAATGCATCTCCACCCAGCACAGTTCCCGAATGAATAGTCACATTATTTCCAATAATAGTGTGATCGTAAATTGCGACATTAGCATGAATCAGGCAATTATCACCTATAGTTACATGATTTCCTATAAATGTCCCTGGCTGTATTATCGTATTTTCTCCAATTTTTGCTGTTGAAGAGATTTGAGATGATGCTTTTTCAAAAGGTTTAAAATATGTTGTGAGCTTATTAAAATCTCTAAAAGGATCATCAGATATCAACAAAGCTTTTCCTTCCGGGCACTCAACTTCTTTATTAATCAGTACAACAGTAGCAGCCGATTGCAATGCCTTATCATAATATTTAGGATGATCTACAAAGACAATATCTCCCGGAGTGACTACATGAATTTCATTCATGCCCAGTACAGGAAAATCTTCTGCCCCAACAAATTGACAGTCAATAATAGTTGCAATTTGTTTTAATGTATGCGGTTGCAGAAATTTCATGTTTCTTGATTAAATTCTTAGCAGTTTACTCTTTAATACGCTCCATATAAGCGCCTTTTTCAGTATCAATTTTAATCTTATCGCCTTCATTAATAAACAAAGGAACATTAATTCGTGCTCCTGTTTCTACAGTTGCCGGCTTAGTAGCGTTAGTAGCTGTATTACCCTTAACACCAGGTTCTGCATGAGTTACCTCTAAAACCACATGCGCTGGCATATCTACAGATAGCGGAGACTGATCTTCAGAATTAATTAAAACTTTTACGATTTCTCCCTCTTTTAACAAGTCCGGAGCATCCAATGAATTCTTTTCCAGAGTGATTTGTGTATAATCATCTGTATTCATAAAATGAAAAGTCTCTCCTTCATTATACAGGTATTGAAAACTATGAGTTTCTACACGAACATCATCTATTTTATGTCCTGCAGAAAAAGTATTATCAATCACTTTTCCCGTAGTCACACTTTTTAATTTTGTTCGGACAAAAGCAGGGCCTTTTCCTGGTTTTACATGTAAAAATTCAATTATTTTAAAAATATCATGATTATAACGAATGCATAACCCTTTTCTAATATCTGATGTATTTGCCATATTAATCTCCCATTCAGGATGGGTATTTTTAATTATACTTATTTTTTAATTGGTATTGAAATACCCTTTCATAATTCCACGTTGAGAATCTTTTATAAACTGAAGAATTTCATCTCTTTCCGGCGTGGCTGCCATTTCTGCTTCAATAATCTCTACTGCTTGTGAATTATTGTAATTCTTCTGATAAAGTATTCTATAGATATTCTGAATCTCTCTTATTTTTTCTGTTGTAAATCCTCTTCTTCTTAATCCGACAGAATTTATTCCAACATAAGAAAGAGGTTCACGAGCTCCCTTTACATAAGGAGGGACATCTTTTCTTACAAGTGATCCTCCGGTAACAAAAGCATGATTTCCAATCGAACAAAACTGATGCACAGCTGTCATCCCTGCCAATACTACAAAATCACCTACAGTAATATGTCCGGCTAATGTACTGTTATTAGAAAAAATACAATTGTTCCCTACAATACAGTCATGTGCTACATGGCAATATGCCATTATCAAACAGTTTTTACCGATAACAGTTTTCATTCTGTCAATAGTACCTCTGTTGATTGTTACACACTCCCTGATCGTGGTATTATCTCCTATTTCTGTTGTAGTTTCTTCATCATTATACTTCAGATCCTGTGGAATTGCAGAAATAACTGCTCCTGGAAAAATATTACAATTTTTTCCTATTCGGGCACCTTCCATTATGGTAACATTAGAACCTATCCAGGTTCCCTCTCCTATAACAACATTGTTATGTATTGTTGCAAAAGGTTCTATAACTACATTTTTGGCAATTTTCGCTCCGGGATGAACGTATGCTAAAGGTTGATTCATGGTTTTTATTCTTTGGTCTTTACAATTTGAGCCATTAATTCGGCTTCTGTTGTCAATTTCCCATTAGCATAGGCATATCCTTGCATATGGCAAATACCTCTGCGTATAGGTGATAATAATTCTAATTTAAAAATCAAAGTATCTCCGGGAACTACTTGTTGTTTAAATTTTACATTATTAATTTTTATGAAAAAAGTCAGGTAATTTTCAGGATCTGGTACTGTACTTAATACCAAAACTCCTCCTGCCTGTGCCATAGCTTCTATTTGTAAAACTCCAGGCATAACAGGAGCTCCAGGGAAGTGTCCTACGAAAAATGGTTCATTCATAGTCACATTTTTCACCCCGATAACATGCTTATCAGACAGTTCCAGAATTTTATCTACCAATAAAAAAGGAGGTCTGTGAGGTAGCATATTCATGATTTGATTTACATCCATTAAAGGAGGTTTATTCAAATCAAAAGAAGGCACCTTATTTCTCTTTTCTATTTTTATAATTTTAGATAGCTTTTTTGCAAACTGTGTATTTACAAAGTGACCCGGTTTGTTAGCAATAACCTTCCCTCTTATTCTTGTACCAATTAACGCAAGATCTCCTACTACATCCAATAATTTATGCCTTGCAGCTTCATTTGGATGATGTAGGGTTAAATTATCCAGTATTCCGTTAGGTTTTACAGCTATATTATCTTTTTTGAATGCTACTCTTAACTTATCCATTGTCTTATGAGATATCTCTTTATCTACATAAACAATAGCATTATTAAGGTCTCCTCCTCGAATTAATCCGTGTTCTAACAACATCTCTAACTCGTGAAGAAAACTAAAGGTTCTGGCATTAGAAATTTCATCCTTAAAATCTGAAAGATGTTTTAACGTAGCATTTTGGGTTCCTAAAACTTTAGTTCCAAAATCCACCATCGTTGTCACCTGATATTCATCTGCAGGAATGATTGTAATTTCACTTCCCGATTCTTCATCAGTATAAGAGATTACATCTTTTACAATATATTCTTCTCTTTCTGCATCCTGTTCAAGAATACCGGCTTCTTCTAATGCTTCTACAAAGTATTTGGAAGAACCATCCATGATAGGAGGCTCTGATGCATCTAGCTCAATGAGTACATTATCAATTTCCAAACCTACCAAAGCAGCAAGTACATGTTCTGAGGTCTGGATTTTAACCCCTCTTTTTTCGAGATTAGTACCTCGTTGAGTATTTATAACATAATTAGCATCTGCTTCAATAATAGGAGAACCTTCTAAATCAATTCTAACAAAAGCATAACCATGATTTACAGGTGCTGGCTTAAAAGTCATAGTAACATTTTTACCAGTATGAAGTCCTACTCCTTTTAAAACGACTTCTTTCGCAATGGTACGTTGATTACTTACCGTATTACTGCTCATTATTGTCTAAAATTTTATCTAGTTTGTTGATTTTGTTTGCTAATTTCGGGAGGTTTTTAAAATACACATACGATTTATTATAATCGCCATAATTAAGCGCAGGAGATCCCTGTAACACCTCTAAATCTTTTACATTTCTCCCTATTCCTGATTGTGCCTGGATACGTACTCCATCTCCAATAGTAATATGCCCTACAATACCAACCTGACCTCCAATCATGCAGTTTTTACCTATCTTAGTAGACCCTGCAATTCCGGTTTGTGCAGCTATTACTGTATTTTCTCCTATCTCAACATTATGCGCTATCTGAATCTGGTTATCGAGTTTAACCCCTTTACGTATTATTGTCGATCCTAATGTCGCTCTGTCAATTGTAGTTCCTGCCCCAATATCTACATGATCTTCCAGGATAACATTTCCTGTTTGTGGCACTTTTTTAAACGCTCCGTTTTCATCCGGAGCAAAACCAAATCCGTCTGCTCCAACTATTGCACCACTATGAATTACGCAATAATTTCCTATGATAGATTCAGAGTATATTTTAGCGCCTGCAAAAATAACGGCATCATCTCCAATCACTGCATTGTCACCTATATATACATTAGGATAAATTTTTACATTCTTTCCTATTTGAACATTTTCACCCAAGTATGTAAACGCTCCAACGTACACATTTTCACCAAGAACAACAGAGTCAGCAATAAAAGAAGGCTGTTCTATTCCGGTTTTATTGAGTTTGACTTTATTGTAGTATTCCAATAAAGTAGAAAACGATTTATAAGCGTCTTCTACAAGTATCAGCGTCGTATCCAAATCTGATTCCGATTCAAAATCTTTATTGACTATAGTTATAGATGCTTTGGTTGTATAAATATATGGTTTGTACTTAGGGTTTGCTAAAAACGTCAAAGAGCCTTCAGTTCCTTCTTCTATTTTGGATAATTTAGAGACTTCTATATCCGGATCACCGATAATATCGCCTTCTAAAATTCCCGCTATCTGGGTTGCTGTAAATTTCATTCTCGCAAAAGTATAAAAAAACTGCTAAAATCCTCCTTTTGGGTAGCAGCTATAATATTTCTTAACTGGTTTAGACAATGCACGAAGGTTTAATTGGTCTGAAGCCTCTACCACATCTACCACTTTTTCATTTTTAAATAAAATATTAATTCCCTTCTCATTAAGGTTATATGCTTGATTTTCTACCTCTCCACTAAAAACAAAATATTCGGCTTCCTCAAGTGTGAGGTTATATTTATCCATAAGCTTGTTTTTATGTTTTAAAAGTTTCCCTTCTTCAACAGGCTCTGATTTCAGTTTAACTTTTAAAATATCTCTATTCAGTATCATCGTGCACAGGTTTGACAAAACAAAATCGTCATCAAATTGCCATTCCTTCATAGCAGCAACAATATCATAATCGTCTAATCGTGAAAACGTATCCAATACTTCTTTACTAAAATCTTTTCCGTTAATCCTGTTATTAATGAAAAAACTCAATGCGGAGCTGGCTTTTATTTCTCTTCCGTTATCCACCAACTCCTTTACTCGCTGTAGCACCCTTATTAATAGTTGTTCTGCTGCCAGGCTGGTTTTATGCAAATAGACTTGCCAATACATTAGCCTTCTGGCTACTAAAAATTTTTCTACAGAATAAATTCCTTTTTCTTCAATTACCAATTCACCATCATGTACATTTAACATGGTAATAATCCGTTCTGAATTGATGTTTCCTTCGGCAACACCTGTAAAAAAGCTATCTCTCTTCAAATAATCGGCTCTATCGATATCCAATTGACTTGATACCAACTGATTCATATATTTTTTACGGTAGCTCCCTCTAAATATTTGAATTGCTAACGTTAAACTTCCGTTAAAATTATCGTTTAGCGCTTCCATAAAATATAGAGAAATCTGTTCATGATGCACTTTATCTACAATACTATGCTCCATAGCATGGGAAAAAGGACCATGCCCAATATCATGCAAAAGGATAGCAATCTGTAATGCTTCTGCTTCTGCTTCAGTGATTTCAACTCCTTTAAAACGAAGTACTTGTATAGCTTTCTGCATTAAATGCATACAGCCAAGCGCATGATGAAACCTGGTATGATGAGCACCGGGATATACCAAATATGACATCCCCATTTGAGAAATTCTTCTTAAGCGTTGAAAATACTTATGCGCAATCAGGTCAAAAATAAGCGTATTGGGAATCGTAATAAATCCGTAAATTGGATCATTTAAAATTTTAAGCTTGTTTGTTGTTTTCAAACTTTAAAGAAGTTATTAAAATTAAGTGCAAATATACGTAGATAAAATGAGCCTTAATTACTAAAATTACTTAATCGGTTTTAGTAAAGAAGATCATTCAAATCAATAAAAAATTACAACATAAAAAAGCAATATAAAATTTTCTAAATAGTATTTCTCAACCTAATCAAATTAGTTTAAGTTTACCTGCTTTTTTATCAGAAAAATAAAATAACTAAATGAACAAAATCAAAATATTGTGGGTAGATGATGAAATTGAATTATTAAAACCACATGTTCTTTTCCTGCAGCGAAAAGATTATGAAGTAACTACTTGTCAAAGTGGTACTGAAGCACTGGAAGAAATTAAAGACTCTCAATTTGACATTGTATTTTTAGATGAGAATATGCCGGGAATTAGTGGCCTGGAAACCCTTTCTGAGCTTAAAAGCATAGAACCCAACCTTCCTATAGTAATGATAACCAAAAGTGAAGAAGAGTTTATCATGGATGAAGCTATTGGTTCTAAAATTGCCGATTACCTCATTAAACCGGTGAATCCGAATCAGATTCTGCTCAGTCTCAAAAAAAGTTTGGATCACTCAAGGTTAATTACAGAAAAAACTACTTCCAATTACCAACAGGAATTCAGGAAAATAGCCATGGATATGTCTATGGTCAATTCTTACGAAGAATGGGCAGAGCTATACAACAAACTTGTGTATTGGGAAATGGAACTTGAAGATATTGAAGATTCGGGGATGTTTGAAATCCTGGAGTCACAAAAATCTGAAGCGAATTCGCAATTTGGAAAATTCATTGACAAAAAATACCTCTCCTGGTTTAACGGAGAAGATGCTCCGGTAATGTCACACACCTTATTTAAACAATTAATACTTCCTGAACTCAAAAAGGAAACCCCTACCTTATTAGTAGTGATCGATAATTTGAGGCTTGATCAATGGAAGTCATTTGAAAACACTATCGGATTATACTATAAAAAGCAAAAAGACGAACTCTATTACAGTATTTTACCTACTGCTACTCAATATGCCCGTAATGCTATTTTCTCCGGATTAATGCCTTCTGACATGGAAAAACTTCATCCTGAACTATGGAAGAACGATACCGATGAAGGGGGGAAAAACATGCATGAGCACGATTTTCTTGAGGCGCAGATACGTAGACTCGGACTCCCTTTAAAATGGGAATATCACAAGATTTCCAGCTTGAAATCAGGTAAAAAACTAGCAGATAATTTCAGATCGCAAAAAGATAATGATCTGACTGTAGTGGTATACAATTTTGTAGATATGCTTTCACATTCCAAAACTGAAATGGATGTGGTTAAAGAATTAGCCTCTAATGATAAAGCCTATCGCTCATTAACACAAAGCTGGTTTAAGAACTCCCCTTTGTTGGAAGTCATCCAGCAAGCACAACAACTCGGATTCAAACTTATTGTCACTACAGACCACGGTACCATTAATGTTAAGAGTCCGTCAAAAGTAGTCGGAGATAAAGAAACCAGTCTGAATTTACGCTATAAAACCGGCAGAAGCCTTACTTATGAAGATAAAGATGTTTTGGCAATTAAGAACCCCAAGGAAGCACATCTGCCCAGTATCAACATGAGCAGTTCTTTTATTTTTGCTAAAAATGATTTGTTTTTCGCATATCCTAATAACTATAATCATTATGTAAGCTATTACAGAAACACCTATCAGCATGGCGGAGTTTCTCTGGAAGAAATGATTATCCCTTTTGTAGTACTGGAACCGAAGTAGTTGTTAGTTGTCAGTTGTTAAAAGATAAGATAACCAGCATTCTCTAAACATATTAACAGGTAACCTTTTTCAACAAAATGCAACCTAAATCATAGTTGTCATTCCTGACGAGCTAAGCGAGATCAGGAATCTATTTTGATTGTTGAATTAAACTTCTAAAATCACCAGAGCTTCACTGGGATTTTATTTTAATCACCATCATGAGTAATAATTTTAAACCATCATGAGTAATAATTTTAAAAGATTACTTCGTCGCTACCTTTCCCGTAATGACGTATTGTTTAAATTTTAAAAAATAACTTGATACTTTAAATTTGATTTTTGAAATTTGAATTTTTATTACAATAACAAATGCCATTCCGCACTTGATGCGGAACCCATATATTCATGACAACAATAACTTATTCTCTCAAAGAAATAGACTCCATTGCAAAAAAGCTGTTAGAAAGCACAAACGAAATCATATTTTTATTTTATGGTGAAATGGGAGTTGGTAAAACAACCTTGATAAAAGCCATTGCAAAACAATTAGGAGTTGAACATGAGACCAGCAGTCCTACTTTTAGTCTGGTAAATGAGTATGAAGGCAATGGAAAAAGCATCTTCCACTTTGATTTTTACCGATTAGAAAATGAAGAAGAAGCGCTAGATATGGGGTTAGAAGATTATCTGTCAGGGAATCATATTATATGTATCGAATGGCCTGAAAAAATAGCTACATTTTTACCAGAAAACTGTAAGAAAGTCCATTTAGAGGCGACTGACGATAAACAGCGAATAATTACCTTTTGACGAAAAAATACTCGAGTTTGTTGATTTTTACATAAATTGATCTTGATATTTTTCGATAAAATGCACGAAAAAATCGATAAAGATACAACAAAAATATTTAATGGGCGTTTATTTTTTTATGGTACGTTTGTAATATCGGTAACCAAAAAAATAACTATCATGAATACTAAAAAAATTTTCCTAGCAGTAGCTTTTGTAGCAGCTTTTTTGTTTGTTTCTTGTAGCCCTAACAGTACAGCAGATGATGATGCATTATATGATAAGTCAGGAGTTGAAAAGAGTAGAAAATTTAAAGTTCCAACCAACGGATAATCAAATAATTCTTAATTTAGCTTATTTAAAAAACATCTCATAAGTACTGAAAATAATAATTAGTCATTTTTGTAGCGACATTCTTATTTTGTACCTTGTAGCCCTAATAACTTAAGAGATGAAGAGAGTCTTTATCAAGACCAATAAAGAATTAGAAAAAACAAAACGTTCAAAATCCTTATTAGCAGGCAGTATAATTGCCTTATTAATAGCGATTTCACCATACATTTTTTATTCATATCAAGGTCTTCCAGACAAACCAGTTTGGGAGACTTTTTTATTTACTTTTGAAAGTAAGTACCAAGGAAGTGTTTATATTTCTGGATGGTTCTTAATCCAAAAAATCGTACCTCTTATCCTTCTTATCTTATGGTTTTTCACTTGTAAACATTGGTGGTATCATGTAATTTTAATTCCAGTTGCTATGTATTGTTTTCAGATTTTTAGCACATTAAATGACGATATACAATATTATGACGAAGTTGAAATATATTATCTTTTGCCAATCATGCTAATTGTCATTCCTTTTGTTTACTTAATACGAATAAAACTATTCGATAAACTAGTTCATGGTATCGATTTAAAAGCCATCGAAAGAGAATTAGACGAATACAAAGAAAAAGAACGTCTAGAAAGAATAAAAAAAGAAGAAGAACGTAAAAAACGTATGTCGGATATTCATTAATTTCACTTATCTTAGTTTTCATAACTAATCAATCACCAATTCCATGAGTGAATCTATGTCTCCTTTTACCAAACAGCAATTGTTACCTCAAGAGGAAATGCTGGAAGTTTTAAAGCAAAAAGGAGAATTATTCATAGGCCTACCTAAAGAAATTGCTTTCCAGGAGAAACGTGTTTGCCTAACTCCGGATGCTGTTAACGCTTTAACAGCACACGGTCATAGAGTAATGGTCGAGTCTAAAGCCGGGGAAGGCGCTAATTTTTCTGATAAAGATTACAGCGATGCCGGAGCCGAAGTGACTACAGATACTAAAAAAATATTTTCTTGTCCGATTATCTTAAAAGTAGAACCTGCTTCTATGGAGGAACTGGAAATGGTGAATCCGCAAACAACTATCATTTCTGCGCTTCAGATAAAAACACGTACTAAAAAATATTTTGAAACTCTTGCAAAAAAGCGAGCAACCGCAATCGGATTTGAATACATCAAAGATGAAGACGGATATTACCCTGCGGTTCGTGCACTTAGTGAAATTGCCGGAACTGCTGCTGTTTTAATAGCTTCAGAATTATTAGCAAAACCTAATGATGGTAATGGACTCTTGTTTGGAAATATCACTGGTGTACCTCCTATCGATGTGGTTATTATTGGAGCCGGAACTGTTGGTGAATTTGCTGCACGTTCTGTTTTTGGTCTTGGAGGGAGAGTAAAAGTTTTTGATAATTCGATCACAAAACTACGAACTATCCAAAATAATCTTGGAAGAACTATCTATACTTCTACCCTACAGCCCAAAACCTTATTAAAGGCATTAAAACGATGTGACGTGGTGATTGGTGCCGTACGCGGAAAAGACAGAGCTCCTATTATCGTCACAGAAACCATGATGGAGAGTATGAAGCTTGGAGCAGTCGCTATTGATGTCAGTATCGACATGGGAGGGTGTTTTGAAACCAGTGAAATTACCACTCATGACAATCCGACTTTCGAGAAACATGGAGTTACTCATTATTGTGTGCCTAATATTCCATCTCGTTATGCGCGAACAGCTTCGGTATCACTTAGTAATATTTTCACGCCTTACCTTTTAAAAATAGGTGAAGATGGTGGTTTAGAAAATTCTCTGCGTTTTGATCGTGGTTTGCGAAGTGGTTTGTATTTTTACCACGGAATTTTAACTAATAAATCGGTTGCAGAGTGGTTTGACCTCTCTTACAGCGATATCAACTTACTCATTTTTTAAATGGCAATGCCCTTACTTCGTAGAATTGGATATTATTTGGGTGGATTTTCACTCGGACTTATCATTTTAGCATTTTTCTTTAAGAAAAAAGATACTGAATTTTGTTACGGACCCAATTGCCGTGTACTCAAAAATATTCGTTCTAAACAAATTACATACACCAATACCCTGGAGATTGATTCTACTACCATCCAATCTATTTTAAAAAACGGCGACGTTATTTTTTCAAAAAGTGACACTAAAAGCAAGCCTTGTAAAACTTATTTTATAGAAGGAAAAATTAATGATAGTGAACTAGAGTTGAAAATCAAAAATTGCGATAGTACTGCGGTGATTGAAGAAGTTATACAGAAATAAATCAAATCTTCCTTGTCTTTTAACTAAACAAAAAGTCACTCCTCTTACACAAAAAGGGGAATTTCAGTTATTTAATTCATGAAATAATATAGATTACAATTCCTTTCCTTTTAAAGGCAAGGTGTTTTTATCAGAATAATAAAGATTAAATTTTTCCTCCTCCCCCTAAGGGAGAGGATTGAGGTGAGGGTAAAATTACAAGCAAACCCTCATCCTAACCTTCTCTCAAAGGAGAAGGGACATTATAAACTATATTTCACAAAAAACAGATTATAATCTACGCCTCTTTAATTCTTCTTTTATCAATGTAAGTTCTCTTCCGGTTTGACCTGCAACAGAGGTATTTTCGTCGGCACGACGTATCAAATAAGGAATCACCTCTTTCACCGGGCCAAACGGAATCAACTTTACAGTATTATATCCATTAGAAGCCAGGTTATACGTAATCTGATCACTCATCCCATACAGTTGTGAAAACCAAACATGCGGATCATTTTTTGCTATTCCTTTCTTATCCATCAAATCTATAGCTAAATAAGAACTGGATTCATTATGAGATCCTATAAAAAGAGAAAAAATAGCTAAACGATCCATAATATAAGTCAAAACAGCATCAAAATTTTCATCTGTAGCACTCTTACTTACACAAATAGGCGATTTATAACCCATTTCTTCTGCTCTTTCATTTTCTTTTTCCATGTAAGCTCCTCGAACAATCTTCACTCCTATCTTATAATTCCCTTCTTTAGCTTGTGCTTCCAGCTTCTTCACATAATCTATTCGATCCCATCTGTAGCACTGAACGGTATTAAATATTACCACTTTTTCTTTATTGTACTTCTCCATCATTTGTTCCACCAGGAGATCTGCTGCATCCTGCATCCAGGTTTCTTCAGCATCAATAAGTAAAGGCACATTATTTTCTGAAGCTCTTGAACAAATAGCATCAAAACGTGCTTCTATTCGCTCCCACTCCTTTTTTTCACCATCAGTTAATTCAGTTCCTTCAGATTTTTTTTCCCAAATCAAAAACCTCCCTAATGCAGTAGGCTTAAGTGTTGCAAAAGATATTTCTTTATGTTTTTTAGCAAAATCGATTAAGAAGATTTTCTTTTCCATCACCTTGTCAAAATCGGCTTCAGATTCTTTCCCTTCAACCGAATAATCAAGAATTGCTGTTACTGTTTTTTCGTTAAGTTTTTCTATGATCGGCAAACAATCTTCTTCTGTTACTCCTCCACAAAATTGTTTAAAAATGGTTTTCTTTATAATCCCTTGAACAGGTAAACCAACACGTAATGAAAAGTTAGTTAGTCCGGTTCCAATTTTAACGAGTTGCGGATTTGCTATGGATTTAAATAAAAAATGTGCTTTTTTAAGATCTGAATTCGATTTTAATGAAAAAGCAACTTCAGTATTATCAAAAATTTTGTTCATTGGTCTTGCTAAAAATGTGCGTAAATATAATTATTTGAAAACATATTTTTTGATTTTTTTGTCAATGAAATTTCATCTCTATTTTTGATCTTTTATTCATAAAAATCTTATTAATTTGCACCCATAAATTAAAGCAATAATAAAAATGCTCTCAACTATTGATTCTAAAGGATGTCCGGTTCATTTTAATAATGCAGGATATTCACAATTAAACAACCATCTTAAGGAGAATAACTATTCCAAAATATTTTTAATAGTTGATCAAAATACACATCAGTACTGTTTACCTGATTTTCTTAGCCGAATTCAAACAGAAAGCGAAATCGAAACTATAGAAATCGATGCAGGAGAAGAATATAAAAGTATCGACACCTGTATGGGAGTCTGGGAAGCTTTATCTGAATGTGGAGCAGACAGAAAAAGTCTGGTTTTAAACCTGGGGGGTGGCGTAGTCACAGATCTTGGAGGTTTTGTAGCTTCTACCTTCATGAGAGGTATAAGCTTTATAAACGTTCCCACTTCTCTTTTATCAATGGTAGATGCCTCTGTTGGAGGTAAAACCGGGGTTGATCTGGGTGTTTTAAAGAATCAGGTTGGGGTTATCAATCTGCCAAGCATGGTTCTTATAGACACTTCTTTTCTGGCAACCTTACCCGCCAGTCAGATGAGAAGTGGTTTAACGGAAATGCTTAAACACGGATTAATTTATAGTGAACCGCATTGGAACGCACTAAAAAACATGAGCAAACTGGATATATCCGATCTCAATTCATTAATTCATGAGTCTATAACCGTTAAAAATGAAGTAGTCACTTCTGATCCTACCGAAAAAGGATTGCGAAAAATTTTAAACTACGGACATACATTAGGTCACGCTATCGAATCTTATTGCCTTCAAAATGAACAAAAACAAACTTTATTACACGGAGAGGCTATAGCAATCGGGATCATATTAGAAACTTATCTGTCTTCAAAACTAGAAGGATTCCCAACAGAAAAACTAGATGAAGTTAAAAATACTATGCTTGACTATTTTGAAAGTGTTTCTTTTGACAGTAATGACATTCTTGAGGTTATCTCGCTTTTAAAATTTGATAAGAAAAACTCTCACGGGGATATCAATTTCGTGTTATTAAAAGATATCGGTGAAGCTAAGGTGGATTGCAAAGCACCCAATTCATTGATCATGGAAGCTTTCAACTATTACATGTCTTAGACACGTTAAAATTTCATTTTCTTTACTTAAAAAGTTTCAAATTTTATTTTTTTTGATTTAAATTTAAAAACATGAGTTTGATATAATCATTATTGATTATCAGTTAGTTAATTGTTTTTTATTATAATAGATGTCATCCCTGCGTAGGCAGGAATCTAAGCAGAAGTGCTTTAATGGGTTCCTTGTCCCCGCCTACCGGACGGGCAGGAAGCAAGGAATGACAATAAAACATAAATAATCGATTGACAAAACAATAAATGCCTGGCTAAATATTTCTTATGTCGAACTCACGTTAAATAGTTTAAATCAATTAACTATGCTATGAAACGTATTATAGTCGATTACAGGAAACTTACCAAAGAAATACTTTCACTATTGGTAGAAAAATATCCGGATGGATACGGAGATAAAGATATCATCAGTTTTAAAAATGCCCGTAACGAACTTATTGAAGCTATAGAAGTAAAAACTAAAAACACTATTTATTTAGTTAAAATAAGTACAAGCCTAGCTAATACTATGGAGAATTTTGATGATATCATAGAAGAGATTGACGAGGAGATTACTCCGGAAGATCAAAAAAATGATTAAAGAAAAACTATCACAACCCAAATAATCTCACACATTTATGTCATCCCTGCGAAGGCAGGGATCTAAGGATTTATATAGTACACATCATAATAAATAGATCCCTGCCTTCGCAGGGATGACATTAATTCAATTCAAACCCTCAAGGCAGGTATTATAAATACTTTTCATTGATTATTTTCATGTGATGTAGCACATGTCCGCTCAAAACAAAACCAATAGCTCTTACAGACATAGGAGTTCCACTCGCTGTTCCTTTTCGGAGTAACAAATCATCTGAAAAACTCTTAAATAATTGTATAGAACTCGAACGAACTGCTTTGAACTCTTCTAAAAGCTCTTGTTTTGTTCTTTGATTACCATTACTCTCTGCAACATAATCATCCTGTTCAAATCCAGGGATATCTGTTTTATCATTTCTCCCAAAACGAAGTGCTCTATATTGAAAAACCCGTTCTGCATCTATTAAATGTAGAATAATTTGAGCTACCGTCCATTTCCCTTCTCCATATGAGTATTGTAACTTATCAACCGGAAGATCAATAATCATTTTTTGAAATCGTTCACTGCTAAACTTCAAAGCATCCATTAAATCGGCTTCTCCAACTATGTCAATATAAGGGCCGTAATAAGGATTATATTCATCTTTATTTATTTGAGATGTAGTCATATAAAAATTATTTAAGCTGAGTTTCTACTTGCATTAATACTTCTAAGCAATGAACAGGTAACTATCTTTTCAAAAGTTTCCAATCGTTTTTCATCTGATTTATCAGATTTTTTTAATTGCCATATGGTTAGCAAAGGTAATACGATTTATTTCTCATTCCAATAGAAGTATTTATTAAACTCCTCTCCTTACTGCCCCCTATTCATTATTAAAAAGCATTAAAAAACCCTTTCAAAATAATTTGAAAGGGTTTTATATTTATATATTATATGCAACCTGTTTTACATCTCATTAAAAATAGAATGCATTAAACGTTTCTTGTCATTAATACTTTCTTCAAGAGATATCATTGTTTCTGTTCTTGAAACTCCTTCTATATCATCTATATTGAAAATAATGTCTTTGGCATGTTTGGTATCTTTGGCTCTAATCTTACAGAAGATATTGAATTTCCCGGTTGTAATATGCGCAACTGTGATGTTAGGAATCTCTGTCAGGCGTTCTAAAACAAATTTGGTCTGGTGTGTTTTTTCAAGAAATACTCCTACATAGGCAATAAAAGAATAATCTAATTTTATATAATCCAACGTAAGTGAAGATCCTTTAATAATTCCCGCATCTTCCATTTTCTTCACTCTTACATGAACCGTACCTGCAGAAATAAGTAATTTCTTTGCAATATCTGTAAATGGTGTACGAGTATTATCGATCAACATATCTAAGATTTGGTGATCTATTTCATCTAGTTTAAATTTCGCCATCTAATCTTTTTTTAAAATATAGTGCAAAAAAACAAAAAAAATTCAATAAAAATCTCTTTTTACAATATATTTTGTTACCAAATTGTTAATTTTATTGAAGTATTCGCAAATTCTGTATTAACCAATTATTACTTAATTCGCTTTTCGGCAAGGGGGTAAAATACTTATCACAGTCTAAGTATTCTTTGTGGGCGTAAAGATAATGTAAACTTCCTATATTTTCAATATTAGGTTCAAATATAATAGCGTCATTTTTCAACTTTTCTTTATAAAGTACTCCCACATCTTGCAGTACAACTTTTTCATCTATCAGTACAGGTACGTTACGCAGAATGATGTCATAAAATAACTTTCCGTTTTCAGGAATATCAAAATATGATTCGAAGTCGTTTCCATTTACTTTGTTAACTGAAATATATTCAAGCGCAGACACCAATGCATAAAAAATAAACTTTCTGGTCACATCCCGTTCGTAATCCCCAGGAAAGTGTCCTGCCTCAAAAAGAATAGTTGGTACACCTAAAGATTGAAAGGTGTCACCAACACAATTAATATTAAATGAGTCGTCATACCTCCCAACCTGTCCCGGAATATGTTTTTGAAGTAACTTGTTCATGACAGCAATCAGTTCCATACTTTTTTTCCTGGTTGTCGTAATGGTTCTATTTTCATCTTCAGCCGGAGATAAAAAAGAAACTGTTGCAGGTTTATTCATATCACCTACATTAAAAATTGTACGTTGCCCATGAAGGTTAAAACAAAAATCAGGAGCAATTTCTTCCCGGAATTTTTTCAGAATTTTACTCTCTGGCTGAGATAAATTTTGAGCATCTCTATTCAGGTCAATTTCATTTTTATTAATCCGGGTATAAGCCAAAGCACCATCCGGATTTAAAATCGGGATAATATGAATTTCACATTCAGAAATTATTTTCTTTGAAACTTCATTTTCATCATCCAAAAAATTAATCAAATCGAAAACCGATTTCGTAGTTGTAGATTCATTTCCGTGCATTTGAGACCACATCAAAACCTTCTTTTTTCCATTTCCGATTTTGATTTTATAAATAGCTAACCCTCCAACTGAAGTTCCAATTTTTTCCAGCGAAGCATTTTTTTTCAGACTAAAAAGTAAGGGCTCAATTTTGGAAAGTGGAATATATCTGTCTTTTAAAGCTGGCTCAAAAAAACGAGAATAAGATGTTGTAAATGATTTGTAACTCATGAAAATAATTTAATGATGAGCAAAGGTAAAAAAAGTAAAAATTACATTTGTAAACAGTTGAAACTATTAAAATTGATATAAAAACAATTACAATTCCACATTAGATTTCACCAAAATAAACAAGGTTTATTTTTAAATATTTAAAATTTTATTAATCAGATGTTTAAATTAATTCATATAAACTATAAATTCAATATAAAATGTTAAAAAAAGCATTGTTTTACAATTGTAACGTGTCATTTTGTTAATTTTGTAAACACAATCACCTGTTACAATTGTTTACAATGATAGATAGCAAGAATTTTGCGATTCGTTTACAAAAAATCATAGATCACTATGAACTTTCTGCATCTGCTTTTGCAGAAAAAATTGAGGTCCAACGCTCTTCCATTTCACATTTATTATCGGGCAGAAATAAACCGAGTTTAGATTTTACTTTAAAAGTAATTGACACTTTTCCTGAAGTAAATTTTTATTGGTTATTAAAAGGAGAAGGCACCTTCCCCTCTCAAAAAAATGAAGGTGATAAAAATCAAAATGTCTCTCATCAGGAAAATGATAAAACGATTTCTGATTCCAATATGCTTTCAAAAAAGAGAAGCCAAATCAAAAAAACAACTCTTGATTCTTCGATCGATCGGATTATTATTTTTTATAAAGATGGGCGTTTTGATGAATATCAAAATTGATTTTTTCCGTAAATTTCGGACAAATTAAAATCATGAAATTTACCTTTTCCATACTCATCATCTTACTAACTTTTTCATCGTGCTACCAGGCAGAAAGAAATTGTAAAAATTTCAAAACTGGTACTTTTGAATTCACTTACACAATAGACGGTAATAAAATAACAAATAGATTTACTCGTAATGATTCTTTAGAGATTGCACATATAAATAACACCATTGACACTTCTACAGTAAGATGGATTAACGATTGTGAGTTTATCGTTAAAAAACTTAACCCTACTTCTGTCTCAGAACGAAAGTCCTTTCATATGAAAATATTGTCTACTACAAAAGATTCTTATACTTTTGAATATAATGCGGTTGGGGATATTGAAAACAAGCAACGAGGGACTGCTAAAAAAATAGATTAATATGTTGGAAATTTTCTCGAGTGTAGATGCATGGATAGCATTGCTTACACTTACATTTTTAGAAATTGTACTCGGTATAGATAACATTGTTTTTATCTCTATCACTGCAAATAAACTTCCTGAAAATTTACGCAAAAAAGCGACCAATATTGGCCTTTTACTAGCCATGATTCAACGAATAGCATTACTATTTGCTATTTCTTTCCTGGTCAGCCTTAAAAATCCTTTTTACTATATAAACCTTTCCTGGCTGGATGCCGGGATAAGCTGGCAGAGTATCATCTTACTTGGAGGTGGCCTTTTTCTAATTTACAAGAGTACTTCAGAGATTCATGAAAAAATGGAACTCCCTGATCACGATGAGAAAGAAGCTAATAAAATTAAAGTAAGCACACTATCTAAAGCCATAGTACAAATTGTAATTATAGATTTTATTTTCTCTATCGATTCGATACTTACCGCAGTAGGAATGACTAATGGTATTTCTCCAAACCCTAATCACGCATTGATTTTAATGATTGTTGCTGTAATCATATCTATTATTGTCATGATGCTTTTTGCTAATGCAGTGCGCAGATTCATCGAAAAACATCCATCTATACAATTACTTGGTTTATCGTTTTTAATCTTAATAGGATTTATGCTTATAGCCGAAGCTGCTCACTTATCTCACACTAAAATATTTGATCAGGAAATAGGTGCTATTCCAAAGGGGTATCTCTACTTCGCTATAGCCTTTTCTTTATTTATTGAATTTTTAAATTTGAGATTCAAGAAAAAGTTAGATGCAACAAAAGATAACGATAAGAATTAAACAACGTCCTAAATACAATTACCAGGAGGGTAAATCTATATTCTGAAAAAATAAATTCTTTAAAGTTTCGGCTTAAATGCTTCTTTAAACCTTTTTAATCTTCTGTAGAATGTTTTCTTGCTTCCAAATTCGAAACGAGAAAACAAGTCATATCCCATATTCATTCGTTTAAAATCAATAATGATAGGGATCCATTCTTCATCCGAAACTTTTTTTACGATAAGATTGTTTCCTTTGTATAGGATATCTGACGGATAAATATTATTGTCTTCGAATATTTTTATCATTCTTTCGATATGCTCCCAGAAAGCTTTGTTATGTATTGGACCAAAATTTGCCATCATTTCAGAATACGTACCATCTACGTCTTTAGCCCTGCCCATTACCAGGCCTTCTCCTTTTATAAATTCAATATCTGAAGGTATATAAGGAGTTAATTCAGCAGGCATCTTCTTAATGGCCTTATATTCCATTACATTAAGATCGCTAACTCCAAATTTTAAAAAGATAAAAAAATTAGATCTGAAGTCTATTTTAAGGCCATAGATGATCTTGGTAACATATTTTTTATGCTTTTTAAGGCATAAATCTTTATCTTTTACAGCATAGGTTGTTCTAAAGTTTCCCTCGCCTATTATTTCTCCAATACTTATACTCAATGGCTACCTATTCTTTCTTCATGACATACATGCATGAATATATTTTTTTGCAAATTTAACTAATTCCAGTAATTCTCAAAACTCATTTTTATCCTCATCTAATTGCAATAGGACGGCCCGGAGAACCTGTCGCCCCTTTGAATCTTACAGGGGTAAATATGAACATAAACTGATATACTTCATCTTGTATTAACGACTCAAAATCTAAATTTTCCAGGTTTAAAATTCCATGTCTGCTTAACAGATATTGATGTACCGGTACAAAAGAATTTGGATCTGGATTAGGTTCTACCTCGGTTCCGTATTGATCAGATCCTACCATAGTTATATTTTTTGCAGCCACCCATTTGGCTACATCCAATCCGATTCCCGGAGGATTTGTATTATATTTTTCGGGATCGCTCCACAATTTTGTCCAGCCATATCTAAAAAACACAGCATCTCCGGTTTTAATTCCGTCTTCATTAATTCCTTGTTTTTTCATAGCTCCCTTAACATCTTCTACTGTTACCTCATAACTATTTGGAAGAATCTCTACATTTTTATAACCTGCAATGTCTATTAAAATTCCGCGGGTAATGATAGGCTTAATGCGCTCAACTCCTAACTCTCTTAATCCGTAGGCACTGTACATTTCATCTCCTGTCATACCGTTATAATAAACATCATGCTCTGATCCGTCTTCAAATTTCATTCGGGTTCCAACATGCCCTAAACCGTCAAACTGGGTACCTACCTGACCTATTTCTGTAGTAATAAATTCATCATTATAAACAATATTATTATCTCCATAAGTACCTCCTGTTGGAGCTCCGGGGCTTCTTAATTCATAGCTCCGATTACCGTAAAGAGGCATTCCTTTTTCATAAACATGCCCCATTTCATAGACTTTTCCCGATTTCACCATTTTCATTGCTTCAAAAATCTTCTCCGGAGTAATCCAATTAGAAGCTCCGGCCTGATCTCCTGCTCCCCATATTGGATGAGGCCACCAGGGTCCTTTTTCTTTGGTCTGTCCGTTTACTGTATTTACTCCCGTTAATAGCAAAACAGCTACAAAAGTCAATATGTAGTTATAAGATTTCATGTGTTTAAAATTTGTTGTTCCTGATTAAATATACTGATAGTTTCTCAGAAAATACTGTTATTCAAGCGGGAGAAGTTTTATATTTCTAAATTTAACAGTTCCTGTTCCGGCTGCCTGAAGTGAAATTAACCCTTCGTTCGATGTTTCACCTGTTATATCTGCTGTAAGAACATCATTTACCCAGGCCTGAATGCGATTTCCTTCACATTTGATCTTATAAGTATTCCATTTACCTATCGTTTCTACATGTGCTAGTGGTTTTGCTCTGGCAACTACAGCTCCGGTTCTGTTTTCTTGATTTGGATGATTATCCCATATATTGATTTCATAACAATTTGAAGCTGTAATTTCCTCACTATTACAACGCACAAAAACCCCTGAATTTACAACACTATCCGGATTGAACTCTAACGTCAATACGAAATTTTTAAATTTCTCTTTAGTAGTTACAAAACTCAATCCATCTTCTGAAACTCCTACTAATTCATTTTCAATAAAATTCCATGCTGCACTTCCGTTTGAAGTCCAATCGGTTTCATTCTCCTGGAATAAAACAGTTGAGTTTTGAGCACAGGAGTAATTCAACAGAATAACTACTAATAATGATAAACTAATTTTTATATTTTTCATCTATATTATTTTTCTATTATCTTCATTACTTCTTCCAATAAAGCGGGCAATCCACTTTCCCTTATTTCATCATTATCCCAATGGCTCATCACACAACTCACATAATTACCTCTTACTTTTTCCGAAACGTAGTAAATTGTTAATGTTTTTCCGCCCGAAATTCCAGCTAATAACGATTTTACTCCAGTAAAGTCATAAATCACTTTTTTAGCTTTAGTAGGAACTCCTTCAAATTCCACATCAACAACTTGTTCGGAAACGACCTTTCCTCCTCTTCTGGAAGTCGTTATGTTAAACTGAGTATCAATTGCCTTATCTGCACTTTCCTTTGTCTTATGAACAGACCAATTCATTTGTCCGTAATACGGACATTGAATATTATTCACATTCATCCAATTACAATTTCCGCCTAACTTAAGTTCTCTCCCGGCAAAATTTACTTTTTTGGTATTTAGTGAATTAAAACATTTTTCAGGAATTTCTTTGTTGGCGATTGCATTTATCATTTTACGTTCAAAATTAACATCAGGCGTGTCGAATGACCCAAACCAAAATACTTCAATTTGTTTATTGTCATTCTCAATAAAGTAATACGAATTGCCTTGAATAGAACCCGGGCTAATTTCTTCCCTGTTATTTACATGATAATTCTGAAATCTAAGCGTAGTATCTTTAATTTTCAGATCATTCTTTTTAATCTTGTATTTTCGATATACTTTCTTAAGATTCTTTTCATTAAAACTGTAGTTTAGTATCTGACTGGAAAAATCAATACCGTCTACATTATAAAAGGTAGTTCCATGATTATGAATAGCCTGAATTCTATCAAAAACATCACTGTCCTGAGCTTCCAGTACTATCACAAATAGCAGCAATAAAATAGTAATCAGTTTTTTCATCTAATTTATATTTATTCATAACAACTTTGCTCATGATCATTTTTTAGCCAACATTATATTTTTAGCTGCAACTCCAAACCAGATTAGTGTAATGAATACCCAGACGCGTTGTGTGATACCTACGTTATCTTGTGAAAAGAAGCCATAATTAAAAAACCAAAAAAATATTATATGTATAAGCGATGTTATTATCGAGTATGTCTGGAAATAGTTTGATTTTAATACCTCCCTGTATTCAATCACAAAAATTAAAGGAATAATTATTAAAACGGTAGTTAATCCATATATATCGTGTAGCGGACTTGTTAAAATAAAAACTCCTGCGAAAATCCAGGTCAAACCAAAAGCTAAAATAGTTAAAAGTGAAAAATAACCTTTTACAACACTAAATGCCTGCAATGCAAAAATACACATAGAAATTCCAATTATTATATCTGCAATTCTATGAGTATATGCAATAAAAGGAGTTTCCAGAGCCAACTCACTTATTCTTTGAGAGGTAACATCATATCCAGATACAAACAGCCCCAGTGTTATATTTACAATAGCTAATACAGGGATAATATAAGCCTGTTTTGACAGGAACAAATCTTTCCTCATTATATTGATAGTTTTTCAAACGAGATACGCCTTTGTATAAAACAAAAACTTTATAAAATTATTCTAAATCCATTGCAACCTGACCATCATCTCCTTTAGAATTGACATCTTCTTCATCTACCACTTCAATTTCTTCTGTAGGCACTTCCTCAGGTTCTTCATAAGGCAAAGGGTCAAGAAGATTGATTTGTTTTATCTTTTCTGTAGTTAACTGGTTTCCAAGAGCTTTTAATCCTTTAATAGCAATAAACCCTTCCAGGTCAACTTCCATTTTAGGTTTCTGTTCTTTCCCTCGAATTTTAGCAAATTCTACCTCAGCCACAGGCCTCCAGTCTGTAGCTACAATTTCCAACTGTGACTTTGGGTTTTCAGAAATGAATAATTCTTCTTTCCCTTCATTTTCAATCAGGAAGCGTTTCACATAATAACGCTCTTTTTCCCCATCAAAATAAATAGCAGAAATCGGTTTTTTAGGATTCCACTTTTGCAAAACAATCATATCGTCATCAAAATGCGTAGTCATTTCCGGGATTATAGTTTTCACAAAACCTTTTTGATTAATGATCAGTAATCGATCTTCCCCTCTGAATTCTCCCAGCAATTCCCCTCTCCCATCGACATTAAGGCGTTTTACCGTTTCATCAAACCATATTTTACGTGGTTTTAATGTAGAAACTCCTTTTTCTTTCAGTTCAATACGCTTTACTGCATATTTTGTAACAATATTTCCTTTGGAGCCTCTTCCTTTAATAAGGACATCGGCAAAATCAATATCCCATTTTAGTTTTTTAATACTTCCGGCTTGTCTAAGATGTACCGTAACAATTTCTGCTTCTCCATTTGGATTATCGGTAAAATAAGTAACGTCAGATAACTTTTTCCCCTGGGTAAGCACATATTCTTTATCACGGGTTACTCCACTTACAAAGAAACGTTTAATATAACTGGCACCACCTTTTCCATCTTTATAAATCATGTTATAAATGGTACGCTTATCATTACGTTTAAAAACAGCTACATGAATAATATCTTTACCTACAAAAGTTTTACTTCCAACCTTTGTAATCATCATTTTACCTTCTTTAGTAAATACAATAACATCATCAATATCACTACAATCTGTTACATATTCGTCACGGCGTAATGAGGTTCCTATGAAACCTTCTTCTCTATTCACATAGAGTTTTGTATTTCTGACAACTACTTTGGCTGCTTCAATATTATCAAAAGCTCTAATCTCTGTTTTACGTCCTCTTTCTTTACCATAAGTCTTCTTAAGACGCGTAAAATACTCAATAGCGTATTCTATCAAATGTTCTAGATCGTGCTTTACTTGTGCAATTTCTTCTTCTAAAGCTTCAATCTTTTGCTGTGCTTTATCGATATCGAATTTAGAGATACGTTTAATTCTGATTTCTGTCAGCCTGGTAATATCTTCTTCGGTAACAGCTCTTTTTAGGTGTTTTATATGAGGTTGAAGTCCTTTATCTATAGCTGAAATGACACCTTCCCATGTTTCTTCTTCTTCAATATCCCGATAGATCCTGTTTTCAATAAAAATACGTTCCAGGGATGCAAAATGCCATTGTTCTTCTAATTCCTGAAGCTGAATCTCTAATTCGCTTTTTAATAATTCTACTGTATAATCAGTAGACCTTCTTAACATTTCAGAAACCCCTATAAATAATGGCTTATTATCTTCTATAATACATCCTAAAGGAGAAATCGAAGATTCACAAGCCGTAAATGCATATAGTGCATCTATGGTTTTATCAGGAGAAATTCCAGAAGGTAAATGTACCAGAATTTCAACATTTGCTGCAGTGTTGTCTTCAATTCTCTTTATTTTGATTTTCCCTTTATCATTCGCTTTTAAGATAGAATCAATTAAGCTGGAGGTATTTGTACCATAAGGAATTTCAGTTATAACCAGAGTATTTTTATCAAATTGAGAGATTTTAGCACGAATACGGATTTTTCCTCCTCGGTTTCCATCATTATAATTGGCAGCATCCATAATACCTGCCGTTGGAAAATCTGGGTAAATAGTAAATTTCTTTCCTTTTAAATGTTTTATAGAAGCATCTATCAATTCTACAAAATTATGAGGTAATACTTTTGTAGAAAGTCCAACTGCTATCCCTTCTGCCCCTTGAGCCAGTAGTAAAGGGAATTTTACCGGAAGATTTACCGGTTCTTTTTTCCTTCCGTCATAGCTGAGTTGCCATTCTGTAATTTTAGGACTATATACTACATCTAATGCAAACTTAGAAAGTCGTGCCTCAATATATCTGGATGCTGCTGCCCTGTCTCCTGTAAGTATATTTCCCCAGTTTCCCTGGGTATCGATTAAAATATCTTTTTGGCCTAATTGTACCATAGCATCGGCTATACTTGCATCTCCATGCGGATGGTATTGCATTGTATGTCCTACTACATTGGCTACTTTATTATAACGTCCGTCATCCAACTCTTTTAAAGCATGCATAATACGGCGTTGTACCGGTTTAAATCCATCTTCTATAGCCGGAACTGCACGTTCCAGAATTACATAAGATGCATAATCCAGAAACCAGTCTTTATACATACCGGTAACCTTAGTAATGGTATCCTGCTGATTTTCTTCTGTATTTAATGGGTCTGTATTTGGGTCAAAGTTTTCCTCCATAAAAGGAATCAATCATTTATATTGGTTCTTAATTCGTTTCTTCTTCAATTAAGTCTAGTTCGACTTTTAGGTTGTTAATAATAAACTCTTGCCTGTCCGGAGTATTTTTCCCCATGTAAAACTGGAGTAAATTTTCTATTGACATCGCTTTATCTAACATAACAGGATCTAAACGAATATCATCACCAATAAAGTGTTTAAACTCATCCGGAGAAATTTCACCTAATCCCTTAAAACGTGTTATTTCTGGTTTTCCTCTAAGCTTTTCAATAGCTTCTCTTCGTTCATCTTCACTATAACAATAAATCGTTTCTTTTTTATTTCTAACCCTAAATAATGGGGTTTGCAGAATATACAAATGCCCTTCTTTGATTAATTCAGGAAAGAATTGCAAAAAGAACGTAATTAATAACAGGCGAATATGCATTCCGTCAACATCGGCATCTGTTGCTATGACAATGTTATTATACCGAAGATCTTCCATTGACTCTTCAATATTAAGTGCTGCCTGAAGCAAGTTAAACTCTTCATTCTCATAGACAATCTTTTTTGACATTCCATAAGAGTTCAGAGGCTTTCCTCTTAAACTGAATACTGCCTGTGTATTTACATCTCTTGATTTTGTAATAGATCCCGAAGCCGAATCTCCCTCTGTAATGAACAAAGTAGAATCCAAACGGTTATCTTTTTTCATATCTCCAAGATGTACTCTGCAATCTCTTAGTTTTTTATTGTGTAAACTTGCCTTTTTAGCACGTTCTTTTGCCAGTTTCCTAATCCCCGATAGTTCTTTACGCTCCTTTTCTGCCTGGATTATCTTTCGTTGAAGCGCTTCTGCTACCTCTTGATTTTTATGAAGAAAATTATCAAGTTTCCTTCCTATAAAATCATTGATATAGGTTCTTACAGTTGGTAAATCTCCTCCCATATCTGTAGATCCTAATTTTGTTTTTGTCTGACTCTCAAAAACCGGCTCCATTACTTTTATAGAAATGGCAGCTATAATAGATTTTCTAATATCTGAAGCATCATAGTTTTTACCATAAAAGTCCCGAAGGGTTTTTACAACAGCTTCCCTAAAAGCAGCTAAATGTGTCCCTCCCTGGGTTGTATTTTGTCCGTTAACAAAAGAATGATATTCTTCACTATATTGTGTTTTACTATGTGTAAGCGCTACTTCAATATCATCTCCTTTTAAATGAATGATAGGGTATAAGATATCACTTTCATTGGTTGCATCCTGAAGAAGATCTTTTAATCCATTTTCTGAGTAAAACTTTTCTCCGTTGAAAACTATAGTCAATCCGGGGTTAAGATAGACATAGTTACGAAGCATTTTTTCCAGATATTCATTTCTGAATTTATAATTTTTGAATATCGTTTCATCCGGCTTAAATGTAACTTTGGTACCTCTGCGCCTTGAAGATTCGATAGGAGCTTCATCACTTATAAGATTTCCCTTTTCAAATTCTGCAGCTTTAGATTGATTGTCTCTATTAGATTCTACTCTAAAATAAGACGAGAGCGCATTTACGGCTTTAGTACCTACTCCATTTAATCCAACTGATTTTTTAAATGCCCGGCTATCGTATTTCCCTCCAGTGTTCATTTTTGAAACTACATCTACCACTTTTCCTAATGGAATTCCACGCCCGTAATCACGAACATTTACATTTCCATCTTTAATAGTGATTTCAATAGTTTTACCGGCTCCCATTACAAACTCATCGATACAATTATCGAGGACTTCTTTGACAAGGATATAAATTCCGTCATCTGCTGAAGAACCATCGCCTAATTTACCGATGTACATCCCCGGGCGCATTCGGATGTGTTCTTTCCAATCTAATGAGCGTATATTATCTTCTGTATACTGGGAGGTTTGCGACATTTAAATTCAATTATTTGTAGGTTATGCGCTAATATAGCAAAGGTCCTGAAAAAATAAAACCTTGCTACAGTAAAGTAATTAACAATAAAAGGTTGTGTATTGTTGAGAACATTAGGATTAAAGCTTAAAATTCAATTTTCAAGCCTCAAAAATTCAGGATAATTTATTTATGAAAGTGTATGTAAAAATAATTGCAATTAAAAGGATAGCACTAAAACACTTCTAACTTCTAACTTCTAACTTCTAACTTCTAACAAAATTACACATTAAAACGGAAGTGCATTACATCTCCATCCTTAACAATATAGTCTTTCCCCTCTACTCTCATTTTACCCGCTTCTTTTACTTTAGCTTCACTACCATAACTTTCATAATCTTCATAAGAGATCACTTCTGCCCTGATAAACCCTTTTTCGAAATCGGTATGAATAACTCCTGCAGCCTGTGGAGCAGTTGCTCCTATATTTACAGTCCAGGCTCTTACTTCTTTTTCACCTGCTGTAAAATATGTTTGCAGAGTAAGTAATTTATAAGCAGTTCTTATCAACCTGGATACTCCCGGTTCTTCCAATCCTATATCTTCAAGAAACATTTGCTGTTCTTCGTAGTCTTCAAGCTCGGTAATATCTGCTTCGGTAGCTACTGCCAATACAAGCACTTCTGCATTTTCATCTTTAACCAGTTCTTTTACCTGATCTACGTATTCATTTCCTTCTTTGGCAGCTGCTTCATCAACATTACAAACATATAAGATAGGCTTAGCGGTCAATAATTGAAAACCTTGCATAAATTGCTCTTCATCTTCATTCAACTCTACAGTTCTTGCCGATTTCCCCTCATCTAGTGCAGCTTTAAAACGTCGTAAAAGCGCCTGTTCTTTTTGCGCTTCTTTATCTCCTGTCTTAGCTGCCCTGTTAACCTTATCAAGTCGTTTTTCAACAGTTTCCAGGTCTTTCAATTGCAATTCTATATCTATAGTTTCTTTATCACGAACAGGATTTACATCGCCATCTACATGCACAATATTATCATTATCAAAGCATCTTAATACATGGATAATAGCATTACACTCCCTTATATTTCCTAAAAACTGATTTCCTAGTCCTTCTCCTTTACTCGCACCACGTACAAGGCCTGCAATATCTACTATTTCTACAGTAGCAGGTACAACTTTTTCTGGTTTTACTAACTCTTCAAGTTTTTCCAAACGTCTGTCGGGGACATTTACCACACCCAGATTAGGTTCTATAGTACAAAATGGAAAATTAGCACTTTGAGCTTTTGCATTGGATAAACAATTAAACAATGTCGATTTTCCTACGTTTGGTAATCCTACGATGCCTGCTTTCATCTTTATTCAGTTAGTATTTTTGAACTCTGTTATCTGTAATTTTTGCGAGTGCAAATGTAATTAATTCTATCAGGTAAAAATAAAAATCTCAAGCAAGAACTTGAGATTTTATAAATTTCTATTTTATTAAAGCTTATTCGGGGTGCATAAATTGTTGTTTCCCTAACAGTACTTCTTCTGTTTCAACATGATCTTCATCTGGCACGCAGCAATCCACAGGACATACTGCAGCACATTGAGGTTCTTCATGAAACCCTTTACATTCTGTACATTTATCAGGAACTATATAATACAATTCATCAGAGATCGGAGTTTGTGCATCATCTGCATTTGCTGATTTACCACCCGGTAATACAATATCACCGCTTAATGAAGTTCCATCACTGTACCTCCAATCGTCTGCACCTTCATATATTGCTGTATTTGGGCATTCCGGCTCACAAGCACCGCAATTTATACATTCGTCTGTTATAATGATAGCCATAGCATTTTCTTTTTTACTTTTGTACAAAAATAATACCCAACACAATTTTACGCAAATATAAATGGGCAACTTACAAAACAGGATTGACGCTTTTGTTAAATTAGGCAGTTTTTTAAGTCAGTTTACTTCAAAAAACACAAAAAAGAAAGAAGGTATTATTATTAATAATGACCTTTTTTATGATGCTTTCTTACATCAAATTAAATTATCCCAGGAAAATAACGGTTGGTTTACCGACGACAATATTTATTACACCATTCAACAATGGAGCGCATTACTTACCGAAGAAAATATTAATCAATGGATCAAAACTTATAACCTTAACAATATTTCCAATACTAAAAAGGTAGCCATTATCATGGCGGGGAATATTCCATTAGTAGGGTTTCATGATTTTTTATCGGTATTAATCACCGGACATTCGGTATTGGTAAAACAATCGTCTAATGACAAACATCTATTACCTCTGATTGCTAAATACCTTGAATATAGCACCTCAGAGTTTAAAGGTAAAATTGAGTTTACTGAAGAAAAATTAGAACATTTTGACGCTGTAATTGCTACAGGAAGTAATAACACAGCACGTTATTTTGAATATTATTTTGGTAATCGTCCAAATATCATTAGAAAAAACAGGAATTCTGTAGCTGTACTTAGCGGTGAAGAATCTCAGGAACAATTAGAAGCATTAGGAGAAGATATTTTCAGGTATTACGGATTAGGATGCCGCAATGTTTCTAAATTATTTGTACCAAAAGGCTATAGTTTTGACAATTTCTTTAAGGCAATCTACAAATACAAAGACATCATTAACTCTGCAAAATACACGAATAATTACGACTATAATAAGGCCGTTTACTTGATGAGTCAGTTTGAATTACTAGAAAATGGTTTTTTGATGTTAAAAGAAGATCAACAATACGCATCACCTATTGCGACGCTCTTTTACGAAACTTATACTGATAAAGAAGAACTAAAAAATCGATTGGATGAAAATATTGATAATATACAGTGTATTGTAGCTGATGGATTTACTAAAAATGAAGTTTCTTTCGGGCAAACACAATGTCCAATGCTATGGGACTATGCCGATGGAATTAATTCCATTGAATTCTTATCAAAAATTTAATCAAATAATTATCGAATTAATACTGATTAATCCTATGAAAATTAGCACCTTTGCATCTTAAATATTTGATCACATATTTCAGGTTATGAAAAAACATAATTTTAGCGCCGGCCCATGTATTCTTCCACAGGAAGTAATGAAAAAAGCATCAGAGGCTATTATCAATTTTAATGGTTTAGATCTTTCATTAATTGAAATTTCACATAGAAGCAAAGATATTGTTGATGTTATGGAAAATGCCAAATCACTAGCATTAGAGTTGTTAGGATTAGAAGGTAAAGGATACCAGGCATTATTTCTTCAAGGGGGAGCTAGCACACAGTTTTTAACTGTCGCATATAATTTACTTAACAAAAAAGCTGCGTATTTAAATACCGGTACCTGGTCTGATAAAGCTATCAAAGAAGCTAAATTATTTGGTGAAATCGTAGAAGTAGCTTCATCTAAGGATTCTAATTTTAATTATAT
The DNA here is from genome assembly GCA_009901575.1 of Flavobacteriaceae bacterium R38. Lineage (GTDB taxonomy): Bacteria > Bacteroidota > Bacteroidia > Flavobacteriales > Flavobacteriaceae > Leptobacterium. The sequence continues at coordinate 303,613 of WXYP01000002.1, read as the reverse complement.
CCCTAAAAATTACAACATTCCAGGTGATGCAGATTATTTTCACTGTACAAGTAACAATACCATCTTCGGAACATCAATGAAATCATTTCCTTCTACAAACGTTCCGTTAATTTGCGATATGAGTTCTGATATTTTTTCAAGAGTATTAGATTTTTCTAAGTTCGATCTTATATATGCCGGAGCGCAAAAAAATATGGGTCCTGCAGGTACAACACTTGTCATTGTTAAAGAAGATATTTTAGGGAAAGTAGAAAGAGCTATTCCTTCTATGCTTGATTACAAAACACATATCTCTAAAGATAGTATGTTTAACACTCCTCCTGTATTTGCTATATATGTATCTATGCTTACATTAGAATGGTTAAAAAATTTGGGAGGGATAGAAGCAATAGAAGAAGTAAACCAGAAAAAAGCAGGACTGTTATATTCTGAAATTGATATAAATCCGCTATTTAAAGGATTTGCCAATATCGAAGATCGTTCTAATATGAATGCAACTTTTAATCTGGTTAATGATGAGTTAAAGGAAACTTTTGACGAAATGTGGAAAGAGGCAGGAATAAGTGGTTTAAACGGCCACAGAAGTGTTGGAGGTTACAGAGCTTCTATGTACAATGCACTACCGTTAGAAAGTGTAGAAGTACTTGTAGACGTGATGAGTGATTTAGAAAGAAAAGCTTAATTTATAGTAATAATTTTAAGTGCTAAATGTTAAATTCTAAATTAAAATGATTGAAGAAAGAAGTTTTCAATTTGCACTTAATATTATTCAATTATCAAAAAAATTAAAATTTAAAACTTAACATTAATATATTTAATATAGATGAAAGTATTAGCTAATGATGGAATTTCTCAAAGCGGTGTAGATGCTTTGGAAAAAGCAGGTTTTGAAGTAATTACTACAAATGTGGCTCAAGAGCAATTAATTAATTATATCAATGAAAGCAATATTGATGTAATTCTGGTTCGATCGGCTACTAAGGTTAGAAAAGATATTATCGATGCATGTCCGAGTATAAAAATTATTGGACGTGGTGGTGTCGGTATGGATAATATTGATGTTGATTATGCTCGTGAAAAAGGGCTACATGTAATTAATACACCGGCAGCTTCTTCCAGTTCTGTTGCCGAATTAGTTTTTGCGCATTTATTTACCGGAGTACGTTTCTTACATGATAGCAATAGAAATATGGCTTTAGAAGGCGATAGTAAATTTGCTCAGTTAAAAAAAGCATATGCTAAAGGAACTGAATTAAGAGGGAAAACGCTAGGGATAATCGGATTTGGGCGTATTGGCCGTGAAGTTGCCAAAATCGCACTTGGTGTAGGAATGAAAGTTATTGCTTCTGATAAATTTGTTGGAAAAGCCGAAATCAAAGTAGATTTTTACAATGGTCAATTTATCAATGTAGAAATAGAAACAGAGCCTATAGAAGATATCCTTAAGCATGCCGATTTCATTACGCTTCACGTACCAGCTCAAAATGACTATGTTATTGGTAAAAAAGAAATAGAAGCGATGAGAAATGGAGTTGGTATAGTTAATGCTGCAAGAGGTGGTGTTATAGACGAAGTAGCTTTGGTAGAAGCTCTGGACAGCAGAAAAATTTCTTTTGCTGGTCTTGATACATTTGAAAACGAGCCTACTCCAGCTATTAAACTATTAATGAGCCCGTACATCTCATTGAGTCCTCACATTGGAGCAGCTACAGGAGAAGCACAAGACAGAATAGGAACTGAACTCGCTTCTCAAATTATTAGCATTTTAAATGCAGCATCTGTTTAAAAAAAGAAATAACAATAATCTTTAAAAAGTCCTCTGATAATCAATTATAGAGGACTTTTTTTGTATATTGAAACGCAAATAACTAAATCAAAAAAAATGTCAGGAATATTAGATTTATTAGGAAGTGATCTCGGTAAACAAATTATAGGAGGAGTTAGCGGTCAAACCGGAGAATCCGAAAGTAAAACAGCAGATGTGTTAAGTATGGCAATGCCCTTATTAATGGGAGCCATGAAGAAAAATGCCTCTACTCCGCAAGGAGCACAAGGATTAATGAATGCATTATCCGGAAAACACGATGGAGGAATTCTTGATAATTTAGGCGGATTGTTTAGCGGAGGGGTTGATGAATCTGTAATGAACGATGGTGCCGGTATTTTGGGTCATGTACTGGGAAACAAACAAGCCAGCGTTGAATCGGCATTAAGTCAGAAATCAGGAGTTAGCACAAGTGCTATAAGTCAGATTCTTAAAGTAGCTGCCCCACTTGTTATGGGATATTTAGGAAAGCAAAGCCGTCAGAATAATGTTAGTGATGCTAATGGACTTGGAAGTCTTTTAGGCAGCGTTTTAGGAAATCAGCCTCAACAAAACCAGAGCCTGATTACTTCATTACTTGATGCTGATGGTGATGGAAGTATTATAGACGATGTTGCAGGTATGGTAATGGGAAGTAATAAGAAAAAAGGTGGCTTAGGAGGATTACTCGGTGGTTTATTTGGAAAAAAATAACTTTTTATTAAAAAATATATATGAATCAGTTTTATGGCTCGATTTTTGTTAAATTACTATTAAGTTTAGTCAATGTCATTTCATATTTAATTATTTTTACACCATGAAGTATTTTACAGGAATAGGTATCCTTTTTTTAGTTTTATTATGGAGTTGTTCAACTTCAAACAAAGTTATCATAGATGATATATCGGAAGAAGAAAAATTAGCATTTAATTCAAAAGAAGGAGATACTGTAAGAATTGCTAACGATAGTATTGAATATGAAATAATTATAATAGATCCTGGTTTTAATATATGGTTAAACAGGGTTGCGAGACAGAGAGGTTACTACACTCAAGGTTTTCTTGAAACCAGAAATAATCTTTTAGTCACCAATTACAATATAAGAGTTCGAAATCCTTTTCGTTATGATCCTGAATTGTATCCCTTAGAAATAGATTATCAACCTGGAATAGATTACGGTTATGAAGTAAACTATCTACTCTATAATTACTTTATTTTCTTTCAAAGAAGAAATAATCAACAGCTTACAGGATTTGTACCAAGAGCATAAAACCGCTATTTTTGCATTTGTAAAAATCGTGCATGGAAAAATTAAAAAAACGCTGGGGGATACAATCTAACCTCCAGCTTCTTATTATATTTATAGTTTTTGCTATAACAGGATCATCTGCAGCCAAATTAGCAGCTCCGATTACTAATCTTTTAGGATTAAACCCAGAAACAGTTTCAGGTTGGATTTATTGGCCTATTAGAATTTTACTAATATTTCCTATTTATCAAGTATTGCTGGTTTGCTTTGGCTGGTTATTCGGACAGTTCAAGTTTTTTTGGGCTTTTGAAAAAAAAATGCTCAAGAGATTAGGGCTAGGTAAACTCATTTCTTAGCTTTTTTGTTTATTTTAACATAATCTTATTTATTTTTTTCGCTAAGTTTGTAGCCATTATGAAAAGTATAGCGCTAAGAATAGCATCTTTTATTTTTTTATCGGCTTTTATTCTAGTAAAAGTCGCTAATATTCATGGCTATACTCATTTAACCGGAGACGACAATAACAATATTGAAAAATGTCAGTTTTGTGAATTTTACAGTGCGCATGAAGAAGCTGCTGTTATATTCCCTTCTCCAATTCCTCTTCCTGAAGAGCCTGTTATCTTTTTTGAATCAGAAAACAAAAGCTTCAAAGAAGATGATACAGTTTTAAAAACTTCTTACTATTGGAGGTATCAAAATCGACCTCCTCCGTCTTATATATAAATCAAGACTCTTTTTTCGAACTACATTAATGCCTTCGTGCATTAAATTATTTGTTTTTATTATTCAATAACATATGAGATTATTCTTAATTACAACCTTATTGTTAATAGGGTTTTCAGAAGCATTTTCACAAGAATGCAAATCGACTTTAACTGGTGAAGTTGTAGATTTTCACAGTGGGGCTCCGCTTATTGGAGCTACAGTTACCGTTTTGGATAACGGTAATGTAAAAAAGTCTGCCATCACCGACTTAAATGGTAAATTCCTTATTAAAAATGTTTGTGATGGTAATTTTGAATTAGAAGTCTCACATCCGGAGTGTCAATCTAAAATTATTCCTATAGAGATAGATAAGAATACATTTAAAAAAGTAAGGCTGGAACATCACCTGGAAAAATTAAATGAAGTTATTATCATAGGAGATCAAACAGAAAAAGGAGTTACCAAAGCAACCAGTGTACAAACGTTAAAAGCTACTCAGATAGAACAGTTTTCAGATGCTTCTTTAGGTGATGCATTACGAGAAATAAGTGGTGTTTCTTCATTAAACACAGGAAGTACAATTGTAAAACCAGTTATACAAGGACTTAACAGCAGTAGAATACTCATCATTACTAACAATATCCGCTTACAGGATCAGGAGTGGGGAATTGAGCATGCGCCTAATGTCGATTTAAATACAGCAGACAGATTAACTGTTATTAAAGGGTCTGGTGCATTGCAATATGGCGGTGACGCTATTGGTGGTGTAGTTTTAGCTAATCCTGCACCTTTAGCAAGAAAAGATACATTGTTTGGAAAAACCATACTTTCCGGGTCTTCTAATGGCCGTGGAGGTAGTATTACTTCTTCTCTGGATAAAGGTTTTAATAACGGCATTGGAGTCAGAGTACAGGGGACTTATAAAAGATTTGGAGATTTTAGAGCTCCTGACTACCTTTTAACAAATACAGGTTCTGAACAAAAATCATTTTCTGCTACGGTTGGAATTAACAAGTTCTTATATGGAGCCGAGGTTTATTATAGTTATTTTGATACTAAATTAGGAATACTACAAGCTGCAGATCTTGGTAATGTTACAGATTTAATCAGGGCCATTAATGCTCCTGTTCCGGAAATTATAGAAGATTTTTCATATGATATCGGTCTGCCCAGGCAAGAAGTAGCTCACCATTTGGTGAAGTTAAGTTCTTATCTCAGATTAGAACGCCTAGGTAGATTAAAATTACAATATTCATTTCAATTTAATGATCGTCAGGAATTTGACGACAGGAGTTTTATAAATGATGATGTTCCAGTAGTAGATTTAGAACTGACTACACATAATCTTGACTTATTATTAGAAGTTGACTCTTTTGAAAATTCTAAGATAACTGCTGGTGTTAATGGTTTATTTCAGGAAAATTTTGCAGATCCAGTAACTCAGGTAAGACGAGTTATTCCTGATTACGAAAAATACAGTCTTGGTGCATTTGCTGGGATAGCTCATAATATTACAGAATCTTTATTAGTTGATATAGGTGCTCGTATAGATTTTACGCATATCGATGCTCAAAAATTTTACAGAGGAACCTTCTTTGAAGATAGAGGCTATGATGTTGATTTTGCAGATATAGTTGTTGAACAAGTAGGCAGTCAAATACTTACTAATCCCGTATTTGACTACACAACATTTTCTGCTACGGTTGGTTTGAGCCATGACATCAATGAAAATTTAGAGTTATTATTTAATTACGGCCTAGCCAGTAGACCGCCAAACCCATCAGAATTATTTAGTGAAGGATTAAATCAAGCAGCAGTAGCTTTTGAATTAGGAGATCTACGCATCCAAGAAGAAGTAGCCAATAAATTGGCTGTGACTTTTAAAGGATCATTGTTTGATCAACGTTTTAATTTTAACCTGACACCTTATGCAAATTTCATTAATGATTACATCGTATTAGAGCCTAGTGAAGATGGAGTCATTACAACTAGTCGTGGTGCGTTTCAAGAATTTGAATATATCCAAAATGATGCACGCCTTCTCGGTGTCGATTTTGATGCCAGTTATGATTTTAATGATTATTTTCAATTGAAGACTAGTTTTTCTTATTTAAGAGGAGATGATACAGTCAGAGACAGGCCACTTATAAACATCCCTTCAAGCAATCTATTCAATACAATTACTTATAAAAACAAAAAACTAAAGAATCTTAATTTGCAATTAAAAAGTGAAATCTTTTTTGAGCAAACAAGGTTTCCAGATAATAATTTCACTGCTCAAATTGTTGAAAATAATCAATTTGTAGATGTACTGGTAGATGTGAGTACACCTCCTCCCGGATACCATCTCTTACATTTTGATTCTTCTATAAAATTTGATTTGGGAGATATTACTAATCTGGAATTAGGGTTTTCAGTAGATAATATTTTTGATACCAGTTACAGACAATATTTAAACAGGTTTCGATTTTTTGCTGACGACCTTGGCAGAAACTTTACATTACGACTAAAATTAAATTATTAAATCTATAAATTCAAACAACGATGAAAACAATCAAATTTTTATTTCTAACAGCTTTAACCGGAATTTTATTTTCTTGCTCAAGTGATGATGATGCAACTCCAGATCCTATCAATGAAGAAGAAGTAATTACAACTTTAAATGTAACATTATCACCTAATGGTGGTGGCACTAATATTGTACTAACAAGTGTAGATTTAGACGGTGATGGGCCTAATGATCCTGTAATAAACGGTGGTATATTAGCAGCAAACACAACTTATACTGGTAGTATAGTCGCATTAAATGAGCTTGAAAACCCTGCAGAAGATATTACTGAAGAAGTAGCAGAAGAAGATGATGAACACCAATTCTTTTTCCAGCCTGTTGATGGTGTGGAAATTACTACAACATATGTAGATTTTGATGATGACGGAAATCCGTTAGGAATTAATTTTACATTAACTACAGGTGATGCATCTGATGGGACTTTAAGAATAACACTACGTCACTTACTTGACAAGTTTGCTGCTGGTGTATCTGGAGGAGATATTACCAATGCTGGAGGAGACACAGATGTTGAAGTTGATTATCCAATAACTATTCAATAATGATAAATTGATGTTAGCTAATTAATTTTTTTTGATGGTATATTAGCTAGTCACAAAACCCTTTGAAGTTATATGGTTACCAATAACTGATAAGGGTTTTATTTTTTCCAATCATCAGCATTTTTTGGACCCATTTTACCTTCAACACTTTTTAATAAGGTTTTAGAGTCATAAACTGTGCCTCCTTTTATTACTGTCTTAACATTTCTTGTATTTTTAATATCATTTAACGGGTTCCCGTTAATTATAAAAGCATCTGCTAGTTTACCAACACTAATGCTTCCTAGTTTACTACTCATTCGCAATGCTTTTGCTCCGTTTATCGTTGCTATCTTCAATACTTCGGCATTAGGAATTCCTATAGAAACCAGAGCTTCCATCTCTCTGTGAGCACTAAACCCCGGGATGTATTCTCCAACTGAAGGATGATCTGTACCCAGGCTTATCATTCCTCCTTTATCATAATAACGCTTTATGGTTTTCTTTTTTATATCAAAGATCTTCTGGAACATATCGATCTTTTGTCTTGTTTCTTTTGTAGTTTCAAAGGCATAAGGAGTTAAATACTTACGTTCATCATGCCAGTAATCATACAATTCTTTTCTATGTCCGTAATACCCATAAGCTGTTAACGTAACATCAAAAAATACTCCGTTTTCAATAAATAAATCTATTTGTTTATCTATTGCCGGATCATCCAAATTAAGATCTTGCAAAGTTGCATAAGCAGATTGTGTGTCTGGTATAGCATCTCCTCCCAAAAAATGTTCTATTCTATCAATTCCCATTTTGATGGCATCACGAGGATTTACAGTATTTCTATATCCGGATCCTAAATGCCCCGTTACTGTCAATCCGTGTTGATGTGCGCGTTCGATTAGTGCTTTAAGTTGTACAGGAGTAATTCCTTTAGCTTTAAAACCGGCTACTCCCAATTCTGCCCATTTATCTACTTCAGCATAAATTTCTTTTACTGTTATATTTGAATTCCAGTTTGGAAGTGCAGTTCCAAAATAAGGTCCTGAGCTGTGAATACGCGCCCCTATCTTCTCCCCTCTGTTAATTTTTCTCCTGGCTTCCAGCATTACTTCCGGTTGTATTTCTCCTCCGGGAAAAGTTGATGTTACTCCATTAGCCAGAAAAATAACAGGGTTAGCTTCTACTTCATCTCTACGTACATCGTCAAAAGTAACACGGTAATGTGCATGTAAATCAAATATACCTGGTAATATGTATTGATTATCATCCAGCTTAATTACTTTATATTCTTCTGTTGCGTTTATAGCTTTATTAATGGCTACAAACTTCCCACTTCTAATTACGATCCCTTCATTTTTCACCATTTTACCGGTATCAGTATCAAAATAAGCTCCTCCGGTTATGTATACATTTTGAGCAGGTATAATTTGAAAACTGAAAAGAAGAAAAATCAGGGCAATCTTTTGAATAATGATGGTTTTCATGATTTGTGATAGCAAATTTATACTGTAAAAACAATTCTTTTATTTAATCTAATAATTTACTCTTCCGATATTCTATTTGTCTCTTTTCTGTTAAGAAGATAAGTATATATCCACATTAAAGTAAAGGTAGGAACAATATCCAGTCCCGGTAAAGCTTCTTCTATAAAAGTGATAATTCCAGCTACCTGACCCGATTTTCCTTTATACATTCTAGTCATCAACCAACCTGCCAAAGGAGCCCAAATAATATCTGAAAACTCCCCTATTCCCGGAATCAAAAAAGAAACATATCCTAATACATCAAAAAAAAGTCCTAAAAAAAGTTTTGTAAATTTATTAGTGCTGTTTTTTGTCATTTTAAAGAAATTAACCCGATTAAAATCAATTCAGGCTAAGGTATTAAAAATATCAGCTCTGAGTCAAATAAGTTTTTAACGTCAATTTTATACATCAATAATTATTATGTATTACCAATGGTATAAAAACGATCTCAAATAAACATTAAGACAGGTCTGAGCTAATTAATTTTAAAAACTCATTTCGAGTTTCAATTTTTTCAAACTGACCTCTAAAGCCAGAGGTTGTAGTTACCGAATTTTGCTTTTGTACTCCCCTCATCATCATACACATATGAGATGCTTCAATTACAACTGCTACTCCTTTAGGTTTTAAAGTGTTGTTTATACATTCTAAAATATCATGTGTAAGACGCTCCTGAACTTGCAATCTTCTTGCAAAAACATCAACTACTCTTGGTATTTTACTCAATCCCACAATATGTCCATCAGGAATATATGCAATATGTGCTTTTCCAAAAAAAGGAAGAATATGATGTTCACACAAAGAATACAACTCAATATCTTTAATAATTACCATATCGCTGTAATCTTCTTTAAACATGGCACTTTTTAATATTTCTGCAGCATCTGTATGATAACCTTGCGTTAAAAATTGCATTGCTTTTGCTGCACGCTCAGGAGTTTTTATAAGTCCTTCACGTGATGCATCTTCACCTAATTCTGTGATTATTGTTTTATACCTGCTTTTTACTTCATCAGTAATCTTGATATTATATTCTTCTAAATTCCTATATGGAGACATTAATTGACTTTTAGTTTATGTTGATAATATTTTTCTAGTTTTTTTATTTTAGGGCTGATAATAACCTGGCAATAAGGCTGTTCTTTGTTATTATTGTAATAATCGTGATGATCTTCTTCTGCATTGTAAAAAACAGTAAGAGGAGCTATTTCTGTTACAATTTCATCTTTAAAAACTTTATTATCTTCTAATAATTTGATAAAATTTTCTGTTTTTTGTTTTTGAGATTCATCAGAATAAAACACAGCTGATCTGTATTGTGTTCCTCTGTCGTTCCCTTGTCTGTTCAATGTTGTTGGATCGTGAGTGACGAAGAAGACTTCCAATAATTCTTCAAAAGTAACTACAGAAGGATTATAACTAATCTGAACGGCTTCTGCATGTCCGGTTCTCCCAGTACATACTTCCCGGTATGCAGGGTTTTTAATTGTCCCTCCTGTATATCCAGACATTACCTCAGAGACTCCATCTATTTTCTTAAAAACGGCTTCTGTGCACCAAAAACAACCGCCGGCAAAAGTTGCTATCTCTATATTATTTTCATTCATATTAAAAGGATAGGTTTCAATGTTACAAAAATTATTTGTCTTTAACTATCTAATCTTTAGCAAGTCATCTAAATTTCCTCAAATTATTAAACATAAATGAGGTATTAAAACCAGATTTTGCGTAAAATTTTAGACGGTTTTACACGAGAAAGCTTACTCCTTTTATTATTTCATTTAATAATAACTGAATAAAGTAAAATGATAGGATTAATTGTGGTATATTTTAGACATATCTATTGTTGTTCGCACCAATCTAACATTGCTTCATAAAGCTCATGAATGTCTCTTTTTGGATGCTCTTTATACAGAGTAATTAATTTTTGATTAAATTCTGAAAACTTAATAAATCCACGTCTGTTTTCCATTTGGTTTTCCATTATAGGAATAAATGTTTCGATATCTGCTGTATCAAATCGGTCATAACAATATGGAGAGTAAATAGCAAAAGTCATGTACTCATTAAAAACCGAATACGGATTGGCATACCCCTCTACTCCTGCGGCTTCATCATTAACCCATTTTGAACGGTCTTTCATTACCTCGTTAATTCTACTTACATACTTATCTGAAATGGGATTGACAAAATTATGGTCAATCTCTGTAAATACTACTCTGGATTGTATCATTTCATTTACTGCAGCATTATATTCTTCTAAGAAATCTGCTCGGCAGATAAACATTACCGTCTGTTCAAACCCGTTATCTTTAAACTTATTTGTAGAATGTGCCCCTCCAATCAATGGCGAAAAAGTTACCCTGTAATTTCCATATTTAATAGGGAATTTTATTTCCAGCCATTCTTGCATGGCATCAATTGGATTAAGTTGTTTATACACTTCTATCAACTCATCATAATACGATTGATGCTCTTTATAAAACTTTCTAAAATTAGATGCTCTGGAAAAATCTTCGAAAATATTTTTATGTTCTTCAACAAGATTTCCCGGATTATTAAAGCCCATCTTGTGAATAATTCCATCATCGATTATATTATCATCATCATCAAAAAGATAACCACAGGCATTCATTTTCAACGAATAATAATTCCAATAGCTATTCATAGGAGCAAATCCGGTTTCTTCCCTGGGGCCATCAATTAATTCATTGATTTTTTTCATCGCCGGATGATCTTTATAAGGCAAAAAGTAATCGAGTACTTCTTTATGGTAAGCTGTTGTCAGATCTACCATATTACCATCCAGTTGCCCTATTTCAGAAATGGCTACCATAATATTAACCAGCTCGTGAACTTCCGGAATTTCAATAATGAATTTCCCTTGATTAGCTTCTATATAATCATCAGAGAAAGTAACATTTTTAGGTACTCCGACAATTTCTGTTAACGCGCTGTCTTTCTCTTTTAAAACAACATAAAACTGTATGGTGTCATTCTCCCTGACAGTATAGCTAATCGAATCTAAATCGGTTACAAATTTAAAATCTACCCCTTCATCATCACTCTCTATCAATAACCGGTCTGGTTTTACTTCAGGAGCTATTCCCCAATTGGAATTAGCTTCTCCATTTACATAATAAGTAGTATTTGTCGCATTAGCCTTTATTACAGCTATTGATTCTGGTTTATTTTCTGCACAAGAGAAAAATAATACTGAAGTAAAAAAAAGAAGTCCGAGTTTTTTCATTTGTTTTTGATCTGTTTTAAATGCTAAAATAATCAGGCTAACAGCTATAAAAATTGTAAAAAATGGACATTATATTCAATTTACCGTAATCAGTACATTACCATCTACATCCTGAATCTCTTTTTGAAGCATTTTAGGGCTTGTTTTTGCAAACTGTCTAAAATCCTTTATAAAATGACTTTGATCGTAATACCCGCAATCATATGAAATCTCAGTAAGGTTTTTATCCGGATGAGTATTAATTTCCAGCAGGCTTTTTCGAAAACGCAAAAGTTGTAAATACTCTTTAGGGCTTACATCATAGTACGTTTTAAAAGCTCTATATAATTTTTTATAAGAACAATTAAAATAGCCTGTAATATCATTAACATCAGTAAGTTTATAAGCATCTATACCAGAAACTACCTGTTCAATAAAAGACACATTATTCCTTTTTGTTAATACACTCAATAAAAAATCTTCAATATGGTTGCATCGTGTATTAAAGTCTGATTCTTCAAAAATCTTTTCAAAAAAATAAAAGGTGTTTTTTCCAAAAGCTTCATTTATGATATCATCATTAAGCATAAATTGTTTAACAGGAAATGGAAAAAAACGATAATACCCTGCTACGGTAAATTCAATGCAAATTTCATCTAATACTCCTTCTACCTCAAAAGAATTGGGTTGAAGATAAAGACCGGTTAAATAAGAAGTAATTGTTGCTTTTTCCTGATATGAATTCAGTTCATTTTTTTTGATCACTTGCTTCCCTTTAACAATGCATAAACTTATATTATTATTAGGAAAACTAGTGAATGAACTTTTGTGGCTTGGGTTATCTGAATAGTTAAATAAGATGTATTGTATATACTTTTTTAATTCATGACGTTTGGGGCTAATCGACCTAAATTGCATTCAGCTTTTTTTAATTTTTATCTAAAATTTAAACAATCTGTTTATTTAAATAAAAATATAGGTTTTTTTTAACTTTTAATTATGAGAGTTATCTTTTTGAGTCTTTTAGTTTTGTTCGGCGTAAAAAAACTGTAAAGAATAAAATCGTATTTCAAAGTCAATGTTAAAGAAGGTCACAGTTCTCATCATATTATTAATTACATTAACTACAGCTGCGCAAAATACACAAAAAACCATCAAAGCTACCCGTATTGATAATCCGCCAAAAATTGATGGTAAACTTGATGATGATGTGTGGAAAGACCTTCCTTCCTATGGAGATTTCTACATGTTACAACCTAACAATACGGGAAAAGAACGTGAGACTCATAAAACAGAGGTAAAAATGGCTTATGATGATAAAGCTGTTTATTTTGCTGTATATCTTTATGACAATGAACCCGATAGAATTCTTAAACAATTCAGTCAACGAGATAATATTTTTGTACAAGCTGATAATTTTTCCATCAATATTAATACCTTAAACGATGGTATAAACGAAACTAACTTCTATGTGACCAGTGCAGGTACTATAGGAGATTCCAGAGGAGAAAGCGGAAATGAAGATTTTAGTTTTAACGTAGTTTTTCAATGCAACATTTCTTCAGACGATAAAGGATGGTATGCAGAATATAAAATACCTTATAACGCTTTACGATTTCCTGAAGTTGATGTTCAAAACTGGAGTATTAATTTTTTCAGAAGAATTGTACACCTTAACGAAACCTATTCCTGGAATTATGTAGACAGGCAAGTTGGAGCCAGAACGTTATATAACGGACTTGTAACGGGTGTAGAAAATATAAATCCGCCATTACGGCTTATCCTTTTTCCGTTCACTCAAGCCAGTGGTTCAACATTTGACGGAGAAGATGAAACTAATTTTAGTGCCGGTTTAGATATTAAATACGGAATCACGGATAATTTTACCCTGGATGCCACCTTAATTCCCGATTTTGGACAGGCAGCTTTTGATAATGTAGAATTAAACCTGGGGCCATTTGAGCAGATTTTTTCTGAAAACAGGCAGTTCTTTACAGAAGGTACTGAGTTATTTGACAGAGGCGGACTCTTTTTTAGCCGACGTATAGGTAATACGCCTACGCAAAGAAATACAGTAAGTCAGCTTTTGGAAGAGAATGAAGTTATTGATGATAATCCGGACGAAGTTGGTTTATTAAATGCTATTAAGATATCCGGACGTACTAAAAATAAGCTAGGAATTGGTTTCTTAAATGCTATTACCGAAGAAACAGAAGCGAGAGTCAGAGATACCTTAACAGGCGAAACCAGAGGTATTACTACTGAATCTTTAGCAAATTATAACATTGTTGTTTTAGATCAGCAATTTAACCAAAACTCTTCAGTTACTTTAATCAATACCAATGTAACTCGTGCCGGAAGTTTTAGAGATGGAAACGTAACCGGATTATTAGCTAATCTTTCTAACAAGAAGAATTCATACAATGTAAACGGAGGTATTCGCTACAGCCAGGTGCGTGAAGATGGAAATACTGTTACCGGAATCAGAACCAATCTTGGAATCCGTAAGACAAAAGGGAATTTTAGATGGCGTTTAAACAACTTCCTTGCAGATGATACTTACGATAGTAATGATTTAGGTATTCTTTTTAGAAATAATTTCAATAACTTTCTCGGGGAAGTTTCTTATGAAATTTTTGAACCTACCAAAAGATTTAATCGTTACCGATTGGCTTTACGATTTAATCACAGAAGATTATTCAGGCCTTCTGTACTTACTCGTAATTCTGTTTCGTTCAATTCATTTTTCTCAACTCCGGAACGTTTTTCCTTCGGATTAAATGCAGATTATAACAGTGATGAAGATGATTATTTCGAACCTCGAATAGACGGTCGTTTTGTTACTTTTAGTTCAAATGCCAGAATTGGTGGTTTTGTTTCTTCAGATTTCAGAAAGAAGTTCGCTTACGATATTAATTTTAATTACCGGAAGTTTTTTGCAGATCCTCAAGAAGATTTATCGATAAGAGTATCTCCAAGGTATCGGTTTTCAGACAACTTCCTGGTTATATGGAGTAGTGATTTTTCAAGAAGAGACCGCAACTTTGGATATATTACCGATGACGGTACCGATGTATTTCTTGGACAAAGAGATATTACCAGCTTAGAAAATTCATTACAGGCAAGTTATAATTTCGATTCTTATAAAGCTATTAACCTTCGTTTCAGAAATTTCTGGAGTACCGCAAATTACAATGACAATATATTCTTTATTCTAAATGATGACGGTAGTAGATCTGTAACTGATTTTGACACCTCGGAAGATAATCCAAATACCAATTTCAACATCTGGAATGTAGATTTGAGTTTCAATTGGCGATTTGCCCCGGGTAGCGAAGCTGTATTACTGTATAGAAATGAGATTTTCAACAGAGATGATCAATCTCAACTTAATTACACGGAAAGTTTAAGTAACCTCTTCGATCAACCAATTCGTCACACATTATCATTAAGAATTGTCTATTTCTTAGACGTCAATAACTTAAAAAATGTATTTAAAGGCTAATCTTTGGTAGATCAAGTCTTAATCTTTACTTTCACATTTTATATTTGAAACCTATAGAATGATCGTTGCTAAAAATATACACAAATACTTTGGAGAGCTACAAGTTCTTAAAGGTGTAGATTTAGAAATAAAAAAAGGGGAAGTTATCTCTGTGGTGGGTGCTTCAGGGGCCGGAAAAACTACTTTACTTCAAATTTTAGGAACATTGGACAGAATGAGCAAGAATGGAGAGAGCAGCCTGGAAATTAACGATACTAATATTGCCTCATTAAAAGATAGAGAATTAGCAAAATTCAGGAATCAACATATTGGTTTTATTTTTCAGTTTCACCAATTGTTACCAGAGTTTACTGCTCTGGAAAATGTATGCATTCCTGCTTACATCAATAAAGCATCCAAAGAAGAAACCGAAAAAAGAGCCAAAGAACTACTGGATTTTCTCGGTCTTTCGCATAGATATCATCACAAACCCTCTGAACTATCCGGGGGAGAACAACAGAGAGTTGCTGTTGCCAGGGCTTTAATTAACAAACCTTCTGTTATTTTTGCTGATGAGCCTAGTGGTAATCTTGACTCAGAATCTGCCCAAAATTTACACGAGTTATTCTTTAAGTTAAGAGATTCTTACGAACAAACTTTCATTATAGTTACACATAATCAAGAGTTGGCTAATATGGCCGATCGAAAGCTTGTTATGAAAGATGGAAAAATCTTATCAGATTAATTCTCCGATACCGAAACCACACGAAAACCAAAAACCGGACTAATATAATCTGGAGTAGCATTACTTCTAAATGTTACACGACAATAGGTAGGTTTATAAAACCAGGCTCCACCTCTTAAAGTATGACGATCTCCTTCTACTCCACCTTTGGGGTTATTAATTACTTTACTTTTTGCATAAAAATCTTTATCGTATTTATCCATACACCATTCCCATACATTACCACTCATATCGTACAATCCCAATTCATTGGCTTTTTTAGAAGCAACCGGATGTACTTGTTCTCCTGAATTATCTTCAAACCAGGCTACTTCCTGTAAATCATCTGAACCACTATAGATATAACTTTTGCTTTTGCTACCTCCTTTAGCTGCATATTCCCATTCTGCTTCATAAGGTAATCTTACTTCCTGTCCTATCTTTTTAGACAACCATTCTGTATAACCGATTGCGTCTGTCCAACTAACATTGGCTATAGGATTATTATCGTTTTCTTCCCATGGTTGTATTGGCATTTCTATACCTTTAGCTTCACAATAGGCACGATATTGTGCCACCGTTACTTCAGTTTTGCTAATATAAAAAGTATTGATCGTTACTTTGTGAACTGGCCTTTCATTTGCTGCACCAATCTTCTTTTCGTCTCCCATCATATAAGAACCTCCTTCTATTTTCACCATTTCAGGGTAATTTTGAGCACTAACACATAGAATTCCACCTAACACAAGTATAAAAAACAATTTCTTTTTAATTTTCAACATCGTATTCATTTTATGATTTTCTAAACGCCATTTAAAAATAATAGATTACAAAGTACACACCTGCTTTTCATTATTGTTAAAGATAAGTATTACGGGAGAACTTAATAACATCTACAAATTCTTTTACCATTTATTTATGATCAAGTAATTTTTTCATTTTACCAGGCTCGACTTTTATAAAATTCGATACCTGAATCCATAAAAACCAACCATTTATTAAGATTTTTTCACATAAATAGGGTAGTTTTATTTAGAATTTTAAAACTATAAACCGTGAAAAAACAAAGGAAATTAAACTTGAAAAAATTACAAATTGCAAAATTAAACGAGTCTAATAAAATAATGGGAGGAACCGATACATTTCCTACTACTACACCTCCTATTGGTCTTACTAATAACTGTGGAGGTGGAAGTGACCCTTATACTGATGAAACAGCTGGTTGCTCCAACCAATGTCCTACAACTGGACCTGGTAGTATTACTATAGAGATTTTGTATTAAAAAAGAAAAGGGAATTGTTAATTCCCTTTCTTTTACTTTCTATTCTTTAAATATTTCTTCTAAAACTAATACCTGATCACTCTTTGGTTTTTCAAAGTTAAAATCTCATATAACAGCAAGTACTGTGCTTTTACTTAAATTGGATTAGATTATATTCATTAACTCCAAAAGAACAAAGAAGTTATTTGTTTTTCATTTACATTTGTCGATAAACTATCTATTTGCTTTGATAAACCCAAAACAACTCACAAAAAGTCAGCTTAAAGAATTCCTCAATCTTAAAGTATCAGAATACAATAATCCCAGGTTTATAGCATTCGATCCTATCCAAATTCCGCATCAGTTTACTCAAAAAGAAGATATCGAAATTATTGCTTTTTTGACTGCGACTATTGCATGGGGAAATCGAAAAAGTATTATCAATAATGCTTCAAAGCTTACAGAGCTTATGGGAAACGCACCTTATGACTTTGTCTGCAATCATCAGGATAACGATCTCATTCCATTAGAAAGCTTTGTACATCGTACATTTAATGGGATCGACCTTATCTACTTTATTAAAAGCTTGCAAAATATCTATAAAAATCACCAAGGCCTGGAAAATCTTTTTGCAAAAAATGCTACAAAAGATTCCCTCCAAAACAGCATTCACGATTTTAAAAAAGTCTTTTTCGAATTACCACATTTACCGAGAACAACAAAACATGTCTCAGATCCATTGAAAGGAAGTGCAGCAAAACGTATTAATATGTTTCTACGTTGGATGGTTCGAAAAGATAATGCTGGAGTAGATTTCGGAATCTGGCAAAGCATCCCCACATCTAAGCTATCTTGCCCTTTAGATGTACACAGTGGTAATATAGCTCGAAAATTAGGCTTGCTTAAAAGAAAACAAAACGATGCGAAAGCTCTTTTAGAATTAGATACAAATTTGCGAAAGTTTGACGCTCTAGATCCCGTTAAATATGACTTTGCCCTTTTTGGACTGGGAGCCTTTGAAAAATTTTAACATTTCCCAGTTTTAAGTTTTAATTATCATAATGCTATCATTATTTAAATTTAATATTATAAAAAATACTTTGAGTTAATATTAATTTAAAGGAAAGCTTATAATTAAAAAACATACTCCTAAAATTCTCATAACACGTTGTCGATACTTTTGGTACATCAAATTTATAACCAAAAAAATCGATGAAAAATTACTTCAAATTAATGTTATTAGTAGGGCTAGTAGCATTTTATTCGTGCAACAATGACGATGCGATTACTTTTGTAATTCCTGAAGCAGAAAACCCTGATCCAGAGCCTGAACCAGCTCCTGTAGTAGCATTAGCTAATCACTCTGTAACTCCAAGTTTTATTTTACCTCAACCTGGGTTTGAAAACTTGCAATCTTTTTCTTTATTTGGTTCTGCAGACAGGCTTCCAGATACACCTAACTTCAGATTTGGTGGTTCTGCAGACGGAGCAGGTTTATTGGCAAATGCAGATGGAACATTTTCATATATAGTAAACTGTGAAAATAATTTTTCTGTAGCTAAAGTTACTTTTGATGGTACTTTTAGACCTGTAGCCGGAGAATACATCTATAATTCTATCGGTTCTGACGGAACACGTTTATGTTCTGCAACGCTTGCAACTCCTGAAATTCACGGTTTCGGACCTCTTTTCTTAACTGCAGGAGAAAGTGGTGAAGAATCTGTAATCTCTGGTGTAGATCCTAACGCTTCCAGCGCAAATAATACTGCACCTCAATTCTTACCTGCATTAGGGAGAGCTTCATGGGAAAATGCTGTACCACTTCCTCAAACTGCATACGATGGAAGAACTGTTATCCTATTAGGAGAAGATGATACTACTTCCGGAAGAATTACTATGTATGAATCTTCTTTAGGAGATTTAGAAGGTGGAAATGTTTATGTTTTAGTAGTATTAGATAGCGATGGAAATCCTATTACTGCCGAAAATGAATTAGGTGAAGGAGAAACTTTCGATGTGCGTTTTGAAAGAATAGAAAATGCAATCAACATGACAGGAGCTGAGCAAGAATTAGCTGCTGATGGTTTTTCTGCAATGCCCTTTAAAAGAGTAGAAGATTTAGATTATAGAAAAGGTGCTGGTAATGAAAGAACTGTTTTCTTTAATGTAACCGGATCTGCTTCCAGTAGAAACCCTAACGGAACTACTCAGGGGAGAGTTTATCGTTTAGATTTAGATTCAAATAGTGCATTTACAGGAACGCTTACTTGTGTAATAGATGGTGATGATCCTAACAGTATATTAGGTGGGCTTGTTTTACAGAGTCCTGATAACATAACTGTTACAGAAAACTATGCTTATATCAAAGAAGATCCGAATGGCGGAATCAATTTATCTCATTACTCTTATATCTGGCAATATGATATAGCAAACAATACCATCAGACCAGCAGTAGAATTAGACCTTGAAAGTGGTTTAGGAGATCCTAATGACCCATTTGGACGTGAAAATGCAAGTTTCAGATCATGGGAGTATGGAGCTATGATTGATGTATCTGATGTAATTGGTGTTGCAGATACATTCATGGTATGTATACAAACACACACCTGGAGAGAAGATCGTTTTATCAATGTTGATGGTGGAGGTATGAGTAGTGATAATCAAGGGAGCCAGGTTGTACTGATTCAGGGGCTTCCAAGATAATAATTATCAAAAACCAATAAATAAATTAACCTTGACTGCCTGAAATTCAGGCAGTCATTTTACGTTAAAATTTAGTATTCTTAAATGAAAAAATTAATATTCTTTATTACACTATTTCTGTTATTTTCATGTAATAAGAAAGAGAATCAAAATTATACTGCTAACTATCAAGCCGAAGTAAAAGAATTACTCTTGGTGCATCAAGCAGATTTAGTAAAAAATTTAAATGTTTTTGATAGTCTTGCTAAGAATGATTTTCAAATCGAAAAACTTAAAAAAGCTTTCCTTGAATCGCGATTAGCTTTCAAAAAAACAGAGCCGGTTATTGCACACTATTTCCCGGAAAATAATAAACGATTAAACGGTGCCGCCATTCCTTTTAACAGTATCTACGACAACACATACAGGGTAATAGAACCGACTGGTTTTCAAGTTGTAGAAGAATTGCTTTTCTCAGAAGAAATTGACACTTTAATCTTACAGTCAGAAATTTATAAGTTAAAAACGTTATCAGCTGCACTGGAAAATAAATTGAATTACATGCAATTCAACGATACTTCCTTATTTGAAGCATACCGTTTACAGGTACTTAGAATTATTTCTTTGGGGCTTTCGGGTTTTGATTCACCTGTTGCTTTCTATTCTCTTCCTGAAGCCGTAAGTGCTTTAGAAGGATTAAAAAGTTATCTGGAGATCTATTCAAAAGATAATAACGAACTCAATACCGCTTTTAAAAATGCTATTGATTTTATCAAGAACAGTGATGATTTTAACTCTTTCGATCGTTATAAGTTCATAAAAGAGCATGAAAAAGCATTATCAAAAACAATTAAAGAAATCCAGGAAGAAACGAATATTCCTTATAGTAAATTCAGAACGGTTATAGATTTTAAAAAGGAAAGTTTTGCAACTGAAAATATGTTTAACCCTATCTATTTTTCTCCGCCAAGAGTTGAAAAAGCAGATAGTAACCAAGTCGCTTTAGGTGAGAAATTATTTTTTGACCCTATTCTATCCGGAAACGGGCAGGTTTCTTGTGCTACTTGTCATATTCCTGAACAAGGATATGCAGACCGCAAGAGAAAAGTATTTGAAAATACAAAACTGGAAGTAAACAGGAATGCACCAACATTATTAACTGCCGCATATCAAAATTCATATTTTCATGATGGCAGGATTCCGTTTCTTGAAGATCAGGCAAAATCGGTAATCAATAACAAAGATGAAATGCATGGGAGTTTTGATGAAGCAATTGTCAGGTTGTCTGAAAATGAAGAATATAAAACATTTTTTAATCAAAACTTCGAGGATGGGATAACCGAGAAAAACTTCTTATATGTAATGGCAAGTTTTATACGTGACCTACCTTCTTTTTCTTCAAAATTTGATAATGCATTACGAGGTAAAACAGCTTTGAATGATTCTGAAATTAACGGATTCAATCTTTTTATGGGAAAAGCAAAATGTGCTATCTGTCACTTTTATCCTGTTTTCAATGGAAGCGTTCCGCCCCTCTATCAGGAAACAGAATCTGAAGTTATCGGAGTTCCTGCTCAAAAAGATACTATCAACGCTGTTGTAGATCCAGATCTTGGAGTTTATTATGTGCATGGAGCTCCATTAAAGAAGTTTGCTTTTAAAACACCTACAGTCAGAAATGCTGCATTGACATTCCCATATATGCATAACGGAGTTTATGATTCTTTAGAAGAAGTCATCGATTTCTATAACAGGGGTGGTGGTGCAGGTATTGGTATCGAATTGGACAACCAGACATTACCGTTTGATCATCTCAATTTAAATGAAAATGAAATCAAAGATTTAATTGCATTTATAGAGACATTAAATGACAATTTAGGAGCATATTAACTCCTTGTTCTTTTTACCCAATACATAAGTAAAGTTATTGGGTAAAAAGATTTATTTTCAAAGCTATAGGTATCTTTTTTGTTTTATACTTATTTTTATCATGAAATGAAATCATCTATTCAAGATAATTCTAAGTAAATCCATACCAAAAATGAAAAAGCTTTCCTTATTAATTACCCTTTTATTCTTCTTTATTACAGGAATTAATGCTCAAAATCGTAAAATACCGATTGATACTACCGTGATCACAAATAACACTGCTACTATTAACGGAGTCAAATTTCCTTACAGGGCGGTAACGGGTACACAGCCGGTTTGGGATGAAAATGGAATGCCTATTGCTACTTTATTCTACACTTATTACCAAAGAACAGATATTAAAGCAACAGATAAACGTCCGTTAATCATGTCGTTTAATGGCGGACCAGGATCTGCTTCTGTATGGATGCATTTAGCTTATACCGGACCTAAAATCTTAAAAATTGATGATGAGGGATTTCCCATTCAGCCTTACGGAGTAAAAGATAACCCGAATTCTGTTCTGGATGTTGCAGATATTGTATTTGTTAATCCTGTAAATACAGGGTATTCAAGAATAATAGAAACAAAAAAGAATAAAGTAGATAAGTCTAAGTTTTTTGGAGTGAATGCAGACATCAGCTATCTGGCAGAATGGCTAAACACTTTTGTAAGCAGATACAATCGTTGGCGTTCTCCTAAATACCTTATTGGAGAGAGTTATGGAGGAACTCGTGTTGCAGGACTCTCCCTAGAATTACAAAACAGGCAATGGATGTACCTAAATGGTGTGATTATGGTATCTCCTGCAGATTATAAAGTTTTACGTGTTGGAGGGCCTGTTTCGTCTGGAATTAACCTTCCTTACTTTACCGCTGCTGCGTGGTATCACAAAGCTTTACCTGCCGATTTACAACAAAAAGATCTTTTGGAAGTCTTACCAGAGGTTGAAGATTACGCTATTAATAAACTGATTCCCGCATTATCAAAGGGCGGATTTATCTCAGATAACGAACGACAGGAAGTTGCCAAAAAGATGGCTCGTTATTCCGGTTTATCCGAAAAAGTAATTTTACAACATAATCTGGTTGTTCCAAATAGTTTTTTCTGGAAAGAATTACTTCGTGACAGAGGACATACGGTAGGGCGTTTAGATTCTCGTTACAAAGGAATTGATAAAATGGATGCAGGTGATTCTCCGGATTACAACTCTGAAATCACTTCATGGTTACATTCTTTTACACCGGCAATCAATTATTATTTAAGAGAAGAATTAAACTTTAAGACAGATATAAAATATAATATGTTTGGTCCGGTAAGGCCTTGGGACAACAGTAATGACAATACCAGGGATAATCTTCGTCAGGCAATGGCACAAAATCCATATTTAAATGTCATGTATCAATCGGGTTATTTTGATGGAGCTACTACTTATTTCAATGCTAAATATTCGATGTGGCAATTGGATCCTAGCGGAAAAATGAAAGATCGTTTAAGTTTTAAAGGGTATAGAAGCGGGCACATGATGTATCTTAGAAACGAGGATTTGATTAAAGCCAATCAGGATATTAGGGATTTTATCATAAGGACCAATCCCGGAAATAAGCCTGCTAAATATTAAAAGGGTTTAACCAATATTCACCATTCTTAAAAAGAAAGGTGGTGAATAATTAATCTAGTTTATGCATGATGCTCTCATTAGTATTTTAATGCCTGTTAAAAATACTGCTGCTTATCTAAGCGATTGTATTACTTCTGTTCGCAGGCAATCATATACTAATTGGGAGTTAATTGCTATTAACGATCACTCCACAGATAATAGCCTGGAGATTTTAAAAGGGTATGCTTCTGATGATTCCCGAATACAGGTATACCAAAATAATGGAAAAGGTATTATAGAAGCTCTTCGTTTGGCTTTTTCTAAAAGTAAAGGCCATTTTATTACCCGAATGGATTCTGATGATATTATGCATCCTGATAAACTTACTGTGCTTCAATCTTCATTGATTAAAAGCGGTAGAGGAAATGTTGCTATCGGACAAGTAAAATACTTTTCAGAAACAGGAATTAGCAACGGATATCAGAGGTATGAAGCATGGTTAAACTCACTAACATTAACTGGCAACAATTATTCTGATCTGTATAAAGAATGTGTCATCCCCTCCCCTTCCTGGATGATTTATAAAGAGGATTTGATGGCTTGTGATGATTTTAAGCCGAATCGTTATCCTGAAGATTACGATTTAACTTTCCGATGCTATGAAAACGGATTACAATGTATTCCATGTAATAAGGTATTACATTTTTGGCGTGATTATCCTAACCGAACTTCCCGAACGCATATACACTATGCACAAAATTATTTTTTAGATATTAAACTGTATTATTTCTTAAAGTTACATTATAACGAGAAAAGGCCTTTGACTGTCTGGGGAGCTGGAAATAAAGGGAAAACTATTGCAAAAAACTTATTAGATCATAAAATTCCGTTTTTTTGGGTTTGTGATAATCCCAAGAAAATAAATAAAGAGATCTATCATCAAACTATGCGTGATTTTTCTTTTCTTAAAACTCTTGACAGGCCTCAAAGTATTGTCACTGTAGCTAATGAAGAAGCTCAAAAAGAAATACAGAATTATATGCACAAAAATGAAATGCAATCTATGACTGATTATTTCTTTTTTTGTTAAGCCTCCAAAAAAGATTGTAAAATAGTATTGATCAGCCTATTAATGTCATTCCTGCAAAAGCAAGAATCTAAAAAACAAGGAATATTATCTGGTATAGGTTTCTATTTTCGTAGGAAATCTATTTTAAAAATTTCTTAATTCATTACTACTTCATCTACTAAACATTTATATTTGACAAACTTTATCAAGGAATGCAATTTAAACATCCGGAAATTTTATGGGCGCTTTTATTATTAATTATCCCCATTCTAATTCATCTTTTTCAACTCCGGAGATTTCAAAAAGTAGCTTTTACCAATGTAAAATTCTTAAAAGAAGTTACTATTCAAACCAGGAAAAGTTCTGAACTAAAAAAATGGCTTGTACTTTTAAGCAGAATGCTGGCTATAGCATCTGCTGTTATCGCATTTGCACAGCCTTATTTCGCAAATAGAAATATTCTCACTACTTCTAAAGAAACCGTTATTTACCTGGATAATTCTTTTAGTATGCAGTTAAAAGGAGAGAAAGGCCCACTTTTAAACAGGGCAATTCAGGAACTCATTAGCGGGATTCCCGAAGATGAAGAGGTAACTGTTTTTACTAACGATTTTAACTTCTCCAAAAACACTATTAAATCTATTCAGAATCAATTATTACAATTACCCTATACTGCAAAGCAATTAAACCTGAGTGAAATCATTTTAAAAGGGCAAAATAGTTTTCAAAAAAATACAAATAGCCTTAAAAACCTGGTAATTATATCCGATTTTCAACAAAATGAAAACAATCAAAGTATCAATTCAGATTCTTTAATACAAATAGAAGCTGTTAAACTGAATCCGGTTTCTACCAATAACCTCTCATTAGACAGCGTTTATATTTCTAAAACAACACCCTCTAATATTGAATTAGCAGTAAAAGTTAGTATGGCCAATGGAGTTACCGGGAGTCATCCAATCTCCTTTTTCAATGATGATAAGCTTATTGCTAAAGTTGCTGCCGAGTTCAATCAGTCTCGTGAAGCCATAGTTAATTTTTCATTTCCTTCTGATAATGTAGTAAATGGTCGTCTTTCTATAGAGGATAGCGGACTACAATATGATAATACCATTTATTTTAACATTAACACCCCTGAAAAAATAAATGTATTGACCATAAATGAAGCTGAATCCATTTTCTTAAATAGAATTTTTACCCAGGATGAGTTTAATCTAACAAACTACAACTATAACGAACTGGATTACAGTGTTATCGAGCAGCAAAATTTGATTGTTTTAAATGAACTAAAAAATATTCCAAACTCATTATCAACTGCACTTAACTCATTTCATCAAAACGGAGGCAAAATCATTGTAATTCCATCTGAAGAATCAAATAATTTAGCGTACAATCAATTTTTACGTTCTTTTTCAGTCAATGTACTCGATACCATCAGCCCTATTGAAAAAAAGATCACTAAAATTAATTTTTCTCATCCGGTATACCAGGATGTATTCGATAAAGAGATAAACAATTTTCAATACCCAAAAGTTTCCAAAAATCTAATTTTTGATAGAAATCATCCTAGTCTATTAGATTATGAAGACGGTACTTCTTTTTTATTTGAAGAAAACGGGGTTTATATTTTTAGTGCTTCGTTAAATGAAAATATCTCTAACTTTAAAAATTCTCCGCTTATAGTTCCTACACTATATAGTATCGCAAAAAAGAGTTTACAATTGCCTAAATTATATTACCGTTTAGGAGACGAGAACCAGGTAGATATAAAAGTGTCAATTAACCAGGATGCCATTTTAAATGTAAGTAACGAAGTCTCACAATTTATCCCACTTCAGCAATCGTTTCCTAATAAGGTAGCCCTTAATTTTATAGAAAATCCAAAAGAATCTGGTATTTACAGCGTAAAAAATGAAGGATTGGATTTACAAAAAATTAGTTTTAATTACCCGAGATACGAGAGTAATTTAAATTATAGTGATCCTGGTGAACTAGGAATCAATACCGTTAGTAATTCTGTAAGTTTATTTTTTGATCAATTGAAAAAGGATGGCCATATAAGTGAGCTTTGGAAATGGTTTGTTACTTTTGCACTAATATTTTTAATAATCGAAATACTTTTATTAAAATTTTTAAATTGATATCATAAGAATGAATATCCTCATTAAGTCGGCTAAAATAATTGATCCGTTACATCAAAAAACTTCTAATAAGCCAAAAGATATTCTTATTGAAAATGGTTTTATCTCAAAAATTTCTGATGTTATAAAAGAAAGAGCTACCGACACCATTATTGAGTTGGAA
This sequence comes from Flavobacteriaceae bacterium R38, assembly GCA_009901575.1. Taxonomy (GTDB): domain Bacteria; phylum Bacteroidota; class Bacteroidia; order Flavobacteriales; family Flavobacteriaceae; genus Leptobacterium. The sequence continues at coordinate 276,974 of WXYP01000002.1, read as the reverse complement.
AATCTTCATGTATCTCCGGGATGGTTTGATAGTAGTGTTTCTTTTGGAGAACCAGGATATGAAGATCGTGAAACCATATCAAATGGATTAAAAGTAGCAGCGCAAAGCGGATTTACAGCTATCGGATTAAATCCAAATACTAACCCTGTACTAGATACTAATACAGCAATCTCTTTTATACGTTCTAAGGCAGATGGAAATATAGTAGATTTACACCCTATTGGTGCGTTGACCATTAAAAGTGAAGGACAAGATCTTTCGGAATTGTTTGATATGAAAAATGCCGGGGCCATAGCTTTTGGTGACTATCAAAAGTCAATTTCTAATCCTAATCTTTTAAAAATAGCATTACAATATGCGCAGAATTTTGACGGATTGGTTTTTTCTTTCCCACAAGAAAATAAGATTGCTGGAAAAGGAGTTGTAAATGAAGGGGTAAATGCAACATTATTAGGCCTTAAAGGGATTCCTGCATTAGCTGAAGAGCTTCAAATAGCCAGGGATGTATTCATACTGGAATACACAGAAGGAAAGCTTCATATCCCCACTATTTCAACAGCCAAATCTGTATCACTTATCAAAGAAGCAAAGAAAAAAGGGTTGGATATCAGTTGTAGTGTTGCCATTCACAATCTTTTGTTAGACGATAGTTCTTTAAAAGAATTTGATACACACTATAAGCTACTTCCGCCGTTACGCACAAAAGAAGATAGTAACGCTTTAATTGAAGGAGTCAAAGATGGTACCATTGATTTTGTAACCAGTGATCATAATCCGCTTAACATAGAACATAAAAATACAGAGTTCGAACACGCCTTATACGGAAGTATTGGGCTAGAGAGTGCTTTTGGGGCATTAAACAGTATTCTTGATCTAGACATTGCTATCAAGCTTCTGACTAATGGTAAAAAACGATTTAAAATTGCATCTACAGGAATTAAAGAAGGAGAAAAGGCAAATTTAAGTTTATTTGATCCTGATTTCAATTATACCTTCGGAAAAAATAATATTACTTCTTCTTCAAAAAACAGTGCTTTTTTAGGAAGTGTCCTCAAGGGTAAAGTATACGGTGTGATAGCTAACAATCAATTAGTATTGAATAATTAACTATGGAGAATCTAAGTTACAGAGAAGGAAAAAACATAGCTATTATCAGTTATATTACTATTATAGGTACTGTCATTGCTATTTTTATGAACCTGGAGCCCAAAAATGACTTTGCACGTTTTCATATCCGGCAAGCCTTTGGTCTTAATATCGGTTTTTATGCCATCGGAATTCTAATAAGTCAGTTTGACAGCTGGACAATATCTATGGGTTTTTATGTTGCTATTGTTGTGTTATGGGTTTACGGTTTTGCAGGAGCAGTTCAGGAACGCAAAACATTAATCCCGCTTTTAGGAGAACAATTTCAAAAATGGTTTAGTTTTATAAAATAATGAATACTAAAAATCTTTCCCTACATCATATTATCAGAGAACCTATTCAGCAAACAGAAAAACCTGCTGTGATTTTCTTATTTCACGGGTATGGGAGTAATGAAGAAGACTTGTTTTCTTTTGCTTCAGAATTACCAGAGTCTCTTTTTATTATTTCTGCAAGGGCACCACATACTTTAATGCCTATGGGGTATGCCTGGTATGCTATTCATTTTGATGAAGTTAATGGTAAATGGAGTGATGATGAGCAAGCAAAGACTTCCAGGGATGCAATTTCCAATTTTATTGATGAGGCAATTGATGCTTATCAATTAGATGCTTCTAATGTAACATTATTAGGGTTTAGCCAGGGAACTATTTTGAGCCTTTCTGTAGCATTATCTTATCCAGATAAAGTAAAGAATGTCATTGCCATCAGCGGTTATCTTAATGAAAAAATTCTTGTGGATAATTATAAAGAGAATAATTATTCAAATCTACATATCTATTGTTCTCACGGAACTGTAGATCAGGTGATACCTGTAGATTGGGCACAAAAAACACCGGGTTTTTTAAAGGATCTTGGAATTGATCATGTGTATGAAGAATTTCCAGCCGGACATGGAGTAACTCCTCAGAACTTCTTTTCACTTAAAGATTGGTTGGTAAAACATCTTTAATTTAGAGATTCAAAATCTATTCTTACTTAGAAATAGTTAGCAATTCTGAGAAAAATGTCATTTCTGCTTTCATAGGAATGACAAGAGTGTTTGATACTAGATTTAATACCTGCTACGGGCGTATAACAAATGCTCTTTCATGGTGAACTCGACGCTTTTGTCTTCTTTCATTTCATAAGTGATAAATAGCTCTCCCCAATATTTTCCATCACTAAAATCTGCTATTATCCATTTATGATTGAGGACACGAATCTTATTAATCTTCATAGATCCTCCAGACATTCCATCATAAGGTACTAAAGGATTATTTCCTTTTTTTTCATTAGTTTCCAGAAGTTTATCAGAAATATACAATGATAAGTCTTCGATATTAAACTCATCAAAATAAACAGAAGCATCATCATTTCCGTCCAATGCAAAATATTGTAAGTCCAGATTATTAATAATTTGTTCTTCAAGAGCTATATTTTGCTGAGCTAAAGAATCTTTTAACTTAATTATCATTTCATCTTTACGTGCTATTTCATTATTGGTAGACTTGAAATAATTTTTAGCGTTGGTATACTGAAACAATATATAAAGTACCGAAAAAATAAAAAGGTACATAAAGATCCTGTTTTTCATGTGTTAAAAATTTTTAACTGTTAGATATAATAATTTCTTAGTATTCTAAACATCAATAATCAGGTTATCGTATGCGAGAAAGACATTTTTTGGTAATATTTTTTCTACTTCAGCATGAAATCCGAGCAAATGACTTATATGTGTAAAATAAGCTTTCTTAGGTTTTACTTTTTCCACAAAATCTAATGCTTCTTCTAAATTAAAATGTGACTGGTGTGCTGTAATACGCAATGCATTTACTACCAACACGTCTAAATCATGAAGTTTATGCATCTCTTCTTCATTTACATGCTTTACATCTGTTAAATAAGCGAATTTATCAAAACGATACCCGAATACCTGTAATTTATCATGCATCACATCTATTGGTACTATATCTATACCTCCTAACCTGAAAGGCTCATTATTTATAACTTCTATTTCTTCCACAGCCGGAGCTCCCGGATATCGGTTTTCACTGGCAAAAATATAATCAAATCGTTTTTTAAGTTCTCCCAAAACACGTTTATGCGCATAAATCGGAATATCACCTTGCTTAAAAAAGAAAGGACGAATATCATCTAATCCTGCAGTATGATCTGCATGTTCGTGTGTAAAAAGAATCCCATCTATTTTTTCTACCTTGTTTGTTAGCATTTGTTGCCTAAAATCCGGTCCACAATCTATAACATAGGTATTTGAATTCCATTCAACTAATACCGAAACGCGCAATCGCTTATCTCTTGGATCATCACTTAAACAAACAGGGTGATTACTCCCTATAATGGGGATTCCCTGAGATGTTCCTGTGCCTAAAAAAGTAACTTTCAATAGTAATTTTTATTTAAACAAAAGTAAATCTTATTTTTTAGTTTATGGTTCAGTTTCACTACATTTGTTCATAGTTATAAACAGTAAATTCCAGGTTGTAATGAGCGTATCATTAAAAGGAGATAAAGAGATAGAACACGTACCTTCCATACGAAGAAAAACACTACGTGTAAACTTGAATGAACATATCTACGGAACTTTTGCAGAAATAGGTGCGGGACAGGAAACTGTTCGTAATTTTTTTAGAGCAGGAGGAGCTTCAGGAACTATTGCAAAAGCTATGTCTGCTTACGATAAAGATTTTAGTGATGCCATCTACGGAATTGAAGACGATCAACGTTATGTAACAGAATCCCGTTTAAAAAAGATGTTGCGTTATGAGGTGGAACTTATTGAAGATCGATTAAGCAGAAAGAAGCACCCGGATAAATTATTTTTTAGCTACGCCAATACTGTTGCTACCATAGATTTTGCAAAGAAATTCAAAGGACACGGATGGGTAGGTATTCGTTATCAGTTAGATTCCTTAGAAGATTATAATGAGATCATTCTTCATATCCGGTTCCATCAAAAAGATCCGAAATTACAACAAGAGACACTAGGTATATTAGGTGTAAATCTTATTTATGGAGCTTTTTACATGTATGATCAGCCAAAAGAATTGCTTAAATCGCTCTACGATCATTTGGATAGGTACCAGGTAGAAATTGATATGATAAATTTCTCCGGGCCTCGCTTTATGTATGTAGACAACAGGTTGATGAGTTTACAGTTAGTGAAAAATGGGATGACAGATGCCGTTATGTTTGGCGCAGATGGATTTAACGTATTACCGGCGCAAGTACTCTACAAAAAGAATATATTGGCACTAAGAGGAAGTTTCAGGCCTGTGACAAAGGTAAATATGGACATGCTGGAACGTTCTTATGAAATGTTTACAAAAGAGAATAAGGTAGAAGAAGAAAATACACAAGTAATATTTGAGATTACATTATCCAATTTACGTGCTGAAGGGAAGATAGATGAGCGGGATTTTCTGGATAGAGCAGAGTTGTTATGTTCTTTAGGTCAAATTGTGATGATCTCTAACTTCCAGGAGTATTACAAAGTAGTAGATTATTTCTCTCGATTTACTAAAAACCGTATGGGAATTGCCATGGGAATCACAAATCTCATCGATATTTTTGATGAGAAATATTACAGAGATCTCAGTGGAGGTATTTTGGAAGCGTTTGGTAAGTTATTCTTCAGAGATATGAAAATTTACCTGTATCCATTTGTCAATCAAGATACTAAAGAGGTAATGGATAGCAATAACCTCAAAGTACACCCACGTATGAAAGAGCTTTATAAGTTCTTCAAATACAACGGTAAAGTTGTAGATATAGAAAACTATGATGAAAAAATCCTAAATATATTCTCAAGAAAAGTTTTAGCAATGCTAGCTAACCAGGAAGAAGGTTGGGAAGATATGCTACCTAATGGTATTGCAGAACTCATCAAAGAACATCGCTTGTTTGGATATACAAGAAGAAGAGTTCCGCAAAAGAATAAATAGTAAAAAAACAAATAAAAAACTCATCTGTACAGATGAGTTTTTTATTGTCTTGATTTATTGATAAGTGACTACAAAATCTGCGCTGCGTGATCTTTTGTTTTAACCTTATCAATTACACGGTCTACTACCCCACTTTCATTAATTATAAATGTTTTTCTGTGAATCCCGTCAAATTCACGTCCCATAAACTTTTTAGGCCCCCAAACACCAAATGTATTGATAACAGTCTTATCCTCATCAGCTAAAAGAGGAAAAGGAAACTCAAATTTATTTCTGAAATTAGCCTGTTTTTTCTGAGAATCTGCACTCACTCCTAACAATTCATATCCAGCTTCCTGTAATTCTGAATAATGATCTCTTAAATTACAAGCTTCTAGTGTACAACCTGGTGTATTGGCTTTTGGGTAGAAAAACACAACTAATTTTTTTCCTGTATAATCTGATAAAGAAATATCGTTACCATCTTGATCTTTAACTGTAAAATCGGGTACTTTATCTCCTTCTTTAAGTGTATTCATAACGAAGTTTAATTTGATTATTTTTGTTTAAAAATATGCAAAAATGACCAAAGCAGAAAAAGTTAATTTTACTATTGATAAACTGGAAGAAATTTATCCTAAAATTCCAATTCCTTTAGATCATAAAGATCCTTATACATTACTTATAGCAGTATTACTCTCTGCACAAAGTACAGATGTAAGAGTCAATCAGATTACCCCGCTATTATTTGAAAAAGCAGATAATCCATATCGAATGGTAAAACTTTCTCAGGAAGAAATTCGGGAAATCATTAAACCTGTCGGGCTCTCTCCAATGAAATCTAAAGGTATTTATGAGTTATCTCAAATCCTTATAGATAAATATGATGGAGAAGTTCCGCAAAGCTTCGAAGCCCTAGAATCATTTCCTGCTGTCGGGCATAAAACAGCAAGTGTGGTAATGTCTCAGGCATTTGGTGTTCCTGCTTTTCCTGTAGACACGCACATACACAGACTTATGTATCGCTGGGGATTTACTAACGGAAAAAACGTAACTCAAACAGAAAAAGATGCTAAACGCTTATTTCCAAAGGAAAAATGGAACAATCTGCATTTGCAAATTATATGGTATGGGAGAGAATATTCTCCTGCCAGGGGTTGGGACCTGGAAAAAGATATTATTACAAAAACTATAGGGAGAAAAACTGTAATTGACGAATACTATAAGAAAACAAAAAAGACTCGAAATTAACGAGTCTTTTTTGTTTTATAAATTTTAATTTAGAAGTGTTTGAAACTTTAATTCTTTGTACTTAATAATTTTTAAAGCTTTAGAATAATTTAATAAAAATTCAACACTTTCTTTTTTCGGTTGTAAGTCTTTCATCTCTGATGAATACTCAGTGTAAAGTTTTGCCATACAAATGTCTTTAATAGTATATATCTGTATAACGTACTAAAAAACACTTTATTGTATTAATTGGTTAAAACTATATTATGCTTGTTTATTATTTTACGTAGATTAATGATTGCATAGCGCATTCTACCTAATGCAGTATTGATACTAACACCAGTTATTTCTGAGATTTCTTTAAAACTCATATCCTTGTACATACGCATGATCAATACTTCTCTTTGATCGTCTGGTAATTCTTCAATAAGCTTTCTTAAATCACATTCTACCTGATCTTTAATCAGTTGTTTTTCTGCATTCAATGAAGAATCTCCTATTAAAGAAAAAATATTAAAATCGTCATTACCTTCAAATTTTGGCATACGATTGTTTTTTCTAAAATGATCAATTACTAAATTGTGAGCTATACGCATTACCCATGGCAAAAACTTTCCTTCCTCGTTATAGGATCCTCTTTTCAGAGTGTTAATTACTTTAATGAAGGTATCCTGAAAGATATCTTCAGCAACATCTTTATCAAATACTTTTGAAAAAACAAAGCTGTAAATTCTTTGGGAATGTCTGTTGATTAGAGTTTCGAGAGCCGTTTCATCTCCCTTTAAATACTTTTCAATTAAGGCTGGATCTTGTAAATGAAGCTGATTCATACAATTACTTTTTAGGTTAATATGGCTGATGCACCCTATCAGGGTTAACATCTAAAATTTGGTTGACTAAAAAGTAATTTTATTGTATAAGCAGGTGTTTTTTATTTCACAACAAGTCCAAATATAATATTATTAAAATATAAAATGCAAATTTTTTTTAGATTTTTTTAACTAAAAAACTTTTTATTCATGATTTTACAGGAAAGAATCAGATGCGTATCTTTGGCTTTTGTTTACTACTATGACTGACATTTCGTTGCTAAACCCAAAGGAAAACATACTTATTAAAGGTGCCAAACTTCATAATTTAAAAAATATTGATGTTGCCATCCCCAGAAACAAATTAGTTGTTATTACAGGATTGTCTGGTTCTGGTAAATCCAGTTTGGCTTTTGATACCTTATATGCAGAAGGACAACGAAGGTATGTAGAAAGTCTATCTTCATATGCAAGACAGTTTCTTGGCAGATTAGACAAACCTAAAGTAGATTATATAAAAGGTATTGCCCCTGCTATAGCTATTGAACAAAAGGTAAATTCAACCAATCCGAGATCTACTGTTGGGACAACTACAGAAATCTATGATTATTTAAAATTACTTTTTGCACGTGTTGGAAAAACCTACTCCCCTGTTTCGGGTAACGAAGTTAAAAAGCATACGGTATCTGATATTATCGATTTTGTAAAATCTTTTGAGAAAGACACTAAATTATTGCTACTAGCTCCGGTACATATCCCGGAAGACAGAGATATTTCCCAGGCATTAAAGGTATTATCTCAACAAGGATACGCTCGTATTAAATATAATGATACTATTTTAAGGATAGATGAAATTGATACCCCAATAGATCATAATTTTCACCTGGTAATAGATCGTATCATTACAAAAGAAGATGAGGACTTCTTTAACCGTCTTGCAGATGCTATTGATACTGCATTTTTTGAAGGTAAAGGAACGTGCATCATAGAAGAAGTAGCTAATGGGACTCAAACCGATTTTAATAATAAGTTTGAATTGGACGGATTACAATTTCCGGAACCAAATGTTCATTTATTCAGTTTTAATAACCCTTACGGTGCCTGTCCAAAGTGTGAAGGTTATGGAGATGTAATTGGCATCGATCAGGATTTGGTGGTGCCCAATACCGCATTATCCATATATGACAATGCCATTTTTGCTTGGAGAGGTGATAGTATGAGTTGGTACAGAGATCAATTAGTTAACAACGCCTATAAATTTGATTTTCCTATCCATAAACCCTGGTTTGAACTTACAGAAGCGCAAAAATCCCTGGTATGGGAAGGAAATGAACATTTTGAAGGTTTAAATGATTTCTTTGCCTTCCTGGAAGAAAAAAGTTATAAGATTCAGAACAGAGTAATGCTTTCTCGTTACAGAGGTAAAACTAAATGTAGTGATTGCAAAGGAAAGCGTTTAAGGAAAGAAGCTAATTATGTAAAAATTGGAGGGAAAACTATTACAGATTTGGTAGAAATGCCATTAAATAAATTAGCTGCTTTTTTTAAAGAACTGACTTTTAATAGTTATGATGAAAAAATTGCTTCCCGTTTGTTAACTGAGATCAATAACCGATTATTATTCTTATCCAATGTCGGTTTAGAGTATCTTACATTAAACAGGAAGTCAAATAGTTTATCGGGAGGAGAATCACAACGTATTAACCTGGCGACTTCTCTTGGAAGTAGTTTAGTTGGGTCTATGTACATTCTGGATGAACCCAGCATTGGTCTTCATCCAAAGGATACAGAAAAACTTATTACAGTATTAAAATCATTAAGAGATTTAGGAAATACTGTTATAGTTGTTGAGCATGATGAAGATATCATGAAGGCAGCAGATGAAATTATTGACATAGGGCCCGAGGCTGGTACTTTAGGAGGTAGTGTTGTAGCTACAGGTGCTTTTAACAGTATCCTAAGTGAGGATACACTAACTGCTAAATATCTTAACGGAGCTATGGAAATTAAAGCTCCGGAGCAAGTGCGAACTTCTAAAAATCATATTCAGATTATTGGAGCCAGGGAAAATAACCTTAAGAATATAGATGTTACTTTTCCACTTAATATGCTAACTGTAGTTACTGGAGTATCAGGAAGTGGAAAAAGTACACTCGTTAAAAAAATTCTTTACCCTGCTATTTTAAAAGAAATAGGAGGTTATGGAGAAAAAGCCGGGCAGTTTACCAATATTAAAGGGAAATTTGGTGCAATCACTACTGTTGAGTTTGTAGATCAGAATCCAATAGGAAGATCTTCCAGATCTAATCCTGTAACTTACATCAAGGCTTATGACGATATAAGAAATTTATTCGCTCAACAAAAATTATCTAAAATAAGAGGATATAAGGCAAAGCATTTTTCTTTTAATGTAGATGGTGGTCGTTGTGAAACTTGTAAAGGGGAAGGCGAAGTTACCATAGAAATGCAATTTATGGCAGATGTCCATTTGCAATGTGAAACCTGTAATGGAAAACGTTTTAAGAAAGATGTTCTGGAAGTCAGGTTTGAAGATAAAAATATTGATGATATTTTGAATATGACAATCGATGAAGCTATTGCTTTTTTTGATACTCATAAACAAACTAAAATTATCAATAAAATAAAAGCACTTCAGGATGTTGGGCTGGGTTATGTTACCCTGGGACAGTCCTCTTCTACCCTATCCGGAGGTGAGGCTCAACGTATCAAACTCGCTTCATTTTTAATCAAAGGGAATACTAAAGAAAAAGCATTATTCATTTTTGATGAGCCCACTACAGGATTACATTTTCATGATATCCAAAAATTATTAACCTCGTTTAATGCACTCATTGAAAAAGGACATTCTATTATTGTTGTAGAACACAATATAGACCTTATTAAATGTGCAGATTATATTATTGATCTGGGACCGGAAGGTGGCGAAAATGGAGGTACACTTGTAGCCCAAGGGACGCCAAAAGAAATATTACCTGTTAAACAATCATATACAGCTCACTTTTTAAAAGAAAAAATCTGACTGACTACCTAATATGTCAGAAAAGCTATCAATCCCATTACCAATAAAGAGAAAGGGATAATCATTATAAAATAGGTAAAAGTCAGTATACTCATCTTTAAAAATGACACAAAATAGTTTTGCTGATAAAACCTCTTCATACTAATGAGCAAGTAGATAACTGTAGAGAGTACGACCAGAACGTCTATCCAATTTGGAATAGCAATTACAAAATTTACTAAAAGATCTATACTCAAAACGATGAACAGGAACGTGAAAAAGTAAAAACTAAATACCATACTGTGCGCAAAACTTACCCTTTTGTAGTATAAAAACTTTAAGATCATAGCAAAAATGGGGATCAGGAAGAACATAGAAATTGGAATGGTATCATAAAATGCTCCTAGCAAACCTTGAGCATTATTCTCATACATTTTCAGGCTTTGTTTCGCTATAAATCTCGTTACGGTTCCTGTACTGTCCGTAACTCCAAAAACTGCCAGTTTTTCTTTTTGAGAAGCCTCAATTGCTATAAGAGAATCCAGTTTTTTAAATTCTCTTCCTCCCAAACTGGCTCCATCTATTGTTGAAAAACTAGTTTCAAAACCTGAATCATCATTATTACTTATAGAGTCAAGGGATTTTAAAATAGCTTCTCTCCCTTCTTTAGGAATAGGTATATTAGAATCGCTCAGAATTTTTTTAGTTTCACTAAGCGCTACGGAATCCGGAGTTCTTATTTGTATGGAATCTAGTGTAGTTTTACTATTTTCAAGGCCTTTTTCAAACATTTGATCTACACTCTCTTGTCCGGATCGGGTGCTGATAGAAAACAAAAAGAAGAAAATTACCGAAACAAATAAATAATATTGCGCAGGATGTAAATATCTAAGACGTTTTCCATTTACAAATTCTCTCGCTACAAAACCAGGTTTAAACATTAGCGGGATAAAACTCTTCAAGAACCGTGCATCATACGAAAAATAGTTACTAATCGTATTATTAAAAAGTACACCAAAAGTAAGATTTTCATCTGTTTTTTGTCCACAGTGAGGACAATAAGAACATGTGCTTGCCATTGGTAATTCACAGTTCTGGCACTTTATATTTTCTTCTTTCAATTTCTGTTTGGGTTGATTGTTTTTTTAAAAGTATAAAAAAAACAGACAGGAACACAATTATGCTATTTTTACCTGCCATTAATTTTATGTCAAATAGTAAAATTTTAAGACTTTAAATTGTAAAGCTATCCAAAATTTTACGGCTAATATTAAAAACAAATAAAGATGAGTTTAAAAGAACAATTAGAAGCACGCGTAGATGCTTCAAAAAAGAAAATACCGGTAGATAAGCAAGCCATAATGGAAAATGCAACTAACGAATTATTAGCTAAAGAATTATCAAAAAGTGCGTTAAGAACCGGAGACAAGGCTCCGAATTTCACTTTATCTAATGCTACTAATAAAGAAGTAAAGCTTTCTGATATTTTACAGGAAAAAACAGCAGTTGTTTCTTTTTACAGAGGGGGATGGTGCCCTTATTGTAATATGGAACTACAAGCTCTTCAAAGTGTTTTACCGGAAATAGAAAAAAACGGAGCACAATTGATTGCTATTTCTCCTGAATCTCCGGACAATACATTATCTACCACAGAAAAAAATGAGCTTTCATTCGAAGTATTAAGCGATGTAGATAATGCAGTTGCAAAAGAGTTTGGGCTTGTTTTTAAAATGCCGGAAAACCTTCAGGATTTATATAAAAACGATTTTAATATTCATGTAGATAAGGCTAACGGAAATGACAATTATGAATTACCAATGCCAGCTACTTATGTTATTAATAAAAGCGGGGAGATTATTTATGATTTCGTAGAAGAAAGTTATACCACAAGAGCAGAACCTTCTGAAATTGTAGATATCCTGTCTGGAAATAACTAATTACTAACCAGTAAGTTAATTCTTTTATAGTTTTTTGGCACGCTGTTTGGTTTATACTAAGCAAATAGCGTAAGCCGAAAAGCTAAAGAGTAGGCATAACCCAAAATATATGCATTATGAAAAGAATTACACTTTTAGTTGCTAGTTTATTCTTAATAGGAGGATTTGCTCACGCAAACGAAAACATTTATGGAAAAAGAGATGGGTTAACCAAACGTTATCGTTACGCAAAACCTATCAAATTTGTAGAACGAGGTGTTGAATTCCACATTTTTCCAAATGGAGAAATCGATTTTAACTTAAACAATGCTTTTCGCTACAATACCAATCGAAGAAAATCTGTAAATGTAATTTATAAAAGAGAAAGATCTCGTTACAGATCTTCATATTCATACAAAAAGCCTCGTGTAGAATATGATTACAGGGGAAGAGTTATAAAAGTTGGACATACTTATATCAATTATAACAGGTATGGTAAAGTGAGGAAAGTAGGATCTGTTTATGTGGATTATAACTATAACGGATTAGTCTCTAATATTGGAGGGCTCTGTATAAGTTATGACAGATGGGGTAATGTAGCTTATCTTGACGGATATGTACATCAAAATGATTACAGACATGGATATGACCATGATTTCTATTATAAAAAGAGAAAAAAACATTATAAATATTATTAAGAGTTATTAAATGGGTAATTCATAATTACTGTTTAATTTTTTTAGTTGGTTAGTTTAAAAACTCTGTGTGTTGAAGAAATTCTTCCCGCAGAGTTTTTTTGATTCAGCCTCCTCTCTCCATTCTTTGCAATTATTTTCTCATTCTTAATTAGTGTAGTTTGAATTGTTATAGCACAATTGTAACTAACATTTGTTACATTTATACTACTGTACTTTAAAAAGTTATAGTAACATTGTAATATTCATTTAAGATAAAATAAGTACTATCCTTGTATCATTAGATTACATTATAAAAAGTATCTCAAATAAAGCGTTACCAGCCAAATGACTTTTAAAAAAACATTTTATTTTATTTTTTCATTATTGCTGGTATCTAACCAAAACTTCGGACAAGACAAACTTCCCCTTTTAGAGTTTGAAGAAATTGTAATAGCACAAGATGACGGTTTACAATCCTGGGAAAACCTGGATCTGATTTATGAGGATAAGGAAGGAATATTTTGGACGGTTATAAATGAAGGGCTTTTTAGGTATAACGGGCATACCGCAATTAACATCAGTGCTTTTCTATCCAAAAATTATAATCTAGATTTAGATAATCAAACCAATACTACTTTTTTAAAGAAAGATAGTATTTTATGGCTGGGAAGAAGAAAAAGTCTATTAAAAATAAACCTCAATAAATTATCGTATCAGGAAGTTTTTTTAGATACAGCTATACACACCTCAAACTATAGAAATCTAATCTCAAGAATGAAATCTGTAAACGATACATTATATGTAGGTACAGGTAACGGACTTTATTTATTAGATGAAAGATCATTAAAAATTCACAAGAAGTATTTGAATAATGGCATTGAAATAAATCATAGGGAAAGCTCTAATGCAGTACAATCTATTTATCCTGATATAGAAGCAAATGCGATTTGGGTCGCTCTAAATAACGGATTGTATAGAATAGATAAGCGTACAGACCATATAGAACATTATACACTTCCCTCTGAAGTTTGGGATAATAAACATCACTTTCATCAGGGGCATCGCTACGGTGATAATTTATTGATGCCTGGTTTTGGTTCCGGATTAGTAGAATTCAATTTAAAGACCAGATCATTTACACGCTATTACAATACAAAAAAGCCCGAGAATGAAGCTTTGGAAATGGGTCTGGACAAATACTGGTTTAGCAATATCATTCGATCTGAATTTTCAATTAATGACAGTATATCATTAGTGAGTTTTCAAGGCATTGGGAATGCCTATTTTAATAGAAACACAAAAGATTTCACCTATCTCGATACTCCCGAAGATATGAAAAAAGGTGTATTTTTTAATGTAGATAGAAATGGCTATTTATGGGCTTCTAAAATAGGTAGATTATGGAGGTCTAAAGTTCCTGTTATTCCTGTTAGCCAGCCTTTTCAACACATCATAGATATTTCTAGCTTTCAGGTAAATAATACAACCCGAAAAAGGCCAAATATAGAAGGTTATGATGATATCCTGGTCAAAGAAGAAAGAAATATAAAATTAGAATTTACACTATCCAAAGCTTATTTATACGACAGTATACAATACCAATACCGATTGAACAATAAAAAATGGATTCCGGTGACCAAGCCAAATACCATCGATCTACCCAAACTTAAATATAAAAATTATACCCTCTCAATCAGAGCATTGGATAAAGAAAATAATGTTGTGGCCAGTAGAGATTTGGGATTTCGATTAACAATTCCTTTTTATAAAACGTTATACTTCATGATACTGTGCTTTTTCATCTTATTTGGAACAGCATTTTTAATATCACAATATTTTCAGTCTAAAAAGACCGCTAAAAAGCTGTTGGAATTAGACGAATTAAAATCTTCCTTTTTTGCCAATGTTTCACACGAATTCAGAACCCCTTTAGCATTGATTTCAGGGCCTATTGAAGAGCAACTACAAAAAGATAATCTCTCAGATAAAGAGAAAAAAAATCTACAAATCGCACAGTACAATTCAAAACGCCTCCTTGATTTGGTTGATCAACTTTTAGACCTTTCTAAACTAGAATCAGGAAGTAAACATCTGAAGGTCGTGCAAGGCGATTTACCATTATTTTTAAATTCATTATTCAGTGCATTTTCTTTCTTAGCTGAGTCAAATAACCAGAATTATGTTTATGATATTACAGGTGTTAAAGCATCCAATAACTGGTTCGATCCGGATATCGTCGAGAAAATAATTAATAATATCATAGGAAATGCAATAAAATATAGTGCTCAGGGAGAGTCCATAGAAGTCACAGCAACACTTAATAATCAAAATTTTTTGCTGACCGTTACCAATACCGGCACTCCCCTTTCAACAAAACAGCTTACAAAAATTTTTGATCGTTTTTATAGTACTAATGAAAATATAACAGGTACAGGTATCGGATTAGCATTAACTAGAGAACTTACATTATTACATAAAGGTTCCATTGTTGCAGAGAGCAGTGATAATCAGGTTGTTTTTAAAATAAATTTACCCATTTCAAAAAAATCATTCAGCAATACTGAAATTTCTAATGATGCCTTTAGACCAGGTAAGAATATTCAAATATCAAACACAGTTGAAAAAAATAGACCTGTTAATGAAGATTTAACTGTTCTTTCCCAACACGAGGTGCCTATCATTTTAATTGTAGAGGATAATAAAGACCTTAGACATTATATTACTTCTTTATTTGATATAGACTATAAAATTTATACCGCTGAAAACGGAACAAAAGGTTTTACTATAGCTACAGAAATAGTCCCAGATTTGATTATTACAGATCTTATGATGCCAGAAAGTGATGGTATCACATTAACCAAAAACTGCAAAACATCTGAAATAACATCTCATATACCTGTTATTATGCTCACAGCAAAAGCAGGAGAAGAAAATGAACTCATAGGAATTGAGACTGGCGCAGATGCTTATATTATAAAACCTTTTAACACAAAAATATTAAGGAAAACTGCAGAGAATCTGATTAATTCCCGAATTAAGCTCAGAGAACGCTATAGTCATGAAATTGTATTATTACCACAGGATGTTACAGTTAATGCTACAGATCAGCGTTTTTTGGATAAGCTAAAAGAAATTGTTGATACAAAGATTATTGATTCACAATTTGATGTAAATCAATTTGCAACCCTGTTAGGGATGAGCAGAATGCAGCTTCATAGAAAATTAAAAGCACTTACTGGTCAAAGTGCTACAGAATTCATTAGACGACAACGTTTAAAACTTGCCGAAGAGCTCCTAAAAAAGCCAGAAGTTAATATCGCACAAGTGGGTTATGCTGTGGGCTTTGAGAATCCTTCTTATTTTACAAGGTGTTTTAAAAAGTATTACGGGATGTCTCCATCTGAGTTCATTAAGTCATAATTTCTACTAAAAAACACCTTAAAAAGACTCCTTTTTTCTCATCATTTTACATATGTGAATGAACTTGTTACATATGATCAAGAGTTAACGAATGCCTCCTGTTAACTTCGAATAAACTTTAATAAAGATCCTTTTACAAATGTAATGAGCGATAAAACAAAACTGTCCTGGACAGGTGAATTACCATTAATCCCCAAACAAGTCATTTATATAAATATCAATGCGTTACAAAATGGGGAGTATACTATAAAAATAGTTCATAAAAATAAAATCATAGAGGAGTTCACATTTAATAAAAAATAAAAACAAGCTAAAAAATTATTTCAAAACAATCTAAAATGAAAAAGTTAATACAAAAAGTAAATCGACATTTAACACATAGCATTTTTTTAACCTTATGTTTTGCCTGTGGTTCATCATCAGATGATATAACAGATGGAGAAAATCCCATGGAAAGAGATTTTAACCTCATTTTAACCTTAGAAACAGAACAAGATCAGATAGGAGATCTCTCTAATAATGCGATGGCTATTTTTAATGGAGTAGTCTGGTCTGTGGGAGGTAATAGAAGTGGTGTTCGCGATAACATTACTGATATTTGGAGAAGTGATAACGCGGTAGCATGGGAATCTGTAAGTTTTAATGCCTTTTCCAGGAGAACAGATCACACGCTTACCAACTATGATAATAAATTATGGGTTATCGGAGGACGTGATAATACTGGTGATACTTTAGGAGAAGTCTGGTCTTCAGAAGATGGTACAAGCTGGGATTTGATTACAGAAACTCCTGCATTTACAGGCGCTGTCAACCATGATGTTGTAGTATTTAACAATAGGTTATACCTCATATCCCGTAACATAGAAGACCCTGATAAAACATCGGTATGGTCATCTGCCAATGGAGAAGACTGGGAATTGGAAGCCGATAATGCATTTTCAGGAAGAGATGAGTTTAAAGCCGTTGTTTTTAATAACATTATTTATGTATTAGGAGGCTTTGATCCAGCAGTAGGAGTATTGACTATGACCAATGAAATATGGACCAGCACAGATGGGGCAACATGGTCACAATTGGAACCTAGTAGTATTTTCCAACCCAGATATGGTCATACGGCAACAGTATATAATGATAAAGTCTTTGTCGCTGGAGGTTTAGGCCGAGAAGGTAGTTCTCTGGCTATACAAGGAAACCTTTGGTATTCTGAAGATATGATAAACTGGTTTGAGTATGAACCTTTCCGATCAGATACAGGAATACTCGAACATTCAGCACTCACTTTTGATGGAAAACTATGGCTATTCTTTGGCATTGAAGCTGAGACTGGTGCGATTCTCGATGGTGATGTTTCGGGAAAAATCTTTAGCATTTTAGAAGAATAAAATTAAAAAATAACAGATATGAAATCATTCATTAATAAAATATACATCTTATTAATTGCAATATTCCTTTTTTCCTGTGGTAGTGATGATAATGAAGTTGTCCCACCCCCTCCTGCTCCTACTCTTACCGTAGAAGACCTAAGCGTTTCTGTTATGGAAAACCCTGAGACCAATAGTATTATAGGACAATTTGAAGTGACACAAGACAACCTAACTAACCCCTTAGTTTTTGAGCTCTTAAGTGTAAGTCCAACAGGTGCAGTTACTCTTGATAATACAGGGCAATTATTGGTAGCCAATACTACAGTTTTTGATTTTGAACGTCAAAATACCATAAGTGGAGAAATACGTGTCAGCTCGGGAGAGTTATCACAAACCGCTACCTTCACTCTTAATGTATTAAATGTAGATGAACCTTTTATCACTCGCTGGAATCTTACAGGAGGAAATTTAACGGTGCAACTCCCTTTATATGAAGGTACAGCAGAAGACCCTACCCAATATAATTTTACAGTAGTTTGGGGAGATGGTACTACCGGAGAAGTTACTTCTTTTGACGACCCCGATGCGAGACATACTTATGCCACAGAAGGCAATAAGCTCATCACCATTACAGGAACATTAAGAGGATTTAGTTTTGGAGAAAATGAAACATCACGTGAGCAATTGGTCAATGTAACACGATGGGGAGACATGCGTTTGGGCAATGCAGGAGGTCAATTTAGAAGATGTACTAACTTAGCCACTTTTTCAGCTACCGACACCCCTATCTTAACAGAAGTCACTAATGCAAGTTTAATGTTCGAACTGGCCACTGCTTTTAATGGTAATATTTCTTCCTGGGATGTTTCCAATATCACTAACATGAACTTTATGTTTGCCGGAGCCACCGCTTTTAATAGCGATATTTCAAATTGGGATGTTTCGAGTGTAACCACAATGGCAGCTATGTTTTTCGGAGCTTCTGTTTTTAATGGTAATATTTCGTCATGGAATGTTTCCAATGTAACCGATATGCTCCAGATGTTCAACCTTGCAAGCACTTTTAATCAAGATATTTCCAATTGGAATGTTTCCAATGTAATTAATATGACCTTTATGTTCTCTGATGCCACTTCATTTAATCAAGATATTTCTTCTTGGGATGTAGCTAATGTAACCGATATGTCTCGCATGTTTCAAAGGGCAAGTGTTTTTAATCAAGACCTTTCTGGTTGGGATGTCTCTAATGTAACAACTATGCGGTCTATGTTTTCTGAAGCATCATCTTTTAACGGTAATATCTCCAATTGGGATGTGGGCAATGTAAATAATATGACCTCTATGTTTTCCAGGGCTTCATCTTTTAATCAAGATCTTTCTAATTGGAATACTTCCAGTGTAAATTTTATGGTGTCCACGTTTTTTGCAGCTGTTAATTTTAATGGTAATATTTCTGGTTGGAACGTCTCTAATGTAACCCGTATGGATCAGATGTTCAATTTTGCCCGTGATTTTAATCAAGATATCTCTAATTGGAATGTTTCCAATGCAACCAATATGAATTCTATGTTCTCAGGAGCTTCTGTTTTTAGCCAAGACCTTTCCAATTGGGCTACAGATAATGTTACTTCCTGTGAAAATTTTGCAAATGGATCTGCTTTAACAGCAGCACAAGTACCAACGCGTGGTATTTGTTTTTAAACTTAATAAAGTAATCATTTAAAATAAAAAATATGAAAACTAAAGTATTTTATTTTGTGATACTACTATCTCTGGTTCATGTAACCTCCAATGCTCAGGTTTTTAAAAAACTGGCTAAAAAAGTTGAAAAAGGAGCCAAGCATGCCATAGAAACTAAAGTATATCATAAAGCCAGGCGAACTACCAATAGAGCATTTGATTCTCTTTTCAACAATAATGGGCAGATGGTTAAAGGAAAGAAATCAGCTTTACCAAAAGCCTATATCTTTTCTCATAAATATGTATTAGAAATAGACGATGGCAGACACATAACTCCTGTAACATATTTATTAAATGAAAATCAAGCATATATAGGCATCCTGGACGAATACGAAAATGAGCAACAAATCATTTCTGTTATTGATGTTCCTAATGACAGAGCCCACACTTTTCTTAAGCTTGAAAGAAGTAAACAGGTCACTTCACTAAAAATAGATTTAAAAAAAGAAACAAAGAAGGTAGCCAGAAATGAAGAAACTACAGTGGAAGCCACTGGAAATACCAAAGATATTCTAGGGTATACCTGCCATGAATATAAAATTACCAATAGATATACTAACGGTTTTGTATGGATAGCTGATGATACAGAAGTTACATTTCCCAGGGAATTTCATACTATAAAACCTAAAAAAGGGCCCGACCAATCCTGGGCTGTACATATGGACGGATTAATTATGGAGATGGACATAAGTTATTATACCGATAAAAAGAAGAAGCAGGTAAAAATGGTATGTACCAAATTAATACCTGATTCTTTTATCCTGGATGTATCGCAGTACAGGAGGTAGATAAACATTCAATTAGTAATTACAAGAGAGCTGTACTAATATCAGCCTAGATATGAGAGTGTAATGTATTCTCAAATAAAAATCTACTCATAATCAAAAAAATAAAGAGATGAAATACATCATACTCCTTCTCACAAGTTTGATTTTATGGAATCAAAATAGCTTCGCGCAGCCCTATACTTTAGATAAAAAAATCAAACCTATAGAACTAACACTTAAAGATTATAAAGAGTTTAAAGGAGCTAAAGGGCTTTTTGCGTCCAAACGAATTGATGCAGGGGAAACAGCATATTTTTATGTAAATGGCTTTGATATGCTACAACTCATGGATATCTATATCTTTTTATTAGAAAAAGAAAAAGATCTTAAAGTAGAACTGGCCAAAAGTAATTGGGATCAACCTGAAGCAACCTATCAACTTTCATCTTTCGAAGATCATACTATTAATATCTCCTTACGTACGTATAACAATTTTGGTTTAAAAATCACAAATGAAGAATCAACTCCTGTAAATTTAGCACTTGCGGTTGCTGCCAGTCCACCTGTAGAAGAATACCTGGAATCTCCATTTATCAAAGCTACCCCGGAAAATACCGGAACAACGACCAAAGGAGGGGGAGAAAATTTACCGGTATCATCTCTCTTATACATCATCATTGGAGTTTTAGCAGGAGTTATCATCATGCTAATCATAAAACAAAGGAAAAATAAAAACCCAGCTACGTTGTCTGTTTGTATAGTGTTATCATTATTCAATATAAATGTTTTTGGGCAGTCTGGCCCAACCAGAACTCAAATATATGGTCTAAGTGTACTGGATGGACAGGGAGGAAATCATCGTGAAAATTTTGTAAACGATTTATTTAGAAGGAACAATCCGGGATTAAGTCGTTTTAACGATGCACAGCAAGCAGCAAAAAAAATGGGAGATATTGCTTCTAAAATAAGTGGCAATTTAGGGAAAGCGACAGGTATATTAAAGGCTACTAAAGATTTTTATGAAACCTATACTACACTAGGGGATTGTATAAACAGCTCAACGCTTCCGGGACAACCCAGAATACCCTCTTTTTGTGAAGGAAATACCAGTGATTGTGCTACTTGTTTTAGCGATGCCCGTGCTCGTTTTAGCAGCCTTCGATATGATTTTGAACGACTACAAACTATTTACAATTGTACTAAAAAATATACCGATGCTGCTATTGCTTTTGGAGATAATGCTTCAGGAGTTCACGGCGTAAGCGGATTGGTTTGGCAACAAGAGAAATTTAAAATTTTAAAAAGTATTGAAAATCTTGAAAAGTCATATGACAAGAAACGCACGCAATTTTTAAAAGAATTACGGGAAATACTAATAGAGTTAGACGCTTGCGAACAACAATACGGAATAGCAGATTGGTATGATCGATTTGGTGTCTTATTCTATGATTTTATGGAATTAAGATATCATCGTTAGTCAATATAAAATATTGTTTTCCTCCAATTCAGTACAAACAACCAAACAAAATATAAAAAACAATAAAGCCAAATAATAAATTATATCATATGAAATCGATTGTATATAAAATCGCAGGAATCTTAATCACTTTTACTTTACTGCTCTCCTGTGGTAGTGATGATAATGAAATCATCTCTCCTCCACCTACCCTTAACGTAGAAAACCTGAACGTTTCTATCATGGAAAATCCGGAAATCAACAGTATTATCGGTGAGTTTGAAGTGTCTCAAGGCAATTTAACTGATCCATTAGTATTCGAGCTTTTAGAAGTATCTCTTCCAGGTGCATTGACCATTAACAATCAAGGTCAGTTACTGGTCGCAGATGTTACAGCTTTTGATTTTGAAAGACGCGAAGCCATTAGTGGAGAAATAGAGGTAAGTTCAGGAGATTTAGCGCAAACAGCTTCCTTCACACTTAGTTTATTAGATGTAGAAGAGGCTCCGGTACCTTTCATTACCCGTTGGAATCTTACAGCAGGAGATTTAACTGTGCAATTACCTATCTACAATAGGAATACAACATACAACTTTACTGTAGATTGGGGAGATGGTATTATTGGAGAAGTTACTTCTTTTGACGATCCTGATGCTACACATACGTATGATGCCGAAGGGATAAAAACAATTATAATTACAGGAGTGCTTGAAGGGTTTAACTTTAATCTAAATAGCAATTCTAGCCGTCAAATTATCGATGTAGCGCAATGGGGAGATATGCGATTGGGAAATTTTGACGGGCATTTTTCCTCATGCACTAATTTAACCGGCTTTACAGCCTCAGATACTCCAATTTTAAAAGAAGTTACCAATATGTTCGCAATGTTTTTCAACGCTTCTTTATTTAATGGAGATCTTTCAGATTGGGATGTTTCCGGAGTGCTCAATATGAGTTTTATGTTTAGTGGGGCTTCATCTTTTAATCAACACCTTTCTAATTGGGATGTTTCTAATGTAAGGAGTATGTCGGAAATGTTTGGGCAAGCAGAGGCTTTTAATGGTAATATTTCCAATTGGGATGTTTCTAGTGTAATAAGTATGGATAGAATGTTTAACGGAGCCTCATCTTTTAACAATGATATTTCAAATTGGAATATTTCGAATGTCACAAGCATATCTGAAATGTTTACTAATGCCTCGTCTTTTAATCAAAACCTTTCCAACTGGGATGTTTCTAATGTAACTAATATAAGAAGGATGTTTAATGGAGCTTCGTCTTTTAATCAAGATATTTCGAATTGGGATGTCTCTAATATAACTAGTATGAGTGGAGTGTTTGCCGGGGCCACCGCTTTTAATAATGATATTTCAAATTGGGATGTAGCTAATGTAACTAATATGTCTGAAATGTTTGAAAATGCCAGTTCGTTTAATGGTAATCTCTCCAATTGGGATGTAGCTAATGTAACTAATATGAGAGGGATGTTTCAGAACGCTACTTCTTTTAATAGTGATATTTCAGGCTGGAACGTAGCTAATGTAAACAATATGAGGGTTATGTTTACTGATGCTTCTGTTTTTAGTCAAGACCTTTCCAACTGGGCCACAGATAATGTGACTTTGTGTGAAAATTTTGCCAACGGATCTGCTTTAACAGCAGCACAAGTACCAACGCGTGGTATTTGTTTTTAAACTCACTAAGTATTCAGGAAAAAAATCATTTAAAACAAAAAATATGCAAACTAAAAATTCAAATAGAAGAACATTTTTAAATAAATTATCAAAAGGATTAGCTATCGGTACCATAGGCAGTATGTTAGTCCCTGCCAAAGTATTCGCCAATGAAAATACAACAAACAGAGCAAACCTCTATGCTATGTGGGCACACGGAAGTGAGGGAAAAATGGAAGGTGTTTTTCACAATGGCAGAGATGCTAAATCTGTTGCCAGCAGAATGATGTCCAAATTGAGACCATTGCATAAAAAAGGGTTTTTAAGAAGTCCGCAAGGACAAGGATTACCCGGGAACTCCATTTATTTGGGAGGAGCAGCTACAGCAACGATGATTCCTACTTCTGCAGGAGCGCAATTTACCGTTTGGGACAGCGGTTCTAAGTCAAAAGCAAAAAATGGAGAGTTTTGGGTACATTATCCCATATCTACCCCGGTTATTATGAATAATAATCGACTTAAACCTTCAAAAGTACTCGTAAAATGTACTTCAACCGATATCCGTTTTCACATTAGTGAAATTGAATTATGGGATGCTAACCGACAGATTTTTGCGCAACGTGGTTTAAAACTTTGGGGGCCGGACAAAATGCATTGGTTTGTTCCCAGAAATGTCAGACCTGTTGGATATGGTTTGTGCGTTTCTATTAAAGTTAAGGCCGAGCGTGTTGCTGCTGATGTTGTATTGGAGATTAGTGGTGTTGGTGTCGATATGGTCGTTTGATCTTGGTTCAATATCATAAAAAGTTTATTTCTGTCTCATTTAAAAAATTAAGTACAGCGTATTAAAATTGCTATATTTGAAGCTATTTCAATGTGTCATTACACCATTTGATATAACTGATTCTTAATCTTAATTTTTAATATGCAGAGATTTAATACCATAAAAAACTATTTAAGGGCATTGCCTTTAACATTAATCGTTAGTTGTAATTCTACGAATGAAAACAATACTAATATCAAAGAAGTTGATCAAACCACTATTGGTAAACATATCGAACAGTTGGCTTCCGATGATTTTCTTGGAAGAATGCCTTTTACGGAAGGAGAAACAAAAACAGTAAATTATTTAAAAGAAGAATTTAAAAAAGCAGGGTTAGCCCCAGGAAACGGAGATAGTTATTTTCAAGAAGTACCTATGGTAGAAATAACAGGTACTCCATCTGAAAAAATGAAGATTTCAGGCCCAGCAGGAAGTTTTGATTTAAATTATTCTGACGATTTTGTTGCACTAACTTTAAAAACAGACAACGAAGTAAGTTTAGAAAATTCTGAGCTTGTATTTGCAGGCTACGGAGTAGTAGCACCGGAATATGGTAGAAACGATTATGAAGGAATAGATTGGGAAGGAAAAACAGCTGTTGTTCTTATAAACGATCCTGGTTTTGGTTCTGGTGATCCAGAATTATTTAAAGGTGAAGAAATGACCTATTACGGGAGATGGACCTATAAATATGAAGAAGCTGGCAGACAAGGAGCAGCCGGAGTAATTATTATTCATGAAACTGCACCTGCAGCATACGGATGGAATGTTGTTCAATCTAGTTGGAGCGGAGCTAAATTAAGTTTGGAAAGTAAAGCTCCTGTAGCTGATGTACAGGGGTGGATTTCATTGGATGCAGCCAACAAAATTTTTGAAACTTCCTCAATAGAAAATAAGAATTTCCAAGAATTAGCAAGAGCTAAAGATTTTAAACCTGTACCACTCGGATTAAATGCATCTGTAAAAATTACTAATACAATAAAAAGAGACGTTTCTAAGAATGTAGTAGCAGTTTTACCGGGAACAGAAAGGAAAGATGAGTATATTATCTACTCTGCTCATTGGGATCATTTGGGAGTTGGAAGGCCTGTTAAAAATGACTCAATCTATAATGGAGCTGTAGATAATGCTTCGGGTACTGCATGTCTTTTAGCTATTGCAGAGGCCTTTAAAAAAGGAAAACAACCCAAACGATCTATCGTGTTTATAGCAGTAACAGCTGAAGAGCAAGGCCTGTTAGGTTCTGGATATTATGCAGAAAACCCTATTTACCCGCCTAATAAATCAGTAGCAAATATCAATATGGACGCTATTGAAAATCCGGGACCTATGAAAGATCTCACCATCACAGGTTATGGCCAGTCTGAAATGGATGAGTATGCTAAAGAGGCTGCTGAAAAACAAGGGCGATATATCATCCCTGATCCGGAAGCTGAAAAAGGGTATTTCTTTAGGTCAGATCATTTCAATTTTGCAAAAATTGGTATTCCTGCTTTATATGCTAGTGGTACTTATGAGCATTTCGAAAAAGGAATCGATTTTGTAAAGCAGAAAAATGATGAATATAGAATAAATCGATATCACCAACCTTCTGATGAATACGATCCGGAAACTACAGAATTAAGCGGAATCAGGTTTGATGCACAACTTTTCTATGAAGTTGGTTTGCGATTGGCAAATGAAGATTATTTCCCTAAGTGGTATGATAGCAGCGAATTTAAAGCAGCTAGAGATAACAATTAGTCTTCATCTTCTTTTTACGATTACACCCTGAGCTATTTTTTATCGGGGTGTTTTTATTTTTAGATGATTGAAAACTTTGTTCAGATACTTCATCGCTACGGGTAATTTCAGGCAAAACAACCAGGCTGGTGGTAATACCTATAAGAATAGCATATGCTCCAAAAAAAATAGTTGTCCCTCTCTTTTTAATTAGCGATCCAGCAATTGTAAATGCAGTTATAATAGGAATTAACATCCATAGTACAATTGTTTTTTCCAACATAAAAGAATAGAAAACAACACTAAAAGGTGTGATCAGAAAAAACAGTTTCAAATATATATTTATTGAGCACTTACTTTGCCATTTGCTCACTAAAAATAAAGTGATTAATCCGACAAAGAATAAAAAATTCATATCCTGGCTTATTGTACTATAAAATCCCCAGAATAATAATACAGGGGCGAATCCCGCTATTATTAATGGCGTTATTTTCTTCATAAATTGATTAGGTTTATATAAATATAATACTGTCTGTAAGATCTGTTATCGTTATTTATTATAATTAAATGTTAATTTTAAAAATGTGTAATCATCTGTTAGACCTGACTTAGATTAAATAATAAATATCATGCTCAGGTAATATCACCTGGAATACTAACATCAGCAATAGAATTTCTTATCGGAAATACTTACTTTTAACTGATCTTTAAATCTTACTTATAAGATTCATATAAATTTTCATTACAGATCTAAATATCTAAGATAT
This sequence comes from Flavobacteriaceae bacterium R38, assembly GCA_009901575.1. Taxonomy (GTDB): domain Bacteria; phylum Bacteroidota; class Bacteroidia; order Flavobacteriales; family Flavobacteriaceae; genus Leptobacterium. The sequence goes on along the minus strand of WXYP01000002.1, from coordinate 250,522 downwards.
ACAGGTCTTTAAAAAATACTCGAACAATGATACTATTAAACACGAAGCCATCATCTGTAATTATTACTATAAGTTTTTTAATACTATCAATTGGAAGCCACAAAATCATCGCACAAAACATACCTCTGGGTCAAGAAAATCTTGTTCATCATCTAGATCAGGAATTATCGGGAGAAATAACAAAACGAAATCTGGAATTCATTGCCCGTTTACATAGAATGAGAGGTTCTGGTGATTTTACCGAGGCCATCGATTTTATAGCTTCCAGATTAGAAGATTATCAATTAGAAAATATAGAAATCATTAAAATTCCTACCGATGGTAAAACCATGTATGGTACTCAAAAGTCAAGACTAGCCTGGGATGTTGATTTTGCCGAGTTATGGGAATTGGAAGAAAAAAACGGCAATTGGTCTCCGGTTAAAAAAGTTGCCGATTGGGAATCTGTCCCCTTAGTATTAGCTCAAGATAGCCATAGTGGTGAAGTAACTGCAGAATTAGTAGATATAGGTGCAGGAACGTCTGAAAATAATTATGCAAATAAAAATATAAAAGGAAAGCTTGTACTCACTTCATCTCAACCCGGAGCTGTTGTTCCATTAGCTGTTGAAAAATATGGAGCAGTAGGTATTCTCAGTTATGCTCAAAATCAGGTTACAGCATGGTGGAAAGAGAATGATAATTTAATTCGCTGGGGGCATCTTGACGGTTTTTCTAAAACAAAAACTTTTGCCTTTATGGTTTCTCTAAAACAGGCAAGAAATTACCAGCAAAGATTATCTGAAGGAAAAACAGTGAAACTGCATGCCAAAGTAAATGCAGCACAACATCCGGGTTATTATGATATTTTAACTGCTGTAGTAGAAGGAGCTGACGCAGAGTTAAAAGATGAGGAAATCGTATTTACCTGTCATTTGGATCATCCGCGTCCGGGAGCAAATGATAATGCCAGTGGGAGTACTGCTATTTTAGAAGTAGCACGAACACTTAAAAAGTTAATTGCTGAAAAGAAAATTGAACGTCCAAAACGAACGATTCGCTTTATTTGGTCTCCCGAAATTGAAGGGACTACTGCCCTATTAAATTTCAAGCCTGAACTTGCTAAAAAAGCAAAAGTAAATATCCATATGGATATGGTGGGAGGTGGCCCTGTTACCAAAGCTGTTTTTCATGTCTCCAGAAGCCCTAAAAGCCTTCCGAGTTTTATAAATGATGTAGGAGAAGCCTTTGGAGCTTTTGTCAATAAAAATTCTGATGACTATGCCAGTGGGGTTCCGGTAAAACTACCTGTAGTTTCTAATGAGGGTGGAAAAGAACCTTTACAAGCCATTCTTGGTGAATTTCATATGGGAAGTGACTTCCAGGTATTCACTGAAGGTTCTTTTAGAGTACCTGCCATCTATCTTCATGACTGGCCAGATCGTTTTATCCACACCAATTATGATTTGCCTGCAAATATAGATCCTACCAAATTAAAGAGAGCAGGTTTTATCGGGGCAGGTTCTGCTTATTTTTTAGCAGATATAGACTCCGAAGATGTTTTATTACTAACAGATTTATTAAAACGGCAAGTTCTTAACAGGGTATCTAAAATATTACAATATATCCAGCCTTTATCCTCTGAAGAACAAGAAAATATTAAACATTATTTCTGGATACAGGAAATGGAGGTTTTTAATTCTATCAAGCCGTATGCTAACATCTCACCTGATATTCAGAAGGCATATACCCAGTTTATTTCAAACCTTAAGAAGACCATAGGGAAAGGGAAAAAATTAGTTTCTAAAAAAGATAATGCCTCAAAAGTATACTCCAGAAATCCTGAAATCAAAGGCCCAATGTCTGTTTTTGGATATGATTATTTTTTTGATCATTATGATACAGAAAAAGAAAGCCCTGCTATATTTGGTTTTTCCGGAATCAGGGGTTCAGGATCTGAATATGCATATGAAACATTAAACCTTGTAAACAGCAAAAATAGTGTCACAGATATTAGAAATATTCTTTCGGCAGAATTCGGACCTATTCCAATAGAATATGTAATCGAATATCTTGAGGCATTAAACAGTATCAATATTATCAGTGAAGTAAAATAATATACAACATCTAAACCATCCAAAATGAAAAAGCATACCATCTTTATTGTCTTTCTGATTGCCTCCCTGGGTAATTTAATGGCACAAGCAAAAAAATCTCCTTCATTTGAAGAAGTCATTTCATTAAAATCGGTATCAAGTCCTGAAATATCGCCAGACGGGAATCATGTTCTCTTCCAGGTAAATTCAACAGATTGGAAAGAAAACAGGTTTGACAGTGAATTATGGATTTCAAAAAACGGGAATACTCCTTATCAGCTTACCAATAATCTTAAAAGCAGTAGTAATCGCGCAAAATGGTCACCAAACGGCAAATGGATAGCATTTCTTTCAAGGAAATCTGATAAAACTCAAATCCAGGTTATTCGTACAGATGGAGGTGAATCTTTTCAATTGACTCATACAAAGAATAATATCGGAAATTTTGAGTGGTCTCCAGACGGTACCAAAATTGCATTTTTACAATCGGAAGATAATGCTAAAGAACAAAAGAACAGGAAGGAAAAATATGGTTCGTATGCAGTTGAAGATCAAGAATATAATTTAAATCAGTTATGGATCACTTCTTTTGACCCGAATAATTTAAATCAAAATCCACTTCCCGGTCAACTTAAGGATTCTACTTATACATCAAAAAATGAAGCTAAATTATTGATTGGGAATAAAGATTTTACTATTAACAGTTTTGAATGGTCTCCGGATGGCAATAAGATAGCTTTTGAGCATCAGCCAAAACCATTGATTAATTCTTTTTTTAACGCTGATATTTCTATTTATGACGTACAGTCAAAATCATATCAGGTTCTTGTAGAGAATCCTAGTTATGACGGATTGATATGTTGGTCACCGGATGGAAAATCTGTGCTTTACGAAACTCATTTAGACGATAGAACATCTAATTATTACCTCAATAGTAAATACTTCAGAATCAACTTGGATCGATCAGGAAACCGTCAATTAGCAGGTGATTTTGACGAGAATATAGCCGGAATGGTTTGGAATGATTCAGGAATTATCGGTATTGCCTGGCAGAAAACAAAGAGAGTATTGGTAAGCGTAAATCCAAAAAACGGAAAAACCACAATTCTTAAAAATAATTTGGAAAGAACTGTTGACTTTTCCTTTTCTTCTGATGGAAAACAAATCACTTATACAGGTGCTAATGATAATGATTTAACAGAAATCTATAAAAGTAGCTATCCTATAAAAAATCCTAAGAAAATAACAAATTCTTCAAAACAGATTGAGAATTGGCTTGTTGCGCAAAGCGAAGTCATATCCTGGAAAAGTGAAGACGGAGCAACTATTGAAGGAGTTCTTCATAAACCACAAAACTACAATCCGAATAAAAAATATCCATTAATGGTAGTCATTCATGGCGGACCTACCGGAATCTCAACCCCTGATCCTACTCCGGCTTATGTGTACCCTATGGTACAATGGTTAAATAAAGGAGCATTAGTTTTAAGACCCAACTACAGAGGGTCTGCAGGTTACGGAGAAAAATTCAGGTCTTTAAATGTCAAAAATCTTGGTGTTGGAGATGCCTGGGATGTATTATCGGGTGTCAAATACCTGGAAGATAAAGGAATTATAGATGGTAATAAAGTAGCTTCTATGGGATGGAGTCAAGGTGGCTATATTTCTGCTTTTTTAACCACTAATTCTGATAAATTCAAAGCAATTTCTGTTGGAGCCGGAATATCAAACTGGGTGACCTATTATGTAGGAACAGACGTTCATCCGTTCACCAGGCAATACCTAAAAGATACGCCATGGTCTAATGAAGATATCTATAAAAAAACATCTCCAATGACCAATATAAATAATGCAAAAACTCCTACTTTAATTCAACATGGCGAGTTTGACAGAAGAGTGCCTCCTTCTAATGCTTATGAGTTATTTCAAGGCTTACAAGATGTCGGTGTTCCTACTAAACTAATTATTTACAATGGTTTTGGACACGGAATTACGAGACCTAAAGAAAGATTAGCTGCCATTTGGCATAACTGGCAATGGTTTGGAAAATATCTCTGGAACGAAGAGATTGAAATTCCTAAAGAATAAAATTATAACTGATTATCTTATTTCAATTAAAATGAGTTCAAAAAATTCGAAAGCAAACCGAAGAAACTTTTTAAAACTATGTGGTCTCACCTCTCTCCCACTCATGGTGCCTTCCCTGGGATTAGGTTCATCAATTTTAAATGAGGGTCAAAAATTTAATCCTGATGTATTAGATGATGATAATCAGCTAATAAATTTTGTTACAGACGGATTAATGTTCTCTCCACAGGAAAGAATTCAAAAACTTATGGAAATTGACAAGCTTCATCCTATTAAAACTGATTTCTATGGTAATGGAGGTGCTATATCAGAATTAGAACAAGCTTTCGCTAAGTTAACAGGAAAAGAAAAAGCCATCTTTGTTCCTACAGGAACTATGGCCAATCAACTGGCTATTAAACTATTAAACAAAGACAACACCAAAGTAATTGTTCCGGAGAACAGTCATATTTTTAGAGATGAAGCCGATGCAGCTCAGGCAGTACATAATAAAAGACTGATTCCTGTTGGCAAAAACAAACCGCATTTTAATCTACAGGATCTAAAAGATACGATAGCATATTACAATTCCGGGGAAGTTTTTAAAAGTGGATTAGGTACTATTGTTATTGAACATCCTGTAAGACGTGCAGATGGAGCATCGGTTCCTTTAGAAACTATTAAATCGATTTCTAATTACTGTAGAGAAAATGGATACAAACTCCATTTAGACGGAGCCAGAATCCATATCGCTGCTGCTTATACTAAAGTGTCAATTTCTGAATACGCTTCGTATTTTGATACGGTATACATTTCTCTTTACAAGTATCTAAATGCTTCTGGCGGAGCCATTTTAGCTGGAGATGCAGAGATTATTGACAAAATGAATCATCAGATTAAAATCTATGGAGGTACCACATACCAAAATTGGGACGAAGCTGCTATGGCGTTACATTATTTGAAAGGTATTGAAGACAGGTGGCAAAAAGCTACGCTTGTAGCCAAACAAATTATTTCATCTTTAAATAAACTAAAAGAAGTTACGATTTCAGATATTGATAATCACACCAATATTTACAACCTGGTTTTAGATGAAAGCATTGATGCCAGGAAATTAGCCCAAACCCTTTCCAGGGAATACAATATCCTACTTAGAAATCCGAATAGCAAAGGAATCGTAAAGTTTAGCATTAACGAAAGTATTTTAAGAAAGGATACTAATTACATTATTAATGCCTGGAAAAAAAGTATTAAACATTCTAGGAAATAGAGTCACAGAAATCGGAAAAGAGTTTATTTTAAAATCATCAAATTCAAACTTTAAATAGATAACACTTTAAAACTATAAAAAATGCTTTTCTCAGAACTTTTTTGGAAACGTATTAAGGCTGTAATCATTGATTATTTAATCATGATACTAATTGGAGTTTTAGTTTATGAAATGACATTTAATATCTTTATATCATGTTTTATTTGTTATCCTCTAGCTATTAATAAGGATTTTCTAAATGGCAAAAGCATTGGGAAAAGAATTTTTGGAATTCAAGTACAAGATTTATCTAATTTTAAAGCAAATGAATGGAAAAGTTCGTTAAGAAATATTTTATTTATAATTCCTATTGAATTCTTTGTAATTATATTAAATCCTAAGAGAAGAATTGGTGATCATATTGCTCGTACAAAAATAGGAGATGAAAATACCTTTAATCTTAAATCAATTCAAACAGAACTTAAAGAATACCGAATTAATAAAGAATTGATTTTCGGTGTAATATTCGGGATACTTAACATCTATCTATTATTATCATTTTATGGACAAATATCAAGTTTATTGACAAAATAAATAACTTTGGTTAAATAATAAAAAAATTCACAATTACTACTTTAATTCTTTAAGAACATATCATCATACTAATCGTTAAGCACAAAAAAATTATGTTTAAGAAATTTAAATACTTCCTGATTATTGGTTTCATCGTCTCTAGTATTTCAACATTTGCTCAAAACAGTGGTTTACTCTCTATTGACCGAATTTATTCGGGAGAATTTACTCAACAATTTGAACGCAATATTCAGTGGATAGAAAACGGGAATGCATACATAACCATAGAACAATCTAATAGCATTAACGGAGCAGATGAGTTGGTTCGTTATGCCAGTAAAACCCAGGAAAGGACATTATTTATCCCTGCAAATGCACTCAAGGCGAATAATAAATCTTTATCCATAGAGAGTTTTACATTATCTCCCGATGGCACCAAAGTTTTAATCTTTACCAATTCCAGCAGAGTTTGGAGGTCAAATACAAAAGGGGATTATTGGGTTTATGATTTGCAATCGAAAAATTTAAAACAATTAGGAAGTTCATTTGACGCTTCATCTTTGATGTTTGCCAAATTTTCTACTGATAATCGTTATGTTTTTTATGTACATGATTTTAATATTTATAAAGAAAACTTCTCAACCAACGAAGTAACACAATTAACTACAGATGGAACCGGAGATATTATAAACGGGACTTTTGACTGGGTGTACGAAGAAGAATTTGGGAAAAGAGATGGGTTTACCGTAAGTCCTGATAATAAGCATATTGCATATTGGCAATTAGATGCAACAGAAACCGGTACTTTTTATATGATCAATAATACCGATTCTATCTATTCTAAACCTATTCCCGTACAATATCCCAAAGTAGGTCAGAGTCCGTCTGCTGCAAAAATCGGGATCATCAATTTAGAAACTGAAAAAAAATACTGGATCCCTCTTGAAGGTGGTGAAAGAGAAAATTATATCCCAGGAATTCAGTGGGTAAACCCAGATTTATTACTGATTCAGCAAATGAATCGTCATCAAAATCGACTTACCGTCTGGTCATATATTCCTTCGAATAAATCCCTTAAAAAAATATATGTTGAGAAAGAAGAAACCTGGGTAGATTTAGGCTATCCTGACATTTCAACAAATAATTGGGGAAATAATGATTTACCATTAGTAGATGCAAAAGCTTCTTTTTTAAGAATGACAGAAAATGAAGCATGGCGAACTATTTACAAAATAAATATTGCTACAGGAGAAAAAGTAATTGTTACTCCTTTTGATTATGATGTAGCTTCCATGCGAACCACAGATAAAAAGAATGTTCTTTTTATGGCATCTCCGACCAATAGTACACAACGCTATTTATATAGTACCGATCTAAAAGGAAAGGGAAAAGATAAACGAATCACACCTCAAGAATTTAGCGGGGTAAATAATTATAACATAGCTCCCAATGGTAAATATGCAATCCATACGCATGAAAGCACTACAAACCCCAGAACAGTGCGTTTTATTAGTCTTCCGGATCATAAAATATTAAAAACTTTAGTTGATAATAAAACATATAGCGAAAAACTAGGTTCGCTTAAAACTCCGGAAATTAAATTTACCCAGGTTACTACAGAAGAAGGTATCACCCTTGATGTAAGGATGATTTTACCAGTTGATTTTGACGCTTCCAAAAAATATCCTGTATTATTTCACGTCTACGGAGAGCCTTGGGGGCAAGAAGCTACAGATACTCAAGTAGGATTATGGAACATATTTATGGCTCAAAAAGGTTATGTAATTATTGATATGGATAATCGGGGGACACCCGCTTTAAAAGGGAGTGCCTGGAGAAAAAGTATTTATAGAAAAATTGGGGTCATCAACGCCAAAGATCAAGCCCTGGCAGCTAAAGAAATTCTGAAACTAGATTATCTGGACGAAAACCGTACAGCAGTTTGGGGCTGGAGTGGTGGCGGTTCTATGACCCTTAATCTTATGTTTAAATACCCAGACATCTACAAAACCGGAATAGCTGTAGCTGCAGTATCCAATCAATTGATCTATGATAACATTTACCAGGAACGATATATGGGTTTACCTAGTGAAAATTTAGAAGATTTTATAAACGGATCTCCTGTTACTTATGCTAAAAATTTAAAAGGAAACCTCTTGATAATTCATGGTACTGCAGATGATAATGTACATTATCAAAGTGCAGAAATACTGATTAATGAATTGATTAAAGAAAATAAGAAATTTCAAATGATGTCATATCCTAACAGATCGCATGGAATTTATGAGGGCAGAAATACCAGGAAACATCTTTATACTCTGATAACAGATTATATTTTAGCACACACACCACCTAATTAACCTTAGGTGTAATTCGAAAAAGATGAGTGATAAGAATAGTTTTACTTTGATAAACAAGAGCCAAATAAGAGTTGTTTATTGACCATGAGAAAAATTATTCTTAATTGTGACTTAGAAGACATTACAGAAACGAAAAAATACGGAATGCCTTGCTTTTGCTATAGAGGAAAGGCATTCTGTTATTTATGGGTTGATAAAAAAAGGGATGAACCTTATTTTCTTATGGTAGAAGGAAAGCATCTTCATCATCCTGAATTAGAAACGGGGAAACGGTCTCGCATGAAAATTTTTAGAGTTAATCCCAAAAAGAATTTACCAATAAATACAATTAAATTAGTATTAGAGCAAGCACTAAACTTATATAGAAACGGTACAATTCTAATTAAATAAAGACATTTTCTTACTTTTAAACCAGGTAACAAACAGCAAAAACTAACTTTATCCAGTTAACCCAACAAACCAATGATAAAAATCTTTAGAAAAATCAGATTAGGATTATTAGAAGAAGACTCATCTGCCGGACGATTAGGGAAACTCGGAAAATACCTAATCTACGCAATTGGTGAGATTGTGCTTGTGGTTATTGGAATTCTGATTGCTCTTCAGCTTAATAATAGAAATGAACGAATAAGTACTTACAAAAAGCAAGAAAATCACCTGTTATTGATTAAAGGAGAAATGATCAATAATATTAAAACGATAGATGAAATAAGTGAAGCCTTGATGACCATCATTGAGAGTAGTCGTACCATTATAAATTTAATGGCTTCAGATGAAGACCTAAATAATATTAATGAAGATGAACTATCTGGTCTTATCGTTCAACCTTTGTCCAGGGAAATCAAAATTTATTATGAAAATGGGGCTTTAACCGAGTTGATATCTTCCGGTGGGTTAAAAGACATTAGAAATGATAGCATTCGTAGTATTTTGGCTTCCTGGGAAAGCAAACTTACTATTGTCAGGTTACAAGAAAAAGCATTGCGAGAAGCATTAGTTAAAAGTAATTATTATATGCAGTTACACGGAAGCTATAGAACTGTTTTTGATGGAATTGAATATTCTGATGATTTAAAAATTAACAGATCATCTAATAATAATAGTAATAAAGGCCTCATGAAGTCTCAGGAATTTGAGAATATCCTTCTAAACTATTTAGCAGTTGCAGATCACCTTCATCAAAGGGTATACCCTAATTTTAAGGATGAACTACAATCGCTTATAGATTTAATAGACAATGAGTTAAACTTATAATCGGGGATTACTCTTTAGATAATAGATGAATTTAAACCTGAAATAGCAATTAAGATTATGGAACCAAAAGAATTGATAAAGAAATGGGTTTCTCTCTTTGATGAAGGAAATGCAAATGAATTGGCAGAATTATATCATGTGGATGCCATAAATCATCAGGTGGCCAATGCTCCTATTCATGGAAAAGATGCAATTCGAAACATGTTCCTATCAGAATTTGACACTGCAGATATGACTTGCATTGTTGAAAACATATTTGAAGATGGAAAATGGGCTATTTTAGAATGGAAAGATCCTTTAGGGTTAAGGGGTTGCGGATTTTTCAAAATAGAAAATGGAAAAATAAAACTTCAGCGAGGATATTGGGATAAACTTTCCTTTTTAAGGATGCACAATCTTCCTTTTCCGACTAAATAAATCTGATGAAAAGGTTTTGATCATATTGAAATCTTACTTTTCAAAAGAAAATATTAGAAACATTAATCTTTAGCCAATATCATTGAAATTAGATTTCAAGGTTGCCAGGCAGTCAGACACGATGATCATATCCATTTTCAGTTGAATTAAAGCAACCTGTATTACTCTCTTTTTCTTAATTTAGTATATAGATCTAACAAATTGGTTAAAAATGAATCAGGAAAGGTCTATACCCCCCAACAAAGGTAATTTGTAAAATTTCGGAAGAAGAGAAAAGCCCGAAAATAGATTAAAGAAAAAAGTAATAATGTCTAAAATTCTTAATTGGTTAAAATATTATCGAGCCTCATTAATTGATGGTAGCAGGGGTGAAAAAAATAATATATTCCCTAATCTTCTTCAAAGAGATAGTAGCGATCCGGGTTACATTACTGAAAACGAAATGACAGTAATTTGGGGCGACCAAAAAATTGTAAAATTCAATTTTAAGCCTATCCCTCTTACTAATGTCAAAGATGATGAGTTTAACAAAAATGATAGTTTAGGTGATACTGATTTTGAAAAATCAGAAAATACGATTGTTGAGAATGACGAACTAACAGAAATCAATAAAATAGAAATAGCCCCCGTATTTATTACTTCTGTTGTTGAACATGGGTATAAAACTGGAGATATCAAACTTCATTATCCTTTTTGGATTCCTGCTTATGTGAGTAAATCAGGAAAATTATACCCACCAAAAGAAGGAGAGACACCTCTGTTTGTCAGAAACTATTTAGAACCAAACCCAAGAGACTTACCCACTATTGCTCTAATGGAAGTTTTAGATAAAAAGCTAAAAAACAGAGATTTTAATACAACGAATTGGTCTGACTATTGGAAGGATTGTGAGCATTTTTTCAGGGAGGTAAGCGGTAAATCTTTCAAAGATTATAAAGATGCAGAATATCATCAATTTAGTATTTGTAAGTTAGAAGAAAGTAACACTATCAGGAACATCTTAAATCTATATAATGATTTGGTTTTTGACAAAAATGCTAAACAGCAAAAGTATCCAATTCTCGAAAAAGTTTTAGAAATTGAAGAAGAGCCTAACAACTATAATTTAAGTGCTGTTGAAATCTTTCTAAATCCTAATCATTTTGGGCAAATGAATGGAGAATTTCCTCTTTCTCTATCACAAAGAGTTGCTTTTGCTCAGTTTACTTCAAAATATAATCAAAAAGCATTTGCCATTAATGGTCCTCCTGGTACAGGGAAAACCACAATATTACAAAGCGTAATTGCAAATATTATAGTCAATGCTGTTTTAAAAAAGGATAATGTTCCCTTAATGGTTGGTTGTTCTACAAATAATCAAGCTATCACAAATATATTGGATAGTATGAAGTTAGAAGAAACTTCTAATCCTCTTTCCTGTAGATGGCTCCCCGAAGTTAATTCTTTTGGTTTGTATTTAGCAGCTTCATCTAAAGGTAAAGATGCATCTAAAGAATATCAAATAGCAACCACAAATTTTTTAAATGATGGTTTTGTCAGACAATTAGATGACAAAGCTAAAATACCAGATTATGAAGATTTTTTTAAATTAAAATTTCAAGCTCATTTCCAAGTTCATAATATAGATGACGATTTTAATATTATTGATTATTTACTTAATGTAATTAAAACTACTAAATCACAGATTAATAAGGCTTCTAAAATAGCTTTACGAAAATATGAAGTAGCTGAAATTTTAAAACAAAAAGGCTATAATAGTTATGAAGAGCTTGTTACAAAGTTGAAAGAAATTACAGTTTCAATTCAAAAGAATCAGGAAAAACAGAAGCTATTAAAACAGGTGCAAAGCAATCTTTTAGAAAGAAATAAGAAGATTCCGTTCTATGTAAAAATACTACCATTTAATAAGTTTAGAATTATAAGAGAAAATGCTTATAAATTGTGCATCCAACCATTTTACAAAGAATTTCCTGAAGATTTCAAGTGGTATAAATTTGGATCAATTAACGCTGAAATTGAAAAGTTTTTGTTTAATATAATAAATGAAGAACAAGTATTAAATCGGTTATTTTCAGAATCATCTGAATTGAAAAAAGATATTGATTTTAGAAATGATGAATATGAAAAATTTGTTACTCATTGGCTAGAAAATTATAATGAAAAATGGACGAGTTTAATTCAAAAAACAAAACAAGAATATAACAACCTAACAGTACTTGAAGATATTGCTGCCAAATTAGATATTTCGTATAGAAATGAGCTGTTTTGGTATTGTGTACATTATAGGGAATGGGAATACATTCAAGAATTGAAACAAACAGAAGCTGAAAATAAAGAGAGAGGTGAAAGTCCTTATATGACTAAATTAAAGCGATTAGCAAAAGTAACTCCTTTATTTATTTCTACATTTCATACCCTACCAAAATTTAGCACCTATTACAAATTTTCAGAGGGTAACCGGTTTTATAAAGAATTATTTGATATAATGATTGTAGATGAAGCAGGTCAAGTATCTCCAGAAGTTGCTGCTCCGTCATTAACATTTACAAAAAAAATACTTGCCGTAGGCGATGTCTATCAAATTGAACCTGTTTGGGGTGTGGTAAAGGGAGTAGATTATGTGAATGCTGAGAAATACAGTGTAATAAATAATGAGGGAGATTTTGAGGCTATTGACACTTTAGGATGTACAGCTTCTAATGGGAATCTTATGAAAATGATAAAAAGAGCTACTCCATTTTCATTTACTCATACCAATGGAGAATCAGAAAAAGGTGCTTACCTACTAGAACATAGAAGATGTTTAAATCCTATTATAGAATACTCAAAAGATAATGTTTATAAAGGTTCTTTAAAACTAATGGTTGGTAATCATCATAATAAGAATCATGATTTACCTCCACTGGGGTATATACATGTAGATGGCAGTTCTGAAAAGCATAATGGTAGTAGTAGAAAAAACGTAAAAGAAGCAGGTACTATCGTCCAATGGGTTATAAATAATAAAACAAAATTAGAAATAGCTTACGATAAACCACTTAGTGAAATATTGGCCATTATCACTCCATTTTCTGCTCAAAAAATAATACTAAAACAACTTTTAAGTAAATACCTTGACAATAATATTACAAATAATTTAATTACAGGTACTGTGCATGCTTTACAAGGTGCAGAAAGACCCATTATTTTATTTTCTACTGTACATGATACAAAAGACAAAATGTTGTTTTTTAATTATCAAGGTAAATTTAACATGCTTAATGTAGCATTAACCAGGGCCAAACATTCTTTTATCGCAATTGGTAATATGGCTATTTTAAATCCTAACGATAGTTCTCCATCTGGAAAATTAGGAGCTACATTATTTTCAAAAGAAACTTATGCATTAAGTGATACTTTTATATATGATTCTGAGATAGTATTCAAACCAAACTCAATCGACAGAATAGAAACTTTAGAAAAACACAGAAAATCTCTTAAAAAATGTTTTAAAATAGCTCAAAAAGAGTTAATTATATTCTCTCCATTCATATCCATAAAAGCTATTGAAGAAGATAATATTATAGCCTTGATAAATGAAGTCACCAATCATGGCGTTAAAGTTACTATACTTACTGATAAATATCTTGATAGAGTTAGAAACAAATTAAAAGAAAATAGTGAGTTAGGCAGACAAGCTATAAAAGCTACGAAAGCAAATTTGATAAAGGTTAATGGTATTCACAATAAAACCATTTGTGTAGACGATAAAATAATAATTGAAGGATCATTTAATTGGCTTTCTGCAACCAGAGATAGTAATAGCCCATATCTCAGAAAAGAAACTTCTGTTATTATTCAAGGTTCTAAAGTCAAAGAAGATATAGAAAGAATTAAAGAGAATTTTAAAATATAATTATAATATGGAAAAGAAGTGATGTCATTTCTGTACTTCGACTCCACTCAAGATAGATTGGCAGGAAACTATTTTCATGGATTAGTTCGCTTCGCTCACTAATTCTAAAAGCTCCGCTTTGAAAATCAACAAAAGAAAACTTACTTATCTAAAAAACAAAAGCAAGCTATGTTTTTTAGCTTGCTTTATTTTCAACTTTTTGTTGATTTATCCGTGATCGCGATAGGATTCGAACCTATGACCGTCTGCTTAGAAGGCAGATGCTCTATCCAGCTGAGCTACGCGACCATTAAAACTTCCGTTTTAGCGAGTGCAAATATAAAATCTATTTGTTTAGTAAAAAATAAAATTGCAAAAATTATTTATCTAATTTAATATCTCTCTGTGAAGCCAGTATTTTTTGTGCTTTTATTTTATCTTCTATCGTATTTACATTGTATAAAAAATTATCGTCTTTAAGCTGTACCAATTTTATATCATTTTCTTTTAGGATTCGCTTCGCTGAATATTGTTTTTTTTTATAATTATCAGATAGAATTTTATATGACATAGGTTCCCATATCGTTACAAAAGGTTCCGGGTGTTTAGTTTGATTATTATAAAAACAGGTAGCAACTTTGGTAGGATCTCTTAGCTTCACTAATTCTTCCAGGTGTGAAACATCTAATAAAGGAATATCACAAGCTACAGATAACCATGCCGTTTTTGGATTCACCTTAAAAGCAGATAAAAGCCCGGTAAGAGGCCCTATTCCTAACGAATCATCGACAATAGGATTAGAAAATAAATAAACCTGACTCTCATTACAGGAAACATAAACTTCATCACAAAAAGGGTTCAATAATTCTTCTAAATAATCATGTTGTGGTTTTCCATGATAATCTAATAGAATTTTTTGCTTTCCCATCCTTGAACTCTTCCCTCCTCCTAAAATGAGTCCGTTTAATACAGAGCTATTTATTTTTTCTTTTGGATCCATTTTGTGATAATTAGACGCTCTTGCATTTAATAAACTAAAATTACTTTAAATTCATAATCTGTAAAAGATACAGCTTTAGAAAATAATTAACTTGTAAAAATCGCTATCTCATAAATTCTTTACTTAAATTTGAGAAGCTCCTATTTAAAACATAGCTGAATTCATGACATATCCATCGATTATATCACAGGAGATCATTAAAATAGAAGGAGACAATATCCATAAAACAGATGATGTTTTGGCAATTGAAGAGCCTTTAGAAATAAGTTTGAGTATCTTTTCTGCTCAACCTCCTGTCTTTGATAAGAATATTTCTATCACTATGCGAACTCCTGGAAATGATTTGGATTTAGCCCTTGGTTTTTTATTCACAGAAGGAATTATTGTATCTCCAAAGCAGATTGATAATTTTAATCTGGGAGAGAATACGATAAATATTCAACTCAACACATCAGAATCTATCGATCTGAGTAAAATTGAAAGACATTTTTACACAAGTAGTAGTTGTGGAGTATGTGGTAAATCCAGTATCGATGCCATAAAAACTGTAAGCCGATTGAACGCAGAAAAAAAGGATTTCAAAGTAAACGAGAAGCTAATCAAAAAGCTTCCCGCTATGGTAAGAAAAGAACAAGCTGTTTTTGATAAAACAGGTGGTCTGCATGCAGCAGCTATCTTTAATACTAAAGGAGACTTATTGTTCTTAAAAGAAGATGTTGGACGCCATAATGCTTTAGATAAACTCATCGGAAGTGCTTTTCAAAAAGAAGAACTTCCCCTTGATCAACATATATTATTATTAAGTGGTCGTGCCAGTTTTGAACTGATTCAAAAAGCTGCTATGGCAGGTATTCAGTTTATTGGTGCTGTGGGTGCTCCGTCAAGCCTGGCTGTAGATCTTGCTAAAGAATTTGATATTACTTTAATAGGATTCCTCAATGCGAATAGATTCAATGTTTATCATGGTGTAGAACGAATAGAAATTTAAAAATCAGTTATCCTGTAAAAGTTAATGACTAAAAATAAAAGGAATATAAGAGTAACTAAGCCTAAAGAAACAGCCGCCGGAACGCCTGCGGTCATATCATCAGCAAAACATATCCTTAGCGAGATGAGTCTTCAAAAAGGCACAAAAATACTTTTAAACCTCAATCAAAAGGAAGGAATAGATTGCCCGGGCTGTGCCTGGCCTGATCCGGATGACGAACGTAGCAGAATTGGTGAATATTGTGAAAACGGAGCTAAAGCAATCGCAGAAGAAGCAACCAGTAAAAAATTAACCCTAGACTTTTTCTCGAAGAACAGTGTATCTGACCTGGTGAAGCTAACTGATTACGAAATAGGTAAAAAAGGCAGGATAACTCAACCCATGTATTTACCTAAGAATGCTGATTTCTACCGGGAAATTTCATGGAAAGATGCTTTTAAATTAACTGCTGAACATCTAAATAAACTTGATAATCCTGATGAAGCTATTTTCTATACTTCCGGACGAACCAGTAATGAGGCTGCTTTTTTATATCAATTGTTTGTAAGAGCTTATGGTACTAACAATATGCCGGATTGTAGCAATATGTGTCATGAAAGTAGTGGAGTTGCCCTGAGTGAAACATTAGGTATTGGAAAAGGTTCGGTTAAATTGGAAGATTTCTATGAAACAGAAGTTATCCTTATTTTAGGGCAAAACCCGGGGACAAATCATCCCAGAATGCTTAGTGCTTTACAAAAAGCAAAGAAAAACGGAGCTACTATTATTTCCATTAACCCAATTTTGGAAGCTGGCTTACTCAATTTTAGCAATCCGCAGAAATTAAGTGGATTATTAGGCGCAAAAACAAAATTATCTGATCATTATCTGCAAGTAAAGATTAATGGAGATATGGCACTCTTACAAGCCATCATAAAATTGATGTTGGAAGAGGAAGAAAAAAAGCCCGGAAGTATTTTTGATTTGGATTTTATTAAAGAGAAAACACATGGAATTGATGCTTATTTAGAACATATCCGTCAATTAAATATGGATGACCTAATAGCTATTTGCGGCATCCCCCTGGAGCAGATAAAAACAGTTGTCAAAATCTTATCTTCCAGGAAAAAAATAATTGCATGCTGGGCCATGGGACTTACTCAACATAAAAATGCTGTAGATACTATCAAAGAGATTGTCAATTTATTATTACTCAAAGGCAGTGTTGGTAAAGCCGGCGCAGGAACATGTCCTGTAAGAGGTCATAGTAATGTGCAAGGAGATCGTACAATGGGGATTTACGAGAAACCATCCAATATTTTTTTAGACAACCTGGAAAATGAGTTTAATTTTCAACCTCCCCGAGATCATGGTTATGATACTGTCAAAAGCATTGAAGCGATGTACACCGGAGAAGCTAAAGTTTTCTTTGCCATGGGAGGTAATTTTTTATCGGCAACACCAGATACCAATTATACTGCAAAAGCACTGGAAAATTGCGATTTAACAGTCCATGTATCAACTAAATTAAATAGAAGTCATCTAATTCATGGAAAAGAGGCATTAATACTCCCTTGCCTGGCCAGAACAGATAAAGATCTCATTAATGGTAACCCTCAGTTTGTAAGTGTTGAAAATTCAATGGGAGTTATTCACAGTTCCAGAGGAAATTTAAATCCTATCTCTGATAAGCTATTAAGCGAACCTAAAATTGTTTGTGAACTGGCGAAGGCTACTCTAAACGATAGCACTATAGATTGGGATAAATATTTAGAGGATTATGATCATATACGGGACAATATTGAAGCTTGTATTCCGGGTTTTGAGCAATATAATAAACGTGTGAGGCTCCCGGAAGGTTTTTATTTACCCAACGGAGCAAGGGATAATAATTATTTTACAGCAACAGGTAGTGCAAACTTTAGTATTTCTAAAGCAGAAGCACAACAATTACAAGCCTATGAATTTTTAATGATGACTATACGCAGTCATGATCAATTTAATACAACTATTTATGGTTTAAACGATCGTTATCGCGGAATTTATAATGAGCGGAGAGTTATTTTTATGAATCCCAGGGATATGGGAAAATTCGGATTTGAAAAACAAGAAGTTGTCGATCTATATAATTATCATGGCGGAACAGAGCGTGTTGCCGAAGCATTTATCGTAATTCCTTATAATATTCCACAACAATGTACAGCGACCTATTTTCCGGAAGCAAATGTACTTGTACCATTAAAAAGTACTGCCAAAAAAAGTAATACTCCTGCTTCAAAATCGGTAGTAATCCAAATAAAGAAAAGTATATCTGATACTAAAATTACCTCTTAATAAAGATGAAGATTGTAGATTTTTTTAAAAAGACCCGAGAAGCCATTACCAACAAGCAGTTCGATCAACTTAAAACATTTCAGCTTGAAAAGCCGGAATATTTTAACTGGGTAGATGATATTTTTTATCCTCTAAATGTAAAAGCATTTCCAGAGAGTAATGCATTGATATGGAGGTATAATGATAAAGAGCAATTTTTCACATTTCAACAAATCTATGACAGATCTAATCAGCTTTTAAATTTTATCAGAAAAAATGGCTGTAAAAAAGGAGATCATATCTATACTATTCTTCCGTTGGTTCCTGATAACTGGACCAGTATTTTAGCAACGATTAAAGGCGGATTTATCCTGATGCCAACTGCTACCAATATGACTTCCAGGGATATTGCCTACCGATTTGAAACCTTATTCCCTGAAATTATAATTTCAACAAAAAGTATTGCAGAAAATATTGATGAAGCAGAAAAACAATTCGATCAAAATATAAAACTTAAGATTCTTGTCGATGGCGAAAAAGAGGGTTGGAAGTCGATTCATGATATTGAAAACGAAAGTACAGAAGCCATTGCTGAAAAGACAAAAGCAGACGATCCATTTTTATATTTTTTCACCTCCGGAACTACAGGTTTACCAAAAGTTGTAGTACACACTCATTTTACATATCCATTTGGGCATTTATCTACTTCTTCCTGGGTAGGAACTACTCATGGAGATATTCATTATAATATTTCTTCTCCCGGTTGGGCAAAATTCGCATGGAGTAGTTTTTTTGCACCCTGGAATACAGGTTCTGCTATTTTTGCAAATCAGGTAGACAGTTTTGTTCCTAAAGAACAATTAGAAGCCATAGAAAAATACGGAATCACTACTTTTTGTGGCTCGCCTACCGTATTGCGAATGCTGATACAGGAAGATTTAACTAAATACAATTTAAAAATAAGAACCTGTGTCGCTGCCGGAGAACCGCTTAATCCAGATGTTATTGAAAAATGGAAACAAGGAACCGGAGTAACCATTAGAGATGGATATGGGCAAACAGAAACCACTGCATTAGTTGGTAATATAGATGGAAATCTGTTAAAACCCGGTTCGATGGGAAAACCAACTTTTCTTTACGATATTGATATTTTTGATGAAGATGGAAACGAATTACCTCCTCTGGAAGAAGGTGCCATTTGTATCAGAATGAATCAGGGGCAGTACAATGGAGTCTTTATTGGCTATTTAAAAGATGATGAACGCACCAGTAATTCATTTAAACACGGTTTATATTATACAGGAGATAAAGCTTATAAAGATGAAGACGGGTATATTTGGTTTGTAGGCAGGAATGATGATGTTATCAAAGCCTCTGCCTACAGGATCGGTCCGTTTGAAGTAGAAAGCGTTTTAATAGAACACGATGCTGTGTTAGAATCTGCTGTAGTTGCTAGTCCTCACGATGTAAGAGGCTATGCGGTAAAAGCATTTGTACTACTCAAAGAATCAGTTCAACCAAATAAAGAATTGGCAGAAGAACTCTTCAGATTTGCAGAACAACGCCTTGCCAAATATAAAGTGCCCAGAATTATTGAATTTCCTGATACATTACCAAAAACTATCAGTGGAAAAATAAGGAGGGTTGAATTAAGGGCCAATGAGGCAACAAATAAACTCAATAACATTAAAAACAACCAAGAGTATTTCCATGCAAAATACTAGAAAAATAAGTTATACCTGTGGTACTAGCGAGGTACCGTTATTAGGCATCACTATTGGAGATCAATTTGATGAAACAGTAGCACAATTCCCAGATAATGAAGCCTTGGTTGTTCATCATCAGAATATAAGATGGACATATGCCCAACTCAAACAACAAGTAGATACTTGTGCAAAAGCATTGATAAACTTAGGGATAAAAAAAGGGGATCGTGTAGGGATTTGGTCTCCTAACAGGTACGAATGGACTGTTATCCAGTTTGCTACTGCAAAAATAGGAGCTATTCTTGTCAATATTAATCCGGCATACCGTTTAACCGAGTTAGAGTTCGCATTAAATCAATCGGGATGTACATTATTAGTCACAGCAGATCAATTTAAAACTTCAGATTATGAAGCTATGATTCTTGAATTGGCTCCTGAATTAAAAAATACAGTTTCAGGGAGTTTAAATTCTGAAAAACTTCCTCATCTCAAAACGGTGATTACCCTGGCAAGTGATTCAAAAAACGGAATGCTTGCGTGGAGTGATTTTATGGATAAAGCCCTCTCAGTTTCTACAGAAGAGTTAATAGAATTACAAGCTGAGTTATCTTTTGATGAACCGATTAATATTCAATATACCAGTGGTACTACCGGGTATCCCAAAGGCGCAACTCTTAGTCATCATAATATTCTGAACAATGCATATTTTGTAACTAAGACCATGAATTTTTCAGATAAAGAACGGTTATTAATCCCTGTTCCTTTATATCATTGCTTCGGAATGGTTATGGGTAATCTTGGCTGTATGGTTCATGGAGCAACCATGATTTATCCCAGTGAAGGGTTTGAACCCTTAAAAGTATTACAAGCTGCAGAAAAAGAGAAAGCAACAGCATTATATGGAGTGCCCAGCATGTTTATTGCAGAATTGGAACACCCTGAATTCAATAATTTTGATCTAAAAACGCTACGCACCGGAATCATGGGAGGTTCACCCTGCCCTATTGAAGTGATGAAAAAAGTGCAATCTATCATGCATATGGATGAGATTCAGGTGGCATATGGAATGACAGAAACCAGTCCGGTAAGCACGCAAACCAGAATCGGAGCTCCGTTAGAAAAACAAGTTGGTACTGTAGGAGAAATTCATCCTCATTTAGAAATTAAAATTATCAATCCTGAAACCGGGAAAGTAGTTTCTATTGGTGAGTCTGGAGAACTTTGTACCAGGGGATATAGTGTCATGATAGGGTATTGGAATAACGATGAGCAAACTGCCAATGCCATAGATAAAACAAATTGGATGCATACCGGGGATATGGCAACTATGGATGCTGAAGGATACGTCAAAATTGTAGGCAGGATAAAAGATATGATTATCAGAGGAGGAGAAAACATTTACCCTCGTGAAATTGAAGAGTTTTTATTTAAGCACCCTAAAATAATTGATGTACAGGTCATTGGTGTCCCGGATAAAAAGCTTGGAGAAGAGATTATGGCCTGGATTAAATTAAAAAATAACGAACAAGGTGATGCAGAAGAATTTAAAGCATTCTGTAAAGGTAAAATAGCTCATTTTAAAATTCCGAGGTACTACAAGTTTACAGATGATTTCCCAATGACAGTTACCGGAAAAATCAGGAAGGTAGAAATGAGAAATATCAGTATTAAAGAATTGGGGTTAGAAACGGCAAATGACATCAAAACTGCTTGAAAAATGACAATTACCGATAAATTTATAGAATTAGATAATTGCAGGTATTCCATCAGATTGATCAAACCCGAATCTCCTCGTTCAGAACAAACTATTGTCTTTTTACATGATGCACTGGGTTCTATACCTCAATGGAAGGAATTTCCGGAAACTATAGTCAAAAAAACAGAAATACAGGCAGTAATTATTGAGCGACAAGGCTATGGAAACTCATCTCCGGCAACAAAGAAAAGAGATCGAAATTATCTTCATCACGAAGCTTGGGTAGTACTTCCTAAAATTCTTGAAAAACTAAATATCAATACTCCAATTTTAATTGGACACAGCGATGGTGGCAGTATTGCGCTTTTATATGGAGCAAAACATGCTACAGAATCAATTATAAGCATTGCTGCTCATATTTTTGTAGAAGATAAAACACTTGAAGGCATCAAGAATACCTTGAGGTTTGAAAACCTGATCAAACCAAAGCTGGTAAAGTACCATGGAGATAAAGCAGAAAAACTTTTTGACGAATGGCAACGAATCTGGCTTTCTGAAGCGTTCATAAACTGGAACCTGGAATGGGACATCAGTACAATAAAATGCCCTGTATTGGTTGTACAAAGTGATGATGATGAATACGGTACTCTAAAGCAAGTTGACGGTATTTTAGATATCATTACAACAAAAAACAAGCAAAAATTGGTACTGGATACAGGTGGACATGCTCCTCATTTTAGTAATAGTGAAAAGGTAGAAACAACTATTACAGATTTTATATTAAATCTTTAAAAGTAAAGAATCATGCAATATACATTAGCATTTGATGTTTATGGAACTCTAATAAATACTTCCGGAGTTTATCAAACTTTAGAAAAAGTAATTCCTGAAATAGCTAAACCATTTATGGAGTTATGGAGAAATAAGCAATTAGAATATTCTTTTAGAAGAGGGTTAATGAATCATTTTGTTGATTTTTCCGTATGCACCAAAGAAGCTTTAGCATATTGTTGTAGTACATTCAAAATTGATTTAAGTGCAGATCAAAAAGATATGCTGATGAATGAATACAAGGTTCTACCTGCTTTTCCTGATGCAAAAATCGGATTAGAAAATTTAAAATCATCCGGGCATCGATTATTTGCTTTTTCAAACGGCAGTAAAAATGCAGTAACCGGATTATTACAAAATTCAGAAATCATGGATTACTTTGACGGTGTTGTAAGTGTGGAAGGAGTTCAGGTATTTAAACCAAGTCCGCTGGTATATCAGCATTTTAATACTCAAACTAATTCTACAACATCCGATTCCTGGTTAATATCGGGGAATCCTTTTGATGTAATCGGAGCAGCTGCTTACGGGATGCGTACAGCCTGGGTGCAACGTTCTCCGGATACAGTTTTTGATCCCTGGGAGGTGAAACCAACTATCACAATAAAAGAGCTTACGGAATTGAGTTCTAAATTAAGTTAGAAAGTATTTCCCCTCCCTGAGGTAGAGGAAATCATTAATATTTTTTAATTATAAATGTCACATTGAGCGCCCGCCTGAATGACAAAGTCGGGCAGGTAGTCGAAATGTGGTAATAACATTACGTTTTTATTTCTCGACTGCGCTCGAAATGACATAAAAAAGTGCTTAAGCCTCTAATGCTTTCTTTACATAGACTTTTGCTAAATGCGAGCGGTATTCAGTATCTGCAAAATGATCACTCATCACCTCAACACCATCTACTGCATGTGAGGCAGCACTACTGGTTCCGTCATAAGCATTTTCTACTGCTGTTGCTCTATATGGAGTATCAGCTACTCCGGTAACTCCAACTTTTACAGCATCTCCATTTTTAACAACCGCTACACCTACCACTGCAAATCGTGAAGCAGACTGATAAAATTTCTGATAATTTCCATTGGCTACTTTTGGAAAACGAATAGCAGTAATAATTTCTTCATCCTCTAATGCAGTAGTAAAAATCCCTTGAAAGAAATCGGCAGCAGCTATGGTCCTGCTTCCGTTTTTACCTTCTGCTACAATCGTAGCTTCACAAGCCAAAACAGTTGCAGGATAGTCTGCTGAAGGATCAGCATGTGCTAAACTTCCTCCAATAGTTCCTCTGTTTCTAACCTGGATATCTCCAATAGTTTTAGCAGCTTGTGCCAATATATTTAATTCGTTATTAATTAAATCGGATTTTAAAATCTCGTTATGCGTACAATTTGCTCCTATAACAATTTCGTCTCCATCTTCTGTAATTGTATTCATACCCGGAATTGCACTGATATCTATAACAACTTCAGGTTGATTTAATCTTAATTTCATTGCCGGAATCAAACTATGTCCGCCAGATAATATTTTAGCATCAAAACCATGTTTGTCCAGTAAATCTATAGCTTCATTTACTGAGGATGCTTTTATATAATCAAATTTTGCTGGTATCATCTCTTTAGGTTTTTAATGTTAATTCTGCATTGCTTTCCATACTCGCTGAGGAGTTAATGGCATTTGAATATCTGTCACTCCTAAATGCGACAGGGCATCTACTACTGCACTTACTACTGCCGGTGTAGAACCAATAGCTCCCGCTTCTCCTGCTCCTTTTACTCCAAGAGGATTGTGAGGACAAGGAGTTACTGTCCTGTCGGTTTCTATCATAGGAACATCATCTGCTCTTGGCATCGCATAATCCATATAAGAACCGGTAATCATTTGTCCGGATTCATCATAAACTACTTCTTCTAATAACGCCTGTCCTATTCCCTGTACAACACCCCCGTGAATTTGTCCGTCAACAATCATCGGATTCATTACATTACCAACATCATCACAGGCTACAAAACGTTTTAAATCTACTTTACCGGTATCCGGATCGACTTCTACAACAGCAATGTGTGTCCCAAAAGGATAGGTAAAATTCGCAGGATCGTAAAAACTGGAATAATCCAATCCCGGTTCTAATCCTTCAGGATAATCATGTGGCACATAAGCTGTTAATGAAACATCACCAAAAGAAATTGATTTATCAGTACCTTTTACTGTCCATTTTCCTTCAGCATATTCCAGATCTTCTTCTGCAGCTTCCAGTTTATGAGCAGCAATTTTAGCACCTTTCTCTAATACTTTCTCTATACTTTTAATTATTGCACTCCCTCCTACTGCAAGACTACGCGATCCATAAGTTCCCATTCCAAAAGCTACTTGTTCTGTATCTCCATGTTCTATCTGAACATCGTCCATAGGAATTCCTAATTTATCGGCAACAAACTGGGCAAAAACAGTTTCATGCCCTTGACCATGAGAATGTGCTCCTGTGTAAACAGATACTTTTCCTGTTGGTTGTACACGCACATGCCCCACTTCATATAATCCGGCTCGTGCCCCTAAACTTCCAACTACAGCAGATGGTGCTATCCCGCATGCTTCAATATAGGTTGATATTCCCACACCTAATAATCTTCCATTTTTACGAGCTTCTGACTGTTCTTTTCGGAAATCTTCATAACCAAGCATTTCCAGACCTCGCTCCAAAGTCCCGTGATAATTACCACTGTCATATTGCAATGCAACCTGTGTTTGATATCCGGATTCTTTCACGCCGTCAAATGGAGGAATAAAGTTTTTAAATCGTAGTTCTGCAGGGTCCATATTCATTTCTTTTGCAGCCTTCGATATGATGCGTTCCAATAAATATGTCGCTTCCGGACGCCCTGCTCCACGATAAGCATCTACAGGTACTGCATGTGTAAAAGGCCCAACTACATTAAGATGAATTAAAGGTGTAGTGTATACTCCCTGGAATAATGTTCCGTGCAAATACGTAGGCACTGCAGGTGCAAACGTAGATAGGTAAGCTCCCATTCCGCAATATTCATCTGTAAGATGAGCAACTATTTTACCATCTTTATCAAACCCCATTTTCGAGTGTACAACATGATCTCTTCCATGTGCGTCAGTTAAAAATGCTTCACTTCTATCTGAAGTCCACTTAACCGGCCTTCCAATTTCTTTAGATACCCAGGTTAGAATAGCTTCTTCTGTGTAGTGATAAATTTTACTTCCAAATCCACCTCCAACATCATAAGATACAACACGTACTTTATGCTCCGGAATTCCCAATACAAACGCACATAACAATAATCTTATCAAATGCGGATTCTGAGTACTCGTATAGAGTGTCCATTTATCTGTATTTACATCATAATCGGCAATATAACTTCTCGGTTCTATTGCATTAGGAGCTACACGCTGATTGATATATTCCATTTCGGTAACGTGATGCGCATTTTCTAAAGCAGCTTCTACCTCTGCTCTATCGTTCCCTATACACCAGTCAAAAGCTGCATTATCTTCCCATTGATCATGAACCAAAGGAGCTCCTTCTTCCATTGCTTTCTTCGGATCTGTAACTGCCGGCAATTCTTCATAATCTACTTCTACCAATTCTGCTGCATCTCTGGCTTGTTCTAAAGATTCTGCAATGACAATTGCTACTGCTTCTCCCAGGTGTCGGATTTTATCTTTTGCCAATAACGGGTGTTGTGGTTCCCGCATCGTTTCTCCGTTTTTAAAATCTACCTGCCAACCACAGGGTACTCCATATTCACCACAACCGTCCTGAGCGGTATAAACCGCCACTACTCCATCTGCATTTTTTGCTTCAGAAGTATCAATACTTAATATTTTAGCATGTGCATATGGGCTTCTGACAAAAGCTGCCTGTGTCATTTTAGGCAATTTAATATCATCTGTATATTTTCCGGCTCCTTTAAGAAACCTTGCATCTTCTCTTCTTTTTACTGCTTTTCCTATAAACTTCCCCATAACTTAGCTGTTTAATTTTTCAGCAGCATGCTGAATTGATTTAACAATATTGTGATACCCGGTACATCTGCAAAAATTACCTTCTAGTCCGTGACGAATCTCTTCTTCCGTTGGATTTGGGTTATTTTTAATGATATCTGCAGCTGTCATTACCATTCCCGGTGTACAAAATCCGCATTGCAAACCGTGGTGTTCTTTAAAAGCTTCCTGAATAGGATGCATTGTATTGCCGTCTGCCATTCCTTCGATAGTAGTTATCTCACCGCCATCTGCCTGTACAGCCAAAAGCGTACAGGATTTTACAGCCATTCCGTTTAAGTTTACAGTACATGCTCCGCATCCACTGGTATCACATCCAATATGAGTACCTGTAAGATCAAGAATTTCCCTTAAGTAATGCGCTAAACTAATTCTAGGCTCAATATCATGAGAATAGGTTTTCCCATTAATTGTAGTTGAAATTTGCATAGTATATTTTGTTTAATGATCTATTATTTATTTTCTATCTCTTTTTCTAAAGCTTTAAAAAACTGTTTAGACAATGTGCTTACCACTCCACTCATTATTCTTTGTCCCATTACTGCTAATTTTCCAGATAGTTTTGCTTCACCTGTATATTGAATCTCAGTATTAGTTTCTTCAGATGGCGCTAACTTTATCCCTATTTCTGCAACTACATTACCTATTTTACTCTTTTGATCAATTACCAAAAGGCAGCTCTCCTTCTCTTTTTTATCTTTTATGGATAAATTCCCGTTAAAAGCACCTTTTACCGGGCCAATCTTGACTTCTGATACTGCCTTGTAAGTATCTGTATCTGTAGTTTCTAAACTTTTAATTCCCGGTGTAATTTTCTCTAGTACTTCCGGGTCTAAAATCATCTTCCAAATGACATCAGACGATGCATTTATATCGTATTTTCCGTTAATTTTCATTTTGTGAGATATCACTCATTTTTTTAATATCATCAACCAAATAGCATTCTTATTTAGAATCAATCAAAATATCAGAGCTTTTTTTATCTTTTTTATAATTTTTACGTCAAGATAAAAATTAGAATTGATATTTAAATAAGATCATTTTACAATTTTTAAATATTTAACATCTTTC
The DNA here is from genome assembly GCA_009901575.1 of Flavobacteriaceae bacterium R38. Classification (GTDB taxonomy): domain Bacteria; phylum Bacteroidota; class Bacteroidia; order Flavobacteriales; family Flavobacteriaceae; genus Leptobacterium. The sequence goes on along the minus strand of WXYP01000002.1, from coordinate 223,043 downwards.
TTGTGGAAGGGTAATTTTCTTGAAGATTTTATAAAGATGGAGAAAAATTAACGAATAAAGATCTCTTTAGAGAAGTTTCTTCTTTTTTGTAATTGTTGCATTACTTTTTTAAGACTTTCCAGGTTATGAGCAGATGTCAGGATATCAATATAAGGCAATGCGGTTTTCATTCCGAGGGCATCCGGTGAAAAATTCTCATTCCCTGCCAGCGGATTCAGCCAAATTACCTTTTTAGACTTTTTATAGAGTGTTTTCATTGCTGATTCTATTACCTCTGGTTCTCCTGTATCCCAACCATCGCTTAGAATCATCACTATCGTTTTTCTGTCAAGCATACCATGACCGAAATCTTTAGTAAAATCTGATAAACAACTCCCTATTGTTGTACCTCCTGACCATTGAGGTACTCGTTCTGAAATGATATCGAATGCTTTATCAAATTCATGCTGATCTAAAATTGTACTGACACGATGCAATGCAGTACTAAAAACAAAAGTTTCAATCTTATCATAAGCGTGTTGAAATGCATAAATAAGGTGTATAAAAAAACGGCTGTACAGATCCATAGACCTGCTTACATCGCAAAGTAAAACCAGTTTAAGTTTTCTCTCTTTCTTCTGACTAAAGAGCAAATGCTGTATTTGCCCTCCTTTTCGCATGTTGGCCCTTATCGTCTTTTTTAAATCAAGACTTCGTTTCTTTTTGGATGTTTTTAGTAATCTGCTTTTTTCGTGAGCAAGTTTACGTGCCAGTTTTTGCAGCAAACGCATCATTAATTGTAATTCTTCTTCACTTAAATCTGAAAAATTTTTCCTGGTCAGGCTCTCAAAATCACTAACGGCTGCTATTTCTTTTTCTTCTTCCGAAGGACTGAGGTTTAACCAATCTTTTAAAGATTCAAATCGTATAGCTTTCTTCTGTGCTTCAGATTTTTTGTCTTTTCCGACTATTTTATCTTTCGTTTTGGAGTCAGCTGCTTTTGCTAGTTGATCCCAGAACTCATCATAGTAATCATCAAATACTAAATATTGGTGCTGGGTCTTACTTAGAATTGCTTTTAAAGCGTGTTTAAAGTTCTCTTCTTTATCAAAAGGTAGAAAAGTAAGTGCCTGAAGCGCATCTGTCTCTTCAGTTGAAGTCAGGGAAAATCCTTTTGACCTCAAAAAACGACATAACAAAACTATGTTTGCCGAAAGTTCTGTTTGGTGAGTTATGTGGGGCGTTAGATGCATGGTGTTTGATACTGTGAAATTGAAGAATTGTAAAACTGTTGATTTGTGAAATTGTGAATTGATTAATTTTTGATTCTACTCAATTGACTATTCTTTAAAGCATTAATTTTATTTGAAATCTCATCCAGGTCTTTCCTTAAATCGGTATAGGTTTCCTCGTTAATATATTCTAATCTACTAGCTAGAATTAAAAGGTTTAAACTTTCCATTAAACTCCCATAAGAAATTGTAGAAAATCTTGCTTGATCTTTATAAGAATCTCTACTTAAACCTTCTACTAAATTTGTTGGAACAGAAGTAATTGCCCGACGTAGTTGTGATGTTATTCCAAATTTTTCCGAATTCGGGAAATCGGCTGTTATTGAATATATCTTTAAGCACATATCAATACTCAGTTTCCAAACATCTAATTTTCCAAAATAATATTGATACATTTAATCTGTTTTACAATTTTTCAATTTTACAGTTTTTCGCATTGATTAATAACCTCATTTTCTATTCGTTAACTTAAATCATCCCATCCTCGAAACCACTCCCGTTTTTTCCAATAACTCAGAAAGTGCATCCTGGGTATGACGTATGTCTTTCCAATCTTTTAAAACGACTCCCAAAGTATCTTCAACAATTTGTTTATCTAAATGTGTCAGGTGCATACTTGCCAAAGCTCTGGCCCAATCTATAGTCTCAGAAATTCCAGGTGTTTTCTCCAGTTTTAACTCTCTCAACTCCTTCATAAAAGCGCATATTTGCTGCCCTAATTTCTGATCTACTTCCGGGATTTTAGTTTTTACAATAGCTAGTTCTTTTTCAAAATCCGGGTAATCAATCCACAGGTATAGACATCTTCTTCTAAGCGCCTCGGATAGTTCTCTTGTTCGATTCCCGGTTAAAATTATCTGAGGTTTATGTCTGGCTTTTATTGTTCCTACTTCAGGGATAGTAACTTGCCAATCGGATAATACTTCCAGTAAAAAGCTCTCAAATTCTTCATCTGCCCTGTCTACCTCGTCAATTAGTAAGACCGATTTTTCTGTGCGTGTAATGGCATCTAAAATTGGTCTTTTTAATAAAAATTTCTCTGAGAAAATGGTTTCTTCCAATTTACTAATATCTTGTACTTTTAATTCCTGCATCTTTAAGTATAGTAATTGATGCTGATAATTCCATTCGTACAAAGCATGTGTACTATCTAAACCTTCATAGCATTGTAATCTGATCAATTCTGCTTCTAATGCTTTAGCCATTACCTTAGCAATTTCTGTTTTTCCAACCCCTGCCGGACCTTCAATCAATAAAGGTTTTTCTAATCTCATTGCTAAAAATATTGACATTGCTATGGCATTATCACTAATATAGCTTTCGCCTTGAAGCATTTTTTGAATTTGATCTAACTCTGAAATTTTCATAAAATGTAGATTACAAATTGTAATAAAGTTAATTATGGAGCATTAAATTTAAATAACATTACAGTTCTCGTCCTGAAAAAAATTATTTCTAATACGGTTTATTTCTCTTCTTTATAATACAGAAACCGAAGAATTCCCTTTTTTAAACTCAATAGGATTGACTCCTACCTGATTTTTAAAGAATTTCGAAAAATGCCCGGGTTCTTTATACCCTAATTCATATGCAATTTCTGTAGAAGTTTTATCTGAAAATAACAGTAATCGTTTTGCTTCAAGCAAAATACGTTCATTAATAAATGTTAGCGCTGTCTCGTTACTATATTTTCTAAACAGGTTTGAAAGTGTCTTAGGAGATTTATTAAGCATTTCTGCATAATCAGAGACAAGGTGTTTTTCTCTAAAATGCTTCTCCACCAGGATATTAAACTGTCTTATGATATCTATTTTCTCATTTGCTAATTTTGGCTCAGGGAGGTTCTTTTTTATCAACCTTGTCGATTTGATTAAAAGTCTTTTTAATAGTACTCTCAACATTTCTCCCTGAACATGGTCTTCGATTTCAAATTCTTCCCTAAAGAAATAATAAATCATTTCGAAACTTTTCTGTTCTTTTTCATCTAAAGAAACAATAGGCGGTTGTGAAGATCCAAAGAATAAAAATCCGTTACACGATACTTCTTCATCGTGATCTCTGATACAGTAGAACTCTCTGTTAAACACAAAAGACATAATTCCTTTTTGTCCTAAGGTTATTTCAATAATATTAAGAGGAGTGCAAAAAATAACCTGGTTTCTCTTTAATTCTATCCTGTAACCATCAACTATCATTAGTACATCATTGTCTTTTGCCCAAATGACTTTATAGCGATTATTTTTCTTTAGCAACTCCTGGGAAGATGCACAATTAAAATCAGTCAGGTTAAAAATACTTTCTTCTAATTGACTTGAATAATGAAAATTCATGATACGGGATTTAAACCAGTTTTAGGCATTTAATATAACCTAAATAATGCTTTAATTTCTATTTTATTTTCTTTTTAACTATTTATTAGTAATGGAGAAAATTTACAAAAATAAAGGGACAAATTACATATTATATTCTCTATTCTGAAAATATATTTGTCTCATATAAAATGTAAGAGTTCATTTATTAAATTATATGATCTAAAAAATATTCCCTTTTTTAATTCGAAACATTTATAATGAAGTTTGATTAATGCAGAAAATTATAGATGTTATTCCCCGAAAAGCCTATGTATAATGATACATAGGCTTTTTAATTCGTAGAAAAGAATATTAGTTAACGTCTAAAAGTACTTTCTCTATTGCTTTGCTTAAGTAATGGCCTTCGGCTATTTGCGAACTTACTCTTTCTACGTTTTTCAAGAATTCTCTGTATTGAGAATCAGTTATTTTGTCTAATACACTATCTAATTCTTCTAATGAAGATATCGTTATTCCGATTTTTTCTTGTTCGATAAATTTTGAAATGGCAGCTTTCTTCCAAACAATAATCGGTAAACCACAAAGCAGGTATAATGAAGTTTTATGCGGATTGTTATAACCAAGATATTTTCCAAAAGGTCCGGAGCATCCATCTACTGTGCTCCCCCCCCAAACCAGGCCATAAGACCCGGATATTTTTGAAATAATTTCTTCGGGTGAAAATACGCCCTGGTAAGATAAGTTTGATTCGCCCTCTTTTTCTTCAGTCGATTCAAAACCAGCTCCATATAATTTCAATGTATAGTTTTTATGCTTTAAGTTACCTACATTATATATAAACTCGCTTTTCTCCCTGCTAAGGCCACCAGCAAAAACTACTTCAACCGATTTAGATTCTTGATTTTGTTCTGTAGCATTATCGGTTATTGGATATAAATAGTCAAATACATTGATATTAACCATTTTTCCTTTATATCCATTTTGTAGAAACCAATCATTCATAGATTCATTATGCACTATGAGGTATTGCGCTTTTTTAAATTTTGCAATTTCCTTAGCTGCATTGTTATGCTTACCCATCAAAAATTTCACATCGTGAATAATAATGATAATAGTACATTTTTTCCAGGATGCAACTGTTGTCACCAAGCGATAGAACTTACTTAGCGGATATTGCATGCAAAAAACAGATTTTCTTGGAAGCTTTATCAATCCAATTACAATACTGGTAAAACTAATTATTGCTCCTATTACAGAACTCGGATAATTACTTTGTTTAAGCCCAAGGTTTTTGAAACCATTTTTTGACAATATAAGTTCGCAATCCATTTTAGGTTTTGAAGCCGCACTATTTCTGAACTTATAGTTTCTCGAGATGTAGAAAAGATTATTGCTTTTCATGAAAAGCACCGTGGTTTTTAAGTTTGTTTCTAAAATATTTTTTGCAAAAATAGGGATATAATCATAATTCAATTAAATTGACATAAAAAACCAAGTATGCCATTTTGTTTTTCTTAACCGGAAGCTACCTTAGAAAACAAATATTCATTAAAAGCTTCCATAGAATTTATTCTTTCATTCCTATTATTTTTCACAAATCGTCCCATCAATTTTAATACGTTTTATTATGCTATAAAAACTATATCTTTGAGCAAAATAATTTAAATGAGTAACAAACCACAATACGATTATTTGATAGTTGGCGCCGGGCTTTTTGGTGCTGTTTTTGCACATGAGGCTACAAAGAAAAATAAAAAGTGCCTGGTTATAGATAAGCGAGATCATTTAGGAGGGAACATCTATTGCGAAAATATCGAAGGAATCAATGTGCATAAATATGGAGCACATATTTTTCATACCAATGATAAATATATCTGGGACTATGTGAATAGTTTTGTACCTTTTAACAGGTATACAAATTCACCTGTTGCTAATTATGAAGGTAAGTTATATAACCTGCCTTTTAACATGAATACTTTTTATCAGCTTTGGGGAGTTACTACACCTAATGAAGCTCAGGCAATTATTGAGCAACAAACTCAAAAATATAAAAAAAACAACCCTAAAAACCTTGAAGAGCATGCTTTGTCCCTGGTTGGTGAAGATATCTATCATAAACTCATCAAAGGTTACACAGAAAAACAGTGGGGAAGAAAAGCCACCGAACTTCCTACATTTATCATTAAAAGACTACCATTACGTTTCACTTTTGACAATAATTATTTTAATGACACTTATCAAGGTATTCCAATTGGAGGGTATAACAAGCTTATCGATGGCCTTTTAAAAAATGTTGAATGTAAAACGAATATCGATTTTTTCAAAGACAGGGAATATTGGGGTTCTTTGGCTAAAAATATTGTCTACACAGGAAAAATAGATGAGTATTATGACTATCGTTTTGGGAAATTAGAATACCGCAGTCTTAATTTCCAGCATGAGATATTAGAAACCTCTAATTATCAAGGTAATGCAGTAATTAATTATACAGAATCTCAAATACCTTATACCAGGATTATAGAACACAAGCATTTTGAGTTTGGGAAACAAAAAAGTACTGTAATCACCAAAGAATTTCCTTTAGAAGGGGGCACCAAAAACGAACCCTACTACCCCATTAATAATGATAAAAACAATGATATCTATTTACAGTATAAAAAGATTGCTCAGGAAAGTTCTGTAATATTCGGAGGAAGACTGGCAGAATACAAATACTATGACATGCATCAGGTAATTGCATCTGCATTAACACGTTCTAAAAAAGTTTTTGCGGAAGATTAATTCTGAACAAACTCCTTTCTTTTTTGATATTGGAATAAATTATGATCAAACTTTAGAGAATATGTTTCTACTATAATACAAAATCAATTCCTATACCTGTAATTGATGCAATAAGAAAGAACGTTACCGTACCTAATACATAGGCTAATAATCCTTTCAGGTAATTTATTTTTTTATTTCTATCAAAAAATTGCCCTATTGCCCAGGAAACATAGATAAATCCTAAAATTCCTCCAATTTGTAGCACCTTAATTTCAATAAGACTGTCTAATAATCCAAATATGGTGTAAATCAACATTCCGATCCCCATCACAAAGAACAAGAGGATGATAATTTCAAAAAAGTTGTAATCATATTTCCTAAATAAAAGCTTAATCCATCCTGCAATAAAAACAGCCATTAAAATATTAGTGTACCCATAATTTTTCTGTATCCAGGTATAAATAGTTGCCACTGCTGAATCTCCTAGCCCTCCGGCGTTGACATAACCATCTTCAAAATTCAAAAGTTGTTGAGCTACAGAATAAAGTAAGGAGCAAATTATAACAAATACCATAGGTTTTACAAGTCTGTTCCTATCATTATGGATAAACTCATGAATATTTTTCCCTGGCCTAATGAGCAATTCTCGTATCGTATAGAAAATCCCTTTGTCAAAATTTAATACGCTTATTGATAATAAAATCTTCCAAAATATATTGGTTTGGGTGCTATTGTTTTTCTTAATTGCACTTACTATAACAGCAGATAACAAATGGTTAGCGTCTTTGTTTGTTATGGCAGTTTTAGCTCCGCCAATTTATATCAATAACCTTTATATACTACCTTATTTTAGAAGAAAACCCTGGGTGTTTTTAGGATTGTTTTTAATAAATGCTGCGTTTTTTTCTATCATTTCTGCATTTATTATAGGAATAATTTTAGAACAACAACGATTACAATCCTTCATCAATTTATTTGGAATTTTAATGCTGGCACTCACATTTGCTTCTGCATTAAAAATGGCACGGGATAGCTTTATACGAAGACAGGAAGAAAAGAAAGCCGAATTACAGTTATTGAAAGCACAGCTTAATCCGCATTTTTTATTTAATACCTTAAATAATTTATATGGCTTATCGGTTATAAAATCGGATAAACTCCCTGACTTAATGCTAAAGTTATCTGATTTATTACGATATAGCCTGTATGATACTTCAACAGTCTTTGTTCCGTTAGAAAAAGAAATTAAATATTTGGAAAATTATATATCGCTAGAAAAAATCAGGTTAGAAGAAACACAAATCAATTTTTCAGTCCAGGGTAGTATTTCAGATAAAAATATAACACCTATGTTATTGATTGTATTTGTTGAAAATGCATTTAAACATTTAGGCGAACAAGAAGAGAAAGTCACTATTTTGATTGATGTAAATGAAAATGATTTAAACTTTACCTGTGAAAACACTATTGAAGATAGCCCTACAGAAAATTTAGAAAAAGAAAAAGGCGGTATTGGCCTGGGAAATGCAAAAAAAGCTAAAGTTGTTATATCCAAACAATCATATACTCACTATCCATAAAAAAGACAATTGTTTTTCGGTAGATTTAAAACTGAATTTATAAATGAATACATTACGATGCCTACTTGCAGATGACGAACCTATTGCACGTCAGATACTTGAAAATTATATTAAAGATATCCCCAACTTACAGTTGATTGCTTCCTGTAAAAACGCACTTGAAGTGATGGAAGTTTTGCAAAAAGAATCAGAAGAAAAATTCATATTTGTAAAGAGTGACAAGAAAATTATTAAGCTCAATTTTGATGATATTACACATATAGAAGCTTATGGAAATTATATCAAAATTTATATCGACACAGTGATTTTAACACCGCAAACTTTATCAGATTTCTTGGAAAAACTACCTGATGATTTTATCAGAATTCATAAATCTTTCGTTGTAAATTTCAAGCATTTAAAATTAATTGACGGAAATCAGTTTGTTTTAAATACCAATGTGAAACTTCCCATTGGGAAATCGTATCGAAAAGCTATTACAGAAAAAATCGGGTAATCAAATTATGAATAAGTATCATTTATTTGAATCCACAGAAATAATTACTGTTCCTTGAGTTCATCATAGATTTTATAGGTTAAGTCATTGAGTTTTTGATTTATTCTTATAGAAGATTGATTGGTGAAAATTAAAATTCCTATTTTTCTCCCCGGAAAGATAGTAAGTACACTTTTTGCCCTGGAAATACCACCATCGTGCCTAAAATGCAAATCATAATTTTGGTTACTGATGATCCACCAATAGTATCCTATCCAATAATCAATATCTATTTCAAATATTTTTTTATGAGACTCTTTAACTATCTTATTATTTCTGAATTGGTAATGAATGTATTTTAGTATATCAGCAGTTGTAGATTTTAAAGCCCCTTCTGCTCCCCAAAGAGTGTTAGCAAGATTAGATTTTGGCATAGATTTGTTTAATAAATACCCATTTGCAAGTCTATTCTGCTTGTCTTTTGGTACGTTAAAATAAGTGTCATTCATTTTTGCTTTTGAAATTATTTCATTCAATACCAGTTCTTGAAAAGGTTTGTTATAGATTAATTCTAAAATGTATCCCATCAAGTTTGTACCCGAGTTTGAATAATTAAATGTTTTTCCCGGTTCTTCAGAGATTTTAAGCTTTGATAATTCAGATAAGAATTTCGGCTTCGTTTGTTTGTTTTCAAGGTCTAAATACATTTTGGCATATTCAATTTCATTATCTTTTGTAAGAGGTATTTCATTTTTCATCCCCAAAATTCCGCTGGGCAATCCACTTGTATGTGTCAATAAATGCCTTATTTTAATAGGCTTTCCGTTATATTCTAAGTTCGGATATGGTTTAGGTAAATGTTTTCTTATGTCATCTTCCAAATCTAATTTTCTTTCTAAAACAGCTTTTGCTGCCAAAGTACCTACAAATATTTTTGTTACTGAAGCAATTTCATATATGGTATTATGTGCTGGCCTATCTCCTTTTCCTTTGGTTAATTCTCCATAATTAAAATTAAAAGACACATTGTCTATGTAAAGCCCGATAGATAAAGAGTGTATTAAAGAATCTTTTAAAAATTCGTTAGCATTTTTGTCTACGATTTGCTTTATCTCTTTATTGATGACGTTGCTGTAAATCTCGACAGATTTATTATTGTTTACCACTACTCTCTTCTCTTTTTGACTTTGGGATTTACAACTTGAACAGATAAAAAGCAGAAATAAAAATGCTAGAAATATTTTTTTCATATTGTTATTGTTTTAATTCAATGACAAATGAAAACATATGCTGATTAAAAAAGGTTTGATTATATAAAATCGAACTCTTTTTTATATCAAACTTTCAACCATTTAAGAAATTTTTCTTCTTTTTTTGTATTCTGATGGTGTCATCCCTATTTGCTTTTTAAAAGCTGCGTAGAAAGAAGATTTAGAATTAAATCCAACATCATACATAATTTGTTGGATCGTTAAATTTTCTTCTTTTGCATTAACCAGCATTCTCTCTGCCTTCTTAATTCTGTAATGATTCACAAAATCAAAGAAGTGTTGATTTAAATTAAGATTAATTAATATTGAGATATCACGACTTGGCATTTCTAATTTTTCAGCTAGTTTTTGTAATGTAAAAGAAGGGTCCAAAAACGGTTCTTCATCTTCCATAAATACTAACAGTTTCTGGATCTCTTCTTTAATATTTTTATTTAGATGTTTTTGATTGATATCATTTTTTATTAATAAATGATTTGAATTAATATTCCTGAACAATTTTGGATTATACATGCTTTTTAAAACTATCCAGGTTAAAAATCCAATTAAAGTAAGTGTAAGAATTAATCTTGAAGTATTTAAAACCTCAACATCTGTTCCGAACAATTTATAAACCTGTTTGAACAATGAAAAACAGAAAATAATACTCAATAAAATAAATAATTGATAAAGCCATTTAAAGTTAAAGACAGATTTGTTTGCATAATTTTCCATTAATACCTGCTTATACTTTCTCAATTCTAAAAACATAGCGGTTAAATAAAAAAGAGAAACAGATAAACCAAAAATTATAGATAGTTTTCCTTCTAACGTATCATTTAAATTTTCTAATACGAAGCTTTTTGTATAGTTATTGGCAAAATAAAATCTCGGAGAAAAGATTAATATTTGAATTGCAAATGGCAATATATGTAGTAGATGTCTGGGTTTTAATTTGAAGTCTGAATATATAGAGGATATCACATACAAAAATAATAATGGGCTCGTGAAAAAAGCAATATGATCACGAAGCATTTCTACAACAGGAGGTAAGGTAATATATTTAGAATAAAAGAAAGCACTAATGTGAATTGCAAAAATTAAAAAGTAAACACCTAGAAATGTATTCGCTATTTTATTAGAAGTTTTGACTGTTAAGAGGAATAACGCTAATAAGAAAGAGATGAATAATACAAATATTGTTGTGATTGTTAAAATTGAAAAATTCATCTACGTCAAATTAACAAATATAGATTGTAGCTTTTATTTATTTGACAAATATTTGATAACCATCTCATATAACTCAATTACGGATTTAAAGTTAACAAATTTCGATTAAGTATTAATTGTAAATAGTCCAATCTTTTATTTCAATAGTCATTTGTTGGTTTTCGGGAAATGATTCCCAAAACGTTGGAGAGCCTTTATGAACATGAAAGACTAGAATTGATTTATGACTAATATTAATTGCATATAACTTTCAGTGATAATCGAGAAAATCATTGTAACAATTTAAGGTACTAAATCGTCATAGAGAAAAAATATAAATTTATGCCAATGAAAATCATATACGCACTTGTATTCACTTGTTTCTTCTCTTCTGTTACATATAGTCAAGCTGATAAAAATCAAGTCTTAATATTAGGAACTTCTCATTTAGCAAACATTAAAGGATTTGAGGTATCTATGCTTGATAGAGTAATTACAAAATTGGACTCGATCAATTTTGATGTTATAGGAATAGAAAAAATGTCTGGTGAACTATTAAATGATATTAAATCAAGAAATGATAAAGCATTTGATGGAATTACAAAAAATGGATTTGGAGCTCAGTTCTTAGAAATTGCAGATTCTGTTAGCGTTAATCGAAAAATAACATTCTTAAAAGCACAAAAGACTATTCAAGAGCTTTTAAACAAGAAAGAGTTTGATTCAAAAGATCGTATGGAATTGATTATTAACTATCTCGCAATAACAGATTTACCATCGGCTGTTTTACAATACTCATTCATTAAAGATAAATCTATATTCACAACAGATTTTGAAAAGTATATTGCTAGTATTTTAGAAAAGGAAATGAAAAGTAAAAATGAATATTACAGCCTGGCAATGCAACTCGCAATAAAAGAAAATTTAAATCGGCTTGACCCTATCGATAATTTTCAGGACGAATCCCTTTTATTTAAATATTACCCAAATTTTATTGAAGATTACAAAGCAAATGCTGAACTTTTTTCTAAAATAAACGAGCTTCCTATTTTTCAAAAAATAAATGAATTGACCGAATCGTCTATTAAAACTGGGGATTTATTGAATTTATATTCCTTTTTGAATAGTAAAGAGTATAAAAACGATGATTTCAATGCGCAATGGAAAATTTGGTTAGACACAAACTTCAAATCAGGTTCAGACAAAGCAAGATATTATTTATGGGAAATGCGAAATTTGAGTATTACAGCCAACATTATGAATTTGGTAGCACGTAATCCAAATAAAAAAATTCTTGTAATCATTGGAGCATCTCATACCGGATTTATAGAAAAATACTTGATGCAAGTAAAAAATATCGAATTGTTGAAGTTTGAATAGAAAGAAACTAATTATAATAATGAATATAACTCTTTGCTTATGGCTTTTCTCCTTAAAACTCCATACAACCGAAATACAGTATTGTCATTTTTTTTTAATTTAGTATCAAATCGTTATAACTAATTAATGCTCTCGCGATACTATATCTTTTCAAATGATTCAACTTGAAGAAATAACTTCAAATCCTGGCTTTTCCAATCAATTAGAAAATAAGATTTTGTATTCTAACCACTCTGAAGACACTTCAGTTACCTATCAATCTACGTATACAATAAAATATGTTATTGAAGGTATAAAATACTATAGCTTTGATAATCAAAATTTAAAAGTTTCAGGAAATGAATACTTAATCCTAAATAATAGCCAAATTAATACTGAGGCTAAAAAAGGAACAAAAGGGTTATCATTATTCTTATCACCAAAACTGATTAATGAAGTATCTCATTTTCATTTTGGTCAAAACTTTCCAATAAGATTTCTTGAAATAATACAAAAAAACGCTAATCAAAAGATCAAAAACTTACTGGATAAAATCGTGTATTTATATCTTAACAATAGAATGAGTTTAAATCAGCAATTGGATCAATTATTCATGATAATTTCTGAACTTATTATCCAGGAACAGGTTTCAATTGATGATAACTTTAAAAAATTAAAAATAGTTAGACACAATACCAGGAGAGAACTATACAAATCAGTAATAGAAGCCAGAACATATTTTAATGATAACTTTAGAGATAAAATCTCACTCGATACAGTTAGTAGAGATATGGGGATTAGTAAATATTATTTACACCGGCTTTTCAAAGAAATCAATGGGAAGACACCTCTGGAATATTTAACAGACATTCGTTTAGAAAATGCAAAAAACAAGCTTCAAAATTCAAAAGCCTCCATTTTTGAAATAGCTATTACATCTGGGTTTGATAATACTGCTTACTTTTCTAATGTATTCAAAAAACATTTTGGATTATCGCCAACGCAATTCAGAAAAACTATTTGAAATAAGCAAGATTTTATAATCAATCTTAAAAAAACACCATTAGTTTTGATTATAGAAAATTAAAGTTAAGTATTCAAATAACAAATGATTACAACAACGCTTATAGTCCATTGTACGCAGGCTAAATTTATATAAAATGCACGATAAAATAAATATCAGAAACGTAACTCAAGCTGATTTTAACGCAATTTATCAATTTGTGAACGAATTAGAGGAAACCGTTTTCGAAATAGAAACTCAAAAAAAAGCGTTCGAATGTAATATTGCAAATACAGATTTTATTTATTTGATTGCTGAATTGAATAAAAAACCTATTGGATTTATAAGTTGTCATACACAATACTTATTGCATCACTCCGGGCAAAAAATCGCAGAAATACAAGAAATGTATGTAAATCCTAAAAATAGAAAAGTGGGAGTTGGAAAAAAATTGATTGACGAACTAAAGCGCCTGGCTAAAAACATGGGTATCAAACAACTGGAAGTGACCTCAAATAAGAAAAGAATTGAAACCCATCGATTTTATCAAAGGGAAAATTTTATTAATACTCATGAAAAATTCACATTTGAATTGAGATAAGATAGTAGAACAGCAAAAAATCCAACACACAACAATAGCCGCATTTTTTGCGGTAGGACTTTCTCAATATTTAATTCACTCCACGTTTCAATTCCAAAATTTTTACAGGTTCTGTAAGTTCGTCTTTTGAATTTAATTTATATTCTTTGTTCATTATTTAATTTGCGTACAACGGTATTCACTATAATTTCGTTGCGGAATTGTCCGCAACTATTACTTCACTTAGAGATCAGCAGTTAACTTACATTTTTATTCCCGTCCGTACCGAATGGTACGTTCGGGCGGGTTACGGTGTCACAAAACCACAATGAATTATAACCATTATTGCACACCATATTTTTATTTCATTATTGCATTTGTAGCACGCTTAATTATTGGTTCATAATCAAAAGTTGAACATGAACCTTCACTTAAAACCCTTTTCCCATTCCGTTCTATTTTAGACTCGTCATTTTCCCAGTCAAACACGTAAATATTGGCTCTGAAAACTTCATTCCGTTCTCTGTAATTCAGTTCATCATTTTCGCGACCAAAGTTTTCTTCTGTTTCAATTATTTTGATTGGGATTCCGCTATTCAAATAAATAGTTATCTTTATTCGGCCGTAAGAAAGTCCGATTTCCTCAACTATCTTGTAAATCTGTTTTTTGTTACTCCAGACTTTTAAAATTCCACCACCATCTGTAGTAATTCCAGTTAGTTCTACCCAATCAAATTCAGTTTTCTCAAGAGCGGAATTCAATTCTATAGATTTCACTTCTTTGTCAATTCGGTCAAGATTATTTTCTTGTCCAAATACCAAAAACTCAATTAAAGTTAATATGATTACAAATATTTTTCTCAAATGGTGCTATGATTTCATTACATGTTTCAGTAACTAATTTAGTAAATACAAACCGAATAGAAAGTTTGAGAGAATTTTTATTTCATTTCTTGAATAGGAACACTTGCCTTTGAATTTGAAATTAAAATAGCATAATCTAAAAAATCAGTAGTCGATTTCCCTTTTACTTCTTCACCATTAGATTTTTCTCCTATCATTACAATTTCCATTAAGTCAGGATTTCCATCATTGTATGGTGTATTCTTTTTATTTAATCGAAAGAGTGTAATATCCGATATTTTAGTTTTCTTTAAATTCTCAATCCCAAGAAAATACTCTTTATCATAATCACCAATTCCATAACCACCTTCTGTGGTATAAGTTTTGTAATTCATATTGTCGTCATAAACAATATCCCAAAGCACCCTGCTTTTCGTGAGATAGCCAATTACTGAAATTATATCTTTACGTTTGTAAATATTATTTTCAATGAGTTTTGTAAAAAAAGATACTTTATTACCTTCTCTTTCTTTTTCTAAATGAAAAAAACCAAATCGTAAGAATTGTGGTTTTTTGTGAAAATCATATAAACTGTTTAGATTTAAATAATTATCATAAATTATTTGTTCTCGTTTAGATGAATTATCGAAGTTTTTAAATGTATATTTTAGATTTTGTATTAAGTGGTCAAAAACGAATCTATTTTTAATGCTTTTTTCAAATTTAGCTGGATTTTTTTCGTAATCTTCAACAAAAGCCCTTAGAACTTTTTTGGAATAACTATTGTAATGTGGTGAAAAGTCAGTTGTATCCAATTGTATCATATTGACTATTTCCTGCAATGATTTTTCTTGAGTTTGTTCAAAGTTGATATTTTCTAACAAATGTTTAGAAGTGTATTTGTACGTTACCAAAAGGTCAATTCCGACAACTGTTAATTTGTTTTTTTCTTGAAGTTCATCATTGAGTTTTTTTATTTCTTTCCATTTTTCATATATCTCAACACTTTTCTCTTGTGGTACTCTCGTT
Organism: Flavobacteriaceae bacterium R38; assembly: GCA_009901575.1. Taxonomy (GTDB): domain Bacteria; phylum Bacteroidota; class Bacteroidia; order Flavobacteriales; family Flavobacteriaceae; genus Leptobacterium. The sequence goes on along the minus strand of WXYP01000002.1, from coordinate 207,369 downwards.
CCATAATTATAGACTAAATCTTTTAGTAAAATAGTATCACCAGTTTTTAAATATTTATTAAAATAGTGACCGATACTAAAATCTGTTTCTGGAAGATAATATTTTATTGTTCCGCCTTTCGTTAGAGATTTAATTAAAGTAAATTCTGTTTCTTCAGTTTTGGCACTTCCATGATAAGCACCAAATCCAATTATATTAAAATCTTTTTGTGGAAAGTCAAATTCAGATGAAGTTAAATCAAATCTATTATCCTCTAAATAATCGGTTTTGGTTTGTGAGCAAGATTGTAAAATCACTAAAGAAAAAAGAAAAGCCAAAAGTGTTTTCATTATTTATGTTTTTCTTTAAGGATTGTTCTTTTTTTCAATTGTTACAGTTAGTCTAGAAAGTTTTATTTCCTCAAATGCTCTACAATAATAATGTATAACCGTCAGTTACAGGTTAAACACAAGTCTTAGTAATTCTGACTGCTCCCAAACTTGTTGTTCGGTACGAGCGGGGTGGATTCGAATGTAGTCGAGTCCACCAACCAGAACTAAGCGACCGATAAACTCCAAAAATAAAATAATTATGTAGTGAATAAATTGTGGTTATACATTGTCGCATAGTATTTTTATTTCATTTTGTCATTCAAATACAATTCAGATATTTTGTCAACAATTCTATTCGGATATCCAAACATCAAGTTTGTAAAAAGAATTATTGATGTATTTTCTTTTGGATGTATATATATACAAGCCCTACCTCCTCCAAACGGAACAATTGTGCGACTGGTTTCGCTCTTTATAATTGGCCATCCTAATGCATATGCATTTAAATTATCGCCTAATCCATCGTAAGTACCATCTTTTAATTTAACAGGTTCCCACATGGTAGCTATGCTTTCTTTGTCTTTAAGAAATTTTCCATCCAAAAGAGCCAAAATCCATTTTGTCATTTCAGTTGCTGTAGTATAAGCACCTGAATCTGTGGTTAGTTCTTTCGGAAAATATTCGTTCAATTCAATCAAGTTTTCTTTTTCTTCACTCGCACCAGTAGTTTTATTTTGGTGATAATATGAGTAGGTTGGGCTTTTGTTCTCAAGAACATCATATGAACTCTGGAAATAGATTTTTTCCATTTCTGCTACATCGAATTGATTTTTGGTCACAAACTCTTTATAAGGCATTCCACTACATTTTTCAATGAGTTTGTAAAGCAAGAGAAAGTTAGTAGCATTATAGTCGAATCGCTCATAAGGCTCAAATTGAATAGGTAATTCTTTAGCCAATTCCCACGCTTTTTCGAGTCCTCTGTTTCCTAAAAGTTCTTCGGTGACTGGGTCTTCAATACTGGGAAGCCCCGATGTTTGACTCAGAAGGTTTTTAATTGTTACAGAATTCCAAGATTCAGGTAAGTCGGTTAAGTGTTTATATACTTTATCCGATAGTTTAAGTTTACCTTGCTCGGCAAGTTGCATTATTGCTGTTGACGTAAAAATTTTACCAATAGAATTAATCGAAAAAACTGTACTATCATTCGCTTTTACAGAGAATGGGACATTTGCTAAACCTATAGTTTCGGAAATGACAACTTCGCCATTTTGAATTATTGCAATTTGTGATGCTGGAATTTTTTGTTTTTCCATTTCACTTTTAAGATACTCTAATACTTTAAGGTTTTCTGTTTTCTGTGAATTTGAAGTTTTTTTATTACAACTTAATACAATTATAGAAAGTGCTACTATTAGATATTTTTTCACAGGTTTAAGATCTTTAGTTGATGTTCAAATTTATTATTGACTCTCGGTCTTAAATTAATGTCAACATCTTCGGTTATAAAACGTAGGAGCAGTTTGGTTGGTTAGGGCTTTACTTTATAACCATTGTTGTGATGCATTTGAATTTGACTCCAAATGCCTTATGTTTTTTATACTTTAAGGTTACATCTCTCCAATGTTTAAGGTTTCCATTATATATTTATTTTTGTGTTTTCAAAATTATAGATTCTGCTTGGATAACCTATAACGATCTGGTATAAACATAAGCCATGGGTCAAATTAGCGATTATTCTCGGATTAAAATTCCAAATAGATTCGTTTGAGCATGTCCTGAGTGAAGTCTAAGGGTAATCGAATATGTCATAATTGTGGTTATCATTGTTAGTTACTATTATTTTTATAATATTCCATCCAAGATTTTATTCTTCCAATAAACATCTTCAGATAGTTTTCGGTTAGAAATATATTCGACCAATCAAATCTTTGTGCTTGTACTCCAAGATAAAAAGCAAAGATTGAAGCTCCAGCTTCTGGAATTAATTTAATTTCCTCTTTTGAAAGTTCTCTTATTTCTCGATAACCATTTAGAAAACTTTCAACTTTTGATTCATATTTTTCCTTGTCAGATTCTATAAAAAACAATTGTTTGCAAAAGTAACCAATGTCTAAAATCAATAATCCATTTCCACAATTGTCAAAGTCAAATATTGTAATTTCTTTATTGTCTTTAACACTCAAATTATCATACCAAATGTCAAGATGAACTATCCCTTTTTGAAACTTTAATTGATTAATTTTCTCAAAGGTCTTTGAAATTTTATAGTTAAGTTCTTTTAGATACCTCATTTCGGTCAAATTCTCTGGAAAAAAATGAACCAGTTGGTTATAGGACTTTTTTAAAAGTAATTCAGAATTATAATCGGCTCTATTAATTGTCTTGTTAGTTGTAATATTATGAATTTTAGCCATAAGTGAGCCAATTTCAGAACAAGTGTCATTGTCCATAAATCTCATTTTTTCTCCTTTTGCGAAAGAGAAGAGAACTATGTAGCGAAGTCCTTCAGGCGCATTTATTTCTTGAATTTGGTTATCTTCTTTATCGGAAATTGGATATGAAACGGAAAGATTGTTTTTTTTGAGTAATTCGAGTAATGATAATTCTTCTCTAATTTCAGTTTTTGTTCTCCAATTATAACAGTAAACTCTGATAACGTATTTCTCTTTTGTATTTGAAATGAAATAAGTGTGATTCATTCCTGTTCTGAATAATTTACATTCAAAACTTTCGCTTAAATTGTATTTGTTTTTAATAAAAACACCTAATTCTTTTTCTGATAAAGTCGAATTTGATACTGGAAAAGTTGTCATTCGGTTAGTTCTGGGTTTTAATTGTGGTTAACGTCCTAGGCTATGAGTAGTTGCGTGGGCTAGCACTTAACTTTGTAAATACACACCAAGCTGAAAGTCCTCGCGGATTTTCAGAAGTAGGCCAGAACAAGTAATTACTTATAGCCATTGTCGGCATTTCGTTATTTTTCATCTAATGTTTTTATCAGTCTGAAACATAGCTGGTCAATATTCCCCATTTTTTTATTAAATGCGGAAACATTGGATAGTATTATTATTCCATTTTTATTTTCTAAATCTAAAGTCATAGACGAAGTATAACCTCCAGTTCCTCCATTATGCCAAATCAATTCGCCTCCGTTTTTCCTTTTTAAAATATGCCATCCAAGTCCTATGCTCATATTGTCATTTACTTTAAATGTAGACTTTTGGGTTAGAGTTAATTCGCTATTAGTGCTATCAAATTGAGCTAAACCAAATTTGGATAAATCTTCTACAGTAGAAAAAATCGCTCCACCACCGGCTAAAGCATCAAAATCCCAGTTCGACGCCATTTTTCCATTTGGTTTTAATCCTTTGATAAGTTTAGTTTCTAAATTTTCTCTTGTACTCGTAGAGTTTACCATTTTGTACTTTGTAAATATTTTCTCTTGTAGTAGCGATTCATAAGGTGATTTTGAAATAGTTGCTAATTCAAATCCCAAAATTCCAGCACCAAGATTAGAATAATCATATTTAATTCCAGGCTCTTGATTTAGTTCCACTTCTTTCGTTAAATAACTTATGAGTTTTTCTTTGTCATAATCTTTATAAGGATTGTTTTGGTCAACAAGCAAAAGATTCAAATTTGAAGGTAATCTCGGTAGACCAGACGTATGATTTGCAAGTGCCTTGAAAGTTATTCTGTTTTCAGATTTAATTTTAAAGTCAAGATAATCTTGGATGTTGTCGTCTAATTTTAGTTCTTGGTCGTTCACAAAATTTGACAACAAGGTTGCTGTAAATACTTTAGTTATAGAGCCTATTTCAAAAGCATTTTTGTAATTTTCAATTAGCTTAATTGTGTCATTTTTTCTTTCAATTCCAATAAAGTCAATTTTTCCATTTTTAATTAAAGCAATCGAAAGTTGAGTGTTGTTTGGAAATGATTTGGTATTATCAAATAGAAGTTCAGACTGTTTTTTAGTAATTCCTTCATTTGAGATTTTAATCCCATTTTCAGCAACGGTTGTTTGCCCATTAGAACAACTCGAAAGTACAAGTCCAATTAATACTGTTAAATATTTTCTTATTCGTTTTGTCATAATGAATGTCAACGGTCTGGTGTATGGCTCGTTGCGGAAAATGTCCGCCGGACTTTTCCACCGTGACCGAAAGATAGCAAAATTGTAAGGAATTTTCGGTAGAAAATTCAGCCGCAATGAGCTATACACTTTGTTATGTGCTGGCTTTATTTCCGTTTATAATCTTCAAAACATTGCATTCCGATTGCTCCTCCACCATACGATAATACAATGTTATCTTTGTAAAAAATATTGTTGCAACCGTCGTTATATTTCTTGATTAATTCCTCGTTCAGTTTTTCTTTAAATATTTTATACGAATAGACTCCAAGTCCGTTATATCCGTATTCAATTTCTATTGGTTCCCAATTTGATATTCCTATACAATCTGCGTTTTCCAATTTTTCATATAACTTTTCGATAGTCTCATTAGTCCAATTCAGTTTAGTTTTGGTAAGTTCGAATGAGTTTGTTTTTCCGTGATATTTTTTGTCATAATCACTTTGTGGTTCTTCCACGTAATTGTCAATATTGATGTTCCATTTACGAAATAGCAATTCATTGTCCGTTGAATCATTGAGACGTTCATAAACAACCAAATCTATTTCGTCAGTCGAATCAAAACGTATTCGGACATTGAAATTTTCAGGAACAATTTGTTCAAAATATTCTTTAGCTGTTGTAATTTCGGACGAACGTTTCTCATAATTTGCTATTAAATCAGATTTTCGTTTTGAATGTCCGCAACTCAACAGAAAGATTGAAGAAAATCCTATAACTATTAGTCTAAATTTCATTGATTGTCGACTGGTTGTTCAGCTTGCACATAACGTACACTAAAGTAGTAAATCTTTTCCTGGTTTCTTAATGGAATAGAAAATGCCTAAAACAATTTTATAATAAGACTTAATACTGCTAATAGCTCCCTTTATTATTTGCTTAAATCTCTGAAGTTAATGCTTCCAGTTTTTGCAAATAAAAAAGTCCAATCACAAATGTGATTGGACTCAATTGGTCGGAGTGGCAGGATTCAAACCTATTTCACTTCTAAATAATTCTCTTTCGATTCTATCTTATAAAAATTCCATAAACAAAGGGATTTATTATTAAAAATTTGATTATAGTTTTATTGATTAGGAATTTTGAAAGTCTGGTTATTTAATATTGCATTAATTGCACGATTTAAATCCCATAATTTATAATTGGCATTGTTTGTTAATAAAATTGTTGTGAGACCATTTTCTAAGTTATAATCTATTATTGACTCAAAATCAACGTTTGAACCTGAAGCCTGATGTCTATTAATTCTACCGTTTTCAACAGTTGTAAAACCAAGAGACGATTGATTGGCATTTTTGTGTGCTAGAGGCGTTCCCAAAACATTTATTGATTCGGTTGTTATAATTTTCTCTGCATAAAGCCCTTTAATCCATTTATATAAATCATCAGTTGTAGTATAGGTTCCACCATCCATTTGATAAATTTCTTTATAATTGACACCTTCATTGTTAAATCCTGTCGCAAATTGAGATGTTTCTTTTACTGGTGAAAGAAAAGTATTTTCCATTTTTAATGGGATTAGGATATTTTTTTGAATATATTCATTAAAAGACAATCCTGAAATCTTCTCTATTATTAACTTTCTAATAAAAACATTGTTATTACTGTATAAAAAATCAGTTCCTGGTTCGAATTCTAATTTCTCTATATTTTTTAAGTCAGAGTAAACGTCTTGATTAGTTCGGACTTTGTTCCAATCATATCTAGGTAAGCCACTAGAGTAGTTTAAAAGATGAGAAACATTGATTTTTTTTGCCCAAGTAGGAAGTCCTAAATTAAATTTAGAAATTTTATCGTCTATATTTATTTTATTTTCTTCTACCAATTTCATGATACTAGCAGCACTTAGTTCTTTTGAAATTGAACCAATATTAAAGACCATATTAGGTTTTAATTTTTTTGTTTTGGAACCATCGGTAAACCCAAAACTATTTCTATAGATAATACTGTCATTTTTTATTACCAGAATATTTCCATTGAAAAGCCCCCTATTGAATGTGGTTATCATTAGAGAATCAATTGTAGCGTTATTGACTGGTTTTATTGATGTTTTACTATTTTTTTCATTACAAGAGTATAACATGCAAATCAGGCAAAAGAAGCTGTATAGGTATTTCATAAAATGATTAAATTTTGAGAATTATTTTTGGATAAAAATAAATGAAAGAACAATTCTGTAATAGAATGAGATTAGCTTTATCTAAAGATTTCGAAACTCGCTAGGGGTAAAACCTGTATATTGCCTAAAGCTTCTTGAAAAATGGCTTTGATCGGCAAAACCGCAATAATAAGCTATGTCTAAAAGTGGTAAATTTGAAGCTTTAATTAAATCTATACTGTTATTTACTTTCAATTTTCTCATATATTCTCCATAGGTACAATTAAAATATTTTCTAAACTGTTTTGAAATAGTTACTGAATGCACGTTGAGAATGTCAGATAATTCAAGAAGTGAAATTTGTTCTTGCCACCTATCGTTAAGTAACTCAAAAAGTATTTCAATCCATTTTGGTTTATATTTGGTTTTGTCTTTTAAAGAACTGGATATTAAATCAAATACAAGTAAGTCGATTGAGTTTGAGCTTAAAGAGTCATTTATATAAAGCTCTTGAAGTAATTTTAGAGCTATGAATTTGGCATCAATATCATTAATTGAATATAAAATTTGTCGGGAGAAAAGAAATTCATTCGAAAAACTATTTTCTTTAAATTCTATATTGAGGTTTTGCGAAAACTCTTTACGAAGTTCAGTTTTGTGAGGTTGATTTGAAGGATAAAAAAAGAATTCTCCTGCTTTTCTCTCATAAGATTTCTTTTCTCTGAATTCAATATCTCCTCCTTGATAAATAAATGTAATAATTGGATTTTTGTGACTATGAAGACCTCCTTCATTTTGGTTAACAAAAAACTGAGTAGAGCTAACAAACGTGGTTTCTGTTTGTATGCCTTTTTTTATTATTCCTGTGTAACAACCTTTTTCTAATTGATAAGACATTTATTTTAATTAATAATAACAGTTTTATGTATGAGTAGTAGCGGATTTCTACTCACGAGCCTTTCGGTTTTGCACTGACCTTTATTTATATTTATACTTTCGTTCTATCACTTAAACCGCCATTATTTATACATCGTGTTGTACAACATTTTCTATAGAAATGTTTCTGTTTATTTCCTATAACGCATTTCTTCTTCAAAATTCCTTAATAACCAATTATAAGTTCTTATTTCAAAATTTTTATTAAAATTTTTGTTTACTGCGCGTTTCATTTTTTGTTTACGTCGTTCTTTGAATTCTTCATCGGTACCAATTATCAAAATTCCTTTTGGCTCTCTAAAGTCACGCATCCTAAAATGGTCTCTTAGATGTGACTGAATTTCACAACAAGTATCGGTATATTCTATTAATTGACATAATCCTCGATTAGCAACAGAGGTAAATGAGATAGAATGAGGATTAGAGTTAAATATTTTTTCATTTGCTCCTTTCAATTCAACAACGAACCATTCATGTCCATTTGAGTTTTCTCCCCCAATTATAAAATCAGGTATCATACCTTTTATGTTTTTATTTTTAATTCTTGGTTGAATCTCTTGTTTAGAGTATACCCATAAACCGTGATGTCCTGTATGGTAATCTTTTAAAGCAAAAGCAAAAATAGCTTCATTCTTTTCTAAAAACGTGTGTAAATCAATTTCTGTTGCTCTGTGCTTAACTAAATATCGAAATTCTTTTAATTGTTCTTTAGTAACAGATTCTTTTCTAATCTTTTTTTCACTATCAGGCCATTCATGTTCTTTCTTCTTCTGATTTTTTATGTTTTGTCTCAATAAATATTCAAAGTTAAACATTGTGGTTTTTTAATTAAGTTTTATATGAAATTACTCAATTTAGTAAACTAACAGAGCTATTTTAATATGTGAATGTTGTACAACGTACACTAAGGTAGTAAATCTTTTATATCTGTAAATTTTGTTTGTAATCACATGAATGTATATTTCCGTTGTTTTAGTAGAATCATGACCTAAGAATTATTGTATGTATCATGATATCAATTCCATTTCTAATAAATGTGTTACAAAGCCATATTATGTCTAAGCACATAAGGTGTTGCCCGTTCTTTAATCTTATATAACGATTCCTGATACCGTTAGTCTGATGAATAATGGCTATTCTTCTTTTGATAATACTTTAGGAAGCTTGAAATCTTTTCTTAGTTTCTTAATAGTATAGAAAATGCCTAAAACAATTTTATAATAAGACTTAATACTGTTAATAGCTCCCTTTATTATTTGCTTAAATCTCTGAAGTTAATGCTTCCAGTTTTTGTAAATAAAAAAGTCCAATCACAAATGTGATTGGACTTAATTGGTCGGGGTGGCAGGATTCGAACCTGCGACCTCCGCGTCCCAAACGCGGCGCGATAACCGGGCTACGCTACACCCCGGACTGAGCATAAAATGTCTAGCAGACATTTTAGCGGAAGAGCCAGCTAATGCGCTGACAATTTTTATCCTGTTTTTCAAACAACCAATAATCAAATTTCAACCCTTATTTAGTAGATTGAAAATCAAACGGAGTTTATTGAAAAACTACATTCTGATTTGATTATCAATTATTTAATAAAAATACTTTGCGGAGAGACAGGGATTCGAACCCTGGCGACAGTTACCCGTCGACAGATTAGCAATCTGCTCCATTACCACTCTGGCACCTCTCCTTAAATATTATAATGAACTTTTCGCAGTTTTTAAATGCGGATGCAAATGTAGTAGTTCATCACTTAGAACGCAACTATTTTATATATTTTTTTGTTTATTTTTTTAGAAATTTACTCAGGGTATTCTACTCTAAGGTGATAGATATTTGTAAGTTTTTGTTTTAATACTTTTTTTATCTGTTCTATTTCCTTAAAAGTAATATTAGCATTAAGAAATTGTCCTTCTTCTATCTGCTTGCTAATAATTTTTTCTACAAAATCATTGATAATAGAAAACGTAGGGTTTTTTAAGCTTTTTGAGGCTGCTTCTACCGCATCCGACATCATAAGAATTGCTGTTTCTTTAGAAAATGGAATTGGCCCGGGATACCTAAAATCTTTCTCATCAAAACTTTCTTCAGACTCTTTCTGAAGTTTAAAGAAATAATAAACCAAACTTGTTCCATGATGTGTTCTAATGAAATCTATGATACGATCCGGAAGTTTATTCTTTCTCGCTAGTTCAATACCATCTAAAACATGATTTATGATGATGCTCGCACTTTCTTTAGGCCTTAATTCATTGTGCGGATTAATACTGGTCGTTTGGTTTTCTGTAAAGTACATAGGTTCTTTCATTTTCCCTATATCATGATACAAAGCTCCTACTCTAACCAGCATAGCATTAGCGCCAATTTCATTGGCAGAAGCTTCAGCCAAATTAGCTACTTGCAATGAATGATGAAACGTTCCCGGAGCTTTATCAGACAGCTCTTTCAGCAATTTTGAATTTGTATTCGACAACTCTAAAAGAGATACATCAGAAACCAGTCCGAATATTTTTTCATAAATATAGATTAGTGGCTGGGCAAACAGCGTTGCCAATCCGTTAAGGATAAAAAGTCCGAAAGTAATCCAGGAAATATTGCTAATATTCCCTTCATGAATAATATAAAATGCAAAATAAGCAACAATATACACCAGGGTTATTTGTCCTACAGAAATAAATAGATTAGCACGTTTATATAACTCAGTAATCGTTTGAATAGTTACTATACCTGCTATAGTTTGTAAAAAAACATATTCAAAACTATTGGGCACAATAAAGCCCAGAAGCAATACCGTAAGTACGTGTGTAAAGAGCCCTAATCGTGCATCAAAAAAAGCTTTTAGTATTAAAGGTAAAATACATAGCGGAACTACATAAACATAAGCTACATTATATTTAACTATCAACGTAGTTAAGAAGATCATTACTACTACATTAAAAAATATGAAGGTAACTTTATTGTTATTGTAGAATATTTCTTTCCTGTATTTTCTTAAAAAGAGTAATAACATTAAAAGTGCAAGAATGACAAGTATCGAATAACCAAATACGATCCAATTATAATTTTCTGCATTCCATAATTGCGATTGATATTCTTTTTTTAATGAGTTTAATATTTCAAATTTTTCGCCTTCAACTACCTCATCTTTGGCTATAATTAATTTTCCTTTCGTAATATTACCTCGTGTAGAAGAGATATCGTTTAAGGCCTCCTGAATTGACTTTGATGTAAAATTTTCATCATAAAAAACATTTGTTTTAATGATATCAAAAAACAAATTATAAAAAATACCACTAAAATCATTTAAATCAGATTTTGGAAGGTTTTCTGATAAAAAAGAATTAAGCTTACCGGTATGAAGAAAATTATCAAAAATATGAGTACTCACCTCATTTCCTTTTATCAGATACACCAGATCATCATTGTTATAATCTTCTTTATCTAATAATACTCCGTTTTTATAAAGCAGATCCAATAACTCTCTTCCTTCTTCCCTAAGTCTTCGTCTTTTTCGTCTGGAAATGGAATCTTTAAAATACTCACTAAAATTAGCTTCAAAAGTTGTATGAACTTCTTTTACAATTTCAGAATTATATCTAAAGTACGGTATTTGATTAGATTCGCTGGCTTCACGCTCTTCTTTTAATTGTTCATCAGATTTATATATAGGAAAATCAAATGGAGCCGATAAGTTCTCATACTGCCATGGTTTTCCTTTTTGGAATTCATATTTAAACTTTCCTCCTTTCGGAAAAAAATACACAATTAAAATTGTAGAGACTAAAAACAAAAAGCCTTTGTAGATAAGAGATTGGTTTTTATAGAGTTTATTTAACTGGCTTTTCATTAAATTTTTTATTGGAAATCAAAAATAGTAAAAAAACGGCTTGTTGTTACGATACAAGTTATCCGACTAAGATTTATGAATATCCTTATAAATTAATTAATTTCGCAAAAAATAAAGTAAAATCACATGTCAAAGAAAGTAGTTATAGTTTCAGCCGCAAGGACACCAATAGGAAGTTTTATGGGATCACTATCCAGTATCCCGGCTCCAAGATTAGGGGCAATCGCAATTAAAGGGGCTCTTGAGAAAATTAATTTAGACCCATCTATGGTTAATGAAGTATTGATGGGTAATGTAGTGCAAGCCGGAGAAGGTCAGGCTCCTGCAAGACAAGCCGCTATTTATGCCGGAATTCCTCAATCGGTTCCTTGTACTACTGTAAACAAAGTATGTGCAAGTGGTATGAAAACAGTAATGCAGGCAGCGCAATCAATCGCATTAGGAGATGTAGATATCGTTGTAGCAGGAGGTATGGAAAATATGAGTTCTATCCCGCATTATGTTCATCTTAGAAAGGGTACTAAATTTGGCCCTACTTCATTTATTGATGGAATGCAAAAAGACGGACTTGTAGACGCATACGATCAAAATGCTATGGGGAACTGTGCCGATTTATGTGCTACTGAATATGAATTTTCAAGAGAAGATCAGGATGCTTATGCCATACAATCTTACGAACGTTCTGCTAAAGCTTGGTCTGAAGGAAAATTTAATAATGAAGTAGTTCCTGTTGAAGTTCCTCAACGCCGTGGAGAACCTATTGTAATTTCTGAAGATGAAGAATATAAAAATGTAAAACTGGAAAAAATTCCAAACCTGAGACCTGCATTTAATAAAGAAGGGACAGTAACTGCAGCAAATGCTTCTACTATTAATGACGGAGCCGGAGCTATGGTTTTAATGAGTGAAGATAAAGCAAAAGAACTAGGATTGAATCCTATCGCAACAATTCTTAGCTATGCAGATGCTGCGCAAGAACCAAAATGGTTTACAACTGCTCCGGCAAAAGCATTACCAAAAGCATTAGATAAAGCTGGTATAGCTATAGATGATGTTGACTATTTTGAACTTAATGAGGCTTTCTCTGTTGTTGGATTAGCAAACATGAAGCTATTAGGTTTATCTGATGAAAAAGTAAACGTAAATGGAGGTGCTGTTTCCTTAGGACACCCATTAGGATGCTCTGGAGTTAGAATTTTAATTACTTTGATTAATGTTTTAGAACAAAATAATGCAAAAATAGGAGCTGCTGGGATTTGTAATGGTGGTGGTGGAGCTTCTGCTATTGTTATTGAGAAAAATTAATCTGAAAATCATTTAGACTATTTAATGCAATACGGCATTTGCAACCTTAATATTGTTCCTTTGAGATTAGATCCTTCTGATGCTTCTGAAATGGTTTCACAAGTATTATATGGTGATTATTTTAAAGTATTAGAGCAACGCAAAAAATGGAGTAAAATCCGTATTGCATTTGATAATTACGAGGGCTGGATAGATAACAAGCAATTTCTTTTAATCACTAAAGAAGATTATCTTGCCTTTAAGGATACCCCTCCTGTACTTTTAGGGGATCTTATAGAATACCTGGTAGGAGAAAACAACGAGTTAATTCCAATCACATTAGGAGCTAATGTTGGCAAAGCAACATTCTTAAAACATCACTTTGACGGAACAAAAATAAGTGGTATTAAATCCAGGGAAAAATTAATAGAAACTGCATTTTTATATTTAAACAGTCCATATTTATGGGGAGGTAAAACTCCGTTAGGTATTGATTGTTCGGGATTTACTCAAATGGTTTATAAACTTAATGGATACTCATTACTCAGAGATGCTTCTCAGCAAGCAACTCAGGGAGAAGCTTTAAGTTTTATAGAAGAAAGTAAACCAGGAGATTTAGCCTTTTTTGATAATGATGAAGGGGCCATAATTCATGTTGGAATTATTATGGAGGATAACTATATCATTCATTCACACGGTAAAGTAAGAATAGATAGAATTGATCATTCAGGCATCTTTAATACCGATACAAAAACATATTCTCATAAATTAAGAGTAATCAAAAGTTTAATACCTTAAACTAAAAAATAAAAGCAATAAAAAAGCCTCATTCTTAAATGAGGCTTTTTTATTCTGTATGTTGAGATTAAACTATTGCTCAATTGCAGCTAGTCTGTCTTTTATTTCTTTAAACTTCTCATTTTCTCCTAAAGTTCCATAGATATTCATTAATGTTTTTAACGCATCAATATAATTAGCATCTATAGCAAGGATTTTTTGAAGATATGGAATAGAAGATTGATATAATCCTTCTCTTTTTGCTTTCAATACATCATAACGAGCATTATCTTTTTTAGAAGTTCCTAATCCGTTCATTTCATCAACTATTTCAGTTTCCTGAGAAAGAATTAAAGAAGCTAAGTTTAAATAACTCTCTTTATAGTTAGGGTCTTTTTCAACAGCAATTTCATAATATCCTTTAGCCTCTTCAAAATTTCCTTGTTCTGCATTAATTACTCCTAAGTTAAAGTAAAGTGTTGGATTGTCCGGATCTTTCTCGATAGCTTCTTTCATCAAATTAGCAAATTTATCTTTCTGCTCTAATTGAATATAAAGATTAGCTTCCGTTAATAATAAATTAATATCATCCGGATTAGAAGATCTTGCTTCCTTTATAGCTTCTAGTGCTTTATCTTTATCTCCTTGCTGAGTATAAATAAGAGCTATATTTTTTACAATCTCTGGTAAACGAGATTCTGTTTGTTTATCTACTGGATTTTTATGAGTCTTAGCTCTTACTAATAAATCACGTTGTTGTTTACTAGCCATTCTCTCCTCTTCATTAGTATCTACATTGGTAGCATAAAACTCAGTTCTGATTCCTGTATAACCTAATTCTTTAAGTTCTCCATAATACTTTAATGCATCATCATAATTTTTACCACTTATAGCACTACTTGCTGCAAAATATAAGTAATCTTGATTTGCATTATTTAATTCATACGCTTTGTATAACTTTTTCGATGCTAATGAATAATTTTCACTTTGATTGGCAGCTACAGCTCCATTAACCAGCTCTGCTATGATATCATTAGTAAATTGACTCGCTTCTGCGGTATACGTTTTTCTACCATTTTTCTCAGTATTAACTACCTCATTAAAAGCATCGGCTGCAATACCATAAGAATCATCAGATCCTTTTTTTGCTATGGCATGGTGCACTTTTCCTTTAATAAAATAATACTTAGCCTTTGTCTTATTATCTGCATTTGCGATTAAAGGTTCTGCAGATTCTAATGCAGTTTTCGCTTCTGCCGTCTTACCTCCTTTTAAGGCTTTTTCTGCAATCTTAATTTCACTCTTCTGAGCAAAAGTTATAGAAGTTATAATCAGTGCAGAAAAAATTAAAATTTCTTTTCTCATTTTGTTAATCGTTATATTTTGAACAAAAATACTACTTTAGGACTTTTTAATCAATTGTTGTGCCATTATTTTCATTTTCTTCCGGATTCTCCTGCTGCTCTTCTTCCTGATGCATTACTTTTGCTACAGCTGCGATAGAATCTTTTCCTTTAATATTAATTAGCTTTACTCCTTGGGTTGCTCTTCCCATGACACGAAGATTTTCAACTGCAAGCCTTATTGCTATTCCAGATTTGTTGATAATCATAAGGTCATCTTTATCAGAAACATCTTTTATAGCAACTAAGCCTCCTGTTTTGTCTGTAACAGAAATTGTTTTTACTCCTTTTCCTCCTCTATTAGTAATTCTGTAATCTTCTAAACTCGATCGTTTACCATAACCATTTTCTGAAACCACAAGGACATCGTTTTCTAAATCATTTACAGAAATCATTCCTACTACTTCGTCATTATCATCTGCCAGTGTAATTCCTCTCACTCCAGATGCATTTCTTCCCATTGGTCTAGTTTTCTCTTCTTCAAAACGAATTGCTTTCCCTGATTTTACAGCTAAAATAACCTGGCTGTTACCACTGGTTAACTTAGCTTCCAATAGTTCATCATCTTCTCTAATTGTAATAGCATTAATACCATTTTGACGAGGTCTTGAATATTGTTCTAAAGAAGTTTTCTTTACGACTCCTTTTTTAGTAGCCATAATCACATAATGATTATTTATATATTCTTCATCTTTTAGGTCTTGTGTACAAATAAATGCTTTTACTTTATCATCGGATTCAATATTGATAAGGTTTTGAATTGCTCTACCTTTAGAAGTTTTGCTTCCTTCCGGTATTTCATATACACGCATCCAGAAACATTTCCCTTTCTGGGTAAAGAACAACATATACTGGTGGTTGGTTCCTACAAAAAGATGTTCCAGGAAATCTTCATTACGTGTAGCCGAACCTTTTTGACCTACTCCTCCTCTATTTTGGGTTTTGTATTCGGATAGTGATGTTCTTTTAATATATCCGGCATGAGAAATAGTAATTACCACTTTTTCATCCGGAATCATATCTTCTATACTAAGATCTCCTCCTGCATATTCAATAAGAGATCTTCTTTCATCACCATATTTATCTTTGATAATTTCTAATTCTTCTTTGATGATCTGCATTCTTCGGTCTTTATTCGCCAAGATATCTCTGCAATCTTCAATGAATTTCATGATCTCTTCATATTCAGATCTAAGCTTATCTTGTTCCAGACCGGTCAGCTGCCTTAAACGCATTTCGACTATAGCCTTCGCCTGTATTTCGCTTAAAGAAAAGCGAGCTACTAATTTTTCTCTGGCTTCGTCTGCATTACTCGACGCTCTTATTAATGCTATCACCTCATCAATATTATCTGAAGCGATGATGAGTCCTTCAAGAATGTGTGCGCGTTCTTCTGCTTTTCGCAATTCGTATTCAGTACGCCTTACTACAACTTCATGTCTATGCTCCACAAAATAGTGAATCATATCTTTTAAGTTTAATAATTGTGGCTTCCCATTAACTAAAGCAATATTATTAACACTAAAAGAAGATTGTAGCGCTGTATATTTATATAAGGTGTTCAATACAATATTAGGAATTGCATCTCTTTTAAGAACATAAACGATTCGCATCCCGTTTCTGTCAGATTCATCTCTGATTGTTGAAATACCATCTATCTTCTTATCATTAATTAAATCGGCAGTTTTTTTAATCATATCTGCCTTATTAACCTGATATGGAATTTCGGTCACCACAATAGATTCTCTTCCCTGAACTTCTTCTATTTCAGCTTTTGCCCGGATAACTACTCTACCTCTTCCCGTTTTAAAAGCTTCTCTAACTCCATCGTATCCATATATTGTTCCTCCTGTTGGAAAATCTGGAGCTTTAATATATTGTATCAGTTCATCTAATTCGATTTCGTTGTTTTCAATATAAGCAATGGTTCCATCTACAACTTCAGACAAGTTATGTGGTGGCATATTGGTTGCCATCCCGACAGCAATACCTGACGCTCCGTTTACCAATAAATTTGGAACACGAGTAGGTAATACCGTAGGTTCTTTAAGAGTATCGTCAAAGTTAAGTTGATGATCAACAGTATCTTTATCTATATCTGCAAGAAGGTCTTCAGAAATTTTGCGCATTCTGGCTTCTGTATAACGCATAGCAGCAGGGCTATCTCCATCTATAGATCCAAAGTTACCTTGCCCGTCAACAAGCATATAACGCAAGCTCCATTCCTGAGCCATACGAACCATAGTGTCATATACAGAAGTATCTCCGTGAGGATGGTATTTTCCCAAAACCTCACCAACAATTCTAGCTGATTTTTTATGAGCCCTGTTACTTAATACACCTAATTCATACATTCCGTACAACACACGCCTGTGCACCGGTTTTAAACCGTCTCTTACATCTGGTAATGCACGTGACACAATGACCGACATTGAATAATCAATGTAAGCCGATTTCATCTCATCTTCAATGTTGATAGGTATCAGTTTTTCTCCATCTGCCATATTAAAAATTTTATTATTTGGGTTGTTTACAAGTCGAGCCAATATACACAAATTATTGACGCTTAAAAGTGATTTCAACTTCCTTTTTTAAGGATTTTATCAACAAGAAAATTCACATTTAAAACTTCACATATTCTCAATAAAAAGATTTATAAATAATATTATTCTAATAAAAAAATCAAAAAAAATAAAGATATAACATTAATAATCATAATTTTATAATTATTAAACAACTATAAATCAAATAATCATTAACTAAAATTTTAATTATGAAAAACGGAAACTTTCTTATCAGAGCAGGATTCGGCCTCCTTTTTATTTGGGGAGGTTTAGAAAAATTCTTTGAAGGATTTCTAGGAGGAGTAGGCTTAGATAATATGGCTGCTTTTCTAAGTTCAAGCGGACTAGGTTTTTTAGGTGAAACAGGGACTTATGTTTTAGGCGCCATTTTAGCAGTCCTGGAATTAGTGGCAGGGATAGCACTAATCATCAACAAAAAATTATTTGAGGCTTATCTTATTTTAGCATTTATTATGCTCATTGCTTTAGTCATGGTTCACATTCCTTCAGGGGTATGGATGAATATCATGATACACTTAACATTATTCCTTACTTTACTAGGCTTGTGCTTAAATAGCAGGTCTGCAAAATAATATTAAATTTTGTAAGTTATTTAAAATGCTTTGAACTAATGTTTAAAGCATTTTTTTATTAACAAAAAAAAGATACCCCTTCGTTAATAATTTTAGGATCATAGTTTTTGTTTTTGTGGTTTTTTTTCGTCTATTAGCACATGACCTTTATATTTGGGTATAGTTTTTGACTAATTTAAAGTTGTTTTTACTATTTTTAAATGATGAAAAGGAGTTAAATATGGATGATAATTTTTCGCCAAGAGTAAAAGATGTTATTGCATACAGCAAAGAAGAAGCTTTGCGTCTTGGTCATGATTTTATTGGTACAGAACATCTTATGCTTGGATTGCTCCGAGATGGGAGTGGTAAAGCTATCAATATATTAAATGCCTTAGAAATAGATTTAGATCATCTTAGACGTAAAGTAGAGATTTTAAGCCCTGCTAATCCTAGTATTGGTATTTCTACAAACGATAAGAAAAATTTACATCTAACCAGGCAGGCCGAACGTGCACTTAAAACAACTTTTTTAGAAGCTAAGCTTTTTCAAAGCTCTTCTATAAATACCGCACACCTTCTGTTGTGCATTTTAAGAAATGAAAATGACCCTACTACAAAGCTTTTAAATAAGCTGAAAGTAGATTACGACAACGTTAAAGATCAATTTAAATATATGATTACAAGCGATGATGACTACATAGATTCTCCATCTGCAGAGTCATACTCTGATGATCAGGGTGGTTCTGAAGAATCCAGGGAGAATCCTTTTAATAATCCTGGCAATGCAGGAAAATCAAGTAAAAAATCTAAAACTCCGGTTTTAGATAATTTTGGGAGAGATCTCACATTGCTTGCAGAAGAGAATAAATTAGATCCTGTAGTTGGTCGTGGAAAAGAAATCGAAAGAGTTTCTCAGATATTGAGTAGAAGAAAAAAGAACAATCCTTTATTAATAGGTGAACCGGGAGTTGGTAAGTCAGCTATTGCAGAAGGTTTGGCACTTCGAATTATTAAAAAGAAAGTATCTAGAATCCTTTACAATAAACGTGTAGTTACACTTGATCTTGCCAGCCTTGTTGCAGGTACCAAATACCGTGGACAATTTGAAGAGCGAATGAAAGCGGTAATGAATGAGCTTGAAAAGAATGATGATATCATTTTATTTATTGATGAAATTCATACCATTGTGGGTGCTGGAGGTGCTACCGGTAGTTTAGATGCTTCAAATATGTTCAAACCGGCATTAGCCAGGGGTGAAATTCAATGTATAGGAGCAACTACCTTAGATGAATACAGACAGTACATTGAAAAGGATGGAGCTTTAGAAAGACGTTTCCAAAAAGTTATTGTTGAGCCAACCTCTGTACAGGAGACTTTAGAGATTTTACACAATATCAAAGGGAAGTATGAAGATCATCATAATGTTACTTATACAGATGAAGCTATTGAAGCCTGTGTAAAGCTTACCAACAGGTACATGACAGACAGATTCTTACCGGATAAGGCAATTGATGCATTAGATGAAGCTGGTTCCAGAGTTCATATCACTAACATGCACGTTCCTAAACAAATTCTTGAATTGGAAAAGCAATTAGAAGAGGTTCGTGAGTTGAAAAACTCTGTAGTCAAAAAGCAGAAATATGAAGAAGCTGCAAAGCTTAGAGATGATGAGAAAAGATTGGAGAAAGACCTTTCTAATGCGCAAGAAAAATGGGAAGAAGAAAGTAAACAACAAAGAGAAACAGTTTCCGATGAGAATGTTGCTGATGTAGTTTCAATGATGAGCGGTATCCCGGTAAACAGAATTGCACAAACAGAAAGTAATAAGTTAGCAGAACTTCCTCAATTAGTTAAAGGGAAAGTAATAGGTCAGGATGAAGCTGTCAGTAAAGTTTCTAAGGCCATACAACGAAATAGAGCCGGTTTAAAAGATCCTAATAAACCAATTGGTTCCTTTATATTTTTAGGGCAAACCGGAGTTGGTAAAACACAATTGGCGAAAGTTCTGGCAACGGAGCTTTTCGACTCGGAAGAAGCACTTATCAGAATAGATATGAGTGAGTATATGGAAAAGTTTGCCATTTCCAGGCTAATCGGTGCACCTCCGGGATATGTTGGTTATGAAGAAGGCGGACAACTCACAGAAAAAGTTCGTAGAAAGCCATATGCCGTAGTTCTATTGGACGAAGTTGAAAAAGCGCACCCGGATGTATTCAACATGCTCTTACAGGTTTTAGATGACGGTTATTTAACAGATAGTTTAGGTAGAAAAATTGATTTTAGAAATACCATTATTATCATGACTTCCAATATCGGAGCCCGACAATTAAAAGATTTTGGACAAGGAGTTGGTTTTGGAACTGCCGCCAAAAAGGCACAAGCTGATAGTCATCAAAAGAGTGTAATCGAAAGCGCTTTAAAGAAAGCTTTTGCTCCGGAATTTTTAAACAGGATAGACGATGTTGTCGTGTTTAACGCACTCGAAAGAGAGGATATTCACAAAATAATTGATATCGAATTGGATAAATTATTTTTAAGAATAAGAGAACTTGGTTATGATTTATCGTTAAGTGAGGATGCAAAAGATTATATTGCCAATAAAGGGTTTGATAAACAATATGGAGCAAGGCCTCTAAAAAGAGCTATCCAAAAATATATTGAAGATGCTTTGGCCGAAGAAATCATTACTTCTAAACTAGCTGAAGGAGATCAAATTTTTATGGATTTAGATAAAGAAAATGATGAGTTAACCATCGATATTAAAAAAGCTGAAAAATCTGCTGAATCATAGTCTGAATATTAAATTTAAGACTTAACAAAAAGCATCTTTTTATATTGTAAAAAGATGCTTTTTTATTTATATCCAGATTAAATAAAAATCAATCCCTTTATTTTAATTTCAAAACACCTGTTACACAAGCAATTAAAAATTAAATTTTTGCATTTAAAAATAAATGCTATTTTCGTTTTGTAATTCCCCCTACAATGAATAAAAATATTAGATTAGATTTTGCTTCCATAAAGCTGTGTGAAAATTTTGCTATAGGCGTTATGGATGAAGGTATTGAATTAAAAACTGACAACAATAAATTTCTTCTCAATACCTTAAAAAAAGAATACAAAGATCAATTTTTCGGTTTTATATCCAACAGGATTAATTCGTATTCTGTAGATCCAATTGTTTACAAAGAAACTTCTGAATTAGAAAACCTGATTGCAATAGCAGTCGTCATGTCAAATCCGATGCAAAAGTTAAGTATTGAGGTGGAGAAACTATTTTATAATAGACCTTTTGAATATTTTGACAATATAGAAGATGCCCGAACATGGATTAAGCAAACTTTAGAGCGTGAGATAAATAATAAGCCATAGAAAATCATTATCTTTTTTTGTTTTTCTTAACTTTATTTATGTAATTTATCGTTCTTAAGTGTTATTTTATCGATATTCTGAAAATTATATACTTAAAAGCTAGTTTTTTCTGTTCTTATCTTACAAGCACCCCTAACAATTAAAATAAATATGACCATTTATTTTAAATAATGTATGATTTAAAACATTAATTGGGATGACTAAAGAGAAGATTTATTCGCTAGATTTCGGAAGCCTTGTTTTATATGACAATTATATGATTGCAATTTTAAATGAAGGCATTGAGTTTAAAAAGCAGGAAAACGATATACTCCTTGAAATTTCAAGAAAACATTATAAAGATATTCCGTATGGATTTATTTCATACAGAATGTATTCTTATTCTGTCGATCCAATGGTTTATAAAGAATCTTCAAAAGAAGATAATATGAGAGCGATTGCCATAGTGAGTTCTAACGAATTGAACCAACTTACCGTTGAGGTAGAAAAAATGTTCTTTAATAAAGATTTACAACATTTCGAAAAGCTGGATAATGCAATAGATTGGATAAAAAGTGTATTATCAAATTATGCTGCTATGAATAAAAGGGCTATTTAACAGTTTTATTATGGATTACTCCCCTCTCCTTCTTCTCTATTTGCAGGTAACTCTTGTTTAAACAGGTCTATAAACGCATCTCCTATATAATCTATTAATCGTGATGCTGTTAATGCCTGATACCCTGTTTTTAAGATTGCTAAATCTCCTGCTTTCCCTTGTAAATAAACTCCAAAAATTGCAGAAGTTAACTGTTCGTACCCTTGCGATATAAACCCTGTTATTATTCCTGCAAGCACATCTCCGCTACCTGCTGTAGCCATCCCCGGATTTCCTGTATTATTAATATAAGCTTTACCGTCATAAATTACCATGGAATGTGCCCCTTTTATGATAAGGATAACATCATATTTTTTAGCAAAAGCTTTGGCCATTTTAATTTTATCGAAATCATCTTTCCATTGACCAATCAATCGTTTCAATTCTCCGGGATGTGGTGTTAAAATAGTTTGAGGTGGTACCTTTTCGAGCAAGGATTCATTCTCAGCTAATATATTAATTGCATCTGCATCTAAAACCAAAGGTTTTTTATTCGCTTCAAGAAAATCTTTAAAAGCTTTTACCGTTTTATCATGCATTCCCATTCCCATCCCCATGCCTATCACAGATGGAGATATTTCAAAGTCTATTTTACTAATGTAATTCTCTTCTGCATCTGTAACAACCATTCCTTCAGGAAAAGCAGTTTGTATAATACTATATCCGCATTTTGGAGTATATGAAGTTACCAATCCTGCTCCTGTATTCAAGCAGGCTTTGCTTGCTAACAATGCAGCTCCTATTTTACCATAACTCCCTCCTATTATTAAGCTATGCCCGTAACTACCCTTATGAGAAAACTTTGCCCTTGGAGTATAGACTTGAAGTATTTCTTGCTTCTCAATCAAATAAGTTTCAACCGCTGTTTGCTGAATATATTCCTGATCAATCCCTATATCCAAAACTTCCCAATCGTTGATGTAAATACCAGTCTGAGGCAGAAAAAATGGTAGTTTAGGGCTCTGTAAGGTCAAGACATAATTTGCATGTACTACTAAATCTTCACTTTCCGGTTCTTGATCCATGTGCATCCCAGAAGGAACATCTACCGCCAGGGTAAAAGCTTCACTTTTGTTAATATGACGAATTAAATCTGTTGTGCAAACTTCCGGTCGTCTGTTAAGTCCAATTCCAAAAATTGCATCTACTACTATGTCTTCTTTATTTATTTCAGGAAAATCGTCTACACAATTTATTAATGAGGGCCAATGTTTTAGATCTTTAATCTTATCCAGATTTTTTAAAAAATCTTTAGAATGGTTATCGCTAAAATTTAATATGTATGTCTCTACATTATATCCATGAGTTACCAAATGCCTGGATACTACCAATCCGTCCCCGCCATTATTCCCTATTCCGCAAAAGACATGAATCTTTACCTGAGCGCCTTGTAACCTGGTATGAATCCAATCAAAAATGACTGTTCCGGACCTTTCCATAAGCTCATAACTCGTGATTTCTTGTTTTTTTATTGTGAATTTATCAGCTTCATATATCTGATTCGCGGAAAAAATTTTCATTCGTCAAAAAAATTATATAAAATTTATTAATTCGGTAAAAATTTAAAAAAAACTTTTTTACCTCAGTAAAAGTACTACTTTTGAATACATAAAATAACTAGTGAGAAACAATCTGAACATATCAAAAGTTTATATTAATATTTTAGGAGTAACTTCTACTCTTAAAACCGTTTCTTTTACTGTTACTTCTACTACCCCATTCGGGGTATAATCATTCTATATTAGCCATTGCATTATTTCGTTGATTCAAACGAGAAAAAAATTAATTAATCATAAATATAAACCAAAATGAAGGTTTTAAAATTTGGTGGTACATCAGTCTCAAATGCTGCCAACATAATACAGGTAAAAAATATTGTTTCAGAAGAAGCTAAAAAAGAAAAAATAGTAGTTGTTGTTTCTGCTTTTGGAGGAGTAACAGATTTATTAGTAGAAGCTGCCCGACTAGCTGCTAAACATAATTTATTGTACAAGGAAAAAATGATTGCTATTGAAAAACGACATTTAGAAGTTATTCAGCAATTATTACCAATTAATAATCAAAGTAAGACATTGAGTTATGTAAAAAAGTCATTAAACGATCTGGCAACATTGTTAGAAGGTGCTTTTCTTATAGGTGAGATTACTCAAAAACTTTCTGATAAAATAATAAGTTATGGTGAGTTATTATCTTCATATATAATCAGTGAATATTTTACAGCTCTATCATTAGATACCATCTACAAAGATGCCAGATTACTTATAAAAACTAATGAAGTCTACGGAAAAACTACTGTAGATTTTGATGCAACAAATACCATCTGTAGCAATTATTTTGGAACGGTTACTTATCAAATTATCGTTATACCCGGTTTTATTGCTTCTTCTCATGATGGAGATATTACAACTTTAGGCAGAGGAGGTTCAGATTACACAGCTGCTATAGTTTCGGGTGCCATTGAAGCTAAATCATTAGAGATATGGAGTGATGTAAGCGGAATGTTTACTGCTAATCCGAAATTAGTAAAACAAGCTTTTGCTATTTCAAACATATCTTATGAAGAAGCCATGGAGTTATCGCATTTTGGAGCAAAAGTATTGTACCCTCCTACCATTCAGCCTGTATTAAAAAAGGAAATTCCTATTCTTATAAAAAACACTTTTAAACCGGAAGAAGAAGGAACACTGATTTCTAAAAATTCTAACGGTAAAAATAAGCCTGTAAGAGGGATTAGCCATATTAGTAATATAGGATTGATTTCTTTAGAAGGGATTGGTATGATTGGTGTTCCGGGGATTTCAAAAAGATTATTTGAAACTTTATCCCTGGCAGATATCAGTGTGATTCTCATCACACAAGCTTCTTCTGAACACTCTATTTGCCTGGGTATAAATGAAGAAGATATTGAGCAGGCAAAAAAGAGTATAAATCAGGCTTTTGAATACGAAATCAGTACTCATAAAATAAAACCATGTATAGTAGAAAAAGATTTATCAGTTATAGCCTTGGTTGGAGATAACATGAAAAGTCATCAAGGGCTCAGTGGTAAGATGTTTAGTGCTTTAGGTAAAAACAATGTAAACATCAGAGCTATAGCACAAGGAGCTTCAGAGCGAAATATATCTGCTATAATAGCTAAAAAAGATGTAAAAAAAGCACTCAATACGCTACATGAAAGGTTTTTTGAAGACAACATAAAACAATTGAACCTCTTTGTTATGGGAGTTGGAAATGTTGGAGCTCGATTTTTAAATCAGGTTTTACAACAAAAAGAATATCTAAAAAAAGAGCTTTTACTAAACATCAGAGTTATAGCGCTTTCTAATTCCCGAACTATGGTATTTGATGAAGATGGGATTTCTCTGGAAAAATGGAAGAAAAAACTAGCTAATGGGGAAACAGCAAATAAGGAAAAATTTATTGAAACTATAAAAAAACTTAATTACAGAAACAGTATTTTTGTAGACAATACAGCAAATGAAGAGGTTGCCAATTCTTATGACACTTATTTAAAAAACAGTATCGCTGTGGTTACCTGTAACAAAATAGCTTGTTCTTCTCGGTTTGATAATTATAGTCAATTAAAAATACTTGCTCGTAAATATAATGCTCCTTTTCTTTTTGAAACTAATGTAGGAGCAGGCTTACCTATTATTGACACTATTAAAAATTTAATTGCATCTGGTGATAAAATTCACAAAATACAAGCTGTACTTTCCGGAAGTTTAAATTTTGTTTTTAATAATTTTGATCTCAATACCAGTTTTCATGATGTAGTGAAGCTAGCACAATCTGAAGGTTATACAGAACCCGATCCTAAAATTGATTTAAGCGGTATAGACGTAATGCGAAAAATTTTAATCCTGGCCAGAGAAAGTGGTTATAAAATGGAAATAGATGATATTAAAAATGAATTATTTCTTCCGGAAGAATGTATGAATACTAATTCTGTTGATGCATTTTACAATGCACTTAATAAAAATACAGAGCATTTTAATTCTTTATATACCCATGCAAATAAAGTAAATTGCAGGTTAAAATATGTTGCTCAATTTGAAAATGGTAAAGCCAAGGTAGGACTACAGCATGTAGAAAAAGAACATCCTTTTTATAATCTTGAAGGTAAAGATAATATCGTTTTATTATACACAGACAGATATGCAGATCAACCTCTTATTATAAAAGGAGCCGGAGCCGGAGCCGAAGTTACTGCCTCAGGTATTTTTGCAGATATTATAAGAACAGGTAATTATTAATCTTATGGAATACATCCAAATATTTTCTCCAGCCACTGTTGCCAATATTTCATGCGGATTCGATATTCTAGGTTTATGCCTTGATACCGTTGGTGACAAAATGATTATTAGAAAAGTTCCGGAAAAAGGGGTGCGAATTACACGTATTGAAGGTGCCTCTCTTCCATTTGATGTTCATAAAAATGTAGCAGGAGTTGCTGCTTTGGCATTACTTAAAGCCATTGAAACAGATTTCGGATTTGAAATAGAAATCATCAAAAAAATAAAACCCGGAAGCGGGGTAGGAAGCAGTGCTGCCAGCGCAACAGGGGCGGTATACGGAATTAATGAATTACTAGGGAAGCCTTTTTCTAAGAGCGAGCTTGTTCAATTTGCTATGGAAGGCGAAAAACTAGCCTCAGGTTCTATGCATGCAGATAATTTAGCACCTGCAATCTTTGGTGGATTCACTTTAGTTAGAGGTTATGATCCATTAGATATTATCAGTATAAATACTCCTAAAGAATTATTCGTTTCTGTCATTCATCCGGAAATAGAAATTAAGACAGAAGAAGCAAGAGCTATTTTAAAGAAAACTGTATCGTTAAAAAAAGCTATTCTGCAATGGGGCAATGTAGGCGGATTAATAAGTGGATTATTCCTGGAAGATTATGAATTAATCTCTCGATCTCTACATGATGAAATTGTAGAACCTCATCGCAGTATACTCATCCCTGGGTTTAATGATCTTAAGGAGACTGCTATTCAAAATGGAGCTTTAGGTGCTGGAATTTCAGGTTCTGGCCCCTCGGTATTTGCATTGAGTAAGGGTGAAAAAACAGCTCAGAAAGTAGCAGATAGCATGAGTATCGTCTATAAAGAATTAGATATTGCTCATAAGATATATGTTTCTAAAATTAATACTGAAGGAATTAAAAAGATAAATCAGTGAACTACTACAGTCTAAATAACAAATCTCCAAAAGCTTCCTTTAAAGAGGCTTTAATAAACGGGTTGGCTCCAGATCGCGGTCTATATTTTCCTGAGAGCATAGAAAGTCTTGGACAAGATTTTATAAAAAAAATAGATCAATTAAGTCATCAGGAAATTGCATTTGAAGCTATTAAACAATTTGTCGGTAATGAGATCCCGGAAAATAGTCTAAAAGAAATTATCGAAAAGACATTATCTTTTAATTTTCCATTAGAACAAATAGAAGATAATATATATTCCCTTGAGCTTTTTCATGGACCTACAATGGCTTTTAAAGATGTAGGGGCTCAATTCATGGCACAGTGCATGGGGTATTTTAATCGGCAATCAAAAACATCTAATGTAACTGTATTGGTAGCTACTTCCGGAGATACAGGAGGGGCTGTAGCAAATGGTTTTTTAGGTGTAGAAGGTATAGATGTTGTGATCTTATATCCATCAGGAAAAGTAAGTGATATACAGGAAAAACAATTAACCACTTTAGGGAATAATATACAAGCTGTAGAAGTAAACGGTACTTTTGATGACTGCCAGGAAATGGTCAAAACTGCTTTTTTAGATACGGAATTAAACTCAAAAAAATTAACTTCTGCCAATTCAATCAATATCGCCCGCTGGATTCCTCAAATGTTTTATTTTTTCTTTGCTTATAAAGCCTTAAAAGATAAAAGTAAAGAAATTACCTTCTCGGTGCCTAGCGGAAATTTTGGAAATATCTGTGCCGGGATTATGGCGTACAAACTTGGTCTCCCTGTTAAGCATTTTGTAGCAGCAACTAATATCAATGATACTATTCACCAATTCCTGGAGACAGGCATTTATGCTCCCAAAACTGCACAACAAACCATTTCTAATGCGATGGATGTTGGAGATCCTAGTAATTTTATCAGAATTCAACAATTAATGAATAACGATATTCACAAACTAAAATCTATTTTTTCTTCTTATAGCTTTACAGATCAACAAACAAAAGAGGGTATGAAAAAATTATATAAAAATGCTTCTTATGTTTCAGACCCACATGGAGCAATAGGTTATTTGGGCTTAAAAAAATATCTCAAAAACAAATCACTTCATAATACCAATGGTATTTTTTTAGAAACAGCCCACCCGTGTAAATTTTTAGATACAGTTGAAAATACGATAAAAACAAAGGTTGAAATACCTTTACAGATAAAGTCGATATTGGAAAAAGAAAAAAACAGCATTAAGATTAATGATTACTCCGAATTCAAGAGCTTTCTATTAAAATCTTAATACTGTTTTCTTTTAAAATTATAATATTTAAATGATCTTTTAGACTAATTTTTCGCATCCAGGTTCGGAAGCTTAAAATTATCTAACGGACTACTTTGCTTCATTAATTCTTCTATATCTTCGGCCTTTCTTGGAGCTAATCCCGATAAGTTTACCGGTCCTTCTTTTGTAATAAGAATATCGTCTTCAATACGTACTGCTATCCCCCACCATTTCTCATCACAATCACTTCCTTCAGGAATATAAATACCTGGTTCTACTGTGATAACTGTATTTTCTTTAAATGCACCATAAGTTCCTTTATCGTGAACGTCTAATCCCAGGTAATGAGAAGTACCATGCGGGAAGTATTTTCTTGCTTCTTGAGGAGTTTTAATAATCCCTAATGCAATTAATCCTTCTGCAACAATTTTTTGAGCAGCAGCTCCAGGTGCAGAAAATGAAGATCCAACCAATGATGCTTTTATTCCTGCTTCTTGTGCATTATATACAATCTCATAAATTGCCCGTTGCTCTTTAGTAAATTTTCCATTGGCGGGGATAGTTCTCGTAACATCTGCTGTATAACCGTGGTATTCTGCTCCTAAATCCATTAAAACAAGATCTTCTCCTACTTTTGGTTTATTATTTTCAATGTAATGCAAAATACATCCATTGTGCCCTCCTCCTACTATAGAAGGGTATCCTTCATATTCTGCTCCATATTTTTTATATACATATTCATGAACACCCTGAATTTCAGTTTCAGACATATTTGGATGCATCGCTTTCATCACTTCAATTTGTCCAACAGCAGATATTTCAACTGCTTTTTTAAGTAATACTAATTCTTCCGGAGTCTTTGTCTCACGTAATTTGCTCATAATCACATTGAGCATTTGCGAATCTAAATTGTTAGAAGATAAATATAAAGACACTCGTTCTTTTAATTCCTTTTTAGACAGTTCATTTTTTGAATCAAGGAATGCATTTAAATTTTCATCCGATTTTAATTCCGGGTACCTTCCTAAATATCTTTTTATGGTTTGTTTTAGTGAAGTTTCATTGCCATCTTCTACCGTAGCAATAGCAGTATATATATCTCGTTTTACAGCACTATAATCTGATGGATAGTTTGTCTTAATTTTAAAACTCTTAATTAAGTCAAATAAATCAGCTTCATCCCTCGAATCTCTTACATCATTTTTAAATTCATTAAATAATACATTGTCAAAAGATGCAAAATCTAGTTTTAAATTTGAAAATTCATCTCCGTTAAAAACTTCTTTAAAACCTAAGCGTTCTTTTACTCCTTCTACTCCTAATCGTTTACCATTCCATTGTTCTGCTCTTGGGTCTCTTTTTTGAACATAAATCAATTCATCAAACTTTTCCCCAGCTTCATTAACCTGATCTTCAGAAAAAATAAATAAAACAGCATTGGGTTCATTATACCCTGTCAAATAATAAAAGTCAGGGTCTTGATGATATATAAAATCTACATCGTTGGACCTATTTCTTACCGGATTAGCAAAAAAGGTAGCTACACTGTTTTTGGGGAGCATACTTCTCACCGCTTCTCTCCTGCTCTTATGAAAATCGGAAGATAAAAAATCCTGCGGTCTGTCCTGCCCTTTAGCTTGTATAAATATTAATAAAAAAGCAATTAAAATATTGGTGATATTTCTCATTTTAAATTTTATTTAAAATGCAAATTACTAAATTAAATTTCATGCTATCTTAATTATATTAGATTGTTAACATTTTTTTACGTAATGAACTGTAATTAAAAATCAAGAACCAGTATTTTTTCAATAAATTTGCTCGTTTTTAAGAAATCAATCTAAATGAAAAATACAGCACTAACAGACACTCACATCAAATTGGGTGCAAAAATGGTACCTTTTGCGGGTTATAATATGCCTGTTCAATATGAAGGCGTAAACATCGAACATGAAACGGTAAGAACCAATGTAGGAGTTTTTGATGTAAGCCATATGGGAGAATTTTTAGTTAAAGGGCCTAATGCCTTAGCTTTAATTCAAAAAGTTTGTAGTAACGATGCCAGTAAACTATCTAATGGTAAAGCCCAATACAGTTGTTTTCCTAATGAAACGGGTGGTGTTGTAGATGACTTAATTGTGTACTGTGTTGAAGAAAATGAAAAATACTTATTGGTAGTTAATGCCTCTAATATTGAAAAAGATTGGGAGTGGATTAATAAATATAATGATGAATTTGGAGCTGAACTTGTAAATATTTCTGATGATTTTTCATTATTGGCTATCCAGGGCCCTAAAACTTCAGAAGTAATACAACAATTAACTCCGGTAGATTTAAACGCTATCAAGTTTTACAATTTTGAGGTAGGTGCTTTTGCAGGTATTGAGCATGTAATCATATCGGCTACGGGTTATACAGGTAGTGGCGGATTTGAAATCTATTGTCATAATAAAGATGTACAACAAATCTGGGATCAGTTAATGGATCTTGGAATTAAACCTATAGGTCTTGCTGCAAGAGATACATTACGTTTAGAGATGGGTTATTGCCTTTATGGGAATGATATAGATGATACTACTTCTCCTATTGAAGCTGGTTTAGGTTGGATTACCAAATTCACTAAAGAGTTTGTAAATCATGAAGCTTTAAAACAAGAAAAAGAGCGTGGAGCTGAAAAAAGATTAGTTGCTTTTGAACTTACAGAACGTGGTATTCCCCGTCAGGGTTATGATATTGTTGATGGTGAGGGTAAAAAGATTGGAAATGTAACCAGTGGTACTATGTCTCCATCTTTAGGAATCGGTATTGGATTAGGCTATGTCCCTTCAATATTTGCTAAAGAAGGAAGCAATATTCATATACAGATCAGAAAGAATGCTATTCCGGCAAAAGTTGTAAAGTTGCCTTTCTATAAAAATAAATGATCGATGGATTTCCAGGGGATTATAGAAGAAATTTACGCAACAGTAAAGCAATCTGAAAATAAAGGTACAGTTGCTTCTTATATCCCTGAATTGAGTAAAGTAAACCCGGAAAAATTCGGAATTTGCCTTCTTGATATCAATCAGAAATCTTATTTTGCAGGAGATGCTGAAGAATCATTTTCCATTCAAAGTATTTCAAAGGTTTTAACCCTGGTACAAGCATTAAGTATCGTGGGAGAAGATTTATGGAAACGTGTTGGGGTAGAACCATCAGGAGATCCTTTCAATTTTCTTTCATTATTAGAGCTTGAAAAAGGCATTCCAAGAAATCCATTAATTAATGCCGGGGCATTAGTTGTATGTGATATTTTGGTTTCTCACCTGAAGAATCCCAAAGAAGACTTTTTACATTTTGTCAGGGCATTAGCCAATGATAAGACTATAGATTATGATAAAAAAGTAGCCTTATCAGAAAAAAGAACCGGTTTTAGAAATGCTGCTGCTGCAAACCTTCTAAAATCTTTTGGAAATATCCATAATGATGTTGATGCTGTGTTAGATTTTTATTTTCATCAATGTTCACTTGCTATGTCTTGCAAGCAATTGACAAAAACTTTTTTCTTGTTTGCTAATCATGGGCAATGCACTCAACTTCATAAGTTTCTCCAACCGTCACAGGCAAAGAGAATTAATGCAATTATGTTAAGTTGTGGTTTTTATGATGAAGCCGGAGAATTCTCATTCAAGGTAGGACTCCCTGGTAAAAGTGGTGTTGGTGGTGGTATTGTAGCTATACATCCGGACAAATATTGTATTGCCACCTGGTCACCGGGTTTAAATCATAAAGGTAATTCTTCTCTTGGAATGCAGGTATTAGAACAATTTACGACTAAAACAGGGTTATCAATCTTTTAAAACATTACTCTTGACTAGAATACTTATATTAGGTGGTAGTGGTTTTATCGGGAATGCACTTTATAAAGAGTTGTGTTCTTATTTTGATACCTATGCAACGTATTTTACCAATAAGTCGTTTGCTAAAAACAAGCATTTTTATAATTTCAATTTTGAAAATGACGGAATTGAAGATATCCTAAAAGAAGTAAAGCCTACTCACATTGTTTCTTGCCTAAGAGGTAATTTTGAAGCACAAGTAGAACTCCACCAGGAAATTGCAAGTTTAATTAAAAGAAAAAAGAGTAAACTCATCTTTCTTTCTTCTGCTAATGTATTTGACGCATTTAGTAATTATCCATCTTATGAGTATGACAAGACTTTGTCGGAAAGTGTATATGGGAAATTAAAAATCAAAATTGAAAATACATTATTAAGACTTCCGGAAACCAATTATGTCATTGCAAGAATTCCAATGGTTTTTGGTTACAATTCCCCAAGGATAAAAGAATTAAAAGAATTCATCCATAATAAAGAAGCCTATGAGGTTTTCCCCGACCTGGTGATGAATCTCACTACAGTAGATAAACTAATTCAGCAACTTCATTATATTATCAACAGAAATAGAAAAGGCATCTTTCATTTAGGCAGTTATGATCTTATTCATCATGATGAATACATAAAAGAAGTAACTGAAAAATTAGGGTATCACAACGTATTATTTAAAAATGTATACACTTCAAATTCAGATAGGTTTATGGCAGTACTACCAAAAGACAACCTTTTACCTAAACATCTTAGAATTAGTAGCCAGGAAGTTATAGAGCAAAGTTATATTCAATTAAAAAATAAATAATTATTGTTTTCTAAGTTACTCCTGCCAATTTTTATAATTTTATAAGATTAATTTCAACTAATAATCCATGAAAAAGCTAACAGATTCAGAGATAAAAAATGAATTATCTAAACTAGATGGTTGGGACTATAATGATAATGCCATTGAAACTACTTTCGAGTTTAAAGATTTTAAGGATACTTTTTCGGTAATGTCCAGGATTGCTTTTGAGGCTGAAGCACAAAATCATCACCCGGATTGGACCAATGTGTATAATAAATTATTCATTCGTTTATCAACACACGATGCCGGAGGGGTAACAGAAAACGATTTTACAATGGCAAAAACGATTGAAAATATTATTGAAAGTGAATAATTTTTATTTTTAGTATTTTCTATTTTAATTACATTTACAATCTAAATATAATAGATTACATGGGAAGAGCTTTTGAATTTAGAAAGGCAAGGAAAATGAAACGCTGGTCTGCTATGGCCAAAACATTTACACGTATTGGCAAAGATATTGTCATGGCTGTAAAAGAAGGAGGACCAAATCCGGATACGAATTCCAGGTTAAGAGCTGTTATACAAAATGCCAAGTCGGCAAACATGCCAAAAGACAATATTGAACGTGCTATAAAAAAAGCCTCTGATAAAAATACCGGAGACTTCAAAGAAGTACTCTTTGAAGGTTATGCACCTCATGGAATTGCCATTTTAGTAGAAACCGCAACCGATAATAATAACAGGACCGTAGCCAACATAAGAAGTTATTTTAATAAGTGTAACGGTAATCTTGGTACCAGTGGTTCTGTAGAGTTTATGTTTGATCATACGTGTAATTTTAGAATTAACCCTGAAGGAATCGATCCTGAAGAATTAGAATTGGAATTTATTGATCATGGAGTAGAAGAAGTTTTTGTAGATGATGATGGAATCTTATTATACGCTCCGTTTAACAGTTTTGGAGCCATACAAAAAGAGTTAGAAAACAACAATACAGAGATATTATCTTCCGGATTTGAAAGAATACCCCAGGTAACTAAATCACTAAACGAAGAACAGGTTGCCGATGTAGAAAAATTGCTCGAAATGATTGAAGAAGACGATGATGTACAGAACGTGTATCACACAATGAAAGAATAAGTAGCATAAAACACCATGTTTATTGGCTTAACCCCTTGTTTTACAGAAGGAATTAATTATTTATAATTGTTTATTTTTCTTTATATTTGATCGTATTTCGAACTAATTTCGAACTAATTTTTAAATATTAAGTGAAAACTCATGAATTTTAATTATTATTTATCTCCTTATGTAAAGAAAAATGGTTCTCAATTAATTCGTCTTAAATTAGAGACTTCTCAAAAAGATGTTCAGTATGTTGATTCAGGTATTTCTGTTAAAAAGAATCAATGGGATGATAGAAAGAAGAAAGTCAAAAAGCATCCTTTAGAAGAAAAATTAAATGCTAGTTTAACAGAGTTACAAACTTCAGTAGAAAAATTATATCATGATAATAAAGGTATATCTGCCAAACGCCTACTCCAACTCTATAAGAATAGTAAAAAATATGATTCTAGCTCTTTTATCGATTTTTACCAAAAAATAGTAGATGAGTTTAGACTTAAAGGCAAAATACGCACTGCTGATACTCAACAGAAATACATTACTAAATTAAAGTTATTTGCCAGTCATGTTTCTTTTTCAGATTTATCTGTACAGTTTGCTAAAGATTATGAAAAATGGATGCTAGAAAAAGGGAACAAAATAAATACAGTTGCTTCTAACTTCAAATCATTGTATTCCGTATTAAATAAAGCTGTAAAAGCAGGTTTAATTAAAGAAAATCCAATTAGAGGGTTTGAAATCAAAACCGAAAACACTCAAAAAGAATCCTTGTCTCACGAAGAAATTAAACAGCTTATAGATTTGGAAATCGCCCCCAGGTTTAAAGGGATGATAAAAGCCAGAGATTTATTTCTGTTTTCATTCTACTGTGCAGGTATGCGATTTTCCGATGTCTGTAGGTTAAAATGGGGAAATATCGGTGAGAATGAAATTGTATACACTATGCGAAAATCTAGAGCCAGGGCAGGTTCAAAAAGAACTATTCCTTTAACCCCAAAGGCAAAAACTATTTTAGAAAATTACAAGGGGAAAAATAATGTTTTTGTCTTCCCTCCCCTATATGGTGTTGACGAAAAAGATATAGCAGCTGTAGAACGGAAATTATATATCTCCAATAATGCAGTTAATCGCTCTCTGAGAATTGTTTGTGAAAAAGCAGGAATAACCAAACGGGTAAATATGCACATGGCAAAGCATTCTTTTGCAGATTTTGCTGTAAAAAATGATACAGGGCTACTAATGATTTCAAAACTCTTAGGGCATACTAAACTTGCAACTACACAGCATTACCTAAAAGATTTTTATCATAAAGAAGAAGCGGAAGAATTGAATCGCTTATTTGGTTAATCATTAATGGTGATATAATATCCTTTATTTACTCTTATAGATATCTCCCCTTTTCTAAGCTTGTGATTTACAATATCTATATCTTCATGAGCATATAAATACTTTTTACCAACCTTAAAAAAATTAACTAAACCTAACTCTCGCATCGATTGCATTATTTGACCGTTAAAGGATACCCCTAGTCTTTCACAGAAAGCTTTTCCTGTTAGGTTTAAGGGTTGTATATTTTCCTTATTGGTCATTGAGTTTGTATGATTAAATCTCTACATACAAATCTATTAGTATTTAAAAAAATAATTCTCAGTTGGCGTACATGAATTTTGTACGGTAAATCATGAAAGTATAAAATGAATTTTGTGTAAAGTGTTTTTTTATCTAATTATTATGAAAATAACCCTTAAATTACTTTTTTTATTCGATAAATAATAAACAAAAAATTGCACCAATGAAAAGTAAAATTATTCGAGATATAATTTTTGATGCAATCATGGAAAAACTTTCAGTTGAGGATTTAGAAACTATGATAGCCATAAAAAAACAAGAAAGTAACCTTAAACTAAAACCCATGGAGTTAAATCCAATAGCTGAAGAAGAAAAGTTAAAAGAATATTATAGAAAATTAATTTTAGAAAGAGAAATATTATATCCGCCTAAACTAAAAAATCGTTAATAAAGCTACTGTGCATAAGGAGTGTATCCTTCTTTTAACATTTCATGAAGTACTTCTTTAATAATTTTAAGATGATAAAATCGTTCACTTTTTATCTTAAAATTTCTATTTACACTTAGTGCTATTGGAGTTTGGCGCTTCATATAAGGCGTACCATCTTTATTTAATTTAGTAGGGTGTTCATAAGAAAAATAAACATACCAACGCTTAGAAAGGTCATAATTATCTCCCCCATGATAAATTCTAGGTTCTATGTATTTTTTCTTCAAATTGATTCCTATACGATTTATTAACAATTAAACTTTTATTATATATATTACCTGATTCAGTTTGATCTTATTATTAAGCTTTAAAAATATTAATTGAAACATATCTACAATCTAAAAGAATAGTAAATAAATCCTGCAATCTTCGGGTTATGAGCCCGACGAGCTAGATATCATATTATCTATATTTTTTTATATCACTAGTAATCAATACTTTAAATATAATTTAACAGAAATTAAAATACTTGGAGTTTACGATTTTGTATACGATTATAATTATATAAACATCTATTTTATTTTGAGTTTTCAATATTAAATAACATTTAAAATGAATTAAAATTTAATGAAAATAAAATCAATACAAGAAAGAGTTTTTGATGCTTTGATGGATACACTATCTATTGAAGAATTAGAGAATGTCTTATCTAAAAAGAAACAAAAGGTTAAGATCAAAGAAAATACAAATCAACCTAATAAAATGACCGAAGAGAGGCAAACTAAGGAAGAAATGAAGAAATGGATTATAAAAATGGGAATACTAGTCCCTCCAAATGGTTTGAGTAATATATAATAAACTATAATTTTTATTAACCTTGATGTAATAAGGTTATAAATATGAATTTGTTAATAATTTAGATCAAAACACATTTTATAGTCAGGAATTTCAAATTATTGTTTCTTATTTTTAACATAAATATAGCTATGGGAAAACCTTTTGCAAAAGAATTAACATTATTAGAAAAAACAATTAATTGGGCTAATTCTCTAGAATTAGATAGTTTGTCAACTTTTTTCTCTAAAATAAAAGCACCAATTTACCTGGTAGGCTCTGGTGGTTCTTTAAGTGCTTGTCATTTTGCAGTATCATTATTAAATAAAAAAGGAAAATTTGCAAAAGCAATAACTCCTCTCGAACTATTTCATTTAAAAGAAACTATCCATAATTCTTCAGTAATATTTATAAGTGCAAGTGGAAGAAATTATGATATAAGATTTAGTTATAAAGTTGCTGTAGAACAAGATCCAAAAAATATTGGTATTATTTGTATGAAAGAAGATAACCCATTAACAAAAATATCTTTAAACCATGGGCTAACCAATTCTTTTTGTTATAATTTACCTTCAGGCAAAGATGGTTTTTTAGCAACAAACTCTTTAATGGCGTTCTATTTGGTTTTTAATAATGGATTATCAAACAATAGGATTAAATCAAAGCCTATAACCAAATCTTTTAATAAATCTATAGATAGTTTTCTTAATTCTACCGATGGACATTGTACTTATATTGTTCTTTATAGTGGTTGGAATAAATCAGTAGCGCTTGATATTGAATCTAAATGTAGTGAAGCTGGACTTGATTCTATACTAATATCTGATTATAGAAATTTTGGGCATGGAAGGCATAATTGGTTTGATAAACATGATCGATCAGCTATTATTGCTCTCTGTAATGAAGAAGATAACTTATTAGCAAAAAAAACTATAGGATTACTTCCAGAAAGTATACCTAAACTTTTATTAGAGAGCAAAGAAAAAGATTCAATTAGTTGCATTGATTTACTCAAAAAATCGTTTATTTTCATTAATGAGCTTGGTAAGAAAAAAGGTATTGATCCAGGAAAGCCTGGAGTTCCAAGTTATGGAAGCAAATTATATAATCTCCCCTATTCATCATTATTACCAAAAGAAAGAGAAATTAAAATTTCTATAAGAGCAAAAACAGCTATAAAAAGAAAGCTAAACATATATGATTTATCTCTTATTGATGAAAATGAGCTTAAAATGTGGGTAAGAGCTTATAATTCTTTTATAAATAATCTAAAAAAAGCATCCTTTGGTTTAATAATGTTTGATTATGATGGGACTTTATGTTCTTCCTCTGAACGATATTCAGTACCATCCCTTTCAATTACTCAAAAATTGAATGAAATTATAAAAAATGGGTTTTATATAGGAATTGCAACAGGAAGAGGTAAATCTGCAAGAGAAGCACTTCAGAAAATACTTCCAAAAAAATTTTGGAAGAAAGTAATAATTGGTTATTACAATGGTTCTGATTGTGGAACTTTAGAAGATAACGAATTACCTAATAAAAATAGAGCAGTTTCTCCCAGTTTAGAGAAATTAGAATCAGAGCTAAAAAGAGTTACACAAGTCTATGGTTCTAAAATAGAATTGAGACCGAATCAAATAACAATTGAAGTTAGTCATATAAAAAGATGGTATTTTATAAGAAACCTTATTATTCAAACAATAAAAACTAACTATAGTATTGATGATATTCAGATACTAGAATCAAGTCACTCTATGGATATTATCCCGCTATCAGTGTCTAAAATGAATATCATTTCTTATGCCAAGAATATTTTAAAAAAATCTAATATCTCTCAAGAAATATTGTGTATTGGAGATAAAGGTCAATGGTCAGGAAACGATTTTAGTTTATTGGATTCTAAATATGGTTTAAGTGTTCATGAGGTATCTCCAAAACTCAATAAGTGCTGGAATATATCTTCTTTAGGTCATAGAAATGTTTCTGCTACTCTAGAATATTTAAACTCATTAAGTTTTGAAGATACTAGCATAAAATTTAAAATAAATAAATGAGAACTGGATTAGCTGAAAAATTATTGGTGAAGATAATGGAATGGACTCCAGAAGAGGTAAATAATCAAAGACCTTTACTACAAGCATTGTCTAATTTTAAATATAATGAATATCAGCAGTTTTCAATAGGAACATTATTTATAGAAAGTTTGGTCAAATGGTTAAATAAGTTTGAAAATGTTCAAGAAAGAAAGATTGCTTATAAGTTCTTTATGAATCAAGTAATATTTTTTTCAAGTAATCAAATTCTACATTTGGTTAATACAACATTTAACACTGTTATTCAACCTGTATTAGTAGATAAAACAGCTAATATTTCACAAATTGACAAAACCTATATTACGAAAGTAATCCTTAGCGATCATTATACAAAAATATTGAGAAGAAGTCTATTTATTGGTCTTAGTGATGGTGCTAAAATTGATCAATTAAGAAGAAGTAGTAAACTTAATAACGAACAGGTTATTCCTACTTATGAAGTAAATAATACCAAAGTAGGAGATATGATAAAAGAACTTAAAAATACTGGAGAGAAAGGGAAATTCGATACCGTATTTTTGGTTGATGATTTTACAGCAAGCGGTACTAGCTATTTTAGAAATGAAAATGGTAAATGGGGTGGTAAAATATATAAGACTATAAAAGCTTTTTTCGATTCAGAAGAACCTTTATCCAACCTTATTGATACAAAGAAAAAACTCGATATACATTTAGTATTTTATATCGCTACTACAGAAGCAAAAAATAAAATAGATACATTACGAAAAGAAGCTTTGTCAGATGGTAAATACTCTAACCTTAGTTTTAAGATACATGTATTGCAACTAATAGAACCTTCTATAAAAAATGATATTCTAAAGAATGAAGAGAATTTTATTAAATTATCAGAGAAATATATAGACAGTTCTATAATTGATAGACATTTTAGAAAAGCAAAATATGATAAATATTATTTAGGGTATAATGAATGTTGCCTACCAATAATTTTGAGTCATAATACTCCTAATAATTCTTTGCCACTATTATGGTGGACTTCTGAACAGAAAAATTTTATTGGAATTTTCCCAAGAATAACAAGGCATAGCTAAGCATGAGTAATAAGTTCAGAAATCCATTTAAGTTAAGAGCTTCGGAGAAGATAGAATCTGAAATTGGTTTTTTACGCCTTTTTAGTCCTCATGTATTAGAAGCTTTACATAATAAACATCAGTCAGGGGAATTATGGGAGAATATTTTACTCATTCATAGTTCTCCAGGGGGAGGAAAGACTTCGCTTTTAAGAGTTTTCGAACCAGCATCCCTAATGACCCTGCTTAATAATAAATCATCATTAGAATACAAAACTGTTTTTAATTCGTTAAAAAAAATTGATGTTATAAATAATAATCAAATAGAGTTATTAGGGGTTTCATTACAATGTACAAGAAACTATCAAGTTTTAGAAGAATTAGAGGTTTCAGACGCAAAGAAAAAACGACTTTTCTTTTCATTACTTAATTCGAGAATTACTCTCGCTACATTACGTTCAGCCTGTAAATTAAATGGATTAAGATATCCAGAAGATTTACAAGAGATAGATTTTCAATATAACAACGAGGACAACTTTTTTAAGTCTATTAAAGTCCCATGTAGTGCTAAAAATTTATATGATTGGGCATCGAATATAGAGAAACAAATTTATAGATTAGTTGATAGCTTTTTACCTATTAATGATATTATAATAGAAGGGCATGATGAGCTAATTTCTTTGTTAGTACTCCGTCCTGAGAATTTAATCTTTAAAGGTAAAACATTCTGTTCAAAGATATTGTTTATGTTCGATGATGCTCATAAGCTATCCCCTATCCAAAGGGCATTATTTAAACAATATATTTTTGAAAAGAGAGAGGATTATAATATTTGGATTTCAGAAAGGTTAGAGGCTTTAGATGCTAAAGATCATATAGGTTCATTCAAAGATAGAGATTTTGAAATTTTAAATCTTGAAAATTTTTGGAAGAAATATCCGTCGAAACTAAGTAAAATTTTGCAAAATATCTCTGATAAAAGAGCAGCAATATCTACTGAAGAAGTTACATCATTTCAAGAATATTTAACAGAGAATTTAAATGAAGTGAATGCAACAAACAAACTTAAAATAGTTTTAGAAGAAACAGAGAGGGATCTATTAGAATCATCTAAATTCACTAATAAATTTGATGATTGGATTAAGCATGCCCAAGAATTTAAAGGCAGTGACTTAGAGACAGCCTTACTTATGAAAGAAGTAGAAATATTAATTTATAGGAATATGGGTAAGTCACAGTTAAGTTTTGATTTCCCCATGTCTTTGGAAGAATTTCATAAAAAAAAGGATTCTACTGTTACCAATGCTGCGAATTTATTTATGTCTATTAAATATGAAATACCATACTATTATAGTTTTAAAACGCTTGCTAAACTATCTTCATTCAATATCGAACAATTTCTCTCATTTAGCGCAGAGATGTTTGAGGAAATGATTTCTAATAAAATAAGAGGTGATGAAATTATATTATCAGATTCCAAACAGGATAATATTATCAAGAATATAGTAGATAAAAAATGGAAAAAGATAGATACTGAAGTCCCATATGCTATTGAGATACAAAGTTTTTTAAAATCTTTTGGTGAATTTTCTAAAAAGCAAACATTTAAGCCAAATGCTCCATATGCTCCCGGAGTTAACGGCTTTGCAATTAAACCTAATAAAAAAGGAATGTTTTATGAAGAATTATGGATTAACAATTCAATTTATGAATCCTTAGTAAATGTAATCTCTACTTGCGTAGCATATAATTTACTTGAAAAGCATTCTGTGAGTCAAGGAAAAAAGGGGCAAATATGGGACGTTTATTATATGAATAGATGGTTATGTGTTCTTTTTGGATTACCATTAACTTATGGTGGTTTTAGGCATAAAACACCAGATGAATTAATAAAATGGATTAAATAATGAGAGAACTAAGGTGGGGGCCACATATAATGTTTAATGATGAAGCAATTAATAATTTTTGGAAAGAACATTTTTCTAATAAAGAGCATAAACTTCTATTTGTATTAGGTAAAGGTTTTGATGTTAGAATGAATATAGCTTTATCAAGATTAGTTGATAGCTGCCCCAATTTAAATATGAATTGTCTTATAATTGAATTTGATGAGGGTAAGAACTCTTCTTCTCATAAATATCAAAAATTTATTGATGAAAATATGCTAGAATTTAATCAATTGATTAATGAAGAAGATTTGATTTCAAAAAAGATAAATATATGGAGTAAGACCGGAAAAGGAAGACGAGTTGTAGGTGATAAAAAAGCTTCTGATATTTTCAAAGATTATTTAGATATAGAAAAGTATAGCGATATTATTGTTGACATAAGCTCCTTACCTAGAGGGATTTATTTCTCATTAATTGGTAAAATATTAGCTCTTATCGATTCCAAACCGCAAAGCGTACATAACTTGTTTGTAACAGTAGCAGAAAATGTAAAAATTGATGAGTTAATCCAAGAAAGTGCCATTGAAGACGATTTAGCATATTTACATGGATTTGGTGGAGAAATAGAACTTGAATCCGAAAAAGAAAAACCTTTAATATGGTTTCCTGTTTTAGGAGAGAAAAAGGATACTCATATAAGAAAAGGAGCTGATAAAATTACAGAAGATAAGAACAGGTTATATGAAATATGTCCTGTTCTACCATTCCCGTCTAAAAATCCAAGAAGATCTGACTCTCTATTAATAGAATATCATGAATTATTGTTTGATTCTTTAGATATAGAATCTCAAAATATAATGTATATAACAGAAAGAGATCCTTTTCAAGCATATATTGAACTAAGTAAGGCTATAAATAATTACAAAGAATCATTAGATATAATAAATGGTTGTAAAATAGCAATATCTACATTTTCTAGTAAATTATTATCAATTGGAAGTTTATTAGTTGCATATGAAAATCAAGACTTTGTGGGTATTATGAATGTGAATTCTGGAGGTTATAATATTCTAGATCAAGATAAGATTAAAAAAATGAAAAAAAATAGCGAACTTTTTGTAACTTGGTTGACAGGAAATCCATATCAAAAATAAATACAAATATCTGTAATTGAGTAACTTATCAAATATAACAGGAACAGGTTTTTTAACTTTAGATGTTATTCTGAATGGAAGTAAGAATACCCCCCCAAAATTTCAAGCCGGAGGGTCTTTCGGTAATGTTCTAACAATTTTATCTTTTTTAGGTTTTAATACATATCCTATTTCACGTTTAGCAGATAATAAAGTTACGGATCTATTGTTGGAAGATATTAAGAAGTGGAATGTTAATATTGATTTAATTTTTAAGGAAGATAACGGTAGTACACCTATTATAATTCACAGAATTTTAAAAGATAAACTAGGAAACCCTAAACATAAGTTTGAGTTTAAAAATCCTAACAATGGTAAATGGCTTCCAAGTTATCGTCCATTTTTATCAAAAGACGTTAAACAAGTTGAAAGAAATTTACCAAAATCTAATGTTTACTATTTTGATAGAGTCAGTAGAAGTTCTATTGATTTAGCAAAAATATCTAAAGAAAAAGGAGGATTAGTATACTTTGAGCCCTCTTCATATAATACTTCAAAACAATTTAAAGAAGCTATATCTGTTTCAGATATAATTAAGTTTTCAAGTGATAGGATTAAAAATTATAAAGAATTATTTCCAAAAAACAATTCTATTCTAGAGATTGAAACATTGGGAGCAAATGGTATAAATTATAGATTTAAATCTGATGAATGGATTAAGTTACCTCCCTTTCTTGTCTCTAATCCCATTGATACTGCTGGAGCAGGTGACTGGTGCTCTTCTGGTATTATTAAAAAGCTTTGTTTAAATGGAATTTTAGTAAATCAATCTAAAGAACAGATCGAAAAAGCATTAAATTATGGACAAGCTTTAGGAGCTATAAATTGTTTATTTGATGGTGCCCGTGGTGCTATGTATAATAAAACTATTCATGAAATCG
The DNA here is from genome assembly GCA_009901575.1 of Flavobacteriaceae bacterium R38. Taxonomy (GTDB): domain Bacteria; phylum Bacteroidota; class Bacteroidia; order Flavobacteriales; family Flavobacteriaceae; genus Leptobacterium. The sequence continues at coordinate 163,262 of WXYP01000002.1, read as the reverse complement.
AATCATTAGTTTCTGATATTCTTGATGGCAATTTTAATATTGATCCTGAATCTATTATACCCAAAAAGATTCCTAATAAATATACTTATTCTGACGTCGATAAATTATTCAACTCAATATAAAAGTCATAATCAAATCGAACTAATATCGAACTAATTAAAATAAATAATTTTTTAAATTATTGATAAACAGATTATTGATTATATAATTTAGATGTACAGAATGTGTACCATACCATGCAAGAATAATAAAAAGTAATTTATATCCTCAAAAGAAAAAGCGACTTTATCACCTTATAAAATCGCTTCTATTTTCTACTATACTAATGTTTCTTTTTAGGGACATTATGTTTACTTTATGTTTCATTTAATATAGCAATCAAAAACATTCAATTTCTATGCCATATTTAGGATATTATCTGAATTTGATAAAGTATAGCTTATAAAAATGAAAAGTAAGGGCTATTGGAAATGATCAAAGAAGATAATGATACACAGAATGATATCATACTATGTAGGAATAAAAACTTGAATATATTATAAATAAAAAAGAGTATACTCTTAAGAACATACTCTTTTTATTTATTGTTTTACCTAACTAACATTCTAATGAAGCACATACAGTTTCTTGAGTCGCACATGCAAAAACACATTGAAGAGGTATTAGACTTGAAGTACAAGCACCAGATACTCCTGTCCCTCCAACAACACTGTTTACATCTAACTTACTTATAAGTTTCTTGTTCAATTTCAGATTTTTAAAACTTTGCTTTTTCATGATTATAGTTTAAAATTAATATTACCTAAAAGTAAGAATAGCTTTATGCATTATATGAATTTTAATACAAAATTAAGAAGAATCATTGTTTATATTTAAAATTTAAGATAAGGTTAACTTTGACATGAATAAAAGGATATTATTCACGTAAATAGCTTATGGCTAACACATAAACATTTAATTCACACGATTAAAGTTTCACACTTTTTATATGATTTATTAAGAAAATCAGTTTTTTAGATTACTGAATAAAATTAACTATGTAAGTTTCATAATACGTTAATTGCATGTAAAAAATAAACTTTGTGATTAAAAACAAATTCATTTTAATGAATCATTTCTTTTTTAGAGAACTCGTTTTTTCCAATTCTTTAATAAAATAAGATGGAGAAATTCCTGTTTTTTTATAAAATGCTTTAGAAAAAGCCTGGTCAGTATTAAAACCTATTTCGTTTGCTATTGCTTTAATCGTAAATTTTCTAAATTTTGAATCCTGTTTTAGTTTTCTAATCACATAATCAATACGTAAATCATTAATGTACTGACTTACATTCTTATGTTTTATATGATTTATAACAATAGATAGGTATTTGGAATTAGTTTTAAAACTTTTTGCCAGTTTATCTAAACTAAGATTAGTTTTTAAAAATCTCTCATTGTCTTCAAATTTCTGAAGAGATGCTATAAGATGAGCTACGGTAGCTTCAGAAACATCGGCAATCTGTTTCTTCTCTAAATTTAGATTTTCTTCTTGTTCTTTTTCATTACCCTTAGCTAATAATAACTCAAACTTTTTTCGATATCGTTTCTGCCTGTAATAGAAAAAAAACAACCCGAAGAGGCTCACAGATAAGAGTATTGTAACTAATAATCTTGTTCTGGCCGTTTTTACATTCTCGTCTTTAAGGGTATCGATTAATATTTCTTTATCTCTAATCAAGTTAGGAATATCATAATCGGTTTCTAATTTATCATTTACATATTTATAATTTGTATCTAAAATACTATCTATATAAAACAGTTTATCCAGATATTTTAATTGTTTTTCACTGTCATTCAGTTGTTTGTAATGCTCGGCTAATTCTAAATACGTTTGTTTCGTTTCCGGAATGAGGTAATTAGAAATTTCAGTCAACGAATCTATTTTTTCATAATAGAATAATTTTTGTTCCTGATCATTTAAACCTTCATAAGATTTACCCAAATAAAAATAGGCATCAATTAAGTTGTAAACTTCAAACTCGTCTCTATTTTTTACATTACTTACCCTGGGTAAAACCGATGTGATTTTTTCAATACTGTTTCTAAAATCGTTACTGTAATAATCTAATATCCCATCGTTGAGAATAAGAAGGTATCCAAAGATACTATTAACCCCTGTACTTAATCCTTCATCATTCAATATTTTGGCAGAATCTATTTCTTTATTAAGCCGGTATGTTCTGACCAATTCGTGTAAAGACAAAATAGAAGAATCAAAAAAACCTCTATCATCTTCAGGGTTTTCTTTTAAATAATTCCGATCAAACTTTAAGTTCTTTTTAAAAATAGACTTAGCCCCTTCAAAATCGCCATAATCTCTCTTGATTAAACCTATATTATGGTTAAAGTAGGTCATTTGTAAACCATTTGGGTCAAGATTAGCCAACTCCAAATTTTTTAACAGGTAATATAATGCGTTTTGAAAATTCCCTCCAAAACGTTCTATCGTAGCTTTTCTTCCGTATAATGCAGCAGGATATGATTTGTTTTTAAAACTTGTCTTAGAGGCTAGTGTTATAGCACTATCAATATATTGAGTTCCTAATTCGTAATCATTATCGTAAAAATCGGCCAGCAGATGATATCCTATCAAAGTTTTTTCTATATCGTCTTCCAATTTTGCTTTTTCTAAATAAGCAATAATATATAGTTTTCCCTTTTCTGTATACTCATGAACATAATAGAGAGAATCTAATACTTTATAATCTTTTTTAAGTAATGAATCTGCTACTTGTAATTGTTGCGCGGTAAGTGAAGTAATCACTAATAGGAATACTGCTTTTAGAACATTTTTAAAGCACTTCATAGTATTAAAAATACGCATTGAGTTCATAAATTTTAAGCAAAAATATTCAAATAGTCCTTCAAAAGGTCAATATAAACCGTTTAATTTTAAATCATTAACAATCAATATTTTAACATGTCTTTATTTTCTATACTTTCAAGGAAAACAGTTCATCTTTTCTTGTTTATCTACCTGTTTCTTATCTAGGTTTGCTTAAAAATAATCTCAAAAAAATTAAACTTATGAATCAAAAATTTTTAGGCGTAATGTTAATTTCAATCTTGATTATAAGTTGTAATACGGTTAAAAAAGCCGTTGCAACTACAATTTCTCAAGGTAATGTAGTTACACAAAACTATAAAGAAGAAATCACATTTGATTATTATCAAAAATTCATCTTTGTTTCCTTAACAATCAATGAAAAAGATTATCAGTTTATATATGATACCGGAAACGTTCTAACAGCCATAGATGATGATGTCGCAGGGGAAATAGTAGCCGATTATAAAGATTTTTCAGCTCGTCTTAAAGATGCAAATGATGGATCACGTAATACAGAACTAATCACTGTAAAAAAAATAAATATTGGAAATATAGAATTTGAAAACATCGGGGCTCAAATAACAGACTTGTCTGCCATTTCTGAATCGTTAGGGTGCAAAGAAATTCATGGCGTTATTGGTTCAAATTTGATTAGAAAAGCCAAATGGCAAATTGATTATAAAAATAAAACAATTGTATTTTCAGATCATTTAGAGTCTTTAATACCAAATACAAACGACTACAGTATAAATACAGTTGGGTTAGATTTTAACCAAATGAAATTAGAAGTTAAACTCAACAATGAGTCTCTTAATTATTTATTGGATACAGGTTATAATGGTTTTATAAAGAGTAATCTTGAAACATTCAAAAAAATTAAGAATCAAGAAAACTTTGATTATTTAGAATCTTATAACATAGGTTTCAGTGCTTTTAGTAAAAACATAGATACTACATATTACTCTTCCATTAAAAATATTTCATTAAACACTATCAACTTTCAAAATCAAATTGTCAATTTTAGACGAACCAAGATTCCATTAATTGGAAATAGGTTTCTTGAGCATTATTTGTTTACTATAGACTGGAACACTAAAAAAATCTATTTGGCACCAGTCAAAAAAATGAAAGAAGATTTTTTTAGGAAATTTGAAATTGCATTTGGCCCAAATTATAAAACAAATACCATCAATATCACAAGAGTATTAAGTAACAACAACGAATTAACTCTTGGAACTAAACTTTTAAAAATAAACAATATTGACGTTAGCAAATTCAATAAAGATGAATTATGCGAATTTTGGAAAAAACATGAATATGCATTGTTTAATAATTTTGACAAGCTCTCCATTGAAATATCAAATAATGGAACACCAAAAGAGATAGAATTAGTTAAAAAAGAGTTTCTCAAAAGCTAAGCATCTCAATTAACATTATGTAACTCTTTAGATATTCTTAGGAATGTTTAAAGAGTTATAAGCATTAAATACTAATCTTTAAAATTGGACTTGTACACTTTTTTATATAACTTGTTAAGAAAAGTCGAGTTCTTCCGACTACTACTTAAACAAAACGTATGGAATAAATATGGTTAAGAATTTTTATTTGAAAATATTTACCACGTAAATTCCATCTGACAAAAACAATATGAAAAAGCTTTTTCTCCTTCTAATTATTCTACTCGTTTCAATCAATGTTAATGCACAAGATATGACTTCTGCCCGTATTGGAGAGATCATTTCAAGTGTGAGTGACAGTATACAAACAAACGGGACATCTACCTGGCAGTTTCTATATAAAGATCGTCTTATTATTTGTATTACTGATGAAAATGCAAATAGAATGCGAATTATTTCTCCAATAGTTGAACGCGAAAAATTAGAGGAAGAACAAATATTAAATTCGTTAGTTGCTAATTTTCATACTGCATTAGATGTAAAGTATGCGATATCTGATGAAATTTTATGGTCTGTTTTCACACATCCATTAAAGGAGTTGACAAATCACCAGGTAGAAGATGCTATTTCCCAGGTATATTATGCAAATCTCACTTTTGGAGTCTCTTATTCAAGTACCACACTAACATTTCCAGGAAATACTCAAAAGAAAGAAGAGCCTAAAAAAGAAATCATAAAGAATAAGACTTAAGTATATTCTGGTATTTTACCAATCACTCCTACAAAGAATTTTTTCATCTCTTTGAAATCGGCCTCAATATCATTTGTGGGGAAGAATGGTTTTGCAATTTTCATTTCTTTTTTACCATAATCAAATGCAACCATAACTATAGGTACTCCTGCTTCTTTGGCTATGTAATAAAATCCGGTTTTCCATTCATCTACCTTTTTTCGGGTTCCTTCCGGGGCCAATGCCAATCTAAACTCTTCATATTTGCTAAATATAGAAGCTATGGTTTGTACTTTATTTTGCCCGGATGTCCTGTCCAGAGGAGCTCCTCCCATCCATCTAAAATACCATCCATAAGGCCATTTAAACAATTCTTTCTTTGCTACATAATTTATAGTAATTCCTGAAATCTTTCTGAGTAGTGCTCCCATGTAGAAATCATGCCAACTGGTATGAGGCACTACCATAATTACATATTTCTTCAAATCGGGAAAACCTCCTTTAAGCGTCCACCCCATCAGTTTAAAATATATAAATTTTGCTAATTGCTTCATTCTTTTTCTTTTAAGACATTCATCTTATAAATAATCCAATACTCCTTTTATAGAATTTACAGTAATGTAATTACCATTATCTTCTTGCGGAGATACTTCTTCATGTGCCCAGGTAGTATGAAAAGGTACATGCATGGCTTGGGCTCCAATATTTATAATTGGCAAAACATCTGATTTTAATGAATTCCCTATCATTACAAATTCTGAAACAGGAATTTCCAAATGTTCTAATAAACTCAGGTAATTATTTTCTTTTTTATCACTTAAAACCTCAATATGATGAAAATAAGTGGATAATCCCGATTTTTCTACTTTTCGTTCCTGGTCTAAAAGATCTCCTTTGGTTAATACTATCAATCTATATTTTTTACTCAATTCTTCTAGAACCATCTCAACATGATCTAGAAGCTCTACAGGTCTCTCTATCATTTCTTTACCAAGGGCAATAATTTCAGAAATAACAGTACTGGGTATTTTACCATTAGATAAATCTATAGCAGATTCAATCATTGATAACATAAATCCTTTTACACCATATCCATAAACGTCAAGGTTTTTCATTTCCATCTTAAAGAGCTCCTGGTCTATTTTATTTTCAGTTTCGTAAGATGATAATAATTGAGCAAACTTATGTTCTGCTTCTCTAAAATAGGTTTCATTTACCCACAAGGTATCATCTGCATCAAACCCTATAACCTTAATTTTACTTTTATCCATTACGTAAAAAATCTTTCGCTTTTATTAAATCTTCAGGAGTATCTATTCCAATTCCTGAAGCATTTGTTTCTACCATTTTAATCTTTTTTCCATATTCCAGATACCTAATGGCTTCAATCTTCTCGGAAGCTTCCAGAGGAAGCATTGGTAACCTGTGAAAATCTATCAATGCCTGCTTTCTAAACGCATAAATTCCTTTGTGTTTAAAGTATGGTGTTTTTACTTCCAAATCTCTTTTATAAGGAATAGGAGAACGAGAAAAATACAAAGCAAAGTTCTGATGATCTACAATTACTTTAACTGCATTAGGATTATTAATCTCATCAATATCATCCATAGGGATCATCAAAGAAGCCAAATCGATTTTCTGATCTGCATCATCTTTAAAGACTTCAATAACATTTTCTAAACTCTTTTTATCAATAAAAGGTTCATCTCCCTGAACATTGACTACAATATCAACATCCATTTGAGCTACAGCTTCTGCTATCCTGTCACTCCCACATTCGTGTTCTGCTATACTCATAATAGCTTTTCCTCCGTGATCCGTAATTTCGTCATAAATGATATTACTGTCAGTTACAACATATACTTCATCAAATAAACCTGTATTCTTTGCCGCTTCATACGTTTTTAAGATCACTGTTTGCCCACCAAGCTCCTGCATTAATTTCCCGGGAAAACGAGACGCTTTGTAACGCGCTGGAATCATCGATATAATTTTCATTAAAATATTTAATTAGTCATTTTATAAATTGATTAACTACGATAAAAATTATCTTATTTCTTCCTGGGCCTGATCTTTCGGTAAAATAAGAAAACCATGGAGAGAATAATAATTACTAAAATTATCCCTAAAATGGGCGCCATTACAGAAGCGGTAGATACCACTACTGCTGTTCCGGTTTCTACTGATGATACAATCGGGTTTGCCAATCCTCCTGTAGTAGCGGTAGATCCTAAACGTGTAGTAGCCGAAGCTCCTTTAATTGCTGTTGCTGTTCCTCCACCTGCTATAATTGCTAACGTCCAGGTAATCATCGGACTTAAATCTGCAATTGTAGATACCATTACAGCAGTTCCGGCAACTGTAGCCAATGGTAAAGCCATACTATCCAGTAAATTATCTACCCACGGAATATAATAAGCAAATATTTCTACAATCGTAGCCACCCCTAATGTGATTAATGCCCCTAAACTTCCAATCCATTGCCAACTTTCATTGAGTTCCCACAAATTGAAATACGCTGCCAGACTCAATGCAAAAAGAGGCAGAAATACCCGAAAACCTACAGATGTAGCTAACCCAATTCCCAGGAAAATACTAATAATAGTTTCAGATGTCATTTCAAATTCTTTACAATTAATACAGTTTTAGTTTTCTTCAAAAAAATCATTTTTAAAACCAATTAAATATAACCTTTTCTGAGCTCTTGTCACAGCCGTATATAACCATCTTAAATACTCCTTATCTATTCCGTTTGGTGCATAAGGCTGTTCTATAAAAACATTGGCCCATTGTCCTCCTTGTGACTTATGGCAGGTAATTGCATAAGAAAACTTTACCTGAAGTGCATTAAAATATTTGTTATTCTTAACTTTTAAAAACTTTTTATACTTAGAGGTTTCATCTTCATAATCTTTCATTACTTCCTGGTAAAGGCGATTAGAATCTTCATAAGGCAATGCAGGAGTATTAGCTTCTATAGTATCTAATAGTAATACTGTTTCAAAAGGTTTTTGATTAGGATAATCTACCATTCTCACTTTGACCTCTGCAAAACGAAATCCGTACAACTCTTTAATCGCATAGATTTCCAGGACTTCAATAATATCTCCATTGGCTATAAAGCCTGCTTCCGATGAAGTTTTGAGCCAGAAATAATTATTACGTACAACCATTAAATAATCTCCCGATGTTAACTCATTATCGTGAAAAAGGATTTTTCCTCTGATTTGCTGGTTGTACTGATTTGCTCTTTTGTTTGATCTTACTATGATAGCAGTTTCTTCTTTTCCATCTTCAGAATAAGATTCATTGATAGCATCCTGAATTTCATGACCATCTATCAACCTCACAATATCTGAATATCCTTTTATGTGAAACTTATAATCTTCATAAAACCCAGAAAACAGCTGTTCTCTTAAGTTTGTTGCATTTAAAAGTATTCCGGAATCTCCTGCCTGCCTGACTACTTCGTCCAATTCAATTTTAGTTACATTTTTATTGTAAGTCAAACTAAGATTATCTTCGTTTAAAGCCGGACTTACGTCTAAATTAACCGGAGGTAATTGAGCAGTATCCCCTATTAATAATAGTTTACAGTTATGCCCTGAATATACATACAGCATCAAATCATCTAAAAGCGATCCGTTTTCAAAAAGCTTGGAATCACTCTGAGCATCAGAAATCATGGAAGCTTCGTCTACGATAAAAACAGTATTCTTAAATTTATTAGGCTGCAATACAAAACGAACGCCTCCGTTTTTTTGTTTACGTGGCATATAAATGCTCTTGTGAATAGTAAGTGCAGTTTGCCCGGAATAGTTGGTTATTACTTTAGCTGCTCTTCCTGTAGGTGCCAATAAAACAGAAGTTAACATAGCATTCCATAAATTATTAACTAATGCACCAATAATTGTTGTTTTTCCTGTTCCTGCATATCCTTTTAACAAAAAAAGTAAGTCACTTTCTTTATTAAATAAGAAAGAAGAAAGTTGCTGTAACACAATATCTTGCTTAGTAGTAGGCTGATGCGGAAATTTTTCTAAAAGTAATTTATAAAAAGCTGCTGCGTCCATGAAGTCCTTTTCTCGTTCAAAGTTAACAATGTTTTTTAAGGCAAAATACTTTCTTGATTAAAAAAAAATTGTAGATTTGCTAACCGTCATTAATTAACCATTAATAGTATATAATGTTAACAGCAGTAATTTTAGTAGTAGCTATAATATTAACAGTACTTTTTGTTTTTATTATCAATAAATATTTACCTCGTAAAGCAAAGCCAATAATTATTCTTGTTTTTTGGGGATTAGCAATATTCTTTGGATACCAGATTTTCCAATCGATTAACCTTCCTATAAAATTCGATAAAATAAAAAAAGAGCGTTACGCAGTAGCAATTGAGCAATTAAAAGATGTTAGAGACGCTCAGGAAGCACATAGATCTGTTACAGGTAAGTTTGCAGATGATTTTGAAAGTCTGATCAAATTTGTAGATACTGCACAGTTTGTAATTACTCAGCAAAGAGATTCTTCATACTTAGAATATAGTCAGGTATATAAAATTGACGAATTAAAAGAAGTAAAAATTATAGATACTTTAGGATTCAAATCTGTTAAAGATTCTTTATTTGGTAGTTCAGACAGATATAAGAATATGGCAATTATCCCATTTGCTCAAAACAATGAGAAAATTGATCTACAAGCAGATATTTTAGATAAAAATGGATATAAAGCTGCTGTTTTTATAGCTAAAATCAGAAAAGATCTTATTTTATGGGATCAGCCTAAAGATTTACTCGCACAGGAAAATGAGCAGATTTCTGTTGATGAAGTTAACGGAACAGATATTATTTTAGGTTCATTAAGCGATGTGAGTACCAACGGAAATTGGCCACCTCTGTATGACACTAAAAAGAAAAATTAGTATACAAGATTTAACAAATAAAGAATTGTCCATTCAGGTAAGCTTGAATGGACTTTCTTTTTGTGTTTTAGACAGGTTTAATACTGTCATTGAAACCATTCAGCATTTTCAATTTGACGATGTTAATAGTCCTGAACAATTATTACCACACATTGAAGGTCTATTTGATGATACTTCTTCCTTTAAAAATACCAGAAAAATAAATGTGATTTATGTGAATGAGCTTTCTTCATTTATTCCTAAATCATTATTTAGTGAAGATCATTTATCTGATTACCTGAAATTCAACGTAAAAATTCTTAAAAACGATTATTTAACTCACGATGAGATAGGCAATAGTGATCTTGTAAATGTTTACGTTCCGTTTATTAATATCAACAATTTTTTCTTCGATCTTTTTGGCGCATTTGATTATAAGCACTATTCGAGTATTTTGGTAGAAACCCTACTCCACTCCTCTGGTAAAAATGAAGATCCTATCATGTATGTGCATGTTGAAAAAACGCATTTTGAGATTGTAGTTATTCAAAATAAAAAGTTAGTTTTTTACAATACCTTCGAATATTTTACTAAAGAAGATTTCATCTATTATATCTTGTTCTCTGTAGAACAATTGGATTTAAACCCAGAAGTATTTCAACTTTATTTTATAGGAGATATACATGAAGAAGATGCTATTTACCAGGTTACTTATAATTACATAAGAAATGTCCAAATTGCCGATACTTTTAAAAATTATGAAGTTCTGGAAGGGAAAAACATTCAGAATTTTTCTCAGTTTATACTTCAAAATTCATTTTAATGCGAATTATTTCCGGAAAATATAAAGGCAAAAAACTAGTCGCACCAAAAAAGTTACCCGTAAGGCCAACTACCGATTTCGCTAAAGAGGCATTATTTAATATTTTGAATAACTATTATCATTTTGATGATATTGACGTATTGGATCTTTTTGCAGGCACCGGTAGTATTAGTTATGAATTTGCTTCCAGGGGTTGCGAAAATATCACTGCTATTGATAAAGATTTCGGATGCGTTAAATACATAAATAAAATTGCTGAAGAACTTGAATTTCCAATCCATGTCATTAAAAGCGATATATTTAAGTTTCTTGAAAATTCCAAAACGCAGTTTACTATAATCTTTGCCGATCCGCCTTACGCAATGGTTCAGGAGCAATTTGAATCCGTATACCAACTCGTTTTAAAAAATGATTTGTTAGCCGAAAACGGATTTTTAATCATTGAACATTCAAAACATACCGATCTGAGTCACTTATCAAACTTTAGCTTTTTAAAAAAATACGGAGGAAGTGTTTTCAGTTTCTTTGAGAAATAACTCATATTGTTTATACTTTTTGTATTTTTATTAAACAAATTTTGTTTTTTCAAAAAATAGCTAAACCTTGAAACTCTTTCAACTTCACGTTAAACAAAAACTCCCTATCTCAATAAATGAGGCATGGGAATTTTTATCCGATCCTAAAAATTTAAAAGTAATCACTCCGGATTCAATGAATTTCCAGGTACTCTCAGGAGCAGATCGTCCTATGTTCCCAGGCCAGGTGATTCAATATAAAGTAACTCCAATCAAAGGCTTTAAAGTTACCTGGGTTACAGAAATCACACATGTAGTAGACAAGAATTATTTTGTAGATGAACAACGTTTTGGACCATACAGTCTTTGGCATCATAAACATTTTATTAAAGAAATTCCAAACGGAGTAGAAATGGAAGACATTGTGGATTATAAATTACCTCTAGGGTTCTTAGGAAGAATAATGCATGCATTATTTGTAAAGAAAAAACTTGAAGAAATTTTTAATTACAGAGAAGAGAAACTTAAAGAACTCTTTGGAGTTTACACTACTAACTAAAATTGATTTCAACAGAAATGTCTGAAAAAGAATATATTATCTTTTGGTTCCGTCGAGATTTACGTCTTCTTGATAATGTTGGGTTATCCAAAGCATTAGCACAAGGAAAATCTGTTTTACCAATTTTCATTTTCGATAATAATATTCTACATAAACTTCCAAAAGATGATCCAAGAGTAAACTTTATTTATAATACACTTCAAAATTTAAGGCAAGAATTAAATAATAAGTACAAAGCTTCTGTAGCCCTCTTTCATGGAAATCCTTTGGATATTTATAAAGATTTAATAAAGTCTTATAAGATAACTGCCGTTTATACTAATCACGATTATGAGCCTTATGCCATAAAACGCGATAAAGAAATATATGATTTTTTAAGAGAAAAAAATATTCTTTTTAAGACTTTTAAAGATCAGGTAATTTTCGAAAGAAATGAAATCGTAAAAGCAGATGGTAATCCATATGTAGTATACACACCTTATATGCGTAAATGGAAAGAAACGTATAGACGTTTATCTTTAAATAGCATCCCAAAAGTTGACAATATCGGAAATTTCATTTCAGATATTGACCTTCCTAATGTTTCATTACACGATTTGGGTTTTATTAATGCCACGATTAAAGCCCCTGAGTATGATGACTCTCCTAAAATTATTCAGGAATACGAAGTCACCAGAAACTACCCTGCCATTAAAGGAACCTCTCTTTTAAGCTTACATTTACGTTTTGGCACAGTGAGTCCCAGGTTAATAATAAAGAAAGCTGTAAAAGAAGAAAATGAAACTTTTTGGAATGAATTAATCTGGCGGGAATTCTTCATGCAAATTTTATGGCATTTTCCGCATACAGTTACCAAAAGTTTTAAAGAAAAATACGATCGCATTGTATGGAGAAATAATGAAGAAGATTTTAAAAAATGGTGTGAGGGAAAAACAGGGTATCCTTTAGTTGATGCAGGGATGCGACAACTTAACAAAACAGGTTTCATGCACAACAGGGTGAGAATGCTGGTTGGAAGTTTTCTATGTAAGCATTTACTCATTGACTGGAGATGGGGAGAAGCATACTTTGCAGAAAAGTTACTCGATTATGAAATGGCCAGTAATGTAGGAAACTGGCAATGGGTAGCCGGATGTGGAGTTGATGCTGCACCCTATTTTAGAATTTTTAATCCTACTACACAAATTACAAAATTTGATAAGGATTTGAAGTATATCAACCAATGGGTAACCGATTTGAATGAGCTTACTTATCCACTACCCATTGTGGAACATAAGGCAGCAAGAGAAAGGTGTCTAAACGCCTATAAAGAAGCCTTAAATTAACGTTTCTTTAATCATCTTCATACATTGTTTTTTATAACTTGTTGTTTATAAACAATAATCAAAAAACAATGAAAACACAAGATGTAGCAAACCGATTAGTATCACTTTGCAGAGAAGGGAAAAATATGGAAGCCCTCGAAGAGTTATATTCAAATGATGTAATAAGCAGAGAAATGCCCGGATTTCCTAATGAAATAGCTTCAGGGAAAGAAGCAGTTACCAGGAAAAGCATAGAATGGTTCGAAAACGTTCAGGAATTTCATAGCGGAGAAATTTCAAATCCGATAGTGGCAGGGAATCATTTCACATGCAGTATGAATTTTGATGTCACTTTTAAAGACAGTGGTCGTCAACAAATGGAAGAAGTATGTGTTTATGAAGTAAATGATGGAAAAATTGTTAGTGAGCAATTTTTCTATACTATGGGATAGTATATTATAAATTCCAGGTTAATTAGTCATCAGAAAAGAGTGCAAATGCACTCTTTTTTTATTAGAATATATGACAAAAAGTAACTTTTCTATCAACTGAAAAAACCTTATCTTGTCTGGTAGATTATTTTATAGCTCATGTCTCAGAATAAAACTAAACCAACAGAAGGCTCTGTTATTGATTTTTTAAATGCTGTTGAAAATGAAACCAGGCGTAAAGACAGCTTTGTTATTTTGGACTTAATGGAAAAAATTACCGGAGTTGGTCCTGTTTTATGGGGACCGAGTTTAATCGGGTTTGGAAAAATCCATTATAAATACAAGAGCGGTCGTGAAGGAGATTGGTTCCAGGTTGGGTTTTCTCCCAGAAAACAAAGTTTAACCATTTATATTATGCCCGGATTTAAAAGATATGAGCAACTTATGGAAAGACTTGGAAAGCATAAAACCGGGAAAGGATGTTTATATATTAACAAGCTTTCAGATATTGACATGAATGTATTAACAGAACTAATCACACAAAGTGCCGAACATACCAAAACACTCTGGACCACTTAAAACTAATTTTGACAATCAAACTAAAACCATACCTAAGTTTTAAATCGCAATACAATTATAGGATTGAGAATTACTAACTATCAAATATCTTATTATGATAAAAACTTCTTTGAAATTAATGTGCCTGATTTTTGTGCTTAGCACATTAAACGTAAATGCGCAGAGAATATCAAAAAACAAAAAAGCAGTAATTGCATCTGTAGAAAAACACAGATCCGAACTCATCGATGTGAGTGATCAAATATGGGCTGCAGCAGAAACTGCTTTTAATGAAAATACTTCTTCTAAAGTTCTGGCAGATTATGCAGAAAAAAACGGATTTAAAGTGGAACGAGGGGTTGCAGGAATGCCCACAGCTTTTGTAGCAAGTTATGGGTCCGGAAGTCCAATCATCGGAATTTTAGGAGAGTTTGATGCCTTACCTGGTTTATCTCAGAATACTACACCAGAAAAGAGTCCGATTAATACAGGAGCTCCGGGACACGGTTGTGGACATAATATTTTTGGTACTGCAAGTTTGGGAGCTGCCATAGCTGTAAAAGAACTTATTGAGCAAGGAAAATTAAAAGGAACTGTTAGATTTTACGGTACCCCTGCAGAAGAAAAGTTTTTTGGAAAGTTGTGGATGGTAAGAGCAGGTTTGTTTGATGATTTAGATGTTTGCCTGGATTGGCACCCATCTGCAGAAACCAAAGCAGATGTTCAAAGCTCATTGGCTCTAGTAGATTTTATTGTAGAATTTAACGGACAGGCTGCTCATGCTTCAGGTGATCCATGGAATGGGCGTAGTGCATCTGATGCTTTGGAATTATATACCACCGGGATTAATTACTACAGAGAACATATTAAACCGACAGTTAGAATTCATTATCATATTCAGGATGGCGGACAAGTAGTTAACGTGGTTCCGGATTATTCCAGATTATGGGTACGTGTACGGGATACAAAAAGAGAAGGAATGTTACCGGTTTACGAACAAGTTCAAAAAATGGCAGAAGGGGCTGCAATTATGGCTAATGTAGATTATAAAATTTCATTAGTCTCAGGAATCTACGAATTACTGGTAAACAGAACCGGAGGAGTGGCAATGCAAAAGAACCTGGAATATCTCGGTCCTATTACTTATACCGAAGAAGAAAATGCATTTGGAAAAAAAATACAGGAAGCTACCGGAAAACCTCAGGTAGGTATGGACAGCGCAATAAGGCCTTTAGAAGAAACTTTAGAACATCCTGGTGGAGGTTCTACAGATGTAGGAGATGTAAGTTGGATAGTACCCACTATCAGGTTAAGAACTACCATAGCCCCAAAAGATACTCCCTGGCATTCATGGGCTGTAGTAGCTTGTGGAGGAATGTCAATTGGGCATAAAGGACTAGAACAAGCTGCAAAAGCATTAAGCATGACCATGACTGATTTATTTGAAAGCCCTAAGTTGGTAGAAGCGGTTAAAAAAGAATTTAAAGAAAGAAAAGGAGATACTGTTTATAAAGGAATGGTACCAGACGGACCTCCTCCAATTGCTCAAAATAAATAGTTATAATTATAACAGAAAGGCTACACGAGTTAGCTCGGATGGCCTTTCTTTTTGCATATTTTAATTTCCTGATTCATGAAAAACACAGATCGCAGAAAATTTATCAAATCTTTTACTACTGGTATAGCCGGTTCTTTAGTATTACCAAACCTTGTAGTAGCAAATGATACCTCTATTTCAAAGAAATGGCCAAGGTTAAAAGAAGAGGATACAGAAGCTTTTTGGGAAGCCGTTAAAGAACAATTCGTCTTTGCTCCTCGCCTTAGGTATTTTAACAACGCATCATTAGGTCCTTCTCCGGTTTCTGTTCAAAAAGCAGCAGAAGAATTCAGGAAAACTTTAGATGGATTCCCTTCCAAATATATGTGGGGAGGATGGCAACAAAAAAAAGAGACGGTACGTGAAAATGTTGCCGAATTATTTTCTGTATCCAAAGAAGAAATTGCATTAATACACAATACTACAGAAGGGATAAATTTAATTGCCCGGAGTTTCGATTTGAAACCCGGAGATGAAGTCATATTAGCGGATCATGAACACCCTAGCGGAACTATCCCCTGGGAAGTATGGCAGGAATCCAGGGGTATTAAATTAGTCAGGCCGGAATTGCCTATCCTTCCTAAAAATAAAGAGGAAATTGTTGAGATTTACAAGAAAGCGATCACTCCCAAAACCAAGATCATCTCTATGTGCCATATTGTGAATACAAACGGGATGATTCTCCCTGTAAAAGAAGTATCGAAAATTGCACATGAAAAAGGTATTTTAGTTGCAGTTGATGGAGCACAATCAGCAGGAATGTTTAAAATCGATTTGCATGATCTGGAATGTGATTTTTATGCTGCCAGTTCTCATAAATGGCTATTTTCTCCAAAAGGAGTTGGCATTTTTTATGCAAAAAAAGAAAGTCAGCATCATTTAAAACCATTAATGGTAGCCAGGGGGCATACTGATAGTAGTATCCGAAGGCTTGAAAATTATAATACCCGTAATTTATCTGAAATTTTAGGATTAGGGGCTGCTATAGAATTTTACGATGAAGTAGGGCAACAAAAAATTCATCAGCGTTCTTATGAATTGAAATCATATTTTAGGTCAAAAATTGAAGGCAACCCTAAATTTAAACTCAAAACTCCTCCAAATGATGAGCTTTCAAGTGCTATCCAGGTTGTGGAGGTTTTGGGTAAAAATGTGTCTGATGTTAAAAAACAACTTGCAGATGAGTTTAACATAGATTGCAGGCCAATGACAGGCTTTAACTTAAATGCGCTGCGATTTTCTTTTGCGATCTATATCACTAAAAAAGATATTGACGAACTGGTTACTATACTTGAAAAAATAGCTTAACTATATCAAAAACGCTCTATTCTGGCTCCGATAGCTCTTAAGCGTTCATCAATATTCTCATACCCTCTGTCAATCTGTTCAATATTGTGAATAGTGGAGGTTCCTTTTGCAGATAATGCAGCTATTAATAACGAAATCCCTGCTCTAATATCTGGTGAGGTCATTGTAGTTGCTTTCAATTGCGATTTAAAATCATGTCCAATTACAGTAGCCCTGTGCGGATCACAAAGAATGATCTTGGCTCCCATATCTATAAGTTTATCTGTAAAGAACAAACGGCTTTCAAACATTTTTTGATGCACCAATACACTTCCTCTTGCTTGAGTTGCTATAGTTAAAATAATACTCAATAAATCCGGGGTAAACCCGGGCCATGGGGCATCAGAAATCGTAAGAATTGAACCGTCTATATAGCTTTGTACTTCGAATCCGTCTTTATGAGATGGGATAAAAATATCATCTCCTTTTTGTTCTACAGTGATTCCTAGTTTTCTAAATATATTTGGAATCTGACCTAAATCGTCCCAGCTTACATTCTTAACTGTAATCTCACTTTTGGTCATTGCTGCCAATCCAATCCAACTCCCAATCTCAATCATATCAGGAAGGATAGTATGTTCACATCCATTTAAACTTTCTACTCCTTCTATTTCAAGCAAATTAGATCCTACCCCACTTATATCAGCTCCCATGCTGTTCAACATTTTACACAATTGCTGTAAATAAGGTTCACAAGCTGCATTGTATATTGTTGTCTTGCCTTTGGCTAAAACTGCTGCCATTAAAATATTGGCAGTTCCGGTAACAGATGCTTCATCTAAAAGCATGTAAGTTCCTTTTAACTCATCTGCTTCTACCCCGTAAAAATACTCTTCCCTGTTATATCTAAATTTAGCTCCAAGGTTAATAAATCCTTCAAAATGTGTATCCAGCCTTCTCCTGCCTATTTTATCTCCACCGGGTTTAGGAATGTATCCCTTTCCAAAACGAGCCAGTAATGGCCCTACAATCATAATAGAACCTCTTAACCCTTTACCGTCTTCTTTAAATTGTTCAGACTGCAAATAATCAAGGTTGACCTCATCTGCCTGAAAGGTATAAGAGCCTTTTCCGTTTTTCTGAATTTTAACCCCGAGGTTTTCCAGTAAATCAATTAATTTATTGACATCAATTATATTCGGGATATTATTAATTGTTACTTTATCCGGAGTTAATAATACAGCACATAGTATCTGTAAGGCTTCATTTTTTGCACCTTGTGGAGTAATTTCTCCTTTAAGTTGGTGTCCGCCTTCAATCTTAAAAGTTCCCATGAAATTATATAACAGCTAAAATTTTAAAAACGCTTTTTATTACGATTATTGTTTCTGTAGTTTTTCTTGCCATTATTCTGGCGACCATGATTATTACCCTTACTTTTAGCACGCAACAAATTGCTACTGTCTGATAAGTTCTCATTTGAATCGGCCAGGTTAATCTTCCCATCACTCAATTCAAACAAATGCTGAAAAATAACACTATCTTCAACAGTATCCTTATTCCAGTTGAGATAGCTTTTTTTCATATGATTGGCAATCGTAAATTTTAAAGCTTCTTTTAAATCTCCTTCTTCCCAGCTATTGGCCACATCAATCATCTTTTTAATATTGTTTCCATAGAAACGATACTTAGGATAGCTTTGCGGATAATTAAGTGGTTCCGGACGTTCTGCTAATAGCTCTTTAGAAGGTTTTGGGTATGGAGAGTCTACATCTAATTTAAAATCAGACATAATAAAAATCTGATCCCATAATTTATGCTGAAAATCCGGTACATCTCTTAGATGCGGATTTAAATTTCCCATAACACCTATAATAGCCTGTGCTATTTTGTTACGTTCTTCTTTACTTTCAATGGCAACTGCATAGTCTACCATTTTTTGAATATGACGTCCGTATTCAGGTATAATAAGCCTAGGACGCTCTGTATTATATTCTATATTTTCTATCAAAATATTTAGAAATTATGTTTGAGGTTTTGTCTTGTGAAGCAATTTAATCGCAAAGTACTAAAAAATAATCAACTATGTAAAATTATTACAATGAAATGACACCTTCTACCTTACCTACTTCTTTGTATTTTTCAATTACAGCATCAGGATTTTTAAGATGAACTGTTATCGACAAGCTGGTATATTTACCATTAGAAGACTGTTTTGACTCGATCACAGCTCCGGTATTATCAAAAATCTTTTCAATTTGTTTAATTTTTTCAATTTCTGAAGGGATAATAAACTTATATAAATATTTAGAAGGCCAAATAGTACTATTGGCCAGTTCATTTTTTAGTCGTAAGTAGAAAGATTCAGACTTTTCAGAAGCATCCATAGAATTCTTTTTATTCCCGCAAAGATACATATTTCATTTTTTGAGGTTCCGATTAAGAATTAAAAAAATAGCAGGCGTGTTAAAATGCATTTTCAGCTTTTTTAAGTTACAATTGTATTTCATTAATTTTGTATTTAAATCTGTAATTTGAGTACACGTAAAATAGTCATAACCGGTGGTCCGGGTACAGGAAAAACCGCTGTAATTTCTACTTTGGAAAGTGCGGGATATTTTTGTTTTGAAGAAGTAATAAGAGATATGACTAAAAAAGCCAAAGCTGAAGAAAAGTCAAGTATTTTTGCTTCAAATCCAATTGTATCTGTTGAAGATCCTTTAAGTTTTAACATCCAAATTTTGGAAGGGAGAATACAACAATTTTTAAATGCTCCCAAGCAGTGTAAAAAGCCTGTTTTTTACGATAGAGGTATTCCGGATGTACTGGCCTATATGGATTTCTTTGCACAGGAATACGGACAAAAATTTACAGAAGCCTGCGAAAATCATCGTTATGAAAAGGTTTTTATATTACCTCCCTGGAAAGAAATTTTTACTTCAGATAACGAACGTTTTGAAAGCTTTGATCAAACGGTAGGAATTCATCATAGTTTAGAAAAAATATATCGCTTATTCGGTTACGATCCCATAAGTGTGCCTTTTGGAAGTATTCATGAACGAATTCATTTTATTTTAGATCACCTCAATCCCGGAATATGAATACGCCCCTGGAGCTTCTTCAAAAAATATGGGGATTTACTTCTTTTAGAGCACCTCAACAAGAAATTATAGAGCGTATTTTAAAAGGGGAAGATGTTTTAGCCTTACTTCCAACCGGAGGGGGAAAATCTATTTGCTTTCAATTACCTGCGATGATAAACAACGGTATTTGTATTGTGATCTCTCCTTTAGTAGCACTGATGAAAGATCAGGTTGAAAACCTAAAACAAAAAGGAATAAAGGCTATAGCCCTAACCGGGGGAATTAAATACGAAGAAGTTGATGCTCTTCTGGATAATTGTATTTATGGAAATTATAAATTTTTATACCTCTCTCCGGAACGTTTAAAGCAGGATTTGGTTCAGGATAGAATACGGCAAATGCCCGTGAATTTAATTGCTATAGATGAAGCACATTGTATCTCACAATGGGGAAACGATTTCAGGCCCGCATACAGGGATTGTACTATATTAAAAGATTTATTTCCGGAAGTTCCTGTAATTGCACTTACTGCCTCTGCAACTCCTAAAGTTACAGAAGATATAATAGCTAATTTGCAAATGAAACATGCTACTGTAGTCAAAAAATCATTTGCAAGGCCCAATATTATTTACTCTGTACTTGAAGAGCCTGATAAACATTACAGGATTAAATTACTTTTAAATCAATTTAAAGGAGCCGCTATTATCTACGTAAGAAGCAGAAAAGCTACCATAGAAATTTCTAATTTCTTAAATACGAACCATATCACTGCCACTTTTTATCATGGCGGAATTTCTTCAATTGAAAAAGATGAACGCCTACAGCTTTGGTTACAGAACAAAGTTAGAGTAATGGTTGCTACCAATGCTTTTGGCATGGGGATAGACAAACCAGATGTACAAACCGTTATCCACATGAATTTACCTGAAAATATTGAAAATTATTATCAGGAGGCCGGACGTGCCGGTAGAAATGGAGAACTATCACATGCTATCTTATTAAAAAATGAAAGCGATGAATTACAGGTAAAAAAGCAGTTTTTAAGTGTACTTCCAGATGTAGCGTTTATCAAACTACTTTACAAAAAACTCTATAGTTATTTTCAAATCTCTTACGGAGAAGGAGAACATACTTCTCACAATTTTAAGTTTTCTGAATTTTGCCATACCTATCAATTCAATACTATTTTAGCTTATAACGGATTAAAATTATTGGACCGGCATAGTATTGTTACTTTTTCTGAAAATTTTGACAAACAAACTACCATACAATTTATAGTATCTAATCATCAGCTCTTTTCTTATCTAGACACTAATTATCAGCTTGAAACCATCACACAGGCTATTTTACGTACTTATGGAGGTGTTTTTGATTTGGAAACCAAAATAAACCTTCATCTTATTTCCAGTAAAACCGGTACATCAGAAAAAGAAGTTGAACATGTTTTAAGAAAACTGGCAAAAGATGAAATTATTAATTATTCTGCTCTCAATCGGGATACTCAAATCACATTTTTATTGCCAAGAGAAGATGAAAAAACCATTAATACTATAGCAAAAGACATTAGACAGTATAAACACCTTAAAGAATTACAAGTAAAAGCTATCTTAAATTATATCAATGATGAAGAAGTTTGTAAAAGTGTACAACTTTTAAGTTATTTTGGTGAAATTAATGGTGATACGTGTGGCACTTGTTCTGTATGTAAAAAAGAAAAAGAAGAATTAACAGCAAAAGATATAAAAGACATTGGCAAACAACTTATACAAACCTTATCAAAAGGAGCGAAAACATCCAGGGAACTTTCAGAACAATTACCATACAGCGAAAAAGCTATTATTCATGTTTTAAGGTTATTATTGGATTATAATAAAATTAAGGTAAATCATAAAAATCAATATACACTAATAACACAATGAGAGATTTAAAAATTGTTTTCATGGGTACCCCCCATTTTGCAGTAGCAATTTTACAGGCATTAGTAGAACACAATTACAATATTGTCGGAGTAATAACTGCTCCGGACAAACCAGCCGGCAGAGGGAGAAAACTGCAACAATCTGCCGTAAAAGAATATGCTTTATCTAAAGGCCTCCATATCATGCAGCCTACCAATTTAAAAGATCCTGATTTTATAGCAGAACTCACCGAATTGAAGTGTAATTTACAGATAGTAGTTGCTTTTAGAATGTTACCAAAAGTGGTGTGGGGAATTCCGGAATATGGGACTTTTAATCTTCATGCTTCTTTACTTCCAAATTACAGGGGAGCCGCTCCCATCAATTGGGCCATCATAAACGGAGAAGAAAAAACAGGAGTAACTACATTCTTCATCGATGAAAAAATAGATACCGGAGAAATTATATTGCAAGAAGAAACAGAAATTAGCGCAACAGAAACTGCAGGAGAGTTACACGACCGGTTAATGGAACTTGGTGCAAAAACTGTATTACAAACTGTTTCATTGATAGCACAAGGAGATGCGCATCCAAAAAAACAAACTGATGATGGCGATATTAAAACCGCCTACAAAATATTTAGGGAAACCTGTAAAATTGATTGGAATAAGAGTATAGATGATATTTACAATTTAATTAGAGGGTTAAGTCCTTATCCAACTGCATGGACCTTATTAAATAATAATGGAAATGAAATATCAATAAAGATATTTGATGTATCTGTTAAAAAAGAGATTCACGAAATAGAAACAGGAACAATTATATCGGATAAAAAAGAAGTAAAAGTAGCAGTAAGAGAAGGTTATATTTATTTAAATGAAATTCAATTACCGGGTAAAAGAAAAATGAAAATAAAAGACGTCTTAAATGGTTATGAATTTGATCAAGATGCCAAAATGCGCTAAGCCCTTATTACAGTTGAGTTTTAAAAAAGATTTAACAAAATGCTCTAGTTTATTAACAAACCTTTTAAGTTATCAACAAAAACGTCGATTTCCCCCCGTTTTACTTGCGTGAGACATAAATCCATATAAATTTGTCAAACAAATTAAAATTAATGTTTAACCAACAATTGTATTTTAAACTTTAGATTATGAATAAAACTGAATTAATCGATGCTATGGCAGCAGACGCTGGCATCACCAAAGCCGCAGCTAAAAAAGCATTAGAATCGTTTCTAGGTAATGTTGAAGGATCACTTAAAAAAGGAAATAGAGTTTCATTAGTAGGATTTGGATCTTGGGCAGTTACTCACAGAGCTGCAAGAGAAGGAAGAAACCCACAGACAGGAAAAACTATCAAGATTTCTGCTAAAAATGTAGTTAAATTTAAGGCTGGTGCAGATTTAAGCAATTCTGTAAACTAAATTTACACAGACAATTAAAATAATACAGAGCACCTATTTTATAGGTGCTTTTTCTTTTAATACATATTTAATTTAATTCCCCTAAAATTTGATTTCTTTATTATTTTACTTAGATTTAATAAAATTTCAACTTCATGGTAGCCTTAAAACCTAAAAAAGGACATTTATTAATTGCAGAGCCCTCTATCATAGGAGATGTTTCATTTAATAGATCCGTTGTATTATTGGCAGAACATAATGAAGAAGGCTCTATAGGATTTATACTTAATAAACCCCTTTCATTTTCTTTGAATGAGTTAGTTCCTGAAATTAAAAAATCAATCAAAGTTTATAACGGAGGACCCGTAGAACAAGATAACCTATATTTTATCCACAAAGTTCCGGATCTTATCACCAATAGTATTGAGATTTCTTATGGGGTATATTGGGGTGGAGATTTTGAAACTATAATAGATCTGATTAACAGCGGGGTTATTAAAAATGATGACATCCGTTTTTTCCTTGGCTATTCCGGCTGGGAATTATTCCAATTAGACAAAGAAATGCAATCTAATTCATGGGTGGTTATTAAAAATAACTACAAGAGTAATATCATAAAAAAATCTTCCGATCATTTCTGGAAAGAGAAAATGTTAGAATTGGGAGGTAATTATGTATTATGGTCTAATGCTCCGGAAGATCCAAACCTTAATTAAGATAAGCGTACAATCGCATTTAATCTTCCTATTAATTTTTTACTTACAGTATTTTCAAACTGTTTCTTTCTGTACCTGGTGATGGGTCGAATTCCGCTTATCACATTAGTTAAAAATAACTCATCTGCTTTTTGTAATTCAAATGGAGAAATAGAAGTCTCTTCTAGTGTATAATCATCTATTTTAGATAGCATTTTAATCAACTGCTTTCTCAATATTCCATTTAAACACCCGTCTGATAATGGAGGTGTTTTTATGACATTTCCGGTAACCAGGAAAATATTTCCATTAATTGCTTCTACTACATTCTTTTTCTGATTTAATAAAAGGCAGTTATGCAAATCGTTTTCTTTTGCATAAATACCAGCTGTCACATGGATTATTTTATTAGCCGATTTTAATGTAGACAGCATATCAGGATTGACCCAATAATCTTTATAAAGATCAACGATATAATCTGATTCATCCAACAAATAAAAAGGTGATGCTGTTTCTTTAACTTCAATAATATAAGAAACAGTATTAGTGTTTGGTGTATACAACCCGTCTGTATCGCGAAACACAGTAAACCGTATTCGTACCGGTTGAGATTCTAATTGGCTATCTAGCACTGTTTTTAAAATTTCAGATTCCAGATGCTCCATTGTAAAATTCATTGGGATATCCATTCTAAGGATACGCATAGAAGCCATTAACCGAAGGTAGTGTTCTTCCCAAAAGAATATTTTAGAATTGACCACTTTAATAGTCTCAAACAATGCATCCCCATATCGTATCCCTCTATTATTATGATTGAAATACAGTGTATCGTTATCTAAAATTTTTCCGTTAAAATTTACCATAAAAAAAGCCTTGAAAAATCAAGGCAAATATACTTTATTTCTGATAAGAAATTACACAGAACCTATCACATGTTTTAGATCAGAAATCTGATTTTCCCATAACATTTTAGCTTCTTCCATTTCATCGTCTTCAGCAAAATCTGTGATCAACAATGAAACATCTTTAGTAATTTCATCTACTACGATACGCATTTCAAAAAATGTATCATCTCCTTCGCTTTCCTCCCATTTAAATTTAACTAACTCTCCGCTCTTCTTTCTTATAAGTTTCGCTTCTTCTTCTCCGTCATCCCAAATGAAAGTAAATAATTCCCCACGCGAATTTACATTGTCTGCAAACCATTCTGATAGACCTGATGGCGTGGATAAGTATTGATATAGTAATTGTGGGGATGAATGTACCACAAATTCTATCTCATATTTTGTTTTGTCCTGCATTACTGATTTGTTTAACTTTTGACAATATAATTAATTTCTTGGAAACGCATAACATCGCTTTAATAAAAAAAATCGCACACTTTGCCTTGACATTTACATGAATTCTCTCTGTAAATACTCATTTTATAAACGCGTTATTTGCTTCGAATGCTTAAAATCAAGGAGGTAAAAACTTTTATTATCACAAAACTCATGATTAGAACAAGAAAAAAAGCCATTGTTTTTTTCACTTAAAGTATTAAAATATTAACTATTATTTAACTATATAAGGCTATTGATCAAGAGGGTATATTCCATAAATCTAACGCATCTATAGTTATATTCATGTTATCTATCTTTTTTTTCATTTTTTTTATCTATAATTTTAATTGATAGAAACTTGTAAATACTCAGAAAGGTTTTATATTTGCACCCGATTTGGCGAGGTAGCTCAGATGGTTAGAGCGTCGGATTCATAACCCGGAGGTCTCGGGTTCAATTCCCGATCTCGCTACAAAGAAAACCGGTTATACTAACCGGTTTTTTTATGGCCGAAGGTCTAATGCTCGCATCAAAGATCTAAGGGCATAAAATAAACGAATGCAAAGCATTCCGGTTTTCTTTGTAAAGCTTTCCTCTTGTGGAATCAACAAACATAGTGACGTAATTTCAAAAAACAGAAGTTTAATTCTTTTTGAAGAAAAATAAAAACATCTACATTGTTTTTATCTGTTTTTTTTATTTCATTTGTATTAGAAAGCTTTTATCATAGGAGCTTTTAGCTGAACAAAGTGAAAACTGTTTTTACGTTCGGGTTTTTGAAAATTAGGAAGTCAAATTCAAAAGCAGCTTATGGTGTAAGCGTCCGAAATTTAAAGCTAACTTCCGGTATTAATTTATTTACTACTCAGTATAGATTGTGCTTTATTCCTAAGGCGCAATATCAGATTATGATTTGATAAAAGTTAAGGATTTCATTCTGTGAAGATGTTCTCTTCATGCTATTCTCGTTAACTTTTAAAAAATCTAAGATGAATACTAAGTATATTGATTTAATCAATCAAACCTTTGATTTTCCTCAATCTGAGTTTACTATTGAAGGAGGTCAATTGTTTTTTCATGATATCGACCTTAAAAAGCTAGTCGAAACCTATGGTACGCCCTTAAAGTTTACCTACTTACCACAAATCTCCAACAACATTAACAGAGCCAAAAACTGGTTTAATCAGGCTATAATAAAGCATCATTATAAAGGTACATACAACTATTGTTATTGTACAAAAAGCTCTCATTTTAAACATGTTTTAGATGAAGCTTTAAAAAATGATATTCATATAGAAACATCTTCTGCTTTTGACATTGATATTGTAGAAAGTCTCAAAAAAGAAGGAAAAATAGAAAACGATACCTATGTAATATGTAATGGGTTTAAAAGAGAACAATATATAGCCAATATTGCAAGGCTTATCAATAGCGGACATCAAAACTGCATTCCAATAATAGATAATTATGAAGAAATTGATTTATTATCTAATGAAATAGAAGGAAACTTTAATATTGGTATTCGTATTGCTTCAGAAGAAGAACCAAAATTTGAATTTTATACTTCTCGATTGGGGATTGGATATAAAAATATTGTGCCTTTTTACAATAAGCAAATAAAGAATAATTCTAAAGTACAGCTTAAAATACTTCATTTCTTTATTAATACAGGAATACGGGATAATGCATATTACTGGAACGAACTTTTAAAATGTCTAAAAGTGTATACCAGTTTAAAAAAGATTTGCCCTTCATTAGACAGCTTAAATATTGGAGGGGGCTTCCCTATTAAAAATTCACTGGCTTTTGATTTTGACTATGGATATATGATCGATGAAATCGTAAACCAGATCAAACTGGCATGCGAAGAAGAAAGTGTAGATGTTCCCAATATATTTACCGAGTTTGGCAGTTTTACTGTAGGAGAAAGTGGCGGAGCTATTTATAAGGTTTTATATCAAAAACAGCAGAATGATCGCGAAAAATGGAATATGATAAATTCTTCATTTATTACTACACTTCCAGACACCTGGGCAATAAATAAACGCTTTGTCATGCTCCCGATTAATAGATGGAACAGTACTTATGAACGTGTTCTGTTAGGTGGATTAACTTGTGATAGTGATGATTATTATAATAGTGAACAACACATTAATGCCATTTATTTACCAAAATACGATAAGAATAAACCGCTCTATGTAGGTTTTTTTAATACAGGAGCCTATCAGGAAACTGTTGGAGGTTATGGAGGATTGCAGCATTGTTTGATCCCTGCCCCTAAACATATCCTAATTGAAAGAGATGAGAGCGGAAATATAATTACCAGAATTTTTAGAGGACAGCAAAAGAGTGAAGACTTACTTAACATTCTGGGGTATAAAAAAGATACAAGCACAGATAATAATAACGTAGAAACAATAAACGATTTGCAATTAGCAAACAACTAAAATGAATACTAAAACATACGCAGGCATACCCGAAAAATATGCAAAATTAGATCGAGCTAAAATCGTTCTTATTCCGGTTCCTTATGATGGAACAAGCACCTGGCAAAAAGGAGCAGATAAAGGACCTCAGGCTTTTTTAGAAGCTTCAGAGAATATGGAGCTTTATGACATAGAAACGGATTCTGAAGTATATAAAGAAGGTGTCTATTTAGCTGATGCCATTACTGAAAATACTTCTCCTGAAAGAATGGTAGATGCTGTTCATCAAGTAACCAAGAGTTATATTAAAAAGAACAAATTTGTTACTCTTTTTGGAGGGGAACATTCTATATCTATAGGGACCATAAGAGCTTTTAATGAGAGCTATCAAAACTTAACAGTACTGCATATTGATGCTCATGCAGATTTAAGGCAATCGTATGAAGGTAGTACCTGTAATCATGCCTGTGCGGTTTACGAAGCGAGTCAAACCACCAATTTAATTCAGGTAGGTATTCGTTCCATGGATATACAGGAAAAATCAGTAATGAATCATGATAAAGTCTATTTTGCTCATGAGATGGCTATAGATGATTCCTGGATGGATGCTGCTATTGAACAAATGACCGATAATGTATTTATTACTTTCGACTTAGATGCTTTTGACCCTTCTATAGTACCCAGTACTGGAACACCAGAACCGGGTGGTTTATTCTGGTATGAAACTTTAGATTTTCTAAAACAGGTTTTTAAAGAAAAGAATGTAGTAGGTTTTGATATTGTCGAGTTATGCCCTAATGAACAGGATAAATCCTCAGATTTCCTCGCTGCCAAATTATACTATAAAATGTTGAGTTATAAATTCTCGAATGAAGAAGTTGAGGATAATTACGAAGATACTTACGAAGCATCTAACCATTTAGGCAACTATATAAAATTTAATGAAGAAGATGAATAAAGGGGCTATTTCAAATTTTATTGAAAAATATTATCTGCACTTTAATGCAGCTACAGTAGTAGATGCTGCTAAAGCGTATGAGCTACAATTAGACAAAGGAGCTAAAATGTTGATTTCTTTGGCAGGTGCAATGAGTACTGCTGAATTAGGGAAAATTTTTGCAGAAATGATCCGTCAAGATAAAGTGCATATCATATCCTGTACCGGAGCAAATCTTGAAGAAGATATTATGAATCTGGTAGCACATTCGCATTATAAACGTGTACCCGATTACAGAGATCTTACCCCAAAACAAGAATGGGAATTATTGGAAAAAGGATTGAATAGAGTTACTGATACTTGTATTCCTGAAGAAGAAGCTTTCAGAAGATTGCAAAAACATATCCATGCTATCTGGAAAGAAGCTGATGATAAAGGAGAACGTTATCTGCCGCATGAATATATGTACAAATTATTGCTGTCCGGAGTTTTAGAAGATTACTACGAGATAGACTTAAAAGACTCCTGGATGTATGCAGCAGCAGAAAAGAATTTACCTATTGTTTGCCCCGGATGGGAAGATAGTACTATGGGAAATATTTTTGCCAGTTATGTGCTTAAGGGCGACTTAAAAGCAAGTACTATGAAATCTGGAATAGAATACATGACATTCCTTGCAGATTGGTATACCAAAAATTCAAATAAGGGTATTGGCTTTTTTCAAATCGGAGGTGGTATAGCTGGCGATTTCCCAATTTGTGTAGTGCCCATGTTGTATCAGGATATGGAACGAACTGACACTCCGTTTTGGAGTTATTTCTGCCAGATAAGTGATTCTACTACCAGCTACGGCTCTTATTCGGGTGCAGTTCCCAATGAAAAAATTACATGGGGAAAACTGGATATAGACACTCCAAAATTTATTATTGAAAGTGATGCAACTATTGTTGCTCCATTAATTTTTGCTTATTTATTAGGCATGTAAAATTGTTATTTATGATACGTAAGATTGTTGATTATCAGAAATTAAGCGAAGATATCTTAAACCTACTGGTAGAAAAGTTTCCCGATGGTTATGGAGATAATGACGTGATTACCTTTAGAAATGCTAAAGGAGAAGTTATTGAAGCAGTTGAAGTAAAAACAAAAGATACTATTTACCTGGTCAAAATAGGAACAAAATTGGTAAGGGCTATGGAGGATTTTGCAGAAGAAGACAGTAATTTAATGGAAAATGAAAACAATGATGATACTATCGATAATGATTCTCTAGATGATGAATAAAGTAGCATCTGCTTAGTACCTGTAATATATGCAAACAAAAAAATATATAAGAAAATCGAAATTACTGGCTATCAAAGATTCAGATATACTGGTACTTGAAAAAAATAAAAATAGTAAACGTTATGTCTTAGCCGGAGGTTTTCTAAAAAAGGGAGAATCTCCTGAACAGGCTCTCGTAAGGGAAGTACAAGAAGAAACCGGGGTAAATCTAATTGCAGGTGATGTGAAATATTATTCATCTTCTATGATTATTGGTAAAAAGAAGGAAGAAATTCGATACTATTATTTACTGCTCAATAATAATTTAGAGTTTAGCAATATGGAACCACAAAACTTTAAGTCAGTTAAATGGGTAAAATGGACAAAGGCAATGAAGTATTTAAATAAGCATGATAAAAATACGGTAGAACGTTTTTATAATCATAAAATATAATTAATTTCTACAACCAGACTATATCAGTAGTCTTAACTAAACAATATTCAAAAATGGAAACACCATTTCATCTATCCTTACCATGCAAAAATATAGAGAAAACAAAAGCTTTCTATCAGGATATTTTAGGAGCTAAATCTGGGAGAGTAACCGATAACTGGCTTGATATTAACCTATTTGGACATCAATTGACTTTTACAGAGGCAGGCGATTTTGACTTTAACTTTAAAAGCTATCGCCTTAATGATCAAATACTCCCTTCTTTTCATTTTGGGATTATAGTGGATGTTATTACATGGGGAAATACCTACTCTAAACTTTTAGCAATGAATCTGGATGTAACTACTGAAGCAACATTTTTAGAAAATAAAGTTGGAGAACATCTATCATTTTTTATTACTGATCCAAATGGTTATAAAGTCGAATTCAAGAGTTTTAAAAATGATGAAGAAATCTTTTTAAGTCTATAATATCATCCCAAATCCTTTCCATAACAAATCTCGCTTTGATTATTAGGCTATTTTTATAATATTCACCTCGCATCAACAACTCTTATTCTAATCCCATCTTCGGTATGGACTATTCTATATACAGAATATATTTTATTGTTAAATTCAATCCATTCATTTTCTCTTGGTAAAAACATCAGTTTTAACTCTCCTATTAATGCTTTACTTTTTTGGTTTATCAATTTTGCTTTCATGTCTTTTCATTTAAAAAATTAGATCTTATGCCCTCAAAACTTAAGGAATCAAATAAAAAAGGCTTAGGTTATCATTTTTTAGACATCCCTAAGCCTCCAACTATAAAAAACTAAATTAAGATTTAGTTTATGATTATTTTGTCCTTAAACTCTTCCAGTTTTTGTCTGCAGTTTTTACCAACTTAGATTCTTTTTCACTAACCCAAAGTTGCTTAGCATCTACTTCTACATCATTTAAAAACAAATAATACTTCCCGTTACTTACTACGAATTTATTAGGGTCTGTTCTAAATTTTGCTCCTGCATATATTCCAAAAGCACAAAACCCACCATATTGTGGTAAATACTTTTCAGGGTTTTTATCAAAAGTTGATTTTTGTTCTGCAGAAGTAAAATAGTAGGCAATCCCTTTATGAGTAGTTTTAAATTGCTTAGAACCTCTTTGTGCCAATCCTAAATCTAAATACGATACAGCACTGTAACCTTGTAATCCTATTTTACTATCATCTATATTATTTGCCTTTTTATCTTGCGCAAATGTTGCCGTACTAACTACAAAAGCCAATACTAAAATTGTTGATTTAATTAAATTTTTCATCTTCTCGATTTTTTTGTGATTAAAATTTTCATCTTGTAATTACACTGCAAATATCTGAACGATGTTATTTTTTGAGACTACAAAAAGGACGCTAAAAATTGTACTTTTTTTAATCTGATCTCATTGATAAAAAAGCTTAATTAAAAAATCCGGGAATATAGAGATTGATAGTTTTTATTAATGGATAAAAAGATTGTCTCAAAGAGGTAAAATGATTTGAAGAAGTTATAAAACAATGGGGATATTAATACCTGAAAATCAGGAAAAATACCATTAAAAAAAGGGTAAAAACACTGTTTATCAATAAATTATAAAAACTAACTTTACACAAGAAAGAACAGCGCCAATACTTAAATCTAAGTATATAATTAGTAGCTAAAAATGGGCTTAAGGCTACTAAAGTTTATAATATATTCTAATCTTTTTATCAACTATTGTCATGTCAAGTTTTGAAACACGTCAGCTCTTAAAAAGTACTTACACTCCAATTAAAAATGAAAAAAAGAATCCCGGGTACAACGATTCATTATCTCAATTTACGCCTTCACATCCTTTCTTAAAAATGAATGGCCTGATTGCAGCATTTAAGAACAAAGAAATTTTCGAGATTCTTCGCAATCAGTTTCAAAAAAAACCTCCATCCGGTATAAGTCAATCAGATTTTAAAGAAGCACTTACAGGTTTACAGCTCTATTTTGAAAAAGGAACAGTAGCCGCTTCAAAACATCTACAAAAACTTCCTATAGATGTAGTACAAAAAATTTCCAGAAACGCATTATCAATCCGAAAAAAATCATTAGACAAGCTAAATAAAGAGTTTACAATACCCAGTTCCCGTACTCTAATTTCAAAAACCAATACTATTAAATCGGATAATATCACCACAAAACTTCTTTCTTTTAAGGGTTTCAATCTTAATAATGTCAACCCTTTATTTTTTAAACTGAGAGTTATCCCTAATCTTTTTTTAGATTTCAATAATGATCAGGCGATGGTAGATAATCTATCTGAGTTAGCAAAAATAGAACCTGTAGGGGTTTTACACCTGGAACGTATCACTTTTGAACCCGTAGGATATACGAAAGGAGAATTGATGTATTCTGTTCCGCTAACTCCTAATGAAACTATCAGGATGACGCATCGTGAATGGACACGCACAGAAAGAGAATATGAAAGTGTTACTCAAACGTCTATAGAAACTGCCGTAGAAGATGCTTTAAGTGAAAAATCAGAGTTATCAGAATCTTTTGAATCACAATCAAAACACGATACTTCATTTAACACTTCTCTTTCTGCAACAGGAAGTTACGGACCTGTTAGTATTTCGGCCAGTGTTGGATATAATATAAATACTTCTGAAAGTACTTCCCGACGTTTTTCCGCAAAAAAAGTGAAAGAACTCACTAAAAAAGCATCTTCCAGGGCAAAAAAAGATCATAAAATCACTTTTAAAGTAGGTACCGAAAAAGAAGTCGAGAACACTTCATATCGTGAATTGACCAACACTACTACAGATCCGGTAAGATGGGATTTCCATAGAGTCATGAAAGAATGGAGAGTTTCATTATACAGATATGATGTACGCCTGACTTATGACCTGGTTCTTCCCGAACCTGGTAGTTATTTACTTAAAGATTACATCAAAATCAAATTACTAAAAGAACGATTAAAAGAAGATATTCCTTTCGGACTATCAATTAATGAAATTACCGAATCAAATTGGCAAACGCTTTCAAACACTTATAAAGTTGCTTTGAATCCTCCTCCACCCCAAACAAAGCGTATGACTTACGGTATGGAGGTCAATTTAAGAAAAGATTATTTTGCATTCCGGCATCTCGAAATAAAGGCTCCTGATGATTACTATATAGATCCTGAAAATACTCAAGGTATAAGTTCTGGAATCATCACAGAACGAAGAGGAAGAAAAATTGCTTTTGTAGATCCGTTCAATGTTCAAAATAAAAACAGGCTTAGAAATGGAGGGCATGCAGACAGTTTCTTATGGCGTTTCATGATAGATGCAGATAATGAAGTTGATGCAAAAGAAACTGATGTCCTGGATTTTGCTTTAGATGTAACATTCAGGAGAAAAGATGCAGCATTATTAAAATGGAAAGCAGAAAATTATGAGATCTTGCTTAGGGCTTACCAGGAAATACAAGAGAAAAATCGTTTTGAAATTGAAAATGAGTTGGAAGAATTAGAGGCAAAATTAGTTGAAATAGATCCGCTTATCTTACGAAAAAAAGAAAAAGAAGAAATCATGAAAAACGTATTGCGTTTTTTATTAGGGCCGGATTTTTCTTTTTATCCGGAAAATTTATCAATCATAGAAAACAATCCGGATCACGAAATCGGAATTTACGATAGGGACAGTGGTAGTTTAAAACCCGGAGTAACCGCCAGTTGGTTAAAGCAAGGACATATTATCAGGTTTTTACATCACGCAATTGAATGGGAAAATGTAAACTATATCATGTATCCGTATTTTTGGAGTGATACCGATAGGTGGGAATTAAAATCTGAATTACAACATTTTGATTTTTATCATCGTAGTTTTCTTAGGGCCGGAGCTTGCAGAGTAGTTTTAACCATCCGTCCGGGATTTGAAGAGTCTTTCCTTTCTTTCATGGAAACAGCAGACACCGAAGAAATTTTAGAAAGTGATCATCCTTATATTACACTTGCAGAGGAAATGAAAAACATGGCACAGGAACGCTACCCGTATACTCCCGGAGCCAATGATGAGAATCCGGATAATCTTGTCGATCAATGGTTTGAATATACTCCGACCGGAGCCTTAGATGTAGAACTTGGAGAAACCTTAGATAGTTAACATGGCTATTCCCTCTTCAGAAACTTTAGTTTTTCGTGCTCAGCGTCATGCAAGTAACCATGAACCTGCCGAACGGTATATCAATCAATTGTTAGACGAGTATTTTTTAAACCGATGGGAGAGAAATACATGGACCAGAACCGGTTTATATGCTAATATGGGCCCTGAACGACTTAATTTTATCAATAGAGCTTTTTGGTCGGTTGATACCCTTGAAGAAGCCAGGGTGGTAAACCGGCAATTTTCTGCAATTGATAGTCATAATCCGATCACTTTTTTTGATCCATATTTAACTTTAATTGTAGCAATAAGAGAAAGCAGAAGGTATATTTACAGAATTTTTGGAAACAACACAGGTAGAATACCTCCGGGTGTGATATCAAACAGGCAACGGTTACCTGTACCTATACGTACCATTACAAATTGCAGAAGAGATCATTCTACTACACATCCGGATTCAGGAAATTGCGGTAGTTATAGAACTGTAAGCACACGTTGTTATAATGATGTTCTCTTGAAAGATACCTATAACATAGGCGGCTTAGATAACCTCGGAAGTTTATTCGAAGACTGGATCACAAGAAGCCTTATTCCTCCAGGATTCAATTCAGGTAACGGAGCATGGCAGAAATCAATCAGGAGAGTTGATACCGAAGGGAATTGCGTCTTTCCTGCCATTTTACCACAAGCAGAATTACTAATTGCTTATTCCATCAAACTATTCGATGCTATCAGGGTAATAAGAGCTGCCTGCACTCATGTGAATGTTACATTCACTCCTTTTTCACAACTTAACAATTCAATTTTCAGGAGGTTTATTACCCAGGTTGGTTTTGCCGGTCCTTATGGCCATACAGCGTTACCAAATGATCGTAGAGATTGTGATCGCGTGATAAATCAGCGCAGGCAGTTATTAAGAACGCAAACTATAAATGGCCGTCCTACTCAAATACATTATATACCGAGAAATTTTAGAGATGATAGTTATGGAATAAGAACCGTTTTAAATTATTTACGTCATTTAACTGTAACCGGATCCGGTGATCCGTCACGTGTACCAACGCTACTAGAACTTCAAGATACATTTGTAAGTCAATATCGAACTATTTACTGTAGAATCGCGTTAAAGCGTTTTAAAATAGCTATAGTCAGAGCAATTGAGGCCAGCACACTCGAACATTTAAGATTATTTGACATCTAGATTTCATTTCAGCTCTATTAAAGAAGTCTTTGTCATAAAAAAAGCTTCCCATAAGGAAGCTTTTTTTAATGTATTTATAGAATACTATCTCTATTTAAAAACAGCCGATAATTCTGTCATAGGATAGGTTTTTTGTTCTCCGTTTTCCATATTCTTTAAAACAAATGTAGTATCTGATAATTCTTGCCCTCCAATCATAATAATATAAGGAACGTTACGTCTATTGGCATAATTCATTTGCTTTTTCATTTTTGCATTATCCGGATACAATTCTGCCTTAACTCCCCCTTCCCTCAATGTTTTAACAGCTTTTAGTGATTGTAGTGCTTCCTCTTCTCCAAAATTGATAAAAAGAACATCAATGGTTTTCTCTAAAGATTCAGGAAAAACTCCTAATTCTTCCAATACAAGATAAATACGATCCAATCCAAAAGAGATTCCTACTCCACTAATATTTTTAAGCCCGAAAACGCCTGTAAGATCATCGTAACGACCTCCTCCTCCAATAGATCCCATTTTTACCTGAGCCGGAGCTGCTACCTCAAAAATAGCTCCTGTGTAGTAATTAAGTCCGCGTGCTAGGGTAACATCTAATTCTAAGGTAGCCGTTTTTAGACCGAGAGCAGCAATTGTTTTTAAAATGAATGATAATTCCTCTATTCCTTTCAAACCTTCTTCAGAATCTTTTAAAAGCGTTTCTAATTGCTGTAATCTTTCTTCATTAGTACCGTTAAAATTGAATAAGGGTGCCACTTTGGCAATAGCTTCTTCTGTTATTCCTTTGGCCAGCATTTCTTTTTGAACTCCTTCAGCTCCTATCTTATCTAACTTATCTAATGCTACTGTAAAATCGATTAATTTATCTTTAGCTCCAATTACCTCAGCTATTCCCGAGAGAATTTTACGGTTATTCATTTTTATAGTTGTCCCTTCCAGTTTAAGACTGGAAAAAACAGCATCATACAATTGAATAAATTCTACCTCCTGCAACAAAGAATTCGAACCTACTACATCTGCGTCGCACTGGTAAAATTCTCTAAAACGGCCTTTTTGTGGCCTGTCTGCCCTCCATACCGGCTGTACCTGATAACGCTTAAACGGGAAATCAATTTCATTTTGATGCATCACCACATAACGTGCAAATGGAACTGTTAAGTCATATCGTAAGGCTTTTTCTGAGATATATTTTGTCAAGGCAGCAGACTGTCTGTCCTCATAGATCTTATCATCAACTTTTCTTAAATAATCTCCGGAATTTAATATCTTGAATATTAATCGGTCCCCTTCTTCTCCATACTTTCCCATTAAAGTTTCTGAATTTTCAAAAGATGGCGTTTCAATAGGTTGAAAACCAAAATTTTCAAAATGTTTTTTAATGGTATTGATAATGTATGTTCGTTTTGCTACTTCTACAGGAGCAAAATCCCGAGTTCCTTTGGGAATTCCTGGCCGTTGTGACATGATTAACTTTTATAATGTTGCAAATATCCTAATTTACGATGAATTGGAGATAAGAAAAAAATGATTGTTACAAGTTTTTATAGGGTAAGATTGTCATCCCTTCGAAAGCAAGAATGACATTGACTATTATTTTAGCTAATAACCTTGTCCAGCGCATCAAAAAGAGCGCCGTCAGAAATCTGACTCCCTTGTTGTATCAATTTAAAAATATCCAATCGTTTATCTTGAGAATACACTTTAGAAGCTGTAAAAATCTCCACATCTTCGTGCTTTAAATTGTTTTTAAACCATTCAAACCCTTCATCTGTAAGTAAATTAACCGAATTGTTATTAATCTTTACTGCAATTAACAATAACTGATCTTCATCACATTTAAAAAGTTGAAGAGATTTTTCAGAAAAATTCTCGAGAGCTTTTACCTTGCTAAGTACACCTTCCCAGATCAAATCGCTAAAAATATCCAATTCTTCCTCTGCGACTTCCGGTTTTGTCTTTTTAATCGTATGCCATTCATCTGCAGTAATAGACTGTGTTGCAAGAAAGTTAATAAATTCCTGGTGCAATGCTTCCAGTTGTTCTTTTGTAAGGCGTGTATATTTCATCTTAATTTAAAAAAACCGCCTTAATGGGCGGTTTTTAGTGTTTTAATATGTTGAATATGATTATTTATTCTCAGCAACTACTTCAAATGGGAAATCTACAATCACTTCTCTGTGTAAACGGATTACAGCATTGTATTTTCCTGTTCTTTTAATAGTTCCTCCAATCACATTAATATATTTTCTGTCGATTGAATGCCCTTCCTTTTCAAATACTTCTGCAAGGTTTGCATTGTTAACTGAACCAAAAAGTTTATCTCCTTCTGCAGACTTTGCAGGGATCTTAACTTCTAAAGCTTTTAATGCATCTGCTATTTTCTGAGCATCTTCTATTGCTTTCTTCTCTTTGAAAGCTCTCTGTTTTAGGTTTTCTGCTAATACTTTTCTGGCAGATGGGGTTGCTAAAATTGCAAATCCCTGAGGGATAAGATAGTTACGTCCGTAACCATTTTTCACATTTACCACATCATCTTTAAAACCTAAATTCTCTACGTCTTTCTTTAATATTAATTCCATCTTGTGCCCTTTTTTATTTTAATAAATCAGCTACATATGGCATTAAAGCCAAGTGACGTGCTCTTTTAACTGCCACAGATACTTTACGTTGGTACTTCAATGAAGTTCCGGTAAGTCTTCTAGGTAAAATCTTTCCTTGCTCGTTAACGAACTTAAGTAAGAAATCCGGATCTTTATAATCGATATACTTAATCCCGGACTTTTTAAAACGGCAATATTTCTTTGTCTTGTTAGTCTCTATGTTTAATGGAGTCAAATACCTGATTTCTCCATCTTTTTTTCCTTTTGCTTGTTGTTCTATAGATGACATACTTCTTAAGCTTTTTGTTTCAATTTAGTTCTTCTTCTTTCAGCCCATGAAATGGCATGCTTGTCCATTTTCACATTCAGGTAACGCATTACACGTTCGTCACGTCTGAACTCTACTTCATAAGGATCGATAGCAGAACCATCTACCTTATATTCGAAAAGGTGATAGAATCCACTTTTCTTTTTTTGAATAGGGTAAGCTAATTTTTTTAGTCCCCAATCTTCTTTTGATACAAATTCTGCACCCTTCGATAGTAAGAAATCTTCGAACTTCTTAACTGTCTCCTTTATCTGAGTTTCAGATAAAACGGGATTTAGAATGAAAACAGTTTCATAATGATTCATAAAAATTGTTCTTTTTAAATTTTAAGGGTGCAAAAATAATAATTATCAATCGAATATCAAATAAAATCTGACATAATACGTTTACTATCGAGAAGAGCTCCTTATTTTATTAACAATAATTGTAGGATTGTGTTTTTTTCATTAAAATTGCTTGAAAATAAAATCCGCCTAACTAGCCAGAAAAACAATGAGATTAAATTGTATTATAGTTGACGATTCGAATTTACAAAGAATGGCAGTAGCCCGTCTTATCAAAAATCATCCTTCTTTAAATTTGGTAGCCGAATATAGCAATGGTATAGAAGCAAAAAACGGATTAAAGAATGAGAAAATTGACCTTATCTTTTTAGATGTGGAAATGCCGGTCGTTAGTGGATTTGACCTTATCGAATCTTTAGATGCTCCTCCTCAGATCATTCTTGTTACCGGTAAAGCAGATTATGCGCTTAAAGCATTTGATTACGATGTAACCGATTATCTCCATAAACCCATTACTACAGAACGTTTTGAAGCATCTGTAAAAAGAGCTATTCAAAATTACCAACTTCAAAATGCAACCAAAGAAGACGAAGAACACATCTTTGTAAAGAGTAACCTGAAGAAAAGAAAAGTTCTTTTAAGTGAGATCAATTGGGTGGAAGCACTTGGAGATTATATAAAATTGGTCACAGAAGAAGCTAACATTGTTATTCTTTCTACAATGAAAGCGTTTGAAAAAGAATTGCCTGCAGAGCGCTTCTTAAGAATTCACAAATCATATATAGTGAATCTGGATAAAGTGCAAAAATTCAACAGCAAAAATGTAGAAGTGAATGGGAAACTTATTCCTTTAAGCAGAAATAAAAAAGCAGAACTTACTGAAGCTTTAAATAACAGTTAATAGTTATCTACGTTATAAATAATCCGGATACTCCTGTAATGAGCAATTGCATTAAAGCTATTATCAATCTTATTTAATAGTGTTTTTGTTGATTTTATAGATTGACCAGGAGGTATTTTTAAGAGAATTGTCTTAATATATTCATTACGAATCCTGGAAACAGGAGGAAATTCCGGACCTAAAACATAATCCCCGAAATTATTTCTTAACGATTTGGCCAACCAATCTGCACCTTCGTTTACCTTATTATAATCTTTGTGTTTTAAAGTGATTTTAATCAATCGATAAAACGGTGGGTATTTATATTGGCGCCTGTCGTTTAATTGATCTTTGAACATTTCTTCAAAATTATTCATTGAAGCTTGTTGTAAAATCTGATGATATGGATTGTATGTTTGTATGATTACTTTTCCTCTTTTTTCTGTTCGCCCTGCCCTGCCTGCTACTTGCTGGATCAATTGAAAACTTCGTTCATAAGCTCTGAAATCGGGATAATTAAGTAAGGTATCGGCATTCATAATCCCCACTAAGGTTACATTCCTAAAATCTAACCCCTTTGTAAGCATTTGTGTGCCCACCAAAATAGCTATTTCATGTTGCTCAAAAGCTGTAATGATCTTTTCATAACCATATTTCCCTTTGGTAGTATCAGAATCCATTCTTCCTGTTTTAATATCAGGGAACAATTCTTTGAGTTCTAATTCTATTTGTTCGGTTCCAAAACCTTTTGTGCTTAACTCACTGCTACCACAAGCCAGGCAGTTTTGCTGTTTTGCCATATGGTACCCGCAATAATGGCAACGCAATTGATTTTTATACTGATGATAAGTCAGGCTCACATCACAATTCGGGCATTCCGGAGCATGCCCGCAAGTTGTACATTCAACAATAGGTGCATATCCACGTCTATTCTGAAATAAGATGATCTGCTCGTTATTTTCCAGCGCTTCTGTCATCTCTTCAAATAAACGATCAGAAAAATGCCCTTTCATTCGTTTTTTCCTATGCTTCTCTTTAATATCGACCAGTTCCATTTCCGGAAGCAAAACATTACCATACCTTCTGGTGATTTCAACCAACCCGTATTTTCCCTGGATTGCATTGAAATAACTCTCTACAGAAGGAGTTGCAGAACCCAATAAGGTTTTTGAGGTATGTAAAGCTGCAAGTACAATAGCTGCATCCCTGGCATGGTATCTTGGTGCAGGATCAAATTGCTTAAATGAAACCTCATGTTCTTCATCTGTTATAATCAGTCCCAGGTTTGAAAACGGAAGAAATATTGACGATCTGGCCCCCAAGACAATTTGGGTTTTAGGTTTATTATGCAATATATTATTCCATACCTCTACACGTTCATTTAATGAGTATTTGGAATGATAAACACTTATTTTCTCTCCGAAGTAATCCTGTAATCGCTGTATGAGTTGAGTAGTGAGTGCTATTTCTGGAAGTAAATACAGTACTTGCTTGTTTTGTCGTACAACTTCTTCTATAAGCTTTACATATACTTCTGTTTTCCCGGACGATGTTATTCCATGCAATAATACTACCTCCTTCTCTTCAAAACTTTCTTTAATCTCTTTTAAAGCCTGTTCCTGGTATTCATTAAGCTGCTTTGAAGTTTTTGTTGTCTCTCCATCATAAGTAACCCTATCGGTTTGAATATAATACTCATTTAAGATTCCTTTATCAATAAGTGCTTTTATTACCGCAGTAGATACTTCACTTTTAGCTTCTAAATCTTTTAGTTTTATATTTTTTTTGACTGCAGCCGAAAGTGAAAACAATGTCAGTATTACTTTTCGTTGTTTAGGAGCCCTGGATAAATTATCCAACAACTCCTGTAAAGATTCATCTGAGCTGTAATTATTGTTTAGACGAACATAGCGCACCAACTTAGGTTTATACTGCTCATATATTTCTTCTTTTAAATGAATTAAATTGATGTCCAATAATCGTTTTAGAATCGGAAAAACATTTTTTTTGTTAACGATATCTATGAGTTCATGAATCCGTAATACCGATTGATGTTGTAACGCCTCATAAATAAGCCATTCATCATCTTTAAGTTTCAACTCATCAACCGAAACTTCTTCATTTTTCATGATAATGGTTTCACTCTCCAAAAGAAAGCTACTGGGAACAGCTGCTCTAAAAACCTCTCCCACACTACACATATAATATGTAGCAATCCATTTCCAATGTTTCAACTGGATAGTATTAACCACTGGGGATTCATCTAATATTTGATGAATTTCTTTGGCTTTATATGTTTCTGGTGCAACGGTATGCACTTTGTCTACTAAAGCCGTATAAATCTTTGATTTCCCAAAAGGCACAGCAACGCGCATTCCGGGTTTAAGAAAAGATGCTTCCGAACTATTCACCACATAGGTAAACAGTTTTTTTAAAGGAATGGGGAGAATAACATCAATATAATATGACATATTACAAAGTTAAACTTCTTAAAGCTTAAGTATAACTTTATTTATCATTATTTATCACGAAACCAATATTGAGTTCTACCGATCAACGGAATCCCTAAATAGCCTCGTAATTTTAATTTGCCATCATCTAATAATTTTGCATAGCACTGATATTCTCTTCCGATTTCGGGATCTAAAACTTTTCCGCCTCTATAATATTTTCCATCTTCCTTTAAATCTCTGATAACAACCATTCCCAGGATAAGTTGATCTTTACGCTCATCTTTACAGCGACTACAAATTTCCTTTTGTTTAACAGGATCGGGGTGCAAAATCTTTACTATTCTACCGTGCGCTTTCCCATCTTTTTCAAAAAACTCTACTATTCCCTTTACTTCTCCTGTATTATCATCTACTGTTTTCCATTTTCCATAAATCTTATCCTGAGACTGAACAGTTAGTCCTATAAGAAAAAATAGTATTACGATTATTTTATTCATCTTCTTTTTTATTCCTCAAAGCATTTTTACGTCTCAATTTATTGAGCGAGGCATTCAATTCAAAGCCTAGTAACAAAATATTTGCATTAAGCCAGATATAGACCATCAATATTAATAACGCTCCTATAGCCCCATATAGTTCATTGTAACGTGCAAAATTATCTACATAGATTCCAAAAAGATAAGTCGTTACTAATATCAAAATAGTCGTTAACAATGCCCCGGAAGAGAAAAATTTTGCTTTTTTCCCTTCTACTACACCAAAATAGTAGAGAATTGCAGTAAAAACATACGTTATAATCGTAAAAAAAAGAACTTTTCCTATCTGTACTCCTATTTCATCTCCCTTGAGGTGGTTTATTCCCTGAGTTTTTTCGGCAAAATCACTCATATACTGAATCACATAAACTTCAAAATATATAAAAGCTACGGATGACAGGATAAGTAAAATAGCCAGAAGTAAGCCAATTAATACAGCATAACAGTATTGTTTAAAAAAATTACGGGTTAATTCTATATGATAGGAACTTTCAAAACTACTAAATATGGCATTTATTCCATTGGCAATAAAAAAGATGGATAACAAAAATGAAGAAGATAGTAATCCGCCCTGCTTATTAATATCAGCAAAAATAGCCCCGAAGTAATCGACAGTTGCAGTAGGCAAAAATGATTCTAAAAAAGCTAAAAACTCCCGATCAAAGTCTTCTACCGGTACGTATGGTATCAGGTTTAACAAAAACAGAAGCATTGGAAACAGTGCCATAAATAAGCTAAATGCAATAGCACTGGCTCTAAAAGAAACGGCACCTTTAATAATTCCGATTACATACATCTCAATGAGATCGTACATAGATAATCCTTCAAAGGCTTTCAGCTTTACTTTTTTTAAAAGCCGTACCACAATATTGACTATCGGAATTTTTAAGAGTTTTGCTTCAATTTCTACCGACATACTATACCGCTTTTAAGCTCAAATCCATATTGTAAACCGAATGAGTCAAAGCTCCCGAGGAAATATAATCGACTCCACATGCTGCATACTTTGCAATGGTTTTTTCATTGATCCCTCCGGAAGATTCAGTTAGACATTTGCCAGCTATCATTTTGACCGCTTGTTTGGTTTCTTCATAATTAAAATTATCCAGGAGAATCCTAAAAACACCATCCGATCTTAATATTTCTTCTACCTCCTTAATATTTCTGGCCTCAACTATAATCTTTAAATCTTTTCCTATGGATTCAAGATAGGTCTTTGTTTTATCAATTGCTGTGGTGATTCCGCCAGCAAAGTCAATATGATTGTCTTTAAGCATTACCATATCATAAAGTGCAAACCTGTGATTCTCCCCTCCTCCTATTTTTACTGCCCATTTCTCTAAGGCGCGAATTCCGGGAGTAGTTTTACGAGTATCCAGAATTTTTGTTTCCGTTCCTTTTAAAAGCTGAACAAATTCATTTGTTTTAGTAGCTATAGCG
Organism: Flavobacteriaceae bacterium R38; assembly: GCA_009901575.1. Taxonomy (GTDB): domain Bacteria; phylum Bacteroidota; class Bacteroidia; order Flavobacteriales; family Flavobacteriaceae; genus Leptobacterium. Next base: position 118,953 of record WXYP01000002.1, on the reverse strand, counting down.
CTCATTCTTTGCATCGCATTAAGCACTAATCTTTCTGCCTTTAAAATGGATTGTGATTTCCCTTTTACATAAAAAACAATATCTCCATACTTGACTTTTTCACCATCATTGATAAGCGTCTCAACTTCCATTTCTCCATCTACATACTCAAAAACCATTTTAGCAAATTCTACCCCTGCAATTATCCCTTCATCTTTTACCAGGAGTTTCGCCTTACCCATAGCAGAATCAGGAATACAGGCCAGCGAACTGTGATCACCATCTCCGATATCTTCACGAATAGCATTGGTTATTATAGTATCAATTTCAAAGTCAAACTGTTCTTTTGAGATCATCTTGTATAAAAATTTCAGCTAAAATAAAGAAAGGGAAACCTAAATCGCAAAAAACAGGTCTCAAATTCTATGAAGTAAAATCTTATGTTGATAGATATATGTTTGTATTTTTGATGCTATGAATATAAAGCTACTTGCCATTGGGAAAACCGATAATGCTAATCTCCAACAATTAATTGCCGATTATCAAAAACGGTTAAGCCATTATATAAAATTTGAATTGGAAATTCTTCCTGATATCAAGAATGTAAAAAACTTATCTGAAGAGCAACAAAAAGAAAAAGAAGGGGCTCTTATTTTAAACAAGTTGCAGGCTACAGATCATCTTATTCTTTTGGATGAAAAAGGAAAAGCATTAAGCTCTGTTGGGTTTTCTGAGTTTTTACAAAAAAAGATGAATTCAGGAATCAAAACTCTCGTTTTTGTTATAGGTGGCCCCTACGGATTTTCATCAGCTGTTTACACTAAAGCCATGGGAAAAGTTTCACTTTCTAATATGACATTCTCACATCAAATGGTACGTTTATTTTTTATAGAACAACTGTACAGAGGATTTACTATTCTACGCAATGAACCTTATCATCATCGGTAATTTAATTATTCTTTTAAACGAATTAAAAACAATAGGATATAAACAGATAAAAAAACTTATATTTTTATTTTTGCTTTCTATTCAATCCAATCTCTTAAATACATGAATCAAAATGAAAATAAAGTGAAACTGGTTTTCGCTACTCATAATAGAAATAAACTGATTGAAGTAAAAGCACTACTTCCTAATCATCTGGAAATACTGGGTCTGGATGATATTGGGTGTACCGAAGATATTCCGGAGACTGCAGATACCATAGAAGGGAATGCTATTTTAAAAGCTAATCATATCAAAGAACATTACGGATATGATTGTTTTGCTGATGATACCGGACTGGAAGTTGACGCACTTAATGGGGCTCCCGGAATATATTCTGCCCGTTATGCCGGAGCAGAGAAAAACGCGGAGCATAATATGAATAAACTGCTACATGAGTTAGAAGATATCAATGATAGAAAAGCGCGTTTTAAAACTGTAATTGCATTGAACCTCCAAAATGATGAAAAAGTATTGTTTCAGGGCATTGTAAACGGAGAAATAACTAAAGAGAAGAAAGGGGAGAAAGGGTTTGGCTATGACCCTATATTTAAACCGGATGGTTATCACGAAACATTTGCAGAATTGCCGCTTTCTGTTAAAAACGAAATAAGTCATAGGGCAAAAGCAATGCGACAGCTAATAGATTATTTAAAAAATTAGGCATTTGGTTTATGATGTATTGAAATTCAAAGTTTAACTTTCTCATTTTCAATTTTAAACCAAAATAAAATTATCTCTACTTAATCCCATTTTATCCATTTATTAAAAGTATCTTTGCCGCTTATTTTTTAACCTATGAATAAATTTGAAATACTAGGATTGGATGAACAGCTTATACAGGCTGTAAATGATATGGGATTTGAGACACCATCCGAAGTTCAAGAAAAGGCAATTCCGATATTACTAGATCAAGAAACAGATCTGGTTGCTTTAGCACAAACCGGTACCGGTAAAACAGCTGCTTTTGGTTTTCCGTTAATTCAAAAGATTAATGCAGACAGCAGAACAACACAGGCACTTATTTTATCTCCTACCAGGGAGCTGTGCCTACAGATTACCAATGAAATTAAAAATTACGCTAAATACACCAAAGGATTAAACGTAGTTGCTATTTATGGTGGTGCCAGCATTACAGACCAGGCTAAACAAGTAAAAAGAGGGGCACAAATTATTGTGGCTACACCCGGGAGAATGCAGGACATGATCAACAGGTCTTTGGTAAACATTACCAAAATTGAATATTGTGTATTGGATGAGGCCGATGAAATGCTAAATATGGGGTTCTATGAAGATATTACCTCTATCCTTTCTCATACTCCCGATGAAAAAAATACCTGGTTATTTTCTGCTACAATGCCCAAAGAGGTATCTACCATAGCTAAAAAATTCATGTATAAACCTATCGAGATAACCGTAGGAGCTAAAAATTCGGGTTCAGATACTGTTCAGCATGAATATTATTTGGTAAGCGGTAGAGATCGATACCTGGCTTTAAAAAGATTGGCAGATGCAAATCCGGATATTTTTTCTGTAGTTTTTTGCCGAACTAAAAGAGATACTCAAAATGTAGCCGAGAAATTAATTGAAGACGGGTATAGTGCCGGTGCATTACACGGAGATTTAAGTCAGAATCAACGTGATATGGTTATGAAATCGTTCAGGTCCCGTCAAATTCAAATGTTAGTTGCTACAGATGTTGCGGCAAGAGGTATTGATGTAGATGATGTCACACACGTTATCAACTATCAATTACCTGATGAAGTAGAAACGTATACACACCGTAGTGGAAGAACAGGAAGAGCCGGAAAATCAGGAATTTCAATGGTTATTGTACCTAAGAGTGAGATTCGTAAAATCCGGTCGATTGAAAAAATCATCAAAAAGCAATTCATAGCGAAAAAAATCCCAACGAATATTGAGATTTGTGAAATTCAATTATATCACTTAGCCAGCAAAATTAAAAATACAGAGATCAATGAAGAAATTGATCATTATTTACCTGCAATAAACGATGTTCTTAGTGGTATAGATCGTGAAGAATTAATCAAGAAAATGGTTTCTGTAGAATTTGGGCGTTTCTTCAATTATTATAAAAATGCCAAAGACCTTAATGTTGTAGAATCCAAAGAAGGGAGAAGGTCTCAGGAACCGGGAAAAATCCCAACCAGTGGAGATGTACGCTACTTCATAAATGTAGGTGAACGTGATGGGTATGACTGGAGAAGCTTAAAAGATTTTCTACGTGATACTATGGATTTTGGCAGAGATGATGTATTTAAAGTAGATGTAAAAGAAAGTTTTTCTTTTTTCAATACCGATGTTGCTCATACAGAAGCCCTCTTAGGAATGTTTAAAGATTTTAAACTCGATGGGCGTTTTATCAATGTCGAAATTTCCAGCAACCCCTCAGGAGGAGGTGGAAGACGAAGAAATCGTGGTGGAGACAGAAACAGAAGAGGAAATAGTGGCGGTGGAGATAGAAGAAACCGAAGCAACAGAGATCGAAGAGATGGAAAACCTTCTTCAGATTTCAGAAGAAAAGATAGCTCTAAAGGTGGCTCTTTTAGAGGAGGAAAGAAAAAAAGATATTAATCTATTCCTTGTTAATTTTACGATAAAAAAATGTGCTTTGGCACATTTTTTTCGTTTTGTTTAGTATTTTAGCTTGCAATTAAGTCTATGAAAAACCTTTTCCTCATTATAGCGCTATGCTTATTCACCTATGGATATAGTCAACAGGATCAATCTAATCAGGAAGATACTGAGGTCAATGGTATAGTTGTGAATGCAGAGAATGACTTTCCAATGAGTAATGTGCATGTGCTTAATTTAACCCAGGTAGTAGGTACAATCACAAATAACGAAGGAGCTTTTAAAATCAGAGCAGCTGTTAATGATACTTTATACTTTTCATTTATAGGTTTTAAACCGATTAAAGTACGTGTAACAAATGATATCTTAAAATTTGATGGTACCAGAATAGGACTTACTGAGTTAGCTTACGCACTGGAAGAAGTGGTTGTAAGACCATATCAGCTTACAGGTTATCTCGAGATTGATGCTAAAAACATTCCTGTTAATAATGCATATCGATACAGTATCTCTGGTTTAAACACAGGATACGAAGCTGGAAATCCGCGTAGAGTTTCAAAAGTTTTAAAAGCTATTTTTGATCCCGCAACTACACTCAATAATATTTTCAGCAAGAAATCCAGGCAGCTCCGAAAGCTAAAACAGATGAAACAGGATGATGAAATCCGAAATCTGCTAGCCTCAAAGTTTGACAGAGAAACACTTTCTGCACTTATTCAGGTAGACAAGGATAACATAGAAGATATTCTGCGTACCTGTAATTACTCTTCAGAATTTATCAAAACTGCCAATGATCTTCAAATTCTTGATGCCATTAGTGGTTGTTATGAAGAATACAAAGTGCTTAACAGGGAAAATTAAATCTTTTCTTTCTACAAATAACAGTTTTTTATAGTTTTAGGTTTTTAAATTCAACCCATGAGAAAACTATTAACCCTTTGCTTCTTTGTTCTATTATTAATTTCCTGTAAAAAAGAAACTGCTCCAACAACAACAAAAGCTCTTGCTCCATTTTTCTGGGAAGCTTCGAATGTTTATTTTCTGTTAACAGATCGATTTAACAATGGTGATACTTCAAATGATATAAATTACAATAGAACAAAAGAGACCGGAAAGCTTAGGAACTTTATGGGTGGGGATATAAAAGGAATCACTCAAAAAATTAAAGATGGATATTTTACAGATTTGGGGATTAACGCCATCTGGTTTAGCCCAGTGGTAGAACAAATTCACGGCTCTGTAGATGAAGGTACAGGAAACACTTATGGTTTTCATGGGTATTGGACCAAAGACTGGACACAATTAGATCCTAATTTTGGGACTAAGGCAGAGCTTTCAGAATTGGTTAAAACAGCACATGAAAAAGGAATACGAATTTTAATGGATGTTGTCATTAATCATACGGGGCCGGTAACGGAGGTAGATCCTGCCTGGGAAGATAATTGGGTACGTACCAGTCCTAAATGTGAGTACACCAATTATGAAAACACAACAAGTTGTACACTAGTTGAAAACCTTCCTGATATTTTAACCCATAGTGACATTCCTGTTGAACTACCTCAGCAATTACTACAAAAATGGGAAGCAGATGGGAGCCTTGAAAAAGAAATAGTTTCTCTAAATAGTTTTTTTGAGCGTACAGGCTATCCTAAAGCGCCCAGATACTATATTATTAAATGGCTAACCGATTATGTCAGAACATTAGGAATAGACGGTTTTAGAGTTGATACGACAAAGCATGTAGAAGAAACGGTCTGGGCAGATTTATATAAAGAAGCTTCGATTGCCTTTAATGACTGGAAGGCTAGTCACCCAAAAGAAATATTGGATGATAATCCGTTTTTTATGGTTGGGGAAGTTTATAATTATTCGATATCAAGCGGTAGGAATTATGATTTTGGAGATAAAAAAGTAGATTATTTTAATCACGGATTCTCCAGCCTTATCAATTTTGGTCTTAAGTACGATGCACAAAATGATTATGAACAGGTGTTTACAAAGTATGACAGCATTTTAAATCATGAACTAAAAGGGAGAAGTGTTTTAAATTACCTTACTTCTCATGATGATGGAGGTCCTTTTGATAAAAAAAGAGAAAAAACTTATGAAGCAGCTACAAAATTATTATTAACTCCCGGGGCTTCACAAGTATATTATGGAGATGAACTGGCGCGTTCGTTAGAAATTGAAGGAACCGAAGGAGATGCTACGCTGCGCTCATTTATGAATTGGGAAGATTTGGAAAATAACTCTGAAACACAACAATTACTCGCTCATTATCAAAAGTTAGGAATATTTAGAAAAAACCATCCGGCCATAGGTATGGGAAGGCATCAAATGATTCCACAAATAGCTTATGTTTTTTCCAGAACATTAAAAACAGGGAGTTATTCTGATACTGTTTTAGTAGCATTGGATACTCCTGTTGGTATTAAAGAAATTTTCACAGGAAACACCTTTACAGAAGGAACTCAATTAAAAGACATTTATTCTGGTCATACAGCTATCGTAGAAGACGGGAAAATTAGCATTGATACCGAATTTAGTATTTTGCTATTAGAAGAGTTATAAATCAATACTGTTTATAAATCAATACTGTGAATTGATGATTTAAATTCCCTTATCTATTGTTTTAGTACTATTTGGTAATCATCAAACTTGGAGATGATCGAGATACTTTTTTATTTGTTCCCGGTTATTTCTACTATTAGTGTGCCTTCTCGTAATTTTTGCCCGATCTTAAATAACCATTCGTCAATAATCCAATCTTTCCTTTTAGTTAATTCGGTTGGAAAGTAAATTTTCTGAGTTTGTCCATATTCCAGGTCAATACCTTCAACTGTATTTTTCTTATCTTCTTTAGGCTTTAGATTTGATGTGTTCAGATGTGCTTTTCTTATATTGTTTTGTCTATAAATTCGATTATTAGTTTTCTTTTGTCTTCAAACGAAATGTTATATTTTGAGATAACAGATGAGTTCATAAGTTCCCAAACATACTCAACTACTTTTGTTCTCATTTCTTTGAATTTCTCTGCATCTTTTTTCTGAATTTCCCTACTAGCCTTTGTATTAATCACATTCATAGTCAAATGATTGATTGCAATATCAACAATATCATCAGATAAAGAGTTATAGCAAAAAGTCATTTGTTCTTCAGTCGTTAATTCAATATTTGGAGAGTATAGTTTTTTAAGAGCTTTGTATGTGTGATCTAGACTTTTAAAACAATTTTCAAAAGTTCTACACTTCCAATTATGTAAGAATTGATTTCTTATTTCCAGATAATAAAACAATTTGGTTTTTGCTTTTTGTCGAGACTTTTCAAATCTATAAGCAAATGTATTTTTGATGCTAAACTTAAAGCGCTTGATTTGTCACTTAAAGAATAAGAGTTTTCGATATCTATATCTAAAATATCTCCTAATGATCTAGTTATTAGATGTTCGTGAAATAGACTATTTTCCAAGATTGTTAGTCTTAATTCATTGGTGTATTTTTCTTTTTCTAATTTTATGTTACTCTCATCCATTTAATATAATTTGTGAGCATATTTAGTAATTGCACATAACAATTAATATATATAGTTAATATTAATCGTATTTCTTTTATATAACCAATATTAACTATATACTGCCACTTTTTATAGAAACTCTATTGCCTTACTATCATTTTGGCTTATAAATAGCGCCTGTAGCAAAATCAACAATTGTCCCCGGAAGAAAAAGTATAATGTCTGCAATTAAGGCAACAACCCTTATTTCTCTTTGTTGTTCACCTGGTCCTGGTTTTCTTTTTTGATGTGGTGTTATTTTACCTCCAAATACTGTCGCACAGCCTGTTAACATTACTGCAACTAAGCTTACTGCAATTATTTTTTTGACTTTTTTCATCTTTAATAATTTAAGTTGCTATTCATATTGATTTTAATTTTGTTTTTGATAATTTATCATGAATTCCATTTGACGAAAAAAGATACGATAAAAAATCGAAAGGGATCAATCTTGATAATGTCCTTATTAATATTCTTATAAAGCCAGGTTTACCGCCACTTTTTATATCTACTATTTTAGTTTTAGTGATCATTTTTCCAATGGTTTGACCAAAAATTAATTCAAAAAAGAAATAGTACAAGTAATAAATTAAAATCATAAAATACTTTAATTCTTCCCTCTCAACATATTCTTTCAATAATATAGAAAGTAGCAGGACCAGAATAAAAAAAACAGTAGAATCAATCAATAAATTGTATAATCTTATTCGTCTTTTCATAATTAAGGCACAACTATTACTTTAAAAATAATAAAAAATATATTCTCATCGGCAGAGCCTTAACGATGAAGTAACTTATATAAGTCTTGTTTAGCTGATTATTTAACTATGAATTCATTAAAAAAATGCGCTTATACTCCTCCAATAAGGGTTCATCAAAAGAGGAATAGAATAAGATAAGCAATTAAAAAACAACTCTTTAATTATTGACTTTAACATTTTTTTTACATATATTTAGATATATAATTTTTTAATATGAATAAATTTCTAAGTCTCTCTTTTTTAATTATTATTACTTTTTTATTTTCAAGTTGTTCTTCTGATGATACTTGTCCGGATATGATTATTGTTAACATCGATGATCCTGAAAGCATAGCTCAAGCCGAAGCTTGTGGTTTAAGTCCTGCTGAACCATTAGGTACTATTTGGGTCTCTGAAGATTACAATGAATAGTAACTAACCCAAATAAACTTGAAAATATAAAAAAGAACCTCTAAAGCTGTACTTAGCTAAGAGATTCTTTTAATTCAATACTATAATCTGTTGATATAATTTCCAAACAAATCTTTAAACTGAAAACCTTCTGTAACTCTTTGTTTGCTTAATTTCTTAAATTCTACTAATCCCCATAGCAAAAACTCTTTTATAAAATATCGATCCTCTAAAAGAGTCTCAGGTTGATATTTTTCAATTAAATCATTTAACGGAGAGATAAAATCCAGTTGTTCTTTATATTCTTCATCTGGCAAATCATCTAATAACTCAAGTCCGTTTCCTTCAAAAAACCACTCTACTACAGGTTTATATGGACTCTCATCATCCGGACGTTCTAACTTCTCAATTTTAGGAAAGTATTCAGGAAATAAAGTTTGAACAGATTCTGCAATCAAGTTTTGTGCTACAAAAGCTGCACCTTCTTGTTCTCCTTCGTAAACGAGTTCTACTTTACCTGTTAACGCAGGAATAATGCCTACAAAATCACTTAATCTGACTGTAGTTTTTTCTTCTCCGGAAATCAATGCTCTTCTTTCTGCTGTACTTACCAGGTTTTCTAAAGCAGAAATACTCAGACGAGCACTAACTCCACTTTTTTCATCTATGTATTCACTCTCTCTGGCTTCAAAACTAATTTGTTCTAATAGGTCTTTAGCCAAAGATGGAATATATACCATCTCACTTTGATCTTTATCTAATACTGCTTCTTGTTCTGTGATAGTACGTGCAATTTCGATATTCTCAGGATAATGTGTCAGAATCTGTGACCCGATTCTATCTTTTAAAGGAGTTACGATACTTCCACGATTTGTATAATCTTCAGGGTTTGCAGTAAAAACAAATTGAATATCTAATATCATTCTGAGTTTAAATCCGCGAATCTGAATATCTCCTTCTTGCAAAATATTAAATAGAGCCACCTGTATACGCGCTTGTAAATCTGGCAACTCATTAATTACAAAAATACAGCGATGTGCACGTGGAATCATTCCAAAATGGATAACGCGTTCATCTGCATATGATAGTTTCAAATTAGCTGCCTTAATAGGATCTACATCTCCAATCAAATCGGCTACAGTAACATCCGGGGTGGCCAGTTTTTCAAAAAAACGATCATTTCTATGCAACCATTCTACAGGTGTTTCATCACCTTTTGCTGCTACTTCTTCTATAGCAAAGCGAGAGATAGGTCGCATCGGATCATCATTAATCTCTGACCCCTTGACTACAGGAACCCACTCATCTAAAAGGTTAACCATCAATCTGGCAAGGCGGGTTTTTGCTTGTCCGCGTAATCCTAATAAATTAATGTTGTGTCTGGAAAGAATTGCTCTTTCCAATTCCGGAATTACAGTATTTTCATACCCCCACACTTTTTCAAAAGCAGGTTCTCCATTTTTAATTTTTTGACGTAAATTATCTCTCAGCTCATCTTTAATATCTTTTGGGATATATCCAGATGCTTTTAACGCTCCTAATGTCTGTATTTCTTTATAATTCATTATTTCTTCAACTTTTGCAATTGTATTTTATCTAATTCTTTTCTTTCTGTTTTGTTCATAATCTTCAAAAATCATCTCTCCGAGTCCACTCAAACCGGTATAAAATGCCTTCCCTTGGTTTGCTTCAGTAAAATGTTCTACAAATTGTCTTAAATAGGGATCCTGGGCTATCATAAAGGTTGTAATTGGGATATTTAACTTTCTTGCCTGTTGTGCCATGTTATAACATTTATCAACAATAAAAGAATCCAATCCAACACTATTTTTATAATAGGTTCCGTCTTTTAAGCGTAAGCAGCTTGGTTTCCCGTCTGTAATCATAAAGATTTGCTTGTTGGTATTGCGTTTTCTTCTCAATAAATCCATTCCCAATCTCAATCCGGCAACGGTATTTGTATGATAAGGTCCGACTCTCAGGTATGGCAAGTCTTTTATTTCAATCGGCCATGCATCATTTCCAAATACGAGAATGTCTAATGTATCTTTTGGATAACGCGTAGTAATCAATTCTGCCAGAGCCATAGCAACTTTCTTAGCTGGTGTTATCCTGTCTTCTCCGTATAATATCATACTATGACTGATATCAATCATTAAAACAGTGCTCATTTGCGCCTTATAATGCGTTTCTTCAACTACCAAATCATCTTCAGTAAGGTTAAAAGCTCCTATTCCGTGATTAATTTGTGCATTTTTTAAACTCTCAGTCATAGAAATACGTTCCAGGGAATCTCCATACCTGTATTCTCTGAATTCCCCGGTATGCTCATCTCCCCTCCCACTGTGCTTAGTCTTGTGGTTCCCAGCTGCTCCTTTTTTTAAATTTCCAAAAATCTGGTCTAAGGCTCTCTGGCGTATTGCTTGCTCTGTTTTAGCCGTAATTGCCATCCCACCTGAGTTTCCATCGGGATCAATTTCTTCTCTGATATATCCTTTCTTTTTTAAATCTTCTATAAAATCTTCTATAGTATAATCTTCATCTGTAAGGCTATATTCTTTATCAAGTTCACGTAACCAGTCAATAGCTTCATCAAAATCACCGGAAGTATGTGTTATCAGTTCTTTAAAAATCTCAAAAAGTTTATCAAAAGGAGATTGATACGGAGCTTCGTAACTTTTAAAAATAAAGCCTTTTCGCTGATTCAAATTCTTCATTTGCTTCGTTTTTTAGTATTAATTTTTGAGTAGGTCATACATTATAGTTATACAGTATTATAATGATGAGCTCAAACTCTTTTCATAGCAGTTAAAAATACTGTTTTTTTAAGAGAATTACTGGCTTTATCTCGCCGAAAAGCTCTCAATATTTTGTTAATATCCCTCCTTTAAAATTAAAATTGATATATTTAAAATCTCAAAGCTTATAAAAATTACCCAAATTGAACCTTTGACCTATGAAATTCAAAAGACTATTTAACGTATCATTGATCCTGATTTTGATTATCATGAATATTGGTTGTGACCAGGTTTCAAAATCTGTGATTCGCAAAAATATTGCTGAATTCGAAGAGGTAGAAGTTATAAATAAACACCTGACGCTTACTAAAGTTGAAAATACAGGAGCTGCTTTGGGTTTCGGAGCTAAATTTCATCCTGCTGTCCGATACGTAACTATCATCATTCTTCCCAGCATATTTTTGTTATTAATGCTCGGAATTATTTTATCTAAAAATACATTTCATAAAACAACGCTTATTGCACTAACTTTTATAATTGGAGGAGGGATAGGAAATTTATTAGATCGTATTCTTTATGGATCTGTAACAGACTTTGTAATTATTGATCTCGGATTTATTAAAACCGGCATATTTAATATGGCAGATTTATCTGTAACCATTGGAGCATTACTCTTGATCTTTTCCAGTTTTTTACCCAAAAAAAGCCTGGAACCTTCTGAATCGTCACATTAAAATGTTTTCTATCTCAATGATTATTTAGTTACTAATGGAGAATGTTTAAAAACAAAATAGCGTTGTTTTAAAGGTATGTCTTCCTTTTTAATGGTTAATTTATTGGTTTCTAGTTTGACAACATTATTTCTACCTTTTAAATAAGGTGCTAAGATGCCCAAATCATCAAGTGCTTCCGGATCTTCTTCTAACTCGGGAATTTTATAATGCATCGGAATTATTATCCTTGGCTTTACCTGATTGATCACAGTTTTTAATTCTTCTTTCTTTAAAATATGATATTGAGCATCAATAGGTATCATTAAAATGTCGATAGCTGTTAATTCTTTTAAATTCTCTTCAGATAAAGGCCCATTATCGCCCAGGTGTGCTATCCTGATTCCTGCAACTTCTATAATCCAAATTGTATTTTTCTGCTTAAACTCTTTCCCGTAAGGATCACTGTGTTTTCCTTTTATCCCCTTTACTTTAATCTTACCTATACTATAATTCCCGGGCTCTGAGTAAAACGGGATTTTATCTTTCCAGTATGGAGGAAAACCTAAAAAAATTCCGCCATCGTGATCATAATGCGGATGCGTACTAAAAACAGCATCAGCTTCCTGATTTTCTGGGAAATTATAACCTATCCATATTTTATCAGCAAACGGATCTAATAAAATAGTTTTATTTTCTGCATGAATTTTAAAAGAAGAATGTGCCAGGTACTCAATCTCAATCTTGTCCTGGCTAATTGCCAAATGATTCACCAGACACAAAAAACATATAAAAAAAGTACGCATCAATAATTTGTTTATTTTTCTAAAACTGATTTTAAATCGGCTAATCCTTCTTCAAAATCTTTCCCCACAGCCTTATCCATATTCATAAATATCATAAATATACTGCCCGGAAACTTATTTTCTCCTGAAAAACCCCAGGTTACTTTGGTTTTATTATTATCTATTTTATCTACATTCAGATAAGCATCAGATTGTGATTTAAAAGGTTTTAAAAAACGTAATTCTGTTTCTATACTTTTGTTTTTTATAATTTTCCTGATTTCCTGTTCTCCTACTCCAACCTGTTTATTTCCTTCCCAGCTCGATATGAATCCTGCCTTACCATCTGTTCCTTTAAATTCCTGTCGCATTTTAGGGTCTTTCTTTTTCCAGGGAGACCAATGATCCTGATTTTTCACATATTTCAAGTATTCAAAAACTTCCGGTAAAGGTTTTTCGATTTCTATAGCTCTGCTCACATGGTAATTCTTGGGAGCTATTAAAGCCAGAATAACAACGAGTAAAACAATTCCTCCTAAAATATAAAATAAAGTTGCCATGACAAATGAAAATTTTTAATCCCAAATAACCAGGATAATTATTTGATATAAAGTTAATTAATATTCTTTAAAAAATTAGCAATCAGGATTGTATCGCGACATGATGTCTTTTAAACTCCGTACTGTCTTTTTGGCCCAATCTATACGTTTTTCAAGCTTTTCATCATCTGTTAATTGCCAGGCAACATCAGAGTTTCTAAGCTTGGTTGAAACCGATTGGAGAATAATGGCCGCAGAAACAGAGATATTAAGACTCTCTGTAAAACCAACCATAGGAATTTTAATAAAACCGTCTGCCTGTTCTAATACTTTATCAGATAATCCATCTTTTTCTGTCCCAAAAAACAAGGCACTTTTTTTAGTCACATCAAAATCTTCTAGCAAACTATCATTATGAGGAGTTGTAGCTATAATCTGATATCCTTGTTCCCGGAGTTGGTCTATACAGGTTTGCGTATCTTCATATCTCTTGACATCTACCCATTTTTCTGCACCCATAGCTATTTTACTGTCCAATCTATCCCCAAAACGCGCTTCAATTAAATGTGCTTCCTGCACTCCAAATACTTCACAACTACGAATAACTGCACTGGTATTGTGTGCTTGAAAAACATCTTCTATAGCAACAGTTAAATGTTTTGTTCTTGAGGATAAGATTTGCTTAAACCGATGCTTTCGCTCTTCGGTCATAAAACCTTCAAGGTATTCCAGCAATTTTTCATCTATCATTTATGGCTGTTTTTTCAAAGATAGATGTTATCTTAGACATTCAAAATAGACAGATATGGAAAAAATAGTTGTTCTTACCGGAGCTGGAATAAGCGCAGAAAGTGGTATTAACACCTTTAGAGATGCAGATGGTCTATGGGAAGGGCATGATGTCATGGAAGTCGCTTCACCTAAAGGTTGGAATGATAACAAAGAACTTGTACTTAATTTTTATAATGAACGAAGAAGTCAACTGCGTAAAGTTTCTCCAAATAATGCTCACAAAGCTTTGGTTGATTTACAAAAGGAGTATCACGTAACCATAATTACGCAAAATGTAGATGATTTACATGAAAGAGCAGGAAGTAAAAATGTAATTCACTTACATGGAGAATTACTTAAAGCCAGAAGTACTTTTGACGAAAATTTAGTCTATGACTGGGAAAGCGATATCGAAATTGGAGATTTATGTGAACGTCAGCATCAATTACGCCCGCACATAGTTTGGTTTGGAGAAGCTGTTCCTTTACTTGAAAAGGCAGTAGAAATTGTAAAAACTGCAGATTATTTGTTTGTAATAGGTACTTCAATGCAAGTGTATCCGGCAGCCAGTCTTATTCACTATAGAAAATCCAGGGTTCCTATTTATTTTATTGACCCTAAGCCTAGTATTTCAGAAAATGAACTGGCAGATTTAATCATCATCCCGGAAAAAGCAACTATAGGAGTTCCTAAAGCTATTTCACTCCTAACTGATGAATAAACCTCAGGTTATTTGCCCAGTTAGTCAACGTTTCAATTTGCTCATTGCTTAATTTAGCGTCTTTATGAATCCTTAAATAGGATTCCAGAGGCATTTCGTGCTTTTCAACCTCTTCTGTCAATTCTTCCAGTTTATGTGCTTTCTTTTTTACAGAATACGTATCCCATTCAGAAAAATTTAAATTCCCCTTCCCATGCTTAATATGATCTGATATCCAATATGATATTGGTGCGACATTACTGTACCACGGGTAATTTGTATTGTTTGAATGACAATCGTAACAAGAAGTTTTTAGGATATCTTGTACTTCTTTTGGAGGTTTTGTTACAACAATCAAATCGGTTGCAGGAACTACATCAGAAATATTTTTTTCAGGCCTTATAAATTGCATAACTACAAATACGACCAATAAGATTATTAAGGTTGTTTTTATCGTTCTTTTCATAATCTTTCCAGTTCTTTAAGCTGACTCTCTGTAACTTGTAAAAGATTTACTTTTTTTAACCTCTTCAACAACGCTTGCCAGTTTTTATCTTTGTCAAAAACTTTTTTGAAAATCGATTTTGCTTCTGCAAACTCCTTATTATTAACCAAAGTAACAGCATACCAATATTTCATTTCGATATTATCCGGATTCAACTGTTGCGCTTTTTGATACATCTCTTTTGCGCCTTTGATATCCCCTTTTTCAACAGCTACATCCCCGGCATTCATAAATTCATAAGCTTGTTGTACTGTTAATAAACGTCTCAATTCTTTTAATGGAGTTTCATGGTCGTCCACACGTAAATCTACTAACTTATCATCCCATTCATTTCCAGTATCTTCTTTTCCAACTACCATTAATGCAGCAGATTGCTTTCCTCTTATATCGCCCCCTTCTGCTTGTGCAGCTTCTAATGCTGCCAGCATACGCTCTGCTAATGAGCCTTTAGTTTCTTCAAATGCTTTTGCCATTGCAGGCCAGACGGTAGCTTTTTCCATTAGATTAGCTTGTACCGAAAAATTATTCCCTACATAATGTCCTGCTGCTTCTATACAGTCTTTGCCTGTGTGGGCTGCAACATTACCGTTGGCGTCAAGAATAGCTAATTGTCGTACTCCTCTTGCTTCATCTACTTCTATTAAAGCATTTACAGCCAGTTCTGCTGTTAATCCGTTTTCTAACAATTGAAGTCCGCGTGGTCCAAAAGACGGATTCGTAAAAGACTGTGTAGCCACTACTCCTACTCCAGATTTACCCCATGTTACTCCTGTACCTACAGAAAACCAATGTGATTGGACAGCTACTCCCATTTCACCTGTAACAGTGTCTCTCGCTACAATAGAATAAGTATGCGCAAAAGGCTGGTCTTTTTTATAAAATTGTGCAGAAATTGGTCCGCTCATCACAGCAACTAAAAAAGTTAAAAAAAGATTCTTCATTATTTTCTATATTTAATGAACGAATTTACAATTTTAAAATGTGAATCAAAACGATTTTAAAAGAGAGCTTGAAAGCCTAAAAGCCTACAGAGAAACACGATCAAGATTAGCAGATGAAGTTCTTGCAGACCCTAGCTTATATCCTACACTATTGAGCATTTGTTTTGAATTCGACAATGATGTATCCAGCAGGGCATGTTGGATTCTGGAATTTGTCAGTTATAAAAAATTAGAATGGTTATTACCTCATATATCTGAGTTCTCATTAAACTTGCCTAAGTTTAAAAAGGATTCAGCTATACGTCCCATCGCAAAAATTATTCAACTCCTGTGTATTGCATCTATTAAAAAAGGAACACCCCTTATAAAAGATAATCTTAGTGATAATGTTTTAGAACGTTTTGCTGAAGCAAATTTCGATTGGCTCATTAGTAATCAAAAAGTTGCAGTCAAAGCATATGCCATGCGATCGCTGTTTTTACTTGGGAAACAATTTGATTGGATATATCCCGAACTAAAATTAACCCTGGAAAAAGATTACGCTAAGCATTCGGCAGCATACAAAGCAGCAGCCAGAGATATTCTCAAGCAAATAGAGAAATCAGCTTAATTGTATAAAATTGATGAATTGTTGAGTTGATAAATTGATGAATTGTTGAAGTGTGTTTTAAAATTTTAATGGTCAAATAATTAATTACTGTTCATTGTACATTTAGATTTATTTGATATAGCTTAATATCAATTCGAATGACTTTCGACAGAAAATTATATCGAGAACTAGTTAAGAAATCAAAAATTTGATTCTATACACTAATTTCATTTATGCTAACATTCTAATTCATGAAATTCATTCTAACTTTCCCGTTCTGTTCAGGCAGATTAACATATTTTATTCTAAATGCATGACCTGTAGTCATTAATAAAAAATATCCTTGAAAATTGTATTTTGAAATTTGAGATTTTTGAAAAGTCAATAATCAAAATTCAAATTCAATGATCAAATGAATATTAATGTCAAAAGAATAATTTTTGAAACTTGTGTTTGGTTTTTGAGTCTTGAAACTTTAAAATTCTACCATCTAAGCTTAAATTTTAAACAGATAAAAAGTATCTTTGCCGCTTGTTAAAAACAACATCCTTATGGAACTTTCAGCGTTAAATGCTATCTCGCCTATAGACGGCCGTTACAGAAGTAAAACACAAACACTTGCTTCTTTTTTTTCTGAAGAAGCGCTTATTAAATACAGAGTACTTGTTGAAATTGAATATTTTATTGCGTTATGCAATATCCCTTTACCTCAATTAAACGATTTTGACAGTTCTTTATACGATGATTTAAGAAGTATTTATACCGATTTTTCTTCTGATGATGCTATTTCCATAAAGGAAATTGAAAAGACAACTAATCACGATGTAAAAGCTGTTGAATATTTTATCAAAGAGAAATTTGATGCACTAGATATTTCTCAATACAAAGAGTTTATTCATTTCGGACTTACATCACAGGATATTAACAATACAGCAGTTCCTTTATCTGTAAAAGATGCTTTACAGCAGGTATATATGCCATTGCTGGTTGCTGTTTTAGATAAACTTAAAGAACAGGCAAACGAATGGAGTGAAATATCCATGCTGGCAAGAACTCACGGACAACCAGCTTCTCCTACCAGGCTTGGGAAAGAAATCCAGGTTTTTGTGACTCGTATAGAAGAACAAGTGAAGTTATTACAGGAAATTCCATTCGCAGCTAAGTTTGGAGGAGCTACAGGAAACTTTAATGCACACAAAGTTGCATATCCGTCAATAGACTGGAAAGCCTTTGGAAAAGGATTTGTAGAAGAAAAGCTAGGCCTTCACCATTCATTTCCAACCACGCAGATCGAGCATTATGATCATCTTGCGGGGATTTTTGACGGACTCAAAAGAATAAACACTATTCTTATTGATTTTGACAGGGACATTTGGACCTATATCTCTATGGAATATTTTAAACAAAAAATCAAAAAAGGAGAAGTGGGATCTTCTGCAATGCCACACAAAGTAAACCCTATTGATTTTGAAAACTCTGAAGGTAACTTAGGGATCGCCAACGCACTTTTTGAGCACTTATCTTCAAAACTTCCTGTTTCAAGATTACAACGTGATTTAACTGATAGTACCGTATTGAGAAACGTCGGAGTTCCTATTGGGCACACATTAATTGGGTTTGAATCTACTTTAAAAGGTTTAAATAAATTACTTTTAAACAAAGAAAAGTTTGAAGAAGACCTGGAAAACAATTGGGCTGTTGTAGCAGAAGCTATTCAAACTATTTTAAGACGAGAAGGATACCCTAATCCGTATGAAGCTTTAAAAGGATTAACAAGGACAAACGAAAGTATTACACAACAGTCTATTGCTAATTTTATTGATACGTTAGAGATATCCGAAGAAATAAAACAAGAACTTAAAAATATTTCACCAAGTAATTACACTGGTATTTAATGAAAAAGAAAGTCCTGATAGCGTTTGCAATAATTGCAGTTCTGGGGTTTATTTTAGGAATATTTTTTAAAATAAGCGGGATAGATGGCAACGGTATCATCTTAGGTATTGCTATTCTCTTTCTAATAGTCAGCATTTTTCTCAAATACAAAAAAGATATTTGAATTAACATATAAGATCGTAAAATAACGATCTATTTAAATTAAAATAAAAAACCTCACTTATCGTGAGGTTTTTTATTCCTATTATTTTTAATTTTTACCTTCCCAGTAAATTCCCTAACTGACTCAATCCTTCTCCTCCCTGAAAATTAGATTGTTGTATCACTGCTATCAGCTCTGAAACACTCTCTGGTTTCATATCGTCTCCTAAAACACGTATCAATGCAAAACCATACTGCTTATCTGTGCCAAAAATAATGACCTCATCAATAGCATCATCATCTCCTAAATATTTAATACTGGCTTTCACTGTTCCGCTGTTAACCTTCATTAGGTCCTGGTACTTTGGTTGTTTCAAAATTTCTCTGACTTTAGCTCTTTCAACGTCATACTCAGCTTTGTTTTCTCCTGTCAGTCTATAGGCCAGAACGTTAATTTTTTTCAACGATTCGTATGCTTCTTTTTGCTCAGATGTCAAATCTACTTCAGAGAGATTTAAAAGGCTAGTTGATAAATCTGCCGAAATAAAATCCCTGTCATCTGCTCCATCTACAAAATATTGTTGCAAGCTTTGTCCGTTATTACAGGAAATCATTATCCCTAAAAGAAACAGTATCCCTGCAAAATATCTTAATTTTTTCATCTGTTGTTTTTTAAATATTATTGATATCAGATCAAATTTATTAACACTTTACTTTTAGTGTTTCGTTGCTTTTTTTAATTGTTTTGATCCGGGTAAATTCATTTTATCAGTAAGCTCTCCTATTTTCCTTAGATCTATATCTCCAGTTAAAGATACTAATACAGTTTCTAATTCTGTACCATTAATATTGACATTTGCTTTTCCTATTCCGGTAACAAACATCAATAATTCACTAATGTGATTTTCATCTCTCCCTTCTCTAATGTAAGCTTTTACATTTGTATCTCCATCTCTTACTCTCATTAACTCTTCTAAAGAAGAATTTTTTAAATGTCTATTTACCCATGAATGAATATCTTCAGAGATATCAGTATCTTCTGTTGTCATTACCTTGAATGTTTTTATACTCTTCGCCAGATCTGCTAGATTCCTGGCATCAGGATCATTGGTATTTTTTCCTATGTCAGCTGCCAATTCAATCATTTTAGGGCTGATATTGATAAATCCTACTTTATTATTACTTTCATATTTCTCAAAAATTGACTGGCTAAATCCCGCAAATGGTAGTATTGCTATAATTGCAATTAATAGTATTCTTTTCATAATTGATTGTCTTTTGATTGATAAAGCACTGGCTGCTCGATATAAACCGCCAGTGCTTTTTTAGGTTTGTTTATTATGGTTAGATTAGTTTTTTCTCTTATTGACATTACCTAATTCTGAAGGTAAATCCATTTGTTCCATTAAAGAACTAATCCTGTTTAAATCGATATCTCCTGTTAG
Organism: Flavobacteriaceae bacterium R38; assembly: GCA_009901575.1. Classification (GTDB taxonomy): domain Bacteria; phylum Bacteroidota; class Bacteroidia; order Flavobacteriales; family Flavobacteriaceae; genus Leptobacterium. The sequence continues at coordinate 98,932 of WXYP01000002.1, read as the reverse complement.
AGTAAGCAATACAGTTTCAATTTTTTTCCCGTTGGCTTCTACATCTTTGATTCCTGTAACAAACATCAATAACTCTTTTACATGATCTGCATCTCTTCCTTCTTTGATGTAAAACTTCACATTTACATCTTCATCTTTAACTCTCATTAACTCATCAAGGGAAGAGCTTTTAAGGTATCTGTCTACTGTAGCTTTCATGTCTGCTGCTACAGATTTGCTTTCCGTAGTAAATATTTTTAACCCGGTTAAGCTTTTGATCATTTCCATAGCATCTTTTGTATCCGGATCATCAGAAGATATCCTGGAAAAAAGATCAAACATTTTTTTGGTTACTACTACAGTTGTAACATCATCTGAATCTTCAAACTTATCAAAAATTGATTGTCCAAATGTTACTAATGGAGTAACAATAAATAACGTTATTAAAATTAATTTTCTCATGACTTTTCTTTCTAAATTTTAATTAAAGATTTTATTTTTTGTCTTTTCAAATTCATTTAAATAAAGCATCTTTTCTTTTCCTTTATTTAAATTTTGTGAGATCATAGCCAGTGCTCTCTTTGTTTCCTGATATGCACGTTCTGCTGCTATTCTCTCCTGAGGATCAATACCTCCTCCTTTAGAAGGTTGATTCCCAAAATAAACGCCAAGTACTAAAACTGCCACCGCTGCCACAGAAATCCATTTGTAATAATTTCTCTTAGTTTTTAATGGAACGTGTTTGGTGAACTGTTCTTCTTTAGCAATTGAAAAGTATTGAAACAACGATTTATAATCTTCCAAATGAGGGGCTACCTCTTCTTGTGAGAAATACTCCTGTAAAGTTTTCTCTTCCAAAATGGTTGTTTTAGCCTCAAAATACTTTTCTAATAATTTTTCTATGTTAGCTAACTCCATAGTTATGTTTTTTAATTAATTCTTCTCTAACTGTTTTTCTTGCCCTGGAGAGTGCTACTCTTACCGCTGTCGGATTCATATTTAGCATTTCTCCTATTTCTTTATATTCGTATTGTTCTATATCTCTTAGTTGTAATACCATTTTTTGTTGTTCTGGTAACGTTTCCATGATTTTGGACACCCAACTAATACTATCTTCTGCCTCAACTTGCTTTTGAAGTGATGTGTTTTCATCCTGATAATTACTATGTACCAGCTTCAAATTGTTTGCTTGTTTCGATTTTAAACGATCTAAACAAAAATTTTTGGTCATCGTCATTGTAAAAGCCTCCACATTATTATACTCCCCTATCTGTTCTTTCTTCGACCATAATTTTAACAGAACTTCTTGTGTAGCATCTTCAGCTTCCTGGTTAGACACTAATAACCGTTTTGCCAATCTAAACACCTTGTCTTTAAAAGGCACTATAATATTTAAAAAATCAGCTTGGTTCATTTATTAGTTTAGTTTAAAAAACACTTCTTTGTTTTGTGTTATAAAAGGAAGACGAACAACTATTTATTTTGTTACAAAAAATTTTTATTTCATAATAACATCAGTATTTTAGAGTTCTATAATATAGTGCAATGATGAAAAAAAATTATTTATGAGAAAAATTTTATTTTTATTAACCATCATCAGTTTAATAAATATCGGTTGTTCAGACAGGGATGACGATTTAAGGGCTGTTCCTGCAAGTTTAGAGATTAATGATTTTGTTTGGAGAGGAATGAATTTTTTCTACTTGTACAAGGACGATGTTCCTAATCTTGCAGATAATAGATTTCCAACGGATGAAGAATATTTACCTTTTTTAGAAGGTTTCGATACCCCCGAAGCACTTTTTAATAGTTTATTGTTCTTACCCGGAGACGAAGATGAATTCAGTTTTATTACTGATAACCGATTTGAACTGGAAGATTTCCTAGGCGGAACTTCTTTAAATAGCGGTGTAGAATTTGGTTTGGTACGTTTTCCAGGAGGAGGAAGTAATCTTTTTGGTATTGTACGCTATATCATTCCGGGTTCTGAGGCCGAAAATTCTACATTACAACGAGGCGATATTTTTACCACAGTAAACGGAACTCAATTAACCGACGCTAACTTTGGCGGATTATTATTCAATGATGACACTAGTGTTACTTATGGACTAGCCACTTTTGATGGTGTGAATGTCACTCCTACAGGAGAAGAGGTAACCGTAGGTAAAACAACAATAACTGAAAACCCTATTTTAATTGCAGATGTGTTAAACGTAGGAAGTCAAAACGTTGGTTATCTGGTATACAATGGTTTTAGAGCTGATTTTGATGAACAATTAAATGATGTTTTTGGCACTTTTGCTGCAAATAATGTTACCGATTTAATTCTTGATTTAAGATATAATGGTGGAGGCTCTGTAACCAGTTCGATTACATTAGGAAGTTTAATCACAGGTCAGTTTTCTGAAGAAGTTTTCTCTACTGAACGTTGGAATAGTGATTTACAAGCTTTTTTTGAAGCTAATAATCCTGATCGACTTGTAAATCTGTTTCAAACCACTACAAGAAATGGGACTCCATTAAATCATCTTAATCTAAATAGAGTATTTGTATTGACTACCGGAAGTTCTGCTTCTGCAAGTGAACTTACTATCAATTCTTTGAGTTCTTATATTGACGTAATACAAATAGGAACGCAAACCAGGGGAAAATTCCAGGCATCAATTACGGTTTTTGATTCTGAAGTTATAAACGGAGAAAGTAATTTCAACGATTTTGACGATAGAGGAATTACTACTTCTCATAATTATGCCATGCAGCCATTAGTACTCATTGAAGTAAATGCAGATGGGGTTTCAGAATTTGCACAAGGATTAGATCCTGATCTTGAATTGCGTGAAGATTTTACTAATTTTGGAATACTTGGGAATCCAAGTGAACCATTATTGGCAAGAGCTATTCAGGAAATCACAGGAGCAACAAATACATCAATTCGACAACAAAGAATATCATCATTTCCTTTGGAAGAGATTCAGTATAAAAAATCAGAAATGTTTAAAGATAATATGACTTTACATTTAAAAGATTTTCAATAACCCACCATAAGCAATTTTATATAAGAAAGTCGTTTCTAATAATAAGAAACGACTTTCTTTGTAAAGTATATTATAGTAAATTCAATTTAAAACCAATATTAGTATTAAACCCTCTGGTTGTAAATCCAAATACATCTTGATAATCTTCATTAAATAAATTTTCAACACCTGCGAAAACAGTAACCTTATCATTTTTGAACGTATGATTAAACGATAAATTTATTAAGTTAAAACTATCTAAGGTAATTGGAATAGGATTAGAAAAATCCCTGCGATCAAAAGTAGAACGCTCACCTGTAAATTGATAAGAAACTGAAGCAAAAGTTCTTGGTGTTAAATTATATGCTACAGATAAATTAGCTTTATGTTCAGGTGTTAACTCTACATCATCTTCTAAAATAAATGTATAATTTAATGATAAAGAGAGGTTTTTAGTTGGAATAAAATCAACTTCTGTCTCCAAACCATCTACAGTTTGATCAGGCCCATTAAAATATATAAAGTTTGTGTCATCAAAGCTAAGAACATTTTCTTCTTCCCTATTGAAGTATAATGCACTTGCTCTAAATTTAGAACCTAGTTTAAGCTCTGCACCCCCTTCAATAGTTAAGTTTTCTTCCGGATCTAAATCAGGAACTCCGCTAAACTGGTCAAACAATTGAAATAAAGAAGGTGTGATAAAAGATGTACTATACGATCCAAAAAACTTGATATAATGACTATCATTTAGTTTAATAGTATAAGATGGATTAATATTATAAATAAAATTAGATCCATATTCACTATGATTATTTAGTCTGGCACCTGCATTGATATTTAATCCAAAACCAGATACATATACGGTATTAATATAAGGGTCAATAATATTAAAATCTACATCTTCAGCAAAAGTAGCTTGATTATCAATTACATTCAATCCAATTATAGTATAAAACTTATTACTGAAATTATACTTATTATACACATCTAAAATAAAGTTATCACCTTCAGAAATAAAAGGATTAAAAGGAGGTGATAAAAATTCTCTTTCAAAACTACTATACGAAGCACTTAAATTAACACTACCTCCCTCATATGCATATTTTGAAGTTAATCCAATACGTCTCTGGTCACTTATAAATTCGTTCCCTTCTGAATCAGAAAATGCACCGGCATCAAAATCAGAATCAATATCAGTAAGATTTCCAAATATATTTATAGAAAAATTATCTGTAAATCGATAGCCCAGATTCAAATCTAAACCATATCTAGAATATGCATCTCTTTCTGCATTATCTGCAATAGCAGCAGAAATTCCATTCGAGAAAGTTTGGTTGAATATCAAACGGTAATTGAATTTGTTTACTGTACCATTAATATTAACACTATTCGTAAAATCGGCGATATCGAAATCCTGATCATCTTGCGATTGATTGGTTCCAATTGTAGATGTTACAGAAGCATTGATTACATCTTTTCCTGCTTTTAAAGTTGTAATATTTATTACTGCTGTAGCTGCTCCACTACCATATAATGTACTGGCAGCTCCTTTAATAATTTCAATAGATTCAATGTTACCTAAAGATAATAAACGTAAATCGTATTCACTATTTATTTGAGACGGGTCTGTTACCTGAACACCATCTATAATAACTAAAACTTGATTATTATTCCCCCCTCTAACACGAACACCTAAATTTTGCCCGGCATTACTTCTACTTCCAGTAATTTCAATACCTGATTTTGTATTTATTAGTTCAGCGATAGTCCGTCCTTGATTTCTTTCTATCTCTGATTTAGAGATCTTAATCACGGTTTTACCGGAATTTTCACGTTTTAATGCAAAACGAGAATCTGTAACAACAACTTCGTCCAGTTGTTCTACTTTACTTTCCTGCTCTTTTTCCTGAGCAAAAACAGGTGCGCATAACATTGCTAAAACACCAAGAGAAATACTTCTTTTAAACATTTTTAATAATAATTAAAGGGAGAAAAGCATGTAGTTTACCCATACCGAAACTTTTTACCCGAAAGTTTGACAATTAATACAAATAAAGGCAGGTCTCCTGGCTTGCGTCTTGTTGTTTGCCTTCCCATTTCAAATTTTCGAAACAGTGACTTCAAAGAGGAACAACAAGCATTCTGAATATTCAGAACTGAGCTTACAGTTGCGGGAACAGCTTCGGTTTCACACCGAATTCCCTTTTAATCCTATATCTTCAAAAGAAATACAGGAACCTAAATTCGCCGCAAATATAATATCTATTTTAGAATTAAAAATTCTTTGTGGCATTTTGTCTTAAAAAACATAATCTTTGTGATAAATTAATTAGAAGACGATAATGATATATTATATCACAGGAGGAGAACGATCCGGTAAGAGTAGTTATGCCCAAAACCTGGCATTATCACTCTCTTCTTCTGCAAAATACATCGCTACTTCCCGTATTTGGGATGAAGACCATCGAAAAAGAATAGATCGGCATAAAAATGACAGAGATGAGCGTTGGATTTCAATAGAAGAAGAAAAACATATTTCTAATGTTATTGATGAAAACGAGGTAGTTGTAATCGATTGTATCACATTATGGCTCACTAATTATTTTGTAGATACTAAAAATGATGTAGAAGAATCTCTTCGTTTGGCAAAAGAAGAATTAGAAAGATTATTTGCTATAAATGCTCATATTATAATTATCTCTAATGAAATTGGTATGGGGGTTCATGCTCATACTGAAGTTGGAAGAAAATTTACAGAATTACAAGGTTGGGTGAATCAATTTATAGCTAAAAATGCAGATACAGCTACTGTGATGATATCTGGTATTCCTTTAAAATTAAAATAAGCTAATGATTCATTATTCTATCGATAAAACAGCAAATGCGTCATTGGAAAATGAGCTGAATGAAAAAATTGATACCAAAACAAAACCATTAGGTGCCTTGGGTTTGCTTGAAAAAACAGCATTGCAAATCGGACTCATACAACAAACATCTTCTCCTAAGCTATCTAAACCTACTATTGTTGTTTTTGCTGGAGATCACGGAATTGCTAAAAAAGGAGAGGTTAATCCCTTCTCTCAGGAAGTCACATCGCAAATGGTCTATAATTTCCTGAATGGTGGAGCAGCTATCAATGTTTTTAGTAAAACTCATGACATAGCACTTAAAGTTGTAGATTCCGGGGTTAATCACCATTTTGATTTACCAGGAATCATAGATGCAAAAATCGATTTTGGCACTAAAAACTATGAAGAAGAAGCTGCTATGAGTACAGATCAATGCACAGCAGCTTTGAAAAAAGGTGGAGATATTGTTACTCAAATACATCGAGAAGGTTGTAATAGTATCGGTTTTGGAGAGATGGGAATAGGGAATACTTCTTCTGCTTCTTTATTAATGAGCTATTTTACCGGTATTCCTATTGATGAGTGTATTGGTGCCGGTACCGGATTAAATGCTGAAGGCATCTCAAAAAAGAAAGAAACATTAGCTGCTGCCTATCAAAAACATCACCCTCAATCTCCTTTAGAAGCTTTAGCTACTTTTGGCGGATTTGAAATTGTAATGCTGTGCGGAGCGATTTTAAAAGCTGCAGAATTAAAAATGTCTATTCTTATTGATGGTTTTATAGTAAGCGCATCATTACTTGCAGCTCACGCAATAAATAAAAATTGCCTTGACTATTGTTTATTTGCTCATACCTCAAATGAAAAAGGGCACGAAAAAATTCTATCCTATCTGGAAGCAACACCTTTATTAAATTTAGGATTACGACTTGGTGAAGGTACAGGAGCAGCATTATGTTTCCCCATAGTACAATCGGCAGTAAATTTCTTAAATGATATGGCCAGTTTTAAAGATGCCGGAGTAAGTGATAAATCATGATCGGATGAAACGATCATCTAAAAATTTAAGCTTGTGAAAAAAGAAATTCATATATTCTTTACTGCCTTGATGTTTTTTACCCGTATCCCGTGTCCGAAATGGGTAGGCCATTCTCCTGATTATTTATCAAAAAGCGCTAAATATTTCTCCCTGGTTGGTATCATTGTCGGAAGTATAGGAGCATTAGTTTTTTATGTTTCATCTTTTATTTTTTCAACTTCTATTGCTCTTTTGCTAAGCATGACAGCTACTATTTACGCTACAGGAGCTTTTCATGAAGATGGGTTTGCAGATGTGTGTGACGGACTTGGAGGCGGATGGACTAAAGAAAAGATTCTCTTAATTATGAAAGATTCTCGTCTTGGCACCTATGGAGTAATCGGACTTATCTTAATTCTATTACTAAAGTTTACGGCATTAGGAGAAATAAACCCTGTCTACATCCCAGCTGCTATCATAGCCGGACATAGTTTAAGCAGGTTTATTGCAACTACGCTCATTTTTACACATCCATACGTAAGGGATACCGATGATAGTAAAGCAAAGCCTGCTGCCAAAGACATTACTTTAACAATGGTAATCATAAGTGGCTTTTTTGGGGTTATACCGCTACTACTTTTTAAAACGCCTATAGTTTTTCTGACACTCACCCCAATGTATCTTTCTAAAATGTTTTTAGGAGTTAAATTTAAAAAATGGTTAGGCGGGCAAACGGGAGACTGTGCCGGTGCAGTACAACAGTTAAGTGAAGTAATTTTCTATCTAAGTCTAATTGCATTATGGAAATTTATTTAATCAGGCATACTACTCCAAAAATTGATAAGGGAATTTGTTATGGGCAAGCTGACCTTGAATTAATTCCCAATTTTAAAAAAGAAATTAACGAGGTTTTATCTAAAATTGATGCTTTTAAAAACGGGATTGTTTACAGTAGTCCGTCAAAACGTTGTTCTCTATTAGCTAAAAATATTAGTGAAACTGTTCGCTATGATGACCGGATAAAAGAGTTAGATTTTGGAGATTGGGAACTAAAATCATGGGATGAAATTCATCAAACCGATTTAAATAAGTGGATGTCAGATTTTGTAAACGAACAAGTTCCGAATGGAGAATCCTACATCTGGTTATTTAACAGGAGCCTTTCTTTTTTTAATGAAGTTATTCAAACAAAGAACGAACAAGTTTTTATAATTACACATGCAGGGGTCATGAGATCAATTTTATCAGATATTTTAAAAATGGATTTAAAAGATTCTTTTGATATCAAAATAAATTATGGAGATGTTATACATTTAAAATATGTAAACGAAAAAGTTTCTATTCAATCCGGATTGCTTATTAATAATAAATTTATGTAGTTTTGATTACACTAATAACAATTCAATCATTATGAAAAAGATAAAAACAGGTTTTCTAAGTTTTTTCATATTCCTTATCGGGATTCAAACCATACAAGCACAGAATGGTAAAGCAGCTACAGTTAAGGGGCCTGAAAAAGGAAGTCTCGTCATAGTTGGAGGCGGAAGACTTTCAAGCAATATCATTGAAAAATTCATTGAACTTGCAGGAGGTAAAGATGCTCCTATTGTTGTAATCCCGACAGCAGCCGGGAGAGACAGTTATGATGAAAATTCTGCAAATTTTCTAAAAAGACACGGTGCTACCAATGTAACTGTACTACATACAGCAGATCCAAAAGAAGCAAATACAAGTGCTTTTGTTGCTCCTTTAAAAAATGCTAAAGGAGTTTGGTTTGGAGGAGGACGTCAATGGCGTTTAGTTGATTCTTATAAAAATACAGAAGCAGAAAAACTGTTTTGGGAAGTTTTAAATCGTGGAGGTGTTATTGGAGGATCTTCTGCAGGAGCCTCTATTCAAGGATCGTATCTAGCTAGAGGAGATACTAAAAATAATCAGATTATGATGGGAGATCATGAGGTTGGCTTTGGCTTTTTAAAAAATGTAGCCATCGATCAGCATGTACTTGCCAGAAACAGGCAATTTGATTTATTTACTATCTTAAAGAAAAAGCCGGAATTATTAGGTATTGGAATAGATGAAAACACTGCTGTAATTGTACAAAATGATAAATTTGAGGTACTGGGAGCCAGTTATGTATTAATGTATGATAACTCATTTTGGTCCAGGGAAGGAAGTAATCTTAAGAATTTACCAGAAGAAAAAGCACAATTCTATTTTTTAAGATCGGGAGACAAATACGATCTCAAAAAAAGAAAAGTAATCAATTAAAGGTGTCAATAACTACATCTAATCAAATTAATACATAAAAAATAATAGATGAAACACCTGTATTTGTGTATAGCTGTTGCCTTCCTGCTACTTTCTTGTCAAAAAGAAAAAAAATCATCAGGAGAGTCACTTCCGGTATCAGAAAATATAGAAATTGATGTTAATCATGCCAAGGGGTTTACTGTAGAGAAGTCTTCAGATTTAACTATCATTAAAGTGACTACTCCCTGGCCCGGGAATCAAAAAACATTTACTTATGCGCTAATTCCTAGAGAAAAACTAGCTTCTGTAACATTAGCCAGAGATGCTTATGATGCTATTGTAGTTACTCCGGTTGAAAAAATAGTAGTTACTTCTACTACACATATTCCCTCTTTGGAAGCACTTGATGTGGAGGATAAATTGATTGGTTTCCCGGATACCAAATACATTTCATCAAAAAAGACACGTCAAAATATAGCTGATGGAAAAGTAAAAGAGTTAGGAAAAAACGAAGCTATTAATACTGAAGTACTTATTGACTTGGAACCCGAACTTGTAATTGGTTTTTCAATTAACGACCAAAATAAGACTTATGATAATATCCAGAAAACAGGTATCCCTGTAGTATATAATGGAGATTGGGTTGAAGAAACTCCCTTGGGAAAGGCAGAATGGATTAAGTTTTTCGCACCGTTTTTTAATTTGGAAGAAAAAGCAGATACTATCTTTTCAAATATTGAGTCTGAATATAATGCAGCGGTAGAAATCAGTAAAAAAGCTAAAAATATCCCAACGGTAATGAGTGGAGCTTTATATCAGGATGTATGGTATGCTCCAGCCGGGGATAGCTGGGCTGCTCAATTCTTAGCAGACGCAAATTGTAATTATTTATGGAAAGCTACCGAAGGAACAGGAAGTTTATCGCTTAGTATAGAAAGTGTTTTAGAAAAAGGACAGGATGCTGAATTTTGGATTGGGCCATCAGGATACAGCTCATATCTAGACTTAAATAATGCCAATCAACACAACGCCAAATTCAATGCTTTTAAAAATAAAAAAGTTTTCACTTTTGGGTTATCTAAAGGAAGTACAGGCGGACTCCTTTATTATGAACTGGGACCAAACCGACCTGATCTTATTTTAAAAGATTTGATTCATATTTTTCATCCTGAACTCTTACCAGATCATCAATTATTTTTCTTTAAGCCATTACTTGATTAATTGAAAAACAGCATCACATACAGGCTATCTTATGGCATTCTGATCATTGTTTTATTTGGTGTTTTCTTTATCAATATAGGTTTGGGTTCTGTATCAATTCCTTTTAAAGAAGTATTAATAGCCTTAACAGGTGGAGAAGTTTCAAAAGAAAGCTGGAAGTATATTATTTTGAATTATCGACTCCCTAAAGCATTTACTGCAATTTTGGTGGGAAGTGGACTATCACTAAGCGGCTTATTAATGCAAACTTTATTTAGAAATCCTTTAGCAGGTCCTTTTGTATTGGGAATAAGTTCTGGAGCCAGTCTCGGTGTATCGTTATTAGTTTTGGGGTCTTCATTTATTGCGGGGAGTTCTCTTTTAGCTGTAAGCAGTGCTTCTATAGCTATAGCTGCCAGTTTAGGTAGTTTTTTGGTTTTAATGGCTGTAATGGTTGTCGCTTCCAAAATAAGAGATACTATGGCCATTTTAATTATCGGACTCATGTTTGGAAGTATTACAACTGCCATTGTTAGTGTACTCTCCTATTTTAGTAATTCTGAAAAATTACAGCAATACATTTTCTGGACTTTTGGGAGTTTAGGAGACCTTAGCTGGAATGCATTATTATTATTTTCTATTATTATTACTTTAGGTATTCTCATGAGCATCTATTCTCTTAAATCATTGAATTCTTTGCTTCTAGGAGAAAATTATGCAAAAAGCTTAGGCTTAAATATTAAAAAATCCCGGTTTTTAATTATCATAGCTACGAGTTTACTGGCAGGAAGTGTTACAGCATTCGCCGGTCCCATCGCCTTTATAGGATTGGCAGTCCCACACCTGACAAAACAAATATTTAATACCACGAATCATCGTATATTATTGCCTGCGATTTTACTCTACGGTGCGATTATTATGTTAATTTGTGATACCATAGCACAATTGCCTTCCAGTGATTACACGCTTCCTATCAATGCAATAACATCTCTTGTAGGTGCGCCTGTAGTTATTTGGTTATTGACAAGAAAGCGAAAAATGATTTTTTAGAAGTTGGAGAGTTGGAGAGTTGGAGAGTTGGAGAGTTGGAGAGTTGGAGAGTTGGAGAGTTGGAGAGTAAAAGTTTGAAAATTTATAATACACCAGCAAAAGTAATTTGTTATAGATATTAAAAGTTTAACGATTCAACAACTTGACAATTCATCATTAATTAATATTAAAAAGAAAAAAGTAGGTTTACTATACTACAGGAAAACAGGAATTGAATACGACAGAAAAAAATAGCGTTTTAGAAGTTCAAAACCTCTCTATTGGTTACAAAGCCAAGAAGAAAGCTACTGAGGTTGCTCAGAATATTAATTTCTCATTAGCATCGGGAGAATTAATAGCTATTGTTGGTGCTAACGGAGTAGGTAAATCAACATTACTAAGAACACTGGCAAATATTCAACCAAATCTTTCAGGTACTATTTTTTTAAATCAAAAAGAATTAAGCAGTTATAAATCATCTTTACTTGCTACATCTTTAAGTTTAGTGCTAACAGAACAATTGCCAACTCGCAACCTGACTGTAAAAGAAATAATTGCACTTGGGCGCCAGCCACACACTAACTGGATAGGTACATTTACAGCAAATGACATTAAACATGTAAAAAATGCAATGGAATTGATCAATATTTCTGATCTCCAGGAAAAAAAGTGTTTTGAGTTGAGTGACGGGCAAATGCAAAAAGTATTAATTGCTAGAGCATTGGCGCAAGATACTTCGCTTATTATTTTAGATGAACCAACTACACATTTAGATATTTACCACAAAGCTTATATTTTAAAAATACTGAAAAGGATTTCTGAAGAGACGAATAAGACCATCCTATTTTCTACACACGAAATAGATTTGGCTATTCAACTATGTGATAAAATGGTGGTTATGAATAACAATGAAGTACTTTTTGATACCCCTGAGCAACTCATAGAAAAAGGAAGTTTTTCGAAATTGTTTCCCAATGACCTCATCAATTTTGATAAAAAAACACAAACGTTTAAGGTAAATAAATAGCTTAAACTTCTATCTTTACGTTTAAATCAAATTGACCAATGTCAGAATCACTTTTAATCATCATTATTGCCTTTTTAGCTACTGGAATTGGTGTTTTTCTGGGGATTTATATTCAGAATTTAAAAACCAAATCTTCCCAAAGTACTTTATTAGAAAGAGAAACGCAATTACAAACAACTATTAAAGAATTGCAGGCAACTGCTGATAAAGAACTAAAGATAAAAGAAGAGTTGCGTCAACAAAAAGAAGCCCTGGCCATTCAACTGACTAAAAAAGAAGTCGATTTTGATAATTTATTAGAGAAAAATAAAGAACAAAAAGAAGAAGTAGAAAAATTACAGGAAAAATTCACTAAAGACTTTCAACTTCTTGCCAATAAAATCCTCGAAGAGAAATCTGCAAAATTTACAGAACAGAATAAAGAAAATATTAAAAACATTCTTAATCCGCTCCAGGAAAAAATACAACTCTTTGAGAAAAAAGTAGATGAAACTCACAAAGAAAGTATTGATTATCACGCTGCATTACGTCAGCAAATACTTGGGCTCAAAGATCTTAATGAGCAGATGAGCAAAGAAACGCTTAACCTAACCAAAGCCTTGAAAGGAGATAGCAAAATGCAGGGAAATTGGGGAGAATTAGTTTTGGAACGTGTATTAGAGAAAAGCGGACTCGAAAAAGATCGTGAATATGTAGTACAGCAAAGTTTTAAGTTAGACGACGGATCCAGGGTCATGCCAGATGTTGTGATCAATTTACCGGATGGTAAGAAAATGGTAATTGACTCCAAAGTTTCTTTAACGGCTTATGAACGCTATGTAAATACAGACGGAGATGAAAAAGAAAGTTTCCTAAAAGAACATTTGCTATCCATTAAGCGTCATGTTGATCAGTTATCGGACAAAAAGTATGAGGATCTCTATACGATGGAAAGTCCGGATTTCGTATTGATGTTTATTCCGATAGAACCGGCTTTTGCTATTGCCTTAAATCAAGATAACACACTCTATAATAAAGCTTTTGAACGAAATATTGTCATCGTAACCCCTTCTACTCTATTGGCTACACTACGTACCATAGATAGCATGTGGAATAATGAGAAGCAACAACGTAATGCAATCGAAATAGCGCGTCAGGCCGGAGCGCTTTATGACAAATTTGAAGGTCTCATGAGAGATCTTACCGGAGTTGGAAAAAAGATAGACGATGCTAAAAAAGATTACTCTGCTGCTATGAATAAATTAGTAGAGGGTAAAGGAAACCTGGTTACTTCTGTTGAAAAGCTGAAAAAAATGGGAGCCAAAGCAAAAAAATCACTTCCGGAGAATTTAATTCAACGGGCCAGTGAAGAAAGTGGGTTATAAAAAAACTGTTCACTTAAAAAGTAAACAGTTTTTATGATATCATTTTTTTAACTCTAGAAATTAAAAACCCTGCTTAGGTTAAATCCAAAGAAGAAATCCCCATCAAAGAAATCTCCATTTGCCTGCCCTAAGAATTGATTTTCTGTGATTCCCTGAGCGTTAGAGAATATTAATTGGAAAACATGACCTCCCGTTTCAATATCTACTCCTACAGAAAGCGGATTCTCAAATTGTGAAGAATCTGCCCTGTTAAAATGGATTCCATAGTCAATATTAATACTGAATCGTTTTGTCAATTTATATCTCCCTCCTGCACCCAAAAGAAACTGTGCATTATCCTGGTCGTCATTAGTCACAAAATTATCGTGGAAAAAAGTCGGGATGACTTCAAGAGATAGTGCGTCTGTAAATTTTCTTGAGATTAATAACTGTGATGTATAACTAAGACGATCATTGAATTCTAATCCCGGAAAAACATCACTATCTAATTCTGTATTTACAGCAATTAAGTTGTAACCCGCAATAGTAAAAGGAAATCCGCCTACTTTTTGCCTGGCAATTCTATATTTTACATGAGCATCATATGTTTGTCCTATACTACTTCTGGAAACTCCAACGTTAAGTCCGTCACTAATTCCATAAATAAACTGGATTCTTGTATTTGCATCATCCAATCCGAAGAAATCATCAAAACCATTTCTAACCGAACCGAATCTGTGCTGTACATTAAAGAAGAATTCTCTTTTGGCAACTAATTTAGTAGATTCAAAATTAACTATTTTCAGACCTTTAAACGCTGCTGTTTCATAATTTGGAACGTCTGAAGTTTCTTCATTAAGTTCATCTAGCAGATCATCTTGAGCAAAATTTAAAAAAGGAATTAAAAATAATAAGAAAACAAAGTGTTTACATTTTTTCATTTGTGATAGCAATTTAATATCTGTGAATTATTTATTTTAAAACTGTGCCTTGATCTAGCTTAATTTCTTCTAAAAGGTCATCGTAACCTATGCATCTTCCTTTTATGGTAATCTCTTTATTAAGTAAATCTGTTAATGAAGTTTCATCATCCAGTGCTATATACACCTGGTCATTTAGTGTAATATTACCTTCATCTGTTGAAGTACAGACTCCTGTAACCTGTATCGTTTTATTAAGAAATTTTTCTGTTGCCGCATTTGCATCTTCTAAAAATGATGTTAAAAAATCTTCGGATGTGATGGTAAATGTTGGCTTCTCTGAGGCTATATCTCTGTGATCCTGATATAGATAGCCGTATCCTATAGCTCCAACTATAACTAGTATAAGAAGCAATAAAAGTAATTTGTATTTCATGTTTAGTAAGTTTTTAACTTGTTAATAGACTATTGAGCTTATAGGAATAATAGATTACTTCGCTTATAAGTCGAAATCATTTCATTAAAACAACAAAAACTCATGAAAAAGATATTTTTTATAATTTCGTTAACAATTTCTGCCTTTACTATATATTCCTGTAATACCAGTAGTCCGGAAGATTTTTTTGAAGAAATCCCGGAAGGGCAATTAGTTACTTTCAATACTGATGTCCAACCCATATTAAGTAGTAGTTGTGTTGAATGCCATGGAGGTGATTTTCCTGCTGAAGGACTTTCTTTGGAGTCTTTTGAGGAGGCAGTTAATGGGGTACAAAACAGAAATGTTCTGAACAGAATTATTAATGTAGATAACCCTATGCCACCTAGTGGATTACTACCTAGCCAGGTAACTGATATTATTTTTCAATGGGTAGAAGATGGTTTGCTGGAAGAATAAACAATTAAATTACATAATTCAAAAAAATGATGAAAAAATTAATTACACTTACATTATTATGTTTATCCGTTCAATTTATTTCTGCACAGGATAAATATTTCACAAAAACAGGAACTATTGATTTTGAAGCCTCTGTTCCTTCTTTTGAAGAAGTCAAAGCTTCAAATAAAAATACAACTGCCATTTTAAACTCCGAAAATGGGGAGATCGCCTCTCTGGTTTTAGTAAAAGGATTTCGTTTTAAAAATGCTTTAATGGAAGAGCATTTTAATGAAAATTATATGGAAAGCAGTAAATTTTCCAAAGCAACTTTTAAAGGAACTATTGAAGGTTTTTCATTTGACGGACTTACAGAAAGCGATAAAACATACCGTTTGAATGGCACGCTTAATGTAAGAGGAAAAGACAAAAAAATTTCAACAGATATCGTTTTAAATAAGAAAAATGGTATTGTGAAGATGGTTGCTGATTTTCTTGTAGCTCCGGAAGACTTTGATATCAAGATTCCAAAACTTGTTGGAAATAAGATTGCTAAAGAAATTATGCTTAGCTTAGACTTCGATCTTAAAAAAAGATAGGAAAATTTTTAGTTAATTATGCAAGACGCTTTTAAAACTGTTGAAGCATCGCAAGTGACCATTACTGAGTTGATGCTGCCATCTCATTCTAATTTTAGTGGAAAGATTCATGGAGGATATATCTTATCGTTAATGGATCAAATAGCCTTTGCCTGTGCTTCAAAACATTCAGGATTTTATTGTGTCACAGCATCTGTACATAAGGTCGATTTTTTAAATTCCATAGATGTGGGAGAGCTTGTTACCTTAAAAGCTTCTGTTAACTACGTTGGTAACTCTTCTATGGTCATTGGTATACGAGTAGAATCAGAAAATATTCGTGACCAGTATGTAAAACATTGTAATTCTTCCTATTTCACTATGGTAGCCAGAGATGAAAATGGTAAAAGTGTTCCGATACCCGGTTTAATTCTGGATAGTGAGGCGAAAATCAGGCGTTTTTTAAGAAGTATCAAACGCCAGGAAGAAACAAAAATCAGGCAGGAAAAATTTAAAGCAGCAAAATTTGATGTTAACGAAGCCGAATTGCAGATTCTCAATAAATACAAAGTAAAAATCGAGTTATAAAAAAACCACCTTTTCAGGTGGTTTTTTTATCTCTATTTATTTACTCAAATACATCTTTCTTTTAGAATACAGGTTGTAGAAGTCATCATCCTTAAGACTATCTATAAACAAGATACTCTCCCCTGTACTTTTCATTTCCGGACCTAATGTCTTGTCAACATTAGGAAACTTGTTGAATGAGAATACCGGTTGTTTGATAGCATATCCATCCAATTGAGGATTAAAATTGAAATCGGTTACTTTCTTTTCTCCAAGCATTACTTTAGTTGCATAATTTACATACGGTTCTTTATATGCTTTTGCAATAAAAGGTACCGTTCTGGATGCCCTTGGGTTCGCTTCTATAATATAAACCGTATCGTCTTTAATAGCAAATTGTATATTGATCAATCCTACCGTGTTCAATTCTCTGGCGATAGTATGTGTATGATCAATAATTTGTTGCATTACCAGGTTTCCTAAGTTGAAAGCAGGTAATGTTGCATTAGAATCTCCTGAGTGTACCCCACAAGGCTCAATATGCTCCATTATTCCTATGATATACACATTTCCATCTGCATCACAAATAGCATCTGCCTCTGCCTCTATAGCCCCATCCAGGTAATGATCTAATAATAATTTGTTATTCGGAATCTTACGAAGTAAATCAACAACATGTTCTACTAGGTCTTCTTTATTAATAACGATTTTCATTCCCTGTCCTCCTAACACATAAGATGGTCTTACTAAAATTGGAAAGTCCAGTTGATCTGCTAAGGCTAAAGCCTCATCAGCAGTTTCGGCTATTCCAAACTTCGGATAAGGGATATTGTTGTTTTTCAATAACGTTGAAAAGCTTCCTCTGTCTTCAGCTAAATCTAAGGATTCAAAACTTGTCCCTATAATTTTAATTCCGTACTTCGTTAGTTTTTCTGCTAATTTTAACGCAGTTTGTCCTCCTAGCTGTACAATAACCCCTTCTGGTTTTTCATGACGAATAATATCATAAATATGTTCCCAGAAAACAGGTTCAAAGTATAACTTGTCTGCTGTATCAAAATCTGTAGAAACCGTTTCCGGGTTACAGTTGATCATAATCGTTTCATAACCGCATTCAGCTGCAGCCAGAACTCCGTGTACACAACAGTAATCAAATTCGATTCCCTGACCAATTCTATTAGGCCCGGAACCTAAAACAACAACTTTCTTTTTATCGGAAACAACACTTTCATTATGTGTATATATTTCACCTGACGGAGTTTCAATAACATTTTCAAAAGTTGAGTAGTAGTAAGGTGTCTTAGCTGTAAATTCTGCCGCACAAGTGTCTACCAGTTTGTAAACACGTTGAATATTCAACTCTTCTCTCTTTTTATATACCTGGCTTTCAAGACATCCCAGCATATGTGCGATCTGACGATCTCCATAACCTTTTTGTTTTGCCTCTAATAATAATTCTTTATCAAGTGTATCTATAGTATACGTTGAGATTTCTTTTTCCAGTTGGAACAATTCTTCGTACTGTTTTAAATACCACATATCAATCTTTGTGATATCATAAATCTGGCTTAGAGGAATTCCCATAGCAATAGCATCATAGATCACAAATACACGATCCCATGATGCATGTGTTAATTTGTCTATGATCTGGTTATAATCTTTATACCCTTTTCCGTCTGCTCCTAGTCCGTTACGTTTTATTTCTAAAGATTGTGTAGCCTTGTGTAATGCTTCCTGGAAAGAACGTCCAATTCCCATCACCTCTCCTACAGCTTTCATTTGTAACCCTAAGGTTCTGTCTGAACCTTCAAACTTATCAAAATTCCAACGTGGTATTTTTACAATTACATAATCTAAAGTAGGCTCGAATAATGCAGAAGTTGATTTTGTAATTTGATTATCCAATTCATCTAAGGTATACCCTATAGCCAGTTTAGTAGCTACTTTTGCAATAGGATATCCGGTAGCTTTAGATGCTAATGCCGATGATCTGGATACACGCGGATTAATCTCAATGGCTATAATATCTTCTTTTTCATCCGGGCTTACAGCAAATTGCACATTACATCCTCCTTCAAAATCCCCGATACTACGCATCATCTTAATGGCCATATCTCTCATCTTCTGATAGGTCTTATCAGAAAGCGTCATCGCCGGAGCTACCGTGATAGAATCTCCGGTATGAATTCCCATAGGGTCCATATTCTCGATAGAACAAATAATAACAACATTGTCGTTTTTATCCCTCAGCAATTCTAATTCATATTCCTTCCATCCCATCATTGCTTTATCAATCATCACCTCATGGATAGGAGAGATTTCCAAACCTCTTCTTAGTAGCTTATCAAAATCTTCTTCTTCATAAACAATAGCAGCACCAGCTCCACCCAGCGTATAAGATGCTCTTATACATAATGGAAATCCAAACTCCTGAGCTATCTCTTTTCCTTTTAAGAAAGAAGTTGCCGTAGCCTGAGGGGCCATATTTACCCCTATTTTCAACATTAACTCTCTAAACTTCTCACGATCTTCAGTAATATTAATGGCATTGATATCGACACCAATTAATTTTACTCCAAAATCTTCCCAAATTCCTTTTTCATCAGCCTCTATACATAAGTTTAAAGCAGTCTGTCCTCCCATAGTAGGTAATACAGCATCTATCTGCGGATGTTCTTTTAAAACCTTAATAATAGATTTGGTAGTTAACGGCAACAAGTATACGTGGTCTGCCATAGACGGATCTGTCATAATGGTCGCCGGATTGGAATTGATTAATATCGTTTCAATTCCGTCTTCTCTAAGTGATCGTAATGATTGTGATCCCGAATAATCAAATTCACAAGCTTGTCCTATGACTATTGGACCTGAACCTATTATTAAAATGGACTTAAGATCTTGGTTTTTTGGCATTTTATGAATTGTATTTTAATTTTTTCAAAAATAGTTATCGAATAGATATAAAAAAAGGCGTTACCGAAAAGTAACACCTTTATATATTAACAATTGTTAATCATTATTTTTTATGTCTTGGCTCTGAAGAAACACTTAACTTTTTTCTTCCTTTTGCTCTTCTTCTGGCAAGGACCTTTCTACCGTTTGCAGACGCCATTCTCTCTCTAAAGCCGTGTTTATTTTTTCTCTTCCTTTTTGATGGCTGAAATGTTCTTTTCATTTTAAAATATCTTAAATCTTCTTAAAAATTTTTTATTCTTCAAATGCGTAGCAGATTCCTTCGCAAAAGTGCGGCGCAAATATACGAAGAGTTTTTACTTTCACAAACCTAAACATGAAAATATTTACAATTGTTTTTTGTACCTTTGCGCTCCGGTATACATCCCGTTTTCTTATGGCTGTTAAAAATACATATTTTTTAATATTGGCGCTTTTTATTTTTACAAGCTCCAGTGCACAATTTTCGTTGTGTTACAATCTTAAAAAGAATGATGTATTTGAAGTAAAACAAGAGGCTACTCAAATTATTTCTCAAGAATTATCTACAGACGAAAACCAGGAGATTACAAATAAAATAGAAGGAGTTATTCGTTTTTCAGTCAAAGATGTACAAACAGATCAATACACTATTGAGATGCAGTTTTTAGATTTAAAACTTAACATGAGTTCGAATAGTGTTGGTAATATTATAGATATTGATGCTCATAAAGTGAATCCTGAAGATCCACAATCCAGAATTTTTAATGGTATTCTTAACTTTCCCATTACATTTTCAATGAAAAAAGATGGAAATATTATTTCTGTTGATGGTGGTGATGCTTTGGTAGCCAATATGCTTGCAGCCGCTAATATCGAAGATGAATTTACTCTGGAGTTAATGAAAACTTCACTTAAAAACGATTTCGGGTCTGAAGCCCTGGCGGAAAGTTACAAACAAATGACTTATTTCTATCCGAATCAAATGGTTAATGTAAAAGATACCTGGGAAAATAATTACAATGGAGAATTAACTGCCTGTAATGTATGGGAATTAACTGCGATAAACGATGATGAAGCTCATCTGATGGCAAAAGGTACAGTAACAATGGCTATTGAAAACCCGGGAGTTTTAATGTCTTTAAAAGGGGAACAACAAATAGAGCTAACTACTAATACGACCAATGGCTTTTTAAAGAATATGGTCATTAATAGTACAGCAAAAGGCAATTCAAAAGTCGAGCAACTGGGTGAAGCCAGTATCCCGACAACTATCAAATCAAAAATTACTTACAATCTGATTAAATAATCACTATGTTTAATAAAAATTTCAAGCTAATATTAGCTGCTATTGTTATAGGTTTAGCCGTATGGCAGTTTACAGAAGGTGCAATTGGTAACGGTATCTTTTTAATTCTTATTTCTTTTGTTTTCATTTTTCTATACTTCAGGAATGAGATTATTTTATTGGCTTTTTTAAGAATGCGTAAGCAGGATATGCAGGGAGTTCAAAAATGGTTGAGTAAAATCAAAAACCCTGAAGCAGCACTTATTACCAAGCAGCAAGGATACTATAACTATATGCACGGTATTATTACTTCACAAACCAATCTGACGCAAGCTGAAAAGTACTTTAAAAAAGCTTTAAAGCTTGGATTGACTATGGATTATGACATTGCCATGGCCAAACTTAGTCTTGCAGGAATATCTATGCAAAAAAGAAGAAAAAGAGAAGCTACTACCCTATTAAATGAAGCTAAGAAATTAGATAAACACAATATGCTGACAGATCAGATTAAGATGATGCAGCAACAGATGAAGAAGATCTAGTTGTTAGTTGTTAGTTGTTAGTTGTTAGTTGTTAGTTGTTAGTTGTTAGTTGTTAGTTGTTAGTTGTTAGTTGAAGGTATAAAAACATGTATACTCTAAATGATTCGACAAATAAACATTTCAATAAATTATTAATTACTTATCTGTTTACAGTTGACAGTTGACAGTTTTATATTTATAATTTTACCTTGGTTCTTGGTTCTTGGTTCTTAAAAAAGAAAATAGTTAAACACCTATAAACTAATCAACTTCATTAATTATGCGATTTAACAGTTCAACCCGACTGTCTCCTAAAAAAGTTAAACAAAGTAAAACCTATCAATAAACTATCTCCCCAACTGATAATATCCTTTTTCCGGAATTTCTATCTGGTATTTCTTGTGTGAAGCATTATTTAAGAAAGCTTCTCTAAGCCACGGATTGTGAATTTTTAAGATTTTATAATTGATCTCATACTCCTTAGCAAAATCTGCAAAATCTGCTACAGGTTGATCAATTTCTACCTCAAATGTCGGGATTGCTGTATAATAATCTTCTTCATCTAACTGGAAGCCATATTTCTCCGGATTAGATATAATTTCTTTAATCGCGAGTATTCTAAAGACATAACGCCCCGTCTCTTCTCCTAACAAAAGATCATAGTAATTACTTACTTTTTGACGGTCTTGTTGTTTGATAAGATTTCCTCTTCCTGTGTTATAAGCAGCCGCTGCTAAAGACCAGCTTCCAAATTTCTTTTTAGCATCGTTCAAATACTTACAAGCAGCTTCTGTAGACTTTTTCAAGTGATACCTCTCATCTACATTATTGTTTACTTCTAGTCCATACTGCTTTGCCGTTGCTTTTAAAATTTGCCAATACCCTGTCGCTCTTGCAGGGGATATCACATTTTGAAGTCCGCTCTCTGCTACTGCAAGATATTTAAAATCGTCTGGTATCCCATTTTCTTTTAAAATCGGTTCAATGATTGGAAAGAACTTTTTAGATCTCTTAATTAAAAGTAATGCGTTAGATTGCCAATATGTATTGACTAAGAGTTCTCTGTCCAGACGTTCTCTGATATCAGGATTATCTAAAGGTACTTCTTCTCCTGCAAAACTAAGTTCTTCCGGAATCTCCAGGGCATGAACCCCATATTCTTCTACAACTTCCTGTTCTACAGTTTCCTGAGTTTCCTTTTCGTCTAATAATTGTACTGCATTGATAAGTGTAGAAGCAACAAATAAAACACCTAAAAGCAGTAAACCACTCTTCACATAACGCATACTAAATAATTTTTTGCTTAAATATACTAAAGATAACGGAATACCTAAGTTAAAATTATCTTCGGCAGGTTTTCATTAAACCATTTGTACTTATTGATAATCATAATATGTGTTCCGTTTTCAATACGTATACAGTTTTTTATATTCGTAGAAGGAAACACTGCATCCTTACTGCCATGAATATGAATTAAATCATCATCCGGAGTTTCTTGTTTCCAATTCACTATTTGATCAATAGACCAATCCAGGTAATATTTATTGCGAATGGACAAGTATTTTTCATAAAGTGATAAACGCTTAGTTACTGTTTCTCCAAAAGCATATTTTGCCAAGAGTTCTACATTATTCACAAGGCCTGTGGGAAGTAGTTTATGAATGTGCGTATATTTAGCAAAAATCATTCTTTTGGGCAATTCCTTGTTCGATTTCACACTGGATATTATAATAACTTTACGCGCTTTGATATGCCTGGCCATTTCCTGAACCAATATTCCTCCAAAAGATACTCCTATCAGCACAGGAGATTCTCCTTCTATTTTTTTGGTCATACGATAGGCATAATCTTCTATGGATTCTCCTTTAAAAGGTATAATCCATTCAAGGTAGTGAATGTTAAAATCTGAAGCCGGTAATTTAATATTTTCAAAAATAGAAGGGTTCGCAGCCATTCCCGGCATCAGGTAAACTTGAATTTTTTCTTCCTTCATTGCAGTTTAACACTTGTAAAAGAGGATGTTAACAATATTATTTGTACCTTTGCACGGTTAAAAATAAGAATTCTTTCCCCTATCCATGAAATTTTATGATGCGAAAATTATAAAAAAGTATTTTAGTTCCTTTTAAATAAAAGGTTTTCATTACATGAAATAATTGTTAAAATACACATCTATAACATTAATTGATTATACGTAATGACGGACGAATTGACAATTCTAGACAACAGTTTCTTAAGACAGTTTGAAACTAAAGTAGAAGGAAAATTAGCTAAAGTTGAGTATGCTTCTCAGGAGAAAAAAATTTTCCTTACCAAACTGGTAATCCCGGAAGAAATTGCCGAAGATGGCTTTAAAGAAATGTTTCTAAAAGAAATTTTAGGGATCATTAAAGAGAAAAAATTAAGTGTTGTTCCAACAAGCCCGCAAATTGCCGGTTTTTTAAGAAAACACAAAGAGTATAAAGACTTACTCCCTGTGGGAATCAGGATCTAAATAAAAAAAGCCTCTTAAAAGAGGCTTTTTTTATTGCAATACTTTCTCTTCTAAAAAATCAAATCGGACCAATCCATCTTCATCAATCTCAGTTAGTTTTATTTTGTGTAACGTATTTACCAGTTCTGGATTCCAGGGAGTTTTTACTTTTATATAATTTTCTGTAAATCCGTGAATATATCCTTCTTTATTCTCACTTTCAAAAAGCACTGTATGCGAGCTTTTCAATTGGTTTTCGTAAAATGCTCTTCTCTTTTTAACTGATAGTCCGCGTAACATTTTACTTCTTTTAGAACGCACATTATAAGGAACAACATTCTCAAAAGTCGCTGCTTCGGTATTATCGCGTTCAGAATATGTAAATACATGCAAATAAGAGATATCCAAATCATTTAAAAAATGATAGGTTTCAAGAAAATGTTCATCAGTTTCTCCAGGAAAACCAACAATCACATCTACTCCTATACATGCATCCGGCATTACTTCTCTTATCTTATTAACCCTATCAACATACAATTCACGTAGATAGCGACGCTTCATCAACTTTAAAAGTTCGTTGCTTCCACTTTGTAAAGGGATATGAAAGTGTGGCACAAACGTTTTACTGTTGGCTACAAATTCTATAGTCTCATTTTTTAAAAGATTAGGCTCGATAGAAGAAATGCGTAAACGTTCAATTCCGTCAACTTTATCTAAAGCAGTTACTAATTCAAAAAATGTATGTTCATGCTTTTTATTTCCGAACTCCCCTTTCCCATAATCTCCAATATTAACTCCGGTTAAGACAATCTCTTTAATTCCCTGCTCACTAATTTCTTTTGCGTTCTTCAAGACATTTTCAAGAGTATCGCTCCTCGATATTCCTCTTGCTAAAGGAATGGTACAATACGTACATTTATAATCGCACCCATCTTGTACCTTTAAAAATGCGCGAGTTCTGTCTCCAATTGAATAACTCCCAACATAAAAATCTGCATCTTCTATTTCACAAGAATGTACTTCTCCAAAATCGTTTTTAGAAAGGTCATTCAGGTAATCTGTAATCTTAAATTTTTCGGTAGCTCCAAGCACCAAATCTACGCCATTCACCGCAGCAAGTTCTTCCGGTTTTAATTGTGCATAACAACCAACAGCAGCTACAAATGCATTTGGATTAGCTTTTTGAGCCTGTTTTACAATAGTTTTAAATCGTTTATCTGCATTCTCGGTAACCGAGCATGTATTGATGACATAGATATCTGCATTTTCAGAGAAATCTACACGATCAAAACCCTCGTTTGTAAAACTTCTGGCAATTGTAGATGTTTCTGAAAAGTTCAGTTTACATCCTAAAGTATAAAAAGCTACTTTTTTTCTTGTGTTCATGTATGCTGATTCCTATATATTTGCTTAAATTTCCGTCATGATTCTTTTTAAAAAACGACTTTTAAAATATCATGATTTTTAAGAGGGCAAATATACCAACTAATTCTTTGATGATAAAATCTTCTAAAAAAGCGTTTCAATTATTAATCACTTATTTTTCAATTGGTTGCGCTCTTATATTTTTATCAGCTTGTAGTAAAAATAAAACTATAGATAAAGATCAGATGGTTTTCAGATATAATGAATATGGTAATGTAACTTCATTAGATCCTGCATTTGCCAGAAATCCCAGGAATATATGGCCGGTTAACCAAATATTTAACGGTTTAGTTCAATTGGACGATTCATTAACCCCCAGGCCTGAAATAGCTAAAAAATGGGAAATCTCAGAAGATGCACTTACATACACCTTTAGTTTAAGAGACGATGTCTATTATCACAAGTCTCCTTTATTTGGAAAAGACAGTACACGTACAGTAGTTGCAGAGGATTTCGTGTATAGTTTTAATCGTTTGAAAGACCCTAAAGTAGCCTCTCCGGGGAGCTGGGTCTTGCAAAATGTTGCAGGCTACAGAGCGTTGAATGATACATTGTTACAAATTAAATTAAAACATCCGTTTCCAGCTTTTGTAGGAATGTTAAGCATGCGCTATTGTTCTGTAGTCCCTAAAGAAGTAGCTGAGCACTACGGA
This sequence comes from Flavobacteriaceae bacterium R38, assembly GCA_009901575.1. Classification (GTDB taxonomy): domain Bacteria; phylum Bacteroidota; class Bacteroidia; order Flavobacteriales; family Flavobacteriaceae; genus Leptobacterium. The sequence continues at coordinate 72,990 of WXYP01000002.1, read as the reverse complement.
AGTAATTTCAGATCAAACCCTATAGGTACCGGGCCTTTTAAGTTCAAATTATGGGAAGAAAATGTCAAATTAGTTCTAAGGAAGAACAATCATTATTTTGAAAAAGATGAAAATGGAAACCGACTTCCGTACCTGGAAGCTGTGGCCATTACTTTTCTTCCGGATAAGCAAAGCGAGTTTCTCCAGTTTATTCAAGGGAATCTGGACTTTTTAAATAGCCTGGATAATTCGTATAAAGATGAATTATTAACGGTAGATGGACGGCTTCAGGAAAAGTACAAGTCGGAAATAAACATTATGAAAGGGCCTTATTTAAATACAGAATACCTTGGTTTTTTTCTAGGGACCGATGATGCCGAAATAAATTCTCAACTCTTAAGAAAGGCTGTAAACTATGGATTTGACAGGGAGAAAATGATTACTTTTCTGAAAAACGGAATCGGTTTTCCGGCAGTTAATGGTTTCATCCCTAAAGGAATGCCCGGATTTAATAACATTAAAGGATATACTTATCAGCCTGAAAAGGCAAAAGAATTTGTGTCAGAATATATAAAACTTACCGGGAATAAAAACCCTAGTATTTCTATAGGCACCGATAGTAATTATTTGGATTTATGTGAATATATTCAACGAGAGCTTCAAAAAATCGGATTAGAGATCAAAATAGATGTAATGCCGCCTTCCACGTTACGTCAACTAAAATCTACAGGTAAATTAGATATTTTCAGGGCTAGCTGGATAGCAGATTATCCTGATGCCGAAAACTACTTATCGCTTTATTACAGCAAGAATTTTGCACCAAACGGACCAAATTACACGCATTTTAAGGATGGGTTATATGATCAATGGTATGAAACTGCTATGAAAGAAACCGATATTGACATTCGTTTATCGCTCTATCAGAAAATGGATTCTCTCATTATCGATAAAGCTCCTGTGGTACCGTTATATTACGACGAGATCACTCGTTTCACCAGAAAAAGCGTGAAAGGTATGACTATGAGTCCGCAAAACTTCCTCGTCTTAAAAAGAGTCTGGAAAGAATAACTTTTCAGGTTTTAAATCTCAATATTCAAATTACAAGTTTAGATTTTGGATTTTCAATTATCATTTTTATGTCATTCCTGACAAACGAAGTGAGATCAGGAATCTCAATTAGATTCCGCATTTATTGCAGAATTACACTACTAATAAACCGATGAACATTTAGATATTTCATTTTTTTTAAAAACTATTTGTAACATTTTTATCGATTATAATACATATATAGTATAAATGTTAATTAAATTCGACAGATTTTAATTTTCCAAAAGCTACTCCAAAGTAACTTGTTGAGATAAAAAACACAATGCAAAGAGAGTATAAATCACTTTTTGTAAAAAGAATGCTATTATCTCTTCTACTTTCAGGCAATTTTATCTATATGATTTTCAAATTCTTACTTCAGTAGACAGCCAGAGAATCAGCTTTTATATTTTTTTAACCCTTTTAAACATTACAATTATGGGAGCATTTGCTGCAATTATTGCTATTAGAAACAATGATAATATGAGAAATAAACGTAACCATTTCTCAAAAGACTATTTAGGGTACACTTCTAAAAAAGAAAAGCCCAGGTATAATACTATTTCTAAATCTGATCTAAAAAAACTCAGGAGAAAGTTACAATTAGAACAAGCTTATATAAAAGAGCGTCATATTATTGCTATTGCTACTATTAGTATACTATTAGTTGCCACCTTTTCAATTATTCTGTTTTTATGATGATGGGAAACAGTAGTTCGCAAGGGATGATAAACAGTCTAAAAGCAAACAGACTTTTATTGCGTAAAAAGAGAAAAGAGCGAACTTTTTTAAATACTAAAAAAGAGAATTACCAAAATGCTAAAGGCATTGTTGAACCCAAAAAAGCCTCTGAAGCAGTATTAAAAATTATTCGTAAAAAAGCATTAAGGGCACAAAAGAAACAGCATTTTATAACTATAATAATCCTTTTAATATTGAGTCCTATATTTATTTTCGGGCTTTATAAAACTATTGAAGCCATTCAAAAAGATATTGAGTATGCTAAAGTTATTCCTGAAAAAGACTTGAAAAAATACCTCTTCTTTATTAATGATGGGGATAATTGGTTGCAAGAAAAAAAGTGGCATAATGCTATTTTTCAGTATAAAAAAGCATTGGAAATATTTCCTAATGAATATGATGCTAATTACAGATTGGCCTTAGCATATACATATCGATGTAAATATGAAAGTACAAATTGTAATGAAGGAGAAACACTTGTCAATACACTCATTAAGGCTTTTCCTGATAAGATTAACCTAAATGAATTGAAAAGAAATTACAAATAAGACTTATTCTTTACGCCATTTTTTAGTCTCCTCAAAAATATGTTCTAAAATAGCTTTATCCTGATCGGTAAATTCAATACCACGTCGTTTCATTACCACTTCTGAAACTTCAAAAGCTTTACGGGTTAGAAATGTAGTAAACCCCGAAGCTCCTCCCCAGCTATAGCTTGGCACAAAATTTCTTGGAAATCCGCTACCAAATATATTGGCACTTACTCCAACCACAGTACCCGTATTAAACATTGTATTAATTCCGCATTTACTGTGATCTCCCATCATTAAACCACAAAACTGTAATCCGGTACGGGCAAAACCTTCAGTTTCATAATTCCAGAGCCTTACCTCTGCATAATTGTTTTTTAAGTTTGAGGTATTAGTATCTGCACCAAGGTTACACCACTCCCCTAAAACCGAATTGCCAAGGAAACCGTCATGTCCTTTATTTGAATATCCAAATATGACAGAATTATTTACCTCTCCTCCTATCTTACTATAAGGGCCTACTGTAGTTGCTCCATAAACCTTAGCCCCCATTTTTAATTGTGCACCTTCACATAATGCCAATCCGCCTCTAACAAAGCTCCCCTCCATGATTTCTGAATTCTTTCCAACATAAATTGGTCCGGAAGAAGCATTTAACGTGCAAAATGTAAGCTTGGCTCCTTCTTCAATAAAAATACGCTCCGGATTAACCACATTAACACCTTCAGGAATTGGCATGCTCTCTCGTCCTGAAGTAAGCAATTCAAAATCGGCTTCAATAGCTTCCTTATTTTTAGAAAAAATATCACAGTTATTTTCTATACGAATAATTTCTTCTTTAAACTCTACGGTTTCATAGGTTTCAAAATCTACTTCTTCCTGGGTAGCTGTAGTAAAAAAGGCAATGACCTCATCGTTATATAAAATAGCCTGATTACTCTTTAATTTCTTTATTTTCTTAACAATTTCCTTGTTTGGTAAAAAAGAAGCATTGATGAGAATATTCTCTTCCAATTCTACCATAGGATATTTATCAGACAAATAATCTTCTGTAACAGTTGTTGTCGTATAGTTCAAGAATTTTTCCCATTTCTCACGAATAGTTAAGATTCCTATTCGGATATCTGCTACCGGTCTGGTATATGTAAAAGGTAAAAGTGCATTTCGTACGGTACCATCAAATAGAATATAATTCATAACTAATGTTAGTTGTTAGTTGTTAGTTGTTAGTTGTTAGTTGTTAGTTGTTAGTTGTTAGTTGAGGATATAAAAATTAGGTATCCTCTAAACGATTCAACAAATAAACATTTCAACAAATTATTAATTACTTATCAGTTTACGGTTAACAGTTGACAGTTATTTTACCTTGGCTCTTAAAAAAGAAAAAAAACTAGACACTTAAACAAATCAACTTCATCAATTATTCGGTTTAACAGTTCAACCCGACTAGTTCTTGGTTCTTGGCTCTTAAAAAAGAGTAACAGTTAAACACTCAAACAAATCAATGATTCAAAAACTGTCTTCTTAAAAACCTCAGCAAATTTAACGAATAAACGTACCAATTAAACTTTAAGCTTTTGTATTTATTTTACCAAATCAAAAATTAATCTTCTTTAGAGACTACTGTTATTCATATAATGCAAAATAAAAAAGCCTTCTGTTTCAGAAGGCTTTTTTATTTTATATTTTATATTTTGATAATACCCTATTTTTTAAACTTAGAGTATTTGTTTTTAAACTTATCAATACGTCCGGCAGTATCAATTAATTTAGATTTACCAGTGTAGAAAGGATGAGAGGTTCTTGAAATTTCCATCTTTACTAATGGATACTCAACACCATCAACTTCAATTGTTTCTTTTGTATCTGCAGTAGATTTTGTTAAAAAGATATCGTCATTAGACATATCTTTAAATGCAACTAATCTATAATTTTCAGGATGTATATCTTTTCTCATCGCTATGATATTTTAATCTCTTCTAAATTTCGAAGTGCAAATTTAAGCATATTTTAGAATCTACCAACTCTATTTTTAAAAAATCAATGCTTTTTAAATTAATTTTAAGTTTTAGTGTAACAAAAAACCAATTTTGATCACTAAATAAAGTATTACTACTAACTAAAAAGAAATTATTCATGGAAGATCAACACATTGAACAACCAAAAAACATTAGAGATTTTATATTACCTACAGCGATAATTTTTGGTGTAGCGAGGGTAATTATCGATCTCTTGCCCAAATTATTTTCTGCTGGTCCAATTGTCTATTACTCTACTTTTCTGATTTGTTTTATTTTAGAAATCATTTTTATCTCTCGATTTATTAAAAAATACAGGTCATTCAACAATGGTTTTTTATCCATTAAACAAGCATTATTAATAGGAATTACCATGATGGTTGTGATAGGTACGCTTTATTCTATCTCATCTTATGTATATGATACTTATGTCGATTCTAATTTTCAAATAGCTACTACCATAGCCTGGGCCGAGATGTTTGGACAAGGTGATGCAGTAAGAGATCAAATAGCCGAAAATCCACCAAACAGATCTCCAATTGGAATTTTATTTGGAATTCTATGGTTTACCTTTATAGGATTTCTAATCTCTATGATTGCAGGAAGTGTTTTAAAAAAGTCTGAAAATGATTAGTAATTTGTATTTTTGATCTAAATATCAGATATAAATTCAATGAACATATCAGTAGTTATACCACTACTCAACGAAGAAGAATCTTTAAACGAATTACACGATTGGATTGCGAATGTCATGCAATCCAATCGTTTTTCATATGAGCTCTTATTTATAGATGATGGAAGTACAGATAATTCCTGGGCTACTATCGAAAAATTATCAGAAAAAAATGATGCTGTTAAAGGCATTCGTTTTTTTAAGAATTTTGGTAAATCTCAGGCGCTACATGCAGGGTTTGAAATAGCACAAGGGAATGTTGTAATCACCATGGATGCCGATTTACAAGACAATCCGGAAGAAATTCCGGAATTATATCAATTAATTACAAATGATAAACACGATTTAATTTCCGGCTGGAAAAAGAAACGATACGACTCTGTTTTATTCAAAAACCTCCCTTCTAAGCTATTTAATTGGGCAGCAAGAAAAACTTCCGGTTTAAAATTACATGACTTTAATTGTGGATTAAAAGCCTACAGGAATGAGGTAGTTAAAAACATTGACGTATCTGGCGAAATGCATCGATACATCCCGGTATTAGCAAAAAATGCCGGTTTCTCTAAGATTGATGAAAAAGTGGTTCAGCATCAAGCCCGTAAATACGGGAAAACCAAATTTGGAATGGAACGTTTTATCAATGGTTTTCTAGATCTGATCACTATATGGTTTATCTCTAAGTTTGGCAGACGCCCAATGCATTTATTCGGAGCTTTAGGTGTTTTAATGTCGTTTATCGGATTTCTTTTTGCTATTTATCTGGGGATTGATAAATTGTTTTTAAATCCATCGGGACGATTAATCACCCAACGACCCCAGTTTTATATTTCGTTGACCACCATGATTATAGGTGCCCAACTTTTTATTGCAGGTTTTTTGGGTGAAATGATCCTTCGTTCCAAGAGAAATGATCGTAAATCTTATAAAATATCTGAAAAAATAAATCTTTAGCCCCCTTACTATAAATTCTAATATTAACTTTGCCAAATATCCTCAAAATACATGGAAAAAACAGGGAATGTTCTAGATAATGCAAACTTTTGGTTAACTGATGTTTTTGATACAAAAACACAAAAAGCAGTAACTGAACTTATAGAAAATAATCCGGAAGAATTAAAAGAATCTTTTTACAAGGATCTTGAATTTGGTACTGGTGGAATGAGAGGGGTTATGGGGGTTGGAACTAACCGAATAAACAAATACACTTTAGGTAAAAATACTCAAGGTTTGAGTAATTACTTAAAAAAAGTATATCCCGGGCAAGATTTAAAAGTAGTTATAGCTTTTGATTGCAGACATCAAAGTGATACGCTTGCAAAAGTTGTTGCTGATGTCTTTTCTGCTAACGGAATTAAGGTTTACTTATTTTCTGAGTTACGCCCTACTCCTGAGCTTTCTTTTGCTGTAAAACATTTAGGATGTCATTGCGGAATTGTATTAACTGCTTCTCATAATCCGCCAGAATACAATGGTTATAAAGTATACTGGACAGATGGCGGACAAATAGTGCCTCCGCAGGATAAAGAAATCATAGAACAAATCAATCAATTAAACTTTGAAGCCATCAACTTTGAAACTAATGAAAATCTGATTGAATATATTGGGAATGAAGTAGATGAAGCTTTTATTAATGCTTCAGTTAACAATGGAAGTTTTAACGCTAAGGGAAAAGATGATTTTACCATCGTTTTCACCTCATTACATGGTACCTCAATTACTACGCTCCCCGAGGTTTTAAAGAGGGCGGGATATAAAAACGTACATGTAGTAGAAGAGCAGGCTGTTCCCGATGGAGATTTCCCAACAGTAAAATCGCCTAACCCGGAAGAACCGGAGGCACTTAATATGGCGCTTCAAAAAGCAGAAGAACTCAATGCCGATATGGTTATTGGTACAGATCCTGATAGTGATCGTTTAGGAATAGCTGTTCGGGATAATGATGGGAAGATGAAGCTTTTGAATGGGAATCAAACTATGATTCTTATGACTCGTTTTTTATTGGAGGAATGGAAAAATAAAGGTAAAATATCAGGAAACGAATTTATAGGATCTACCATTGTTTCTACACCTATGATGCATAAATTAGCTCAAGGGTATCATGTAGAATGTAAAGTCGGACTTACTGGCTTTAAATGGATAGCAAAAATGATTATCGATTATCCCGACCAGGTTTTTATAGGAGGGGGTGAAGAAAGTTTCGGATATATGGTAGGCGATTTTGTACGAGACAAAGATGCAGTTACCGCTTCTCTTTTAGCTTGTGAAATTGCTGCAAATGCCAAAGCAAACGGGAGTTCTTTTTATAAAGATTTAATCCAGTCTTATATAGATTTCGGACTTTATAAAGAACGATTAATCTCGCTTACTAAAAAAGGTATCAGTGGCTCTGAAGAGATCAGGCAAATGATGATCAGCCTGAGAGAAAATCCTATAAAATCAATTGACGGCTCTAAAGTGATCAGGATAGAGGATTATCAATCTTCCATCTCAAAAGATATGATTAACGGGGAAGAATCTCCCATTGAAATTCCATCGTCTAATGTTTTGATTTATTATACAGAAGATGGCACTCAAATTGCTGCAAGACCTAGTGGAACAGAACCAAAAATAAAGTTTTATTTTAGCGTTAACACGCATTTAGAATCTAAAGATCAATTTGAAAGAACAGATGAAGAGTTAAATCAAAAAATTGATCGAATAATTACTGAATTGAAATTAAATTAATGTATTATTTCAGAAAAATACTTCGCTTTGCGAAACCTTATAGAGGCTATGCACTATTAAATATTATTTCCAATATTTTTTATGCAATATTTGCGGGCTTATCTTTTATGGTTTTGATGCCCCTATTAAATGTCTTATTTGATAAGGAAACAGAACGGTTATCTGAGGCACCTCAATACGAAGGATTCACCAAAGCAGCTACTTATTTTAATGATTATTTAAATTATCACATTAGCCAGTTGGCAGATAATGATACTTCAAAAGCCTTGACTTTTGTAATCATTTTAATATTATCCGTTTTCTTTTTAAAGAATTTATTTAGTTATCTGGCCATGTATTTCATTACCTTTTTGAGGAATGGTACTTTAAAGGATATTAGAAATGAGCTTTACGATAAAACCATAGAGCTTCCACTATCTTATTTTTCTGAAAAAAGAAAAGGAGATATAATGGCCCGTTTGGGAACCGATGTTTTAGAGATACAACATTCATTTTTGTCTGTTTTAGAACTTTTGATTAGAGAACCACTCACAATTGTCATTTCTATTATATTTATGATTACAATAAGTGTCAAACTGACCATTTTTGTTTTCATTTTTATTCCGATTTCAGGAATCATCATCTCAATAATAGGAAAAAGCCTGAAACGAAAATCTGATAAAGTTCAAACTGAACAAGGTTATTTTTTATCATTGCTAGAAGAATCTTTAGGAGGATTGAAAGTAATCAAAGGTTTCAATATGGAAACTATTTTCAATAAAAAATTCCAAGATTCGACAAAACGCTTCTTTCATTTTTCAAATTCGCTTTTAAACAGAACTAATTTAGCCAGACCAACCAGTGAGTTTTTAGGCATTGGTGTTATAGGTGTTTTGTTATGGTTTGGAGGTAGAATGGTTTTGGTAGAAGGATCCCTTGGCGGAGAGCAATTCCTAACTTTTATGGGGCTTGCGTATAATATTTTAACTCCTGCCAAAGCAATTAGCAAAGCTAATTATAGTGTCAAGAAAGGAAATGCAGCAGCAGAACGTGTATTAGAAGTTTTAAATATAACTTCTCCTTTACAAGATAAGCCAGACGCAATAGTTAAAGAAGGGTTTGACAAAGAAATAGCTTTAAACAATGTCTCTTTCAAATATGAAGATGATTATGTCTTAAAAAATTTCTCAATAACCTTAAAGAAAGGAAAGACATTAGCATTAGTAGGGCAATCCGGAAGCGGTAAAAGTACAATTGCCAATCTCATCACTCGTTTTTATGACGTTAATGAAGGGGCTGTATCTATTGATGGGGAAGATATCAGGAATTTCACTAAGCATTCTTTACGCAACAATATAGGACTGGTAACTCAAGATTCTATTTTGTTTAATGATAGTATAAAGAACAACTTGCTATTAGGAAAACAAGACGCAACAGATGATGAAATTATAGAAGCTTTAAAGGTTGCAAATGCATGGGAATTTGTAGAGAATTTACCTAACGGAATCGACACCAATATAGGAGATGCGGGAGGTAAACTAAGTGGCGGACAAAAGCAACGTTTGTCCATTGCAAGAGCTGTACTTAAAAGCCCTCCTATTATGGTTCTCGACGAAGCCACTTCTGCGTTAGATACCGAAAGCGAAAAATTGGTACAGAATGCATTAGAGAATATGATGCAAAACAGGACTTCAATTGTAATTGCGCATCGATTATCCACTATTCAAAATGCAGATATTATTGTAGTTATGCAAAAAGGAGAAATTGTAGAGCAAGGAAATCACGAAGAGCTTATTAAAAAAGATGGAGTGTATAAAAAGTTGGTAACTATGCAGTCTTTTGAATAGCCAGCTCCCTCTCTCCTTCTTTTTTTAAAATACCTTTTTTATAAATTAACAAATAAGTAAAAACCAGGCCTATGATAGAAGCGATAAGATCATTAGGATCATATACGTTTCTTCCTCCTAAATTATGAATCTTTAATTCTTGTGTAATTACATAAATACCGGCGATTACAGAAGCTATAGACAATAACGTTTTATTATTTATTGTATTTAGTGCTTTAAAAAAACACACTTTTAACAGGAGTCCTATTCCTGTTAGCACTATTATTCCAACAACTGCTTCCAGAAAGTTTGGGAGCGAATTTACCAAAACAACCCAAAACCTTGAAAAATGGTGTTCCAAGACCCATGGCCTGATTAAAAATTTATTTGCAGAATGCATCAGTAACATTCCAATATACAAGTATTTAATATATGGCTTAATGCTTCGCAAATTCATGATTTCTAACTCATTTCCTTTTTATTAAACAGATTAGGCATTACAAAAACATAAAATAAAACCAGAAACATTTTTACCATAAGGATTTTTTGCAGACTACTCGACTCATACCCTCCATGTAACAAAATCAAAACAACAGAGGCTGCCAATCCATAAAAAACTCCTTTAAAAGAAAAATTTATTCTGTTTTTCTTAAACTCATCATTCTTATTATTTCTCATTATTTAACTTCATTATTAAATTTACTCTTGATAAAGTAAGTTGTATAAATAATTACAAGAATTACACTTTTCTCATTTTTTTTTTACGATTACATTTTCTCTACTTCTTCTAATTCATCAAGGCATTGTTTCAATGTATCTATATATTTCCCATATTTTTTGCGCTGAACTCTAGTCTCTAAAAAAGAAAATAGCTTATGAGAAACAATAAGTATAATTAGAAGATACAACACTCTTATATCAAATACGAACACTCTCTCTTCATATAGGTAGGTATACGTAATCCAAACCACAAAAAATGGTGTCATTATCCCGGCAATAGTCACCGCTAATTTTATAATCTTCTTCATCAAGACTAAAACGTCTTCAATAGCCGTTTTTAAGTCTAATGATGTACGTTGATATTCTCTTATTTTATCGCGAGTGGTTTTAATTCTCCTAGAGAAAATAAAAATAACAACAGACATTAAAAAATAAATGACACTAATTTCAACAGAGTTAAAAATACTTTCAAGAAGGTGTTCCTCTTTACCCACAAACAATAATATAACAGACATTACCATTCCTAAAACACCTAATATCCCCATAAACCATATCTTAAACTTCATTTCCCTTTTTATCTTAGAAATAGCAGTATTAGATTTTTTATTTATTAGCATATGCACTTCTTCTGCAGTTAAGTTGGGGGTATCAACTTGCTGCTTTATTGCCTTTTTCCAAATGGATTTTAATTCTAGTAGCTCCATTTTTTTAAGGATTTAATATTTTTTTGAGTTTAAGCTTAATCCGATTCATTTTCACTCGTACATAATTTTGAGTGATTCCAATAATCTCTGCTATCTCCTCATTAGTTTTTTCTTCTAAATACAACATCACTATCGCTTTTTCTATATCATTTAACTTAGAAATAGCACGATGCAGCATGTATATTTCATTTTCTAAAGTATCTTCTTTTTTTAATTCCGGTAAATTTTGAAGTTCTGTAGACAGTTCTGTTTTTTTAATTTGTCTTTTGTCTTTTCTAAAATATTGTATTGCTACATTGAGCCCCACCCTATACATCCAGGTAGAAAATTTAGATTCTCCTCTAAAAGTGGGATACGATTTCCAGAGTTGAATAAGAATCTCTTGAAGTAAGTCCTTCCGATTCTCTTCATCTTTACAATAAATGCGACTTATTTTATGAACAATGCCTTGTGATTCAGTTACCTTCTCAATGAACTCTTGTTCAATTTTACTAACTTTCAAAAATTATAATTGTCTACAATTAAAATAGTAAGTTACATTATTGAATACAGAATTACAGTTTTTGCAAATTATTTTAAATAATTTAATGTAATTACTCATAAATATTAATCACTAATATCGTAAGTACCTATGATTGAGGTCTTAATATTTGTTTTCAATATTTTTTAAAATTACAAACAATAACTTTTTAAACAGATTAAAATGCTTAAAGAAGATAATCTGACTGAGCTTATCAAAGAAATGAATCCTGTATTAAACAAGCATGAATACGTTTTTTGCTGTGTGGATTCTTTAAAAAATATCTCAAGGAAACATATTCTGTGTGAATTTAAAGAAGAAGAAGGAACTACAATTGTTATTAAACGCGAAAAAGCAGATCAATATGGGTTACCGTATAGTTATATTGCCTCATGGATTACGTTAAAGGTCTTTTCTTCATTAAATGCTGTGGGGTTAACAGCTATTATTTCAACTGCATTGGCTGAGAAAAGAATAAGTTGTAATATTATAGCCGGTTATCATCATGATCATATTTTTGTTGATAAGGAGTACGGACAAAAAGCTATAGATACGTTAATAGAGCTTTCTAAAAATTACAACACAAATTAGTACAAAAAAAAGACATCCGAATCGGATGTCTGTTTCTAGCGATAAGATTTGGGAAATCTTTAAGTTCATTTAAAGTTTGGGGCAAAAAAAGAACGACTATTTGTCTTATCTTGATGTTTCAAATATAGAAGTAAATTTCACATCATCGATAAAAAGCATTAAATAATCGATGAAATACACAAAACTTTAACATTTTGTTTATAATAAGTCCTTTTTTAAACCTTTTTGTTAAAAAATAGTCTAAAGAGAAAAGCACGTTTTTGATATTGGAAGCCTCACTTATTGATCAATTAAAAGATAAAAAAACGCAAGAAACTGCGTTTAGAGAACTTGTGGGCTTATACAAAGAAAAACTTTATTGGCACATACGTCGTATAGTTATTAATCATCATGATGCAGATGATGTTCTTCAAAATACATTTATTAAAGTGTTTAAGAATATTAAAAATTTTAAAGGAGAAAGTGCTTTATATAGCTGGATGTACCGAATTGCTACCAATGAATCTATTTCTTTTCTAAATACAAAAGCAAAGAAAAGCGGCATAAGCAATTCAGAATTACAAATAAAAATGGTTCAGTCATTAGAATCTGATGTTTATTTTGAGGGAGACGAAATTGTATTAAAACTACAAAAAGCAATTGCCACGTTACCAGAGAAGCAACGTATAGTATTTAATATGAAATATTTTGAAGAATTAAAATATGAAGAGATTTCAGAAATATTAGAAACTTCTATCGGAGCTTTAAAGGCTTCTTATCATCATGCTGCTAAAAAAATTGAAGAATATTTAAAAACCAATTAAACCATTGAAAATCAAAAAGGTCTAAGTAAAAGAATGAACAAAGGAGATTTACATAAAAAAGATGATTTTAAAGTACCTGAAAAGTATTTTGAAGGTTTTGAGAATCGATTATTTGAAAAAATACACGATTTAGAACATTCAATTCCTAAAAAAGAAGGTTTTAAAGTGCCTGAAAAGTACTTTGAGTCTTTTGAAGAAAATCTATTCAGAAAATATAATACTCCTGAAACCTCTAAAGTAATCAGGTTAAAAAAATACAAAAGCTATTATTATATTGTTACCGGTATAGCAGCTAGTCTTGTATTATTTTTAATGATTCGTTTCTTTACCCCTACAGACCAGCTTAATTTTGCAACTTTAGAACATGAAGAAATAGAAAATTACTTATATGCTAATGAATCTTCTTTGAATGCTTATGATATTGTACAGGAGTTCAATGACATGGAATTAAAGGAAATATCATTGACAGATGAAATTCTTGAGGAAGATGATGAACTAATCGATTACTTAAATGAAAATACAAATGCTTATGATGAATTGATAGAAGACAATTAAACCATAAGTTTATCCAGAAAAAATTATACTAATGAAACACTATATAAATAACATATTTGTGCTTTTGATGCTATTTTCATCAATGCAGGTAATTTCACAAGATTTTAAAAGAGAGCGAATTAAATCTTTAAAAATAGCTTATATCACAGAAAAACTGGATTTAACAGCTACTGAAGCTGAAAAGTTTTGGCCTATCTACAATAAATATGATGATAATACACATCAATTGCGAAATGTAGAATTTAAAAAAATCAGAAATCAGCTTAGGCGTGAGAATTTAAACCTTATTTCTGATCAGGAAGCTCTGAGTATTCTTAATCAAATAGAAAATATTGAATCGGAATTGTATAAAGAGAAAAAGCAATTAGTTACCAGTTTACGAAAAGTAATATCTCCTAAAAAAATTATCTTACTGAAAAAAGCCGAAGACGATTTTAATAAGGAACTATTCAGGCGTTTGAGAGATAGAAGGAGGCAAGATTCCCCCCGTTCTTCATCCAATAGAAAAAGAAATTAAAAAAAGCAGGCCTGTAAGCCGGATTCTGTCGAGTCTTATCATTTATCTGGATTACCAGTTGCCTGGCAATTCTAACCGCCTACCCTCCAATATTGAACGAGCAATTCTCAAGCATTGGTTTACATGGCGTTGCACCGCATAGAGTTTACCTGATTTCACTACAGCATTACCTGTACATTCTTTCTGTTGCACTTGTCCTATCTCGATAGTTATCGGGATGACGGATGTTATCCGCTATGCTGCTCTATGGTGTCCGGACTTTCCTCTTCTCCCCTATTACAAGGTATAAAGCGATAAGATAGCCTGCTACAGGCAAAAGTACACTTTACACTTTAAATTAAACATATAAACGCATTGTTAATCGAAATAATAAGCAATTATTGTTAATAACTCACTTTAAATTTCAGCATCATAAATCTAAAATATAGAGGAGATTTTTATCTTTGCTATATACAGTATTTCTAATGGAGCATTTTGTAGTATCGGCACGAAAATATCGCCCGCAGACATTTAAAGATGTAGTGGGGCAACAGGCTATAACCAATACTTTACTGAATGCTATTGAAAATAATCACCTGGCCCAAGCTTTACTTTTTTGCGGCCCCAGAGGAGTTGGTAAAACTACCTGTGCCCGTATTTTAGCCAAAAAAATAAACCAGGATGGTACCGAAAATCCGGATGAAGATTTTGCATTTAATATTTTTGAATTGGATGCAGCCTCTAACAACTCTGTAGACGACATTAGAAGCCTTATAGATCAAGTTAGGATTCCACCTCAGGTTGGTACATATAAAGTATATATTATTGATGAGGTTCATATGCTTTCCCAAGCCGCTTTCAATGCATTTTTAAAAACATTGGAAGAGCCTCCGAAACATGCTATTTTTATCTTAGCGACAACAGAGAAGCACAAAATAATACCTACCATATTATCCAGGTGTCAGATTTTTGATTTTAAACGCATTACTGTTTCTGATGCTAAAGAATATTTAAAGTATATTGCTCAAAATCAAAATATAGAAGCAGAAGACGATGCTCTTCATATTATAGCGCAAAAAGCTGATGGAGCAATGAGAGATGCTTTATCTATTTTTGATCGTGTAGTAAGTTTTGCAGGAAATCAGCTTACCAGAAAGGCAGTAACTGAGAATCTGAATGTACTTGATTATGAGATTTATTTTAAAGCAACAGATCATATTTTAACTAATAATATTCCCCAGTTATTATTAGATTTTAATGATATCCTTTCCAAAGGTTTTGACGGGCATCATTTTATTTCAGGTTTAGCTTCCCATTTCAGGGATTTGATGGTTTGTAAAAACGAATCAACTATCCCATTACTCGAAGTAGGTGACGCTACCAAACAAAAATATAAAGAGCAATCACAAAAAACATCTTTTGCTTTCCTAATAAAAGCTATAGAAATTGCAAATGAATGTGATTTAAATTATAAAGTCAGTAAGAATCAACGGTTACTGGTCGAACTTTGTATTATGCAATTAGCCTCTATCAATTTTGATGGAGAAAAAAAAAATGATGAATCCTTCATAATTCCTGCTTCTTATTTTTCTACAAACGGAACCGAAGCTAAAAAGGATACTTCAACACAAAAACAGAAAAATATTAGCATTTCAGAAGAAAAATCTAATAATCCTGATGTATCAGAAAAAAAACCTGAGATTACGCATGAGAAAGAAAAGAATACTCCTGCTCCAAAAATAGAGTTAAAAAACCTGCCAAAAAAAGTTTCAGGATTATCGCTTTCAAGTATAAAGGCCAAAAAAGAGCATGAGCTAGATAAACAACAGGCAAAAGTAGATACTACCAAACTTCCTGTTGACGATTTTATAGAAGAAACCATGCAAAGTTTATGGGCAGATTATATTAAGAAGGTAGAAGATGACGGAAAAAAAATAATGGCTTCTAATCTTTCTGTAGACATCCCCAAATTGAAAGACAAAAATGTAATTTGTATTGAACTCCCTAATGATACTATGAAAAAAGAAGTAGAAAGGGAGCAATATCCTTTAATGGAATATTTAAAAAAACGGCTTAACAACCATGAAATCAGTTTACAAATTACAGTTAATGAAGTAGCTGCCAAAAAATTTGCTTTTACTCCTGAAGAAAAATATGAAAAATTAAGAGAAAAGAATCCGTTACTCGATACCCTTAGAAAAGAATTCGATTTGGATTTATAATTTAAAAGAAGAAGAATATGCTCGGTTTAAAATTACCAACCGACCCAAGATGGGTTAATATCGTAGAAAAAAATATTGAAGAAATTTTAATAGATCATGCTTATTGTGAGCAAAAAGCCGCTTCTACTGCCATATCTTTAATTATTGGTTTTCCTGAAAGAACAGAACTTGTACAAGAAATGACTGCTTTGGTAAAAGAAGAAATGAGTCATTTTAAAATGGTTCATGATCATATTGTCAAAAGAGGGTGGGTATTAGGCAGAGAGCGTAAAGACGAATATGTATTAGAACTGCTAAAGTTTTTCCCAAAAGGAGGAAGTAAAACTACACATTTGGTTCACAGGCTATTGTATGCAGCTTTGATAGAAGCAAGAAGTTGTGAGCGTTTTAGGTTATTATCTGAAAATATTAGTGATAAAGAGCTTGCAGAGTTTTATCGAAAATTAATGGTCAGCGAAGCCAATCATTATACTATGTTTTTAGGATTTGCCAGAAAATATGGTAACCGGGAAGAAGTTGATAAAAAATGGGAAGCTTTATTAGAATATGAAGCAAAAATCATGAAAGACCTGGGAAAAAAAGAAACTATACACGGGTAAAACACCTCTTCTTTAGTTAATTTTTTCTGTTTCTAGGAAGTATTTTTTAAATTAGAAGGCAATCAAATTAATAAACCATTTGATTTATAGATTCCTGAAATGAAGAAAATACCCCCTGTTAGTTTTATCTTTTTATTTTTCTTGATTTTTAGCCTGTCATTAAATGCATCGATTAAGTCTAGAATACAAATAGATAGCCTGAAAAGTTATTCTTCAGATACTTTAAAAAATTTAAGTAAGACTTATCGTTATTCAGATGTTAAAAAGGCAAAGGTTTATGCAGAAGAACTATTTAACAGAGGCAAAAACAATAACAATTTAAGTGATCTCGCCTGGGGCTATCATCAACTTGGCCTGATTAATAACGTTTTAGGAAATTATAGAAAATCTATTGAACAATATAATAAAGGAATTTCTATTTCAAAATCTATACATGATAGTCTTTTATTGATTGATCTATATCTAGTGAAAGGAACTTCTTATTTATTTCAAAAAGAATATGAAAAAGTTCTTCCTAATTACGATTCTGCATTAAAAGTTTCCAAAAAATTAAAAAATCTTCCTTATATCATTATAAGTAATGATAATATAGCTTATTTAAAAAAAGAAGTAGGCCTCTTTCATGAAGCTTTAGAAATTGAAAAAGAGAATTTAAAACTTGCCAGAAATTTAGTCTTTGATAATGAAACAACGCTGGCCAATTTAATCTTGAATTTGGGAGAGACTTATTTAATGCTGGAAGAAAATGATTCTGCGATTTACTACAGTAAAAAAGCACTTGGAGAAAGTCTTTTAGTTGATAATATAGAAGGGACTTCTTATATATACAAAAATCTGGGACTAGCCTATTATAATAAAGAAGACTATGATAGGTCAATACATAATTTAGAAGAGGCTATTGCTATAATCAAACCGTTCGGAAATCAGCAATTACTTTCTGAATTACATTATTACAAAGGACGTTCTCTATACCAGCTTCAAATGCTTGATGATGCAATTGCCTCTTTAAAAGCATCTAAAAATATCCTCATACAGAAAGACGCTGATCATGAATCTTCTATTATTTTGATGGATACCTACAAACTTTTAGCTGAAGTATATAAATCAAATAATAATTATAAAGAATCCGGGGATTATTTTGAAAAGTATGTTGCTCTTGATCAGGAGAGAGATGAATCAAGAATAAAGGTTATTGGAGATTTACATCAAAATAACCTCCAGGATAAAGACAGTACTATTGCTACGCTTGCATCTGAGCAAAAGGATCAGGAAAAAAAGTATTCAACTTTCTTGATAATAGCTGCTGTGTCATTTGTAATCATTCTTTCTTTATTGATAAATTTCATTCGAAAATCTAAAAAAAATAAGCTTGCTTTTCAAAACCTGATCTCCAGTATTGAAAACGATAAAAAAACGAATCCTAATCCGATTAAAATAGATGATGCAAAAGCAAAAACTATTCTCAACCGACTCGAAAATTTAGAGCATAAAGAATTTTTTCTGGATTCTAATTTTTCTCTGGCTACTGTTGCAAAAAAAGTTAAAACGAATCCTACTTATCTCTCTAAGACAATTAATGCTCATAAACACATGAAATTCCAGGATTATGCAAATGAATTACGAATTAATTACGCTATCAACAGATTAAGGGAGGATAAGAAATTCAGATCATATTCTGTACAACATATTGCTAAAGAAATAGGATATAAAAGCCCTAATTCTTTTACTAAACATTTTAAAAATAAAACCGGAATTTATCCTTCTTTTTTTATTTCCAGCTTAAAAGCGTACAATTAAAGATTTTCTACCTTTATTTTTTGAGTTTATTCTAAACATTTCAAAAGTTAAATTTTTCAAACTCTAATAGCTATTTTATAAATTAGACGTAGTACTTTTTGCCTAAAATATTCATCCTATTTTGTACTGTTAATGAAAAATATATTTTACCTATTCGCCTTTTTATTTACTATAAATATATCCTATACGGCAAATGCCAAGGTACATTTGCAGGTGCACATTACAGACAGTTTAAAACATTATTCTGTAAACGAACTTAAGAAATTAGGATTCAAATATTATTATACTAATGTTGACCTAGCCAGGATATATGCACAAGAGGTCTTAAACAGGGGAATTGAGAACAATATAGAAAATGCTCAAGCCGATGGTTATTATATGTTGGGAATCATAGATGTTTTAAAAGGAAACCAGCAAAATTCTTTACGCTTTTTTGATAAAGGAATTCAGGTTTCAGAAAAAATACAAGATCAGAACAGATTATTAAAACTCTATCTGGTAGAAGGGAATACTTATTTGCAATTGGATAATTATAAACAGGCAATTGTTTATTATGATAAAACAATAGCAATTGCCAAGGAGCTCAAGAAAACAGAATACGAAATAATTGGGTATTTAAATATTGCCTTAATCAAAAAAGAGATCGGGCAATTTACCGAAGCATTGAAAATTGAAAAAGAAAATATAAAAAGGGCAGAGAAAATCAATTTTAGCAGTCAAAGAACACCTGTAAGCTTGCTTATAAATTTAAGTGGTACATTTTTAAACTTAAAAGAAAACGATTCCAGTATTTATTATGCAAAAAAAGGGTTACTATTAAGTACAAAAGCTAAAGATATAGAAGGTTCCAGTTATTTATACAATATTATTGGAGCTGCTTATCAAAACAAAAAGAAAGATTCTATCGCCCTGGAATATTTTTATAAATCATTAGCATTAATCAAAACATTTCAAAATGACAAAAGAGCTTCTGCAACTTATTATTTATTAGCTAAGAGTTACGCTGCACTTAAAAATCAAAAGAAAGCCATAGCATATTTGCATACTGCAGAAAATTTGATTGCTTCTATTGAGAATTTCCAATCTAATGAACTAACAGAAACTTATAAGCTTTTGGCAGAGCTATATTTTCTTGGAGAAAATCGTCAATTAGCTAATCATTATTACCAGAAATATATCGAATCTGATAGTATAAAAGATGCCAATACAACCCATATTATAGGAGATTTATATTATAAAGATCTAAAAAAACAGCAACAACAATTACAAAAAGTCTCAAGGCAAAAATACAGTTTACAACTTTTGCTTACCATCGGAGCATTATTATCACTTATCATATTAGCAATTGCTATTTTCTTTATTAAAAAATATAAAACACATAAAAAACGTTTTGATATACTTTATCAAAAAACAATACAATCTGCTAAAAAAATCATAAAATATTCTAATTATAAAATGAGTGACCAAAAAACTTTAGAAGTTCTTAAAAAGTTAGAAGATTCAGAACTTAAAGAATATTTTTTAAAACCTGAGTTTAGCTTGCATTTTTTGGCAAAAAAATTAGGAACTAACCCAAGTTATTTGTCTAAAATAATAAATACAAATAAACAAAAACAATTTAGTGAATATACAAATGAACTAAGAATATCATATGCTATTAACAGATTAAAAGCTAATTCTAAATTTCGAGCGTATTCAATCCTGCATATTTCTATAGAATTAGGTTATAAAAGCCCTAGTTCATTTTCAAAACACTTCAAAAAACAAACAGGAATTTTTCCTTCTGAATTTATTACCAAAATAAATTCAGAAAATTTTAAATCTAATTAAAAACTAAGACCCCATCAATTTATTACTTTTAATACCTAATTAACTATTTACTCTCTTTAATTACGGAGAATTTACAATAAGAATACAAAGATTCCATAAATTGATTTTATATATATGTTAATTCTTTTTTTTTCTTACTATAGAAAAAAATCTTTATTTATTTTCAACAAATATTGAATCAGTTCTGCCCTCCACATTTAAAATGACATACACTCAAGTGTCTCTAAATGTTTGAGTATTATTTATCTATTAAAATCTTATATTATGTTAAAAGACATTTTAAAATTAAAAGGAGTTACTGAATTAGAAAAAAAACAACAAAAGAATTTACAAGGGGGTATTTGGGGAGGTTTTGAATGTCCTACTTTTTGTCAAAGTGCAGAAGATTGCCTATCAGGTAATGGTGATTGTGCATTTACTCAAGCAATTTGTGCTACAGGTACTTGTCTGTTTTTCCATTAAGTAGCAAATACTCTTCAAATTAATGTTTGAAGAGTATTTATTGTATTGTTTAACACCAACGCATCCTGGCCCTTTCCAACAATTAAAGACACAAATTCTCAAGTGTCTCTAAATGTTTGAGGAACTCTCAATATTAAACTACTATCTGTCATGTTAAAAGATATTTTAAAATTAAAAGGAGTTACCGAATTAGAAAAAAAACAACAAAGACATGTAAAAGGCGGCTTTTTTGGAGGAGGCTTTAGCTGTCCTACTTTCTGTCAAAGCACACAAGATTGCCTCCCAGATGATTGCCCTTTTTCTTTTGCAATTTGTACAGGTAACGGTTTCTGTTTGGTTGCATAATTAATATAAAAATAAGGTTTCCGAAAATCCTCGTATTAGATAATACGAGGATTTTTTATCCCTTAAGAATACTTCAAATACTATTCACAATACATTTAAAATTTGTGAGCCTACAAATACAACTTCTGGAGGACAATTATGTGATACATACAATGGCATTTGAAAACAAAAGGCATTACCTCATTTTAAAGTAGCTGCGTTTGTCTTTCTTTTTTTTAAAAGATATAGGAAATACTTTTAGATTTTAATTTCTAAAGCTTTAATTATGAAAAAAAAGAATTTTAAAAATCTGGGACTTAACAAGAAAACCATTTCTAACTTAAAAGGAGATATTAAAGGTGGGGTTCGTCTCGTTGCTTTAACAGAAGAAGACTCATGTATTGTAAATTGTGAAATTACTCAAGGCAATTCTTGCTTACCAATAGAATGTGGAGTAACACAAGTCAATAACTCTAACTGTTTCTGTCCGCAGTAATCTAAAGTTAAATTATCTCCAGATCGATATCTGGGGATTTTTTCATTATTTATAGCCCCCCCATAATTAAAGACATAAGCTCTCAAGTGTCTTTAAATGTTTGAGGAATCTTTATTATAAAACTATTATTATGTTAAAAAACATTTTAAAATTAAATGGAGTTACTGAGTTAGAAAAAAAACAACAGAAGAATATAAAAGGAGGACTCTTTGGAGGAGGCTCTGGATGCCCTACTTTCTGTCAAAGTGCAGAAGATTGCCTTCCTGATGATTGTCCTTTTTCTTTTGCAATCTGTAGTGGTGACGGTTTCTGCCTAGTTGCATAGTACAAAAATAAAGCTCCTGAAAATCCCCGCATTATACAATGCGGGATTTTTTATCATTTTCTCTCTTAAACAACACCTCAAATACTTTAATTTACGTTTTATAACCTGTTTTCGTTTTAATAATCTAAGTATTTTGCCAACACAGTTATTTTTTAATTATAGATTATGAAAAAAAAGAAATTAGATAAACTTGGATTAAATAAAATAAAAATAGCTAATATGAAATCTCATGCTACTGGTAATATAATCGGAGGAGGTTTCTTTAGTATAAACGGATGTTTAGAAAAACCAACATCTAACACATCAGATGAAGCCGATACTCAGCATAATTGTCATGTTGATTTACTTCTTACTTTTTTACAGCCGGTATGTAATACAACAATTGATTGTCCCTAATATTAGTCAGTCAAGAAAACGACTCATTTTAAAGTAGTTGTGATAGTGTTTCTTTTTTAAGAATGAAACCAAGAGTAGTTTTAATCCTAATTAATAACTAAAACTTTTAATCATGAAAAAAAAGAAACTTAACAATCTGAACTTAAACAAGAAAACTATTTCTATCCTTAAAGAAAATGGTATTAAAGGAGGAACTCGTGTTAGGAATATAGTACCACTTACTGATGAATGCGATCCCGGGAATCCAACCGATGTGTGTGGTCCGATAACTAATGGATGTGAAACAGCTTTAGTTTGTCCATCTCAAGTTTGTCCGTCTCAATTAATTGCTTGTTAAATACTGACAGAATGAGAGAGAAAATAAATCTTTTTTCTCTTGTATATAAAACTAATATTTTTCAAAACAAATAATAATCTTATGAAAAAAAAGAACTTCAAAAACCTTAGTTTGAATAAAAAGATTATTTCTAATCTAAAAGGAGGAAGAGTAACCATTAATGCCTTAACAGAAGATTCATGTTTAGGAGGTGAGTGTGGTTATACCGAAGATAATTCGTGTTTACCCATTAAGTGTGGTATAACTCAGGTCAATAATTCTAATTGTTATTGTCCTCAATAGTAATAACCAATAAAACCCTGTGACTTTCCACAGGGTTTTATATATAATATTATCACTGATTACTTTGATAATATAACATCTTTATTATTCCATCGGGTAATCCTATTTTAGGAACATGAATTTTTTTAGCACGGCTCCATTTGGCAGCAGAAAGGTAAATTCTTAAAGCCGGAATAATTACATCGGCACGATCTGGGTTCAATCCTAATTTGGAAATTCGTTCTTCATAACTCATTTTCTTCAAAAACTGATATTCAGAATTCAGCCAAATATAGGAAAGTGACTCTCCCATTTTTCTTCCTGATATTTTGTGTAATTTATTAATGTTTCCTCCTGTCCCCATAATAGAGATATTGGATAAACTATTACTATTTTTTTTAATCCATTCTTCAATTTCATCCCAAACGTGTTCACTAACCATATCATTTAACAACCGGACTGTTCCAATTTTAAATGATTTAGTCGCTATTACTTTTTCTCCCGAAAAAACGGTAAATTCTGTACTTCCACCTCCAACATCTACATACAAATAGGATTTATCTTTCTCTATAGATTTATAGAGATCTGTAGAAGCTATAATCTTTGCTTCTGTCTTACCATCAATGATGTCAATTTTTACTTCAGATTCTTTCGCTATCAACTTTACTACTTCTTCTCCATTACTTGCCTCACGCATTGCAGAAGTAGCACATGCCATATATTTTTCTACACCGTGTACATTCATTATCAGTTTAAACGCTTTTATGGCATCTAACATTCTGTTTTTATTTACTTCTGATATCTTTCCTAAAGTAAAAGAATCCTGACCTAAACGAATTGGAACACGAACTAAAGAACTCTTCCTGAATTGCGGAGGTTCATTTTTTTCTTCAATTACATTGTTTATTAATAATCTAATTGCATTAGACCCTATATCAATGGCTGCAAATTTTCGTATCTTCAAATCTCTGGACGGTTTTAATTTAATTTTTTAGCTAGATAGTAATCATAAGTCGCAAACTGTGAACGAACTTCAGGTTCATCATTTCTTTTGTATTCATTGTCTTGTTTATCTGAAAACACCCTGGCTTTTACATTATCTTTCCAACCAATTTCAAACATTTCCAAAAGTTCTTTTTTAATATCTTCATCATATATAGGGCAACCTACTTCTACCCTATTATCGATATTACGAGTCATCCAGTCTGCAGACGATATATATATTTTAGCAGCTCCATTATTTCCAAAAATATAAAGTCTCGGATGTTCTAAAAATTTATCGACTATACTTATAACCTCAATGTTTTCACTCATTCCCTGAACTCCTGGAATTAAACAACAAATACCTCTTATAATCATTTGAATTTTGACTCCTGCTCTACTCGCTTCATAAAGTTTGTCTATCATCTGATAGCTAGTCATACTATTCATCTTTAACTTAATAAAAGCTTCTTTCCCTGCTTTAGCGTTCTCAATTTCATTATCAATTAGTTTTGTTAAAGAAGATTGCGTGTAATGCGGAGAAACAATCAGATGTTTATATTTATTTACCCTGTAACTCGCTTCAAAAAAGTTAAAGACTTTATTAATTTCTTTTAATATTTCCTGGTTGGCAGTAAATAGTGTGAAATCTGTATACACTTTGGCCGTAGACTCGTTAAAGTTCCCTGTACTTATAAAACCATATCGTTTGGTTTTATCGTTTTCAATGCGTTCAATAACACATACTTTACAATGTACTTTAAGTCCCGGAATTCCAAAAATAAGATTCACTCCTTCAGATTGTAAGAGCTCTGCATATTTAATATTGGCTTCTTCATCAAAACGCGCCTGTAATTCTATCTGTACAGTTACTCTTTTTCCATTCTTTACTGCATTAATCAGTGAGCTGGCAATATGTGACACTTTAGCCAGTCTATACACCGTAATTTTAATCGATTTTACTGAAGGATCTAAAGCAGCTTCTCTCAAAAATTTTATAACATTCGAAAATGTATGATAAGGTGTATGCTGTAGATAATCTTTAACAGCTATTTTTTCAAAAATACTTCCCTGTCCTTGGAGTCCTTCTACTTCTATAGGAGTATAGCTCTTATACAATAAATCTGTTCTGCCAAGACTAGGGAAATTCATATAATCTCTTCTATTGTGATACCTACCTCCGGGAATAACACTATCTGTATTTACAATTCCCATCTTATCCATCAAAAACTTTAAGGTATCTTTCCCTATTTCCTTGTCATATACAAAACGAACAGGTTCGCTTATTTTACGGCCTTTTACACTATTAGATATTTTCTCTATAAAACTCTTACTTAGATCATTATCTATGTCCAATTCTGCATCTCTTGTGATTTTTATCATGTGGACAGAGAGGGATTCATAATCAAAAATGCTAAAAATATTACCTATACAGTGCCGGATAAGATCGTCTAATACAATAATGTATTGTTTATCTCCTTCATTAGGTAAAACAATAAAACGATCCATCGTTTTTGGTATCTCTATCAGTGCATATTTAATATTTGCTTTAGAAGTACCTCCAAATATTTTGGTAATCCTGTTTGTTTTGTCTTCTTCTTTTAATACAAATTTGATGGCAAGATAAGCTGCACTATCTTTTAAGTTGGGGAGTTCATCTAACTCATTCAAAATAATAGTCATTAGAGCAGGGCTCACCTTTTCTGAAAAATATTGTTTCAGAAATTCGCTTTGCGAAACAGAAACTTCATTTTCATTAATAATAAAAATTTGTTCTGCTTTTAATTCTTCTTCAATACTTTTTAAGATGTTTAGACTATCTGCCTGTTGCTTTATAACAATCTGCGTTATTTCTTCCAATAAATCTTCTGCCGGAATTCCTCCTAAAACACTTTTCCCTTTTTTTCCTGCCAATGCAATTCTTTTTACCGTTGCATAACGCACCTTAAAGAATTCGTCTAAGTTATTTGAAAAAATTCCCAGAAAACGCAATCGCTCTATTAATGGTACTGTTTTATCTGCAGCTTCCTGAAGTACTCTGGCATTAAATTGTAACCAACTAATTTCTCTGTTAACATATTCATTTTTTATGCTTTCCATTTATTTCAAGTGTTTAGGAAAAGTAACTAGTTTTGTCTCTCCTTTGGAAATAACTTTCCATTTATCTGTATCAAATTTAATCACTACAACTCCGCTTGTAGGGACATTATCTATATATGTATTGCCAAAAGTATTGACTATTGATGTAAATGCATGATTGTGGCCAAATATCATAACACTTTTATAATCATCATCTAAAGAATTTAAAAATTTAATAACACGATCCCCTCCAAAATCGTAAAGTTCATCTGTTACGGTTAATTTAGTAAGCGGGATATTGCAGTTTCTCAAAAAGATCATACACGTGTGTAATGCCCTGTTTGCAGGGCTTGAAAAAACGATAGCTGTTTTATCAAGTTTACCTTCTAAATGTCTTGATACCAGATGAGCATCCCTGATCCCTCTCTCTTTAAGAGGACGATCTTTATCGCTTGCTTCATAATCCCAGGATGATTTTGCGTGTCTTACTAATATCAATTCTTTACTCAAACCATTGAATTTTACTATTTAACGTATAAAAAGGTTTGTTTAACCTATTTTCTTTGTCAGAAAAAAATACACATTTACTTTAGTTCCTGATTATTTTCATAAGCGTAGAAGGTAACCTATCAGATAATCATTCCCAAACTAATACGATAACAAACTTAATCCTTACTTAGCTTTTATAAAACAAATTAAGGCTATAAATGGGGAAATTTTTACAATTTATTTTTCTTTTTGGATCAATCTGCGTATTTGGAGCTTCCGAACCAAATACAAAATTAAAGGTTACTGATACGATATCTGTTACCAGTAATCCTGCAAAAAAAATAGAGATCAAAGCCCCATCTGACAGAGAATTTGAGTGTACAGAATGTACTACTTATATTCCGTGTATAGATTTTGAATATGTTACTAATCCGGATAAAATAGAACTAGCCGGAAAAAATGTTTATTTAAGTGCCGGACATCCCGGAGGTAATGAGCAATTACGAATTTTTAATAGTGCTTCTCCTGGTTCAGAAACAGATTTAGGAACTCCAAACACCATATTTGGAGGACCCGGACAAGGAAACGGGGGTAATGCTACCAGTGAAGGTGCCAATGCAATCCCAAGAAACAATATCCTTATTATTCAGGATCCATCATCCAGTACTCCCAAAGATTTAGACACAAGAGAATCGTTCATCACTTTTGATCTATCAGAGTTTAATGGAGTAACAATAGATGAAATTGATCTTATTGATATTGATGAAGATCAAACTAATGCCAGGATAGAGCTCTATACTTCAGATAATTCTCTAATTGCTTCAGTGCCTGTAACAGCAGGTGGTAACAACGGAATTTCATCAGTCTCATTATCGAGTTATAATAATGTATTTTCGGTAAAAGTAGTGTTAGATGGTTCGGGAGGTGTTGTGTCTATTTGTTTTGGAGATCAGGGAATAAATTTTGGCACTCCGGAAGTTACACTCGCTCATCACGTTCACGATACTTTTAAAGTAGATTATACAGATAAAGTAGTTACCGGAGAATGTGGCATAATAAAGATCATCAGAACTTGGTATGCTTACGATCCTTGTGGAGATATTGATTCTGATGAACAAGTAATTTCTTTTTGGGATACTAAACCACCCGTTTTTGTAGAAGAATTACCTCAGGATGTTAAGGTTTGGTGTAATGAGATACCAGATGCTCCCATATTAACTGCAACCGATAATTGTGATACCGATGTAAAAGTTGTTTTTGAAGAAACCCGAACTGAAGATCCAACCTGTAACACTAATTTTACGATCACTAGAACATGGACCGCTACAGACTGTTCAGGAAATGAAGCTAAGCATGTGCAAACTATTATGGTTAAAGATAAGGATGCTCCTGTGTTCGTAGAAGAACTGCCTCAGGATGCAGAAGTTTCCTGTAATGAAGTTCCTGATCCGGTAATACTTACTGCTACAGATAATTGTGACCCGAATGTCACAGTATTATTTGAAGAAACCCAGACTGAAGACCCAACTTGTAATACCAATATCACCATCACCAGAACATGGACCGCTACAGATTGTACCGGGAACGAAGCTAAACACGTACAGACAATTACAGTCAGAGATACTGAAGCTCCGGTATTCGTAGAAGAACTACCTCAGGATGCAGAAGTTTCCTGTAACGAAGTTCCTGATCCGGTAGTACTTACAGCTACCGATAATTGTGATCCGAATGTGACAGTAATGTTCGAAGAAACTTCAACAGAAGATCCGACTTGTAATACCAATATCACCATCACCAGAACATGGACCGCTACAGATTGTACCGGGAACGAAGCTAAACACGTACAGACAATTACAGTCAGAGATACTGAAGCTCCCGTATTCGTAGAAGAACTGCCTCAGGATGTTGAAGTTTCCTGTAACGAAGTTCCTGATCCGGTAATACTTACAGCTACAGATAATTGTGATCCAAATGTTACAGTAGTATTTGGAGAAACCTCAACAGAAGATCCGACTTGTAATACCAATATCACCATCACTAGAACATGGACGGCTACAGATTGTACCGGGAACGAAGCTAAACACGTACAGACAATTACAGTCAGAGATACTGAAGCTCCGGTTTTTGTGGAGAATTTACCTCAGGATGTAGAGGTTTCCTGTAACGAAGTTCCTGATCCGATAATACTTACTGCTACAGATAATTGTGATCCAAATGTTATAGTAGTATTTGAAGAAACCTCAACAGAAGATCCAACTTGTAATACCAATATCACCATCACCAGAACATGGACGGCTACAGATTGTACCGGGAACGAAGCTAAACACGTACAGACAATTACTGTTAGAGACACAGAAGCTCCGGTTTTTGTGGAGGATCTACCTCAGGATGTAGAGGTTTCCTGTAATGAGGTTCCTAATCCGGTGGTGCTTACTGCTACCGATAATTGTGATCCAAACATTACAGTAATATTTGAAGAAACTACTGAACAGACTGATAATTCTTGTCCTTTTAATTTAACAATCACCAGAACATGGACGGCTACAGATTGTACAGGAAATGAAGCTAAACATGTACAGACAATTACCGTTAGAGATACTGAAGCACCTGTCTTCGTAGAAGAACTGCCTCAGGATGCTACTTTTACCTGTACAGAGATTCCTGACGCACCAGTATTAACTGCTACAGATAATTGTGCAACTGATGTTACTGTTACTTTTGAAGAAACACGAGAAGATATAGCCGGTGCAAATGATTTCTTACTTATCAGAACATGGACAGCTACGGATACTTGTGGTAACGAAAATGTACACACGCAAATTATAAGTGCTATCGTAGAAGCTACTAATGCTCCTGTAGATATTCAAATTTGTATAGAAGACGATCCTATAGATTTATTAGATTTTTTACCTGACGGAATTCCTGATGACGGAGCTTTTGAAGTTACTTCAGGAAACGTTACCCTGGATGGAAGCAGGTTTGATCCGTTTAGCCTGGCTCTGGGACAATTTGTAATTACATATACAACAACTCCCGATCAAGGATGTCCTTCTGTAATAGAATTCCAAATAGTAGTTAATGACGATTGTATCGTGTTGCCTTGCAGTGACAGAGATGATATTCAAATCTCCAAAGTAATCACTCCAAACGGAGATGCATTTAATGAATTTTTTGAAGTTAACGGATTAAATAATTGTGTTTTTATAGCCGATGTCATCATCTTCAACAGATGGGGTAATAAAGTTTTTGAAGCAGACGATTATCAGAATAACTGGAGAGGAACTTCAAGATCCGGATCTGGTTTTGTCCCGGCAGGAACTTATTATTATGTAGTAACCCTAAGGAATAGTGGATTGGATCCTATTACCGGATTCATATATGTAGGAACAAATTCGAGATAAATTGATGAGAAAAAAATTACTTTATATTATTTTATTGGGAACAGTTTTTAGTGGTTTTTCACAGCAATTACCACAATTTACTCAGTATCAATACAATACTATTGCTATAAATCCGGCATATGCAGGAAGCAGGAATGCACTGAGCGTGGTTGGAATTTACAGGAATCAATGGACCGGTTTTGACGGAGCTCCTGAAACAGCTACCTTGTCCATTCACTCTCCTTTGAGAAACGACAAAATTGGTATCGGTTTTTCATTTATTAATGATGCTCTCGGATTTGAAAATTTCACTTTTTTATATGGAGATTTTTCATATACCATACAAACAGGAGAAAAAACCAGGCTGGCTTTTGGTTTAAAAGCAGGGTTCACTAGTTTTTCATTAGATGATGAATTATTCCTGGATCCGGACGTTAGTAATGATCCTTTTTTCCAGGATTCTTTTAGCAGGTTTAGTCCAAATTTCGGATTGGGGTTATACTTCCACAGTGATGATTGGTATGTAGGTGCATCCTCTCCAAGAATCATCAATTATGATAATAATGAAACCAGCGGAGATGCTTTTAGGGCTTTGGACAGAAACAGCTATTATTTCTTAGGAGGTTATGTTTTTCCATTAAATTACAACCTAAGTTTCAGACCTTCATTTTTAGTAAAGTATACCAAGGGAGCACCTGCTTCTGTAGATCTTACAGCAACCTTCTTATTTCATGAAAAGTTATGGTTGGGAGCATCTTATCGTTTTGGAGACTCAGTTGGAGCAATTGCAGATTTTCAGGTTTCTCGTCAGTTAAGGTTAGGGTATGCATACGAATATTCAATATCAGATATTCAACCTTTTAATAGTGGTACCCATGAATTTTTATTGATTTATGAGTTTAAATTTAATAGTTCAAAATTAAAATCGCCTCGATATTTTTAAAAGTAAAGTCAAATGCAGCGTCTACACTATTTAATATTTATCTTCTTTTTCTCATTTAGTGCCTCACTAAGTGCACAATATGGTACTCAAAAAAGAGCTGATGCATTATTTGATAAGTTTGCCTATGTCAAAGCTATTTCTGCCTATAAAAAATTAGTGGAAAGAGAATATAATGTAGATCATGCAAAACGTAGATTGGCCGATTCTTATACCTTTCTCAGGGACTCCAAAAACGCTATTAAATATTATAAAGATGTTGTAAATCAATCCAATGTTCCTGTAGAATACTATTATAAATACGCACAGGCATTGAAAGCTGAAAAACAGTATGATGAAGCCGTTAAATGGATCACAAAATTTAAAGAAAACGGAGGAGACATTTCTCATTTACCTGAGATAGACGAAAACACATATTCCGGAAGTATTTTTGCCATAAATCCTAAATACGAGATAGATACTGTTGCCTTTAATTCTGATTACAGTGATTTTGGAGCTTATGAAAGAGATGGTATTATTTATTTTTCATCTACACGCAATGAAGGAGTTTCCATAAAAAGACGCTACAGCTGGAATCAACAACCTTTCTTAGATTTATATGCCGTTCAGGAAGGTGCTAGTGCTGCGACTCATAAAGACAGGTTAAATAGTACAATAAACACAAGATTTCACGAAGCTTCCATAAGTATTACTCCGGATGGGAATACTATGTATTTTTCGAGAAACAGCTATTATAAAAATAGAAGAGGGAGAGATAATAGCAGAATTACGCATTTAAAAGTATACAGCGCAGAGAAAGTTAATGGAACATGGGAAAATGTGCAAAGTATTTCTGTTAACAGTGATGATTATTCTGTAACACACCCGGCAATTAGCCCCGATGGAAAGTATTTATATTTTGCTTCAGATATGCCCGGAGGTTTCGGAGGCATGGATTTATACAAAGCTGAAATTAGTTCAAACGGTACCCTGGTAAATACTGTAAACCTGGGAGAAACTGTCAATACTACCGGAGACGATGTATTCCCTTTTATCAATAATGAGGGAGTATTATTCTTCTCTTCAGACGGACATGTAGGATTGGGGTTATTAGATATTTTTTCGGCTACTAAAAATGATTCGGGAGAATATGTAGATGTTATTAATATTGGAGCTCCTGTAAATAGTAATCAGGATGATTTTTCATTTTTTTTAAAAGATGATGGAGTTACCGGTTACTTTACTTCTAATCGCGGAGATAATATTTATGATGATGATATCTATACTTTTACTAAAATACCTCCTCTAAAGCTTAAAGGACATGTTACGGACAGTATTTCTACGATGCCTATCCCTAATGCCATTTTAGTTTTAAAAGATGATAACGATCAACTAATCGCTCAAGTCGAAACTGATGAAAAAGGGTATTACGAAATTGATGTTGAACGCAATGTCGATTATACGTTGACAACTCTAAAAGAAGGTTATAATGAAAAAGTCACATCGTTTACGACTAAAAACGTTCCGCTTCAGACTACAGAGATTATTGTAGATATTGTGTTGAGCAGAATTCCGTTTACTGAAGAAGAGTTTCCTGTCATTAACAATATATATTTCAATTTTGATCGTTCTAACGTAAGAAATGATGCCCAGGAAATTTTAGACAGAGTGGTATATCTGATGACGGAGAAATATCCTGAAATGAAGATTAAAATCAGTTCTCATACAGATTCAAGAGGTTCTTCTAAATACAATTTAATATTATCACAACGAAGAGCCAATTCTACCCTGGAATACCTCTTAGATCACGGGATCAGGATGGATAGAATTCTGGAATCTAAAGGGTATGGAGAAGAAAAGTTAATCACCAGTTGTCCAAATGGTGTCGAATGTACAGAACACGAACACCAGTTAAACCGGAGAACTGAATTCTTAATTATTTCATTGCGATAATTTATTGTAACTGAATAAAGATATTTGTGAAATAATTTCTTCCTTCGGTATCAACATCAACAGCAATTCCAAAATGTGTAAAAGAAGGAGTTTCAATGATGGCTCTGTGCTCTTCACTATTTAACCATCCTCTTACTACTCCTCCACTGGTACTAAAGCCAAAAGCTACATTTTCTGAAACAGCATTGGCTCCCGGGTTATCTCTAAGCACATCTCTTCTTCTAAAGAAAAAGTCATGGGAAACCCTGTTTGTACTAATCATATGTTCTGTATGACTTTGTGCAACAGATGAGACCTCATCTGAAATTTCAAGAGCGTTCAAACCAATAGAAGCTCTATGCTCATTGATCCTGGAAAGCACTTCATTTTCAAAATTAGTGTAATCAACATCTACTAATGCCAATATAGGAATCTCTTCTTCGATACTGTCTTTACTGCATGAATTAACAAAGAATACTGCAAATAGTATTACTACTATCTTGTAGGTACGGGTATTCATAATCTGGGGCGTCTTACGATTTGGTAACACCAATAACGGTAAATCCCCAGAAAAATTGTACCTTATTTGTTAAAAATTAAGGAGAGAGCCTGTCTATAGACCAATTGTAATCATCTCGAAGACTGTATCTTATCCTATCATGTAAACGATTTGGCCTGCCTTGCCAAAATTCTATAGATACTGGTTTTACTATATATCCTCCCCAATTTTCGGGACGTAAAACCTCTTTACCTTCATATTGAGTTTCCAGTATTTTAAGCTTTTGTTCTAATACTTCTTTGGATGCTATTATCTCACTTTGATTAGAAGCTATAGCTCCCAGCTTACTTCCTAAAGGTCTGGATTCAAAATATCCATCAGATAAGTTTGCAGCAATTTTCTCTGCCTTACCCTTTATAATAATTTGTCTTTCCATATTTGGCCAGAAAAAAGACAAACACACATTTGGGTTTTGACTTATGGCTTTTCCTTTTTCGCTATTATAATTGGTATAGAAAATAAAACCTTCGTAAGTATACTTTTTTAAGAGTACTATCCTGCTTTTAGGGAAATTATCCAATCCAATAGTAGATATGGTCATTGCATTTGCCTCATCTACTCCACCGGAATTTTCTACCTCATAAAACCACTTTTGAAATAATTCCAAAGGATTCTCAGGAACATTCGATTCCAAAAGTTCATTTTTCTCATAAGATTTCCTATAATTTCCTAAATCTTTATCCATAAATGTATACTTAGTTTAACTGCAAGAAATTCAAAAAACACACAATTATCATGCAATTTACAAGATAATGACTGTATCTGGAAACGTTTTTTTAAAAATCAAATTCTTTGCCATCATCTGCCAATTCAACAGCTTCAAAAACCTGTTTCGCTTCCTCCTTAAAGCATTCTAAATCTCCATATCGTGTAGAGTAATGTCCTAGGATAAGTGTTTCTACTGTTGCATCTTTAGCAATTTGTGCTGCTTCTTTTGCTGTAGAATGTTTGGTTTTTACAGCCAGATGCTGGTGTTCTTCTAAAAAAGTAGATTCATGATATAATACATTGACATTTTTTATCAAAGGGATGACATCTCGTTTATATCTTGTATCACTACAAAAGGCATAACTTTTTGATGGCATCGGATCTAAAGTGATTTCATCATTTTTTACAACTTCTCCATTATCGAGCGTGATGTCTTTTCCTTTCTTTATTTTTTGATAATACGCTTTATCAATATCATAATTAAGAACCTTGGCTATATCCAGTTTTCTTTCCCCTTCTTTTTCTTTAAACAGAAATCCGTTGGTATAGACCCTATGATCCAGGGGTATGGTTCTTACTTCTACCTTTTCATTTTCTAGTATTAATTCTGAATCTTTAGAAGTAAGTTCATGAAATATGAGCGGGAAATCAATCCATGAGTTACTCAATTTCAAGAGCAATTTAATAGCTTCTTCAATTCCTTTGGGTCCGTAAATATTCAATTCGGCTTCTCTTCCAAGTAAATGAAATGTAGAAATCAATCCCGGAAGGCCATAAAAATGATCTCCGTGCAAGTGAGAAATAAAAATATGTTTAATTCTCGAAAATTTTATCTTTTGTTTTCTTAACTGAACCTGTGTCCCTTCTCCACAGTCAATTAAGAAAAGGTTTCCTTTTACCTCAAGTAATTGTGAAGTAGGGTTATTAAATGTACGAGGAGTTGCTGAAAAACAGCCTAGGATGGTCAACTTCATTAAATACCCAAATCTCTTTCTATTTCATCCATCTCTATAAGATCAAAAGCTTCTTGTAAAGTAGGGACTAATACTAATTCTTCTGGTATACTATCATAACTAATGTTATCTGTCACAATAACAAAAGATTTATTTTTACTCCTATGAACACCGGATAGTTGAGAAAACTCCAGCACATCATTTACCGTTATTTCATCAAAAGAGAAGAGATTAATAATGATATTATCTTTCTCAAATTTTTTATATGCATCATTTATCCGATCTAAAAAAACTGAAAATGATACAGATTCCTGTGTTATAATTGTCGTATTTCCTTGTTTATCAAAAATCATATTTCTTTATTTAATTTTCGACGCTAATAAATAAATAACTGCCATTCTTATGGCGACACCATTCTCAACCTGATTGAGAATTATTGCTTGTTTCGAATCTGCAACATCACTAGTGATTTCAACTCCTCTGTTTATCGGACCCGGATGCATAATCACTATTTCTTTATCCAGTGAATCAAGTAGTGCTTTATTAACTCCAAATTGTTGTGTATATTCTCTGGTAGAAGGGAAATAACTAATATCCATTCTCTCGTTTTGCACTCGTAACATATTTGCAACATCACACCATTCTAACGCCTTTCTTAAGTCGGTTTCTACAGTAACACCAAGAGAGGTAATATATTTTGGAATAAGTGTTTTGGGTCCGCACACTTTTACATTAGCACCTTGTAATTTTAGTGCAAAAATATTGGAGAGTGCTACTCTTGAGTGTAAAATATCTCCAACAATAACTACATTCTTTCCTTCTACTTCTCCTAAACGTTCTCTGATAGAATATGAATCTAATAATGCCTGGGTAGGATGTTCATGTGCCCCATCTCCTGCATTTATAATACTCGCATTAATATGCTTAGATAAGAAAACGCCCGCACCAGGGTTTGGATGCCTCATCACAACCATATCTACTTTCATAGAAAGAATATTGTTGACGGTATCTATTAAGGTTTCTCCTTTATTTACAGACGATTGAGAAGCAGAGAAATTCACAACATCTGCAGAAAGTCTTTTTTCTGCCAGCTCAAAAGATAATTTTGTTCGTGTGCTATTCTCAAAAAATAAATTAGCTATTGTAATATCTCTAAGGGAAGGAACTCTTTTAATCGGGCGATTAATCACTTCTTTAAAGTGATCTGCAGTTTCAAAAATAAGCGATACATCTTCCGGTTTCAGGTATTTTATTCCTAATAAGTGATCTACACTTAGCTGACTCATTATTATTATTTATTTATTAAATACACAGTATCTTCTCCATCATTTTCCACCCACATTACCTTCACTTTCTCTTCATTAATAGCATCTACCTGCCTGCCTCTATAGTCTGGTTGAATAGGTAGGTGCCTGCTAAAGCGTCTGTCAATTAGTGTCAATAATTCTATTTCGAGAGGGCGCCCAAACGATTGGATTGCAGTTAAAGCCGCACGAATGCTACGTCCGGTATATAAAACATCATCTATAAACACTACCTTTTTATCTTCTACAATAAAATCGATATTCGTTTTATTAGCTTCTAATGTTTTTTCTCCTCTTCTAAAATCATCTCTGTAGAATGTAATATCCAAATGCCCCAATTGCACATTTTCGATTTTATATTCTTCGATTAAGATTTTGGATAAGCGTTCTGCCAGGTAAATTCCTCGTGGCTGAATTCCTATAAGCACTGTATTTTTAAAATCAAGATGATTTTCAATGAGTTGGCAAGCCAAACGATGTAGAATTATATTGATTTCTTTAGAGGAAAGCAGAACTTTTTGACTCATAATCTATTTCCAAACGTATTTGGTCTACAAAAATAGGAATAATTTTCGAAGTTATAGCCGTAGCCAGTCATACTATTACAGTTGTATTCATAAAAAAATCCTCTTTCGAATTAACGAAAGAGGATTTGTACGTATGTAAAGAAAATTATTTATTCTCCTTTTTCCATCTTTTCTTTCAATGCAGCTAATTCTGCATTTACATCTCCCATAGTTGTTTTTTCAGAAGCATTTGAAGCTGCTTTCTTTTTAGTAGCTGCTTTTACATTTTTAGCCTCTTCTTCTTTGAAGATTACTGTATGAGATGCTACTACTCTTTTGAACTCTTTATTGAATTCAATAATTTTAAA
This sequence comes from Flavobacteriaceae bacterium R38, assembly GCA_009901575.1. GTDB lineage: Bacteria > Bacteroidota > Bacteroidia > Flavobacteriales > Flavobacteriaceae > Leptobacterium. The sequence goes on along the minus strand of WXYP01000002.1, from coordinate 35,818 downwards.
GTCGGCTGTCTCCCCTTTCTTCAATTTCTTACCATCTTCTTTTTCTAAGTGACGGCTAGGAACGAAAGCAACGATATCATCATTAAAGTTAATCGTAGCTCCTTTGTCAACTATTTCAGAAATTTCTGCAGTATGAAGTGTATCTACAGCAAATTCTTCTTCGTATTTGTCCCAAGGGTTTTCAGTAGTTTGTTTGTGTCCAAGACTAAGTTTACGTCCGTCTACATCTAATTCAAGAACGACAACTTCTAATTTATCTCCAACGCTAACAAACTCAGATGGATGCTTAATTTTCTTAGTCCATGAAAGGTCAGAAATATAAATCAATCCGTCAATACCTTCTTCCAATTCAACGAAAACTCCAAAGTTTGTAAAGTTTCTAACAATACCATTATGTTTAGAACCTACAGGGTATTTAGAAGTAATGTCTGTCCATGGATCTGGTGTTAATTGCTTAATACCAAGAGACATTTTACGCTCATCTCTATCTAAAGTCAATACAACTGCATCTACTTCATCTCCAACTTTCACAAAGTCTTGAGCAGAACGTAAGTGTGTAGACCATGACATTTCAGAAACGTGAACTAATCCTTCTACACCTTCTGTTACTTCAATAAAGGCACCGTAATCTGCAATTACAACAACTTTACCTTTAACTTTATCTCCAATCTTAACATTTTCATCTAAAGCCTCCCATGGGTGCTTCTGAAGTTGTTTTAAACCAAGTTGAATTCTGGATTTGTTATCATCAAAATCAAGGATAACAACATTCATCTTCTGATCTAATTCTACAATTTCGTTTGGATGATTGATTCTGCTCCAGGAAAGGTCAGTAATATGGATTAATCCATCAACACCACCAAGATCAATAAATACTCCGTAAGAAGTAATATTCTTAACTACACCTTCAAGTACCTGTCCTTTTTCAAGCTGACCGATAATTTCTTTCTTTTGTTCTTCAATATCAGCTTCGATAAGAGCTTTATGAGAAACTACAACGTTTTTAAACTCGTGATTAATTTTCACAACTTTAAATTCCATTGTCTTACCAACGTATTGATCGTAATCTCTAATTGGCTTAACATCTATCTGAGAACCTGGCAAGAATGCCTCGATACCAAATACATCTACGATCATACCACCTTTGGTTCTACACTTAACGTATCCGTTTACTATTTCTCCGTTATCGTGAGCAGCATTTACACGATCCCATGCTTTGATAGTACGTGCTTTTCTGTGTGATAAAACTAACTGACCGGTTTTATCTTCTCTAACGTCAATTAAAACTTCAACTTTATCCCCTACTTTAAGGTCTGGGTTATATCGGAATTCGTTTAAGGAAATTACTCCTTCAGATTTTGCATTGATGTCAATAATTGCTTCTCTGTCTGTTATGTGAATAACTTTTCCCTCTACAACTTCTTCATCTGCAGTATCAACAAAATTGTTTTCTACTAATGTTTCGAATTCTTTTAGCTTTTCATCTTCAACCTGGTCAATTCCTTCTTCGTAGTTATGCCAGTTAAAGTTTGCTAAAAATTCTTCAGGATTTCTTACTTCCTTTGTTTCAGTTGCTTGAGCTTCTTGAGCTCCTGCTTTTTCTTTTGCTTCAGCCATTGCTGATTTAAAATTTGTATTTCGTATTATATCAGGAGAAATGCAAAATATAATTACGAAAGTTGTTATTATTTAAATTCGTTAAAATCCTTTCTCTCCTGTGATTTGCTAAAAAGGAGTGCAAAAATAATACTATAATCTTTGATTTACAAATAATTACTAGCATAATACCACCTAAAAAAGAAGTAAAAACCACACTATATCAAAAGTACATCTATATTACTCATAAAGAGTAGCAAAATTGAAGTATAAAAAAACCAGTATTTAAATTGTGTAATTCTTATACTATCTATATAAAATCATTAAATTTGAAAAGCTAATAATTAAATTAAAACCACAATGAGCGCAAAATCAAAATACCAGGCTGTTTTAGACCTAGGTCAGGAATTTCAAATAAAAAATGGCGATGTTCAGGAAGAAGGTGGAATCCTTAAATTGAAGGGGGAAGCCAATACTCCATATGAAAAAAATGCCCTTTGGGATAAAATCAAAGAGATAGGGGGAGAAAATCCGGCAGATATCAAAGCTAATATAACTGTAGCTGATAATTCTGTTTATCACAGGCATATTGTAAAAAGCGGAGAAACTTTAGGGAAAATTGCCAAGCATTATTATGGCAATGCTTCTAAATACCAGGCTATTTTTCAAGCAAACACCAATATTCTAAGTAATCCTGATGTTATTCATCCTGACCAGGAATTAATTATTCCTAATATTTAATAGTATCAATATAATATATGAGAGCTCCTTTAGGTAGTTAACTATCTAAAGGAGTTTTTTCTATGGTATTGTTCACATAACTAAGAATGGTATCAAACTGCTCTTCCAATCCCATTTCAGAATTATCCAGTTCAATAGCATCTTTAGCTTTTTTTAAAGGGGATATCTCCCTGCTTGAATCTATAAAATCTCTGTGAGTTACATTTTTAAGAACTTCTTCAAAAAGAACTTTATCTCCTCTGTCTATTAATTCGTCATACCTTCTTTTTGCTCTGATTTCCGGAGAAGCTGTTAAGAAGATTTTTAATTCAGCATCCGGAAAAACAACAGTTCCAATATCTCTTCCATCCATCACAATTCCTTTATCTTTCCCCATTTCTTGTTGTATTTCTACTAACTTCTCTCTAACCTCTTTAATAGTAGCTATTTTACTAACAAAATTAGACACATATAAAGTTCTTATATCCTTTTCTACATTGTCATTGTTCAAATAGATTTCTGCAAAGCCCAGATCGTTATTAAAAACAAAATGAAGTTTAATTTGTGAAAGGTTACTTACCAATTTTTTTTCATCATAAAAATCGTCTCCTACAAATCCTTTTTCTATAGCAAAGAGTGTAACTGCCCTGTACATAGCGCCGGTATCAACATAAATATATCCAAGTTCTTTAGCTAATTTCCTGGCTATGGTACTCTTTCCCGTAGAAGAAAAACCATCGATAGCAATTGTTATTTTTTGCTGCATGGTGCAAAGTAAGCAAATCTGATTCTAATTATGCAATAGGATACCATGAAAAAAAGTTACACAAAACAAAATAGTCTTTTGTAATATCATTAAAAAAATATAATAAATGATTGTATTTTTATTATAAGAAAAATCTTACCTTTATATTTTAATAAATTATATTATTGTCCTTTTTTTGAGGTAAAACCATAAATTTTTATAGTAAATTATCAGGAAATTAATAGGAAACCGCACTAAAAATGGGGTATTCAAATAAAATGCCTATGAAATAGTTAAATTTTTACTTTTTAAAGTATATCACATTTTTTTTAAGAAAAATCATACTAAATTAGTCATGAGATTTATATAAGCTTATTAAGAATCTATAATTTAACATTAACCATTAAAAATTAAAATTATGAAATCTAAAGTATTAACTTTATTTGCTGTAATGTTTTCACTCAGTTTAGCATTTGCTACAATTAATAACAATGAAACAACAGAAGTTAAAGAAGAGTTATTTGATTGTACAGTTACATTAAGTTGTGGCGGAGCAACTATTTCAGCTACAGCATCTACTTGTAAGAAAGCCGGTTCGATTGCCGGAGCAGGTTGTGATGCTGCTTTTGAATAATAATAAATATTATAATTAATAATAAAAAGCCAAAGAGAATTGACTCTCTTTGGCTTTTCAACCGATTAACTTATGAAAAATCATATTACTTTAATATTAATCCTATTGTTTAGCAGCTTATCATTGGCACAAACTAAAGGATATGTAACCTATGAAGCATTTTCGGGAGTATCTATAGTTGCGAATCCACCTCATGAAAATGGATATAATTATGAATATGAAATAGAAAAAGGCACACTCTATTTCCAAGGTGATAAATCTATCTATCAACAAATACAGAACAAAACAAAAACAATTTATAGAATTGATAATAACGGACCGAGTAAAACGGTAGTTAATAGAGATAACAGGGACGAAACAGGCTGGGTTTATTTCAAGGATATCAAAAATAAAAGATTATTAAGCAGAGAATCTTATTGGAACAAGGCATCCTTTGTTTCTGTAAAAGAAAATTTTCCTAAAATACAGTGGAAGATTACTTCTGAAAAGAAAAAAATAGGAGGTTATAGTTGTATAAAAGCTGAAGCAGATTTTTTAGGTAGAAAATGGGAAGCTTGGTTTACTTATGAAATACCTGTGCAACTAGGTCCATGGAAACTAGGGGGCTTACCTGGTTTAATTCTTGAAGCTCAGGACAAAAAACTGGATTTCGTTTACAAGCTTAAAGAAATCAAATTACCTGCTGATTTCTCTTCATCAAAAATAAGTGAGAGTTACTTTGGAACTACTTTTATTTCCAGAGAAGATTTTCTGAAAAAGGATAAAAAGAAAAAAGATAAATATGTAAGTTATTTGGAATCTGTTGCATTAGAGAACGATGGTAGTGTTAATATTAAATTTGACCCTACTCTGGAAGTACGCTCTAATTAAAAAATTTGCATTTAAACTTTGAAGAAAAAGTATATTAACGCAATTACTTATTATTCGTTGCTCCAGGTAAGTAAAGTATTATTTATCATTCTAATCCATCTATTTGTTTTAGCTTCTCATGGGCAAAGCATTGAGAAAAAAGGAAAAATAATCTCTACTCAAACATCTGTTCCTATAGAATTAGCTTCTGTATTAATTATAGATCCTGCAAAAGATTCTTTAATTATTGATTATACACAGACAGGCCAGGATGGCTCCTTTAAATTCATAATAGATGAGAATACATCTGATCGTTATCTAATTAAAGTTTTAAGGCTTGGATATAAAGAAACTATTGTAAAACTTATTAGTAACGATCAGATTCAAATTATACGTATAGAACCTAAAGATATCGAATTGCAGGAAGTTACGATTACTACAAAAAGGCCAATTCGTATTAAGAAAGATACAACAGCATACAATTTAAAAAGCTTTTCTGATGGGACGGAAAGAAACCTGGAGGAAGTTCTAAAAAAATTACCTGGTATTCAAGTCTCAGATAAAGGCATTATTACTTTTAATGGAAAATCCATTACCAAAATACTTGTTGAAGGGGATGATTTTTTTTCAGACGATTATCAAATCTTATCAAAAAATATAACACCCAACATAGTAGAAGGCATAGAAGCCATAGAAAATTTTAATGATAATAAGTTATTAAGAGGTGTAAAAAAGTCTGATCAGGTTATCTTAAACTTAAACCTGGATAAAAAACTAAAAGTCAGTCTGTTTGGGAATATCACAGGTGGAGGGGGTATTGAAAACAGGTATACTTCAAACGCAGTTTTATTCTCCTTTATCAAAAAATTAAAAGTAGGTTATATTGGTAATATTAATAACGTGGGCGAACGCTCAATCAATGAATTAAACAATAATTTTGGAGAACCTGATCAGGTTAGTACCTCAAGAGAAATTCCTGCTTTCCTGAAATCAAATGATCAGATAATTAACCAATCTGATGTATTCATTCCTAATATTGAAAGATCCAGATATATAGACAATCAATCTTTATTACAAGCCCTTCAAACAAACCTAAAAGTATCTTCGAAGATCAATTTTAAAAATTACGGTTACTTCTACAAAGATAAATTCGAAAATACTTCAAGTAACATAACACGTTTTTTAGGAAATGAAAATGAGACTTCTTTTACAGAACAATCAGTAGTTACTAATGATAAAGAGTTATTCTTTAATAAATCATCTCTTTCTATAGAACCAGATAGTTTGTCTGTGATACAAATTACCACAAATTTTTCACGGAGTACTCCCAATAGCAGTAATACTGTTTTAAATGTCTTTTCTGATCAGAGTTCTGATCAGGCTTTTTCTAATAATAACGATGAACTCACGATCAATGAATACGATATAGAGTTTGCCAGAAAAATTTCTACATCTTCTGTCATACAGATTTACGGGCATCATACAAACGAAAATTTAAATCAAGAATTACTGTTAAGCGGAGGTCGATTTTTTAATTTATTCAATCAGAATAATCCTCAACAAGAATTAAACTTATCTCAAAAAACAACATATCTTGGTGTTAATTATATCAAAAACATAAAAAAACACAATTTAGAATTTGATTTAAATTATTCCAGTAACAGGTCATCTCTTGTAACTGGTTTTACAGGTTCACAACCAGAAGTTTCTTTTTTAAATGACCTTAGTTTTTCACAAAACAATTTGAGATTCAAAGTTTCTCATCGTTATAGTTTTAATGAGCAAATAAGTCTTAATACCAAAATCTTTCTAAATAAGTTAGATATATCGTCCGTCGATAATCTGACAGCTTCTGAAATTATCTTAGATGACTTTTTCTTAGAATCAAAAGTAAATTTACAATATAGGAATAATAAAGGTCATAGATTTAACTTATCTGGCTCTATACTAAATAACGTCTCTGGTATCACAGATTTATTCAGCAATAATATCATTACTGATTTGAGGAATGTCGAAAACAGAATTAATGAAATAAACCTATCTAAAGATTTAAGAATAGATTTTCGTTACACTTATTTTAATCGTAAAAATTTTCACAGATTTACCTTAGGCAGCAATTATAGTCATATTCAATTTCCGTATATCTTTAGCCTGGAAACTACCGATTTATTAAACATCATTCAAAGGCGGCCTTCTGGATTAGGAGTTAATAATGGAAGTGTATTTACAGATACCAATAAATTAATCTATAAAATTAAAAGCAGGGTCGGTCTCAGAGGTCAATTCAGTTATTCTGAGTTTGGTAGAATTATTAACAATGACAACACTAACCAAAGAACATTTAACTACTCTATAGGAGCATATCTTTTTACAGCATTTAAAGGTTGGATAAATTTTAAAACCGAAGTAGATTATACACAAATTATAGTACCTGAAAATACTATTTCACAGAGATTCACTACCGATAAACTTAATCTGAATATCTCTGGGATTATTAAACCCAGCAAATCTATAGATGCAAGATTAGCATTTCAAAGAATCCAATTGCCAAATCTCAATTCAAATTTCTTAGATTTTTATTTAACATTCAAGCCGGAAAAATACCCTAAGTTTTCTGGTCGTTTTGTGGTTCGAAATATCTTAGACACGAACAGCCTGGCTTTTGACAATTTTTCAACCTCTGTGATACAGCAAAATCAATTTAATATTGTTCCCAGAATCATTTACGTTGCACTGACCTGGAATTTAGGTATTTGATTTTTTTGAAAAAAAGTTAATTAAATCGTCCTCAATTCATCAACATATCTACAACACCTTGGCATTCTTAACCTTCTGATTGGTAATGGCTATATCTATTACTTCACTCATCTCATTAACATAATGAAATGTCAATCCTTTCAAATAATCTGCCTTTATTTCTTCAATATCTCTCTTATTTTCTTCGCACAAAATGATCTCTTTGATCTTAGCTCGTTTAGCAGCCAGGATTTTCTCTTTGATTCCTCCAACCGGCAATACTTTTCCTCTTAGGGTAATTTCACCGGTCATTGCTAAACTCTTTTTCACTCTTCGTTGTGTGAATAAGGAAACTAAAGATGTTAACATCGTAATTCCTGCACTAGGTCCGTCTTTAGGAGTAGCTCCTTCCGGAACATGAATATGTACATTATATTTTTCAAAAACTTCGGGAGCAATATTCCAATTGGCCGCATTGGCTTTTATATATTCCATTGCTATAGTAGCCGACTCTTTCATCACTTTTCCTAAGTTCCCGGTAATATTTAATGCACCTTTCCCTTTAGAAAGAATAGATTCTATAAATAATATATCTCCGCCAACACTAGTCCAAGCTAATCCTGTTACTACTCCTGCAACTTCATTATTTTCATATTTATCACGTTCTAATCTGGCTGGGCCTAACACTTTTAAGATATCTTCATTAGAAACTTTTACTTCATATGATTCTTCCATAGCAATTGATTTGGCTGCATAGCGAACCATTTTTGCTATTTGTTTTTCTAAAGAACGTACTCCAGACTCTCTTGTATATCCTTCAACAATTTTTTCTAATTGTTTTTTGCCAATTTTTAAATGATCATCTGTAAGGCCGTGTTCTTTTAACTGTTTCGGTAAAAGGTGTCTTTTAGCGATTTCAACCTTCTCTTCAATAGTATATCCGCTTACATTGATGATTTCCATCCTATCCCTAAGAGCCGGTTGAATAGTATTCAAACTATTTGCCGTGGCTATGAACATCACTTTGGAAAGGTCATACCCCATTTCCAGGAAGTTATCGTAGAATTCTGTGTTTTGTTCAGGGTCTAAAACTTCTAACATTGCAGAAGATGGGTCACCTTGATGACTACTTGATAATTTATCTATTTCGTCAAGAACAAACACCGGATTCGATTTTCCTGCCTTCTTAATAGATTGAATTATTCTTCCTGGCATAGCCCCAATATATGTTTTTCTATGCCCTCGTATTTCTGCTTCATCTCTGAGTCCACCAAGAGAAACTCTCACATATTCTCTCCCCAGAGCTTCTGCTACAGATCTTCCTAAAGAAGTTTTACCTACCCCTGGAGGCCCGTATAAACAAAGGATAGGAGATTTCATGTCTCCTCGTAATTTTAATACCGCCAGATATTCAATAATTCGTCTTTTAACATCTTCTAACCCGTAATGATCTCTGTCTAAAATCTTTTGTGCATTTTTCAGATCAAATTTATCGTCAGAGAATTCATTCCATGGAAGTTCAAGAAAAAGTTCCAGGTAATTGCGCTGTATAGAGTATTCTGCAACTTGCGGATTCATACGTTGCATTTTGGCCAACTCTTTACTGAAATGCTCATTTACTTTTTTACCCCACTTCTTCTTCAGAGCTTGTCGCTTCATTTCTTCAATTTCTTCTTCTGCAGACTCCCCTCCTAATTCTTCCTGGATGGTTTTCATTTGCTGATGAAGAAAATATTCTCGCTGCTGCTGATCCAGATCATGACGTACCTTTGATTGAATATTGTTTTTCAGCTCTAACTTCTGAAGCTCAACATTCATATACTTCAGCGTTTTCAACGCTCGTTTACTCAGATCATTCACCGCAAGCAATTCTTGTTTTTCATTTACTGATAAATTCATATTAGACGATACAAAATTTATCAAGAAGGAATTACTTTCTATATTTTTTATAGCAAAAGAAGCTTCACTTGGGATATTCGGATTATCCTTAATAATCTGAAGCGATAAATCTTTTATAGAATCAATAATCGCTTTAAATTCTTCATTATCATTCTCAGGTCTAATCTCTGATACTTCCTTTACAGTCGCCGTCATATAAGGCTCTGTAACCAGTACTTCATCAATTTCAAAACGCTTTTTCCCTTGAATGATAACCGTAGTATTCCCATCGGGCATTTGTAGCACCTTAAGGATTCTAGCAACTGTACCTAGTGAATTGATATCATCTATAGACGGATCTTCCACAGACTCATCTTTTTGGGAAACAACACCAATAACCTTATTACCCGCATTTGCATCTTTAATAAGGTTAATAGATTTATCTCTACCTGCTGTTATAGGAATAACTACTCCAGGAAACAAAACTGTATTGCGCAATGGCAAAATAGGCAAAGTTTCGGGGAGGTTTTCATTATTAATTTCCTCTTCATCTTCCGGGGTCATTAACGGAATTAACTCTGCATCTTCATCTATTCCGTGAAATGACAAACTGTCAATATTTAAAAAATTCGATTTAGCCATAATTATATTTAGGTCATTCTGTCATTTAAAATCAGTCAAAATCACTGTTTCAAATTAGTCTTTATTCTAACAAATCCTTTCAATTCAGGTACTTCCATTTATCACCTTATTAAAAGTTATTATCAAAATGCAATAGTTATGCCATTTAGTTGGAGTCATACTACAGAACGATACAACGTGAATTCAAAGTTTAAAGTTTCTAAGTATCTTTATAGTGAAGAAGTCTTGTATATGTAGTGTTTTCGTACTTTTCTAGAAAAAAAATAAAAAAAAATCACATCAACTGTAACAAATGAAAACTTCCTTCATCATTAATAACAAATAACAAACTTTTTGAGCCAACAAAAGTTAAATACTGAAGTATTATTACAATCGTGTACCCAAGGGGATCGATTTGCACAAGCAGAGATATACAATCGCTACTACAAGGCTATGTATAACACCGCTCTACGCATAGTGAAAGATTCTTTTGAAGCAGAAGATGTAATGCAAGAATCGTTTTTGAACGCGTTTACGAAACTTGATACTTTTAAAGGGGAAGTTGCATTTGGTGCCTGGTTAAAGCGAATTGTAGTTAACAACAGTATTCATCATTATCGGAAAAAACAAAGAAACAATGAAGTTTCATTGGGAGAAGTAATGCATAAGGTCGAAGATAAGGATGGAGTTGTTACAGATCATGAGTTTACAAACGTTCAGGCTCAAAAAGTTTTGGAGACCATGAAAAAACTGAAAGACAATTACAGAATTTCTTTGACCTTACATTTAATTGAAGGTTATGATCATGAAGAAATTTGTGATATCATGGAAATTAGTTATGCTAATTGCAGAACTACTATTTCAAGAGCTAAAGAAAGTTTAAGGAAAAAATTAAGAGAAGTGTGCATATGAAAAATGATAATTTAGAAGAACTATTTAATCAGTTAGAAGGTAAATTTGATATTGATACTCCGGAAGAAGGACATCAAGAGCGCTTTTTACAAAAATTAAATGCGCAACAAGATGTTGTTACGTTAACCAACCCGAAAAGAAAAAAACAATGGAGAATTTTATCAATTGCCGCAACACTACTCCTATTGGTCTCTGTAGGAATAGGAATCAATAAAAATAATAATGATCCTGAAACTGTGATTTCTCCGGAAATACAAGAAACACAAATATATTTTACTTCATTACTGAACGAAGAAGTAGAAAAATTAAATGCAGCCTCTGATGAAGATACCAAAACCATCATAGATGATGCTATGATCCAGTTAAAAAGATTGGAAGCCGATTATAATAAATTGGAAGAGAATCTTTTAGAAAACGGAAGTAGTAAACAGATCTTATATGCTATGATCACAAACTTTCAAGTAAGAATAGATTTATTAGAAGATATTTTAAGTCGAATTGAAGAGATTAAACAACAAAAAAATAGTAATGAAAGCAATATTATATAAATCGGTAATTTTATTATTCTTTATCCCTGCTTTAGCAATTGCTAATGGCGGATGGAAAGGTAAATACACCAAAGAGAAAAAGATTAACAAAGAATTTTCTGTAAATGCAAACGCGCTATTAAAAGTAAAAAACAGCTACGGCAATTTGTATGTAACCTCTTGGAATGAAAATAGAGTTGTAATAGAAGTTCACATCCAAACGAATGGAAATAATGAAGAAAAAGTACAGAGAAAACTAGATGAAATTGATGTTCAATTTAATGCCAGTAATTCTGTAGTTGATGCCAGAACTATTTTTAATAGAAATAAATCACGTTCGTGGTGGGGATCAAGAAATAACAATGTAAACATGAAAATTAATTACACTATTAAAGTTCCTGTTTCCAATAGTGTGAATTTAAATAATGACTATGGCCATATCAACCTGGATAAAATAGAAGGCCGTGCAGAATTACGTTGTGATTATGGAAAAATGGTTATTGGAGAGCTCTTAGGAGATGATAATTATTTAGCTTTTGATTATACACGAAAATCTACTTTAGATTACATAAAAAGCGGAAAGATAAATGCAGATTATTCTGGTTTCGAAATTGGAAAAGCAGGAGATCTTGAAATCAATGCCGATTACACGAACTCGAAAATAAGATCGGTAAACAACATTACTTATTCGGCAGATTATGGTAATTTGACTATTGACAAAGCCAATAATATACAAGGAAACGGAGATTATATTACTACAAAAATAGGAGTAGTAAATGGCAATGTAGATATTACTGCAGATTATGGTACTGTTAAAATTGAGGAGCTTACCTCCAATGCCGGAAATGTTCAAATCCGTTCAGATTATACCAGCATAAAAATAGGATATCAAACCAGTTACAGCTTTAACTTTGAAGTTACCTTGGGATATGCAGGGTTTAAAGGAGGGGAAGGTTTTGAATACGATATCAAAAGAATAAAATCCAGAGATAAATATTATAAAGGTTATAACGGGAGTAAGAATAGTGGAAAAAATATCTCCATTAAAGCAGATTACGGTAGTGTAACTTTTTACCAAAAATAATCACTCATCAATTAAATAAAACAAAGCATGAAAAAATTAATATTATTAGGATTTGGCCTATTATTTATCACCACTTCGAATGCTCAGTGGGGGCTTAAAAGAATTAAAGGTAATGGTGATGTAATCACTAAAGAAAGAAATGTAGGCGATTACGATAGAATAACAGTGTCTGGTCATATTAACGTAGAACTTATAAGCGGACAAGAAGGACAATTAACTATCGAGGCAGAAGAGAATTTTATGGAATACATCCTCACAGAAGTTAAAGATGGAAAACTAAAAATTCGTATCAAAAAGAATTATAACTTAAAACCTTCAAGAGGAGAAAAAATTGTTATCACTGTACCTTATGAAGATATTTCTTCTGTAGCGCTTTCAGGATCTGGAAATGTTATTTCAAAAGATGTAATCAAGTCAAATAGTTTTTCAGCTTATGTATCAGGATCAGGCGGAATGAACCTTGATCTGAACACTTCTAATATCGAAGGGAAAGTTTCAGGATCTGGTAATCTTAGATTAAAAGGAAAGACTTCAGACATCAATTTTAAGGTTTCAGGTTCCGGAAACATTCAGGCTTATGAATTAATTGCAGATAATGCTGATATTCTTGCATCTGGTTCTGGAAACATCAGAGTTTTTTGTGAAGAATCCATAAAAGCCAGAGTTAGCGGCTCCGGAAACGTACTTTACAAAGGAAATCCGGACAGAGAAGATTCTAAAGTGAGCGGGTCTGGTAATATTTCAAAATCATAAATCAATCATAACCAAAATAAAAATCAAAAAAATGAAAAAAATTATAATACTGGGACTTGGTCTTTTATTAGTTGGTAGCGTTAACGCCCAATGGTCGGGAGTTAAAAGAATTAAAGAAAATGGCAAAATAGTTACCGAAGAACGGTGGGGAGGTAAAAGAGTTAAAGGAAATGGTAATGTAGTTACTAAAGAGCGAAACGTAGGAGATTACGATGGTGTAAATGTAGCTGGTTTTATGGATGTAGATATCGTTTCAGGAAAAGAAGGTAAGCTGACCATACAAGCTGAAGAAAACTTTATGGAGTACATCAAAACAGAAATTAAAAATGGTGATATAAAAATTTACATCAAAAAAGGGATCAATTTAAAACCATCAGGAAAAAATAAAATACTAATTACTGTTCCTGTAGAAGAAGTTTCAAAAGTATCACTTGCCGGTTCCGGAGATGTAAATACAAAAGGGATAGTTTTAAAAGCATCTCGTTTTGAAGCCAGCCTGGCAGGTTCAGGAGATTTAAATTTAGATGTAGATGTAGATAATGTTTCCGGAAGAGTAGCGGGTTCTGGTGATTTACGCTTAATGGGAAAAGCGAATAGTTTTGACTGTAAAGTAGCGGGTTCTGGTGACATTCACGCTTTTGATCTTATTTCTGAGGATGTAAATGCTTCAATAGCAGGCTCTGGAGATATCAGAGTAAATTGTAACGGAACTTTAAAAGCAAGAGTAGCGGGTTCTGGTGACATCAGATATAAAGGAAATCCAGATAAAGAAGATACTAAAGTAGCCGGGTCCGGAGACATTTCTAAATCATAGTTTTATACTTTTTAAAATATAAAAAAGCCTGTGAAATCTCACAGGCTTTTGTGCTAGAAATCATTATTAAGAACTATTAATCTTTTTCAAATCTTTAACTCACCAACTCTGTAAATCTGCAATAATCGACAAAGAGATAAAGAAGAATTAGATTACTAGTAAATAATATTTTATGAATGGGGCTAATATTTCGTTGAATATTGATTCAAACCAATACATTATCTTTCAAATGGTACATTTTCAAATACACCATTTTTAAGCTGAACGGGAGTAAATTCCTGGTTATAAGCCGTAAAAAAGAACTCCCCCGATATTGTATTATTCTCATTATCTAAATTAGTGATTTTGATTTCTCCTAAAATCCCATCAATAACATTGGTCAAATAACCTATATTACTATCGTTCAGGAGATACCCGGCTATATTTCCATTCGGATTCCTTTCTGAGTCTCCCAAAGCCTGAACATTATCTTTTAGTACAAAAGTTAAGAATACAGAGCGATTAGTTTCAGTTTCTGTACCTACAATATTAATAAGAGAACCTTCAAGGTTTACATTAATATTATCCGCCTGAAAAGTAGTATCGTCGACTTCTGCTCTAAAAAGGTTGGTGGGTGATTCTTCTATAGCATCGATTTCTGTATCTACACTATCTGTTGAACAAGATGTGAAAAAAAGTAGTGTTGGGGCTAAGCAGCATAGTAGGAATAATCTTTTAATTGACATATTCCCTTTGATGTTAGTTGGACACGAATATATATATTCTATTAATAGCTTAATAGTAAGTTCGGTATACGACTAAAAGTATCGATAAAAAACTTGCTAAAAATATACTCAAAAAAGAAGCTGTTTTACACGTGTTTGAAAATCAATTATTTATCCAAACTAATGATTTTCTTCTATTGCTTTTTTCTCAGGAACAAAAAATAATAAGACAAAACCTATGACAAAAAATGTGATAATAGATAAAATAGCAGTTCTCATACTACCATTTGTTTGTGTAACATATCCAAAAATACTCATACCTATAACTATTCCAATTTTTTCAGATACATCATAAAAACTGAAAAAAGAAGCTGTATCTTCAGTTTCCGGTAAAAACTTTGAATAGGTAGATCGGGATAATGACTGTATTCCTCCCATCACTAACCCTACAAAACCTGCTGTAATGTAGAATTCGTTAGGAGACTCTATATAATAGGCAAATACACAAATGATACTCCATGCGATATTAATAAAAATAAGGGTCTTAATATTTCCAAACTTAGCAGATGCCCTTGACGTTAGTTCTGCTCCCAAAACAGCTACCAATTGAATCAATAAAATACTAATGATAAGACCTATAGTCCGTTCATCATCTGTACCCCATGCAATTTCCTTTTCTCCAAAATAAGCAGCTATCAGCATCACGGTTTGCACAGCCATACTATAAACAAAAAAAGCTCTTAAATATCGTTTCAATTGAGGAGAATCTCCCAACCTGTTCCAAACACTTTTTAATTCTCTAAAACCTTTAAACAAAACATCTTTATTTGCTTTTTTTCCCTGGTCATGCCCTTTAGGCAAATAATAAAAACTATATTGACTAAAGCCCATCCACCAGATTCCTACCAATATAAAAGAGATTTTTGTAGGTTCACCGGCTCCTTCAAATCCAAACCACTCATACTTCATAATCATTAACAGGTTAATAATAAGAAGCAGTACGCTTCCTATATAACCAAGGGAATATCCTTTTGCACTAATAGCATCTTGCTGTTCTTTAAAAGCAATATCCGGTAAATATGAATTGTAAAAAACCAGGCTAGCCCAAAAACCGATTAAACCCAGAAGGTAACACAAGAGTCCGAAATAAATATGTTCCAGCGAGAAAAAATACAACCCTATACAAGCCAATGACCCCAAGTAACAGAAAAATTTTAGAAATATCTTTTTATTTCCTGTATAGTCTGCTATACCAGAAAGCAACGGAGATAAAAATGATACGACTAAAAATGCCGCTGCAGTAACATAGCTAATCAATGGAACCCTGGATATCATACTTCCAAATATTTCAACTTCTTCGACTCCGGCGTCTCTGAATAAAGCTCCATAAAACAATGGAAATATTGCAGAAGCAATAGTTAAACTATATACAGAATTTGCCCAATCATAAAATGCCCAGGCATTTAAAAGTTTTTTACTTCCCTTTGCTAATACTGCCATAAAACGTTATTAAAAAAATAATTTATTATTTCTATGCCCTAAGGTAAACATTTATTTCACATCAATTTTCCTGATTTTTTATTTTCCTCAAAAAAGAAAGTTAATCATTAGAGTAATGTTCCAAATTAGCACTTTTACACTTTTCAGCAATTAAAGCGCTGATTATCAACAAATAGAATAATGGTAAGTTTCTTAAAAGAAGCTTACCCTTGTTCTTAGAAATAATCAAAACTCATTAGAATACACTAAATAAGATGGTTTATATGCTTATGTGTACTAAATTGGTGCTGATATGAAGTGTAAAACCGCTACCAATCAAATTGTATTTAAAAAAGGAAAATTCAAATCATCGAATAATAAAAAAACCACTATAAAATTCAATTTATAGCGGTTTCCTTTTTTATAAGTTAGCGCTTATTTCTTAAAAGAAGTTACTCCAAATTTCTTAGCCTCTTCAACTGCTCCGGGTGCTAAAGCTGTCAACTTATTAATACGGGTATCGTTAGAAGGATGTGTACTTAAAAATTCTGGTGGAGCTTGTCCGCCACTTTTTGCTTTCATCCGTTTCCACAACTCTGCTGCCTCGTAAGGATTATATCCTGCAATAGCCATAATTTGAATTCCAATAGCATCTGCTTCACTTTCATGACTTCTGCTAAAAGGCAACATCCCTCCTACTGTAGTTCCTATTCCGTAAGCCTGCATCCATGCTTGTTGTGCTTCAGGCGATTTATTTCCGGTAGCTACTGCTACTCCTACAGCTCCAACCTGTTGTAATGTTCCTGCACTTTGTCTTTGCGCTCCATGGTCTGCCAATGCGTGAGCTACTTCATGCCCCATTACTACTGCCACCCCGGTTTCTGTTTGTGTAATCGGAAGTATTCCAGTGTAAAAAGCGATTTTACCCCCGGGCATTGCCCAGGCATTCACCTGATCCGAATCTATAAGATTATATTCCCATCTGTAATCTTTTAAGTATCCGGGATATCCATTTGCTGTTAACCATTTCTCAGCTGCAGACGCTATACGTTGTCCTACCCTGGTAATCATTTGAGCATCTGAAGTTCCCTTTATTACTTTACTTTCTCCTAACACCTGATTATAAGCTTCAAAAGAACTGGGAAATAAGGTACTGTTGTTTACAAAATTTAATGTTTTCTTCCCGGTAAAAGGATTTGTTTTACACGAAAACACAAAGAAAAACAATGAAAAAAGGATAATATATCGTCTCATGATTTTATTATTTTAATGGTCGCCCAAAGTTACAAACTTTTATCTATTCTTTAAACAACCAAGAGTTTTACATAACACCTATTTCAATTATCATTCCAATATTTTTTATCCTAAATGTAATTATTTACTCAATCAAGTGACTCTTTATAAAATGGAATAGTTATTGATATCTTCATTATCATTAATATAATTTATAAATATAAAATCATGCAAAAAAGATTACTTACACTTATTTTTCCGGTTATACTCTCCTTATTTGTCCTTTCATGTGATGGAGAAGATGGAATAGATGGACAAGATGGAGCCTTAGCTCAAGTATTTGAAGTACAAATCGATTTTAATCAGGCAAATAACTTTTCAGAAATAGTTACTTTTCCAAATAGTATAGAAGTATTCGAATCTGATGCTATTTTGGTATTTCTCCTGGAAGGCGTAGACGAAAATGGAAATGATATTTTCACTCCACTGCCACAAAACTTTTTTGTAAATCAAGGGCTTTTACAATATTCTTTCAATAATACGCTTTTTGATGTTTCTATTTTCTTAGATGCTAATTTCGATCTTGGTACATTGTCTGCAGATTTTACAGATAATCAAGATTTTAGAATTGTTGTAGTACCTGCAGAATTCGCTCAAAATGCAACTGTCAACTTAAACAATTTCTCTGAAGTAATGAGCGCTTTTAATCTCAATCCTGCCAATGCTACTAAAATGATACAGTAATTAACGTATTAAGCAACAAAATATAAAGAGTGGTTATCGATAAGAAGGTAATCACTCTTTGCATTTTTAAGAGTTTATAATTATACCGTATTTATTCGTAAGGCAATACCATATTAAGAGACAAATATTATAGGGATAGTATTTTTTATTTTAATACCGATTTACATCCGATAATTAATATTTTTACTTAAAATTTGCAAAATAGAATAAGGAGATGAAAAAAATGTTATGGTTGTTAGCCTCTGTATTTTTAGTAAGTTGCGGAGGGAATGCGCAGAAAAAAAATGAACTTGTTACTGTAGCTGATACAGAAGTTAAACAAGAAAAAAAATATCCTGTTACCAAAACAGATGCAGAATGGAAGGCGCAATTATCTGATATAGAATACCATGTTTTACGTAAAAAAGGGACAGAAAGGCCTTTTACTGGTAAATACAATAAATTCTATGCAGATGGCTTTTATGTTTGTGCTGCTTGTGGCATTAAACTATATGAATCTAAATATAAATTTAATAGTGGTACCGGATGGCCTTCTTTTGACAGAGGTTATGATGAAAATCTTGAGTATGAAGTAGACAATTCTTTTGGAATGACTCGTACCGAATTAATCTGTGCCAATTGTGGCGGGCATTTAGGGCATGTATTTAATGACGGACCTGCTCCTACCGGAAAACGCCACTGTATCAATTCTGTTTCATTACAATTTGTAGCTGCCAATGCACCAAAATAAAAAATATCCTGTTACTAAAACCGATGAGGAGTGGAAAGCCTCTTTAACTCCTGATGAGTATCGTGTCTTAAGGCAAAAAGGTACCGAACGCCCGCATACCGGAGAATATAACCTTCATTTTGAAGAAGGTGAGTACAGATGTAGAGCATGTGATACTAAACTTTTTGAAAGTGATAGTAAATTTAATAGTGGCTGCGGATGGCCAAGTTTTGACAAATCCATAGAAGGGACTGTAGAATACCTTAGAGATACAAGTCATGGAATGATTCGCACAGAAATACTTTGCGCCAATTGCGGAGGGCATTTAGGTCATGTTTTTGATGATGGCCCAACAGATACAGGGCAACGCTATTGTGTAAATTCACTCAGTATAGATTTTAAAAAAGAATAAATTAAATTTAGCTTCCAATTCGGGAGCTATTTTTTTGTGTTGTATACTTTAATTATGATGTTTTCCTGGAAGTCAATTTAAAAAAACAATTTCTTTACTATAAAAGTTTAGAATTCATTATACAGATGCAATCTTAAATTCTGGTAAAAACTAAAAATCACATCTGTATAGTCAATTCTCTTTTTCTTTGATTATTTAATTGAATATATATTTAAATCCGGATGAAATTAGAAATGAACTAAGACCGGTATTACGATCATATTTACTTACTCTTAAATCTATACTCTTTAATCCAAGTTTCCAGATTTTGAGCCTGGTAAAAATATCTGTGTAAGTTATTCCAAACCCATATTGATTAGCATTAAAATCGGATAAATCGAAATCTGATGTAAAAAATTCCTGGGTTGATAAGTTTTCTTCAGAAGGAGCAAAGTAATCAGCTGCTGTTTGTGTATAATAACGATATGACGGATATAAAGTAAACTTACTGGATATTTTAATTGGTATTTCAATACTTGCAGTATGAGAATTGATTCCCCAATCGTCTGTATAATATCGATAAAAAGACCTTAGCACCACATGTTCATTAATATAATAATTAAGCCTTCCTCCTACTGCTATTTTAAATCGACTGTCTGGCAAACGTTCAACAGCATCACCCAGCTGAAAGTTTTCTATAAAAGAATCTGCTACATCTGCAAAATTCACCCTGTGAAAAGGTGTCGATAATAACCCTTCTTGTCGTACCAGATCAATTGCTAAAGAACCTTGCAATCTTTTAGATAAAATCTGAGAAAATCCAAATCCTAAGGCATACGTATTTCTCGTTTCATTTTCAAACTCTGTAAATATCGGGTTATAATTTGTATTTCCTGTGATTGTATTCTCTGTAAATAAGCTATTATTAATTCCATCTCCATTTAATCCAAAAGGCCTTAATTCAAAAGGATAAATAGCATTCCACGTATCTAAAAATACATTTGCATTAACGCTTACCTCGGTATTCTTTTCATTAAATAATTTTGTATATCCACCTCCAAATCCAACAGAGAAATAATCATATTCTATAGCAACTGAAAGTTTTGCATTCCAGATAGCATTTCTATCGTCTGAACTATGACTATAAGTAAAGGTACCACTTGTCCATACATCACCAGAAGAAGCTCCAGAACTCTCTACAAAAGGATCTGCGGGTCCATTTCCATCAAACGGATCAATATTACTTGAAGAAGCAGATGTATAAGCAGAAACACTCGCATCTATAGTCAACACATCATCATCATTTAATGGAATAGAAACGACTAATGTTGGATTAATGTCTGTTAGTTCTTCTGTTCCAACTCCTCCCGTTACAGCTGCATTATCTCCATCTTGTGAATAAAAACTAGACAGAAAATCAATTTCAACAGTTTCTAAAACTCTTTTTTTGTATTGCTTAACATCTTGTTCTTCGTTCTGAGCTTGTCCTAAAAAAGCTATGAGCAAAAAGGAAAAAAGAAAAATGTACCTCATTAAATTATTTTTAATTACAACCACAACCCCCTCCTGTTTTTCCTCCATTAGCACCAGAAGCTGCTTCCCTGTACGAATGGAAATTTGTCTTGAAACGATCTACTCCTTTAGAAGATAATGCCATATCCGGATCGTTAAGGTTTACTTTTTCATATTCTTTTACTGCTACGCAGGAAGTAATAAATGATGTAGCAAAAATCATTAAGACTATCTTTTTTATTCTATTCATTAATTATTAATTTTTATGTTGTCTGAAGTAATAATATTTCCTTTATCATCAATAATGATACATTCTATTTTTGGTAATTGATTTATCCTGTTAAGTCCTACTTCTTTTCCCATAACAAAAACAGAAGTTGCAAGTGCATCTGCTAATTCTGCTTTAGGAGCAAAAACAGTTACACTTATAATTCCACTGGAAGGATATCCTGTTCTGGGATCAATAATATGCGAAAAACGTTTCCCATTAAAAGTTACATATTTTTCATAATTGCCAGAAGTCACAACAGCCTGGTTATGTACAGGCAATAAAGCAAATGCATTATTTTTCTTTAACGGATTTGTAATTGCCACCTTCCACTCTTTTCCGTTTGGTTGATTTCCCCAGGTATTCATATCACCTGATGCATTAATAATTCCTGCAGTAACTCCTTTTTTAATTAAAAGTGTTTTGGCCATATCTGCTGCATACCCTTTTCCTATAGCTCCAAATCCAATTTTCATTCCAGGTAGTTTTAAGAAAACTGTCTGATTTTCTTTATCTAAAAGAATATTATGATGCCCTACTTTAGAAACTGAAGATTTAATATCATATTCTGAAGGCATCGTAACCATACTTCCATCAAATTTCCAAATCTTATCCATAGATGCATAACTAATATCAAATGCACCATCTGTAAGCTTTGAAATTCCAATAGCACGTTCAATAAGGCTAAACAATTCTTTGCTGACTTTTACAGGTTTTACTCCAGCACTTTTGTTAATTGCAGTAGTTTCTGAATTTTTATCCCATGAAGAGATCAGTTTTTCTATACGATTGATTTCCTGAATTGCAGTACTGATATATTGGTTTCCTTGAATAGCATCTTTAGCAACAACGGTAATATCAAATCGACTTCCCATTAATTTGAGCGTCTGTTTATATATTTGTTGTCCGTATGAAACTGTATAAAACAGTAGTAATGGTAATATAAGGTACTTTCTCAACAGTTAATCTTTAAAAGATTCTAATAACTTAATGTATTCTGAAGGGGTGCTTTTTCTAATATAACTTGTTTCTCCAAGTACTTTCCCATTCTTATCTAATACAACTACAAATGGGAAAAAACCATTTCTGTTGTAGTGTTCTGCTAAATGATTATTCTGATTTTGCTGTTCTTCCGAAAGTTTATTTTTCTTCTTTCTTGGAAAATCTGCCCGGAGCATAACAAAACGGTCTTTTGCATAATTTTGAAATTCTTCTGTACTCCAAATTTCTTTATCCAATTTTATACAAGGTACGCACCAATCTGACCCCTGAAAAACTAAAACTATGTTTCTATTATTTTTTGTAGCTTTTATTTTTGCTTTTTCAAAATTAGTATTCCACTCTTGTCCATTTGCCGATAAAATAGCTCCAAAAAGAATTAAGAGTAAAAGTTTTTTGTTCAACTTCATCATATATTAAAAATCATGTTCTACTTAATATAATGACGCTATATTTTACTCCAAATTGTTTTTATTGTATTGATATTTATCAATTTTAAGGTTTATTTAAAGTTTGAAGCTTTTATTAAACCTTGTAAGTTTAAAATTGTAATCTCTCTTCCATGCGAACTAATTAGTTTTTCTTCTTTAAAATCTTTTAGCATTCTAACTAAAGATTCCTTTGCCGTACCCACCATGTTTGCCAAATCATCTCTGTTAACAAGTATATTGGTTTTTTCATCACCTTCTTCTTTTTTAAATTTTTCACTTAGTATTAACAGATTCAATGCAGTACGTTCTCTCACAGAATACTTAGCTAAAATCTTGGTGCTGTTTATAAATACGCCAAATTCATGACTTAAGCTTTTCAAAAGCCTGTCTTTTAATAAAACAGAATTTTGGACGGCAAGTAAAAAATCATATTTAGGTATAAACATAATTTTACATTTTGTCATAGCTTTTGCAGAATCGGGGTATGGTTCTTCGCTCAATAACGCGTGATAGCCCAAAAATTCTTTCTCCGCACAAACATAAAATATGTGTTCTCTATCAAAACTAGTTGTTGTGTATTTCTTGACTTTACCTGTTTCTACAATATAAATCCCTTTAGGAAGTGCTCTTTCTGAAAAAATTACCTGGCCTGCAGTAAAATAAAATATCTTTTTATTTGCATTTAGTATATCCAGTATTTCTTGTGGTAAATCTTCAAACAGGTTCTCATTATTAAATCGAGATCTCTGATATAGAAATAAATTATTCATAATAAAATATTCATATTTAAAAAGCTTAAACAATAAAAGTTTTATTGAAAATATGCTATCAGTACACTTCTGTTTTTACAACAAAATACCTGGGATAAGTTATCCGATTGCCCTTTTTATCAAATCAATAAAATCAAACATGAATAAGGGTTTTATAACTGATAGACAGAGATTAGTATTTTAAAATACCAATCTTTACTAATTATAAATGTTTGGGCGGTTGGAAAATATCAAAACCTTCTAAAGAAGAATATAATTTTTGATAATAGAAATTTTTGTTAGTTTCTGTAAATGAAACCGTTTTATTTGTTAAATCATTATATTGATTTAAAAAGAAAGTCGAGAAAGCGATCACATTAATCCGGTGTTGAAAAGGCAATTGTTCATGATCTTCCTTTTCTTCCTGATGTTTTTTACTATGTTCTGTTTTTAACTTTCCATAATGTTTGGAGAGAAATACAAAAAAATCATCCCCGTATTGTTCTTTATGAAATTGTGCGTGCGCTATCAACTCATCAAATTGGATAATATCATTAAATGATATATTAAAACTCTGAGCTAAAATCAAAAAAGAAATTAATATTGAAAATAATTTTGTCATATATCACTTCAAATATAGTAATTATAGTTTATAAGCAATTTTTGTATTCCCAAAAAAGAGTCAAAAATTTAGCCTTTAAAAACTTATTGCGTAACTTCGTGGCTTCAAAAATTTTGACAACAAATTTCTTAAGATATGAGTAAATATGATGTGATTGTATTGGGAAGCGGACCAGGCGGATATGTTACTGCTATTCGTGCTTCGCAATTAGGTCTTAAAACCGCTATTGTTGAAAAAGAAAACCTGGGAGGTGTTTGCTTAAACTGGGGGTGTATTCCAACCAAAGCTTTGTTAAAATCGGCTCAGGTATTCGAATATTTAAAACATGCAGAAGATTATGGTTTAAAAGTAAACGAATACGATAAAGATTTTGATGCCGTAGTAAAGAGAAGTCGCAGTGTTGCTGATGGAATGAGTAAAGGGGTGCAATTCTTGATGAAAAAGAATAAAATTGATGTTCTTGAAGGTTATGGAAAAGTAAAACCGGGGAAAAAGATAGATGTTACCTCCAGTGATAATAAAACAATTGAATATAGTGCAGATCATATCATTATAGCTACTGGAGCTCGTTCAAGAGAACTACCTAGTTTACCACAAGATGGTAAAAAAGTAATAGGATACAGAGAAGCTATGACGTTACCAGAACAACCTAAAAAACTTATCGTGGTAGGTAGTGGTGCTATTGGGGTAGAGTTTGCCTATTTCTATAACTCAATGGGAACAGAAGTAACTATTGTAGAATATTTACCAAATATTGTTCCTGTTGAAGATGTTGACGTTTCTAAGCAATTAGGACGTAGTTTTAAGAAAAGTGGTATTAAAATTATGACTTCTTCTGAAGTGACTAAAGTAGATACTTCCGGAGATGGAGTTAAAGCTTATGTAAAAACGAAAAAAGGAGAAGAAGTTCTGGAAGCAGATATTGTATTATCTGCAGTAGGAATTAAAACCAACATAGAAAACATTGGTTTAGAAGAAGTAGGAATTGCTGTAGATAGAGATAAAATACTGGTAAACGATTATTATCAGACTAATATTCCAGGTTACTATGCAATCGGAGATGTAACTCCAGGACAAGCTTTAGCACACGTTGCTTCTGCTGAAGGGATCTTATGTGTTGAGAAAATTGCAGGAATGCATGTAGACGCATTAGATTATGGTAATATTCCAGGGTGTACTTATTGTTCTCCTGAAGTTGCATCTGTAGGACTTACAGAAGCACAGGCCAAAGAGAAAGGATACGAAATTAAAGTTGGTAAATTCCCATTTTCTGCATCAGGAAAAGCGAAAGCAGGAGGTAATGCTGATGGATTCGTAAAAGTGATTTTTGATGCCAAGTACGGAGAATGGTTAGGATGTCATATGATTGGAGCTGGAGTAACCGATATGATTGCCGAAGCTGTTGTAGCCAGAAAATTAGAAACTACAGGACATGAAGTTTTAAAAGCTGTGCATCCGCACCCTACAATGAGTGAGGCGGTTATGGAAGCTGTAGCTGACGCCTATGATGAAGTGATTCACTTATAAAGAATATACACAGAGTTGAAAAAGCGTTTTATAAATTTATAAAACGCTTTTTTTAAAACTTAATCCTCGAACTTAGATTAAAAACTAGCTTTGGAATCATCATAGAATTATGTCTCTTTTAAAAACATTTCGAATTACTGCTATTCTGGAAGGAATTTCATATCTCTTATTGTTTGCAGTAAGTATGCCTTTAAAGTATCTCTTAAATATTCCTGAACCTAATATTTATATAGGTTATGCACACGGATTTTTATTTATGGCATATGTAGTATTAGCTATTGTACTTTGCTATAAAAAATCATGGTCTTTTAAATTGTTTATAATTTTATTTATAGCTTCCCTCCTTCCTTTTGGGACTTTTTACATAGATAAAAGATACTTAAAAAAAGAAAAATGAAAGCTTCTCTTTCATTTTTCTTTTAATACACATTAATCAAATCACAATACCAAAATCCGGTATCCCATTTTAGGGAGTCATCTGAAAAACAATTATCATTCTCTTTCTCTAGAGGTTCATAAGTTCTGTGTACTTTTTCTCCTATTTTAAAAGGTATAGGCTGATTAAAAATTGGCCCGTCATAAACAAAAGTATGAAACTCCCCATTTTCACCACACGGATCAACATTTTCTGGTAATTCATTAATAAAATCGGTATCAATTACTCTACCTACAAAGCTTTTATCTAAGAGTTGAGCATTTACACATACTGTAATTGCTTTAAAGCCTAATGTTAAAAACTCCTTAATTAATACTTTTGTATCTTTTTTCCAAAGTGGAAAAACAGCCTTTAAGCCAACTTCTGACAAACGTTCTTCTCTGTATTTTTTTAAATCTTCCAGGAAGATATCACCAAAAATTGAATACTCATTTTGAGAAATCAATTGGTTCATTTCAGCTTTCATGATTTTATCATAATCAGACATTGAAACATTACCGGCTAACTTAATTTTATGAAGAGGTAAACCTATGTATTCGGCTTGCAATTCTAACAACTCATTACGTAATCCATGCATTGAAACACGATTATGAGCTGTATTCACAGTAGTTACAAGTTTTGTTATGTTATATTCTTTTTGTTGAAGAATCTGATGCAAGGCTAAAGCGCTATCCTTCCCACTACTCCAATTAAAATAAGCGTTTTTCATATCCTATAAAAAACTATGGATAGCCAATTCGTAACTTTGAAGTCCGAAACCAAGAATTACTCCCTTTGCCACCGGAGAGATGTATGAAACATGACGAAAATCTTCTCTTTCCATCGTATTCGATATATGGACTTCTATTACGGGGGTTTCGATAGCCTTTATTGCATCTCCTATTCCTATGGAAGTATGAGTATACGCAGCTGCATTTAAAATAACACCATCATAAGAGAATCCTACTTCCTGAATTTTGCTAATCAGTTCTCCCTCTACATTAGATTGAAAATATTCAAGTTCTATATCTCTGTATTTCATCTGAAGCGTCCTGAAAAAATCTTCAAAAGAGTTTCTGCCATATATTTCTGGTTCACGCTTTCCTAAGAGATTTAAATTAGGGCCGTTTATAATGATTAGTTTCATCTGTTTCTTTTACTAGTTTAGTTTAGTCAGACATAAATTCATCATGACAACTACTATCTCGATTGTCATGATTCATTAATTTATTGAAAAATTTAAAAAATTAAAGGTATAAAAAAAGGATAGAGAAACCTCTATCCTTCTTTATTTATTAAGGTATTTTATTATTAAAAACGGTATCCAACACCTAATTGCAATCCTCTGGTGTTTAGGTCTATTCCAGAGACATCAGAAATATTTGAAAGTCCAAAATTATATCTTCCGTCTATAAAAAATCCTACCGGAAATTCATATGCAGCTCCTAAATTCAAAGAGAAGTTAGCTGTTTTTAAGCCATCAGTTCCTCCTTCTGCATCTACAAGAATTCCAAATTGAGGCCCTCCTTGTACATTAAGCCCATCAATAATATAATATTTAAGCATTACAGGAATATCAATAAAAGTTACATCAGCATCTTCTGCTCCTTCAATAGAATATAATGCTTCTGGTTGGATATGTATTTTTTCCGAAATTCCAAGATCTACCAAAACACCAGCATAAAAACTGGTAGCTCCTTCTGGAGATCCACTACCAAAACTAGTATCTACATCAAAGTTGGAAAAGTTTGCTCCAGCTTTAACTCCAAATTTTACGCTTTGAGCATTGGTCAAAGAAACGAATCCGAACATAGCTAAAGCTACAATAAATAATTTTTTCATCAGTTTGTTGTTTAAGTTTGTTATATTAAAATAGATTAACGCTGATGTATTTCATATATTGTAGGAAATAAATTATAAAAAAGTTAATGAATGAAGCTTGATTTAACACATATAAATTATAAATAACATAAAATACGTTTTCTGTTTAAAAAACATAGCCTCTTTTTATTTTTGTTTAACATAAATGGCTATAAAATTGTATTTTTTAATAAAAAAGTTAAACAATTTTGTTAAAAATCTCATCTATTTTAAAAAAAAATAGTTTATACCATAAAACGTTAGTAACTTTATATAAAACTACTAAAAGTTGGTTTAGTAATAGTTTATTTATTGGAGAAAATATCTGTATGAGGGTAAGGTAATCTCTCCAAGACACAAAATTAGTCATCTTTTTAAGGTGACTTTTTTGTTTATATTTACCATTGTGAAATGGGAAAACGCTATTAAAGATTACCAACATTACCTTCGTATTGAACGCGGGCTTTCTATGAATTCAATAAACAATTATATTCTTGATATTAAAAAGTTATATGTTTTTCTCATAGAACATAATATTTCTTCTTCTCCAATAACTATAGAAAAAGAGAGCATTCAGCAATTCATATACAAAATAGCAAAAGAAGTAAACCCCAGGTCACAAGCAAGAATAATATCTGGGCTTAAAAGTTTTTTTAATTACCTGGTTTTTGAAGATTACAGAGATGACAACCCACTGGAATTAATTGAATCTCCCAAGATAGGTAGAAAGTTACCTGATACTTTAGATGAAAAAGAAATCAATAGTATCATAGAGAGCATAGATTTATCCAAACCTGAAGGAGAAAGAAACAGGTCTATTATTGAAACGCTATACGGTTGTGGCTTACGTGTTTCTGAGCTTATTGAATTAAAGTTGTCAGATTTGTTTTTCGAAGAAGGTTTCATCAAAGTTACCGGGAAAGGAAATAAACAGCGTTTTGTTCCTATTAGCGAACTTACTCAAAAGTATATTGAAATTTACAAATCAGAAATAAGAATACATATTCCCATTCAAAACGGACATGAAGATATTTTATACCTCAACAGAAGGGGAAAAAAACTCACCAGGGCAATGATATTTACTATTATTAAACGGTTAGTTGAAAAAGCAGGAATACGTAAAAATGTGAGTCCGCATACACTCAGACATTCATTTGCTACGCATTTATTAGAGCACGGAGCAGATTTAAGAGCTATTCAACTGATGTTAGGCCATGAAAGTATTACCACAACAGAAGTTTACATGCATGTAGACAGGAGTCATTTAAAGAAAGTAATAGAAACATATCACCCCAGGAAAATAAATTCTTGAAAAAGAAAATATACATTTATCAAAAAATAATAAAAATTGACACATGAAATATTTAATCATCTTCTCTTTATTTTTTAGTTTAACAATTCAATCTCAAGACAGGTTCCATCTAAAAGCGCAACGAGTCTTTGATGGTAATGAGATACATCAAAATTGGAGTGTTCATATTGAAGGAGAAAAAATTGTTTATGCAGGACCAACAAAGTCGTTCCGGAATAGTAAACTTATTGATTATGGAGATCATACCATCTTGCCTGGGCTTATAGAAGGGCATTCACACATTTTGTTGCATCCATATAATGAAACTTCATGGAATGATCAGGTTTTAAAAGAATCGTATGGAGAACGAGCATCAAGGGCAACAAATCATCTGAGAGCTTCCCTGATGGCTGGGATCACAACAATGAGAGATTTAGGTAGTGAAGGAGCCGGTTATCTTGATGTAGGTATGAAAATATCTGTAGAGAAAGGAATCATTCCCGGGCCTCGTCTTTTAGTAGCCGGGCCAGCAATAGTTGCTACCGGAAGTTATGGCCCTAAAGGATTTCACGAGTTTGTCAAAGTTCCTTTGGGAGCAGAAGAAGCAGACGGCTCTAATTTAATGACTGTTACAAGAAGACAAATAGGGAATGGTGCAGATATTATTAAAGTATATGCAGACTATCGTTGGGGACCTGACAATACTGCCAGACCTACTTTTTCTGAAGATGAATTAAGAACTATCGTTGAAACAGCAAAAAGCAGCGGGCGTTCTACTGTTGCACATGCATCTACGGCAGAAGCAATGAAAAGAGCCATTAATGCCGGGGTTAAAACTATAGAACACGGTGATGAAGCAACAAAAGAGGTTTTTGACCTGATGGTAGAAAAAGGAGTTGCCTTGTGTCCTACAATAGCCGCAGGTTTATCGATCTCTCAATATAGAGGATGGAAAAAAGGTTCTCAACCAGAGCCTCAAAGGGTGATAAACAAGAGAAAAAGTTTTCAGTTAGCACTGGAAAGAGGGGTGACTATTAGTTTTGGCGGTGATGTAGGTGTTTTTCCTCATGGAGAAAATGTATTAGAATTAGAGCTAATGACCGAGTATGGAATGCCAAATCAAGAGGCTCTAAAATCTGCTACTTCGGTTAATGCAAAACTCTTCGGATTAAATAAACTGGGGCAATTAAAAGAAGGATTTCTTGCAGACATTATAATAGTTAAAGGAAATCCTTTAAAAAATATATCAGCATTAAGAAATGTTGAATTTGTAATGAAAAACGGAGACATAGTAAAAAACTAACTCTTAAAAAAGTGTTTTTAAAAGCTTTATTATGAACTATAAAATCATAATAATCAATCATTTATATTAATCTAAAGAACCATTATTTTTTAATTCTAAAAAATAATGGTTCTTACTTTCATACTACATCAATTGGTTTACTTCTTAAAAATCAATGTTCATTTTCAGCTGTTTAGTCATCTATTTTATTATATTGCAGGATTCTTACATTCATTTTTAAAGAATTATCTTGAAAAATATAAAAGAACTTTCATTTAGTTTTTTATTTCTAGCAATATTGATTTGTGATATTGTATTGAATAGTTCTGACCATCTCCATTCATTTAGAATTATTACAAAACCTTTGATAACTATTTCTTTAATCCTGTTTTATTACATGAACAGTTCTCAAAGGCAAAAAAAAGAAAGAGAAACCATTATAATTGCTTTGTTTTTCTTATTGATTGGAGATATGTTCTTATTAGAGGAATCTCGGTTTTATCATTTCTCATTAGGCTTTATAGCTTTCCTTCTGGCTAATATAACCTACAGTTATTTATTGTACAGAAGCGCTCATAATGAGGTTAAAAAATCTATTCCGTTTTTAATAATAGTCGTGATTTATTTCTTAGTTGTTTATTATCTTATTTATGATAAGATACAAGGAAATTTTATCCCTGTTACCGTATATTTATTTGCAGTTTTAAATATGATGCAATCTGCTTGCCTAAGGCACAAAGTAGTAAACAATAAAAGTTTTTACCTGGTTTTTACAGGGGCTTTATTATTCATGATTTCTCAAAACATTTTTGCAATAAATATGTTTTATAAACCGGTTCCATATAAAGATATATTGATTATACTTTTTTATGGATTGAGTCAATTGCTAATTGTACAAGGAATTTTAGTAGAACAAAAAAAATTCAGGCGTTTTTAACCTTTTTCACATAAGGTCTTATTATTAATCTTGCTTCTCTGTCAAATCTGATATAATTGTATACCCAATTTACAAATACAATTACCCTGTTTCTAAATCCGATTAGAAAAAAGAGATGTACAAACATCCAGACATACCAGGCAAAAACGCCTTGAAATTTAAATTTAGGTAAATCTACCACAGCTTTATTACGTCCTATCGTTGCCATAGACCCTTTATCTCTATATTTAAAAGGACGCATCTTTTTATTATTCATTAATCGCAATAAATTATCTCCCAAATGCTTTCCTTGTTGAATTGCAGGTTGCGCCATCATAGGGTGTCCTTTAGGAAATTTTTCTTCGGTCATTAACGCAATATCACCAACTGCAAAAATATCTTCAAATCCTTCAACCTGATTAAATCTGTTTACTTTGAGCCTGTTTCCGCTTATTAAAAATTTTTTATCATCTACCCCTTTTATCGTTGCTCCTTTGACACCCGCTGTCCAGATAAGAGTAGCTGTATTAAAATAAACATCGGTTTCCGTAGTGGCCATTTCTCCATCATAATCAAGTACACGTACATCTTTCCAGACATTTACTCCCAGTTTTTCCAAAAAGTGTTCTGCTTTCTTTGAAGAAACTTCACTCATTGCCGGTAACACCCTATCCGAGGCCTGAACCAAGTTGATTTGCATTTGACGAATATCTAAATCCGGATAATCTTTAGGCAAGATCCCTTTTTTAATTTCTGCTAATGCTCCTGCCAATTCTACCCCTGTAGGCCCAGCTCCTACAATCACAAAATTCATTAACGCATTTCGTTCATTCAAATCTGATTTCAATAAAGCTTTCTCAAAATTCTGCAAGATCAAACTTCTTAAATTCAGAGATTGCGGAATAGTTTTCATAACCATACTATTCGCTTTTATTGATGCATTCCCAAAAAAATTGGTCCGGGAACCCGTTGCCAATACCAGATAATCATATTTTAATACCCCAATATCTGTAATCACTTTCTTTTCTTTGGGAACAATCTCTTCTACATTAGCCAGTCTAAAGAAAAAATTTGTATAATCTTTTAATACCTTTCGTATGGGGTAAGCTATAGAATCGGGTTCTAATCCCCCTGTAGATACTTGATATAAAAGTGGTTGAAAAGTATGATAATTGTGTTTATCTAATAAGACTACCTGTAATTCTTGTTTGGCTAATTTTTTTGCTAATGAAAGGCCTGCAAAACCTCCTCCAATAATAATTACTCTGGGATTACTTGTTAAAGGGATATTCATATTGAATAATTTGTAAAGCAAAAATAAAGCATCTAATTTCCTTTTTAATTATAGATTATAATTAATTTTAAAATTTTGTAACATTTTTATATTAATCACTACTTACATAGTAAATAAGCCATCAACAACCTAGTGAACAAAGAACTGGAACATAGTTTTATAACGCAATTAAAACAAAATCAAAATATAGTTCATAAGGTATGTCGTTTATATACAAACAACCAGGACGCACATAATGATTTATTTCAGGAAATCACTATCCAGCTATGGAAAGCGTTTCCAAAGTTTAGAGGAGAGTCTAAATTGAGTACATGGATGTATAGAGTTGCGTTAAATACTGCCATCACCTTATATAGAAAATCAAAAAGACGTATAAATACACAGGATTACGATAATGTAATTTACAAAATCAAAGCAGAAGATTATGATGATACCGAAGAACAACAATTAAAATTAATGTACAATGCTGTCAAACAATTAAACGACATAGAAAAAGCATTGGTTTTTCTTTATCTGGAGGATAAGGATTATGCAGAAATCTCGGATACTTTAGGTATTTCTGAAGTAAACGCAAGAGTAAAAATGAACAGGATCAAAACGAAATTGAGAACTATCTTGAACCCATAGATTATGGATGAATTAGAATTATTAAAAAAAGATTGGCAAAAGAACGATAAATCGATGCCCAAAGTATCTTATGATGATATTTCAAAGATGATATGGAAAAAATCATCATCTATTGTAAAATGGATATTTTATATTAGCATAATTGAATTATTATTCTTTATTGCCTCTAACCTATATCTTTCAAACGATAAAGAATATCTGCAACGTACTACCGATATGAATCTTACCGGTTTTACTATTATAACCAATATTGTTGCCGTCTTAGTCTTGGTTTATTTCATGATCAAATTCTACAATAACTATAAAACCATTTCCAGTACCGACAATACTAAAAAGTTAATGGAAAATATTCTTAACACCAGAAAAACAGTTAAGAACTATATTAAAGTCTCTCTTTCTTTTGGAGTTATCATTTCATTAGGGATGATTGTTGCCATGATACTATACGATGAAAGTTTCAAAGATGCTGTAGAAAAGGTTTCTGATGGAGAAAACTCTACACTTGTATGGGCAATTATAATTATTCTCTTGCTAATTGTAATGATAGCAGCGGTATTAATTCTGTGGTTGTTTTATCAGCTATTTTACGGATTCTTATTAAGAAAATTAAACAGAAATTATAAAGAATTAGAAAAAATGGAACTTTAGTAATCCCATCTCCTAAGTTCATTAAGTTCTTCCATTGCAATTAATTCTTCTTGTGGTATTACTTTTAAGAATGAAGGGTGTTGCTCTATAGCGTATTCAAGTTTTTCTACTATTTCCTCTATAGAATCATTGTTATGGTCAAACTGAAGCGGCTCTTTTATAATTATAGATTGTAATATTCCTTTTTTCTTTACCCGTAATCCTTTTTTATCAAAAGAACGCCGGAATCCATCAATGACTATAGGCACAACAACGGGGTTGTATTGTTTAATAATATGCGCCGTCCCTTTGCGTATCGGCTTCCAGGGTTTGGTAGTTCCCTGAGGAAAGGTAATAACCCAACCACTGTCTAATGCCAGGCCTATATTTTCTGTATCATTAAAGTTTACTGCCCGTTTTATATCTTTTCCTTTTTCTCTCCAGGTACGTTCTACAGTGATAGCTCCTGCATATGATAAAATCTTCGGAAGTAATCCTGATCGCATGGTTTCTTTGGCAGCTACATAATAAATATTAAGTTTTGGATTCCAGAGGTACCCAACATTTTTTATAGAATCTACTCTTCCTTTTAAACTGGCATTAAAGACATGAAACATCGCAACAACATCTGCAAAATACGTTTGATGGTTAGATACAAAAAGAACATTTGTTTCTGGTAAATTTTTGATAATTTCCGAACCTTCAATTTGTAACTCATTAAAACCACGATACCGTCTATGCGTCATTGTGCCCGCAATTCTGATAAGCCATTTTTTTAAAAATAATATATGGCCAAAAGGATTTCTTTTAAATAATCCCATAAAAAGATTCAATTATAGAGAATTACGAAAGTACAAATAATAGTGATTAATACACGCTCTTTAATAGGTCTTTAACTTCATTAAGCATCATTGCAGTCGCTCCCCACACGGTATGTCCGTTTAATTTAAAGGCAGGAACGTTTATTTTTTTTGCATAAGAAGTAGTAAGTTCTTGAGAAAAAACTGTTCGATCATCTAAAAAATCAGACAACAATACTTCTATGACATCTTCTACCTCATCTTCCTGAGGTTTAAATAACGGAATATCTCGTGTAACTCCTAAAAACGGGTAAACCAGGAAATTACTGGGCGGAATATACACTTCTGTTAACGATCGGAGGATTTCTATCGAAGAAGGGTTTACTCCGACTTCTTCATTGGCCTCCCGCAATGCTGTTTCTTGTAAAGTTTTGTCATTTTCTTCAATTTTTCCTCCCGGAAAAGCTACCTGATTAGAATGTACTCCCGGATATTTTTTTCTGAGGATCAGGACAAAACGAGTTTGATTTGCTTCATCAGGATAACACAACATCAAAACTGCTGCTTTCCTCGAGTCCCCTTTTTCCAGTGCTTTTGCTTTTAATTCTCTGACTCTCGAAAGCGGGGCCATTTTATAATGAGATTCTTGTCCGGGAAGAGGTAGATTTGTTATTTTTGAAACAGCATTAAGAAAAATATCGAAATTCATGTTATTGAGATCTATAAGTAGACTTACAATATTACTATTTATATTTTTAATAAGTTGTAATCAAAAAAAAGAAAAAAAACAGGAAACTCTTCCTAAAACAGAAGTAGTCGAAGAAAAAATAATTGAACCCGTTAAAGAAGAAGAAACTCCTTTTCTTTTGGATGAAAATAATGCAATTCCTTTTCTTTTTGAATATGAAAAGGAAAACAAAGAAGATAAAGTACGTATCACCACGCAATACGGTAGTTTTGTAGTTAAACTATATAAAGAAACTCCTTATCATCGTGCTAATTTTATCTACCTGACTAAGAAAGGTTATTTTAACAACACGTATTTCCATAGAGTAGTTAAAGATTTTATTATCCAGGGTGGAAATGCAGACAATAGTGCTACCGCCAAAAAAAGATCTGAAATAGGACGCTATCTACTTC
Organism: Flavobacteriaceae bacterium R38; assembly: GCA_009901575.1. Classification (GTDB taxonomy): domain Bacteria; phylum Bacteroidota; class Bacteroidia; order Flavobacteriales; family Flavobacteriaceae; genus Leptobacterium. Next base: position 329 of record WXYP01000002.1, on the reverse strand, counting down.
CTCCGGATACACGCAAGGGTTTTAAACATCATAGAGGTACAATTTCAATGCCAAGTAGTGAAATAAACAATCCTCACTCACTGGCATCTCCTTTTGAGTTTTTTATTGTTGTAACTCGTCCGGGGTCTTATCATTTAGATGGAGAGTATACTGCCTTTGGTAGAGTTATTGAGGGAATGGATATAGTCGATAAAATAAACGGTGTTCCAATTGATGACGGAGAATGGCCTATGGTGAATGTTGTCATTCAAAAAGTTGAGATTGTTGATTAGATGTTAGATGTTAGATGTTAGATGTTAGATGTTAGATGTTAGATGTTAGATGTTAGA
>WXYP01000001.1:0-975000 GCA_009901575.1 Flavobacteriaceae bacterium R38 | reverse complement strand
CACCGCAGCCGAAGCCTTAGTGTACTATCCCATATTTACTATGGTTCAACGTGCTATTCCGTCAGCACGCACCAAGCTCTGATCTCCGTCACTTTTATCACTATGCAGGTAGCAGAATATTAACTGCTTGGCCATCCACTTCCCCTTTCGGGTACGCGTTAGGACCCGACTAACCCTCAGCTGATTAGCATAGCTGAGGAAACCTTGGTTTTTCGGCGTGCAGGTTTCTCACCTGCATTATCGTTACTTATGCCTACATTTTCTTTTCTAGAAGTTCCAGCAAGCCTCACAGCTCACCTTCTACACCGCTAGAATGCTCCCCTACCCATCTTTACAGATGCCATAGCTTCGGTGGTATACTTATGCCCGATTATTATCCATGCTCGATCGCTCGACTAGTGAGCTGTTACGCACTCTTTAAATGAATGGCTGCTTCCAAGCCAACATCCTAGCTGTCGATGCAATCAAACCGCGTTTTTTCAACTTAGTATACACTTGGGGACCTTAGCTGATGGTCCGGGTTCTTTCCCTCTCGGACATGGACCTTAGCACCCATGCCCTCACTGCTAATCACCATTTTATAGCATTCGGAGTTTGTCAGGAATTGGTAGGCGGTGAAGCCCCCGCATCCAATCAGTAGCTCTACCTCTATAAAACTTGATTAACGCTGCACCTAAATGCATTTCGGGGAGTACGAGCTATTTCCGAGTTTGATTGGCCTTTCACCCCTACCCACAGGTCATCCCAAGACTTTTCAACGTCAACGGGTTCGGTCCTCCACTTTGGGTTAACAAAGCTTCAACCTGCCCATGGGTAGATCACACGGTTTCGCGTCTACTACTGCTAACTATAACGCCCTATTCAGACTCGCTTTCGCTACGGCTCCGTACCTAAAGTACTTAACCTTGCTAACAACAGTAACTCGTAGGCTCATTATGCAAAAGGCACGCCGTCAGTCTCTAAAGACCTCCGACCGCTTGTAAGCGTATGGTTTCAGGTTCTCTTTCACTCCCTTATTCAGGGTGCTTTTCACCTTTCCCTCACGGTACTAGTTCACTATCGGTCTCTCAGGAGTATTTAGCCTTATCGGATGGTCCCGACAGATTCACACAGGGTTACACGTGCCCCGCGCTACTCAGGATACTACTAAAATTAATGCGCTTTACTTATACGGGACTATCACCCTCTTTGGTTACTCTTTCCAAAGTATTCTAATTCATTACACAATCTATATCGTAGTCCTACAACCCCATAATTGCCGTAACAACTATGGTTTGGGCTAATCCGCGTTCGCTCGCCACTACTAACGGAATCACTTTTGTTTTCTTCTCCTCCGGGTACTTAGATGTTTCAGTTCTCCGGGTTTGCTCACCTTACGGTGTGATTGGCCTTCAACCAACCGGGTTGCCCCATTCGGATATCTACGGATCAATTCGTGTGTGCCGATCCCCGTAGCTTTTCGCAGCTTATCACGTCCTTCTTCGCCTCTGAGAGCCTAGGCATCCCCCATACGCCCTTATTTAGCTTATTGTACTTTTGCCTCTTTTTTGCTCTTTATATTTTTAAACAGTATGCATTTCAAATACCCTAACAATTGCGCACCTTTATACTCAACCATTAATGCTAATACATACCTTATTATTGTATTCTCTCGTATTCTTTTTATCTCAATATGTCAATGAACTTTTTTTAATTTGAAAATGTAGCAATTGTTACATTAGTTAATTATCAAATCTTCAAATTAAATTGTGGAGAATATCGGAGTCGAACCGATGACCTCCTGCGTGCAAGGCAGGCGCTCTAGCCAGCTGAGCTAATCCCCCAATTATGAATTCAGAATGTAGAATTCAGAATTACGAATTTAGAATTCTCACCTTCTAGAATTTCCTTTTTTTTCAATATATCTTTAATGAACGTTGGTTAATTTGAAAATTTGGTGATTAATCCATTTGAAAATACCTTAATTATCACATTTTCAAATTCTCAAATTATATTCGTAGTCTCGGGCAGACTCGAACTGCCGACCTCTACATTATCAGTGTAGCGCTCTAACCAGCTGAGCTACGAGACTTCATTCTTTTTTTAGTCGGTAGACTTTAGCTTGTAGTCGGTAGCGTAAGCAAGTATTAGTTTAAAACTAAATACTAACAACTACCCTCTAACAGACCACAGTCTAACAACTATGTTATTGACAGCTTTAAGCAAAATCATCCCTTTATATTAAAAGAAATATAAATTAAGTCATTCAATTATTATTTCTATCTGTATTACTTCTATAAGTAATAACTTCTCTAGAAAGGAGGTGTTCCAGCCGCACCTTCCGGTACGGCTACCTTGTTACGACTTAGCCCCAGTTACCAGTTTTACCCTAGGCAGCTCCTTACGGTCACCGACTTCAGGTACCCCCAGCTTCCATGGCTTGACGGGCGGTGTGTACAAGGCCCGGGAACGTATTCACCGGATCATGGCTGATATCCGATTACTAGCGATTCCAGCTTCACGGAGTCGAGTTGCAGACTCCGATCCGAACTGTGATAGGTTTTTAAGATTCGCTCCAACTCGCGTTGTGGCTGCTCATTGTACCTACCATTGTAGCACGTGTGTAGCCCAAGACGTAAGGGCCGTGATGATTTGACGTCATCCCCACCTTCCTCACGGTTTGCACCGGCAGTCTTGTTAGAGTCCCCGACTCTACTCGCTGGTAACTAACAACAGGGGTTGCGCTCGTTATAGGACTTAACCTGACACCTCACGGCACGAGCTGACGACAACCATGCAGCACCTTGTAAATTGTCCGAAGAAAAATCTATCTCTAGACCTGTCAATCTACATTTAAGCCTTGGTAAGGTTCCTCGCGTATCATCGAATTAAACCACATGCTCCACCGCTTGTGCGGGCCCCCGTCAATTCCTTTGAGTTTCATTCTTGCGAACGTACTCCCCAGGTGGGTCACTTATCACTTTCGCTTAGCCACTCAGACCGAAATCCGAACAGCTAGTGACCATCGTTTACGGCGTGGACTACCAGGGTATCTAATCCTGTTCGCTACCCACGCTTTCGTCCATCAGCGTCAATATATTATTAGTAGCCTGCCTTCGCAATCGGTATTCTATGTAATATCTATGCATTTCACCGCTACACTACATATTCTAACTACTTCATAATAATTCAAGACTAACAGTATCAATGGCAATTCTACAGTTAAGCTGCAGACTTTCACCACTGACTTATTAATCCGCCTACGGACCCTTTAAACCCAATGATTCCGGATAACGCTTGCACCCTCCGTATTACCGCGGCTGCTGGCACGGAGTTAGCCGGTGCTTATTCGCAGAGTACCGTCATCATCCCTCACGAGGGATTTATTCTTCCTCTGCAAAAGCAGTTTACAACCCATAGGGCAGTCTTCCTGCACGCGGCATGGCTGGATCAGAGTTCCCTCCATTGTCCAATATTCCTCACTGCTGCCTCCCGTAGGAGTCTGGTCCGTGTCTCAGTACCAGTGTGGGGGATCCCCCTCTCAGGGCCCCTATCTATCGTAGCCATGGTAAGCCGTTACCTTACCATCTAGCTAATAGAACGCATACTCATCTTTTGCCGTAACCTTTAATGTAATCCCCATGCGAAGCTTACATACCATGCGGTATTAATCCAAATTTCTCTGGGCTATCCCGCAGCAAAAGGTAGATTGTATACGCGTTACGCACCCGTGCGCCGGTCGTCAGCGGTTGCAAGCAACCCTGTTACCCCTCGACTTGCATGTGTTAGGCCTGCCGCTAGCGTTCATCCTGAGCCAGGATCAAACTCTTCATCGTTAATCTTTAAATATTATCTAAAAACAATAACTAAACATTAACTCAACTTTAATTCCTCTTCAGAACAATCTTGCTTAAAATTTCTTTATATCCGATTAGGCCTTTTAAAACCCAACCAAATGTGCTGTCAACAATATGTCAATGAACTCTTTATTCTTTATTTCCAACCCCGAGTATCTCTCTCAAAGCGGGTGCAAATATATAAAAGTTATTCCTCCACTTCAAAACTTTTTTTAACCTTTTTTTCAAGTTTTTTTTACCTCAACTCCCAAACCCCTCTATCTAAACAAAATACAACCACAAAAAAAAACAGAAATCTAAGATAATTAATTTTAATGTTATGGGCAATTAATTTTTTTCAGCCGTACTGGCTGCCCATTTATTAGATAAAGATGAGTAATTAACTCCCGAAGCGGGAGCTTGTTTTTCAAGCCTTCCAGATGCAAAAGCTCGTTGCAGAATATCTTCTATAAGAAAATCTTCTTCGATTTCTTCAGGATGATATTCTCTCTTTAAAGATATTTTAAAAGCTTTCGCTGTAGCGTTATACCAGAATGCTCTCCAACCATTCCTCAATTCTTTAACTAAAGTGAAAGCGGTTTTACCAGTTTGCCGGTGTATCAGTTTTACTAAAATCTGCCCTTCTGTTCTTGTCAGTTTTTTTAATTCATCTGAAAATTCTCCTTCAATATATTTCTGGACTCTTTTCGTGTACTTTTTTCTTTTCCTTCTTTTCTTAATATCCTCTAAGCGTTTATTTAATTCGGTAAGCCTTTCTGCAGAAAGTTTTGCATACGGATATACTTTTAGTGTTTTTCTCTTTAATATATAATATTGTAATCTTTTTTCTTTGGAGTCAAATTTTAGAGGCTTAAAAACAATCACTTCTTCCAGGTCTATTGCGGTACGAAGAATTGAATCCCCCTTTATAACAATATAATCGTAACCTAAAGAATCTTTAGATTTTTCCTCCTGAGCACTTACCATAAATGCCAGGAATATCATTATTAAAGGTATATTTTTCATTTTAAGCAAAACACATTTTCACATTTCCAAAAATAATAATTATCAATCTTTAAACTATTAAATCTATGTGAATATTGTTATTTTAGCTGACAAAAATTTTATAATGGCAAAAAAGAAAATCATAAATAACAAATCACTTGCGTTTTTAGAAAAATATTTAAATAACGCTTCTCCTACCGGATATGAATGGGAAGGACAAAAAATATGGATGGAATATCTCAAACCATATGTTGATACTTTCATCACCGATACTTATGGCACAGCTGTAGGAGTTATTAATCCAAAAGCAAAATACAAAGTAGTTATTGAAGGACATTCTGATGAAATATCCTGGTATGTAAATTACATTACAGATAACGGACTACTATATGTGAAAAGAAATGGTGGTAGTGATCATCAAATAGCTCCTTCCAAATGGGTTAATATTCATACGAAAAAGGGGATTGTAAAAGGTGTATTTGGATGGCCAGCTATTCATACAAGAACTGCTGGGAAAGAGGAACCTCCAAAACTAGACAATATTTTTATCGACATAGGAGCTACCAATAAAGAAGAAGTTGAAAAATTAGGAGTGCATGTAGGATGTGTAATTACATACCCTGATACTTTCCAGGTTCTTAATAAAGATAAATTTGTTTGTCGAGCAATTGATAACAGGGCTGGTGGATTTATGATTGCCGAAGTTGCCAGGTTACTACATGAGAACAAAGTGAAACTTCCGTTTGGTTTGTATATCACTAACTCTGTTCAGGAAGAAATAGGATTGAGAGGTGCAGAAATGATTACACAAACTATCAAGCCTAATGTAGCTATAGTAACAGACGTTTGCCACGATACTACAACTCCAATGATCGATAAGAAGAAACAAGGAGAAACTAAAATTGGAGCAGGGCCTGTAATTTCATATGCACCTGCTGTTCAGAATAAGTTAAGAGAGCTCATTATCGATACAGCAGAAGAAAAGAAGATTCCATTTCAAAGAATGGCTTCTTCCAGGTTTACAGGAACAGATACTGATGCTTTTGCTTATAGTAATGGCGGAGTTGCTTCTGCTTTAATTTCATTACCACTTCGATATATGCATACAACAGTAGAAACTGTACATAAAGATGATGTCGAAAATGTAATTCGATTAATTTATGAAACCTTGTTAAATATAAAAGAGGGAGACACTTTTAGCTATTTTGATTAAAGAATAGTTTACCAGCATAAAAAAAGCCTTGTTTATACACAAGGCTTTTTTTATTCAACATAATTAATGTTTATTTTCCTTTAATAATCCCTTCAACAACTTCAGGATTTAACAATGTAGATATATCTCCAAGGTTCTCTGTTTCATTTGCGGCAATCTTTCTAAGAATACGCCTCATGATTTTACCTGAGCGGGTTTTAGGTAAACCAGATACAAATTGAATTTTATCCAATTTTGCAATCGGTCCTATCTTGTCTGCTATTTCCTGGTTAATTTCTTTTTTAAGATTTTCACGATTTCTACCTTCTCCTATTTCTTTTAAAATGACATAACCATAAAGTGCATTCCCTTTAACATCATGTGGGAAACCTACAATAGCAGATTCTGCCACAGCAGGGTGTTCGTTAATTGCATCTTCAATAGGTGCAGTTCCAAGGTTATGCCCTGAAACTATAATTACATCATCTACCCTACCGGTAATTCTATAATACCCAACCTCATCTCTTAAAGCACCATCTCCTGTGAAATATGTGCCAGGAAAAGCTGTAAAATATGTTTCTTTATACCGTTGATGATTTCCCCAAATGGTTCTCGCCATAGATGGCCAGGGAAATTTAATGCACAATCTTCCTTCTACCTGATTTCCTAAGATTTCTTTTCCGTTTTCATCCATAAGTCCTGGTTGAATTCCCGGAAGCGGTAAAGTGGCATAGGTAGGTTTTGTAGGTGTTACATATGGGATTGGTGAAATCATAATACCTCCGGTTTCGGTTTGCCACCAGGTATCAACAATCGGGCTTTTTTTCTTCCCTACATGATCATTATACCAATGCCATGCTTCTTCATTGATAGGCTCTCCTACCGTACCCAGAACCTTTACAGAGGAAAGGTCATATTTCTCTACAAAATCAAGGTTTTCTTTTGCAAGTGCTCTAATTGCTGTAGGAGCTGTATAGAACTGAGTTATTTTATGTTTTTGTACAATTTCCCAAAATCTACCAAAGTCCGGATAAGAAGGAACACCTTCAAACATTACCGTTGTAGCTCCATTGGCAAGCGGACCATAAAGAATATAAGAGTGCCCTGTAATCCATCCGACATCTGCAGTACACCAATAAATATCGTTTTCCTGATATTGAAAAATATTTTTAAAAGTATAAGCAGCATACACCATATAACCTGCTGTTGTATGCAACATTCCTTTTGGTTTACCCGTAGAACCAGAAGTATATAAAATAAACAGCGGATCTTCTGCATCCATTATTTCCGGTTCGCAATGCTGAGAAGCATTATCTAATAGAGGTTGTAATAAGAAATCTCTATTTGGAACCAGTTCAATATTAGATTTAGTGCGCTCTGCAACCAAAACAGTCTCTACACACTCGCATTCTTTTAATGCTTCATCTACAATTTTTTTCAGGTCTATTGTTTTACCCCCCCTGAAGGCACCATCTGAAGTGATTACCATCTTACATTCAGAATCATTTATCCTGGTTGCAAGAGCTGTAGATGAAAACCCTGCGAAAACAACGGAATGAATAGCCCCGATTCTTGCACAAGCCAGTACTGCAAATGCTAATTCAGGAATCATAGGCAAATAAATACACACCCTATCTCCCTTTTGTATTCCTTTTTCTCTTAAAACATTAGCAAACTTTGAAACTTGTTCATGAAGTTCCTTATAAGAAATATGTCTTGGTTTTTCTTCTGTATCATTTGGTTCCCACAGAATAGCTGTTTTATCTGCATTTGTTTCTAAATGCCTGTCAATACAGTTTTCTGTAATATTTAATTTGGCATTTAAAAACCACTTTACTTCTGCTTCCTTAAGATTATGCTCTAATACCTTATCCCATTTTTTTCGCCAGACAAAATTTTCTTCAGCTATAGTTTCCCAAAAACTCTCAGGGTTTTCTACTGAAGATCTATATGTTGCAAAATATTGTTCAAGGTTGTCAATTTTGTAGGACCCCATTTTCTATACTCGTTTATATACTTTTGATAAAAATACTTACCAATTTAAAATCCGGGATTAATTTTGTAAATATTTTAAGATATTATTTTCGATACGCTCCTGAATTTGTGTTGTATCTGCTTTTACAAATTTTTCTCCGGTGATATTTTCATACAATTCAATATAACGTTCTGAAACCGAATTTATATAATCATCACTCATAAAAGGTACTGTTTGCCCTTCTAACCCCTGGAAACCATTTTGTATAAGCCATTGCCTTACAAACTCTTTGGAAAGTTGTTTTTGAATCTCTCCTCTTTGCTGACGTTCTTCATATCCATCTGCATAAAAATAACGAGAAGAATCAGGAGTATGAATTTCGTCAATTAAGACAATTTTTCCATCTTTCGTTTTTCCAAACTCATATTTTGTATCTACCAAAATGAGTCCGCGACGCGCTGCAATCTCACTTCCTCTTTGAAATAATGCCCTGGTGTAGTTTTCTAAAACAATATAATCTTCTTCAGAAACAATTCCTTTGGCCAAAATTTCTTCCCTGGAAATATCCTCATCATGATCTCCTTGTTCTGCTTTGGTAGCCGGAGTAATAATAGGCGAAGGAAATTTATCATTTTCTTGCATTCCCTCAGGCATATCGACACCACACAAAACTCTCTTTCCCGATTTGTATTCTCTGGCTGCATGACCAGATAAATACCCTCTAATCACCATTTCTACCATGAACGGTTCACAATGATGTCCAACAGCTACGTTAGGATCTGGAGTAGCAATTAACCAATTAGGAACAATATCCTGAGTAGCTTCCATCATTTTCGTCGCTATCTGATTCAAGATTTGTCCTTTGTATGGAATTCCTTTAGGCATTACTACATCAAACGCAGAAAGCCTGTCTGTAGCAATCATTACCAGAAGATCATTCTCTATCTTATATACTTCTCTAACTTTCCCTTTATATACTTCTTTCTGACCCGGGAAATTAAATTCGGTCGCTGTTATTGTATTACTCATTTATGTTATATAACCAACAGTTAACTGTCTAATCGTGTTCTATTTTTTTATAGGCTTCTATAATCTGTTTTACCAATCGATGTCTGATCACATCTTTATCATCCAGATAAATTACTCCAATACCTTTAGTATCATTAAGCACCAACAGCGCTTCCTTTAATCCGGAAATCACCCTTCTGGGTAAATCTATCTGTCCCGGATCTCCGGTAATAATAAATTTTGCATTTTTCCCCATCCTCGTCAAAAACATTTTCATTTGCGCATGCGTTGTATTTTGTGCTTCATCCAGAATTACAAAAGCATTATCCAAAGTTCTTCCCCTCATAAAAGCCATAGGTGCAATCTGAATAATTCCTGTTTCAATATAATTCTCAAGTTTTTCATGCGGAATCATATCTCTTAACGCATCGTATAAAGGTTGCATGTAAGGATCTAATTTTTCTTTTAAATCTCCAGGTAAAAAACCTAAATTTTCTCCTGCTTCTACTGCCGGACGTGTTAAAATTATCCGTTTAACCTGTTTTTCTTTTAATGCTTTTACAGCCAATGCTACTCCTGTGTATGTTTTTCCTGTTCCGGCCGGGCCGATAGCAAAAACCATATCGTTGTTCTTCATTAACGATACCATTTTACGCTGATTGGTAGTCTGCGCTTTAATATGCCTTCCATTCACTCCATGTACCAGAACTTCTCCACTCTGATTTGTATCTGTATACGACTCCTGCTCATCACTGGTTAAGATACGTTCAATAGCATTCTCATCCAGCTTATTATACTTTGCAAAATGTGCAAGTAACATATCTAACCTCAAATTAAATTCCTCGAGAATAGCTTCTTCTCCATAAGCTGCTATTTTATTACCTCTGGCAACAATTTTTAATTTTGGGAAGTATTTTTTTAATAAGCGGATATTTGCATTTTGTTGCCCAAAAAACTCTCTTGGGCTAATTTCGGTAAGTTCAATAATTAGTTCATTCAAAAGCTACACAATTAAGTTAGTTTATCCCTTTTTGTTTTATTAGATTTGCATAACAAACATACGTAAAAAACACTCTTTAAATTTAAAAAAATATCAACAGAATTCAATGCCCATAATCACATTAACTACAGATTTTGGTGAAAAAGATCACTTTGTTGGTGCAATAAAGGGTGCCATCTACAGTGAAATGGAAAATGTAAAGATTGTTGATATCTCGCATACCATAAGTCCGTTTAACATTACCGAAGCTTCTTATTTAATAAAGAATGCATATAAAAGTTTTCCTAAAGGATCTATACATATAATAGGTGTTGATGCAGAATTAAGTCCGGAGAACAAGCATTTAGCCTTAAAGCTAGACGATCATTATTTCATTTGTGCAGATAATGGAATTATGTGTTTAGTTACTTCTGAATTTGTTGCCGAAAAGATCGTTGAAGTGAATATACACAATAAAATACAAACCAGCTTTCCTGTGCTTGATGTGTTTGTTAAGGTAGCTGCACATATCGCCAGAGGAGGAACTCTTGAAGTCATTGGTAAACCTATCCAACAAATAAAACATTTGGTCGGACTTAAACCAGTTATCAACAATGAAAAAAACCAAATTATTGGTAGTGTGCTCTACATTGACAATTATGGCAATGTAGTTACCAATATTACCCGAAAGCTTTTTGATGGTGTCGGGAAAGGAAGAAATTATGAAATCACAGCCCGAAGTTATAAGTTTAATAAAGTTTATGAACGTTATAGCGATGCCATCAATTTTAATATTGAAAAAAGCAAAAGAGAAGAAGATGGTAAAAAGTTAGCCATTTTTAATACTGCCGGATATATTGAATTGGCTATCTACAAAAGTAATCCTTTAACTGTTGGTGGAGCTAATAGTCTTTTTGGGTTAGATTTTAGAGATACAGTTACCGTAAACTTTTTAAAAGAATAAAATACATGTTAGTAAGAATTGTAAAACTGACTTTTGACAGTTCTAAAGTAGATGATTTCCTTATTAATTTTGATAAAAATAAAAATCAGATACGAAACTTTAACGGGTGTCGTTTTTTAGAATTATACAGGGATAAAGAGAACCCTTCTGTTTTTTTCACTTATAGTTATTGGGATAGTGAAGATGATTTAGAAAATTATAGAAATTCTTCTTTATTCAAAAACATTTGGAAAGTTACTAAAACCTGGTTTGCTGCCAAGCCGGAAGCCTGGAGTGTAGATAAAATAGCAAGTTTAGAATAAACAATCATATATGTTAGCCATACTCAGAAAAGAAATAAACACTTTTTTTTCTTCTTCAATAGGATACCTGGTCATTGCCGTTTTTTTAATTTTAAACGGACTCTTTCTCTGGGTCTTTTCGGGAGATTTTAATGTTTTTGATTTTGGTTTTGCAGATTTATCTGCTTTCTTTCAGTTAGCACCGTGGGTACTCCTTTTTTTAATTCCGGCTATTACTATGAAAAGTTTCTCAGATGAAAGAAAAATGGGAACTCTGGAGCTTATCTTAACCAAACCATTAAGTCATTGGGATATTGTTTTAGGAAAATATCTTGGAGCATTTGTTCTTGTAATTCTAGCTTTGTTACCTACACTCCTTTATGTAGTTACCATACATCAGCTTGGTAATCCTGTTGGTAATTTTGATGCTGGTAGTACTATAGGTTCTTATTTTGGCTTATTCTTCTTAGTCGCTGCCTACACCGCAATTGGAACCTTTGCCTCTACCCTATCAGAAAACCAAATTGTAGCTTTTATCATAGCTGTAATTATCAGCTTCTTTATCTATTATGGGTTTGAAGGTATTTCGGGGTTATCTGTTTTTAATACTATAGATTTATGGATTGCCAACCTGGGAATGAAAGCGCATTTTGATAGTATTGGCAGAGGTGTTATAGATACCAGAGATTTAATTTATTTTCTTTCTCTGACTACTTTTTTTATCTATCTAACCGTTTTTCAATTAAAAAAAAGTACTAAGTGATGAAAGGCAATCAGTTTAAACAATTAGCTATAGTAGCTGTTCTGCTCGTTGTTGCCAATTTTCTGGCAACAAAATTATATCATCGTTTTGATTTAACTGAGGATAAACGTTTTACTATTTCTCAAGCCACTAAAGACATCATAGAAAAAATAGACTCTCCGGTAATAATAGATGTTTTGCTACAAGGTGATTTTCCTGCAGAATTTAAAAAACTGCAGTTAGAAACCAGACAGTTACTGGAAGAGTTTAGTTCGTATAACAGTAATATCAAATTTACATTTGTAAATCCGTTAGAGGATAAAAGTAATGCAGATGCTATTGTAGGCGAATTGAATGCGCTAGGACTTAAACCTGCCAGCGTAACGGTTGAGGAAGGCGGGAAAGTTTCTCAGGAGATTGTTTTTCCCTGGGCAATGGCCAATCTGGACGATAAAACTGTTAAGGTTCCTTTATTAAAAAACAAGATAGGTGCCGATAGTGAGCAACGGGTACAAAATTCAATTCAGCAATTAGAATACGTATTTGCAGATGCGTTTTCAAAACTAACTCTAAAACAAAAAAACTCTATTGCGATCTTAAAAGGTAATGGAGAATTGGACGATATTTATATTGCCGATTTTTTAACATCGTTACAGGAATACTATAATATTGCTCCGTTTACATTAGATTCTGTAGCCAATAACCCGCAAAAGACATTAGACGATCTTAAAAACTACGATTTAGCTATTATTGCAAAGCCTACCGAAACCTTTTCGGATAATGAAAAATATGTTTTAGATCAATATGTCATTAATGGGGGGAAATCTCTTTGGTTGATAGATCAGGTAGCTATAGAAATGGATAGCTTATATGCAGGAGGCGGAAGGTCATTTGCGTTTCCTCTAGATCTGAACTTAAATGATTTGTTTTTTAGTTATGGGGTAAGGATAAATCCGGTGCTTATCAATGATATTTATTGTACACAAATAGTTTTGGCTACAGGTGAAGGAAACGATTCCCAGTACAATCCGGTTCCCTGGGTGTACGCTCCTATGGTATTTTCCGGGAATAATCATCCTATAAATAACAATATAGAAGCATTGCGATTTCAATTTACTAATGCTATTGATACACTCTCCAACAACATTAAAAAACAAGTTTTACTGAGTTCTTCTCCTCTTTCTAAAAAAATTGGAAGTCCGACAGAAGTAAGTTTAGGCATTATTTCTAATCCGCCACCAAAAGAAACTTTTAATGATGGGCCTCAAAACCTTGCTGTACTTCTTGAAGGTAATTTTTCTTCTGTATACAAAAACAGGATAAAACCAATTCAGCTTAATAATGTAAAAGAAGAAGGAGAACTTTCTAAAATGATTGTTATCTCAGATGGAGATTTAATAAAAAATCAGTTACGCCAGGGTAATCCATTAGAATTAGGGTATGATAAATGGACCAACAGTACTTTTGGAAATAAGGAATTTTTGATGAATAGTGTGAATTATCTCCTGGACGATAACGGACTTATAAACATTCGTTCTAAAGAGGTTTCTATTCCTTTTTTAGATAAAGAAAAGGTAGTTGCACAAAAATCAACTTGGCAACTGCTTAATTTAGGGCTTCCTCTTGTTTTATTAGGATTATTTGCATTAGGTTTTGGTATGATCAGAAAGCGAAAGTTTAGTGCATAAATGTTAATAAGTTATTTTCGCTAAAAACTTGAATTCAAATATATTTGTAATACCAAGTAAATCATACGTTAGATGAAGTTTATTGTTTCAAGTTCATACTTATTAAAACAACTACAAATTCTGGGGGGAGTTATCAATAATAGTAACACACTTCCCATTTTAGATAATTTTCTATTCGAATTAAATAAAAGTAAATTAAATGTATCTGCTTCAGATCTGGAGACCACTATGAGTGCGGTTTTAGATGTTGATTCAGATTCTGAAGGGAGTATTGCTGTTCCGGCCAGATTATTGCTGGATACGCTTAAAACATTCCCGGAACAACCTCTTACTTTTGTTGTAGAAGATAATAACACTATAGAAATTAGTTCTAACCACGGTAAATATGCTTTGGCATATGCAGATGGTGCAGAATTCCCTAAAGCAGTAGAGTTAGCAGACCCGAGTTCTACAGTAATGATCGGAGATGTATTGGCCACTGCTATCAATAAAACGATTTTTGCAACTGGTAATGATGATTTAAGACCGGTGATGAGCGGAGTATTTTTCCAGTTCTCACAAGAAGGTTTAATTTTTGTGTCAACTGATGCGCATAAATTAGTTAAATATCAAAGAAACGATATTACTCCATCTCAAACTGCAGAGTTTATCATGCCTAAAAAACCTCTTAATCTTTTAAAAGGTATTTTAGCTGGTAGTGAAGCAGAAGTTACTATCGAATACAATGATAGCAATGCCAAGTTTTCATTTGAAAACACTACACTTATTTGCCGATTAATAGATGGAAAATATCCTAATTATGAAGCGGTTATTCCTAAGGAGAACCCTAACAGATTGACAATTGACAGAACGCAATTCTTAAATTCGGTAAGACGTGTTAGTATCTTTTCAAATAAGACTACACATCAAATACGCTTAAAAATAGCAGGAGCAGAACTCAATATTTCTGCAGAAGATATAGATTATAGCAATAAAGCAGAAGAACGATTAACCTGTGATTATCAGGGTGACGATATGCAAATAGGTTTCAATTCTCGTTTTTTAACAGAAATGCTAAACAACTTAAATTCTGATGAAATTTCGTTGGAAATGAGTTTACCTAACAGAGCCGGGATACTAACTCCTATCGATGGATTAGATGAAGGAGAGCATGTAATTATGCTCGTAATGCCTGTTATGCTTAATAACTAGACTTTTTTAAGTGTTTTAATAGCAATGCTAGCTCCAAGGTATAAAAAAACCGTTCTATTTTAATAGAGCGGTTTTTTGTTTTTGGTTGTATTTAGTTTTGGTGATAATTATACAATTTTGATTGATAAAGGATAGTTTGGCCTTTCTCCATTACTGGCTTTTACCGCATTGACTATCGGGAATACAAAACAGATAATTCCGATTATAATAAGTCCAAGAATTCCCAATCCGAATAGAAAAATTAATGGAATACAGATAATTGCATAAATGAACATGCTTAACTGAAAATTCATAATAGATTTTCCATGCTCATCCATCATAAGAATTTTATCTCTTTGTGTTATCCATAATATAAGAGGTACTATAAATCCTCCAAAACCTGTGATCAGGTCCAATAATTGTGTTAAGTGTGTTACGACTAAAAGTTGTCTATCTTCTCTCATTTTATATTTGATTTTTGATTGATTGCTATACATTCATTAATTCTATTTACAAACCTGTCTTTATTATCTACATGTAATAATAATATCTCACATTCTTTTACTGTACCGTATATCTTTTCCACTTGTTGTGTCCTATTAAAATAAATTACCACATTATGATTATCAATTCCTTTAGACAGGGTCAGATAAGCTACTTTTTTATCGCTCTCCACTTCTTTAGTAGTCATTTCTATATATTCTATTTCATCTAAGCGAATATTAATATCTCCCAAGAGTCCGTTTTTGAATATCAAACGATCTTCTTTTATTTCTGAAAGCCTTCTTACTAATGCTTTTAAATGTCCTATGATCTGAAAGATTACATAAATACTACTCAAAGTAAATATCCAGGCTACTATTTCATTCCATTCAATAAGCAATGCATGCAATACAAAGGTTTCAATGATAATGACAAGAATGAGTCCCAAAAGTAAAGATATCACTCCACTCTCTTTGTAATTAGTAAACTGATCTTTGGTAACTTTTCGTGATTTCCATGAAAAGATACTGTAATAGATTAACGCTGCTTCAGATGCCATTACTCTGGCAACTCTGGCATTAGGCACTACAGCTTTCGAAATTCTCTTAAACAATAAATATTTATCTTCTATTTTGATCGAATCAGCTTTAATTGATATTAATTCCTGATAAACTTTATAAACTACTATTGAAACGACTGTTAGTGGTACTAAAGGTGCTACATATGTTTTTATAAGATTCAAATGAAACTGTTCCTGACTTGGAATTAAAAAAGTAGCTAACAATACACCTATCACAAAAAATGGTATGGCCGTAATATTTGGTGTTTTCTTTTTCCAAATCAAAAACAAATAGACCAATGGAGTTATTAATGTTAGATCATATGTAATTCCTATGGCTAATTCCGGAATTTTTTTTAACAACGGACTCATAGCTAAACTTACGGATGATAAAATAATAAACAATGGTAATCCGTAAGTGATTAATCCTGGTTTGGCTAGTTTTAGTGTATTCATAACAAACAATAAATTGTCTATCTATAAGTAGATGATTTACACTTTTTGTTACAGTTGTTTTAAGGATTGTTATTTTTGCAGTATTAAAAATGATCAATGATTTCAAAAGACTCTATAATAGCATTAGCAACACCTCCGGGAGCAGGGGCTATAGCTGTCATTAGGATTTCAGGTGATGATGCTATCCAATTAGCATCACGTTTTTTTAAACCGGTTGGGAAGAAAGAACTTTTAACTCAAAAAAGTCATACTATACATTTAGGACATATTATAGAGAATGAACGGGTTATTGACGAAGTGCTTCTTTCTATTTTTAAAGGTCCTAATTCTTATACGGGAGAAAATGTTGTTGAAATATCATGCCACGGGTCAAATTATATTCAACAGGAAATCATTCAATTGTTTCTTAAAAACGGCTGCAGGATGGCAAATGCGGGAGAGTTTACACTCCAGGCATTTCTTAATGGAAAATTAGATTTAAGTCAGGCAGAAGCAGTTGCAGATCTTATTGCTTCAGATAATGAAGCTTCGCATCAAATTGCCATGCAACAAATGCGTGGCGGATTTAGCAATGAAATAAAAAAATTAAGAGACGAATTACTCAATTTTGCTTCTTTAATTGAATTGGAACTTGATTTTGCCGAAGAAGATGTTGAGTTTGCAGACAGGAGTCAGTTTAAAGAATTATTAAACAGGATTCAAAGAGTTTTAAAGCGTCTTATTGATTCATTCGCTGTTGGAAATGTGATTAAAAACGGAATTCCGATTGCTATTGTGGGGGAACCCAATGTTGGAAAATCAACTTTGCTAAATGCCTTATTAAATGAAGAACGTGCTATTGTAAGTGACATTGCAGGTACCACACGAGATGCTATTGAGGATGAGATTACAATTGGAGGAATTGGTTTTAGATTTATTGATACAGCTGGGATACGAGATACACAAGACGTAGTAGAAAATATAGGTATCAAAAAAACTTTTGAAAAAATCGACCAGGCTCAGGTAGTTGTTTATTTGGTTGATGGCTCGCAACTATCTGCTGATAATACAAGTATTTTACAAACAGAGATTGCTAAAATCAAAAATAAATATCCGCAAAAACCACTTATTACTATTGCTAATAAAATAGATTTAACCGATAAGTCTCAAATCTCAAATCTCAAATCTCAGGCTCCGGATCTATTTCTATTGTCTGCTAAAACTGGAGAGGGTGTGGAAGAACTTAAAAGCAAACTACTGGAATTTGTAAATACCGGGGCTCTAAGAAATAATGATACTATTGTTACGAATTCCCGCCATTACGATTCGCTTTTAAAATCCCTGGAAGAAATTGAAAAAGTACAGCAAGGGATGGAATTAGGTATTTCGGGCGATTTATTAGCTATAGACATTCGCCAGGCCTTATATCATTTTGGAGAAATTACCGGTGAAATCAGTAGTGATGATCTTCTGGGGAATATATTTGCTAATTTTTGTATTGGGAAGTAACTATAAACAATTTAGCGATTCGAGACGGTAATTTCACATAGTAATAGCTCGTTTTTAAAATAATTGTCCCGTATTTGTAACACTTCTCTTATATTTCCCATAAATAGGAGTGTATTACTTTATGTATCCCTATCAATTCTATTAATTGAATACAGAAGCTATTATATTTTTTTAATGATTGCTTCACCTATAATAAATCCTTTATCCAATTTAGGATTGCAATTATATATTATACTAGTATCCCCTAATGATATTCCTTTTAAGTTTCCTTATACATACAATTTAAAAACACTATCTCCAAATGAGATGATCTTTATAAAATCATTCTTTATATTGCGCATATCAATTTTCCTTTCTTTAAAAGTTCTGAAGTATTGCTTATCTATTTGACCTTCATTAATCATTAATTGACTTTTTCCATAAACTCTTACATCAAGAGTATCAAGATTTATTTTTTCCATATAAATTTTAGTATCTCATGAAATTTTTAACTGACAAAAATCTTGATCTTAAGATGATTTAAAAATAATATTCTCATCTCCTCTGATTTTAAGTTTATTAATTTCTATGTAATGATTAACAAGTCGAGAATTTTTATTTAGAAATAATTTAAAAGCAAGATTGGAAATGAGCATTAATACATACTTGTCATATTTTTACATTAATGTCAGAATTAATAAAAGAAAGGAATTACAATGAAGAATAAAGAAATTTTAAACAGTCATTATAAAAAAAATCTAAAGATTGTTACAAATTATATTAATGACAATTTAAATAGTAAAATTCAAATTGAGAAGTTAGCGTCTTTATGTAATATATCACCTTTTCATTTTCACAGGGTATTGAGAGCTCTACTTAATGAACCTATTGGTCACTACATCGTAAGAAAGAGATTAGAAAGAGCTGCAGGCCTTATAATTAATACAGAAGATAAGGTTGAAGAAATTGCTTTTGATGTTGGATATGAAACACCAACTTCATTTTCAAAACAATTTAAAAAACATTTTGGTATATCCCCAACAGATTACAGAAACGGAAGAAAAGTAACAACAAAATACAGTAACAATATGAAATTGAATTTAAAAATTAAAAAAGCCAAAATTCTTAATCTTGATGATAAGGAATGCATCTATATTACTATGTATGGAGAGTATAGTACTTTAGATTTTAATGGGTGTTGGAAAAATCTATGGTCGGTTGTAAAGAATCAGAAATTATTTACTGCAGGTATAGAGCACATAGGACTTCCTTATGATGATCCGAAAACAACAGAAGTAGATAAAATAAGATATGATGCTTGTCTTGTAATCCATAAAAAGGCGAGTGTTGAACAAGAATCGGGAGTTGATCAAAAAACCTTAAAAGGGGGGAAGTTCGCAATGTTTCATTATACGGGTAGTTATAAGTATTTATCTAATGTTTATGATTATATATTCAGAGAATGGTTGTTTAATAATGACTATAAATTAAGAAGTGAACCTGTTAGAGAAAAGTATATTAATAACCCTGAAAGAGTATCTGATGAAGATAAGTTAAAAACAGAAATATATATTCCTATACAATAATTATATCAGTAAATATTATTAATAGATAATTCTAGTTGCATTATAACTAAAAATTAAACCATAATTAGATTTTATGACATCATTTTTCAAGCATCAACATAATATTTTTCCGTTCTATGAACATCCATATTATATTTAAAGCTATGAATTTTAAATTAATTGAGATAATTCCTAATTATGATTAAAAAAATCAAAATACTAAAAAGCACTATAATAATATTTTTACTTTTTAGTGGATTATTTGTTTATTCACAAGAGATTGAGATACAAGTAAAATTTTCCAAAAAAAATGCCGTATTAATTTTTTTAGAAAACTTATCGGAAAATGATGAAAATGAATTCAAAACCCTGTTCGGTAAATCAAATTATAATACATCTGAGAATAATAGATATATAGAAGACTTTAAAAATTTAAATTGGTATTTTTCTAAGAATGGGTTTAAATCTACACGTTACTTCAAATCTATCATTATCAAAAATGACACTTGGGGAGATATTCGAAATCTTGCTATAGGATTATTCTCAGATAAAATACTTGATAAACTCATTTTTTTATTGCAACATTTTGAACCTATCTATGATGAGTTAGTTTATAGACCTTCAAAAGCTAATTTTATTAATCAACTAAGTACTATTGATAAGTTAGTAAAGGAGAAAAATGTTTCGGCACTATTTACCAAGGTTAAAACATTTTTTAATAGCTATTGGAATAATAAATCTCCGTTAATCATCACTTTTTATCCTATTCCGAATGCATTAGGATTTAAGGCGAAAACTTATGGAAATACTGTAACTAGTGGCATTCCGGATACATATAATGATTTCTCAACGTTACTTTCTGTAATTGTACACGAGGTCTCTCATCTTTTGTATTACAATTCTAAAGAAGAAACAAGAAAAGAAATTAATGAGGCATTTAAAAGTCATATTTCAAAAGGGGCTTTATATGCAAAACTTTTGTTTGATGAAGCTACAGCTACAGCCATAGGGAATGGTGTTGTATACAAACAGATTGCTGGACACATAGATAAGGGTTCATGGTATTTCCATAAATACATCGATTTAATGGCTAAGGAAATGAGTGATTTAACTGAAGGGTATTTGAATGGGAATAAAACTATAGATTCCAATTATATTAACATCTATATTAAGAAATATGAAAGCAATTTTTTCGGATGGTTAGGAGAACCAGAGAACTTAATGACATATCATACTATACTTGCAAACGAAAAATCGCATGTTGAATATCTAAGGTCTAAATTCAGGTATGGAAATATTTATGATAATCATGAGCCAATTACCATTGAAAAATTAAAAAAATGGAAAGATATTACACTTACAAAAATTATCCTTGTAGATAGAAATCACAAAAAAATCATAGATGATATTAAAAAGGTATTCTCTGAAGTTAATATTCCTTTAGATTATAGAGTTAATTTCATTTATAATACACTGCTCAAAGATAAAACACAACTTATTTTAATTAATGCATTTGACAAAAAAATTAATGAAATGATTGATAATTTTTCATTATTAGAGAGGATGAAAGTTGATTCAGATATTCATAAATATTAATATGAGTTGATTATACTGATAATTAGATTAAGCAGAATAGATTATTACTAGATGTAAATAATATTATTCTTTTAAAACTATTTACATAGTACTTCTAGTTGCATTTTAAAATCTTATGAAAAATTCATTCTTATCAGTCCTTTGTTTAATAATTATTGTAATAGATTTGAACTCTTTCAAAGATAAGATATACAAGAAAAATTTTATAGAAAATAAAGTCCAAAACTCTTATTCATGTGAAGATTTTATAAAATTCTTCCGAAAAGTGGACTCCATAACTACCAAGCAATAGGAAAGTATTCAACCCCTGTACACATCAAGATATATAGCAAATACATTATTTAATAATACTGTAGTAGTCCTGAAATATAAATAGTATTTCTTTTTGGCATAAATCTCTGAACTAGTTTCAAAAATATTAATGAGACTTAAAAAAATAATAAGCAACAATAAATAGAATTAAATTTGAAATGTTAGTTTCTCGTATGAAATTTAAATGAAGTTTTGAACATAATGCTTATATAGTGTTTCATCCCATTATATAGTTTTTCATCACAATAAACTAAAAACATCGTATTTCTTTTAAGCTGGAAACTTTCTTTGTGTTATATATTAACTTCTTTTAAAAGAGAGAATATATAAATCAACCAGGTTAATCATATCTCATATAATATTGAGAAACACAATGAAAGTAAGATTAAAAGAATATTCAAAACAATCTATGGTAAAATAAAAAAGCATTTAAGTCATTAAACTCAAATTAAAAAACATGAAGTATCTCGTTGGTTATTTACTCTTCGTCTTAATAACATTAAACAGTTTTAATGCTAAAGGGCAAACACATCTTTCTGGCCAAGTAGCTATTAATTTAAATACGGGTTTAATTGCTTGTGATTTTAAACTGATTAACCTGCCAAATGTAGAAAATTATAAAGTTTTACTCAATAAAGGGTTTAATATCAAACATTTTAAAAATGAAGACAATACTACACTTCATTATAATGGTTATTATGCCCCATTTGTACAGGGTGAGGCTTTAGGATATCATTTTAGCGATTCAAAAAGAAATAAGATAGACTTACCCAGAGCATTCGAAGTATCTTATGTTGGCGCATTTCCTAAATATGAAAATGAATATAATGTCTTTGATTTTAAAGGTTTAATAGCTATTAATAATCAGACCTTAAGAGCTACAGAGCAAACCAAATGGTATCCCGTTATTTACGATGTGGATGCTGATAAACTTTTTAATAGTTACACATATGATATAGAGGTATCAATTATTGGCACTACAAATACTGACTCTACAAGTATTTTTATTAACGGAAGTGCACCTAAGAAGGAAACTAAATCAAGATTTGTTTCAAAAAAGCAAGTACCATTATTTTTATTCGCCGGGAATTATAGTTTTATTGATAATAATGGCGATTATATCCTAAACGCTGACGTTACCAGTCAAAATGCAGAATTGATCTTTAATAATATCGAAATTATTAAGGCATCACTTTCTGAAAAATTGAAGCAAAAATTTACAGATAATATTTACCTACTCAACCATAAAGCTGTAAATAAACGAAGAGCAGGTAGTAGTTGGGGATTCAACGTATATCCGTCATTTGCTTTCACAGGATTAAATTTCAATACATTGGTAAAAGAAAACAAACGCTTTGATGATAATAATATAAGGTATTTTGCACATGAATTTGCTCATAACTACTTTTCAACCAATGTTAATTCAGGCAAGTTGAAATGGTTTTGGTTAGAGAGTTTTCCTGAATATTTATCTTTTAGCGTTGCCAGCGATTTGTGTGATAAAGAGTACTTACCAAAAGTATTATTATTTAAAACGAAAAGATTATCGGATAAAAATTTTAAACCTTTAACAGAAATAGTTGATAAAGACGAAATAGATGATTTATACAGATATTCTCTGGGCCCATTAATATTACAATGTTTCCAGGATACTTTTAGTAAAGAAAAAACAAATAAAATAATGGTATCGCTATTAAAAAAAGCCAATAGAAAATCGTTAACATTAAAAGATTTTAAAGAAGCTGCCATAGAGAGTGGTATCAAAAAATCTGATTTCGAATCTTTCAATGAAAAATATATAAGTTCAAAAAACTTTAAAAGTAATGTTATCGACTTTATAACTAAAAAATATTCACCATAACTACAATACTATTATTTTAGTAGAAAAATATAATTTGAGAATACAAATTAACTTTATAAAAAATGACAGTCTATTATTTAAATTAGCTGTATCCATTTTTATTCTTACTTTTTTCATCCTCTTTATTTTTGAGCCATTTGGGGATATTAAGCATGGTTATTTTTTATCTGGGATTATACGGGTTTTAACCTATGCTTTTACCGCATCAATTTCTTTCTATTTATCAGAGAGATATATTAAGTATATCTTTAAAAGGCTTTTACCAAAATCTATATACACACCTGTTTTTTGGTATTTTATTGAACTTTTTATTATCACCATTGCCATATTTGCTTGTAAAACATTATGGGTAGGCTTTAACAACACATCTTTAGCTTCCTTTTTTATAGTACTCTACCGTGTCTTAGTCATAGGAGTAATTCCTTTTGCATTTATAGTAGTATTGTTGTATAGCTTTAATAAATCATCGGTAAAATCAAAGGAAATCGCATTTAAGTCAAAAGATAAAAACCCTGAGTATTTAAAACTTCCTCAAAAACAAATATTGTATCTAAAAAGTGATGAGAACTACACCACTATATATTTCAAAAATAAAGAAGGGTTGCAGAGTAAAATTTTAAGAGGAAGTTTGTCTTACTTTGAAGCTACCTTATCATTACCCTTTTTTAGAATTCATAGAGGAATTATTGTAAATATAAATGCAATAAAAAACGTAGATATAAACAGTCAAGGAGGTACAATAATATTAAATGTAAAGAATATTGAACTTCGAATCAGTAGAACCTACGTTACAGATTTTAAGAAGTACTGGAATACTCTACACTATACATAGCATTTCATCCCATCATGCAGTTTTGTATCACAACACCTAGCAAATATTGAAATCATTTTGAATTAACGATTTTCTTTGTGCCATAAACAAATTTATACTATGGACAAGAAAGAAATAGATTTTGCGATTAAATTTTGTTGTATAACCGGTATCATTATGTTTATAGTATATCCCTTAATGATTAGTACTCATGGTTACCGTTGGTGGAATTATGTTTTGGAAATAATTTTTGGGCCTGGATTTATAATTTCCTATATCGGTTTATACTTATTTATAAAACAATACGGTAATAGTTTTTATAATTTTTTAGCCATAGTTTTCCATATACTTGCAGGCTTGGCAGTACTGATAACAAATGTTGTTCAAAAATCAGTTTTTACAATCGGCAGAGGTTATAATGAGATAGAGAACGAAGTCTCAAAAGAAATTATCCAAAAAACACATAAATTAGGAAATCTTACACAGCTAGGATTTGACTATACTTTTGATGTATTGGTTTCTACCGCAACAATTTTTATAGCGTTTGCTATGCTAAGGCAGAATTTTTATCCGAAATGGTTAGTAATTCCAGGAGTATTAATCGGAGCCGGAGGGCTTATTGTAAATACTATTGAGTTCCCCATTCCGCCGGCAGCTTCCGGTTTATTCGATCCGGGGCCTTTCTATGCTATTTTTACAGCTTTTCTATTTTTTCCTATGATATATCAGGTTTACTTTAAAAAACAAAAAAATGAAATTTTATAATTATTTAATATTAATATTCATGTGTATGCTACATATAAGTTGCAATGCACAGACTAATGATCAAAAAGCTATAACATATGCACTTGAAAAGCTTGAAGAGGTAAAAGAGAACAAGTTTATAAATGCCGAAAAAGCTTATGTAATAGATGCACAAGAAAATAAGGTATCTTATAACAAATTTAAAGGCAAATGGTTGCTTATAGATTTTTGGTCTACCGGATGTGGTCCTTGTATAAAGGAATTTCCTGCTCTGGCAGAATTTTATAGAAAAAACCGAGACACTATTAATGTCATAGCCGTTTCAGTTGATAACAAGTTTAAACGTTACAGAGCAAGTGCAAAAAAGTATAAAATAGAAGTTCCTCATTATTTTGGAGGATACACTTATAGTAACCCTATCTTTAACTTAAATATCAAACAATTTAAAAAAGAAGATGGTGCTTTGAATTTTAGAACAACGACACCTCAATATGTATTGATAAGTCCAGATGGAGAAATTATAAATAAAGATTTTCCGAAGCCATCCAGTAAAGAATTTCAAGCAAAATTAAAACAAGTATTTAATGCATATAGGTAGTATTAAGTTATTTATTATAACCAATTTAAGATATAAATTATCAATCTAGCCCATAGTATCTTTAATAAATATTGGTATAATGCTCGTATATGCGAAACAAATTATCCTGAAATTTCAAGATTCAGAATAAAAATAAGTTCATATCAAATAAACGAAATGGGAAAATTCCCGAAAAACTAAAAATAAAGGAGCAAAAAAACCAATCATCTAGATTGTTTTTAAATTTAAAAATATTAGATATTATATAATACTCTTATACTCTCTGCTTTTATTCTTTTTATATCTTCTCCAAAGTAATAAACTTTCTTATCCCATCGATCAACTTATAAATACAAACAAATGAATCATTAAAAAATAGCTTTAACTCTTTTATCATCTGGAAATTTTTTCAGAAAAGATATTGCCAATTCTCTTGCAACATTAGTATGTCCTGCTCTATTTAATGCTAGAATGTAATTTCTTTGTATTGCAGGATGACTACTATTCCACATAGGAACAATTCCTTTAGGGTCCAGGTTAAATATTATAGGTTTCTTTTTCGAAACTCCTGAAATAATCTCTTTTCTTATACCTAGTTTAGCTTTAGTTTTATGTTCATATCTATTTTGATCTTCATCCTTTACTTCAATTTCTATCGGATAATCTACCGTTCCTTTTTTATAAATTTCAAAGGAATAATGCCAGTTTTCATTTTTCTTTTCTATAGAAATATTCCTTAAATCATATTCTATAATCGCATTTCTTTTTGACCACTGATTCATAAAAGTTTCTGCAAAATCCCAGCCTTCTGAAACACAATAATCAATAAAAGATTGAGTAGATAAATACTTATTATGATATTTATTTAATAACTCTTTTTGTATTCTTAAAAAGTTATCAAAACCTATTTCACGAGAAAGAAGATAAATACCCAATGAAGCTTTCCCATGTGCAATTTTGCTATTATAATCGAAATCTAATTCATCTTGTTCCTGACTTGTCAATCCGATTTTTTGTTCAACATTAGAAAGAAAAGATTCTATATACCTTCCCATCATGTCTGCTCTGTGAGCTCCTGTATTCCAAGTATCTTCTAAAGAAAGTCCATACGCTTCGGACAAATATAAATGGTCTATCCATATACCATTAGCTAGCATTAAAGGGGAAAACTCTTCAGATAAAACATGATACCCCCAAAAATAATGACCTAATTCATGAGAAGTAATCCATTGCAGATAATCTTTTTTTAAATTTCCTCTATGGATGTAAAATAGGTTTTCAGATGGAAAACCTCCACCCCATCTTTTGTGCCCCATAGCTATCCCTATATATTTTTTTGGAAAAAAACCATATTTTTCTATATACCAACTTATAGCTTTGACAGCTTCATTTGCTACAAAATCATAAGTTTCGGCTAGTTCTTTAGGGCATGAATAAAAAACTTCTGTTTCTCCTATTTTTATAGTTTCTAAAACAAAATCTTCTCCTACATTTAAGGCAAAACAACGTACCCTATCAGCTTTAAAGAATGATTTATTCTTTCTATTACTATGTTTTGTTATTTCCGGGCGGCCTGATGTGATTAATTTTAGCTTTTCCGGATGAATAAGTTCAACTTCAAAATCTTTATTATACTCCCTACTCTCTTCAATGTAAATATCAGGATACCAACATGATTTATTGTTAGCAGAAGAGAACATAGCATAACCTATGGTTTTTCTCCAGTCAAAAATGTCTTTTAAACTTAAGGTATAGTTTATAGTAAGCTTATCAATTTTACTTACTTCTTTCAGTTTTATCCAATCTCCATCTAACTCATATCTCAATTGTTCTTCGCCTGCACTAATAGAGTTTATTATTATTGCAGGTTGATTTAAAGTATTTTTCCCTGCTGACAGGTTATATATTTTTAATTTATCTGAAGTAATAGGAATATTACTATTTAAAGTTAAGCTAGCATCTAACTTTAAATTTTCATCAATTTCTCCTGCTATTCTTATTTTACTTGATTGTGCATTTACTTGAAGATTAAAAAGTAAAAATGCTAAAAAACAGATTTGTTTCATGAGTTCTAATATATTAAGAGGTTAAAAATTATAACATATCAGGCTCAATGATTATCTAAATATACTGTATGTAATTAAAGCAAAAAATTCAAATTTGTATCATTTTATAATTTTGATAACAAATTCTATTGTTTATTTAAAATTTCTTGAGCGGCTTTTAAACCACTTCCCTTTTCTATTTTATATCCGGTTGATTCTAGTCCGTACTCAATAGCACTTATCGTAGCCAGTAAATCTGAACGATTAACAGCTCCCATATGCCCTATTCTAAAATAAGTAGTCTTTAAATCATTTAGTAAGCCTCCGGCTGTAATCACTCCTGCCTTTCCAATAGCAGCTAATAATTCATTACCATTAATTTCTTTTGGATAATAGGCTCCTGTCAAGGTATTGGCAGCTATTTTATTATTCACAGGAAGAATATCAATATTTAAAGCGTCCATAGCTGCTCTAAAAGCGATTCCCGTTTTTTGATGCCTCAAAAACCTGTTCTCCATACCTTCTTCTAATATTAAGCGTAAGCTTACTTCTAATGCCTGTACTAAATTAACTGCCGGTGTACCAAAATAAGAAGGTTTTTCATTTGAGTATGCCTCCATAATTGGAAGCCAGTTTTCCCAATCTGCATAATAATTTCTTACGGGAGTTTTTCTATTTCTCCATGTATCCATTGCTTTTCCGGAAGCTACCAATAATGCTAAACCCGGAGGAACTCCAATTGCTTTTTGAGAAGCTGTCAATACAACATCTATCCCCCACTCTTCTTGCCTGATTTCTTCTCCTGCAACAGAACAAACCCCATCCAGAATAGTTAAAACATTATGTTTTTGCCCTAATTGACCAATAGACTTTGCATCGTTTAATACTGCAGTAGAGGTATCCACATGTGTGAATGTAAGCAATTTATAATTCTTTTTACTGAGCTGTTCATCTATTTGTTCCATTGGCACAATATTGCCAACTTCAGCACTTAGAATATCAACATTAGCACCATATCTTTTCAATAATTCAAAATAACGCTCCCCAAAATATCCTGTAGAAATTACTAATGCATTATCTCCCGGTTCTATTAAATTCGCTCCTGCCATGTCCATTGCCAAAGTACCGGTTCCTGCTATAATAAAAGGTTGGCCAGATGGTGCCAGCCATACTTTTTTCATCATTTCCAGGGCATTCTTAAAAGACGTTATAAAATCCGGAGCTACATGACTAGTTGTAGGTATAGACATAGCTTGCATTACTTCTGGTTCAAATTCTATAGGACCAGGAATCATTAATAACTTTCTTCTCTTCATTGTTTAAGTAAAATTTATATCTTTCTCAAATTGTAAACTATGGAGTATCTTAATTAATACAGAAGTTTTAACTTCGCTTTCTTTAAAATAAAAATGTATTTACTCTCTAAGCACAGTCATTCTAGAGATTTTCTTGCCTTGTACTTCATAAATCATAACCAATTCAATAGCAGTATCTGATCCTTTTCTCCCAATAATGGTTTCATGATCTATGACTTTATTATCAAAAACAATCCGATTCACCACAGTTGAGTGTAAATTAGGAGAAAGTTTAAATAATTCTCCATAAAACTCTTTAAAAGCATCTAATCCAACCATAACAGGTTTATCTTCAGCAAAATTATAAAGCTCAATATTGTCACTCAAAGAAGTCATAAATCCTTCTATATCTTTGTTGTTATAACAATCCAAATTGTGCTGAACAACTTGTTCGGGAATTAAACTTTGTACATCTGTCATGGTAATGATTTTAAATATCTGACGTCAAAATTATTAATTATTGAACAAGTATAGTATAAAAATTATATCTTGTTTTACACCTTTACGTATGAAAGTTTTTTTTAAAACAACTATCTATAAATTTCAGTTAGGTATAACAATTTTATTGCTAATCTCTTCATGCAATACATCAAATAACAATTTTAAATTGGTCAACAATAGAAACAATGATCTCAATAAAGTTATCAATCATCGATGGCATGAAACTGATACATCTATTGCTTTATACCGTCATGAAAACCTCATCTGGCAGTACAATTTCAAAACAAAAAAAGGGAAACCATATTTTCATCCAATAAATATTAATAATATCACTCTTAGTGAACTTAGTCCAAAAGATCATCCGTGGCACTTAGGCATATGGCATTCGTGGAAGTTTATTAATGGGGTAAATTACTGGGAATACAATCAATCTGAAGGATCAAAACCATGGCATTATGACGGTCAAACTGAACTACGAAGCTTAAAAATAAAAAAAGGAAAGAATTACTCATGTATTTTTGAGTTGGATATTGCTTATCATAAATTGAATAATCCTGATGTTTTAACAGAAAAAAGAACAATCAAAGTTTCTGCTCCCGATGAAAATAGTGCATTCACTATAGATTATGCTTTTAACTTTACTGCAATAGCAGAAACTGTACGATTAGACAGAACGCCTTTACCTCATGAAAGAAATGGAAAAGATTGGGGAGGATATACAGGTTTATCAGTTAGATTCAATAATAATTTAACACCATCAAGTTTTATATATGCAGATGGATCGACAACATTAGGGCATGGAAAATCAAATGCATGGGCATATTACGGATTGAAAGATGTCAATAATAACACTATAGGCACAGCAATTTTCGATCATCCTAAAAACTATAATCATCCTACTCCCTGGTATGTTACTACTGATAGAGATGCTCCTTTATACTATCTGGGGCCTGCTCCAATTTTTAATGACCCACATTTAATGAAGGCCAATGATAAACTCTTCCTAAAATATCGACTAAAATTTTACACAGGAAAGGTTATTTACAATCAGCTTAAAAAAGATTGGGAAGATTATTCACTACCCTAAAAATCAATCGTTCTGATTATCCGGTTATACCTTCATAATTTTTATGAATTAACTCTGAAGCAGAATTTCTCAAATACGTATCAAATCTCTTATCAACCTGATGCTGTAACTGTTTCATTAAATTTTCAAATGCTGTTCTATCCTGTTCAAAGAGTTTTACAAAACGTTTTTCCATTTTTAGATACTCTACAATTTTAATACTCGGTTTATCCGAATCTAACTGTAGTGGATTCAACTCTTTTTCTATTCTTTCAGGATTATTTCTATACAATAACCATTGCCCCGAGTTTACTGCCGCTTTATGATACTGACCCGGATTCTTCATATCTATACCATGAGAAGGGCTATGACTATAAGCTATAATTATTGAAGGGCCATCGTATTGTTCTGCTTCTATGAAAGCTTTTAGTGTTTGTTCCTGGTCTGCTCCAATAGCAACAGATGCTACATATACATCACTATAAGTCATCGCTAATAAGCCTAAATCTTTTTTTTGTTTTTGCTTTCCGTCAGCGGCAAATTTTGCCATGGCTCCAAAAGGCGTAGCCTTAGACATTTGTCCGCCAGTATTAGAATACACTTCATTGTCTAACACAAGAATGTTCACATTTTTACCAGAAGCTATTACATGATCCAATCCGCCATATCCAATGTCATATGCCCATCCATCTCCTCCTACGATCCATATACTCTTTTTAACCAGGTTATCAACTATACTTAATAACTGATTTGCATTTGATGAATTTATTTTTTTTAATTCGATTTTCAGTTGTTCTATCCTGGTCCGTTGCTCATTAACCTGTTGTTCTGTTTTTTGTTTTGCATTGATAATATTATATACTAAATCAAAATTCAGTCTATTCATTAATTTTTTTAAAAGACTTTGTGCTTGTTTGTATTGATGATCTATAGACAAACGATATCCTAATCCAAATTCTGCATTATCTTCAAATAGGGAGTTTGACCATGCGGGTCCTCTACCCTTCTTATTCTCCGACCATGGAGTGGTTGGTAATGCTCCGCCAAAAATAGAACTGGCTCCTGTTGCATTAGCTATTAACGCCCTGTCTCCAAATAATTGTGAGAGTAATTTTAGGTATGGAGCTTCACCACAACCATCAACCCCCATTGCGTATTTAAATAAAGGTTCTTGTAATTGTTGCTGACTTACTTTAGTGTTATCAATTTTCGACCTATCCAATTCCGGTATTGATTCAAAATAATCCCAGTTCTTTTTTTCAATAGCTATCACGCTAGATTTATCAGTCATTTTTAATGCTTTTACAGGGCATGCATCTACACAATTATTACAAGAAGTACAGTGTTCCGGGTGTATTTGAATTGTATAATTCAGCAAATCAATGTCCCAATCGGGTTCTATTGATTTGACAGACTTTAAAGTTGAAGGAGCTTTAGACAGGTAATTATCATTATAAGCCTTTATTCGCAAAGAAGCCTGGGGGCATGCCATACTACAAGCACCACATTGCACGCATAAATCTGTGTTCCATTCTGGTAATTCTATACCTCCCCGAGGGGGGTTAAATTTTGATGTATTATTAAGAAATGTACCATCAACCGGAAGAGCACTTACCGGAAAATCATTGCCTTTTCCATCCATAAGTTTTCCCAATAAAGTATCAGCAAAGGTGGTTTTAAGGTCAATCGCCGGGGTTTTCTCTTCTTTGGCCGTAGTAATGCCTACTTCTTTAATAGCTTGTTTTATTTCTGAGAAAATTTCACAATCATCTATCCTATTTTTTAAAATTAGAAAACAGGTATGTAAAGCTGAAATAGCATATGTTTTGACTAAATAACTTTCTGCTAACTCCTTGGTGTTTACTATATGAAGCTGAATCTTTTTTTCCTGAATTATTTCTTGATGTACCATTGGCAGCATTTCCCAAAACGATGAAGCGTTTAAAGATGAATCGACTAATAATGTCCCTCTTGATTTTAAGTTCTGCAAAATCACGTCACTTATTTTATTACAAGCTATAAAGTCGGCATCAGAAATTAAATACGGTGCCTTAACAGGTTTAGAAGCTATTCTCATATGTGCTACGCTCAAAGCATCAAATTTCTTATAATCACATTCTATATACCCTTGAACATAGTTATGGGGTTTATCATTAAATAATTGCAATACATTATTAAAACTTATCTGTGTTTTATCTGATTTCAGTTCATAAAATTGTGCCTGGTAATATTTATTCTGAAATTGAAAATCATTTGAATACTCCAGGCTCAGGTTAGTAATATCATCATTTATTCCGATTGTAAAATTATTCTTAGGCTGTTCTTGTTTTAAATTTTTGATTATTCCTTTTACCATTCCCGGTGTAAACTCTTTAGACGATAAGCCATAACGCCCACCGACTACTTTGGGAAAACGGTCAAATCTCTCTCTTTCGCTCAATAGCGATTGAAGAACATCAAGATATAAAGGTTCTCCTGTTCCTCCAGGTTCTTTTGTTCTGTCTAAAACAGCAATAGATTTGCAACTTTCAGGTAAAGCATTAATAAGGTGTTTAGAACTGAAAGGCCTGAACAACCGTACTTTTATCAATCCGGTTTTCTCTCCTCTTGAATTTAAATGATGAACAGTTTCTTCGATGGTTTCTACAGATGAAGCCATAGAAACTATCACCTGTTCTGCTTCAGAGTGACCAACATAATCAAAGAGTTTATATTGTCTACCTGTTAAGTTTGCAAATAAATCCATCTGGTCTTGTACAATACCCGGGCATCTATCATAAAAAGAATTGACTGCTTCTCGGCTTTGAAAAAAGACATCTGGCCCTTGCGATGTCCCTCTTATAACCGGATTGTTAGGATTTAAAGCGTTTTCACGATGTTTACGAACCAGGTTCTTATTGATCATTGCTGAAATAATTTCATCGGAAATCAATTCAATCTTAGATATTTCATGAGAGGTTCTGAATCCGTCAAAAAAATGCACAAAGGGTATACGGGATGCTAAGGTTGCGGCTTGAGCAATTAATGCAAAATCATGTGCTTCCTGAACAGATGCTGCTCCTAAAAAAGCATAACCCGTATTTCTAACAGCCATGATATCGCTGTGGTCACCAAAAACAGAAAGTGCATGCGTTGCAATAGAACGTGTCGCAACATGAATAACATTTGGAGTGAGTTCTCCGGCTATTTTATACATGTTTGGCATCATTAATAATAAGCCTTGAGATGCTGTAAAAGTAGTCACTAACGACCCTGTTTGAAGTGCTCCGTGCATTGCACCAGCTACTCCTGCTTCACTCTGCATTTCGAAGGTCACAGGTACATCTCCAAATATATTTTGTTGTTGATTTGAACTCCACATTTCAACTAATTCAGACATTTCAGAAGATGGAGTGATAGGATATATAGTACATAGCTCATTTACTCGATATGCAATATGAGCTGTTGCCTCATTTCCATTGACTATAATGTGTTTTTGATTTTTCATTGTGGAGTTTGATGCGTTTACAGTTTTTTGATTTGATTGTTTAATGATGAAATGAAAAAAATGGCTGCTATATTTTTCTTTAAGCAGCCATTTTTTGTTTTTAATACTTTTCAATTTCTATTGAAACCGGAGTCGGATTTGTAAGCATATCAAATACTGGAGAAAATTTAGCTAAATTCTCTAATTGTTCTGCTGTTGCATCCGATTTGACCTTTAACTGAACAGTAATTCCGTCAAATCCTTTTCTGATTTCAGGATTCAACCCTAGAAAACCGTGTAAATCTGCTCCACCTTTTAATGTAGATTCTGCGCTTTCAATCTCAATGCCATTTGCTGCGGCATGATACACCATCGCTCCGGTTAAACAAGATCCTAAGGCATGTAATACTACTTCTGCCGGCGTAGCCGCCTCGTCTTCTCCTAATAATACATTAGGGTGGTCACATTCCATTGTAAAAGTTTCTTTACGAGTAGTATCTTCCTGGCCTGCACCATAAAAACTTTTCATACTACTTACACAATGCCCTCCTGTAATCCAATTGTTTTTAGTTCTGAATTCGAATTTTGCTAAATCCGGTTGTGCTTGTATGTGTTCAATAGTTTCTACCAATTGACTTACATTTACTCCGTTCTTAATGTTTGCTGTTGTAATCATTTTTTTAAAGTTTAAAGATTATTTGTTTTTTGTTTGATTGGTTTAATGCATTCGTCATGCCAAACATTTTAAAAAATTGACTATCAATAACTTAAACTTAATAAGCAATAAAAATAATATAACGGAATATCGTATTTTAACGAGATGTCGTTAGTGAATTTATGAGATTTCGTGAGTTTTGAGAAGTTTTCTTTTTATCTCGACTGCGCTCGATATAACAGAAAATATAAGAATTGATGATCTGGATTCTTAATAGTTTTTATTTCTAAGCATCAGACAGGGCGTTCAATACCCAAAGCTTTTATTTTAGAAGCTAAAGTAGTAGCAGGTAATTTTAATAACTGAGCAGCTCCATTTTTACCGGAAATTTTCCATTTTGTTTGTCTAAGAGCCCTTAAAATATTTTCTTTTTCCAGTTTGATCAATTCTTGAGAAGTCAGTATTCTTTCTTCTTCAACTTTAATATCAGTATTAGCATCATGTGATGAAACAGGAATAATAGTGCTCCAATTAATTTTTCCGTTTTGAGACACAATAACAGCTCGTTCTACCAGGTTTTGAAGTTCGCGTACATTTCCCGGCCAATGGTAAGAAGATAATAACAACCTATCTGCATCTGATAGAGCAATAGCTGGTTTATTAAGTTTTGCCGAAAATTGTTGAATCATTTGTTCTGCAATCAAGCAGGTATCGTTTCCTCTATCTCGTAGTGCAGGAACGTCAACAGGGAACACATTTAATCGATAATATAAATCTTCTCTGAATTTACCTTCATTAGCGTGCTTAAACAAATCTCTATGTGTTGCAGCAATAATACGTACATCCACCTTAATTGTTTCAGAACTTCCTACCGGATCAAATTCACCTTCCTGAATTATCCGTAAAAGTTTAGGCTGTAAATCCAAAGGTAACTCTCCTATTTCATCCAAAAAGATAGTGCCTTTATCCGCTAATAGAAAACGTCCTTTTCTGCTTACAGTTGCTCCTGTAAAAGCTCCCCTTTCATGTCCAAAAAGTTCGCTTTCAATTAAATTAGCAGGTATTGCGCCACAATTAATACGAACTAAAGGTTTATCATTACGATGACTCGCTTTATGAATAGCCCTGGCAACAAGTTCTTTCCCGGTTCCTGTTTCTCCGTTAATTAATACAGTAGCATCGGTTTTTGCGACTTGTTCTACAAGATTTAGTACAGTTATCATACTTTCATCTTTTGCAAGAATACCATAACTACTGGTTAACTCTTTTATTTCTTCTTCTAAATACTGAGTCTGAGTGGTAAGTAAATTAATTTTATCTTCAGCAATTAAGCGTTCTTCTATATTCCTTAAAATTAATGTGTAAAATACTTCCTGATCATTTCCATATTTACTAATTGTTCCTTCATTCAAAGTTTCGGTTTCATTAGAACCAACTACTTTTATAATTTTTGGCAGGTAACTATTTATTGCCTTCTCATCTCCTTCTATACCAGAAACTACCAGCGATTTAATAAGTTCTGCACTAGTCTCATCAAAAAAGAACAATACATCTCGTCCTTTAGCATCTTCGTTTTCTAATAAAAGATTAGCAGACGGATTGGTAAGTACAATTCTAAAATCTTTATCAAACATGATAATAGCATCCATTGCACCATTAATAAGTCCATTCATTTTAGTGCCGGCTATTTCCAGTTTATTTTTAGAAGCTGCCAAATGCTTCTGAATCGTATCTAATTCCCGGTGGCGTTTGATCATTACTGCCAATACACCCTGAGCAAAACCGTTATCCCTTGTCATCAAACCAATAAAACGATCTCTTTCTATTTTTAAAATCGTAGATTCTTCCATAGCGGTTATAGATGCAGATCTCGTTTGATTATCTATCAAAGCATATTCTCCAAAACAATCCCCTTTAGATAAGTAATCAAATATATGTTGATTCTCATGCACTTTTACTCTCCCGTTAAGAATCACATACATTGCATCTCCCACATCTCCTTTTTCAAATATTACTTCTTTATTTCTAAATGTTTCTTTTTTTAAATCCTGGCAAAGGTGTGCTAAAGATGTTTTGGAAACTTCAGAAAAAAACGGGATCCGGGTAAGGAATGAGATTATGTTATCAAGATTCGTACTTGGCATTTTTAAATCAATCTATACTATAAATATATGAATTATAGCGCATCTTAATTTCTCTTTACAAGCTATTACGTTTAAGATAATTAGCTTAAATTAGTATAAACTTTATCCTAATCAGTATTTGAATGTCACAAAACAGGCAGATTTCGGCTATTATGTTCACCGATATAGAAGGGTATACTGCCCTTATGCAACGTGACGAACAAAACGCTATTATTCTCAGAGATCAACACAGAACTATTTTTGATACTGCTACAAAAAAGCATAATGGCCAAATTGTACAATATTTTGGAGACGGAACTTTAAGTATTTTTAAGAGTACTGTTGAAGCTGTAGATTGTGCTATAGAAATGCAGCTCGCTTTTTTAAAAGAAACTCAGATTCCTGTCAGAATCGGGATACATGTTGGAGATATTGTATATTCTAAAGATGATATCATTGGAGATGCTGTTAATATTGCCTCCAGGATTGAATCATGTGCAGTTCCCGGAAGTATTTTAATTTCTGATAAAGTTCACGATCAAATCAGAAGCCACAGACATATAGAAGCTAAGTTTTTAGATGCATATGATTTAAAAAATGTTGAAAATGCACTCCCAATTTTTGCTATTGCCAATGATGGGCTTGTTATTCCTGATCCGAAGGGAATTAAAGGAAAGCTCAAAATAAAAAATGAATTAGAGGGGCATTTAAAAAAGAAAAGTAAGAACAGAGTATTTATGGTAATCGGATTAATATTCGTCGCAGTTATTTTATCATTAATCTATTCTATTAAACCTTTAGAGAAAAAGCTTCCTTCAGATTTATCAATAGCTGTTTTACCATTAGATAATTTAAGTACTGACGAAGGCTCAGAAATTTTCACAGATGGATTTACTGAAGACATTTTAACGCATTTATCCAAACTGAAAGATTTACACGTTATTTCAAGAACTTCGGTAATGCAATATAAAGGGACAAATAAAACAATTCCTGAAATTGCAAAAGAATTAAGAGTCTCCTACATATTAGAAGGAAGTATTAGAAAATACGGCAATAAAATAAGAGTAACGGCTCAGTTGATTAATGCTGAAACTGACGAGCATATATGGGCTGAGAATTACGATAAGACCATCACAGATATTTTTACATTACAAACAGAAGTATCCAAAGAAATAGTAGAAGCACTACGATTAAACATAAGTTTCGAAGAGGAGCAAAGTTTAACCATAGTTCCTACTGATAACATTGAAGCGTATAAATTCTTTTTAACCGGTAGACGAGAAGCAGATAAAAGAAGTAAAGAAAGTATAGCCAATAGTATCGAATTGTATCAAAAAGCCATTGATTTAGATCCGAAATATGCAGAGGCTTATGCAGAAATGGCTAATTCTATTTATTTAGAAACTTATTATTCTGGCAGAAATCCAAAAGAAGCTTCCGAATTAGCTAATAAATACCTGGACAAAGCAGAGACAATTAATAATAAGGTTTCCAGAATTTACTCGGTACGAGGGCTTATTTATAATATAGAAGGTAAAAGTGAGAAAGCAGAAAATGCATTTGAAAGAGCAATAAGTTTATCCCCAAATGACCTGACTTCCAGGCATCAATATTCTACATTTTTTTATTATTCAAGGCAATTTGAAAAACAACTGGAACAAGCAGAAATAGCATACAGGTTAGACCCCTTATCTTTTGCAACTGCTAATAGTTACTTTACAGCATTAACTGCCAATAAAAAATATGATGAAGCAGAAAAATTAATGAAAAATATTGAAAAGAACAGCGGAGGTAATAATGATTTTGTTATTAACAGATCCTATTTTCGTTTATATACTGATAAAAAGGATTATAAAAGCGCTATTGCTCCTTTAGAAAAGCTAATCAAAGAAAATCTGGTTTTTGATCGTTTCCTCGCTTTTTGTTATGGCAAAACCGGAGATACTCTTAATGCCTACAAAACTATCGATTTGATAAGAAAACGTGCC
Organism: Flavobacteriaceae bacterium R38; assembly: GCA_009901575.1. Lineage (GTDB taxonomy): Bacteria > Bacteroidota > Bacteroidia > Flavobacteriales > Flavobacteriaceae > Leptobacterium. Next base: position 936,611 of record WXYP01000001.1, on the reverse strand, counting down.
TCAAAAGATGTTGTTAATCAATACTTGGCAGTTGCATTTGCTGGTCTTGAAAAGACAGACAGCGTGTTATACCATTTAGACCCTGTTCGTAATAAACAATCTATCGATTTTGAACGTGATCATAACCTTGATTTTTTTGATTTTCTTAAAGATGATTCTCATTTTAAAGAATTGCTTAAGGCACATAACATCAAAACAAGTAATTAACTGAAGTTATTTTGTTTTAATTCATTTATGATGTCATTATTATTATTGTAAGTCAACCTCATAAAGCATTATATTTGCAAGCCAAGAGCGATTATTATTCAAAATAGTTCAAACATTCTATTATAAGGCAATGCTGCATTTTTTTACAAAAAAATATTTTATTAAAGACTTATTAGAAGGTTTTGTAGATATTCATTGCCATATTTTGCCTGGAATAGATGATGGAGCAGCTAATATTGATGAGGCCATTGCACTAATTAAAAAATTTGCTGTTATGGGGATTGATCAATTTATTGCTACTCCTCATATTATGGAAGGGTATTATGCAAATAATGATGTTACTATTGCTAACGCTTATGAAAAATTATTAGAATCATTAACCGCAGCACGCTTAACTCATATAGTAATTCATCCTTCTGCCGAGTATATGATAGATAGTAATTTTGAATTATTATTAGAGCAGAGAAACATTCATCCGTTAAAAGGTAAATATGTATTAGTAGAACTATCTTATCTACAACCTCCAATCAATTTGTATGAGATTATCGAGAGAATACGACAACTAGGTTTTTTACCTGTATTAGCGCATCCTGAGCGTTATTCTTTCTATCATAAAAAAAGAAAAACCTATTATAAACTTAAACAATTAGGGTGTTTTTTTCAGATGAATTTATTATCTCTAAGTGAATATTATGGAAAAAGTGTACAAAAAAATGCTTATCACCTGCTAGATAAGGGATTAATTGATTTTGTTGGTACTGACACTCATAATATTAGACATCTTGAGCTATTGAATAAAATCCACGTTTCTTCAAAAGTTAATGATAAATTAAGATTAATTATAAGGAATACTAATGAAACTTTTTCAATTCATTAAATATTAATTAAGCCCCTTTTAATAACTTCATTTTGCTTTTCTTTTTAGAAGTATCCCCATAGCCATAACCGTATTTAGCTCCATAACTAAAGTTTGATAGTTTAACACCATTAATTACAGTCATCATACCATTAAGTTTACCATCCTGGTGAAGCTCTTTTGGAAAGCTTAACAGATTCTTTTCAGTATAATCTGCTCTTACAAGATAAACAGTATGTCCTGCATATTGACTAAAGAGTAAAGTATCTGTTACTAATAGTGATGGTGCAGTGTCTACAATTACTATATCATAGTCCCTTGATACTTCATCAAACAAAGTTTCCATTCTGGAACTCATCAACAGTTCTGCTGGATTTGGTGGTATTTTACCAGGCAGCAAAATATCGATTTTATTCTTATTTAATTCGAAGTCTTCTATAACGTCTTTAACATCTAAAGAATGATCAAATAAATAATCTGTTAATCCATATTTACCTTTCTTTTTCTGTTTGTTATTATTAAGAAGCGTATGAAGTCTTGGATTTCTTATGTCTGCTCCAATAAGTAATACTCTCTTATCTGAATTTGCAAAAGTTAAAGCCATATTCATACTAAAAAATGTCTTTCCTTCTCCTTTAATGGTAGAGGTTACAAAAATGACATTATTGTATTTTTGAGTTTTACGAACCCTCTGCAAATAATCAAAATTCGTTCTTATAATTCTAAAAGATTCAGATAGCACAGATCTGTCATTTCTTTCTATTAAAGAATCTTTGTTTTTTCCTTTAAGTTTTGGAATTTCACCTAATATAGGTATTGTTTTTAATTCTTTTTCTAAACCTTCTTTGTTTTGAATCTTATTATTTAATAAATCTTTTACATAAATAACAGAAAATGGTATCACCAAACCTAAAAATATAGAAGTAAGAAAGATCATCTTTGGTTTTGGAGATATTGGTCCTTCGATAGGACTGTATGCTTTATCTACAAACTTTGCACTAGGAGAGGTAGCTGTTAATGATATAGTAGCTTCTTCTCTTTTTTCTAATAAGAATAAATAAAGAGACTCCTTAATTTGTTGTTGACGTTGAATATCTCTTAGCTGTCTTTCCTGCCCTGGAACTGATGATATTTTAGAATTTATTCTGGCAGATTGCTGTTGTAAATTATTCACTCTGATACTTAACGTATTTCTCAAGTTTTCCAAACTTTGTCTCATACTCTGCTTCAAACCAGATAGCTGCTGATTAAGCCTGACAATAATAGGGTTTTTATCATTAGAGCTTTTTAATAGACGTTGACGTTCAAATATTAACTCATTATACCTAGCAGTAATATTTAAAATGGATGGGTCTGAAAGCCCCACATTAGATGGTATAGGGTCATATCCGTCACCTATATCATCCAAATAACTCTTCATGTAGTTTATTAAATTTAATTCTGTACGACTAGCTGATAGTTGTTCATCATTTAAAGAACCTGAATTGAGGTAAATATCTGCTTCAGATGTTATATCTGTTAATCTATTACCGGTTTTAAAACGTTCAGCATTTTTATCTACATCTGATAAATCTGTTGCTATTAAATCTATTCTTTCATTAATAAAATCTGCTGTCTTTTTAGATTCCAGATTTTTCTGATTAATTGATGTTTCATTATATTGATTTACTAACTCATCAATTATTTTCTGAGCTTTAATCTTAACAGGATCTTCAAGTGATATGTTAATTACTTTAGAAAACTTATCTGCAGGAGATATTCTTATTGCATTTTTGTAGCTTTCTGCTACCCTATCTACATTGCTTATTTTTATTTTAAATGTACTTCCTTTAAATTTATCTATATTGTTTATCGTAGGGGTTAAAACCATTCCTCCAATTGAAGAAGGAATATTATCTCCAAAAGAGATTTTCTTTGGCGTATCTTTCTCTGTTCTCCTGTAATTAAACTCATCATTAGATAAAATATCTACATAAAAACTTAAATCAGATCGATATACAATTGAATCTGATACTATGAAATTAAGTTTTAATGGAGTATTTTGAAAAAATTCTGCATCATGAATTCTTCCTTTTAATGAATAACGAACATTTAAATCTAGCTTTTTTACAACGTCAGACATTAACTTCCTAGATTTCATTATTCGAATTTCGTCTTCTACTTTATTAGCTTCATTATTCGAATATTGATCTAGTTCCCGCAACAGTGCAGTAGCAGGTGAAGATGAATTATTATCATCAAGTAAAATAATTTTGGCAGAAGCTGCATATTTTGGAGTAGCATATCTCAATTTTAAATATGCTAATGATATGCATACGATAAGGCTTAATAAAAACCATTTCCAATGTCTAGAATAAGTTCCAATTACCTTTCGTAAATCAACACTATCCGAAACTTCACTATTTATATTAGAGTTTATCTTATTTGACGTCATAAAAATAATTTGATCTGGAGTAAGTAATATATTTAGTTAATTTCTAGTAATAATAATTGCAGAAGTGGTTATAACGATCGATGCAATAGTTAATATTGTTCCTATTCTTCCGTCCGATTTGGATGCACTAATAGCAGATTTATTAGGTTCTACGTACACAATATCATTTTGTGTTAAATAATATACAGGTGAATTTAAAGATTCTTTAGTAGTTAAATCTATTCTTGTATATGTTTTTGTTCCATCAAAATCTCTAATAACCATTACATTATCTCTTCTTCCCTTAATGGTAAGGTCACTAGCCAATCCTAATGCTTCCAGAATAGTAATACGCTCTCCTGAAATTTGATAAGTACCAGGATTATTTACTTCTCCTAAAACTGAAATTCTAAAATTTTGAATGCGGATATTAACAATTGGATCTTTTAAATATTCTTTTAGTTTTTCTTTAAACAAAGCTTTTGCTTCCTCAATAGTTAATCCTAATAACTTAATTTTTCCTAAAATTGGATAATCAATATATCCGTCTTTGTCGATAAGGTAATCTATTTCTCTAGTTCCACCTGTACCTCCAGTTTCCCTAACTAAATTAAAAGGTCTTACAGCTTCTAAATCAAAAGCTGAAATAGTAATACTTAAAATATCATTTATTTTAAACTTTGGTGTAAATGTATCTGTATTTACAACTGTTTCAAAATCTTTTGCATTTTGAAAATAAACAATCTCCTTTTTAGAAGTACATGAAACAATTAATAAAGTTATGATGGATAAAAAAACTATTCTCTTCTTTAACATTTTGCTATTTTAAATGTATTATTATAATTATTTACGCTTTCCCTGAATCTAGATTGTTTCTTTGTATACTTCTCTTTTGACTCTATTGTTGTCAAATACTTCGTATTCTGAATTATTAGACATATACTCCGGAACTAATTCTTTCATTTTCTTAACTATATTGGTATTTTGAAAACGATTTGAAATACAAAGTTCTTCTATTTCTGCTTTTATTTTAGAATACGGCACTTCCCTTGTCTTACTTATCATAATTTTATTATGGTAAGTTGGTAATGTATTCTCTCCATTTGCCAATAATTCTTCATATAATTTTTCACCAGGTCTTAAACCAGTAACTTTGATATCTATATCCTCCGGATATCTTAATCCTGAGAGTTTAATCATATTTAAAGCAAGGTAGTAAATCTTAACTGATTCCCCCATGTCAAAAATAAATATTTCTCCTCCTTTCCCCATAGCTCCTGCTTCTAGTACTAACTGAGATGCCTCAGGTATGGTCATGAAATAACGGGTAACCTCTTTATGAGTAACCGTAAGCGGACCTCCTTTTTCAATTTGCTTTTTGAATAACGGAATAACTGATCCATTAGATCCTAAAACATTTCCGAAGCGGGTAGTAATAAATTTTGTTTCACTTTGTTTTTGAAGGCTCGTAATATACATTTCTGCTATCCTCTTAGTCGCCCCCATAACACTTGTTGGGTTTACAGCCTTATCTGTAGAAACAAATACAAACTTTTTAGCTTTATAATAAGATGCTGCATCTGCTAATATTTTGGTTCCGGAAACATTAATTTTAATAGCTTCATAAGGGCTATTCTCCATTAAAGGAACATGCTTATATGCAGCTGCGTGAAAAACCATTGTTGGTTTATATTCCTGGAATATATTATCAATTCTAATCTTATCTCTGATATCTGCTACTATAGCTTTAAAGTTCTTTTTCCCATTCTGAACTAATTCTTGCTGCACATCATACAAAGGAGATTCTGCCTGGTCTACAAGAATTAATTTCTTAACATCATAATTAGCTATCTGTTTTACTAACTCACTACCTATTGAACCTGCAGCTCCAGTAACCATAATAACCTCATTCTTAAACTCTTTTTGGAGTTTTGGATTATTAATCTCAATAGGGACTCTGTCTAATAAGTCTTCAATCTGAACTTGCTTTATTTCATTTACATTAAGCTCTCCGTTTATCCATTTCTCAAATGGCGGTACTTTTTTAACTTCTATAGGAAGGTCTACCAAACTGTCGACCAAAGCTCTTAGTTTATTTGTATTTAAATTTTGTATTGATACAATAATTTCATGAACGTTGTTAACTTCGATATAATTAGCAGATAATTTATTAAAGTTTACTATTGGTACTCCATTAATGAATTTCCCATTCTTTTTTACATCATCATCAACAAAACAAACTACATTTACTTTGTTTTTTAAATTATTTACCAAAGCATTGTAAGTAACAATACCCGAATCACCAGCTCCGTAAATGATTATATTTTTACAAGATTTCAACCTACATGTTATATACTTGTAAGCTATCTTAAAAACTAATCTACTCCCACTCAATGCTATAAAGCTTAGTAGTGAATGTATAATTATAATTGACAATGGTATCGTATACCCCTCAATAACATTAAATTGTTTGTTTAAGAGAACACTTGTAATTGATAGTAAAGAAAGTAGTGAAATGGCTTTAGAAAGGTTCATGAAATCTCTGAAACCTGTATGGCGTACTACTCCTTTATAAGATCCTACGAATAAAAAGCTTATTAAGGCTGTAATTATTAATAGAGGAAGTTGAATAAAGAATTGATTCTTATCAAAATTTAAGGTAAGGTTAAATCGTATAAAATATGCCATGAAAAACGCCAATCCTACCAAAATCGTATCTATGGCCAAAACCAACCATTTTGAAGCATATTTTTGCGAATTGTATGTTAAGTATTGTTTTATCATGCTGTTAGGTTTTTTTCAATTTGTTGGGATGTTCTGTTTAAATCTGATATTTCAAGATTTGAGCCACTAGGCAAACACAATCCTATTTCAAATAATCTTTCTGATACACCATTTAAATAAGATGGGTAATCTTTAAAGACAGGTTGCATATGTAAAGGTTTCCATAACGGCCTTGTTTCTATATCTTCTTCTAATAAAGAAGTTCTTATTTTTTCTCTAGTTTCAAATGAATCTGTAGTAATACAGCTCAACCATCTGTTAGAAAACATACCTTCTGGCTCGTGCAAAAATGTAATCTCATCAAAATGGGAAAGTTGTTTTTTATAAAATTCAAAATTATCTCTTCGGGCTGCCACTCGTTTATCCAGTACTTCCATTTGTCCTCTTCCTATGCCTGCCAACACATTGCTCATTCTATAATTATGACCTATATGAGAATGTTGATAATGAGGTGCATTGTCTCGTGCTTGCGTAGCTAGAAAAATTGCTTTTTCTTTTACCTTTTCATCTTTACTTATCAAAGCACCTCCGCCGGAAGTCGTTATAATTTTATTTCCGTTAAACGATAAGATGCTAATGTCTCCAAGAGTTCCACATTTTTCTCCTCTATAGGTACTCCCAAGTGCCTCTGCACTATCTTCTAATACAGGAATCTCATATTTTTTAGCGATTTCATTTATCTCCTTGTGTTTATAAGGCATACCATATAAATGAACAGCTATAATTGCTTTTGGTTTTTTATGCTTTTCCAGCCTGTCTTTTATTGCTATTTCAAGAAGTTCTGGTGATATGTTCCAGGTTTCTTCTTCACTATCAATAAAAACTGGAGTTGCTCCTAAATAAGTAATTGGGTTAGCTGATGCTGAAAAAGTAAAGCTTTGACATAATACTTCGTCTCCCTGAGAAACACCAAGTAATTTCAATCCGAGGTGAATCGCTGCTGTTCCAGAACTCAATGCAGCTACATGAATATCATTATCCAGATAGTTTTCTATAGCATCTTCAAACCCATTCACGTTAGCCCCTAATGGAGCTATCCAATTGGTATCAAAAGCCTCTTTAACATACTTTTGTTCTGTACCTCCCATGTGAGGTGACGATAATAATATTTTTGTTTTTGTAATCACTTTTATCAATTACTCCTTTTAGGTTTTGAACACTTACGAGTTTTTCTCAGGTTCGGTTTTAATTTTTTAAATAAAATTTTTCATAGCATAAAACAATCTATGAAGTTTCAAATATTTTAAAGGAATTAAATGATAAAGAAAATGTAATCAACTTCTGGAAATGATTAATTACTGTAATTTCGATAAGACTCATAATCCTTAAATACTAAATTAATATTGTGCTATTAATCAATTTAAATATCTAGGTTTATGCTAACAAATTTAATAATTGTTTTAACTTCTGAAGTATAGATCAAGTTTAAATCGGTAAAATTGTATTAATAATCGGTTAACAACCAGAAAATAATTATTATTAAAAATTTACACTACATATTTATTTAAATTTTCAAACCAGTAAGTAGCAATTACTCAATAAGTGTTTATTTAATTTGATTTATTTTACCTTTCAATTCTTCAGTAAATAAATCTGCTCCTTTAGCTGATAAGTGTGTAAAATCTTTCCAGTAATCTTTATTAAATTCTTCAAAAAAATCTATATAGTCTATGTAATCTACTCCTTTTGAAAGAAAAAAGTCTTCAATCTTATCCTTTACTTCTTGATCTACTTTATTTAATGACGGAGAAGTAAAAAATATAATTTTACTATCATTTTCCTGGCTTTTATTAATAATATGATCAATGATTTTATTTATAAGAGGATTAATCTCCAGGGGTTTATTTATATTGATATTTATACGATCTTCTTTTTCTGTTAATAATAAGTTTTCAAAAATTTCTTTTTGTGCTACAGAAGGGTAAATTGGATCATATCCTGTATAATTCCTGTATTCATAACTAGGCATGAAATAATTCTTAAATATCCCAGGTACCTTACCATTAAATCTATAGCTTTTAATAAGTTCAGAAATCACAATTTCTGATAAAAAAAAGGGGGCTATAAACTTTTTTATTTCATCATAATCATCAATTAAATGATTAAGCCCTAAACAATCGTCTCCATTATAATTTAAATCCAAGAGTTTACTGTGATCTACATGAATCAATAATGTTTGATCTTTTTTTTCCAATGTAGACAACAATGCCCCGGTATATGCCAGTTTAGTACCGTCTACCCCAATGTTATAAGCATTTGTATTAAAAAGATTTGTATTTACATGATGTAATGCTCTTGAGTTTCCAAATATTATTAAATCAACAGAATCTTTTACTTCTAAAAAATGATTTATTTTTCCTATACTTTGTCCTGTATATACTCTACTACTAAATTGATTAATTACTAAATATACCAAACGATCTATTGTAAAAAAAGATACTAATAAAGCAATAAATAATAAGATAGATTTTTTCATATTAAAACTGAAAGTATATAAAGTTACTAGCGCTGGAAAAGAATAAAATAATATGTACTATTATGAAATTACTTATTATTACAAATTTTGATGTCTTAAGTGTATTTCCATATTCTTCTAATGGAATATTTTTCTTAAAAAGAAATAAATCAAAACACAATGCTATTACAAGACCATATAATAATGTAATAAAAGTATTTATATTTCCAATATAAAGCATTCCATACCCTCCGGTAAATAATCGATTGAGTATTAACATCGAATCTTCCAAAGTAAGTGCTCTAAAGAAAATCCAAATTAAACTTACCAATATAAAAATCACCATGTTATTATAGAAAGAGTATTTTTTAGGGATCAACTGAAATTTCTTTTCTATAGCCAATAAGATTCCATGAATCAACCCCCAAATCACAAAATTCCATGAACTCCCGTGCCAGAGTCCTCCTAATAACATTGTTAGGATTAAATTTCTATATTGTTTTACAATTCCATGTTGATTCCCTCCTAAAGGGATATACAAATAATCCTTTAACCAGGATGATAAAGAAATATGCCACCTTCTCCAGAATTCTGTAATAGAAGAAGAAAAATATGGCAAATTAAAATTCCTTTTAAAATCAAAACCTAATAATTTTGCAGTCCCAATAGCAATATCTGAATAACCACTAAAATCAAAATAAATTTGAAACGAATATAGGAGAACAGCCACGGCTATAGTCGTTGAATTATGGATTTCCGGATTATTATACGTTCCATCTATAAACGCTCCTATGGAATCTGCTACTACTACTTTTCTAAAAAAACCTATTAAAATTTGAAAAAAACCATTTTTAAATTTTTCATACCCCCAGGTTCTTTTATTTAATATTTGCGGAATTAAATTAGAAGCTCTCTCGATTGGTCCTGCAACTAATTGAGGGAATAGACTCACAAAAGTAGCAAAAGCAATAAAATTTTTAGTAGGTTTCAATTGCTTTCTATATATATCAATCGAATAAGACATGGTTTGAAATGTATAAAAAGAAATTCCTACGGGTAGAATAATTTTCAAATTAGAATAACTCATCTCATAACCAAATAATAACCACAGGTCTACCCAGGAATCAATAAAAAAGTTGAAGTATTTAAAAACCCCAAGTAATCCTAAATTAGTTGTTAAACTAAATATTAAAAACAATTTAGCTTTTCGATCATTATCCTTATTTTTCTCTATAAAAATTCCTAAGAAATAATCTACAATAGTGGAAAATAAAATCAGAGATAAAAAACGCCAATCCCACCATCCATAGAACACATAACTAGCTATAAGCAATAATATGTTTTGTGTTTTTATTTTTTGATTAGGTATAGCCCAATACAAAATGAATACGATCACAAAGAAGATTAAAAAAACAATAGAATTAAAAATCATTTTTTGGTAAGATTATAAGGGGCTAAATTATATAAAAATAATTTATTATGTGTGACGAATATAGTTTTGAGTGAAGTTACAAGATAAAAATATATATTAAATTTAGAGGCTTATCATAATGATAAATCACAATACTACTCTTAAATTTTTCTATTTATTTAAGCTTTTAATCTATAAATAAAAACACCTCGAATATCTAAACATACTCAAGGTGTTTCAAATGCTTTAATATTAAAAAATCAAATAAACTTATAAAGTATATTTAAATTATACTTTCTTATTCTTATTTATTATCTATTTGATTTAAGAATTCTTCTATGTTTGTATATCCATTTTCACGTATATCATTACCATCACTTGCATCTAATGGATCTAACTGATTAGCAATTTCCCATGCATTAGGCATACCGTCTCCATCTGTATCATAATCTTGTGGTCTAACATTTGTCGGTAAATTTGGAGAATTCAATATTAAAAGAGGTCGATTTGCATACCAACGATGAGACAATCCATTTCCCTGGTTTACTGAAAAGCTATCAGCACCGCTAAAAGCATCAGAAATGTATCGTTCATCATTCTCATCTAAAAATATATTTTTTTCGCCATTTTCATCTAAATAAGCATTCGCTCCTACATCACTTAACACATCTGAAAAAGCTTGAGATCCAGATGTAGGTTCAATAGATCTACCCAACATTGGGAATCTATTAAACGATCTGAATGTGGCTTCATCTGGTCGTACCGAACTACTGAAAAAATTATACCAAGCATTCCAATTATTATTATTCAGTTCTTCAAATCCTTCATATTCGTTTTCTTCAGTAAATATTTGACCAGTAAATTGTGCTAATCCATTATCTTGGTCTCCAACTTTATTAAGGTATTGTCCTATTATAGAGCTACCTTCAATCACAAACTGATTAGTTACAGGTCCTGGTTTATAATAATTTCCAATATGATTTACTTGCGCATCGTTATAAACAGAACTCAAACGGATATGCCAATTATAAATAACATTATTTATTACTTCATACCTACCATTACCAGAAATATTAGGGGTTCTGTGCATATGACTTATAAGGTTTCTATAAAAGGAGTAATCACCCGCTAAACCTGCTCTATTTATATCATTAGGGTTTGCTCCTAATATTACAGCGGTCTTCCCTTCTGCTATTATACAATTTTGTATACTATGTCTTCCTGCTCTTGAAGAAGCATTATCCCATACCAACAGAGATTCATCCCTACCATAGGAAATTGAACAATGATCTAAAATAAAATTATCAACGCTAAAAACTCCTACGCCACTTACAGAAAGACCTCCATCATTACGATCTTGTCTAAATCGAAGGTATCGAACAATTGAATTAGAGGGAAAAGTCACATATTGCCCTTTCAGAGTAATTCCGCCTAAAGGTGCAGTTTGACCTGCAATAGTCACATTTGGAGGGACATTATTGATTGGACTACGCAATATAATTGTCCCGCTAATATCAAATACAATTATCCTTGAGCCATTTGTCATAATAGCTTCTCTTAAACTCCCAGGACCACTGTCATTAAGATTTTCAACATGGATAACCCGTCCTCCTCTTCCTCCTGTAGCATAAGCTCCGGCTCCAAAAGCAGTAGGGAATGCTTTTAAACCTGAAGGCGGTTCTCTATCATCTGAATTATCATCGTCTGAGTTATCAGAATTGTCTGAATCATCTGTATTATCAGAATTATCAGTGATTTCATCTTCTGTAGTCGCAATTGAATCTAGAAATTGATCTTGGTCAGTACATGATGGTATAGTAAACACCACCATAAGTAGTAATAGTAGTTTTTTCATTGTAAGTAAGATTTTAAGGCTATAACAAATATAAGAACAATACATCGATAAAAACATTGGTTTTGTCTAAAATTATGTTAAATTTATGTTAAAGCAATGATTGTCCTCCTTCATCTTCTCTTCTACGTTTTATTATTTTTATTTTTTGCTGATATATACGGTCACTATTTAATTTTTGGATCACCACTTTTTTAATTAAAGCAGTTAATTATCAACAATTAACAAACATTTAAGAAGAATGATTAGAAAACCATAAAACCATACTTACTCATTTTTCCGTAAAGATAACTATTAGTGTATAAGATTTTGCAAACAACTTATTTTTTGTCAACAGTAATTTTAACAAACAGACGATTTTTATCATCTTTGAATAATAAATCAGTTTATTCATGAAAATATTAGTAACAGGTGCAGCAGGTTTTATTGGTTTTTTTGTTTCTAAGACCCTTTGTGAACAAGGGCATGAAGTAATTGGTCTAGATAATATTAATGATTACTACGATATAAATCTCAAATATGCTCGTTTAAAAGAGCTAGGAATTGAAAAAGACCAAGCATCAGAATTTAATAAGCTTTCAATAAGTAACCACTATCAGGATTCTTTTAAATTTATCAGGATGCATTTGGAAGATAGAGAGGGGCTTCCTCAACTCTTTGAAGAGGAAAAAATAGACATTGTTTGTAATTTAGCTGCCCAAGCTGGAGTTAGATACAGTCTTGAAAATCCGGAAGCTTATATTGACAGTAATTTGGTCGGGTTTTTAAATATCCTTGAATGTTGCAGAAATTATCAAATTAAACATCTCGTATATGCTAGTAGTTCCAGTGTTTATGGTTTAAATGAAAAAATTCCTTTTTCAACAGATGATAAAGTTGATAATCCTATTAGTTTATATGCAGCCACAAAAAAAGGAAATGAGTTAATGGCCCATACTTATAGTCATTTATTTAAAATACCAACTACAGGTTTACGCTTTTTCACGGTTTATGGACCATGGGGGCGTCCGGACATGGCTATGTTTCTTTTTACTGACGCTATTACTAAAGATCGCCCCATAAAAGTTTTCAATTATGGTAAAATGGAACGAGACTTTACGTATATAGATGATATAGTTGAAGGCGTTGTTAGAATCATACAAAAACCTGTAGAAAATAGAACTGAAAATTCTTTCCATTATAAATTATACAATATAGGCAACAACAATTCTGTTAAACTTCTTGATTTCATTAATGAAATAGAATCTAACTTAGAGAAAAAAGCCGAAAAACAAATGTTACCTATTCAACCGGGTGACGTAGAAAAAACATGGGCCGATGTAAATGATCTCATAAAGGACTATAATTACAGTCCGAATACTTCTATAAAAAAAGGGGTTAAATCCTTTATAGATTGGTATAAAAATTATTATCAGTTATAAAAAAGAGACATTTTTATATCAAAAATGAATTTCATCGTGAAAAGGAGTCAGTTTAATGTAATTAATAATTGGTTGTGTTATTTTTTTTAATCTTTGCACAACTTAAAAAAATAAAATAAAAACACCTAAGTCAATGAACGAAAAACAATTGGAAATGTTACTGAATTCTAAAATTTTAGTAACTGGTGGAGCCGGATTTATTGGATCAAATCTATGTGAAACACTTTTAGCCAAAAATATTGATGTAGTATGTTTAGATAATTTTGCTACAGGGAAAAAAGAAAACATTTCAAATTTTCTAAACCACCCTAAATTCGAATTCATTGAAGGAGATATCCGAAATTTAGAAGATTGTCACAAAGCATGCAAAGGAGTTGATTATATATTACACCAAGCTGCTTTAGGCTCTGTTCCAAGATCTATAAATGATCCTATTACAAGTAACGAAGTAAATGTTTCTGGTTTTTTGAATATGCTTATCGCTGCAAGAGATGCTAATGTAAAGCGTTTTGTATATGCTGCAAGTTCTTCTACTTATGGAGATTCTGAATCGTTACCTAAAACAGAAGAAAAAATAGGAAAACCACTTTCTCCATACGCTGTTACAAAGTATGTAAATGAAATCTATGCTGATGTATTTAACAGAACATATGGATTAAATACAATAGGACTTCGATATTTTAATGTATTTGGCAGAAGACAAGATCCAAATGGAGCTTATGCTGCTGTAATTCCGAAGTTTGTATTGCAATTTATTAATCATGAATCTCCACAAATCAATGGAGATGGAACATTCTCCAGAGATTTCACATATATAGATAATGTAGTTCAAATGAACCTCAGGAGTTTGGTAACAGACAATCCTCAGGCTTTGAATAATGTTTATAACGTAGCATACGGAGAACGAACAAATCTGAACGAATTAACTTCGCTTTTAAAAGAATATCTTTCTGAATATGATGATGCCATAAGTAATATTAGTATTAAATATGGTCCTGAACGTAAAGGAGATGTCCCCCATTCTCTTGCATCTATAGACAAAGCAATTAATCTTTTGGATTATAGCCCTGAATTTGACATAAAAACAGGGTTAAAGGAAGCTGTAAAATGGTATTGGTCAAATTTAAAATAAAATAGAATGAATTTAACTGTTATAGGAACAGGTTATGTTGGTTTAGTTAGTGGTACTTGTTTCTCTGAAATGGGAAACAGAGTTACTTGTATAGATATTGACGAGAAAAAAATTGAAGGATTAAAAAATAATATAATTCCAATCTATGAGCCTGGTTTAGATACTATGGTGAAAAAAAATGTAAAACTTGGAAATTTACATTTTAGTACCCGCTTAAAAGACGGACTTGAAAAAGCAGATATTGTATTTATTGCTGTCGGTACTCCTATGGGAGACGATGGTTCTGCAGATCTTCAATACGTCCTTTCTGTAGCCAAGCAGATTGGTCAGGAAATGGAGCGTCCAATTATTGTTGTTGATAAATCTACAGTACCTGTCGGGACTGGAGATAAGGTAAAAGCCGTTATCCAGGAAGAATTAGAAAAGCGGAATGCTGATATAGAATTTCACGTAGTATCCAATCCGGAATTTTTAAAAGAAGGAGCCGCTTTAGGGGATTTTATGAAACCTGATCGTATAGTTATTGGAGCCGAAAGTGAATATGCTATAGAGCAAATGGAAGCTTTATACTCTCCATTTTTACTTAATACAAGTCGTTTCATTTCTATGGATATAAGATCTGCTGAAATGACTAAATATGTAGCGAATACTATGCTGGCTACTAAGATTTCATTTATGAACGAAGTAGCAAATATATGTGAATTAGTAGGAGCAGATGTAAATCAGGTACGCATAGGGATAGGATCAGACTCAAGAATAGGTTATAGCTTTATATATCCGGGATGTGGATATGGCGGATCTTGTTTTCCAAAAGATGTAAAAGCATTGAAACGTACAGCAGAAGAAAATGGATATGTTCCTCAAATTATCTCTTCGGTTGAAGTTGTAAATGATAAACAAAAACTTGTTATCGCAAAAAAAGTTGTTAATCGATTTGGAGAAGATCTTTCAGGGAAAACTTTTGCTATTTGGGGCTTAGCTTTTAAACCCGAAACAGATGATATGAGAGAAGCTCCTTCAATATACACTATCAAAGAATTAGTAAAAAGAGGAGCTAAAATAAAAGCATATGACCCTAAAGCAACAGATGAAGCTCAGCATTTTTATTTAAAAGAAATTGACAATGTTACTTATTTTGACTCTAAATATGATACTCTAAAAGATGCAGATGCAATGATACTTCTTACAGAGTGGAAAGAGTTTCGTTCTCCCGATTTTGATGAATTAAAGAAACAATTAAAAAGTGCTATAATATTTGACGGGAGAAATCAATATGCCACATTAAAACTTGAAAATAAAGGATTTGAATATCATCAAATAGGAAAGAACTAATGAGTAATACTAAAATTGCAGTAATCGGACTTGGATATGTTGGATTGCCTTTGGCAAGGTTATTTGCTACCAAATATTCAGTAATTGGATTTGATATTAATAATAATAGAATAAAAGAACTTCAATCTGGAAAAGACACAACTTTGGAGGTTTCTGACGACCTTTTAAAAGAAGTCTTAAAACAGACTCCGGATAATTCATCAGGATTATTTTGTACAGATGAGACAGATCATATCAAAGATTGTAACGTTTATGTTATCACTGTACCAACACCGGTAGATAAAAATAACAGACCTAATCTTACTCCACTTTACAAATCAAGTGAAACAGTAGGAAATGTTCTTAAAAAAGGAGATATTGTTATTTATGAGTCTACGGTATATCCCGGAGCAACAGAAGAAGAATGTATTCCGGTTTTAGAAAAAGTAAGCGGACTTACTTTTAATGAAGATTTCTTTGTTGGTTATTCTCCTGAACGAATTAATCCGGGTGATAAAGAGCATACTGTTGAAAAAATTCTAAAAGTTACTTCCGGGTCTACTCCCGAAATTGGAAAAAAAGTAAACGACCTGTATGCTTCTGTTATTACTGCAGGAACGCATTTAGCTCCTACAATAAAAGTTGCAGAAGCTGCGAAAGTAATTGAAAATTCTCAACGTGATATCAATATTGCTTTTGTCAATGAGCTGGCTAAGATTTTTAATTTAATGGATATAGATACACATGCCGTATTAGAAGCTGCCGGTACAAAATGGAATTTTTTACCATTTAAACCCGGATTGGTAGGCGGTCACTGTATTGGTGTAGATCCTTATTACCTAGCTCAAAAAGCACAAGAAATCGGATATCATCCTGAAATTATCTTAGCAGGAAGGCGTGTTAATGATGGTATGGGGCAATATGTGGCAAGTGAAGTTATAAAAATGATGCTAAAAAATAATATCAAAGTAAATGGGGCAAAAGTCCTTATGCTAGGTATCACTTTTAAAGAAAATTGCCCGGATGTAAGAAATACCAAAATAATAGATGTAGTTAAACATCTGAAAGAATTCGGCTTAGATATTTCAATTTATGACCCTTGGGCAGATCCGAGTGAAGTAAAACATGAATATGGTTTAGTTACCACATCCAAACAACCGGAAGAACGATTTGATACTATAGTATTAGGAGTAGCACATAATGAGTTTCTTAATGCAAATTTTGATGATTTGTTAAATCCTGGCGGTTTAATATATGATGTGAAAGGTATTTTAGGGGAAAAAGTTATTCAAGTTCAAGGTGGGTTATAGTAATACAAATACATGAACTCATATTTAAGATGTCTAGGGTAAAAAATACAATTTTAAATGCCAGGATTAATCTTATATTTTATATTGCCTCGACTTTTGTTGCTTTCTTTACAAGAAGAATTTTTTTAGAATATCTGGGTGATGAATTTATAGGATTAACCGGTACTATACAAGGAATATTAGGTTTCCTAAATTTAGCTGAGCTAGGTATTGGTACAGCTATTGGTTTTACCTTATATAAACCTCTATATGAAAAAGATAGAGAAGAGATTAACAGAATTATATCCCTGTTCGGGTTTTTATATAGAAAAGTTGGTCTTTTCATTTTATCTGCAGGAGTACTCATTTCTTTTTTATTTGGAATAATTTTTTCTGGAACATCATTTTCATTATTACTTATTTATTATTGCTTTTTTGCTTTTTTAGCATCATCGTTAATCGGGTATTTCTTAAACTATCATCAAAGTTTATTAAATGCCGATCAAAAAGAGTATATACTTGCTGGATATTTACAGAGTGCTAATTTAATTAGGCAGCTTCTTCAAGCATTATTAGCTATATATTTTAAAAATCTATACTTATGGATTTCATTAGAATTAATTTTTTCGATCATATATAGCATTATTATCAGATATAAAATAAAGAAAGTATATCCTTGGTTGATTTTAAATCAAAAAAATGATAAATCTATTTTAAAAAGATATCCAAAAGTAATAACAAAAATAAAGCAGCTATTTATTCATAAGATATCAACTTTTGTCACTTTTGGCACTGATCAATTACTAATTTTTGCATTAGTCAATATACAAAGTGTTGCATTTTTTGGAAATTACAATTTGATTTTCACACAAATCGGGAATCTAGTTAATCGTCTTTTTTCGGGTACAGCAGCAAGTATAGGTAATCTTGTAGCAGAAAATAACATTTCACAAATTCAAAAAGTATTTTGGGAAATGATGGGGATTCGTTTTTTCATAGCAGGGTCATTATTTATTAATTTATTTTTTTTGGTCGATTATTTTATTGCCATCTGGCTAGGAGATAAATATATATTAGATAACTCAATAATCTTGCTTATGCTAATTAACTTTTTTATGGTAAATATAAGAGCTCCAATAGATAATTTTATTGCTGCTTATGGTTTATTTAGTGATACTTGGGCTCCTCTGACTCAATTGACAATTAATTTGATTGTTTCCTTAATTTTTGGGTATTACTGGGGGATTTCTGGTATTATGCTGGGAACTGTTGTTAGTATGTTTAGCATTGTTATATTATGGAAACCTTATTATTTATATAGTTTAGGTTTTAAAAAATCTGTTTTAAAAAATTATTGGGTAACATTTTTAAAGTTATTAATGATTTTTTCAATATCATTATTAATCATCTATTTAATTGATGAAAAACTAATAATGCAAAAATCTAAAACTTATAAGGAATGGATACTTTATGCTTTTAAAATAAATTTTTTAATTATTACTATTTATTTTCCATTAATGTACTTTTTAGATCAAGGGTTTAAAAATATTGTTTTGAGATTTAAAGGAATAATATTAAAAATAAACAAATGAAGCCAAAAATAAGTGTTATAATACCAGTTTATAAAGTAGAACAATATATTCATCGTTGTGTTAATAGCATTATAAACCAGACGTATCGCAATTTAGAAATTATATTAGTAAATGATGGTTCTCCCGATAATTCTGGTGCTATCTGTGATGAATTAAGTAATCAAGATAAAAGAATTATTGTAATTCATAAAGAAAATGAAGGCTCCAGTAGTGCAAGAAATAATGGTTTAGAAATAGCTAATGGAGATTATATAAGTTTCATAGACAGCGACGATTGGATTGAATTAAATATGTATGAAGTCATGATTAATCATATGATGAATAATCATCTAGAATTAGTTGAATGTCATATGAGGAGGAAAAGGAATGCTCAAGAAAAGAGTTTTAATGATGAGATTCGTATTGAAGATGTAAATAAAGCATTGGAAAGAATAAATGTTCCTGGTTTTTATAATGTGTGTAATAAGCTATATGATACCAATTTGATTGGAAATACAAGATTCATACATGGTAAAATTCACCAAGATGCTCTTTTTAATTCTGAAATCTATAAAAAAATAAAGAAAATTGGATTTATTAACTCTTATCTCTATAATTATAATGAAGAAAATGAAAGCATAACCAGGTCAAATTATAACCAAAACAAAATTGATGCTATCGATGTTATGCTAAAAGTAAAATCTAATATTCTTTCTATCACCTCAAAAAAAATAATTCACGACGAGATTCGTATAAATATTTTACGTTTTCTTTTAATTCATTACCAATCGTTAAACGATTTCCCAGAACTTGATATTGATTTTTCTATCAGAAAAAAAATCAAAAAACTTATAAAAGAAGAATTTAGATTAAAAGACAAAAACTTATATGCAACTATAGCAGTCTTAACCAATGTGAAAATTTATAAGATCTTGCATGAATTAAATAAAAAACGAATTAGATATAAACAAAAAAGAGTTTTAAATAATTTAATTGATTAGCAATTAAAAAAGAAAAGATTCTATGCAATTTGTTAAAATAAGTATAATTGTACCAGTATATAATGTAGAAAAATACCTCCACAGATGTGTAGATAGTATTCTAAATCAAACTCATAAAAACCTGGAAGTCATTTTAGTTAATGATGGATCTCCTGATAAAAGTGGGGAAATTTGCGATGATTATGCAAAGAAAGACGCTAGGATTAAAGTTGTTCACAGAGAGAACGGAGGGTTAAGTGCCGCTCGAAACTCAGGATTAAAAGTTATTACAGGAGATTATGTCAGTTTTGTTGATAGTGATGATTGGATCCATCCTATGATGATAAAAGTAATGTTAAATACGTTATTGAAAAATAATTCTAAAATAGTAGAGTGTGATCTTATAAGTTCATTATTTGCTCCTCCAGGCTATACTTCTGAAGACAATTTAGAAATTGTCACAGAAAATAGGTTAGAAGTCTTGAAAAGACTGATTAAAAATCAAAGGTTTTCAGTTTGTGTTAGATTATATGCCAAAGAATTATTGTCGAGGTTGGCTTTTCCGGAGGGAAAAAATTCAGAAGACGTTTATTTCATTACCGATGTGTATAAACAAGTTGAAAAAAACATCAGGATCTTATTTCCTTTTTATACCTACTTTGTCAACTTAGAAGGCATTACTAAAATGCCTTATACTTTAAAAAAATTAGATTCTTTAGATGCTGCTTTATTTTTAAAAGATAATGTAGAAAACTTTTACAATGATAAGGCTTTGACTCAAATTATCCGTGAAAACTTACTAAAAGAAGTATTATATCATTATAAGCTATTAAATTATAATTCTCATCTAGATAAAGAATGGAAACTGCGAAAAAAGATGAAGCAATATATTACAGCTAACTATGATAAAAAGTATACTAATTCAATTAATTTAAAACTAGCTCATTACTTACCATTATCCCTATTTAATTTAATTATTAGATTGAATAAGTTAAGACGAATCAATACAATAAGATAATACAAAAAATGAAAATCGATTTTATTATAAGTAGTTTAAGAGATGGTGGTGCAGAAAGAGTCTTGGTCATTCTAGCCAACGAATTTGCTGACAATGGCCATGATGTAACTATAGTTACCTTTAATGATATTGAAAAATATGAGTTGAATCCTAAAATTAATCGTGTTAGGTTACATCGTAACACTATAAAAAATCAAACGCTACGTTATTTAATAAATTTAATCAAATATTATTTTACTAAAAAAAATAAACCCGATATAGCTATTTCTTTTTTAACCCAAACAAACCTGACCAGTATAATAGCTGCAAGGTTATTAAAAATTAAAGTCATTGCATGTGAGCACACTAATCATCAACGTACAAGTACAAATTCCAAAATAGTAACTTTTACGAGAAAATATATTTATAGATGGGCACACAAAATAACCGTTCTTACTTCTTTTGATATTGATTATTATAAAAAGTTTAAGTCTGACGTGATGGTAATGCCAAACCCATGCACTTTTGAGGTCGTTAAAGAGAATAAAAAGCGTGAAAAAGTAATATTAGCTGTAGGTAATCTGGATAAGTATCATATCAAAGGTTTTGATAATCTAATAGAAGTAATCGCTCCTGTTTTAAATACGAATAGTGATTGGAAACTAAAATTTATTGGAGGGGGTGACAAAGGATTATCTTTTCTACAAAAACTAGTAGATGAAAAAGGGGTTTCTGACAATGTCATTTTTGACGGATTTAAAAGTAATGTAGCTGATATAATGAGTAATTCTGAGATTTTTATTTTATCATCGCGAACAGAAGGGCTTCCAATGGCACTTCTTGAGGCAATGTCACAAGGAATGGCATGTATTTCTTATGACTGTGTTAGCGGTCCTTCTGACATAATAACAAATAACGAGAACGGATTATTAATAGAGGATCAAAACCAAAAAAAATTACAATTAGGAATATCAAACTTAATTACAGATAAAGACCTTAGAAAAAAACTACAAAAAACTGCCGTTAATTCTATAGATAGCTACAAAAAAGAGGCAATCTACAAAAAATGGGAAAAATTAATATCAGAAATATTAACTTGAAAGATCGATGAAAAATCTAGAAAAATTTCTTTTTCTTTATCCACTTGTATTTAATGGTTTAAATTTACAAGGATGGTTTTCTCTATACCTTACAGAGACAATCAGTAAGATATCTGCATACTTTAATATTATTTTGATATTTATTGGTATAGTATTATTAATACGCAATCCAAAAGAATATTCATCTACAGCCAAAATGTGGATTGTTTTCTATATAGTTTATTATTCCATTAGTATAGTAGCCAGTATTATCTACGATAATGAATTAGAAGTTTTAAAAACAATAATTTCTATCATCTTTTTCTTTGGTTTTTATAGTTTTTTAAGATTTCCGGATAATAGAAGACTGTATGAAATTGTCATTTGTAGTATCTTTTTTGTTGCCAATGTTGCTCTTGTCATACTCTCTTACTACAATCTAGATTACGATTTTTATGATGTTGATTTAGAATTCAAATTAGATAGAGCTCAAGGAGTGTATGGAGACGCTAATAATTCAGCACTGGTATGTATTTTAGGTGTAATTTTTATAAATAGGGTTTACATAGCTAAAACATTAGTCCATAAAATATTAAAGATAGCAGCAATGGCTATTTCTGCTTATGCACTTTTTTTAACTTTTTCTACAACTGGTTTAGGGTTGTTTTGTGTGGTAATCTTATTATTAAACTATAAACTCTTTACAAAAAAAGGGATATTAATTCTCATAATAGTCTTCCCTATTTTCTATTTAGCACTTTTAAATTTAGACACATTAACAAGTGGATTAAATTTAAATATCAGGCAGCAAAATAAAATTCAAAACGTTGTGAATATAGTATCATTAGATTTTGAAAATGTAGATAGTTCAGGGAGGGATACTTTAATAGAAAATGTTATAGATAATTTATATGCGCGTCCATTTTTTGGTAACGGATTAGAGTTTGGGATCAAACATAGTACACATAATACGTTCTTAAATGTATGGTTAGACGCTGGTATCTTTTGCTTATTAATATTCCTTTCCTTATTACTCAGGTATTTTAAAAGAGCTGCTGCAATGGACATAAGGCAAAAGTATTTCATTTTTGCAATTTTAATTACTTTATGCGGCTTTATGCTTAGTTTACAATCCGTTATAAATCAACCATACCTTATAACCGTTTTTGTATATATGGCTTATATAATGGATTTTGAAAAACGAAAAGAATTAATTGTTGAATAATGATCAAATCTAAAAGAGAATATCACGAATATTTACAAGCAGATAAAAAAGCTTTAGGTATCATTTCTGGAGGTATATTCATTATGATAAAAAACTTATTAGCTCCTCATTTAATATGGAGGTTTCAAAAAGCTTTAAGAAAAGCCGAATATTATAAAAACTGCAGAAAAAATATCTTTGATAATATATGCTATCTATTTGCTAAATACAGATTAAGAAAAATTTCTGTTAAGCTTGGGTTTTCAATACCGGAAAATGTGTTTGGCCCGGGTTTAGCAATTGTTCATTACGGAACTATTGTAATTAACAGTAATGCAAAAATTGGTGCAAATTGTAGGATTCATGCATGTACAAATATAGGAGCTTCAGGTGGTAGTCCTCTTGCTCCTGAGATTGGAAACAACGTTTACATTGGGCCTGGCGCTAAAATTTATGGAAATATTAAAATAGGAAATAACATAGCCATAGGAGCTAATGCTACCGTTTTTAAATCATTTGAAGAAGATAACATTATGATTGCAGGAAATCCAGGTAAAAGAATTCAAGAAATTGATATAAAAAAGATTATTAAACATATATAAATATCGCTGCACGCTTTGTATGATATTATTTTACAAACAAAATAATGCAAGAAAAAATTAAAATATTATTTATCCTTCCTTCTTTAGTTGCTGGTGGTGCAGAAAGAGTTGTGTCATTTATAGCACAAAACATCGATAAAGAAAAATATGATGCAACGCTATTAATTACAGGTTATGAGAGAGATACTGTATATGATGTAAGTTCCGTAAATGTTATTTATTTAAACAAAAACAGGGTATTGTTCTCTGTAATTCCTCTTTTTATCAATATTTTAAAAATTAAACCTAAGGTTGTGATGAGTTCTATAGGTCATCTAAATACTATTATCGGTTTACTTTCATTTTTCTTTCCAAAAACAAAGTTTATTACAAGAGAGGCCAGTGTTATTAGTTCCATAGAGAAATTCAATAATAAATCGAATAAAATATATTCATGGTTAGCATTTTTAGGCATAAAAAAAATTGATAAAGTAGTTTGTCAATCACAAGATATGGCATATGATTTTATTAAATTATTTAAAATTTCTGAAGAAAAAACCATTGTGATTAATAATCCTATTACGCAAGATTTTACTATAAAAGAAAAAATAGAAAACCCTGAAAGTTTAGTTAATTTTATCACTATTGGACGTTTAAGCAGAGAAAAAGGGCATCAAAGAATTTTAACAATTTTATCTCAATTAAAGATAGATTTTCACTACACTATAATTGGAGATGGTCCTCTTAAAAAAGAAATTTTTGAGGATATAGATAAACTCAATTTAAGAGATAAAATAACTCATATCCCATATACCAATGAGGTATTAAAGTACCTAAAAGAAAATGACCTTTTTTTACAAGGATCATATGTAGAAGGTTTTCCAAATGCAGTTTTAGAGAGCTGCATGGTGGGCACTCCTGTACTAGCATTTAATGTTCCTGGTGGTACTAAAGAGATTATAGTTAATAATGTAAATGGTTATTTAGTAGATTCTGAAGAAGACTATTTACATCACCTTAATAAACCTATCGGTTTAAATCCTAAATCAGTAAGTAAATCTGTTAAAGAAAAGTTTGATAAGGAAATTATTTTATCAAAATACGAAGATTTATTTCAATCTATATTAAAAAAGACAAATTAGCTTATGAATAAGCCAATAAGAGTTTTGCAAGTTTTGACGATCATGAACTTAGGTGGGGCTGAAACCATGATTATGAACTATTACAGAAATATAGATCGAACTAAAGTACAATTTGACTTTTTATTGCACAGACCAGAAAGAGGTGCATATGATGACGAAATTGAGGCTTTAGGAGGTATTATTTATAGGTTATCCCCTATAAGTCCGAGAAATTTTTTTAGATATAAAAAAGAATTGAAACTTTTTTTTGAGGAACATCAAGAATATAAAATTATTCATTCTCATTTAAACTCACTAAGTACATTTATTTTAAATGCCTCAAAACCTATAGCCAATACACGAATCAGTCATAGCCATATAGCAATAAATCCAATCAGGTTAAGTGATTTTTTTAATCCGAAACTAGATTTTAAAACTACTTTGAAAGATGCTATTCAGGTAATGCTTAGAAGGTCTGTAGCAAAACATGCTACTCATTATTTTGCATGTGGAAAGAAAGCAGGGAATTGGATGTATGGTGATAATTTTGATAAAAAAATAACTATTATCAACAATGCTATTGATGCTTTAAAATTTACTTATAATTCTGAAACCGCTATTGAAGTAAAAAATAAATTAGCAATAAATGAAAACTTTGTTGTAGGGCATATCGGTAGATTTAACGATCAAAAAAACCATTTTTTTCTAATTAATATATTTAAAGAAATCATTAAAATAAAACCTAATGCAGTTTTAGTATTAATTGGAGAAGGAGGGTTAAAAACGAAAATTGAAGCTGAAGCAAATCGTTTAGGGATAAAAGATGCTATTTTATTCTTAGGACTTAGAAAAGATATTCCTGATATTTTACAGAGTTTTGATGTCTTTCTTTTTCCATCTCTATATGAAGGGTTACCGGTAACATTAATAGAAGCTCAAGCTTCGGGATTAAGAATTTTTGCATCAAACACAATTTCTAAAGAAGTAAATTTTACGGGGTTAGTTAAATTCTTATCCCTAAAAGATACAGCCGAACAATGGGCTCAAAAATTAATTGAAAATTCTAATTATAATAGAGAGAATACGTATGAGAGTGTTGTTAATGAAGGTTACGACATTATGAATAATGCAAAAGAATTAGAAAATTTTTATCTAAGCAAATAAGAGATTTATGTGTGGCATTAACGGAATTATTTTAAAAAAGAGTACTGCACCTGGTGAAATCAACACCGTACTTACTAAAATGAATAATCTTATTATTCATCGAGGCCCAGATCAAGATGGTTTTTTTAGTGAAGAAAATGATACTTTCTCCATTGGTATGTCTATGAGACGCCTATCTATTATAGATTTGGCTTCGGGAAAACAACCTATCACCACCGATGACAACAAAATAACAATTGTATTCAATGGCGAAATTTATAATTATCAAATACTTAAATCAAAATTAGAATCTGAAGGTGTTTCCTTTAAAACTTCGAGTGATACCGAGGTTATTTTAAAGCTATACGAAAAATATGGTGTCGAATCTTTTCAATGGTTAGACGGAATGTTCGGATTTAGTATTTATGATACTATCAAGAATAAAGTATACATAGCTCGTGATTTTTTTGGAGAGAAGCCTTTATACTATACAAATGATACACAAAAGTTTATTTGGGCTTCCGAATTAAAATCACTAGTTAATGTAGCCGATAAAAAATTCTCCATTTCTTTAAAAGGACTTAATCTTTATTTTAGGTTAACCTATATTCCAGCTCCATATACCATTTATGAAGATGTTTACAAATTGGAAGCTAATCATTATATAGAATACGATACTGTAAATCATAAACATACAATTCATGAGATACATCAGGAATTACAGCCCGAAGAAAAAAATATTTCTCTTGAAAGTGCAAGAAACGATGTAAAAGATTTAGTTTATGAAAGTGTGCTTAGCAGATCTATATCTGATGTTCCTCTAGGGACTTTCTTATCGGGAGGAGTTGATTCTTCGGTGGTCTCGCTCTGCTTGTCACAGGCAAAAGAATCAAAAATCAATACTTTTTCTATTGGTTTTAAAAAAGAAACTTATGATGAAACAGATAAATCCAGGCTAGTTGCAAAATTAATCAACAGTAATCATCATGAATTTATTATAGGTGAAGAAGATATAGAAAAAAACGTTCACGAAATATTGCTAAATTTTGATGAACCATTTGCAGATTCTTCAGCTTTACCAACATACCTGGTATCCAATAAAACCCGGGCTAAAGTAACAGTAGCTTTGACAGGAGATGGCGGAGATGAAGTTTTTGGCGGATATAATAAATACTATGTAGGGAAAATTAATACTAAGTATACTTCTATTGTTCCAAAAGGCTTTCATAATTCTATTTTAAAATTATCAGCTCCATTTTTAATTACCAAAGATGACAACAGGGGATACAGGTATAGGATCAAAAAAATGCTAAATACTATAGATTATAGTGGCGGTTATTATTGGGATATCATCTCACTAGCTAACAATAAAAAAGAAGCATCCCTCCTATTAAAACCTCATTGGCATCATGAAGATATTTTTGAAGACTATAAAAAAGCACTTAATTTAAACAAACCACAAACGTTAAACGATTTTAGGCGTATTGATAAGCATATAAGCCTTGAAGGAGATATGCTGGTAAAAGTAGACAGGACAAGTATGCTAAATTCCCTGGAATGCAGGGCTCCTTTCTTAAATAAAAAAATATGGGATTATACAAATAGCCTCCCGGAAAATCTATTGATGAAAGGGTGGGATAAAAAATTTATATTAAAAGAGGCATTTAAATCTCAATTTCCGGATAAGTTTTTAGATAAAAGTAAAAGCGGATTTGGAGTACCTGTGGGTGATTGGCTTAAATCTACGTTAAGAAAAGAGCTCGAAAAATATATTGATATCAAAGCTCTTGAAAAACAAAATATCTTTAATGTTGAAAAAATAGTAAAACTTGTAAAAGATCATCTTTCGGGAAAAATTGATAATACTTTTAGCGTATGGTCGTTTTATTGTTTTCAAAAGTGGTATTTTAATAATTATATGAGTGATTATTAAATTTCGCGAGCAATGAAATTAATACTATGAAAAAAATCATAAGAATTACTACAATTCCCGGGTCTTTTGGTTTATTAGGGGGCCAATTAAAATTTATGTCACAACATTATGATGTAGTAGCAGTTTCTGGTGAAGGTGAAATATTAAATACTATCGCTAAAAAAGAAAATGTAAGAACCATAGGCGTTAATATGACAAGGAAAATTACTCCTGTTAAAGATTTAATTGCGCTTTGGAAATTATACAAAACTTTTAGGTCAGAAAAACCATTTATTGTACACACTCATACTCCAAAAGCAGGTACTTTAGGGATGATAGCTGCATGGTTTGCAAGAGTACCAAACAGATTACATACAATAGCAGGCCTACCTCTGGTTGAAGCTACCGGGTCAAAAAGAATACTCTTAAACACCGTAGAAAAAATCACATATGCATGTGCTACTAAGATATATCCAAATTCACATGGACTTATTTCTATCATCTTAAATCATAAGTTTACAACCAAGGACAAGTTAAAAGTTATAGGGCAAGGAAGTTCTAACGGAATTAATGTGAATTGTTTTGATCCTTCTCTGATTAATGATGAACAGAAAAAAGCTTTAAAAGATAGTTTAGGTATTAATGAATCTGATTTTACTTTTATTTTCTTAGGGAGAATAGTGAGAGATAAGGGTATTAATGAATTAATTGAAGCTTTTGAAAAATTAAATTCAGAATTTAAAAACATTAAATTACTTCTGGTTGGTGATTATGAAAGAGATTTGGATCCGCTACCACCTAATACCGAGAAAATAATTAGCACGAATAAAAATGTGATCTTTACAGGTTGGCAAAATGACGTTGTTCCTTATTTCGCTATTTCAGATGTTCTTGCCTTTCCGAGTTATAGAGAAGGGTTTCCAAATGTGGTCATGCAATCTGGTGCTATGGGATTACCCTCTATTGTTAGTGATATAAACGGATGTAATGAAATTATAATTCAGAATGAAAACGGAGTAATCATTCCGGTTAAAAATTCTGATGCACTCTATCATGCAATGAAAGAGATGTTGATTAATAAAGATGGAGACACTAAAGCCATGGGAGAAAAAGCAAGAGATATGATCATTTCACGATATAGTCAGCAATATATATGGGGAGAATTATTAAAAGAATACAAGATCATAGAAAATGCATAATTACAGTCTATTTCTAATCGAATATTACAGTTAAGATCAGTGATATGCTATATCAATTCATCATAAAAAGAAGTTTTGACTTTGTATTTGCATTATTGTGTATTGTAATTTTATCTCCGTTAATTGTTATAATAACTATATTATTATTTTTCACAAATAACGGTACTCCTTTTTTCTTTCAAAAAAGACCAGGTAAAAATGAAAAAATTTTTAGTATCGTTAAGTTTAAGACCATGAATGATAAAAAAGATAAAAATGGAATTTTACTTTCTGATACAGATCGTTTAACTTTAATAGGAAAAATAGTTAGAAAAACATCACTAGATGAAATCCCGCAATTCTTTAATATTATTAAAGGAGATATGAGTTTAATAGGGCCTCGACCGCTACTAATAAGGTATCTCCCCTATTATACTGAAAAAGAAAAAATTAGACATACAGTAAAACCAGGGATTACCGGTTTGGCTCAGGTTTCCGGAAGAAATCTTTTAAATTGGGATGCTCGCTTAGCTGCCGATGTAGAATACGTAACCAACATTTCGTTGATGATGGACATTAAAATTATTATTAAAACAATAAAAAATGTAATTCTATCCAAAGATGTAGTCTTAGATCCTCAAACCGCAATACAAGATTTAGATGAATACAGAGAGCAAAGAACTTAGATGGGCCATTTTGACAACCGGATGGGGCAATAGTGCAGTTAAAGCAATTGAAGCTTTTAACGAAGGAGCATTAAACGGCTCAAATATTGTACTCCTAGTTTATGAAAGTGAACCGTCTGGTGCTGCAGAAATTGCTAAAAAAAGTGGTATTGAGACTTTAAAGATAGAAAGAGATAAATTTGATTCACAGGTTGCTTTTCAGAGAAAATTATCTGAAGAGTTAAAAAGCAGAGAGATAGATTATATCTTCATGTTAGCTTTTAAGTATATTATTAAAGATGAAATGTTAAATATGTTTCCAAATCGTATTATTAATATCCATCCTTCACTTTTTCCAAGTTTCCTGGCTACTAAAACTGCCATACAGGATGCTTTGGATTACGGAGTTAAAGTATCTGGAGTAACAACACATATTATAGACGATAAAATAGATGAGGGTATTATTTTATGCCAGGAAGTTATTAAGTTTAAAGAAGAAGACACATTTGACACTTTGTATCCTAAATTCACTAAAAAAGGAAAAAAAGCTACAATAGATACTATGAATCTAATATATAAACAGCATTATAATAAATAACATTATGTATAAAAGTTTTGTAAAACGTTTTATCGATCTAATATTAGCTACCTTTGGATTACTTGTTTTATCGCCTGTTTTTTTAATAGTTGCTCTTATTTTATTTTTCAGTAATAACGGAAAATCTTTTTTCTTTCAGGAAAGGCCAGGTTGGAAAGAGAAGCCGTTTAGAATAATAAAGTTCAAAACAATGAACGATAAGAAAGATGCTCAAGGCAATCTACTTCCTTTTGATAAAAGAATAACCAAATTGGGAACCTTTATCAGAAAATATTCTTTGGATGAAATCCCTCAGTTAATTAATGTTATCAAAGGAGATATGAGTTTGATAGGCCCTCGTCCCTTGTTGATGAAATACTTGCCATTATATAATGATTTTCAAAAGAAACGACATCTAACAAAACCTGGTATTACCGGATGGGCGCAAGTTAACGGTAGAAATGCAATTAGCTGGGATCAAAAATTTGAGTATGATGTCTGGTATGTAGAAAATCAATCTTTTAAGTTGGATTTCAAAATTCTGTTACTAACTATAAAAAAAGTTCTAATAAGAGAAGGCGTTAATAGTGATGACAATCTTAATATGCCCGATTTTACTGGTAATGATAATATGTAAAAAAGACCAAGTTTACTATGAAATTGACGGTCAATGAAATTAAAAATAAAGATGATTTAATTACATTAAGAACGCTTATTACTAGTCTTCAATGTAATGATCCCTTTAATAAGATTGTAGTACAAAATTCAAGTGATGAAAATGAAAAACCGCATTATTTTCTATTTAGCAAAGATGATGTTCCCATAGTAATTATGCCTTTTTATCTCAGAAGTATTACCATCAATAATAAGCCTACAGAATATTTTGATGTTAGTTCTCCTTATGGATATAGCGGCCCTATTTTTCATCCGGATTTATCAAGTGAATATTTGATTCAATTTTGGAATCATATCGATGTATGGTACAAAGAACAAAATGTAATCACAGAATTTATCCGATTTAATTTAAATAATAATCACAAGTATTATTCGGGAGAATTAATACATACATTAACCAATGTAAAGGGTAGAATTGTTGATGAAAAAACACAATGGGAAAACTTTAAACCAAAAGTTAGAAATAATTATAGAAGGGCTACAAAAGAAAATTTAAAAATAAATATTTATACAGGTAACGATATAAATGATGATATAATCGAAGCATTCTATCTGATTTATACCAGTACAATGAATAGAAATAATGCAGCCAATCAATATTTTTATTCAAGAAGTTTTTTTAAAGATTTTATTAAGTTAAATTCAAAGAACTGTGCTGTTGCACTTGTTTATAAAGATAACGTTAACATATCTACCGAATTAATGCTAGTCTCAGATAAAATCATTTATTCTTTTCTCGGAGGAACTTTATCTGAATACTTTAGTTCACGCCCTAACGATTTCTTAAAAATCGAAGTTATCAAATGGGCTCGGGAAAAAGAAATTAAACATTATGTCTTAGGAGGAGGAAGATCTGATGGAGATGGTTTATATAAGTATAAAAAAGCTTTTTTTCAACACGATGAAGACATCATTTTTTACACAGGAAGAAAAGTTATAGATTCAGAAATCTATAAAAAATTGATATCAGAAATTGAAACTGTTGGTATAAATATTATAAGCAACAATAGCAACGAAAAATATTTTCCAAAATACCGCAATCGTTAATAATACTTAGAAAATTCAAGCAATGATTAAAATTATTGAACAAAAAGACAAATGGAAATCTGTTTTAGAGTCTATACAAGATTATGATTTCTATCATACTTATGATTATCATTTATTCTCTAAGTTAAAAGATGAAAAGCCAATACTCATTGTATATGAATATGAAGATATACGTATAGCTTTACCATTATTGTTAAGAAAAGTATTTGATACACCGTATTATGATGCTACATCGGTTTATGGTTATGCTGGTCCTATCTCAAATAATCTTGATGAAAGTTTTGATAACTCTAAATTTATAGCTGAATTAAACGATTTTTTTAAAACGTCTAATATCATTACTGTTTTTTCAAGGTTAAATCCTTTCATAAAACACCAGGAAGTCATTTTAAAAAATTTAGGAGAAAAACCTTCCAGTGGAGATATAGTAGCCATAGACTTAACAGAAGACATTGATATACAAAGAAGTAAATATTCCCGAAGAACAAAAACCCACGTTAACAAATCACGTAGATTCTGCACAGTACGAAGTACTAATGACAAAGATGAGATAAAAGAGTACATCGAGATTTATTATGAAAATATGAATCGTGTAAATGCTACTAAATCTTACTATTTTGATGTGGAATATTTTTATAAACTTATAGATAGTCCAGATTTTGAAAGTGAAATATTGGTTATAGAGCACAATGAAACAAATAAGATTATAGCTGGTGCTATGTTTATTAAGACAAATAACATTGTTCAATACCATCTCTCGGGAGCAAAAGATGATTACTTGGATTTAACTCCTGCAAAACTTTTAATAGATGAAATGAGAGTTAAAGCCACTCAAGAAGGTTTTTCTATATTGAACTTAGGAGGAGGGTTAGGTGGCCAGAATGATTCTTTATTTTCATTCAAATCTTCTTTTTCTAAAAACTTCAAAGCCTTTAGAGTTTGGAAATATATATTAAACCAGGAAGTTTACAACGATTTGGTTTTAAAACAAAAGGTAAATTCAGAAGAAACTAATTTTTTCCCTTTATATCGTCATAAATAGTTATTACAAAATATCAGGAATATTCAATTTGTAGTTTTTTTATTTTTCCTTCAATGATATATTCATTTTCTATGGTTCCACTTTTGAATAATTTAATCTCATCTTTATGCTCTTTACTATTAAAAAGATATTCGTAAATTTTCTTTTTAACTAAAGAATCGTCTATATCTTCCATCTTAATTTCAGTAAAAATTTGCTTTTTAGGCAATTCTTTAAATTCATTTACTTCGATACCTTTAAGTTGAGATTTCTGTTTGTCTTTTGCTGTGAAAAAGAATAATATTTTATGAAATAAGAGATTAATATCTTGCTCTCTTAAGTATTGTTTCCATTTAAAATATTTTGAAACTAAAAATGCGGTCGTAGAAGACAATATAGATTTAGGATTATATAAAATGTGATATTCAAAATCATATGATTTATTTCCCCATTTTTCTTTATAATCATAATGTCCTTTCGAAAAATCAAACATTTTTATTCCGGAATTAATACACCACTCCAAAGTTTTAATAATAGCGATATGTCCGATAGTAAATTTGGAAAAGTCTGTATCGAAAACCGGAATAGCATCAAATAAAATTTCATCAGAATGAAAATTCAACATGATACTAATTGGAACTCCACTTTCATAAATCACAAAAAAAGAAGCTTTTTTTTCTAGTATCATTTTGTAAATTAATTCTCTGTAAAAACTCCAATGACTTAATTGATCATATGTCTCTTGCTTTTGAGAAAATCTTTTTTTCAATAGCTTGGTAAATACTTCAAAAACATAATCATATTTAGATTTTTCAATGGCTCCGTGGTGTACTGCATACTCTATATTAAAACATTTCTCAAGCCGTTTGATATTTCTTCTGTATTTGTATTGACTCTTACTGCTAAACTTTGATTTGAGATATGAATCAATAGTATCATATGCACTTAAATCTGCCATATAGCCTTGATATTGCTTTATTTTCTTGATACGAAGGCCTTCTGGTTTATCTAAAGTCTGAATATTTAAATAACCGGGAATATCATAAAGCAAAAAAGCTTTATGACCTAAACTGAAGGATGTTTTCTTTTTATTTAAAAAATAAGAAATTCCTTTT
The DNA here is from genome assembly GCA_009901575.1 of Flavobacteriaceae bacterium R38. Classification (GTDB taxonomy): domain Bacteria; phylum Bacteroidota; class Bacteroidia; order Flavobacteriales; family Flavobacteriaceae; genus Leptobacterium. The sequence continues at coordinate 902,614 of WXYP01000001.1, read as the reverse complement.
GTTAAATTTTTCCCTACATTAAAATATAGATTGGGAAAATTACTTTTCACAAAGGATACTCCTTCTATTCCATCTATTTCAATGGTTTTATTAGACGCCTCATAATGTTTTAACCAAGTAGAGGTATATGTATCTGAAGTAAAAGGATTGTTTCTCATTTAACCAAAACCATTAAATTGCCTAAAAGTACAGTCATAAATGTTAAAAAAAACTTACATTAAAAAGAACTAAAACTTGTTTTCACATATAACTTTTTTAAGCTAAACCATTAAAAATTTTTAAATATCAATATACTGCTCTTCAGTTAATTATAAATATACCATACTCCATTTCTTATCATTTGAGTGTAAAAAATACGATTAGCTTAATTTTTTCCTTTAAGATACTCAACTATTACCTCAGCAATAATGCTTCTTCCTAAATTATTCCAGTGCTTATCGTAAATTAATGTGGTTTGTTTTTTTGTCTTTCCAAAAGCAGGAGCAAAATCGATATACTCATAATTGTTCTTGTCCAGATACGTTAAAAATACCGGATTTGTATGCTCTGAATCTAGTAAAAACGTAAAACGTTTTTTATCAAAACCATAAGAATTAATTAAACTTTCGAAATTATCAATATAATTCAAAGTTTCTTGATGGATCTGTTCAGGTGTTTTTTCTATTTTCGTTTTCTTTTTACTTCCAGAGGTTACTTTTGATATTAGCTCTTTAACAGGATCTAATGCTCCGATATTTTGTAAATACACTAACAATTTAATCTCCCTTAAAGCTCTGTACATTGGAGATTCAAGTTTCATTCGAGATTGAATAACGGCATATTCTCCCCTGGTAAGATCATTTGAAAATTTGACTCCTAAAATAACATGATCTATTAAATCAAATTGCTCTTTATAAGCATTCATCAAATGCAATTGATCTGCCATGTCATATCCGGCATAACCGTATTCATATACTTCAATTCCAGGGAATTCATTTTCTATTTTTTTACCTATGGAATTATAATAATGTTGATGAAAACCTTCTATAAAAGAATCTCCCACGAGTGCTACTTCAACTTTATCTTTAGAAGGGTCAAATTCACGATAAGAATTAAAGCCTGAATTATTAATACGGTATTCCGAAAAATTTTGTCGCCTGTTTCCGGTTACTGAATATCCATTTTGCTTAGGCCTCCACTTCTCTACTTCATATTCATCAACAAACCGTACCGGATTATCTTTACTCAAATGAAAAATTCTCACCCAGCCTTCCAATGCTAACAATAAAAGTAAAGCGTAAAATATACTTTTGAATAATAGTTTTTTCATCAGCTTAAAATTGAAAGTAAATAAACGATCGGTCAAAACCGCTATCATAAAACAACAATATTCCTAAAATTACAATGGAATATATCACAAACCGTACAACTTTAGACTTAAATTTAAAAGGTGCACGTTCATCTTTACGAATTCTATATTCATATATTACAAAAAGAGCAATTAGAATATAATAATCAATCATTCTATATCCTAAAGGATGATTATATGCTTCATAAGAAAAATCATTAATAATCTTTTGGAGATACCCAAACGCATCTGTAATAGATTCTGATCTGAAAAAGATCCTGGAAAAAGTAACTAAAATAAAAGTAGATAATAATTGAAAGATCTCTTTTATTGATGGAAACCATGTATTTTCTCCAACTACATTTCCCATATATATACGATTTCTGCCCATCAGAAATACTGGAATATAAAATAAAGCATGTAATGCTCCCCAAAAAATAAAAGTCCAGTTTGCCCCATGCCAAAATCCGCTGACTACAAAAATGATTATGATATTTCTAACAGACTTCGCTTTGCTGACTCTTGACCCTCCCATTGGTATATACAAATAGTGTCTAAACCAGGTAGATAGTGATACATGCCAACGTTGCCAGTACTCGGCGACATTACGAGAGAAATTTGGAAATTTAAAGTTTGATTTTAACTCTATTCCAAAAAGTTTTGCTGTTCCGATTGCTATATCAGAATACCCGCTAAAATCTCCGTAAACCTGGAAACTAAAAAAAGTGACTCCCATGATTAATGTTGAAGCACTATAATCATGATAGTTTGCAAAAATATCGTCTACTATTGGAGCTATACCATCTGCTATTACCAGCTTCTTAAAAAGGCCCCATAAAATAAGTTTTATTCCTTCTACACATCTGTTATAATCAAAAATTCTCTTTTTAGTAATCTGCGACAATAAACTTGAAGCTCTCTCTATAGGTCCGGCAACCAACTGCGGAAAAAAGCTTACAAAGGCTGCAAATGCAATGAATTGTTTAGTAGGTTCTAATTTTTTGTAATAGATGTCAAAAGAATATGACATGGTTTGAAATGTGTAAAAAGAAATACCAATCGGTAAAATCAATTGTAACGTCCAGTTACTTCCAGATTGAACACCAAATACAGAAAGTAATTCTACCCAGGAATCAATAAAAAAATTGAAGTATTTAAAAAAGCCTAAAAGCCCTACATTAAAGATAACACTTACCGATAACCAGCGTTTCTTAAGTTTTTGCGATTTGGCATTGTGTATTTTAAGGCCTACAAAAAAATCGACGAGTGTACTTAAAAAAATTAATGATAGAAAACGCCAATCCCACCAACCATAAAAAAAATAACTAGCAAATAATATAAATAGATTCTGTAATTCTAATCTATTTTTAAATACAAACCAATATAAAATAAAGACTATTGGAAGGAAAATAAAAAACTCGAGTGAATTAAACAGCATAAATCTTTTTTTAAGGATTTATATATTTTTTATTGATTATTTCCTTTGTCAATTGTTCTGCAGCTCTTTTATGTCCATAACATGTCCAATGACTATCATAATCAAAAGTCCAGGTTTTATCATTTTCTGAGTTTAACAGGATTGTTTTAAAACCTGCTTCTTCAAACTTCTTCAATATAATTTTATTAGAATTTGGTTTAAAGATTAAAACCTTATCATCAATATTATAATTAGATTGAACGTAATTTATAAGCTTATCTACTTCATCATTAAATTTAAACCCTTGTTTAATTACTTTGTCTTTGACTTCTCCTTCTTCTTTTATTGTTTTTAAGGGGTTACTCAATGGAAATCTGTTATAGAAGTAATATAGAAGTTTCCAATTGTAAAGTATTTTCTTTAGAACAGGAGATTTCATCTTTCCATAGATTATTTTGTTTTTTTCTAAGCTTAATTGGGTTATATCGCTTGCAGGACTAATCTCAACTATACTTTCTAAGAAATCACTTTCTTCAACATATATTAAATTAAATTTTGGATTAAGGGAGTCTAATTGCTTAGAAATTTCCATAGCCTCTATAAACGAAACTCCAGACCTTCCTGCTTCAAGAAAATTATAATTCTTCCATTTTTCTTTTAAAAAAAATGATTGATGGCATTCATCTGGGTTCATAAAATTTTCAATATAAGAATCTCCAATCACAGTAATTAAATTATCATAACTGTCTGGTAATACACCCGGCCATCCTAATTCATTAACTCTCCACTTATGATTTCCTCCTTTCCAGTATCCAGTCTGATTAGGAAAGTATTTTTGAATTCCATAAGAATCAATTGTTCGTCGTGGCAAATCTGATGTCACATGAGTAATTCTAACTACTATCTCTCCCACAATTAGTGCTATAATTAAAAAAAAGATACTATTTCTAATAAACTTTACCATATCTCTCTAAAATTGGAAGTAAATAAATTCTTGTTCTTGTCCCGTAAAACTAAACATAAACACTATTAATAAAAGATATATCGACCATCTCAAAGGTTTATTTATAACATCTATTTTTTCAATAGCATATTCTCCTGTTCTTCCCAACCATTCTACAATTAGAAATCCTAGTAATAATAATAAAATAGTCGTAGGGAAAAATTCAGGAAAAGTAAAGAAAGAATCTGTTAGCATTGCTTTTAAATAAGAGAAGGCATGACTCACATTATTTGCTCTAAAAAACACCCAGGCTATTACAGTTATTAAAAAGGTAACAGACATTTGAAAAAACTCTCGAATACCTGGAAACAACCTACCTTCTGCTATTATATCTGTATTTATTCTATTCTTATTTGTTAACATCAATGGAAGAAAATATAAAGCGTTTAATACTCCCCATACTATAAAAGTCCAGTTTGCCCCATGCCAAAATCCACTTACTATAAAGATTATAAAAGTGTTTCTTATTTTCATTTTAACCCCTCCTCTACTTCCTCCTAATGGAATATATACATAATCTCTAAACCAGGTAGATAAAGATATGTGCCATCTTCTCCAAAATTCTGCTATATCTCTTGAAAAATAAGGGAATGCAAAATTTCGTTTGAGATTAAATCCAAATAATCTAGACACTCCGATAGCAATATCTGAGTATCCGGAGAAATCTCCATAAATTTGAAAAGTAAAGAAAAATGCTCCTAAAAAGAGGGTACTTCCTGAATATTCACTAGAATTATTAAAGATTAGGTTTGCATATTCTGCACAATTATCTGCAATAACAATTTTTTTAAATAATCCCCATAATATCTGACGCATTCCATCTACAGCCAAAGAATATTTAAATTTTCTTTCTTTATAAAATTGAGGTAATAAGTTTGTAGCTCTCTCGATTGGTCCGGCCACTAATTGAGGAAAAAAGCTAACAAAAGCTGAAAATGCTATAAAATCTTTTGTAGGTTCTAGTTTTTCTCTGTAAACGTCTATAGTATAACTTAATGTTTGAAAAGTATAGAAACTAATCCCAACTGGTAGTATAATATTCAAAGTATTTGCTTTGATCTCTCCACCAAAAAATGTGAATGAAGTCACAAAACTTTCTAAGAAAAAATTATAATATTTAAAAAAACCAAGAAAGCCAAGATTCACTATAATACTTATCCATAATAGCGACTTCCTAATTATTAATTTTTTATTTTTTTTTAATGATATTCCAATAGTATAATCCACTATTGTACTGAAAAGGATTAGTGATAAAAACCTCCAATCCCACCAACCATAAAATATATAACTGGCTATAACTATTAGAAAATTTTGAGTTTTTAATCTTTTACCGAAAACAAACCAGTAAAGAAAAAAAACAATTGGTAAAAATATAAAAAACTCTAGCGAATTAAATATCATACTTTAATATTGAAGCAGACCAAGTCCTATTGTTAAATATAAACTATTTTTTAGATTTTATATCAATTTAAATAATCCTTTCTTATGAGATAATTTCCTATTACCAGCATATCCAAACCCGTTGAAAAGAAGCATCGTATGGCATCTTTAGGCGATTCTACTACAGGTTCTCCCTGAATATTAAAACTGGTATTTAAGACTACAGGAACCCCTGTCTTCTCTCCCATCTTTTTAATTACATCATAATACCTGGGGTGCAATTCTTTTTTCACTGTTTGCAAACGCGCGCTTCCATCAACATGAGTTACAGCAGGAATTACGTCACGTTTATCTTCAAGGACATTACAAACTTTTAGCATAAATGGCGCTTCAACTTCTAAATCAAAAAAATCATTCTTTGCTTCTACAATTGCAGATGGAGCAAAAGGTCGGTATGCTTCTCTGAATTTTACTTCGGCATTGATTTTATCTTTCATCTGAGGGAATGCCGGATTAGCCAGAATACTTCTACTCCCTAATGCTCTTGGCCCAATTTCCATAGCCCCCTGAAACCATCCTATAATATTCCCTTCAGCTAAAACTTCTGCAGCTTTTTCACAGATATCATCATAATATTCATATTTCAACTTTGCACCGTCTAATACATTTTTGATTTCTGTATTATCATACGCTGTACCTACATATGGATTATCATGTACATAAGTTCTAGGTTGATTAAAAATTCCGTTGTATAAATAGTATGCTGCTCCTATTGCCGTACCATTATCTCCAGCCGCTGGCATTACATAAACATCTTCAAACGGACTTTCTCTCACTATACGGCCATTCATCACACTATTAAGTGAGACTCCTCCTGAAACTATTAAATATTTTGCTTTGGTTTTTTCATAAAGGATGTTACATATTTCCAAAACCTTATCCTCTAGTACTCTTTGAAAAGCAGCAGCAACATCCATATGATGCTTCTTAAAATCTTCTCCATGTTTTCTGGGTTCTCCAAATATCTTATAAAATTTTGGAGAACACCTTTTCCAGCTCATATTTTGATAGTTAAAATAGCTCAGGTCAAAAGATAACTCTCCATTATCTTTTACTGTAATTATTTTCTCTACTTCTTTTCTAAAAATTTCAGGATCTCCCATTGGGGCTAATCCCATAGTTTTTCCTTCATCATAATTCGTTCTAAAACCACAAAATTGAGTTACAGCTTCATAAAACGACCCTAATGAGTGAGGGAAGAAACTCTGACTTAAACATTCAACTGTATTTTCTTTACCATACCCTAACCAGGTAGTGGCCCACTCTCCAGAACCATCTATACTCAATAAAGCGGCTTCTTTGTATGGAGATACAAAAAAGGTTCCCGGAGCATGACTAAAATGATGTTCTATAAAATGTACTTCTGGTCCCTCTTTTTTACTGTCCCAATGATATCCAAACCAGTTCCAAAAACTTTTTTGTTTATTGTATGCATGAACTAATTCATGATTGATAAAAGGTTTAAATGTTTTAATATTTTTTATGCAGTGGATAACTTTTTTACCCATATTATGGGTAGGTTTAATAGACACGGCTATATGATCGATTTCATCATATCCAATTCCTGCTATTTTTAAACATCGGTCTATAGATAATGAAGGAAATAATCTTGTGTGTTTATCACGATTTAACCTTTCTTCTTCTATAGCTGCTATTAATTTACCATCAATAATAATACATGCTGTAGAATCATGAAAAAAGTAGTTTAATCCCAGGATAACCATAAAATAATCTTTAAACAATTATAATTTACTATTCCTTCCAAAACTCATATGATTATTTTATTGCTAATGGGTTTAAAACATTAGCATCATTTTTAGATTGGTCAGGAAATGTATTTTAATAAACGTGTATAAAGGTTATCGAATTAACCTAATTAATCAAAATTAATCTATAAACTACAATTAAATCTAGGTTATATGATAATAGAAGTTTTAATTATCATCTTTCATCAAAAATCTATTTCTAATTTTTATAGGTACTATTTAAACTTTCAGGTATTTTTATAGAATAGTCGCTTAGACTTCAGGCAAGGCTAAATGCTTTCTGATAGATTTCTTCATAAATAGGAACAACATTTTCAATTTCAAATTTTAATGCTTCTTTTTTAGCATTTTCTTTAAAATCGTTCAGCCTTTGTTCATCTATTAATATTTTAATTCCGTTTTCAGCCATCTCATCTACATCTCCAACGTTACTTAAATATCCGCTTACTCCATGTTTATTTATTTCGGGAATACCTCCTGTATTACTGGATATTACAGGTACTTTATTAATCATAGCTTCTAATGCTGCCAATCCAAAACTTTCGGTCTCAGAAGGTAGTAAAAACAAATCTGTGAAACATAAGATTCTGTCTATTTCATTACTGTTTCCTAGAAATATTACTCTATCTGTAATCTCTAATTCTTTGCATAAACGCTCTGCCTTTTCTTTTTCAGGCCCTTCTCCCACCATAACAAGCTTAGAAGGTATCTGTTCTTGTATTTTGGCAAAAATCTTAATGACATCCGGAATTCTTTTAACCTTTCTGAAATTACTGATATGTGTGATAATTTTTTCATCTGCATCCGCCATCATATCACGCTGACAATCTGTAAAATCTGAATCATATTTTGTCGAATCGATAAAGTTAGGTACGACATGCACTTCTTTTTTAATGTCGAAAAAACGAAGTGTATCTTCTTTTAAACTCGCAGATACAGAAGTAACAACATCTGATTCATTAATACTGAATGCAACAGCCGGCTTATAAAAAGGATGATTTCCTACCAGGGTTATATCTGTACCGTGCAAAGTTGTAACCATTGGAATATTAATTCCTTCAGACTGAAGCATCTTCTTCGCCATATAACCTGCGTATGCATGTGGTATCGCATAATGTACATGCAGCAATTCTATTTTATACATTTTAACCATATTTACCAGCTTACTGGACAATGCCAGTTCATAAGGTTGATAATGGAATAGTGCATATTCCGGAACATGTACTTCGTGATAAAATATATTATTATTTAATAAAGCTAGTCTAACTGGTTGTTTATAGGTAATAAAATGTATTTCATGTCCTCTGTTTGCAAGCGCAATCCCTAATTCTGTAGCTACAACTCCACTACCTCCAAAAGTCGGGTAACAAACTATCGCAATTTTCATTTTCTTTTATATTATGCTATACTATCATTAAGATCAATCTTCAATCGCGTCGTAAATGATCTGTTGAATATTGGTTCTAGTATTCTCTGTTATTAATTTTCTGTTTTCGGCTGTAGGGTATGTTCTGTTAGATAAAAATACATAAACAATTTCCTTTTCAGGGTCTGCCCAGGTATATGTACCTGTAAACCCGCTATGACCAAAACTAGCATATGATACACACCCACATGTTGGCCCGGACTCATCTAATTGTGGTTTATCAAACCCTACACCTCTCCTGTTTTCCCGCTCGCAAAAATAGCAGGTATTAAATTTATTAATTGTCTGTGTTTTGAAGTATCTTTTTCCTCCATAATACCCTCCTTGTAAATACATTTGCATAATCTTAGCAATATCATTGGCATTACTAAACAGTCCGGCATGCCCGCCAACTCCTCCTTGCATTGCTGCTCCCATATCATGTACATATCCATGAATTGGCTGGTATCTGAAATAAGTATCATTTTCTGAAGGAACTATACGGTCTCTTGGAAATTTCTCTAAAGGTTTATACGTCGTATAATTAGCTCCCAATGAACTATAAAAGTTCTTTTGTACTAAAATATCTAAAGGTTCATCTAACGTTCTTTCTATAAATTCTTTTAGTAAGTAATATGGTACGTCACTATACCTGTACTCTTTGCGGCGTAATAAATTGCTTTCTAAAATCCTATTGATGATAGTATCTTTAAAATCGTTTCTTAGGTATAGGTTTCCAATGACTTTAATTGAATGAGATTCATCCGGGCGATTTCTGTAATAAACCGGAGACGGTTTTTTGGTAACCGAATCTAAAGTTCTTAAATAATATGGAATCCATGGTGTTAATCTACCATAATGAGAAAGCATCTCCAGCAATGTAATATCTTCTTTATCTGTCCCTTTTGCTTCTGGTAAAATTGTCTTTAATGGGGTTTGCAATGTTACTTTCTTTTCCTCTTCTAATTTCATCACCATTGGTAAGGTAGATAGAATCTTGGTTAATGATGCCACATCGTAAATATCACTATTTAAGATACTTTTTGAGGAATTATAGGTTGTTTTACCAAAAGCCTTTTGATATATTACTTTCCCTTTTCTGGCAATTAAAACTTGAGCTCCGGGCACTACTGTTGAATCTACAGCAGCATTCATTATAGAATCTATTTTTTGCAGCTGTAAACTATTCATGTTCACACTCTCCGGAAGTCCGTACCCTAATCGAAGTAATTTATTAATCTTCAAACTCGTATTCACAGGCAATTCTTCATGAGCAGAGACCGGTAAAACCCCTTTACTTAAGAGTGCTCCAAAAATAATTTGTGCGGATTTTTTTTGAGCTATTTCACTATTCTGATAACTGACTAAAATAGTTTCTATATTGGTTAGAGAAGGAATGTTAAGAAGAGCGTATGGTTTTACAAAAACATCTAGTATCACATTGTGATTCCTGGATATTTCATGAAGCCATGTTAGCTCTTTATTGGTGAATTTATAGGATTTCCACGGATTATCATTAGATCTGTGTAATCCAATAATAACCAGGTTATAATTTTTTAATCTGGCCATCATTTCATCTAACCTGTCAGCTTTAACTTCATCTACTTTACCATACAATTGAAGGCTCTTTAAAAAAGCATCACCACTATCATCTCCAAATTTCACATATGCTATTTTCTTTATTTCTAAGTTTCGGACAGGCACAAGATTTAATTTATTTTTGGCAAGTGTAATCGCGTTTTCCATAACTTCTTCATGAAGTAATTCATCTTGTAACGTATTTAAATCTTCAACCAGGTTTTCGGTTTCTATCGGTGAATATTCATGTAATCCGGCTTTATATTTTGCCTGAAGGATTTTTTTAACGGAATAAGCCAACCGTTCTTCCGTAATTACACCTTTGTCATATGCTTCTTTTAATTTTTTAAAAGATTTAGAAATGTTTTCCGGAATCAATAGTATATCATTCCCAGCCAAAAAAGCAGCTAAATCTACTTCTCCTGCTTCATCAAAATTAGTGGCTCCTTTCATATTAAGAGCATCAGTAAAAACAAGACCTTCAAACTTAAGTTGTTTCTTAAGAAGATTAGTTACAATATTTTCAGAAATCGAAGAAGGATACCCACTTCTTGATTCTAAACTAGGTACGTTTAAGTGTGCTATCATCACACTCTCAAGATTTTCTTCTATTAATCTTTTGTAAGGGTATAATTCTATGCTATCTATCCTTTTTTCAGTAAAAGAAATTGTGGGTAAGGTTTTATGAGAATCTGTATCTGTATCTCCATGTCCCGGGAAATGTTTTCCACAAGTGAGTGTTCCTGCACTTTGCATTCCTTTCATGAATGCCAATGCCTTTTCTGTAACATTAATTTTATCTTCCCCAAAAGATCTGTTCCCTATAATAGGGTTATCCGGATTAGTATTGATATCAATGTCTGGTGCAAAATTAATATGAACTCCTAATCGTTTTGCATGTTTTCCAATCTGATATCCTACTTTCTCAATTAAATTATTGTCTCTTACTGCACCTAATGTCATATTCCACGGATATGCATAGGTAGAATCCAAACGCATTGCCAATCCCCATTCTGCATCCATTGCCACCAGTAATGGTGTTTTAGATAATGCTTGATACTCATTGGTCAGTTTAGCTTGTCGTTGAGGACCTCCTTTTGAAAAAATCACTCCTCCTATATGATATTCTTCAATAAGTTTTTTTATCCTGTCTGTATGCGTCTTCTCTTTAGAAGAAAAAACATCAATCATAAAAAGTTGCCCGATTTTCTCTTCCAATGTCATATTGGTGTACAAACTATCCACCCATTTAGTTTGTGCTAAAGAATCTACAGATAATAACGGGTTTTGTTGCGCATTGAGTAATCCACAAAAAAGGGACAAAAAAACTATTATATATTTTCGCATCATAAGAATATCAACTAAAACAATGCCAAAAGATACAACTGATGGCATATTTATAAAAGTTAAGATTCTTGATTCTTTCAACAACCTTAACTTAATAACTTTAAGTTAAGAATTAATTAAGGAACCTTGAATGCCAACTATCTTTGGCCGGAACCTCCCAAAACTGAAGGTATTCGTCTATATTAGTTACCAGATTATTAAAAACAATAGTATTTTTTGAAACTGATTTATTCTTAGCCATTTTCTTAAATTCCAGTAATGGTTTATACGCTACAAAATCTCCTTGTTTAAAAGAAACATTCATTTTGTCCAGTAATTCAACATTGTATTCTTGTTCTAATCGCTGAATAAAATGAACAGAAGCATCTATAGAACAGCCACTGGCAGCATGCACGTTTTGATCTAAGGCTATTATTATAAATCTGTTATACTTAATTTCATAAGACGCTTTCAAATTGGAGCCATGAGCAGTCCAATTCTCTATAAAAGCATCTAATTTTGTTTTAATTTCTACAATTTCTTCTGATGAGAAGCCTCTATTCGCCTGGTAAATCCAAACTCTGGAAGTTTTTGGAAGGTCTTTAAATTCTACTAGCATAATCTATTCTTCTAAGCATTTACTTTACTACAAAAATAAGATTATATATTCAATTATAAAGAGAATATTGCGCTACAAGGATTCTTTAAAAATAAAAGAACTATTTGTGAAAAGTTATTATAAATTTTGAGCACTGGCGATGAGTTCTGCAACATCCATTACTGCTATTTCCGATTCTTTTTCTTTATTTTTAATCCCGTCTGTCATCATAGTATTACAATACGGGCAACCAGTGGCAATGATGTCAGGATTTACTTTAAGTGCATCTTCGGTACGCATTATATTAATGTCCAGATCTCCTTTTTCCGGTTCTTTGAACATTTGCGCTCCCCCTGCTCCACAACATAATGCTCTGGATTTGCTTCTTTTCATCTCTATAAGTTTGGCATTAAGAGTTTGCAAAACTTCTCTGGGAGCATTGTATTCTCTATTTGCTCTTCCTAAATAACAAGGATCATGAAATGTAATACGCTTACCTTCATAGTTTTTCCCCTCAATAGATAATTTCCCTGATTCTATTAATTCCTTTATAAATTGTGTATGATGCAACACTTCATAATGACCTCCCAGACCCGGGTATTCATTTTTTAAACAGTTAAACGAATGAGGATCGCACGTTACAATACGTTTTACTTCATAAGCATTAAGCATTTCTATATTGGTCATAGCCTGCATTTGAAATAAAAACTCATTCCCTGCACGCTTGGCTACATCACCGGTAGAACTCTCTTCGGAGCCTAAAACTGCAAAATCAACTTGAGCTCTATTCAAAATTTTCACAAAAGCCTTTGTAATTTTCTTAGCCCTGTCATCATAACTTCCGGCTGAACCTACCCAAAATAATATTTCAGGCTGCTTTCCTTCAGCTAAAAATTCGGCCATAGTCGGTACCTTTAAAGTCTCGCTCATACTTATAAATTTAACATAATTTATTGGTCGTGTTCTTCATCATCAAACACTTCTATCGTAACTTCCTTCTCTATAAGGTCTGTAAACTTTCCTCTGTAACGTGTTGCTTTTACCAGGTGATTATCTATCCAATGATAATTTCCTCCTCTGGGTTTTCCCATAACCATTCCATGGTATTTAAAACCGTGTTTGTTTAACCATGTTTCTGTTACTTCCCGATGATCTTCTGTACGGGAGGTAAAAAAGCAAATGATATGCCCTTCATCATACCATTTATTCAATGTACGCAGGGCATCAGGATATAATTCTGCTGTTGCCATTCTTTCCGGTTCTTCATTTGGAATATCGTCACAAATGGTCCCGTCAATATCAATCAGGTAATTTTTTATCCCTTTAGGCAATACAGGGCTTACATGTTCTCCTAACTCTATTTTCTCGCTTAATAGCTTTTCTACTTCTTTTTCATTCATTTTTTGGCGTTAATTAAGTTATGCTTCGTCTTTCCAGTTTAACCTGTCCATTTGATTATATGGCCATGGTGCGCCATTGTTTTCAATATTACTCATCATATTATTTAGTTCTACTGGAGCGGCGGATTGTTCCATCACTAGATAACGTCTCATTTCTATAATAATTGAAAGCGGATCTATACTTACAGGGCATGCCTCAACACAGGCATTACACGTTGTACAAGCCCAGATTTCTTCTCGTGTTATATAATTATCAAGAAGTTGTTTTCCATCATCTTTAAATTCTCCCTGATTAGCATCAATATTTTTTCCTACCTCTTCAAGCCTGTCTCTTGTGTCCATCATAATTTTACGAGGAGATAATTTTTTACCTGTCTGATTAGCCGGACACTCGCTTGTACATCTTCCACACTCTGTACAGGTGTAAGCATTTAGTAATTGTATCTGATTAAGATCTAATACATCTGAAGCTCCAAATTTTTCCGGAGCAGCTTCTTCTTCATTTTCCTGTGGAGCTGCAAAAGGATCTGCATTAGGGTCTAACATTAACTGTACTTCTTTTGTAACAGATTCCAGATTATCTAATTGTCCTTTCTCATTCAGCTTACCAAAATACGTATTTGGGAAAGCCAATAATATATGTAGATGCTTTGAGTAGTATAAATAATTTAAAAAAATCAATATTCCAATGATGTGTAACCACCAGGCAGTACGTTCAATGATAATAAGAGTACCTTCTGATAAACCACTTAAAATTGGTTCCAAAAACTGGCTTACAGGAAAAGCACCTGCCTTAACATAATGCTCTGCTCCCATAAGTTGCAATTGATAATCTGCTCCATTCATTATCAAGAATAACCCCATTAAAATCATTTCAAAATAAAGGATCATATTACCGTCTTGTTTTGGCCATCCTTTCATTTCTGGTTTAATAAATCGTTGAATACGTTTAATATTTCTTCGTATCCAGAAAATAATAACAGAAACAAAAACCAATAATGCCAGGATTTCGAAAGATCCTATTAAAACATTATAAACGGTTCCAAAATCTGAAAACAACCTATGTGTTCCAAACAAACCATCCATGATGATTTCCAACACTTCGATATTGATTATGATAAAACCAAGGTAAACTATGATATGCAAAAATCCTGCAACAGGTCTAACAACCATTTTTTGCTGACCTAATGCAATTCTTATCATATTTTTCCAGCGTTGCGCTTTATTATCATTTGCATCTACTTCTTTACCTAGTTTTATATTACGTATTAGTTTTTTGATATTCCATACAAAAAAACCAATACCAGCAACTAAAATAACGGCAAAAATAAAGCTAGCTAAATAATTCATAATTAATTGTTTTCGGTATTTTCTTCTTTAGGTGTTTGATACACTTTTTGTTTTCTTCCAAATAATGAAAAATGAACGTAACGTTTGGGATTTAATCTCATATCCTGAAGAAGCAATTCTAATTGAGCAGATGCACCGGTAAGGTCATCATAAAGTTTTTCGTCTTTTAAAAGTTTTCCTACTGATCCTTCTCCGTTATCAATCTTAGTTAAAAGAGAATTAATATTACCTATTGTAAATTGGAGGTCTTTTACTGTTTTTCCCAAATTAGCAGCTATTAATGTATCTGATATTTTAGAAAAATTTCCAGTAATATTTTCTACGTTATTTAAAGTACTATCGAGTTTTATTTGATTTCCTTCAATTAATTCATCAATAGATGCTGAAGCTTTTTTAAAATTTGTAATTGTAGTACTTAACCCTTCCAGACTATTCTTAATATCGTCTCTTGTGTCTTTATCTAAGATACTATTAACACTAGTTAATAATGAGTCTGCGTCTACCAGCACTGTTCCTAATTGCTCCTGGAGTGGTGTTAATTTATTTGTTACCAATTCTGTAATTCCAGGTCTTATAGAACTATTAAGAGTGTCTCCTGATTTAGCGGACACAGCATTATCAAATACAGGAAGAATTTGAATCCCTTTACCTCCTATAATTCCGGTATCATATAATTCTGCTGTACTATTCTTTGAAAAAGGAAAATCGTTATTTATAGTAAATATCACTATAAGTTTAGCTGATTCTCCGTTATCGTCTAAAAAGCGGATATCTTTTACAGTTCCAACAGTAAAACCATTAATAGTTACAGGGGTTCCAGTTAACAATCCTCCAACATGATCATAAACTGCGTAGTATTTTTTTTCTGTTCCCAGGAGAGAGTTTGACTTTAAATAATTGAATCCGATTATAAATAAAAGGATTCCTGCCAGGACCAAAATAGCGGTTTTGAGTTCTCTCGATAATTTCAAGCGTTAACTTTTTTTAGTGAAAAACAAAATTAGAAATAATTTTATTAAGATAAGCTTAATTCGAAATAGATTTTAATGCTTCTTTAATTGGTATCCTTTTATCCTTTTTATAAGCTACTATAAATGCTGACCTGTATCCTTTTTCTTTGGCTTCTTCCTGGAATTTTTTAGCATCTTCAAAATTGGATAGTTCTCCGTAGAAATATCTGTAAATTCCTTCTTCTTTTTCTCTTGTTATCGGGTTTAATCCTTTGAAATTATATGCTTTTAGCTCTAGTTGAGTAGTACCGGCAGAGATTTGAACCTTAAATATTATCGGAGATGCATCTGGAATCGGGTTTAGTTCTTCATTATTATCTCTGTTAACAACATCTTCCTTTACATCATCTATATCATTCTCTACAGAAGACACACTGTCTTTTTCGAGTTCAAATGAAAAATCATCACCTACATTTTCTTCAATCCTTTTTTTATACCCCATTATGGCATTAACAACACTTTTAGACATTTCCTGTTGTCCTTTTGAAGACCTTAAATACTGTCGTTCTTTATCATTCGTAATAAAACCTGTTTCGATAAGCACGCTCGGCATAAAAGTTTGGTGAAGTACAATAAACCCTGCTTGTTTGACTCCTCTGTTCTTACGCTTTAATTTAACCTCAAAATTCTCCTGGATCATAGCGGCCAAAACAATACTCTGGTTTAGAAACTCTTCTTGCATTATAGTAAGTCCTATTACAGATTCCGGCGAATTTATATCATAATTTGCATAGTTAGTTTCATAATCATCTTCCAGGTATATAGCTTCATTTTCTGCTTTGGCAACTTCAAAATTTTGTTTATTAGCGTGGAGTCCCAAAACATAAGTTTCACTTCCATAAGCCTGAGAAGTATGCGCATTACAATGCAAGGAAACAAATAAATCTGCATTGGCATCATTGGCAATTTTTCCTCGGACAAATAAATCTACAAACGTATCGTCTTTTCTTGTGTAAATTACATTAATATCATCATTTTTTTCCAGTTCTTTTCCTATTAAAAGAATCATTTTTAAAGCTACATCTTTTTCAAAATACCTGTTCTTTCCAACCTTGGCTACTTTTCCCGGATCTTTACCGCCATGCCCTGCATCTAAAACAATTGTAAATTTTTTCTTTTTGGATTGATTTTTGATGTATCCGAAAGAAGACAGAACTACAATAATGATGGTAAAAATTAATATTTTCCTAAAAAAACGTTTCATATAATAATTGCAATTCTTATGATATATTTATATTGGTTAAATTATTTGTAATCTCTTGCAAACAGACAAAAAATATACGTAAGTTTGAATCTTCAAAAATTGAGCCATACTTTTACAAAAATAGGATTTATAGCTTTGCAAGCAAAACGACTTTATATACTTTTAACGGTTATCATTTTCTGCTGTAACCAATCTGTTCAGGCACAAGAACCTCCTGTAAAAAAGCCTTTAAAAATCGAAGCCAAGAAAGATTCTCTTGTTGTTAACCCTATTGATACCGTTAAGGTTGATACTACAAAAACAGATTCTCTCAATCAAAAAAAACCTCTTTTGCTGGATCAAATAGAGCGAAAGGCAAAAGATTACGAAAAAATAAGTCAGCGAGAAAAGAAAATTTACCTCTACAATGAAGCTGAAATTTATTATCAGGATATTGAATTAAAAGCAGGAATCATTGTAATAGACTATATAAAAAATGAAGTAAGTGCAGGTAGAATTAAAGATACTGCTGGTAATTTTACACAAGCTCCTTATTTTAAACAAGGCAGTAATGTAGTTGAGCCAGATTCCATACGTTTTAATTTTGACACACAAAAAGCGTTGATATGGAATTCAAAATCTGAACAATCTGTAAGTGGCGGCGGTATTGGTGGTATTGGCGGTGGCGGTGGCGGGATTACCGTTAAAGCTGAGATTACCAAAAAAGAAAATGACTCTGTTTATTATCTATATGAAGGAAAGCTAACTACCTCAGAAAATATCGATGATCCTGAATATTATATTAGAATAAGAAAAGGGAAGTTTGTACCTAAAAAGAAAGTTATTGCAGGGTTTAGTAATATGTATATTGCCGATGTACCAACACCTATTGCTGTTCCTTTTGCATATTTCCCATTAACTCAAAGCAGGACTTCGGGGCTAATATTCCCAACATTTTCTCAATCTAATGAACGTGGTTTCTTTTTACAAAATCTAGGTTATTATTTTGCAATTAGCGATTATGTAGATTTAGCATTAACCGGAGATTACTTTACGAACGGAAGTTTTGGGATTCGGGGAGAAAGTTCTTATTCCAAACGATATCGTTTTAACGGTGGATTAAGTTTTAGATTTGAAAATAATATTACCAGTCAGCGTGGATTCCCTGATTTTAGTCAACAACGTGTTTTTAATTTGAGATGGAGACACAGTCAAGACCCAAAGGCAAATCCAAATTCAAGATTTTCAGCTTCGGTTAATGTAGGAAGTAGCCAGTTTTTCAGACAATCGCTTAACCAGTTAAACAATACAGGGGATTTTTTAAGAAATACACTTAATTCATCTATTTCTTATACTAAAACATTCCCGGCTTATCCTGCTGTCAATATAAGCCTTACAGCTACACATAATCAAAATACGAATACTGAAATCATCAATTTAACTTTACCCACTTTACAGGCTAGTGTAGAACGAGTTTTTCCATTTGCACCTAAGGAAGGTTCAAAAAAAGGGATTCTTCAAAATATTAATTTCCAATACAACTTGAGAGGTGAGAACAGAATTCAGACTACTGATGATGATTTCTTATCTGCAGATATGTTTAATGACGCGCGAGTAGGCGCCAGACACACTATTCCAGTCAGCACAAACTTTAAGATTGCTAAATATTTGAGCGTGTCTGCAAATGTGAATTATGATGAAACGTGGGTTTTAGAAACTATTAGAAGAAGAGATTTTGATCCTGTGTTAGGAGAAGCTCCTACCGATACTATTAATGGTTTTGATCGTTTTGGACAATATAATCTTGGAGCCAGTGTAGGAACCACCGTTTATGGAACTTTTAATTTTGGAGAAGATAAAAAAATACAGGCCATAAGGCATGTGATACGTCCATCGATCAGTTATTCATTTACACCTTCATCAGAACGTCTTTTTGATGAATTCATAGATCAAAATGGTAACGTACAACAATTCACAAGGTTCCAAAACAGTATTCTTGGTACTCCAAGTCTTGCAAATTCAAATATTATAGGAATTTCTATTGCTAATACTTTGGAAGCAAAAGTGAGAAGCAGGGATTCAACAGCCAAAGAACCTAAAAAAATAAGCATCTTAAACAGTTTAAACTTCAACACCTCTTATAATCTGGCTGCAGACTCACTCCCACTGGCTCCAATAAGAGTTACAGGAGGAACACGGCTTTTTAATGAAAAAATGAGTATTAATTTTGGAGGTACTTTTGACCCTTATGCAATTGATAATAGCGGGCGTAGAATCAACACCCTCAACATTAAAAATGGGGGCGGATTAGCACGTTTAACAAACGCTAATGCTACATTAAGTTACTCATTGTCAAATGAAACTTTCAAAAGGAAGACTGGTCCACAAGAAGGCAATGATAATAACAGATCTGTAGAAGAAGAAGTAGACAATGCCTTTTTTGAAAGTGGCTTCGCCGCAGGAAGAAATCAAAGAGGTTTTTTTAATGAAAGAGAGGAAAAAGATGATAATGAAGAAGAGGCAAAAGAAAACGGTCCGTACAATCATATTATTCCCTGGGATTTACGTATCGGATATTCATTAGGATACAACAATAGTAATCGCCAGAATCAAATTACCAACAACGCTATCCAGTTTAGCGGCAATGTTTCTTTATCAGAAAAATGGAGAATTCGTTTTTCCTCCAGTTATGATATTTTAGGTCAGGGATTTGGTTTCACCAATTTAGGGTTTGAAAGAGATCTGGACAGTTGGAGAATGAACTTTGACTGGCAACCATTTAGAGAAAACGGAACCTGGTTTTTCTTTATCGGAATCAAAGGATCTATCCTTCAGGATATCAAATGGGAAAAGCGTAGAGATCCGGATAGAAGACTATAATTACAAAAATATTTAATCACCATAATTTATTTAATAAAATGAAAACAATCATAAAAACAGATAAAGCTCCTGCTCCATTAGGACCATATAATCAAGCTGTTTTAAGCAACGACACTTTATATTTATCTGGTCAAATTCCTATTAATCCTGAGAGCGGAGAGCTGGTTAGTACTGGAGTCAAAGATGAGGCCAAGCAGGTCATGGAAAATTTAAAAATCGTCTTGGAAACAGCCAATATGACTTTTGAGAATGTAGTTAAGACTTCTATTTTTCTTAGCGATATGAATAATTTTTCAATTGTAAATGAAGTTTATGGCAGTTATTTTAATGATGAAACTGCTCCGGCAAGAGAGACCGTAGAAGTTGCCAATCTCCCTAAGTATGTAAATGTTGAAATTTCAATGATTGCTGTTAAATAGAACACTTTTTATTGGTGTACCATTTGATGGTATTTTACCAGGCCATCTATAGGACGTCTCAATATATTTCCCGGTTTTAAATTATTTTCATTAAGCACAGCTTTCAGTTCGTCTTGGAGATAAAAAGCAATACTACCTACAAAATTTATTGAGACTTCCTCTTCTACTCCATTAAATTGCCTGATTGCATTATCAATAAAAAGCTGTATCCCTTTGCGTATTAATTTTTGACAATACGATTCATCCTTATTTAGAATAACAAATTTTGCAAAAGTTGCCAGATAGGTATTTGGATTAGGCATTTTATATAAATGATTCTTTATTACGTCTGCATCCAAATCGTATTCCTGTTCAAATTTCTTAGCTAGTCCTGTTGGCATTTTATGATAGTAGAAATCTCTAAGCAACTGCCTTCCAAAATAGTTACCACTTCCATCATCCATCAAAATATAACCCAGGGAATGTATTTTTTGATGTAATACTTCTCCATCAAAATAACAACAATTAGAACCTGTTCCTAAAATACATGCTATAGCACTTTTCCCCGGTTCTGTGGTTGCGTAAACCGCTGCATAAGTATCTTCTTTAATTGTAATTTCTGCATTGACAAAATATTCCTGAAAAATCTCTTTTAAAAAATTTTTCATTCTTATTGTTCCGCAACCAGCTCCATAAAAATGAAGTTTATTTACTTCTTTTCTATGCTTAGATAGCTCAAAATTATTTGCCAGACGCTCATCTATGATCTCCCTGGTCAATACCTCAGGACTCAAACCTAAGGTTTGAGTCATAAAAAGTTCTTTTCCTGTTTCATCAAGAGCAATCCAATCTGACTTTGTAGCTCCGCTATCTACTATTAATACCATATTTTATTTTTTAAATATGAATTTTCAGTAATTCTGACACTTTAAGTCTCAATATAATCATTTAATAATTATATCGATGCTACATGCAATATCAAATCAAGTAATTTACTAGAGAATCCTGCTTCATTATCATACCAGGAAACTATTTTAAAAAAGTTTGAGTTTAATTCCATTCCTGCACCTGCATCAAACACACTTGTTCTGCTTTCTCCAACAAAATCCTGAGATACTACAGGTTCTTCAGTATATCCCAAAACTCCTTTAAGATCTCCGGTTTCAGATGCTTTCTTAACTGCTGATTTAATTTCTTCATACGAAGTGTTTTTTTCAAGGCGTACTGTTAAGTCTACAACAGATACATCTGCAGTAGGCACTCTAAATGCCATTCCTGTCAACTTCCCTTCTAATGAAGGAATAACTTTAGTTACAGCTTTAGCAGCTCCTGTAGAAGCAGGTATAATATTTAACATTGCACTTCTACCCATCCTGTAATCTCTTTTGGAAGGACCATCTACTGTTAATTGTGTTGCTGTTGTAGCATGTACGGTAGTCATTAACCCTTCAACTATACCAAATTCGTCATTCAAAACCTTTGCTATAGGGGCTAAACAATTTGTTGTACACGATGCATTAGACACAATAGTATCTGAAGCTTTTATATCTTTATGATTAACTCCCATTACAAACATCGATGCATCTTTAGAAGGCGCAGAAATCACTACTTTCTTAGCTCCTGCATCCAAGTGGTATTGAGCTGTATCTTTGGTTGTAAATATTCCGGTGCATTCTGCTACAATTTCTGCTCCTACTTCATTCCATTTTAAATTCCTCGGGTCTCTCTCTGCAGTAACTCTTATACTTTGTCCGTTTACGACCAAAGCTCCGTCTTTCACTTCAACACTTCCTTCAAATTTTCCATGAACAGAATCGTATTCTAACAAATAGGCTAAGTGATTTACTTCAAGTAAGTCGTTAATCCCTACTATTTCAACACCGCCTCTTTTAACAGCTTCTCTAAATACTAATCTTCCTATTCTTCCAAAACCGTTAATTCCAATTTTAATTTTTGTCATAATTTAATTTTACATTGTTTTATGTAGTCATTATATCTGATACTCTTAACAACTCAACATCTATTTTTGTATGTCCTTTAATTGCTTTTTCCAGGGGAGTTAATACCATTTTATCATCTATTACTCCTACCATATAATTGGTACTTCCTTCTATAATACTCTCCACAGCTTTTACTCCCATCCTACTGGCCAGCACTCTATCGAAACATGAAGGTGTTCCTCCTCTTTGCATATGTCCTAGTACAGAAACCCTCACATCGTAATCCAAAAGGTTTTCTTCTACATATTCTTTTAATTCAAATACGTTTTTTCCAATTTTATCTCCTTCTGCAACAACTACAATACTTGAAGATTTCCCTGAACGTTTACTTCTTTTTAAAGAATCCAGTAATCGTTCTAATCCTAAATCTTCTTCGGGAATAAGAATTTCTTCTGCTCCTGCTCCTACTCCTGCGTTTAATGCAATATGCCCAACATCTCTCCCCATCACCTCAACAAAAAACAAGCGATTATGTGAACTGGCAGTATCTCGTATTTTATCAATAGCATCTACTACGGTATTTAATGCTGTATCAAAACCTAAAGTAAAGTTTGTTCCAAAAATATCGTTGTCTATGGTTCCGGGGATTCCCATGACAGGGAAGCTATATTCTTCGCTAAAAATCATAGCTCCGGTAAAGCTACCATCGCCCCCTATCACAACAAAAGCATCTATACCTTCGGCTTTTAAATTATCATATGCTTTTTCTCTACCTTCACGGGTTCTAAATTCTGTTGAACGAGCCGATTTAAGGATGGTTCCTCCTTTATTAATTATATTATTAACACTTCTAGCGTTCATCTCCTTAAAGTCCCCTTCAATCATTCCCTGGTATCCTCTATAAATACCTACACATATAATGTTATGATATGCACATGTTCTAACTACAGATCGCAATGCTGCATTCATTCCGGGCGAATCTCCACCAGAGGTTAATACTCCAATTTTTTTAATACGATCAGGCATATTTTTTCATTTAAAAAGTAAATCTACCAAACTTATTTTAATATTCTGTTATCGAAATATTTATTTTTATGTTCTTTTAAAATTTCAAACGTTTTCGTTAATAATTTTCACCTTACCCCCTTGATTACATAGGTTTACGCCTTGTTTTTCTCTTTTATCTCAAGGTCAATTCAATCATTTCAACCTATTTATAAAGCGTAAGTTAACATGAACATTATTTTTAAATAGTTCATTTATATCTCTTTTAGGATTGCCCATATAACAATGCTAAAAAATTAATACAGTTGAATTGATTACGATTTACAATTTTTAAACTGACATATGAAGCGTCAATTTAAAGATTAGATGAGAATATCTTTAATTATTTCTGGATGAAACCTTTTTCTTTTTTGGAGTTATATTAATAAGGTCATCCTTTACCACAGGGGCTTCTTTAGGCTTTTTTTGTTGGTCTTTATCTTTTTTATCAGATTTTTTAAAGATTTTTTGCATCAATTGTTGAAATGTATCAAACTCTACCTGATATGAAAGTCCGACTCCCTGTGTATATCCTACCTGATCTGATAAGAATTGTTGAATTTCGTTTTCTTTATTAAAAATCTTTGCTCTTAATGTCCCGTCTTCATTTAGCAAAACCTCAATTTCTACATCTCCGGCCACAACAGATTCTGTAACTCCACCTAAAGGGATACCAAACTTACCGTTAACAAGTATTCTTTCACTTATTTGAGTGGAAACGGTAACTCCAAATCGATTCTCTGTATTCACACCTAAAGGAGACCTTGTACCTTGCTGTAATGACACTCCGACATTAAATTTACCATCTCCATTATTTAGCAGGTTGTTGATTAAACTGGAAGCTGTTTCAATTAAATTACCAGTTAAAGCTTCTTGTGTAATACTCACTTCATTAATAAATGTTCCCTGAGACAATAATGAAAGAGCTTGTAATTCACGTCTGTTTTTATCTGCCAATTTAAAATTAAGTTCAGAAACTGTTATAGAATTTGTATTAGGAAATTCAATATCGTATTCTATAGTTGGCTGTAACAACTCACCATCTAATTTTATAACCACATCGGTATCTATTTTCCTGGTAATTGATGAATTGTCAAGTAAAATTGCAGGGTTTGCAGATGTAGAATACACAGCTTCTAAATTAACATTGGCTTTTAACGGATCGCCATCCCAGTTAATTGTTCCTCCCGGAGATACTTTAAACTTCTTATCTAAAATACCTCCATATTTAAAATTATAATCCCCGGAAAATGTAATAAAGTCACCATACATATTGAATTTACCATTGGTATTGATTTCAAAATACAATGTTCCTGCTCCCGTTCCTTTTAATGTACTCCCTGATTTTTGATCGATTACTATTTCTACTTCTGCTTCCGGAGTTACATCCAAATCAAATTCAAGCTCCAACCCTTTGTACTCCACCAGTTCTCTTTGTCTTCGTTCTTCTTCTGTTTCATTTTTATTTATGAAATTAATAAAAGAAGAATCCCCGATAGCGGTTACATCACTTATAGGAATCTTAAATGAAGTTCCGGCTTCTGTTCTTGCATTCTCAGATTTGATTGTCAGGGCATCAGTAAGCCCGTAAATTTGTACAGAACCACTTATAAAACCTGTTCCATAATATAATTCATCTTCATCATACTCTGTATCTAATACTAAAAATCTATCGTTTAAAGTATTCATATCCAAATCCAGGTACCAATCTTCAAAATTTGTATGTGTTATGGTTCCATTTAAACTCGATTGGGTTGCATATTTACTATCTGTAAGTATAATGTTATCAAATTCAAAAGTTTGCTTATATAAGTTTACTTTTGATGCAGGATTAAAATCTACATCAACGTTGAGATAAGGAATTTTCAGGCCTGCATCGTTTAATTCCAATTGTCCATTTATATCTGGGTTTTTCAATGAACCGCTAACAACAGCATTTCCAGTTACCAAACCTCTTATATTCGATATCACATCTTCTCCTAAAGGACTAAAAGGAGCCAGATCAAAATCATCAATAGCAGCATTTAAATCGACAGTTACATCATTTTTTTCATAATTAGCAGATCCTATAATCCTTAAATTCTCTACAAAACCTCTATAGAGAGAAGCGTCGACAGAGTATTTAGTCAACCCTTCATTCCCAATAATACCAATATCTAAAGTTCCCAAATCCTGTTTATTCAAAGCAAAATCTTCTATAACCAGGTTAGAAGAAGGAAAATAGTTGTTATTACGTTGTAGAATATTTAAATCGCCATCTACAATTCCATTAAGAGCCAGGCTGTCTATAGAAGGTGTAATTTTATCTAAAGCCACATTATCAAATTCTAATTTAATATTCTTATATGTAGAATCTATAAGTGTACCTCTTAATCTGATTTCTTCTTCTTTGTACACCATATCAATTTCTTCAATATAAATACTATCTAATCTCCGGTTAAATATGACACGATTTTTCTTATTATTATTTTTATTTAGAAGCCATTTTGTTCCTTTGAGACCCACTTCAGATTTTTTTAATCCGATAACAGAACGTCTTTCGTCATTAAATGTATGATAAAAGTTCAGGTTGTAATCATGATTTGTTTCATCACCTCCTTTAAACTCTGTTCTAAAGAATAAAGTATCTTTTATGGTAGCATTGATAAGGTTAAAATCGGCTACTTTATAGAATCCTGCATCAATTTTATCAACTTCTATATAGGTATTAAATAATGGATTTTTGTTATCGATTTGTACATTAACATTGTCAAAATCATTTCCATAAATTCGCATATTAGGAGATTGAAACGTAAGTTTAAAGTCCCCTTTATCTGCTATTAAGTTCCCTTTTATAATGGTATTTTCTCCAAATCGAACTTCAGGAAAAAATACTTCAACTACTTTATTGTAAACTTTAATATCAAAGTCCATATACTGGCCTGGCTTCACTTCTAAAGGTCTATAGTTTGTATAAATACTACCTATAGAGTTTTCTAACAATTTTGCAGTCTCTTCTAAATGAAATTTCCCCTTAACCGAGCCTGTAATAAAATCCGGAGAGTTGATGGTTAATACGCGTTCTTCTCCTGCAAATGAAGAAGTTAATTTAAAATCTTCAAAAGAATAATGATCATCTTGATTTGTATATTCTGTTTTGGTAAATCGAATTTCCCCTTCCAGGTTGTCTAATGTATTCCCGGTCATATCCATATCGATATTACCTTTAAAAACAGAAATACTATCCCGAGAAATCAGGTTTATTTTTTTAAAATCTGCATATCCGACAGAAGCTATAAAATTAAATTTGTTTTTTTCCTGAGATAAATCTGCTAGGCCTTTAAAATTTAGTTTAAGATTAGGGTCGTTAAATATCATATTCCCGTCAAAAAGCTGGTCTTTTAATACTCCCGAAACATCAACATTACTATAGTCATAATCGTTATATTGTATTTTCAGTATTTTACCAATGACTTCAGTATTCAAATTTTCCTGAGTAAATCCTTTTCCATCTACATTAAAATCTGATGTTGTTTTCCCTAATGTCTTATTATTGATAAAACTTCCCAGGTCAAAATCTATAAGAGAAACAAATCCTTTGTATGACGCATTATCTATATCGTCAATATTGGTAAGTGTCATACTCGAATAACCACTTCCTAAATCGGTAAAAAGATTTACTGATGCATCTATTTCTTCTTCTGTTATTGTAGCATTTCCATTAATTGTAAAATAACCGAATTTCTCAAATGAAGAAGGCAGGGTTTTCCCAAGGATATCCGGCAATAATCCTTTTAACTGATAGTAACTGGACGACACATTTTCTATTCCGGCTACCAATTCAAAAGGCTCTGAACTACTGAATATATTTTTAAAGTTAAAATCTCCTTTTATCATGGAGCTGTTAGATTTCACATCCATATTTCTGGCTGTAAAATCATTTAAAACTCCGTCAACTTCAGATGAAAATGTAATCACATTACCCGTTCCAAATTCATCATAAAAAAGATTGACTTCATCTAAAGCTATTCTCGAATCTTTAAAATTAGCCTCTAATTTTACTTTATTTAAAAATTTAGCAAAGTCTTTTCTATCATAATTAAAAACAAGATTTCCCGCAAGGGTCGAAAATTCGGTTTCTATACTTAAGTCATCAAATCGCATTTGATCTAATGCATATTTGAAATTAGTATCCAGGTTTTGTATTTGAATTCCACGTTCAGACCAAAGATTCAAGCCATTTATTAAAGCAGTAACATTTGGCCCCTCAATTTTGAAATCTTTCACATTGGCTCCCAAATCAGAAAAGTTTAATATTACCGGTTTTTTAACATTCTCGTCTACCAATTTAAATCTGCCGTCTTTTAATTTGATTTTTGAAGAAGTAAGTAAAAAAGATGAAGGCCCTGTACTTTCTACCGGCTCTCCTTCTAATTTTGCGACAAAGACATCCAGGTTTGTATCTCTCCTGCCTTCATAGGTTTTTAAATTAAAGAAAAGATTATCAATTGTTATATCTCCAAATTCTAATTTACCATCTATAGCATTCTTAACACTCAGAATAGATGTATTTAGTTTTTCGATATAGATTAAGGTATCTTTTTTATAATCTTCTACATAAATACCTTTTAAACCTACCGTTCCTAAAAACGATAAGTCTACTCTATCTATATTTATATTGGTTTTATACTTTTCATTGATTGCATTTGTTGCACGTCTGGCAAGACTATTTTGAACCCCCGGAATCGAAAAAACTATCACTAAGACAATCAGCAATAGAAGAATTGCCAGAATAACTCGTTTTAGTATTTTTCTTAGTTTTTTGATAGCTCTTTATGTTTTATTTTTGCAAGCATACAATTATTATTCCAAATTTGATAAGATGGGGCTTACTCAAACTTACATTCTCGCTATAGAATCATCATGTGACGATACTTCTGCTGCTATATTGTGCAACGGAAAAATCTTGTCTAATGTTGTAGCCAACCAAAAAATTCACGAAGAATATGGGGGCGTAGTTCCTGAACTTGCATCAAGAGCTCATCAACAAAATATAGTTCCGGTAGTGCATCAAGCATTGGTCAGGGCAAATATCGATAAAAAACAATTATCTGCCATAGCTTTTACACGCGGACCCGGCTTAATGGGGTCATTACTTGTAGGAACCTCTTTTGCCAAATCGCTTGCAGTTGGTTTAAACATTCCTTTAATTGAAGTCAATCACATGCAAGCCCATATCCTAGCACATTTTATTGAAGAGGAAAACTACTCCAAACCTTCTTTTCCTTTTCTGGCAATGACCATTAGTGGCGGACACACACAAATAGTACGAGTAGACGACTACTTTCAGATGACGGTACTGGGAGAAACTTTAGACGATGCTGTTGGAGAAGCTTTTGACAAAAGTGCAAAAATACTCGGTTTACCTTATCCGGGTGGTCCATTAATTGATAAGTATGCAAAAGAAGGAAATCCTAAAGCTTATCTTTTTACCAAACCCAGAGTTAACGGACTTAATTTTAGTTTTAGTGGTCTAAAAACAGGGATTCTTTATTTTATTCAGAAAAAAGTAAAAGAAGATCCGGATTTTATTAAAAACAACCTCAATGATATTTGTGCTTCTATCCAGTATACCATTGTTCAAATTTTAATGGATAAAATCAAAAAAGCTGTTAAAGAAACCGGAATCAAACAAATTGCAATAGGCGGAGGTGTTTCTGCCAATTCGGGAATTAGGAATGCACTTAAAGAAACAGAAAAAAAATATGGTTGGAGTACTTACATTCCGAAATTTGAATATTGTACAGATAATGCTGCTATGATAGCCATTGTCGGATATTTAAAATATCTGGAAGGCAACTTTACCAATGAAACTATCAATGTAAAAGCTAGGTATAGTATTTAATATGGCTTACGATAATTTTTTAGCTGAAAGGATTCGAATGAATATCAATCTTTTTCCTGAAGTTTTTACAGAAAAAAGGATGTTTGGCGGATTATCTTTTTTATATCAAGGAAAAATGACAATTGGAATTTAAAAGATGAATTAATTGTTAGGGTAATTGAAGATAAAATGGCAAAATGTTTAAGTTTGTCTTATGTAAGACCTATGGATTTTACTAAAAAACCCATAAAAGAATTCATTTATGTTTCTGAAGACGGATTTAAAACTGAGGAGGCTATTTTAAAATGGATAGAACTAGGGTTAGAACATGCTAAAAGTAAGTTGTAATGCAATTATTTTATAACGCTTCTATTGATGAGCACACCGAACTATTTTCATTTGATAAGGAGGAAAGCAGGCATATTACCAAAGTTCTCAGAAAAAAAGAAGGAGACTTTGTTCATATCACCAACGGGAAAGGATGGCTTTTTAAGTCTGAAATTGTAATCGCCGATCTAAAAAAGTGTACTGCAAAAATTATTTCTCAAAAATTACAACCTGCTTCAAAATATAAACTTCATTTGATTGTTGCACCTACAAAAATGAATGACCGTTATGAATGGTTTTTGGAGAAAGCCACAGAAATAGGTGTCCACGAGATCACTCCTGTTATCTGTGATCGGTCTGAACGGAAAGAAATCAAAATTGCCCGTATGGAGCGTGTATTACAATCGGCAATGAAACAATCCTTAACCTATTATTTACCAAAATTAAACCCTGCGATATCATTTAAAGAGCTGATTAAAAATGATGATCTAAATGGAAAATTATTTATTGCCCATTGTGAAGAGACCGAGCGATTTCAACTTAAAGATCAATTAAAACCTAATGAGGATGCTACTATTTTAATAGGGCCCGAAGGAGATTTTTCAAAAGAGGAAATCGATCTGGCAAAACAAAAAAGGTTTCTCCCAATTTTATTAGGAGAAACCCGCCTACGAACAGAAACAGCTGCTATCGTAGCATGCCATAGCGTAGCATTCATTAATTTATAATGCTTTTTTTACTGCTGCTGTTATTGTCAAATCATCATCTTCAACTAAAACCATAAGATGTACTTTATCACTTGACTCCACTATTTGAGGAATCTTTATAGACGATGAACCCTTTGTTTGTGCGCTTAAATATTTTTCTGCGACTACAATATTAGAATTTACCAATTTTCTATTCCTGTTTTCTCCTCTTTTCACATCGGTTTCCCGCTCTTCTATTACTAATACAGTTCTTAATTTCTTATTGGAGAGATTCCCTTTTACATCAAAATTAAAAGAAACTTGATCACCTGTAGTTTTAACAGCATTAATTGTAATACCATTTGGAGCAGAAGCTTTCCCATAACTTTTTAATCTGTTATATAGTTTAAAACGATCTGATCCTACAAAATGCTCTCTTCCATTGACTACCAATTGTGGTGTATAAATAGATCGGCTCCTGAATTTTTGTGCATACTCGCGTTGCTTGTCTGTATACTGCTCTTTACTAAACGGATCTTCCCATCCTATATAATTCCAATACGTTACATGATATGATAATGCAAAAACGTTATCTTCTTGATACTCTTCACGTATAGCACTTAATAGTTTATCTGCAGAAGGACAACTCGAACAGCCCTGAGAAGTAAACAATTCTAAAACAACTACGGGTTCAAAGGCTTCATTTTCTTCTTTCATAGTAGAAAATCCAAATACAGAAATTACAATAATAACTAAGAGCAATTTTTTCATGTGAATATTTTTTTAGTTAAATGATTATTAAATAGTTAAGAACGAATACATCTATCCAGATGTACTTTTATTATTTTTTCATTAAAAAACTTAAACACTTATTATTTAAGAAATTATTTAAATTTATTGATGCCTATTTCATCTATTAATCATTATTTTTGATCAACTAATATATTTGTTCGATAATTATTCATGCGGCTTACTTTATTTAACATATTATTATTTGTATTACTAGCCGGTAATATATCTTACAGTCAGGAAATTGCTATCTTAAAATACGGAGGAGGCGGAGATTGGTATTCCAACCCTACTGCCATTCCTAATCTTATTCGGTTTTGTAATCAGAATATAAGTACCAGGATTAAAACACGTACACAGAATGTAGAAGTAGGGAGCATTGATATTTTTCAATATCCTTTTATACATATGACCGGACACGGAAATGTATTTTTCAGTAAAGATGAAGCAGATAATCTCAGAAATTATTTATTATCGGGAGGATTTATTCATATCGATGATAATTACGGGATGGAGCCGTTTCTGAGAAAAGAATTAAAAAAAGTATTTCCAAATAAAGAACTTATCGAGCTTTCGAATAACCACCCTATTTTTAATCAGAAATTCAAATTTCCTAACGGACTTCCAAAAATTCATGAACACGATGGGAAACGCCCTCAGGCGCTTGGCATTTTTCACGAAGAAAGATTAGTGCTTTTATTTACTTTTGAAAGTGACCTGGGAGACGGATGGGAAAACCCGGAAATACACAATGATCCGGAAGAAGTACGTTTGAAAGCGCTTCGAATGGGGGCAAATATTGTTCAATACGTATTTGAGAACTAAATAAATAAACAACCAATATATGAACGCCAGAACTATTGCCAATGGTATTCTACGCGCTCTTGCTGTTATTGTAGGAATCGCTTTACTCCTCTATTTTTTATATAAAATTCAATCCGTTATTGTTTATATCGCTATCGCAGCTGTTGTCTCTCTAATTGGAAGGCCCATTGTAATCTTTTTAAGAAGGCGACTTAAATTCAGGAATACTTTGGCAGTTATTGTTACTATGGTTTTGATGGTGGGGCTTATTGTAGGGCTCATATGGATGTTTATCCCGTTAATTGTCAAACAAGGGCAAAATTTATCGCTGTTAGATATTGAGGCCTTGCAGGCTAACGTAGAAAATCTTTATCGGGAAGCAGTAGATTATTTTACTATTAACGATATTGATATCGAAGAAACTATCAAAGAATCGGGAATATTATCCAGTTTTAACTTTGGAGCTATCCCTAACCTATTAAATTCATTGGTTGGAATGTTAGGGAGTTTTAGCATCGGATTCTTTTCGGTTGTTTTTATTGCATTTTTCTTTTTAAAAGATAGTAAATTATTAGAAGAAGGATTAATGGTTTTTATTGCTGATGATAAAGAGTTGCGATTAAAAAAATCAATGAATAAAATAAAGGATTTGCTGTCAAGATATTTTGTCGGGCTTATTTTTCAAATCCTCATTTTATTTGTCATTTACACCATTGTATTGTTAATCTTAGGGATTCCAAATGCGGTTGTGATTGCTTTCCTCTGTGCCCTGTTAAACCTAATCCCTTATATAGGTCCGTTAGTCGGTGGAGTTCTAATGTTAGTATTGAGTATGACGAGTAATTTAGGGCAGGATTTCAGCACGGTAATTTTACCTAAAGCAGGTTTTGTAATGCTAGGATTTATCATTGGCCAATTGATTGATAATTTCTTCAGTCAGCCTTTTATTTTTTCCAATAGTGTGAAATCTCATCCACTGGAAATCTTCTTAGTCATTATCATAGGAGGACTCGTTTTTGGAGTTGTTGGAATGATCGTTGCTGTACCTAGCTACACAGCTATAAAAGTAGTTTTAAAAGAGTTTTTATCTGAAAATAAATTAGTTAAATCGTTAACTAAAGATTTATAGTAATACTTTGAATAAAAACATATTAAATACTGGTGTACAGAATTTTATTGATAAAAAAATAGATACTGACATTGCGTCAGTCCTACTAAAAGGCACTAATTTTGAAGGCGTATCAACCAAAGAGATCGTTGAACAGATTGAAGCCAGAAAAAAGTGCAAAAACAAGCTCCCTAATTGGTACAATACCTCCCGGGTATATTACCCTAATAAGTTATCAGTTGAACAAACTTCATCTGAGATCAGTGCGCAATATAAAGCTTCTATAATCAACGGAAAATCACTTATAGATCTTACCGGAGGCCTGGGTGTAGATTGTTATTATTTTTCAAAAAAATTCAACCGGGTTACTCATTGTGAAATAAACAAAAACCTATCAGAAATTGCAGCTTATAATTCTCAGGTTTTTGATGTTCAGAATATAGACTTCGTTCCTGAAAACGGGGTCGATTTTTTAAAAAAATCCGATTCTGATTACGATTGGATTTATGTAGATCCGTCCAGAAGGAACGACATAAAAGGAAAGGTATTTATGTTGAATGATTGCTTGCCAAATATTCCTGAAAACTTATCGGATTTATTCAGATATAGCAACAACATAATGATTAAAACATCTCCGATTTTAGATCTTTCTATCGGAATAAAAGAACTCACTTTTGTAAAAGAAATTCATATTGTTGCCATCAAAAATGAAGTAAAAGAACTTTTATGGATTCTTAAAAAGAATGATACAAATTCAATTTCCATAAAAACAATTAACATTAAAAAGGAGGACAAAGAAACATTTGATTTTAATTATTCTGATGAGTCTGATGCAATTGCAACATACTCTTCTCCTCTTCTGTATTTATATGAACCTAATGCTGCTATCTTAAAATCAGGAGCTTTTAATCTGCTTTCTGATAAATTAAACCTAAAGAAACTACATCAGCATTCACATCTATATACCAGTACAGAACTCATTGATTTTCCGGGGAGATGTTTTAAAATCACCGATACCTTCAAATATCATAAAAAAACTGTCAAAAAGAATATAGGAAACACTAATGGCAATATAACAACCCGAAACTTTCCTGAATCGGTTGATCAATTAAGAAAAAGTTTAAAAATCAAAGACGGAGGAAACAACTATTATTTTTTCACTACAGATAATAATGGAGATCGAATAGTTGTTTCCTGCTTAAAGCCCTAAATTATTGTTAATAAATGCAATTCTACGATGTATTTTTTCGTTTAAAGGAGTAAAAATTGTCAGTCTGGAAAACTTTTTTATATTGCTTTTATGAAGAAATTTTTATTGCTTTTACTGTGCTTTCAAGGTTTTAGCCAACAAGCCATTCATTTTTCTGTCTATTATGATACTGATGTTTATGAATTGAATGAAGAGCAAAAAAGCATTATCAAAAACAAATTTCTTTCCCTTCAAAAAAATGATGTAACTGCCATTGAAATTAAAGGGTATGCAGATTATGTAGACACTAACGATTACAATGAAGATTTATCGTATAACAGGGCTGAAATCGTTTATAAATATCTCAGTATGATTATAGACACCAATGCTATAGAAATACGAAAAGGAGCATATGGAGAACAATTTAGTGAGCAAAGAGAAGATATAACAGGGCGAGCAAAAGACAGGCGGGTTGATTTATCCATCATGTTTAAGAGTCCGTTCAAAATACCCAAAGACAGTTTACTTTTAGAATTTCCTGTAAAAGAAATCAGAATAGGTACAAAAATCGAGCTTAAGAATTTATATTTTTTTAGAGGCAGAACCAAGATGTATGATTATTCTACTAATGTATTAGATAGCCTTGGTGCCTTTTTAAAAAGAAATACAAATTACAATATACAAATCCAAGGACATGTTTGTTGTGGAGGAGACGATCCGGGAGATGTTGTAAATATTGACACTAAAACAAAAACATTATCTGTAGACAGAGCAAGATCTATCTATGAATATTTAATTAAAGAAGCAGGCATAGATCCCGATCGCTTATCGCATAAAGGTTTCGGTTTTGGGCAACCTAAAGCCTTTCCTGAAACTACCATAGAAGATGAAAAAAACAACAGGCGGGTAGAAATTATGATCGTGGATTTCTAATTACTCACATTTCCACTTAAAATTTGCTACTCGATCTTTTGAAGCTCCGGAGAAATTGTAATGCCACCATTCTGACCGCACCGATCTAAACCCATATTTCTCCATGGTTTCTTTAAGAAGTTTTCTATTTGCCAAAACAGTATCTGAGTGTTCAAAATAATCATGGTATGCTTTTCTTCCAAAGAAATCAAAAGGTGTTCCCATGTCCAATTCGTTACCTTCCTGATCTACCAGAGTAATATCTACTGCCCCTCCCCTATTATGAATAGATCCTTTTTTAGGATTAGCAACGTATTGCGGATTTGGTAAAATCTCCCATAATTTTTTCTGAGCATCTAACGGGCGGTAACAATCAAAGAATTTAATATGGTATCCTTTGCTTATTAATTCTGTATTAGCCTTTATCAATGCCTTAGCAGTTTTTACTCTTGTGTAACATTCTGCACAATCGTAAATAACTTTTTTTAAAAAATTATCGACTGTTGCATACTTTAAGTCGTAAACAAAATCTGTATTAAAATCCTTTAATCGTATAAAAGTAGTATCGGCTAAATCTTCTATAAATACCTTGTTTTCTTCTACTTCAGGTATTGTATCAGGTATTGCTTCTCGAATAGTATCTTTTACAACTTCATCAGGCTTTTCTACAGCAGCATTTCCAAACGCATCAAGATCTTTACAATGCTTACAAGCTGTAAATAAAAACAATAAAAAGAATAAGGTGATTAAGCTTGTTTTCATTCTTCTAAGGTAAAAAATATATGCGCTTTTAACAATTATCCATTCGTGCTTTAACGTATGCTTATGTGCTATTTTCATAAAAAGTTTTACTTTAGCACCTGCAATAAATCTTTAATTCTATGAGAAAAATTACACTATTGACCTTTATTTTAGTATTCAGTTGTTCTTTTATGAATGCTCAGAAAAAAAAGGACTTACTATTTGAAATCAGACAATTAAAAATTGAACTGGATACTACTAAAACAAATCTGGCTACTTCTCAAAGAAATGAAAAGATAAGTGCTTCAAAGGTAGTAGCAATTCAAGAACAATTAAATGATCTTAAAACTACCAACGCTTCTCTTTTAAGCAGTTTGAGCAGTTTTACAGAGGCTTCTAAAAAGAAATCTGATAATATTGGAAAAACTTTAGAAAGTCTAAGAGAGAAAGAAAATCAATTAAAAGTAATTAATGATGCCTTAACAGCCGGAGATTCTACCAAACTAGCCGTGTTTAGCACGTTTAAAAATGCTATTGGAGATGCCGCTAAAATAACTATTACCAATGGCGTAATATCGATTGCTATCCCCAATACACTTCTCTTTGGAGATAACGATAAGAATTATACTGTTGATGAAAAAGCTAAGGGATTATTAGAGAAAATAGCAACTACTTTAAATGAAAATCCTGGTATAAAAATCACGGTTGAAGGAAATAGTAATGCCCTTGAATTTAAAGACGAAAAATTATTAGACAATTGGGATTTAAGTGCCAGGCAGGCAGCTTCTATAGTACGGGCATTCCAAAATGACTATATGGTTGATCCTAAACGTATGGACGCACTAGGGAAAAGTCAGTATGGTGGCACCGATGATTTTTCAATTGAAACTTCCACAAGAATTATCATCAACCCTGAATTTGACGCTTTTTATGCCTTGATCAGGGAACATATGAAAAACTAAATTATTTATTCCAATAAAAAATAAAAGTCGCAATCTAAAAAGTTGCGACTTTTTTTCTTCCTATCAAGAAGCTTACATAGCGTAAAACACATTCATCAAAAAAATAACATATTAAATTTATAATCAATTAATTGGCAAACAATTTAATTAGATATCCATAGATAATATTAGTTAGAAATACTACTATTATAATTTCATTTTTTGTTTTTTGGCACGCTGTTTGATTCATATCGAGTATCAACCAATAAAGTTGTTTAACATTAAAACCACAGAGTTATGAAAAAATTGATACTTTTATTTACAGCGGTATTCTTAAGTACGTATACTTTAAGCGCTTCCAACAAAGCATCATTTGATAAAAGTTATGTACAGCAAGGGTATGGAAACTCATTTATTTTTGTAGAAAACGGAATTACTTTTTCTGTATATCCGGACGGGCAATTCGATTTTTACGCAGATGCTCCTTCTTTCGGAGCTCATGTGAATATTGGTAATGTCAATATCGGATTTAACTCAGGTTATAATTATGATGCTTATGTGCAGTACGATGATTACGGTGCTGTAATACAAATTGAAAACACTCCTGTATTCTACGATTATTACGGTAGAGTCTCAAGAATAGGTGATATCAACATCTATTATAACAACGGAAGATTGGTTCGTTTGGGTGGTTTATATGTGCATTATAACAACTACGGAGCTTATAGTCACTATACAGGATTTATAAATGTTTATAACAGATATTATACCTATAGTCCATATCACAGATATT
Organism: Flavobacteriaceae bacterium R38; assembly: GCA_009901575.1. Classification (GTDB taxonomy): domain Bacteria; phylum Bacteroidota; class Bacteroidia; order Flavobacteriales; family Flavobacteriaceae; genus Leptobacterium. Next base: position 865,396 of record WXYP01000001.1, on the reverse strand, counting down.
TCAGAAGGCCTTACAGAGAATATTGTCTTATTGATTATCGTCCGTACAGAAGGTATTACAGACCTTACAGATATAGCTATTACAGACCTTATAAATACAATAACAGAAGAAGATATGCACGTGTAGGTAGAGAATACAGATACAATGCCAACAATAGAAGAAGATCTATTTATAGAAATGATAATCGTGTAAGCAGAAGAGATTATGCATATGCGAATTCCAGAAGAGGGGCTAGCAACAGGGATTTCACCAGAAATAACAATAGTAGAGGAAGAAATAATAATGTTATAAGAAATCAAAATAGAAGAAGTGATAATGGTGTAGTACAAAGAAATAATTCCAGGAGGGGAAATAACAATAGCGTTCAGAGACGAACAACTACCAGGAGAAACCCTAATAATGGAAATGTACAAAGAAGATCTACTACAGTTCGGAGAAATAATAATACAGGTACTGTAACCAGAAGAAGTACTACTACCAGGAGAAATACTAACAATGGTAATGTACAACGTAGATCGACAACGGTTCGTAGAAATAATAATACAGGTACAAGAACAGCACAACGTTCTACACAGGTAAGAAGAAATAACAGAAGTACAAACAGAAGCAGATCGCAAGTAAACAGATCTTCTTCTCAAAGAAGACAAGTAGCCTCAAGAAGTAGTTCTTCCAGAAACAATACGAGAGGTAGTAATAGTAACTCAAGAGGAAGAAGTAGCAGAGGTAGGAATTAAGATTTTGGTTGGTTAGTTTAGAAAACCCGTAGACAGATACTTATTGTTTGCGGGTTTCTTCTATTTAAGAAAACGCATTATCAATCCTGAAACATCTTTTGATAAAGAAAACTTATGAATCACAAATAAATATCCAATTCCTATTAAAACCGATTTCAACCCTATATTAAGAATCGGGTGAAAAGAAAAGTTCCAAAAACAAAAAACTCCTAAAAAAACAATCAACACCCCACCTACTTTTATAGTATCTCCATTAAATGGATGTATTTTAAATTTATAATATACAAACCAGATTTTAAGTGAATTATAAATAAGAAAGGAAGTTAAACTTGCTATGGCTGCTCCGTTGAGTCCCCATACGGGAATCAAAAGTAAATTCAAAACAATAGTCAGAACGGTTAACAATACTCCAAAAAGCAAAATCATCCTGTAATATTCAGAATTGAAAATAATAGAATTGTTATTTCCTAATAGTGTATCGGATAACTTTGCTGCAGCAATTAAATACACTACTACTACCGCAGAGCTATATCCTTCCGGAAGCATTTTATAGAGTTCATTTATATTTAGGACAATCAACAAGAAAATCCCTCCACCAATCACAAAAAGTGCCGAAGAGCTTCTTTTGTACAAATCCCCCAACGCTATATGATCTTTCTTATTCATTAAATCTGCAGTAATGGGGTATATTATCTGGTGCATTGCCCGTGCCGGAACTACAATCACCATCGCTATAAATACTGCTACACTATAAAAAGCAATATTCTCTATTGTCAAATATTGATTCAGCATTACTTTGTCAATTTCCAATAATACATTGGCAACAGATCCTGCTAAAATGATTAAGGATGAATATTTTAATACTGTAATCGTATTGAAAGGAAGTGAAAATTTAAGTTGAGGCTTTTTAATGATTAAACAACTTGCCATCATAAGCATCATTCGCAAAATATACATGATCACTAATGCTATGATAAAAGTTTCAACATCTAAGAAATCAAGATATAATGCAAACAAAAGTATCATAACAACTACCCGGTGAAATACTTCTTTTAAAAAATTACCAAAAACTGTTTTTAGATGTACTTTTGCCCATGAAAAAAACACCTCGAAATATGCCATCGCAATAGCAACAGCATAAATCATCCAAACATAATTTTCAACAAGCGCGTTTTTTTGAGTCAGAAACAAAACAACATTTTCATAAACCAATACCCCTATTATTCCAACTGGAATAATAATAAATATTGGTAGAAAAAACATTAGGGTAGTAAACTTAGCCTGTTCTTTTTTATCTGTATAGGAAGAAAAGAACTTGACCATTGTATTGTGTACTCCAAATGTAAGCAGGGGCATTATAACATTTGCAGCAGATAATATGAATATGACCAGGCCATAATAATCTTCTGCTAAAAAATAAGAATACAGGAAAATGGTATTCACTGCTCCAAAGGCAAAACCCAGGTATGTAGTGATCGTATTTTTAAATGATTGGTTAATGATTATTCCCATATCATTCTTTATGAATTAAACTTGCTAATTCTCCTGTTAAAGATTTTCTACTATACTTTTCTAAATTAACTGCTTCAGATGTTAGCTTTTTGCTTTTATATTGATTGTAGAAAGATATTAGTTTTTCTTTTAAAGCATTTTTTTCCGAATAAGAAAATCCCGTTCCGCCGTTGGTCGCTCTCAAAACATCAAACACATCCCAGTTTTCGGGTCCTATAGCAAGAATAGGGCGTTTAGCTACTAAATATTCGAATAACTTTCCCGGAATGATACACTTTGTATCTTCACTATCAATCTCTATCAAAGATAACAATTGAGATGATCTTTGTAATTCAAGTGCTTTATGATGAGATAGGTACCCTAATAACCGGGTATGGTCTTTAAGATTATAAGCATAAACATCATCTAAAACATCCTTACTCACAGTTCCCGCCAGTTGCAATTGAAAATCTTTGGAAAAATCTTTATGCTCTGTGATTAATTCTGATAAACTCTCCCATAAAATCTTTGGATTTCTCCCGGAGAGTAAAGAACCTATGTGAGAAATAGTAAACTTTTCGTCCAAGGGTACTTCTATCGTTTTTACTACATCGAAACCATTTGTAATGACATGAATTGGTTGTGGCGTTTTAGCTTCAAATTCACTTTTAGTTGTTTTACTCGTTACTATAATTAAATCTGAAGTATTTAAAACCTTCTTTTCTAAATTCTGATGCTTCTTTTTAGAAGATGTATTGAGTTTTAATTTTTTATGATATCCAATTGTTGTCCAGGGGTCTCTAAAATCACTAATCCACCTTACTCCTGTTCTTTCTTTTAATTTCATTCCGATAAGATGAACACTATGAGGAGGTCCGGTAGTAATAACAGTATCTATATTTTCTTTTTCGAGGTAAGCTGACAGGTATTTCACTGATGGTTTTACCCAATACTTCCTTGCATCAGGAATAAAAAGATTTCCTCGTATCCATAATAATACTTTTTCTGTAAACGACTGTTTTTTTTCGTAAATAATACCAGAACTCAGCCGTTTTGATTGTTTCTTAGAAAACACCGAAGCTATTTTATACGGCTCAAAAAAAGATTTTTTTAAGATGGTAATATCACCAGGAATCTCTTTTAAAAAACTCTCGTCAATAAGAGGGTAATCAGGAGATTCCGGAATATAAACAACAGGATCGACCTTAAAATCTTTTAAATACTTAACAAATTTCAACCATCGTTGTACACCGGGGCCTCCGGCGGGTGGCCAATAGTACGTTATGATTAGTACTTTTTTCAATTATTATGCTTCCTTTTCTTGAGAACTGTTTCCCTGTTTTTTCTTCCACTCCAGGTACAACCCACCTATAAACATTAAACCAAAGAGAATTGTACTTCCCAATGCAATCATACTCCCTCTCTTAACTACTGCCGGTTCAAATTTAAACTCTATGGTATGATTACCTTTTGGAACCTCCATGGCTCTGAGCACGTAATTCGCTCTAAAATGAGAAGCTTTTTCCCCATCAACATATACATTCCAGCCATGAGGATAATACATCTCAGAGAATACAGCTAATTGATCTGTTACTGCATTAGATTTATATTTTAGGGCATTAGGCTGGTAAGAAATAAGATCAATCGTAGCCGTAGAATCTTTTACAAATGTTTTTGAAAGAATTTCTTGAGGCACATCATTCTTATTTAAAATCACTTCATTTTCTTCATCAAAATCGTCTAGTGCTTTCATTTCTTCATCAGCAGAATCAACTACATCAAGAACATCAACAAACCATGCATTTCCAGTCACAAAAGGGTTTTGAGCCGGATAGATTTTCCCTTCTTCATCTTGTTGTATCAGGTATTTTACATTAAGCATGTTCAAAGCAGATACGTTATTTTTTGCTATCTGATAATAAAATAACTCTTCAAAACGACGAGGCCTTGCCGCATTATATCCTCCAATAGACTGATGAAAATAAGATGCTCTTCCTGTATTATAGCCTTGAGTTTGATCAAAAACCCTGTAATGTCCTTTGTCTTTTAAAATTTCTGTGTCCGCAGGATTAGGAGAAAAAGGTTTTTCCATAATTCTTGCCTGTACAAAATCATCTTTATTTACATAACGCTTGTCAACACTTCCCAAATCAAAAATAACTAAGCATGAAAATGCAACAATCATATAAGTTTCTTTGATTTTTTCTTTTAAAGTCAGCCATACAACACCAGAAGATAATAATATCAATATTAAAGATCTTATCAAATCTTCAGTATACATTGATTTTCTGTCTATTATGATAAAATCTACTATTTGTCCTAATCCAAACTGACTAAATTGTTGCCGTAATGCTCCATCTCTAATACCTACAAAACTAAAACTTCCTTTAATTAAAAATAACAGAATTACAACTCCTAAAGCGGTAGCCGAAGCAAATTTTAATGACTTTATCTGCTCTTCCTTGTTTTTTAATTGAAATAGTTTAAACAACCCATAAATTGCTAAAATCGGAATACAGAATTCAAGAATAACCTGGATAGAAGAAACCGCTCTGAATTTATTATACATCGGGAAGTAATCGATCATAAAATTAGTAAGTGTACTAAAATTTCGGCCCCATGATAATAATAACGACATGATAACTCCTCCTAGTAACCACCATTTGGTTTTTCCTTTAACGACAAACAATGCCAGGATAAACAAGAAGATAATTACTGTTCCTACATAAGCGGGTGCTTCTACAATAATCTGATCTCCCCAATAGGTAGGTAAACCTGAAACAATTTCTTTTGCCTGTGCTCTCGGAACTCCCTGTTTTGCCAGGTAATCAAATGTAGCAGATTCTTCGGTCAGACCATCTCCACTTCCTCCTCCATATAAACGAGGAGCAAATAAGTTAATGGATTCCCCTATCCCATAACTAAACTCGGTAATATATTCTTTTGAGAGCCCGCTACTCTTCTCTTTTGGAGATCCGTCTTCATTAAAAGTGAGTTCGCTGGCTCCCCGGATACTCCATTTTACATATTCCTGGGTAGCCATAATGTTGGTTGCATTTGCAGCTATAGATAATATCACTGCTCCTATTAAAATGATAACCGATTTAAAAAAATGGGGTAATTCTTTCTTTTTAAACGCATCTATCAAATACACCGCACCAAAAACCAGTACCAGAAGCATTAAATAATAAGTCATTTGAAAATGATTAGCTCCAATTTCCAATGCCATTGCAAACGCTGTTAACAGGAATCCGTATAGGTATTTACGCTGAAAAGTAAGCAAGATACCTGCCAAAACCAATGGGAAATAACCTATTGCATGTGCTTTGGCATTATGCCCAACTCCTAAAATAATTACTAGATAGGTAGAAAACCCAAATGCCAATGCTCCTAAAAAGGCATATTTATAATCGGTTTTTAATACTAAAAGAAGTATATAAAAACTTATAAAATACAAGAAAAGATAATCTGCCGGTCTGGGTAAAAATCGAATAAGCCGATCTACTTTCTTCACATAATTATGAGGATAATTTGCGCCTAATTGATATGTTGGCATTCCTCCAAAAGCACTATTAGTCCAGTAAGGCTCTTCTTTTTTTGCCTTTCTATGATCATTTTGCTCTTTGGCCATCCCTGTGTACTGTACTATATCACTTTGGAAAATCTTTTTTCCTTGCAGAACCGGACTAAAATAAGTTAAAGAAGCAATTATAAATATAATGACAACAGCTAAATGTGGAAGTAGCTTTTTAAAGTTTATAGGCATTGAAGAAATATTAGGTTAGTCAATTTCCTCAAAATCAATATATTCTCCGACGTTATTATTTGATTTTGATTGGTTTTCAGGTTGTTTATCAATAACAGTCTCTCCTTCTCTAAATGTTTTCTTTCTCGCATACTGTTGCTGATTTTGTCCAAATTTCTCATTAAAACGTTCTCCGGCCTTTCTTGTTGCGTATCCAAATAGCATTGGCCCAAAAATTCTTCCGAGAATTTTAAACAAATAATATACTAAAACTATAAAAAATAATGTTCTTAATAACCCCATTACATTAACTATAAACTAACGTTTTTCAAAAATACGACTCTAATATCTGAAAAAATAGCCAGTTGTCTTAAAAAAATAATAAAATCTCATATATTTGACCTAAACCTAGATCATGAAACACCCAAGATATTTAATACTTCCCATCTGTTTTGCTTTAAGTTTTTTAGCTCAGGCACAATATACTGATGTTATTAATTCTAACAGGCCAGGAGTTTCTGTTAGTGCTTATGCTGTAGGTAAAAATGTATTGCAAGGAGAATTCGGATTCGTTTTTGAACGAAGAGATCATAAAGATTTACGCCTGGAAAGTACAGATTTTGGTGGCGAATTTGCGATAAGGTATGGTCTATTGGTCGAAGAGTTAGAAGTGATCTGGGAAGGAACTTTTGTAAACAGGGATATTACTGACGATAGTGGTCTTTCACCATTTACTTTTAGTGCATCAGATTTTTTAAGACACACAATAGGAGCTAAATACTTAATTTTTGATCCTTATAAAAATGAAGAAAGCAGAGAGCCAAACTTATATAGCTGGAATGCCAATAATAAGTTTCAGTGGAAAGATTTAATTCCTGCCATATCAATATATGCCGGAGCAAACATTATTTTCCCAGACAATCCTCTCTTATCTGAAGATTTTTTTATACCAGATAATGAAACTATTAGTCCGCGTATTGGTATAGCTGCTCAAAGCCATATTTCGGGAAGATGGGTAGTTATAGGAAATATTTTTTACGATCAATTTACCACAGACGATCCGGTTTTGAGTTATGTCTTTAGTGTTACCCACAATTTAAAAAATCCAAAATGGTCTGTATTTTTAGAAAATCAGGGAATAGATAGTGATGCATTTTCAGATATCTCCTTAAGAGGTGGAGCTGCCAGGTTGATTAATAAAAATTTTCAGGTAGATGCATCTGTAGGAGCAAATTTTAAAAATACCCCTACCCGACTTTTTGGAACCATAGGAGTTTCTTATCGTCTTGATTTTCACAAAGATGAACTCATTGAAGTAGAAAAGACTATCAAAAAACCCCGGAAAAAGTATAAAAAGAAGAAAGAGAAAAGAAAAAATAAAGGAAAAGAAAATAATCCGGTAAAATATAGATGATAATAAGTCATAACTAATTTGTTATATGATAATTGTAAATGAAGTACTGAATAAAAGCGATTTTAAAAAATTTGTAAAATTCCCTTTCCAATTATATAAAGATTCCAAATATTGGGCTCCTCCGATTATTAACGAAGAACTGGAGGCCATGGATAAAGATAAAAATCCGGTTTTTAAAAATGCTCAGGCCCGTTTTTTCCTGGCTTATAAGGATAATAAGATTGTAGGTAGGATAGCTGCCATTATAAACTGGATTGAGGTTAATGAACAAATGAAAAAGAAAATCCGTTTCGGATGGTTCGATGTTATAGATGATATTGAGGTAACTAAGGCATTGTTAAGTAAGGTATCAGAAATTGGAAAAGCCCACCAGTTAAAATCGATAGAAGGTCCCGTTGGATTTTCTAATCTGGATAAAGCCGGTATGCTGATAGAAGGATTTGAAGAAGTCAATACCATGATCACCTGGTATAATTATCCGTATTACAAAGATCATTTTGAACAATTAGGGTACGAAAAAGCTGCAGAATGGGTAGAATTTAAAATAAATATCGCCCCGAAACCTCCGGAAAAAGTAGCAAAGTTTTCAAAAATCATCTCAGAACGTTATGACTTAAAACTCATTAAATTCAAGTCTTCTAAAGAAATTTTACCTTATGTAGATGAAATGTTTGGTCTACTGAATGACACCTATAGTTCTTTGCAGACTTATGTGCCTATCCAGCAATATCAAATCGATAATTATAAGAAGAAGTATTTGAGATATGTTCATCCTGAATTTATCAATTGTATCGCCGATGGAAACGGAAAACTAATTGCTTTTGCCATTACAATGCCTTCATTTTCCAAAGCCCTTCAAAAGGTTAACGGAAAACTTTTCCCTTTTGGATTTTTACATATCCTAAGGGCCAGAAAAAATAATGATACCGCATCTTTTTATTTAATCGGAATAGATGCTGCATATCAAAACAAAGGTGTGACAGCTATTATTTTTTATGAAATGCTCAAAACCTTTAACAGGAATGGGATCACACAGGTTGAAACAAATCCTGAGTTAGAAGAAAATACAGCTATACAGAGATTATGGAATAGTTACGACCATAAGTTACATAAGAGAAGAAGAACATACCGAAAAAGTATAGGGCTTTAGACTTTAGACTTTAGACTTTAGACTTTAGAAAAAAATTAAATTCTTTTATGAATATTAGTTTTTTATCTGAAATTCACCTTTTTTCTTTTTGCACGACTTATCTTTTATTTTAAATCAATACGATTCTAAAAAATACCAAATAAAAAAGCCTCAACAAAAGTCAAGGCTTAGGTTTTATTACTTAAAGAGATCTATTATTCTCCCATCGCTGCAGCTACAGCAGCAGATAATCTCTTATATGTTCCGTTTTCTAAACGAGTTCTTATATCAGAAAAAGCATCTAATGTCTTATTGATATCATCCATAGTATGTGTCGCTGTTGGAATCATTCTCAATAAGATAAGTCCTTTCGGAATTACCGGATATACTACGATAGAACAGAATATTCCGTGATTTTCACGTAAATCTTTTACCAATGCCATGGCTTCAGGAATACTACCATTTAGATATACAGGAGTTACACAACTGGATGTTGTTCCGATATCAAAACCTCTGTCTTTTAATCCGTTTTGAAGTGCGTTTACATTTTCCCATAACTTATTTTTAAGTTCTGGCATAGTTCTTAACATTTCCAGACGTTTCAAAGCTCCCTTTACAAATACCATAGGAAGCGATTTCGCAAACATTTGAGAACGTAAGTTATATTTCAAATAACCGATTACTTCTTTATCTCCTGCCAGGAAAGCTCCAATACTTGCCATAGATTTAGCAAAGGTTGCAAAATAAACATCAATATCTTCCTGAATACCTTGTTCTTCCCCTGCTCCGGCACCTGTTTTACCTAAAGTACCAAATCCGTGAGCATCATCTACCATTAAACGGAAATTGTATTTTTCTTTAAGTGCTACAATTTCTTTAAGTTTTCCTTGTTCTCCTCTCATACCAAATACACCTTCAGAAATCACAAGAATACCACCTCCGGTTTGTTCTGCCATTTTAGTAGCACGCTCAAGGTTTTTTTCTAAACTCTCAATATCGTTGTGCTTGAACGTAAAACGTTTCCCCATGTGCAACCTAACCCCATCAATAATACAAGCATGAGAATCTACATCGTAAACGATAATATCATCTTTTGTCACCAATGCGTCTATAGCAGACATGATGCCCTGATAACCAAAGTTTAAAAGATAAGCAGCTTCCTTATTGACAAACTCAGCTAACTCATCTTGCAATTGTTCGTGAAAATCGGTATGTCCACTCATCATTCTAGCTCCCATAGGATAAGCACATCCATGTTCTGCAGCTACCTCAGCATCAACCTTCATCACTTCAGGGTGATTCGCCAAACCTAGATAATCATTTATACTCCATGTAATCACTTCTTTCCCATTAAACGTCATTCTATTAGAAATAGGACCTTCGAGTTTAGGAAATACAAAATATCCTTCTGCTTGTGATGCCCACTTTCCTAGTGGTCCTTTATTTTCAATAATCCGATCAAATAAATCTTTCATTTAGGTCTATTCAGTATTTATTAAAAAAATGTTAATTTTTCCCAAGAGGCAAAATTAATTATTTTTACTTTGCTTTCATAATTATTACTTTGAATATTATGCAGCATATTTATTTTATAATTTAATCTAAGAGTTTCTTTGTCTGTTTTAAAAACATTCCATCCATGTACCTGTCAGGAATTACATGAATTGCGAGCCAAAATAACCACTTTTTGGGAGCTATAAGGTATCTAGCCTTATTTTTTTTACGATTAACAATTTTAAACAAGAGGTCAGCCAATTTTTCTGTCGGGATGGCTACTTTTTCCATTCCGTCTATTGCCTTATCCAATTTAGAATAATATATTTTGTATGGCGTATCCTCGTATTTGTTATCCGCTTGCTTTGCTTTTTTCCATATTTCAGATTTTATGGGTCCGGGTTCCAATACAATTACATCTATACCAAATTGCATTAACTCTCTTCTAAATCCATCTGAAATTGCTTCAATCGCATGTTTTGATGCTGCATATGGAGCCATAAATGGCCTTGTAACTTTACCTGCTGCGGAACCAATATTAATAATTTTTCCTTTTTTTCTTGAATTATTAAATCCTAATAAAGGTAAAAAGGCTTGTGTTACCCTTACAATACCATATACATTGACATCAAATTGTTTTTTAAGTTCATCTATAGAAACATAAGCCATCGGGCCATTAACAGACATTCCTGCATTATTAATCAAACAATTTAATCCTTCTTCTTCCTCCAAATGACTTTCAACAACTTTTGTTGCTTCATGAATAGCTTTCTCATCTGTTACATCGAACACCAGGGGTATAAAAAGATCTCCAAATTCGTCAACTAATTTTTGTGCATCTTCAATTTTACGAACACTTCCAAAAACCTTATACCCTTCTTTCAAAAATCTTCCGGCAGCTGTACTGCCGATCCCCGAAGACACTCCTGTAATAAGAATAGTATTCATTTATTATCTTTTGATATTACTACATAACCGCAAAATATAAATTGTATTTTGTAATTATGGTTAATTAACTTTTCATTAGTTTAAAATTAGTACCTCTTCTTCATTTTCTAAATGCTAAATTAAAGATACCTTAGCTATAATCATAAAAAAAGGAAAGCTTAACTTTCCCTTTCTTTATTTTTATTTTTCATTTGATTATCCTACGAATTCTATTTTTTGTACTTCTTCATTATTCATATCATCATAAAAACCCTGAGAATTCATCCATTGATCACAGTAAATTTTACTCATATATCGTGATCCGTGATCCGGAAAAATCACTACAACAATACTATCTTTATCAAAAGTTCCCTCTTTTGCTAACTGTTTTACTGCCTGTAACGCTGCTCCACTGGTATATCCTACAAAAAGTCCTTCTTTTTTAGAAATTTCCCTTGCGGTATGCGCACTTTCCTCATCAGTTACTTTCGTAAAACGATCTATAATTTCAAAATCGGTTACAGAAGGAATCAAATTTTTTCCTAATCCTTCAATTCGGTATGGAAAAATTTCTTTTTCATCAAACTCCCTGGTTTCATGATATTTCTTTAATACAGATCCAAAAGCATCTACTCCTAATATTTTTATATCCGGATTTTTCTCTTTCAGAAATTTTGCTGTTCCGGAAATCGTTCCTCCTGTTCCACTACAAGCTACCAAGTGAGTTATTCTTCCATTGGTCTGATCCCAAATTTCCGGTCCAGTTGTATTGTAGTGTGCATCTATATTTAAATCGTTAAAATATTGATTGATATAAACAGATCCTTTAATTTCTTCATGCATCCTCTTTGCTACCTGGTAGTACGATCTTGGGTCATCTGCACTCACGTGTGCAGGGCATACATACACCTTAGCTCCCATAGAACGAAGCATATCTATTTTATCTTTAGAAGATTTTGAGCTTACTGCAAGAATACATTCATATCCTTTAATGATACTCACCATAGCTATACTAAATCCGGTATTCCCCGAGGTTGTTTCTATAATAGTATCTCCTGGTTTTAAAATACCTTGTTTTTCGGCTTCTTCTAAAATATGCAAAGCTATCCTGTCTTTAGTCGAATGACCAGGATTGAAAGCTTCTACTTTAGCATAAAATTCCCCTTCTAAATCTTTGGTTATAGTATTCAATTTAATAAGCGGGGTGTTGCCTATAAGTTCAAGAACATTATTATAAGCTTTTATTTTTTGTTCCATATCAGTTGCTTAAGCGATAGGTTTTATTAATTGGCTGTTTGTTTAAAACGGTACAAATTTAATTATTTTTTTGATTAAGCATTAATCTTTTCTAAATCTAATAAGAATGCATATTCTTCTGCTACTTCTTTTAATGCTTCAAATCTGCCTGATGCACCTCCATGACCTGCATCCATATTGGTATGGAAGAGTAATATATTATTATCTGTTTTAAATGCTCTCAGCTTTGCTACCCATTTAGCAGGTTCCCAATATTGTACTTGTGAATCATGGTAACCTGTGGTAACCAGCATATTCGGGTAATCTTGTTTACTCACATTATCATAAGGGGAATATGATTTCATATAGTCATAATATTCTTTTTCATTCGGATTCCCCCATTCATCATATTCTCCGGCTGTCAATGGTATCGAATCGTCCAGCATAGTTGTAACTACATCAACAAAAGGAACTGTGGCTATAACTCCGTTATATAATTCTGGTGCCATATTAACTACTGCTCCCATCAATAAACCACCGGCAGATCCACCCATTGCATACAAATGTGATGCCGAAGTATAATTTTCTTCAATTAAAAATTTCGAGCAATCTATAAAATCAGTAAATGTATTTTTTTTAGTAAGTAGTTTTCCGTTTTCATACCATGGTCTTCCTAAATACTCTCCTCCTCTTATATGTGCAATAGCATAAATAAATCCTCTGTCTAATAAACTTAGTCTTATTGAAGAAAAATAAGGGTCAATGGTAGACCCATACGAGCCATAAGCGTATTGTAAAACCGGATGAGTCCCGCCTCGCTCAATTCCTTTTTTATAAACCAAAGAAATAGGTATTTTAGTTCCGTCATCTGCTGTAGCCCATACTCGTTTTGATTCGTAATTATTCTTATCAAATTTCCCGCCAAGTACTTCCTGCTCTTTCTTGATATCTTTCGCTTTAGTCACCATATCAAAATCTATAACAGAAGCAGGTGTTGTTAGAGAGTTATAACCGTAACGCAGCGTATTGGTATTAAAATCTGGATTATTTCCTGTGTATGCTGTATACGTCTCATTATCAAAAGGCAGGTAATAATCTGCCGATCCATCCCATCGTTTAATTCTTATTTTATTGAGTCCGTTATCTCGTTCACTTACTACCAAAAAATCTTTGAAAACATCAATATCTTCTATCAAAACCTCATCTCGGTGTGCAATCACTTCCTCCCAATGTTCTTTTTCGGTATTGGTTTCTGGTGTTGACATCAATTTAAAATTCGTAGCTCCATCGGCATTGGTCAGGATATAAAAACGCCCATTGTAATGAGAAATACTATATTCAAGTCCTCTGACACGAGGTTGAAATATTTTAAAGTCGTTTAAAGGCTGATTAGCATCTAAAGTGCGAAACTCTGAAGTTAAAGTACTTGTAGAACCAATAACAATATGTTGCTTTGATTTTGTTTTGTAAACAAATGCATAAAAAGTTTCATCTTCCTCATGAAACACTAATTCGTCTTTTGAAGTATCTGTTCCAAAAACATGCCTGTAAATCTTATCAGGACGTAAGGTTTGTTCATCTTTCCTGGAATAGAAAAGGGTTTTATTATCATTAGCCCAGGTACACCCTCCTGTAGTATTTTCTATTTTTAAAGGATATACTTCTCCGGTTTCAAGGTTTTTTACCTGGATAGTATATATTCTTCTACTCACCGTATCGGTTCCAAAAGCAGCATATTTATTATTCGGACTGATGCTTATCCCTTTCAAATCAAAATAAGTATGCCCTTTTGCCATTTCATTGCAATCGAATATTACTTCTTCCGGTGCATCTAAAGATTCTTTTTTCCTAGTATATACAGGATAATCTTTTCCTGTTTCATAACGCGTAATGTACCAATATCCATTTAGTTTGTAGGGTACAGATTTATCATCTTCTTTAATCCTCCCCTTCATTTCTTCAAATAAATCTGCTTGAAACTTTTTAGTATGAGCAGTCATTTCATCATTATATGCATTCTCGCTTTCTAAATATGCCAAAACTTCAGGAGTATCACGTTGGTTCATCCAGAAATAATCATCATTTCTTACGTCTCCATGTTTTTCGAGTAATTTTGAAATTTTCTTAGCCTTAGGTACTTCTATATTATTTTTCAAACTGAATTTTTTATCTGATAAAGATGACAAAAATAAAACTTAAAGACTAGATACTTCTACAATAAAAAGAATAATTATTATTCTTTCTTTTGTATCAGATTTAAATCGATTTGATAATTTTGCAGTACTAATTTAAAATACATAAAAAATGTTTGGAGATTTAATGGGAATGATGGGTAAACTAAAAGAAACCCAAGCCAAAGTTGAAGAAACTAAAAAAAGATTAAATACCGTTTTAATTGATGAAAAATCAACTGACAATAGTTTAAAAGTGACCATCACTGCCAATAGAGAATTAAAAGCTATTGAGATTGATGATGCCTTATTGGAAGACAAAGAACAGCTTGAAGATTTTTTGGTAATCACTCTAAATAAAGCTATAGAAAAAGCATCTAAAATACAAGAAGCAGAATTAGGCGCTGTTGCTAAAGAAGGCATGCCAAATATTCCTGGAATGGATTTATTTAAATAGGTTAGAATTTTTAAACATTATTTTCTATTTTTATAAAATTACAACTAAAACACATAAATTATGTTTGAATTATTTCAGAGTGAAAACAATCAGAAATTTTATTTTAATCTAAAGGCTAAAAACGGACAAATCATATTATCAAGTCAAGGTTATGCAGATATAAGCGGAGCTAAAAATGGTATAGACTCTGTAAAAAAGAATTGCGGTGACGATAGTAAATTTGAACGTAAGACTGCTAAAAACGGGAAGTTTCACTTCAACATTAAAGCAGGAAATGGGCAAATCATAGGAAGCAGTCAAATGTATGCTTCAGAAGCTGGGATGGAAAACGGAATTGAATCTGTTAAAACAAATGCTCCGGATGCGGAAGTAAAAGATGCTTAAAACAGAACGAGAACAAAAAATCAGTAAATAAAAAAGCACTCTTTTTAAGAGTGCTTTTTTATTGTTAAGCCATTCAATATAGTTAATAACTGATCGTGCATTTCACTGGTATAATCTAAATGAGTCACCATACGCAGTTTCCCCTGCCCCATTCCTATAATATAAATATCGTTTTCTTTTAATGTTGCTAAAAATGCTTGTTCATCCACATCATCAGCCAGATTAAAAATAACAATATTGGTTTCTATAGGTTCTACGCTTTTAATAAAAGGCAATGTTTTAAGGGTATTACCAATTTCTTTTGCTCTGTCATGATCTTCTTGTAAACGCTCAAAATGATGTTCTAGAGCATAAAGAGCAGCAGCCCCCAGATATCCTACCTGTCGCATTCCTCCACCTAATATTTTTCTAATACGCAATGCTTTGTCCATATCTTCTTTACTTCCTACCAGTACAGATCCAATAGGGCATCCCATTCCTTTAGATAAACAAACAGAGATTGTATCAAAGATGTTTCCGTATTGTTGAGTGGTCTCGCCTTTTTCTACCAAAGCATTCCATAAGCGTGCACCATCAAGATGATACTTAAGGTGATGCTCATCACAAACCTTTCTAATCTTTTCAATTTCCTTAAAATCCCAACATGCTCCCCCACCTTTATTCGTTGTATTTTCAATACAAACTAAAGATGTAAGCGGACTGTGGTAAAAATCTGGCGGATTTATAGCAGCTCTCACCTGTTCTGCTGTCATCATTCCTCTATTTCCATCAACCAGTTTACAAGAAGCATTACTGTTAAAACTCACTCCTCCCCCTTCATAATTATATACATGAGCATATTTATCGCAGATAAGCTGATCTCCCGGCTGAGTGTGTATTTTAATTGCTGTTTGATTGGCCATAGTCCCGCTAGGAAAAAACAATGCTGCTTCCTTATTGAACATATTGGCAATCTTAGCTTCTAAAAGGTTAATTGTTTCATCTTCTTTAAATACATCGTCTCCTACTTTTGCGCTCATCATAGCATCTAGCATCCCCTGGGTAGGACGAGTAGTAGTATCACTTATTAGATTTATTTTCATCTGTTTTTTATCGCTTAAAATATCAAATTAATTAGTATTACCTCTTAAAACTCTCCGTAATTACACACATCAGATCCAATTGGAGAACCATCAGGGATTTTTGGAGAAGGAATTGTTTTAAATCCGCTTGGATTTCCTAAAAACCCATCTATATTTTTGCTCATTAATATGGCAGCCGGATCTATTGGCTTTCCTTTAAGCCATGTATTCAAACGCATTAATTCAAAATTTACAATAGATCTAACTTGGGTAGCATTGGTATCTCTTGCAGATAAATTCATTAAATATTTCAATACGTTATAATTTACTGTTTTTTGAATTTCTCCTTTGTATCCTTTTTCTATCTTGGCTTTTATCGTTTTATCTATCAACTCATTAATCATATCACTAAGCCCTAGTTGTTTTTTATCAAATGCCTTTTGTTGAACCAGGCGTTGTGCTCTTTGTGGGTTTAATAACAAACCTAGAGTCATTTCACTGGCTGTTGCTGCAGCACTTAACGGATCAAAAGCAACTCCTGTCCTTCCTCTAAAAGATTCCCTGGTTCTTCCATACCCCATAGCTCTCGGAGGAAACAATGCTAATTTATCTTCCGGGATTGCAAGGACATCTGCATCTAAAGTTTTTAGGATCTCTTTTAAAGTCTTTTTCTGTATTTTTTCATCTACTACTTTACTTATTAACTGCCCGTCTCCTTTTATGGCATAATTATAGTCTAAACCTCCAATAACTTTAGTCGCTGCTTCGGTTTGATAACGATGAAAGAAGTATAGCGGAACAAAAACATCTTCTAAAACAGAATAAGGTTCATTGCTTCTAATGTTATCTTTTGAGAAATTTTTAATCGCTATTTCTCTAATATTTAATGTATGCTCCAATCCGCTTTCTGCTGCTTCACCAACATCCCATAAATGAGCATAAGCATGAGCTCCCCCTTGCGGCCTGGCATCACTATCTGAGATAAATCGCAATCCTCTTTTTTGAGCATCACTTAAAATGTTATTAAGTGCTTCTCTTTCGTTAGTTCCTTCAGGAAATTCAGAATATGAATATGCCACTGTTACTTTATCCCATGCACCTATCTTAGTATCATAAGCATCGCTAAAATCTATATTACCATTTTTTATGCTGAATCTTGGATGCGGATAATCCATTACAGAAGCTCTGTCACTTATACTTGCAGCAAAATTATGAGCAAAACCAATAGTATGACCTATTTCATGGGCGGATAACTGACGAATTCTTGCTAATGCCAAATCCAACATTGGCTGATAGTTATCATCACGCTCTGCAAAGGGTTTATTCATCAATGCCTGAGCAATTAGAAAATCCTGACGGATTCTAAGACTTCCCAGACTTACATGTCCTTTTAAAATTTCTCCTGTTCTGGGATCAATAACACTACCCCCGTAGCTCCACCCTCTTGTAGAGCGATGTACCCACTGAATAACATTGTATCTAACATCTAATGGGTCTGCATCATCTGGTAATATTTTCACCTGAAATGCGTCTTTATAACCTATGGCTTCAAACGCCTGATTCCACCATTTTCCGCCTTCAAGAAGTGCAGAACGAATAGGCTCTGGCGTACCATTATCCAAATAATAAATGATGGGCTCTTTTGCTTCGCTCACAGCAGCTCCGGGATTTTTCTTTTCAAGCCTGTGACGTGTAATATATCTTTTCTGAATAGGTTCAAATACAGGGGTTGCATAATCAAAATATGAAATAGAAATGGCTCCGCTTCTAGGATCAAATACACGTTTTTTATAATTATTATCAGGTAGCTCAATAAATGAATGATGTTCTATTACCGATACCAATCCGGGGTTAGGAGTTACAGATCGTATTTCTCCGCCTCTCGCTTCACCTTTAAAGGTAAGCAATGCTTCAAATTCAACATTTTTAGGAAAAGCTTTGGTGCGTTCTAAAGCCAGTGCACTTTTTGAAAGGTCTACATTATAGTTTCCTTGATTTAAACCGGAAAGACGTCTTTTTACACCATGTACATCCTGCATTAAAAAAGAAGTAATATCAATGATAAAAGTTCCGTCTTTTTCTTCTTCAATTTTAAATCCGAATAATACCGACTTAGCAAATGCTTGTTCTACAGATTTTCTTTCTAATTCATTATTAGTAATTGCCCTGTAATCAAGATTAGGCTGAACCAATAATAATTTATCCCCTGCTCTTTGAAATTTTACAACTTGTTCATTTCCCAATTGTCCTCTGTCCAAGCCTATATCATTACTTCCAACACCACTACTAAGAGAATAAACATATAAAAACTCTTTTTCCAGGTCTGAAACTTCAAGATATATTTTATCTTCTTTTTGATCATAGTGAAAGTCAAAAAAACCTTCATATTTTTTCAAACCCTCCTTTTTTTCAAGGAACTGAGCATGAATAATAAAACTAGATAAGATTGAAATTAGAAGTACTACTTTTTTCATATGCGTTTAGCTATTTTTAATTTATAATCTAAATACGTCAATTAAAAAGGTGAGAATTTTGACAATTACTTGAAACAATCATCATCTTCTCTTATTAATAACTTTGAATCTTCTTTTTTGTGAAAAAAAGTTCAAAATCTATTAACGTTTGTTTCATTTGAAAATATTTAGCTGATAAGGGTATAAATTTATATAAAATTGTTTCTTCACCCTCAGGTAAATAGTATTTTTGTTCAAAATTGAAAAATTTATGGTTACTACAGATCAGATAAAAGATCTTTTAGAACGCCTTGGTGCGTTAAGGAGGTATCTTTGACATTGATGCTAAACTTATAGAAATTACTAACGACGAAGAAAAGACTTTTGCTCCGGATTTCTGGAATAAGCCCAGAGAGGCAGAAGTATTCATGCAATCTTTAAGAAGTAAGAAAAAGTGGGTCGAAGATTATGAACTCGCTAAAAGTCTTATCGGGGATCTCGAAATCTTATTTGAGTTTTATAAAGAAGGAGAAACTACCTTAGAAGAAGTTGAAGATCATTTTAAAAAAGCTACAGATCACCTGGAAAATATAGAATTCAGGAATATGCTTTCTGAAGAAGGCGACCGCATGAGTGCTGTGTTACAAATAACTGCTGGTGCAGGTGGTACAGAAAGTTGTGATTGGGCTTCCATGTTGATGCGTATGTACATGATGTGGAGCGAAAAAAATGGTTATAAAATTAAAGAACTCAATTTCCAGGAAGGTGATGTTGCAGGGATCAAAACAGTCACTTTAGAAATTGATGGGGAATACGCTTTTGGTTATTTAAAAGGAGAAAATGGAGTACATCGATTAGTACGTATCTCTCCTTTTGACAGTAATGCTAAAAGGCATACTTCTTTTGCTTCGGTTTATGTATATCCACTTGCAGATGACAGTATAGAAATTGATATTAACCCTGCAGATATTTCATGGGATTTTGCACGATCCAGCGGTGCCGGTGGGCAAAATGTAAATAAGGTAGAAACAAAAGCTATCCTTACTCACCATCCTTCCGGAATTGTTATCCATAATTCTGAAACCCGTTCTCAGCTCGAAAACAGAGAAAAAGCTATGCAAATGCTGAAATCTCAATTGTATGAAATTGAACTTAGAAAACAGCAAGCTGCCAGGGATGAAATTGAATCTTCTAAAATGAAAATCGAATGGGGTTCACAAATACGCAATTACGTAATGCATCCTTATAAATTAGTAAAAGATGTCAGAACAAGTTACGAAACAGGTAATGTAGAAGCTGTAATGAATGGTGGGATAGATGAATTCCTAAAAGCTTTTCTAATGATGATGGGACAGAAAGTTGAAGAATAAAGTATTCTTAATTAAAAAAACAGAAATAAATAATATAGTCATATAAATCCAAATGATCAAGATATATCACAATCCGAGATGTAGTAAATCCAGAGAGGGATTGGAAATTCTACAAAATTCTGGAAAAGAGTTTGAAATTGTTAAATATTTAGAGGCTACTCCTTCTGAAGCAGAGTTAAG
This sequence comes from Flavobacteriaceae bacterium R38, assembly GCA_009901575.1. Classification (GTDB taxonomy): domain Bacteria; phylum Bacteroidota; class Bacteroidia; order Flavobacteriales; family Flavobacteriaceae; genus Leptobacterium. The sequence goes on along the minus strand of WXYP01000001.1, from coordinate 845,150 downwards.
AGAAGTTATCAGTTTTTTAGCGATCAAGCCTGAGCAACTAATCAGAAAAAATGAAGTCATCTGGAAAGAACAGTTCAAAGGAAAAACGTTAAATGATGAACAGCTCATTTCTATCATGATTCAGCACCCTAAACTTATAGAAAGGCCCATTGTAATTAACGGAAATAAAGCCATCATCGGAAGGCCTCCACAAACGATAACTACTATTTTATAAAACTACTAAAGCCGCAATTAATTGCGGCTTTTTTATTTAACAAACATTTAACCAAACCCCGTTAAACCTTCTCTTACTTTAGCGATCCTATTTAGAATTCTAACTCTAAATAAGAAGTAACAATTAACTAAACTACAATGAAGAAAACCATACTGATCGCTTTGGCGTTTGTATTTTTATTAAAATCAGAAGTTATTTTTGCGCAACGGCCCCAAATTTCTAAAATTAAGGTTAGCGGAAAAGTAATTGATAAAGAGACTAATCAGCCTTTAGAATATGCAACGGTTAGCTTACAACACACCAGGCGGGCTAATATTTTAACAGGGACTATTACAGATGAAAAAGGAAACTTTGAAGTTGATATTTTTCCAGGGAATTATAATATTAAGGTAGAATACCTAACTTTTAAAACTCTTGAAATAAAAAATCAGAATTTAACCAGTAGTTCTAATTTAGGGGTATATTCATTACAAATGGATGTCGCTGTTTTGGAAGGTGTAGAGGTTGTAGCCGAGCGTGCACAGGTTGAAATACGATTGGATAAAAAAATATACAATGTTGGAAAAGATCTTACTGTAAAAGGAGGTTCTGTAAGTGATGTTTTGGATAATGTTCCGTCTGTTTCTGTTGATGTTGAAGGTAATATTTCATTGAGAGGAAACGATAATGTCAGAATCTTAATCAATGGTAAACCTTCAGGCTTAGTTGGTTTGAGCTCTACAGACGCACTTAGACAATTGCCTGCAGATGCTATTGAAAAAGTAGAGGTTATTACTTCTCCCTCTGCACGTTATGACGCAGAAGGTACAGCAGGGATCCTAAACATCATCTTAAAAAGAGGAAAAGGAGAAGGCCTTAACGGATCTGTTTCTGCAAATACAGGAATCCCTGGAAATCACGGACTTTCCTTAAATCTAAATTACAGAACAAAAAACTTTAATATATTTAATACGTCTGCTTATAATTACAGGGATATCCCCGGAGATGCAGAAAATAACTCAGAAAACTTTTTCAGCAATAACCGTTTCGTTGAAGAAGACAGGGATTTCGATAGGGTCAGGAATGGTTATAACATCAATACCGGTATTGAATATTTTTTATCAGATAAAGCTACGCTTACCGGTTCGTTTTTATACAGAAACAGCGATAATTCTTCAGATACAGATAATAATACAGTACGATTTGATCCGGACAGAAACCTAATCAGCCGAAGTATCAGAATAGACAATTCTGAAGAAGATGATGAAACTTTTCAATATTCTCTTAATTACACTCAGAATTTTAAAAAAGATGGGCACAGGCTGACAGCCGATTTTCAATATGAAGATAGTGAAGAAGATGAGTTTTCACTAATTACAGAAGAAGAATTCATTGCAGATACACCAGATGAATTAGAAAATGTAAGAACCTTAGAAGATCAAAAAAGAGTATTGGCTCAAGCTGATTATGTTTTGCCAATTGGTAAAAATGCTCAATTTGAAGCAGGATACAGAGGGAATTTCAGAGAATTAGACACCGATTTTAGCGTTGATACTTTAAATATTAATACAGGGGTTTTAGATAGAGATACCAATCTTTCTAACCGATTAATTTATGAAGAAGATGTCAATGCTTTTTATTCTCAATATGGTGGAAAAATAAAAAAATTCTCCTTTTTATTAGGTTTGAGAACAGAGATAACAAACGTAACTGTTAACCAGGTTACTACTAATGAAGTTTCAAACCAGGATTATACCAGTCTTTTCCCTACAATTAATCTAGGGTACGAATTCTCACAAACATCAAGCATCACATTAGGATTTAACAGAAGGATCAGAAGACCGAGATCACGTTTTATAAATCCGTTTCCTTCCAGAAGTAGCGAATCTAATTTATTCCAGGGAAATCCAAATATCCAGCCTGCATTTACCAATGCATTTGATTTTGGTTTTCTAAAGCGTTGGAAAAAATTCACACTCAATGCTTCTGCATTTTACCAAAGATCTACAGATGTCTTCCAGTTTATTACATTTACAGATCCGGATCAAAGAACAGATAACGGAGATTTAATCAATATCAGGTTTCCTACCAACTTATCTACTAATGATCGTTACGGAATAACTACTACACTATCTTATAACCCATATAAATGGTGGAGATTAAACGGAAATATTAATATCTTCTATTCTGAAACCGATGGAGACTTTACTTTTGTAAATGATGACGGGGACGAATTTTTTCAAAATTTCGACAACACCAATGTGAGTTGGTTTGCCAGGATAAATTCGACAGTTAAATTACCTGCTAAAATAGATTGGCAATCTCGTCTTTTTTACAGAGGGCCTAATGAAAATGCACAAACAAGAACTGAAGGTATCTTCTCTTTAAATTTAGCATTCAGTAAAGATATTTTAAAAGATAAAGGTACTTTATCTCTAAATATTAGCGATGTGTTTAACTCTTCCAGAAGACGAAGTGAAACGTTAACCGATTTCAATTTTATTGACAGTGAATTTCAGTTTAGAAGAACGACAGCTCGTTTAAATTTTACTTACAGGTTTAATCAAAGTAAAAGAGATGCGCAAAGAAGAAATAGAAATCAGCAGAATTTTGATAATGGAGATGATGAATTCCAAGGATAGGTTGATCTAACCTTCGATAAGGATATAAAAAAAGAAGCCGATTGGCTTCTTTTTTTATTCTTCTAATTTAGCTTTTTTAGCTTCTCTTCTCTCTTTCAGGAATTCCATCAAGGAACCTCCTACCCAATAAGGAACAATGAAAGTCAACAAAAAGATCATTAACCAAAATCCTATAGTAAGGATAGTTAAAAATGCGATAAAGCCTAAATATTGATCAAAATCAAACATGATTATCTGAAATTTTCGAATTCGAGTTCAAAGATACCCTATTAAATTAATATTTCATGTGTTTATAGTTTATTTTTTTTTAAAGATCACATGTTATTCGCTATTAATCATCTCTCTCTCTATGACAAAACTTTTAACATGTTCGCTTCATAAGTTAATTACAGGTTTTTAAGTATTTATTCTTTTCTTTTCAGAGAGCTTCATTTTCTTTCTTCAAAAAAAAAGTAAACCCGGAAGTAAATCAACGACAAAATAGTAACTTTGTAACGCAAAAAAATCAACGAAAATAATGGAATATAGGATAGAAAAAGATACCATGGGAGAGGTAAAAGTTCCCGCTGATAAATTATGGGGAGCTCAAACAGAACGCTCCCGGAATAATTTTAAAATAGGAACTGCGGCTTCAATGCCATTGGAGATTATTTATGGCTTTGCTTACTTAAAAAAAGCTGCTGCTTATACCAATTGTGAAGCAGGCGTTTTATCTGCTGAAAAACGTGATTTAATAGCACAGGTTTGTGACGAAATACTTGAAGGGAAACACGATACTGAATTCCCTTTAGTGATATGGCAAACAGGTTCGGGTACACAAAGTAACATGAACGTTAATGAGGTTATTGCTAACAGAGCTCACCAGTTGGCAGGGAAAGTGATAGGGGAAGGCGAAAAAACAATCCAGCCAAATGACGATGTGAACAAATCTCAATCTTCTAACGATACATTCCCTACCGGAATGCATATTGCTGCTTATAAGAAAATTGTAGAAGTGACTATCCCCGGAATCACTAAGCTTAGAGATACGTTAAATCAAAAATCAGAAGATTTTAAAGACGTTGTAAAAATTGGTAGAACCCATTTAATGGATGCTACTCCTTTAACTTTGGGGCAGGAATTTTCGGGATATGTTTCTCAATTGGATCACGGATTAAAAGCATTAAATAATTCTTTAGATCATCTATCTGAATTAGCATTAGGAGGTACTGCAGTAGGTACTGGTCTTAATACTCCAAAAGGATATGCAAAACGTGTTGCAGAATTTATAGCAGAGTTTTCAGGACTTCCTTTTGTAACAGCCGAAAATAAATTCGAAGCCTTAGCTGCCCATGATGCACTTGTAGAATCTCATGCTGCATTAAAGCAATTGGCTGTTTCTTTAAATAAAATAGCTAATGATATTCGCTTAATGGCTTCTGGTCCCAGAAGTGGAATTGGTGAAATTATTATACCGGCAAATGAACCAGGTAGTTCTATTATGCCAGGGAAAGTAAATCCGACTCAGGCAGAAGCATTAACTATGGTTTGTGCTCAGGTCATAGGAAACGATGTGGCCGTTACCGTTGGAGGTACTCAAGGACATTATGAATTAAATGTTTTTAAACCTGTAATGGCTGCTAACTTACTTCAATCTGCACAACTGATTGGAGATGCTTGTGTTTCTTTTAATGATCATTGTGCTGTAGGAATAGAGCCTAATCATACTCGCATTGAAGAGTTACTTAATAATTCTTTAATGTTAGTTACTGCTTTAAATACAAAGATTGGTTATTACAAGGCAGCAGAAATAGCGAATACAGCTCACAAAAACGGAACTACATTAAAAGAAGAAGCTATAAATTTAGGTTATGTTACCGCTGAAGAGTACGATGCCTGGGTACAGCCTAAAGATATGGTAGGGTCTTTAAAATAAATTAAGTAATCAATAATCAAATAAATCGATTACAAAAAAACGCCCTGTTTAACAGGGCGTTTTTAATTTAATAAAGTGTTATTAATTCTACTATCTAAGTGTAAATTTAGATGTACTTAATTCTCTTAAACCAGAATCAAATACTTTCACCTCATAGTTTCCTTTTGCAAAATTGTCTCCGGATTTACTTACAAAATCACACACATCTAATATGCTGTTTTCATAAAAGAAATTCGAGATCTTACTGTAAGTTACACTAGCCCCTTCTTCTGTTGAAGCACTACCGTTTTCTCCTAAAATATTTCCAGCAGGATCTGTTACCTGGATATAAAATTGTCTGTCTCCTGAAGTTGCGATACTGTTACTTGCAACTGTATAACAAATTTTTAGCTTATCTGCTCTACTCGCTCTGGTAGTTGAAACTAATTTTCCACTAGATCTTTCTTTTACAGCATCTATTGTAAAACTAGCCAAGTTTAAAGCTGATCCAATCTCAACTACTTTTGCTAACTGAGTATTCTGAGTTACTAAAGAATCAGAGAAAATTGTTTGTTTTTCTAAAGCAACAAATGTGCTATCTCTTTCCATAGCCAATAAAGTATTAGACTTACGTAGAGAATCGTTTTGAGCTAAAAGAAATTCTCTTTCTTTCTCTAAAGTTCTCACTTGTCTTCTATATCTGTACAATGCAGAAATATCAGCTTTCATAGTTTTTACAGAATCGATATATTGAGCTATTCTGTTTCTTGCTTCAACAAGTTCCTGGTTGGTAGTTTCGCTTTCTTCGATAGCTCTGTCATAATCAGATTTAAGATTATTAAGATCTTCTACTACTAAATTTTTCTCGTTTGTTAATTTAGTGGTAGTCTCTTTTTTATCATTATAAAGGCTTGCAGTATAAAATAAAGTACCAGCTAAAACCACTCCAAGTAATATTGCTATTACCTTTAATCCGTTGTTGTTTTTAGATTCAGTCATAATGTTTCAATTTAATGTTTGCGCTTTTTAAATGATTTTTTTCGCGCTTGTTTTTTATATACGAGTTAAGTTTAACTTTTAGATTTATTCTATGTTTATTTTTTCAAAATTACAATTTATATGATTTAGTATAACACCTCTTGATAACTTATACTCACAAAGAAATTAACACATTTTAGACGAAACTAAATAGCTTAAATTTACTCAAGTTAGCTTTATATTTTATCTTACGTTTTATACAATCGTCAGTATTTAATTAATTATTTTTATATTTACATAAGCACTTATATATTCACTAATATGGATGCATTCAATTTATATAAAGAACTGGGACTAGGTTCAAGACTAGCAAGGCTTAGTGATATTTTAATGAGAGAGGTACAGTTGGTATATGATTATGCTAAAATAGACTTTGACCCATACCTCTTCCCTGTTTTCAAAATGTTAATTGATAAAAAGGTTGCTACTACTACTCAAATATGTGAAGCCTTATGTGTATCACAACCAGCAGTAACACAGGCATTGCAAAAATTAAAGAAAAAAGGGTTAATTGATTTCAATAATGATAAGCATGACGGACGTGTAAAGTTGATAAGTTTAAGTGCTCATGGTAAAAAAATTCTCCCTGAATTAAAAGTTTTATGGAAAGTAATTGAAGATGAAGTAAAACCTCTTACTTATAAAAAAACAGAAAGCTTGATAGTACATTTACAGCATTTTGAAATTCAGTTAAAAAAAGAAAAAATTAGTGATCGCATCATAAATAAATACCAAAAAATTATGTCTCAAAAAACAGAAATCATCCCGTTTGAGTCTAAATATGCAAAAGATTTCAAGGATTTGAATATTGCCTGGTTAGAAAAATATTTTGTTGTAGAGCCTCATGACAGTGAATTATTAAATGCATGTGAAGAAACTATTATAAATAAAGGTGGGTTCATTTTCTTTGCAAGAATAGATGAAAAAATTGCTGGTACTTTCTCTCTAATTAAAGTATCAGATACCAGTTATGAATTAGGCAAAATGGCTGTTGATCCTGAATTCCAGGGAAGAAAAATCGGGCAAAAATTAATGGAGTTTTGTATTGAATTTGCTAAAAAACAAAAATGGGATCACCTTCTTCTTTATTCTAATACTAAATTAGAGAATGCTATTCACATCTATAAGAAATACGGATTTAGAGAAATTAAACAGGAAGAAGAGGTTCCTTATCTAAGAAGTAACATTAAAATGAAACTGAAGCTTTAATTAATTGCTGCTACTTTTATTAAATACCTTTCTTTGGTTATTATTAATATTCCTTATGATAACCTTATAAAATTCATTTTTATCAAAAGGTTTATTTATAATATCATTTATTCCTGCTTCATCAATATCATTTTTTACATCTTCTATCTCTACTGCAGTTAAGGCTACTATTGGTATGTTATCATCAAATTCTCTAATCTTTTCTGAAGCTTCTATTCCATTCATTAATGGCATATTAAGATCCATTAATACTAAATCGAAGTTTCCATTTTTGACATATTCTATTGCAGACATTCCGTTATCTACAACTTCACATTCAAAATTTTCTCGCAGTAAAATATTTTTAGTAACTATTTGATTGATCTTATTATCTTCAACAATTAGTACCCTATATCCTTTACCAAAAACATTCTCAGAAAGGTTGACTGTTTCTGTACGTTTCTTTTCTATGGTAGCATTACTTTCTTTAACTACATCAAATTTTAAAGTAAAGTTGAACGTAGCACCTTCTCCTTCATCACTAATCAATTTAATCTCTCCATTTAATAAATCGATTAATTTTTTAACTATGGATAACCCTAATCCGGTTCCCATATATTCATCATTCTCTCTGTCTAGTTGAGAAAAGTTCTCAAAAATTTCATCGTGCTTCTCTTTTGGAATTCCCGGTCCGTCATCTTTAATAATAAAATTAATGTTAACCGTATCCTGAGTAATACTTACCAGTTTAAGAAATATCCAAATGTTACCATAGGAAGTGAACTTTACCGCATTCCCAACAAGATTAATAAGTATTTGCGATAATGGAACTTCATCTCCTTTTAAAAATGGCGGAATCTTTTTATCGATGTGAAGCTGTATCTTATTATTTTTCTGGTCTAGCTGAAATTTAAATGAATTAATAACATCTTCAACAAGGTCTCTGATATTAAACGGACGTTTATCTAAAATGAGCTTATTGGATTCTATTTTACTCAAGTTTAGAATGTCATTAATTAAATTTAAAAGATAATCTCCTGAAAATTTAAGTGATTTTAAGTATTGATTTTCTTGTTTAGATAATGTATTCTCGTCTAATAATAATGAAGTCAGGCCTACCACTCCATACAACGGTGTTCTGAGTTCGTGACTAACTGTAGAAATAAACTGTGATTTTAATCGAGATAATTTTTCAGCTTCTTCTTTAGCTTCTTCTAAATGCTCATTCCGGGTTTCGAGCATTTCTGTCAACTTCTTTTTAGATTGATTATTCCTGTAAATAATAACATATAAAATAGAACCAAAAAACAGTGCAATAAATCCATAAATCAGCCAATCGCTATATTTACTAAAAAAACCTTGTGGTTCTTCTATAACATTTGATGGAGTTTCAGAAGGTGTTGTATCTTTAAATACAGGAGGATCACTTTTAGGTATATTGTTATTATGTATATTTTTTGATTCTACAATTGCCAGTTGTTTCAGGTTTTCTACATCTGAAATCTTGGAACGAAATTCATAATATTTCTCGATTGAAGCATTCTGATTTACTTTTTCCCCTAGAATAGAAAATAGCTTAGATTGTGCCAAATACACATCTGAAAGTTCTAAATAGCTATCAAATTTTTCCCCAATCTGAATTGCCTTTTTAAAACTTTCCATCGCCTGTCCATATTGCTTACTTTGAGTGTAATATATCCCGTATAAATAATGGATATAAAGATTAGTATTAAGCTCTTCAATCTGTTCGATATAATTTTTTGCTTTCTCTAAATGATTTATGGCTTTATCAGGTTGTTCTACATCCAGATAATTCCATCCAAGATTCAAAGTAGGCGTGATAATCTCAGTCACATCATTATTTTGATTGGCAAGTGTAATAGATTTTAAGTAATACTCATTACTTTTCTCCATATCATCATACGCCATATAATATATGTTACCAAGATTATTATAGGTACGACCAATCAGGGTGTCATTTTTTAGTTTTAAAGCATATACTAATGCTTCTTTATAACTTGTTTCTGCTTTTTCAAAATCGAGTATGGTTTCATAATTTATACCGATAAGATTATAGGCGATACTTTGATAATAATCGTCTCTTGCTGCTTTCGCAAAACGGACAACTTCAAATCCTTTTTCAGTAGATTCCACCAATTTATACCTGGCCTGAAGACTCTCCGCCAGTAAAAAAGTATTTCGCATACTGTCCTGTAAACGAGCATTTCCGCCCTGACTAATTGCAGGGGAACAGCATAAAAATATAAATATCGAAATTAAAAGTCTTTCCAATTTTTTTCACAATAACCAAACAATTTTAAGGATTTAAATGGAAGCAAAAAACTTTTTTGGCAATTAGACGATAAAGTGATTAATTTCTTGGAAGTAACGTAAAAAATCTTTTTTGATAATCGTTATTTTTTGTCAAAATGATAATAGACAATAAAGCTAAAATAGTCTTAATATGAAGTTAACTTTCGCTAACCTCATTTTTAGCCAGGTTACGTAAAATGATTTGAAAAAAGTCCTGATTATCATATGGTTTATTGATAATATCATTTAATCCGGCCTTATAAACCTGATCTTTAATCTCATCGATCGCCACAGCTGTTAAAGCTATTATTGGTACAGATTCATTGAATTCCCGTATCTTTTGAGTGGCTTCAAACCCATTCATTACCGGCATATTTAAATCCATTAATACCAAATCAAAATGATCTTGTTTAATTTTTTCTACTGCAGATAACCCATTATCTACAACAACAGTTTTAAATTTTTCTTTCTTTAAAATGTTTTGCGTTACTACCTGGTTGATTTTATTATCATCTACAATAAGAATCTTATTATTTAAATGCACATTTTCATATACTTCCTGGCATATCTCATCTTCACTTAAGGGTTTTCCTATTTGAAGATCTAACGTAAAACTAAATATAGATCCTATTCCCGGTTCACTCTTTAAATTAACTTCTCCTCCAAAAAGCGTTACCAATCGTTTTACAATAGATAGTCCTAATCCGGTTCCCTGAAAATCGGCATCCTTTCTTTCAATCTGCAAGAAGTTATCAAAAATTTCTTTTTGTTTTTCTTTAGGGATTCCTATTCCGTTATCTTCGATTTCAAAGTTAACAGTCGCAATATTATCAGCTATTTTTAAAAGCCTTAACCTCAACCATATTTCGCCGTCGTTAGTAAATTTTGTAGCATTTCCTACCAGATTTACTAATATTTGCTGAAGCCTTATTGTATCTCCTTTTAATGTACAAGGAAGTTCTTTATCAATCTCCAGGTTGAGTTTATTATTTTTTTGATCCAATAAATATTCAAACGAACTCATCACATTATCTAATAACGCCTGAACACTAAAATCTGTCTTTTCTAATTTTAATTTATTCGAATCTATTTTGCTTAATTGCAATACATCGTTAATTAAGTTAAGAAGATAATCACTGGAAAATTTTAAGGATTTTAAATATTGATTCTCTTTTTTTGACAAGTCGCTCTCTTCCATCAGTAGAGAAGTAATACCAACTACCCCGTACAATGGCGTCCTTAATTCATGACTCACTGTTGAAATAAATTGTGATTTTAGCTGAGATAGTTTTTCTGCTTCTGCTTTAGATTTTTCAAGATTAGCATTTTGGATCTTTAAGATATTACTAAGTTCATTCTTAGTCTCGTAATTTTTATAAAGAACGATGAGAAGGATAATAAGTATAAATACTATTACAATAGAAATTATAGTAATGATTTTTGATTTTCTTGCATTTGAAGTTTGGATAGCATTCTCTTTTCTTGCCTTCCCCAAATCTCTTTCAAATTCGTCAACATCAAATTTAGCTTTAGCAATTTCGAGTTGTTTTATTTTTTCTTTATCTAATACTTCTTTTCTACTTGCATCATACTTTTTAAAAGCAATAAAAGCTTTATCATTATCATTTAAAGCCTCAAATAATTTTGATTGCTCCAGGTAAACATCAGACAATTCCAAAAACATTCCTTTTTTTTCTCCGCTGAGGATGGAAGCTTCGAAATGTTCTAAAGCGATATCAAACTCTTTCTTGTGAACATAATACCTTCCTAACAAATAATTCAAACTCACCGCTATTTCTTCAACTTCATAATTTTTAGAATAATTCCGGGCTTCCTGAAGATAAGGGAAGGCATCATCAAATTTCTCTGCGTCTATGTATGTCCAGGCAATATTAATGGTAGGGGTTAAAACTTCAACAGTATCATTAAGTTTTTTAAGAATAGATAATGCTTTATTGTAATACGATATTCCTCTATCTGTTTCTTTATAGCCATCTGAATATACATTTCCAAGATTGTTATACACCCAGCTTACTAAAGTATCATTATCTATATTTTTTGTTTTTAAAAGTGCTTTTTGATAGTTCTTTTCGGCGTTTTTAAAATCGGCTATTTGCTCATAACTGGCACCTACCATATTGTAAGCCCGAACTAAATACTCATCATTATTTATCTTTTGAGATAACTCAATTACTTTATTGCAATATTCAATCGATTTTCTGATATCGTATTTATGCTGATTGCTTCTTGCATTGTATAAATAGGATTTTATACTATCAATAACAGAAGAATTGTTTTCCTGTGCTACTCCGGAAAAAAATAAAAGAAAAAAAATAACCCTTATAAAATAGTTCGTTCTCAAACGTTTTGATTTTACTGCATATTTATAAGATCAAAATTACATTTTCCACAATTAATAAATCATTGTAATTTCTAAATATTAGAAATTAAACACCTTTTGTGTTCATAAATAATACAGGATACACCATAACGTATTAAAGGGGGCAAACATTGTATTTTGGAGCTTACATATCACTATTACAGTATGTTATGTTGCTAATATAGGGAATTTTTAAATTAAATTCCTCGCCTCCTTATTTTAAGGGTTCAATTCTGAGTATGATTGTACAAAAAGCTAATCCCGGATTAGCTTTTTGTATTTAATTCTTTTAGGAGTAACATCTGCACCTAATCGTTTGCGTTTATTCTCTTCGTAATCTGAAAAACTTCCTTCAAAGAAATAAACTTGAGAATCGCCTTCAAAGGCTAAAATATGGGTACATATACGATCTAAAAACCATCGATCATGAGAAATAACTACAGCACATCCGGCAAAGTTCTCCAGGCCTTCTTCCAGAGCTCTTAATGTATTTACATCCAAATCATTAGTAGGTTCATCTAATAACAATACATTCCCTTCTTCTTTTAAAGTCATTGCCAGGTGTAATCGATTACGTTCTCCTCCAGACAGTGTTGCCACTTTTTTATTTTGCTCGCTTCCTGAAAAATTAAATCGGCTTAGATAGGCTCTTGAATTCACTTGCTTCCCTCCCATCATTATCAATTCCTGCTCATCACTAAAATTTGCCCAGATCGATTTATTTAAATCGATATTAGCATGACTCTGGTCTACATAAGCTATTTTCACAGTCTCTCCTACATCAAAAGTACCTTTATCTGGAGATTCCTGTTCCATGATCATTTTAAAAATAGTAGTCTTACCTGCTCCATTAGGACCTATAATCCCTACTATACCTGCCTGAGGTAGTTTAAAATTTAAATCTTCGTATAACAGTTTATCACCAAATGCTTTAGAAACACCATTTGCTTCAATTACATTTGTTCCCAATCGAGGGCCATTAGGAATGTATATTTCAAGTTTTTCATCCAATTGCTTTTGATCTTCGTTAAGCAATTTATCATAATTATTCAAACGTGCCTTCTGCTTAGCTTGCCTTCCTTTAGGAGCCATTTTTACCCACTCCAATTCTCGTTCCAACGTTTTTCTTCGTTTACTGGCTTGTTTCTCTTCTTGCGCTAATCTTTTTGATTTTTGATCCAACCACGATGAATAATTTCCTTTCCACGGAATTCCTTCTCCCCGGTCTAGTTCTAATATCCATCCCGCTACATTATCCAAAAAGTACCTATCGTGAGTTACTGCTATGACCGTACCACTGTATTGTTGCAAATGTTGTTCTAACCATAAGACTGATTCTGCATCCAAATGGTTGGTTGGCTCATCTAATAGTAAAATATCTGGTTGCTTTAACAATAATCTACATAAAGCTACACGCCTGCGTTCTCCTCCGGATAAAACTTTTATGGGAGTATCCGGTTCCGGAGTTCTAAGCGCATCCATTGCAATCTCCAGTTTTGTATCTAATTCCCAGGCATTGGTAGCATCAATCTTATCCTGAAGCTCAGCTTGCTGGTCCATTAATTTTTGCATCTTGTCTGCATCTTCATAAACCTCAGGAAGCGCAAACATATCATTGATTTTATTGTATTTATCTAAAACATCGACAATCTCTGCTACTCCTTCTTTTACAACTTCGATAACAGTTTTATCTTCATCTAATTGTGGCTCTTGTTCTAAATAACCAACCGAGTAGCCTGGTGAAAACACAACATCTCCCTGGTAGTTTTTCTCTACTCCGGCAATAATTTTCAGAAGTGTAGATTTCCCGGATCCGTTAAGCCCCAATATTCCTATTTTGGCTCCATAGAAAAAACTAAGGTAAATATCTTTTAGTACTTGTTTATTTGTACTTTGATAGGTTTTCGATATCCCGGACATCGAAAAAATCACTTTTTTATCGTCGCTCATTTTTTAAACTCTTCCTTTTAATGCATTAAATACCCAAGCTATTGCAAAAAAGCCTATCCCTACAGCAGCGAAACCATATCCGGCAACATCATCGTACCTAAAGGCTCCTAAAGCTATCAAACTAAGGCCAACAATAATCATAATTAAAGTTGCATATCCTAATACTGTATTTTTATTCATTCCCATTATAGCAGCTTTTAAATAGCAAAATCATAGATTATAAAATTACATAGTTAATTTGGGATAACAAATATCTGATTTTTTAACCAATATTTAAGCAATATTAATTATAACGTTTTTGTATTTTAGCATCCGCCAAAAAAACTTATGCTTAAAACAGTATATAATTAAAATAAAACAATCTTTTGGTAAGCAGTAGAATCATTACTACGACTATTCTACCGCTTTTAAATAAATTATAAATATGGATATCAACTTCAATAAAAACGAAGATCACAATAAACTACTTCTTTCTGACCTTAAAAGAAAATTATCAAAAATTAAACTTGGGGGCGGACAGAAAAGGATTGAGAAATTGCATTCTCAAGGGAAAATGACAGCCAGGGAAAGAATCGATTATTTATTCGATGCAAAAACCAAAAGTATTGAGATTGGAGCTTTTACAGGTGAAGGTATGTATGAAGAACACGGTGGATGCCCATCTGGAGGAGTTGTTATTAAAATTGGTTATATCAAAGGAAAACAATGTATGGTCGTTGCTAACGATGCTACTGTTAAAGCTGGTGCATGGTTTCCTATAACCGGTAAAAAGAATTTAAGAGCTCAAGAAATAGCTATGGAAAATAGGCTTCCTATTATTTATTTGGTAGATAGTGCGGGAGTATATTTACCGTTACAGGACGAGATTTTCCCTGATAAAGAGCATTTTGGACGTATTTTCAGAAATAATGCTAAAATGAGTAGCATGGGAATTACTCAAATTGCTGCTGTAATGGGAAGTTGTGTTGCAGGTGGTGCTTATTTGCCTATTATGAGTGACGAAGCATTAATTGTAGATAAAACAGGAAGTATTTTTCTTGCCGGAAGTTATTTAGTAAAAGCAGCTATCGGAGAAACTATTGATAATGAAACTTTAGGAGGGGCAACTACACACTGTGAAATAAGTGGTGTTACCGATTATAAGTCTAAAGACGATAAAGATGCGTTAGATACTATAAAGAACATTATTGATAAGATTGGAGATTACGAAAAAGCTGGTTACAGCAGGGTAACACCCAAAATGCCAAAAGAGAAACAAGAAGAGATTTATGGTATACTACCCAAATTGCGTACCGACCAGTATGACATGATGGAGATCATTAAGCGATTGGTAGACGATTCTGAATTTGAAGAATACAAAGCAGGTTATGGCCAATCTATAATTACCGGTTATGCAAGAATCGACGGATGGGCAGTTGGTATTATTGCCAATCAGCGAAAAGTTGTAAAAACTAAAAAGGGAGAAATGCAATTCGGAGGAGTTATTTATTCAGATTCTGCGGATAAAGCTACTCGTTTTATTGCCAATTGTAATCAGAAAAAAATCCCGCTTGTCTTTTTACAAGATGTGACTGGTTTTATGGTAGGTAGTAAAAGTGAACACGGAGGAATAATTAAGGATGGAGCCAAAATGGTAAATGCCGTTAGTAACTCTGTTGTACCTAAGTTTACAATTGTTGTGGGTAACAGCTATGGAGCCGGTAATTATGCAATGTGCGGAAAAGCATATGACCCCAGATTAATTGCTGCATGGCCTAGTGCAGAATTAGCTGTAATGGGAGGTGCCCAGGCTGCCAAAGTATTGCTCCAGATAGAAACTGCTTCTTTAAAGAAGAAAGGAGAAGAAATTACAAAAGAAAAAGAACAGGAGCTTTTTGGTAAAATTAAGTCTCGTTATGATGCACAAATATCTCCTTACTATGCAGCAGCACGTTTGTGGACTGATGCTATTATTGATCCTTTAGATACTCGAAAGTGGATTTCTATGGGGATTGAAGCAGCAGATCATGCACCTATAGAAAAACCTTTTAATCTTGGGGTTATCCAGGTTTAATTCAGGGATATATTTGTTTAATTTTTAGACTTAATAGTTATTTTTTTAAGTGACTGGATGTTCTCGGAATAATCAATAGTTCTGTCTGTCTTCCATTTACATATTTAAATCCGTTTTCTCCGTAAAACCCTGCTTCCTCAAGCATAATTCTGATATCTCGTTTCCATTCGGGTAAGGTTACAGTTGTATTCAATTCTATGGCATAAACAGTATTGGGGTATAACGGATAATCTCCTGTATGCGGTACCCCTCCCTGTGCATCCCACATTCCTATGGTAGGTCCAGAAGAGTGACCATAGCTTCCGAGTGGATGTGTATAAATAGCTGGTTTTAATCCGTTTTCTTTTGCATCATTTAACGATTTCAATAGAATTTCATTCCCGGTTTTTCCTGTTTTAAAATTATCAGTTAAATAATCCTGAACCTTATTCCCATCTCTTAACGCATCTTTTAAAAACTGAGGCGCTTCTTTTTCTTCAGGCCTTAATACATAAGCCAGTTCCTGGCAATCTGTATTCAATCTCAAGTATGTGATCCCAAAGTCGCAATGTAAAAGATCTCCCGGTAACACCACCATTTGTTCTGGCCTGTTAGAAAAAGAATACAAATGATTTCCTAACCCTTCGTTACTTCTTTGTATATCGACAGATGGGTGAAACCACGTTTCTAATCCTAAATCGGTTACTTTCTGACGCATCCACCATTCAATATCTGTAGTAGTTGTGATTCCCGGAGTAATTACTTTTTCTGAAAAAGCTTCAGCAATAATATCGTGTGTTATAGCTACCAATTGGTTGTAGATAATCATTTCTCTTTCTGTTCTCGTTTCAATCCATCCAATAGCCAATTTTTCTGCTGAAACAATTTTATTGATATATTTTTTGGGGAGGTTCTTTACAAATTCTTCATAATCTGTTTTTACTAGTCCGTCTGCAATATTAAAATGCTCAGAAAAATTTAATCCTATTTTTTTCGGATTGCGTTTGTTTATAATTTCTACTAACCTTTTCCATTGATTGGGTTCTTTTTCTTTATCCCATGCAGAAAGAATATTTTTTCCCACATTATACCTGGCAATAGCTAACTTTTCAATAGTATTTTTAGAAAGATCTCTATAAAAAACTAAAATAGTTCTACGTCTTGCATTTAACCAGGTTGCAGGTAACATCGTTTTTAGAACGGGGTCTTCATTATATTCCCTGGAAATAATTATCCACATATCGATTTCATTCTTATCCATGAGTTGTGGAAGTAAATTATTAAAACGATCGTCTAATATTTCATCAATTACTCTGGCTCTATCTTTTTCCTGAAGTATTTCTTGTCCTAAGCCTAAAAAAGGAGCTGTTATCAATAAATAAAATATTATTTTCTTCATCATTTTTATAGATTGGTTCTTTCTTCTAAAGTAATCAAATTAATTTTCAAAATTCAATAACACTAAATCATTATAATCAAAATCAAACCGATTTCTATTCTAAAGATCTTATGATTTTACCATTTTTAGTGGTCTTAAGATGGTCTGAAAAAAGGATTTCTTTAGGTATTTCGTATTTACTAATTGTATTTAGTTTCTTTATTTTATCAAGGAGTTCTTCTTCACTATTGTTAGCACCTTCAACCACTAACACTAATTTTTCTCCAAGTTGTTTATCTTTTTTCGAAGTAACAAAAAACCTGCCTTTTATAATTCCTGTTAATTTTGATTCTATCTGTTCCGGAATTAATTTTATTCCTCCTGAATTGATAATATTGTCATATCTACCCAGCCAATGAAATGTGTTTTCAGAAATAATCTCAACCACATCATTGGTAATTATTTTTTTATCAGAAACTTTAGGAACATCTATTATCAAACAATTTCTATCATCTGTTTTAATCAAAACACCTGGTAACGTTTTAAAAGCTGCATTTAATTTTTCTTTTTGATCTTTAAAATGATTGAGTTTTTTAGCTGCTATATGAGTTATAGTCTCTGTCATTCCATAAGTTTCATAGGCTTCTACAGGAATGCCTTGTATCTTTTGGATAAGATCATTAGAGGCTTTTGCTCCGCCTATAATAAGCTTTTTTATGTGATGTAGTCTGGTTATTGAATTTTGAACTTGTAACGGAACCATTGCACAAAAATCATATGTGCTGTCTATTTTATCTAACGGATTTGAACTTGGAGGTACAACATCTATTTCTAACCCCAGAATCATTGCTCTGACCAACATCATTTTACCTGCTATAAACTTTGACGGTAAACAATGAAGCGCGCTATCTCCCGGATTAATTTTGAAGAAATTCCCTGTGGCAATAGCAGAATTAACCATATGCTGCTTGTCTAAGCGAATTGTTTTTGGAGTTCCTGTAGTACCTGAAGTTTGTACCTCAACATGTGTTTTATCATTTAACCAATCGATTAAAAAATCCCCAATCGATTGCTCAAAAGGAAGCCCCTCTTTAACTAGACAATAGGCTACTTCCTTTAATTCTTCCCGGTTAAAAGAAAGGTTATTAAACTTAAATTTTGAATGAACATTTTTAAATGCTGGTTTCAAACTAATTCAATTTATTGAACTCCTATTTCTTCAATAACAGTAGTTGTTGGTGGGGTAACTTTTCCGAATAACTTTTCTTTCCAGTCTGACCATTTATATTTTTTAGCAAAAATGAAAAGTAATATAGGATATACTATAAGTATAGGAATAAGAACATCAAATCCAGCTGTCGGTTCTGAAATATCTTTAAAAACAGAATGTGTTTGAAAAGCTGTCCAATCGGCTGTTACCAAAAGTGCAGAGATGAGATTATTTGCTGCATGAAATCCAAGTGCCAACTCCATTCCTTCATCCATTAATGTTAAAATCCCCAGAAAAAAACCTGTACCTATATAATATACGAGAATAATATAGCCTAATTTATCTACTTCAGGATTGGCAATATGTAACATTCCAAAGGTAAATGATGTTATTACCAAAGGCAGCCATTTATTTTTTGTCAAAGTCCCAATACCCTGCATCAAATACCCTCTAAATATATACTCTTCAACACTTGTTTGCATCGGTATAAAAATAAAGGCTATTAATGCTAAGATGAGAAAAGGTACGAGTTTGAAATTAAGCTGGTAATTTTCCGGAGAAGAGTAATAATCTGCTCCAATAGTAATAATTGTTATTATCGTCCATAATCCGAATGCAAAAAAAACACGTTTCCAGTCTATCTTCTTTCGTGAAGTAGTAAGAGAAGTTATGCTTTGCTTATGAAGAAATTTTACAATAAAAAACAGTGCAATTAAACTCAACGCAAACGGTAATAGGATAAAAAATAATGTAGTATTCTTATCCAGTATATTTAAAACTGCCGTAGGATCATTCCCCATGGACAGAACAGAATCATCTCCTTTCAATAAAATTGCTATTAAAAAAGGGAATTGCCCTAAAAGATTCACCCCGATCACTACCATCGTTCCAACAACATATCTCCAAAAATCATGTTGAATTTTAAAAGCCTGACTGATATACATGTATTCTATATTAAATTAAAGTTCCAATTTTTATTTTCTCTGTAATAAAGTTTCCCGTTTTCTACTTCTAACGGACTTTCAAAGTTATTAGTAAATAAACTTCCCGTTCCCAATCCTTGTGGCATATCACTCTCTTTAGTGTATGTCCATTGCGCAATAGCATTAAGTCCTACATTACTTTCTAAAGCACTCGTTATCCACCAGCCAATCTCATACTTTTCTGCAAGATCAATCCACTCCTGGGATCCTTTATATCCTCCTATTAAACTTGGTTTCAAAATGATATATTGAGGTTGTATTGTTTGTACTATTTTTTGCTTGTTTGTTACATCAAAAATACCAATTAACTCTTCATCTAAGGCAATATCCAGGGGAGTGTTTTCACAAAGAACTGCCATTTGATCGATTTGCCCCTGCTTAATCGGTTGTTCTATGGAATGTAATTCTAACTCTGACAAGGTTTTTAGTTTTTCTAAAGCTTCTTCTGCTTTAAATGCTCCATTAGCATCTACCCGTATTTCTATTTCCTGTGCATTAAAATCTTTTCGAATAGAACGAATTAACTTTACTTCGGTATCAAAATCAATTGCTCCTATTTTAAGCTTGATACATGTAAATCCGGTATTTATTTTTTCTTCAATCTGAGACTTCATAAAAGCTTCATCTCCCATCCATACGAGTCCATTAATGGCTATAGCTTTTTCTTCACTGGTAAAACCTGATGGAAATAACTTAAAAGAAGATTTGGTTTCCAACATTCTGAATGCCTGTTCTAAACCAAACTGAATACTCGGATATGCCCTTAACTCTTCATAAAGAGTATTTAACCCCAAAGAAATATTTTCACAGGTCCAGGCTAATTTTGATTCATAATCTGTAGTATCGTCTGCGCTTAACCCTCTCAAGATTCCGCATTCTCCTATACCTTTATTCTCTTTATCTTCAATCTGTATAAACCAGGTTTCCTTATCAGTAAGTATTCCGCGAGATGTCCCACTAGGACGTTTAAATTTAAGAGTGTATTTTTTATAAGTGGCTTTCATGTTTTGATCGCAGCTAATTTAATCATAAATTACCTCCTAATAAACATCAAATAATTGAAAAGTATTTCTAACAAGGTAATATGGGTTACCGGGGCTTCCAGTGGAATCGGAGAAGGTTTGGCATATGCGCTATCAAAAAAAGGGTGTAAGCTTATTTTATCTGCGCGCAGAGAAGAAGAATTAATCAGAGTGAAAAATAGTTGTGATGCGCCAGAAAATATTCATATTCTGCCACTGGATCTGACGGATTATGGTAGTATGAAACCCAAAGTGCAACAAGCTATTGATTTTTTTAATGGGATTGATATTTTAATCAACAACGGAGGAGTTAGTCAACGTTCTTTGATTATTGAAACTGATTTTGAAGTTGATAAAAAACTTATCGAAGTTAATTACTTAGGTACAGTAGCATTAACTAAAGCCTTATTACCTCATTTTATAGAAAACCAAGCTGGTCATTTTGTTACTGTAACCAGTTTAATGGGAAAATTCGGATCTCCTTACAGGTCTGGTTACAGTGGAGCTAAGCATGCTTTACATGGTTATTTTGATGTTTTAAGAATGGAACACGAAAAAGATGGAGTTTTTGTCACTATGGTATGCCCGGGCTTTGTTCAAACTCAAATAGCAATCAACGCACTAACTGCAAATGGGAATACCCAAAACACTAATGATGAAGCCACCAAAAATGGTTTAACAATCGCTTCTTTTACCAGAAAAATGATCCAGGCTATAGAAAAGAGGAAGTTTGAAGTATATATTGGAAAACGAGAAGTTATGGGAATTTATGTAAAACGTATTTTTCCTAAACTACTGCATAGAATGGTGCTAAAAAGTAAAGTCAGGTGAGTTAGCTAAATTCAAACCAGAACCGTGCTCCTTTAGCATCTTTATCAATATTAAGATTAGAACGTAACTGATTGACTAAGCGTTGTATCAATTTTACTCCCATTGAGCTGTTACTTCTTTCTTCTATATCTTCCGGAAGTCCTTTTCCATTATCTGTATACTCAAAGAAGCCTTGCTCTCCATTTTTTCTGATGTTGATATAAATCTGCCCGCCTTCTTTGTTAGGGAAAGCGTATTTAAAAGAGTTAGAAACCAATTCGTTAAGGATTAATCCCATTGGAATAGCTCTGTCTATATCAAGTTCTGTACCTTCTGCATCAATATTAATATTGACATCATGACCTCCTTTTTTGTACACCGATTGAATACTATTAACCAAAGATTCTACGTATGCCTGCATTTCAATAACCGCCAAACCTTCATTCTGATATAATTTCTGATGGATTAATGCCATCGCTTTTACACGGCTTTTTCCTTCTTCTAAAGCTTCTATCGCCTCTTTACTCTTTGTATTTTTTGTCTGCATACTCAGAAGACTGGATACCATTTGTAAATTATTCTTTACCCTGTGGTGTATCTCTTTCAATAACGAATCTTTTTCAACTAATGCCGTTTCTATTATTTTATTTTGATCTTGTATCAAACGTTTATTTTTTACACTCTTAAAATAAGCGAAAGCTACAGCTCCTAAACTCACCAAAGTAAATACTAAGGCTATGATTCCATAATTTATCTTTCTGTCTCTCTGAGATATCTCGGCTTTTGTTTTCTCCAGATTCAGGCGTTGTTGCTGAATAATGTCTTTTTGATTATCCAAATCAAAGTTTACTAACAAGCCCAACAATTCTTTCTTTTTACTATGATCGTAAATAGAGTCTTTTATTTTAATGTAATCTTTAAAAATATAAGATGCAGAATCTGTATCACCTATATTTAAATAGTAGTCTGCTAAAAGGCGATTATATTCTGTAATGTAAATAGATTGATTTGATTTTGCTATACTATCTAAATAAGATTTGGCTATAAAGGGTTTTCCCAATTGCATATGAGAATCGGCTAAATCTACCCACATATCTATTAGCCTGGGCGAAAATTTACCTTTGTCATGCTCTTTACTGGACGATGCTCCAGCTTCTAACAGTGGAATAGCATCTTCTATTTCTCCAACGGCAATAAGACATTTACCTAAATTACCTTGAATGGTTCCTCGAAGAAATACTGCATCTCGAAACTCTTCAGGGGATTTTTCAACACTAGTGTCTTTCAAGTATAAGTCTACATAACTAAGAGCAGTTTCAATTTTTTGTCGGGCAGAATAAAAATTACCATCTTTTCTTAAAAAAGTTGCTAAACTATTATTGTATTCGGCATAATCCAGGTAATTATTTTCATCGATGGTTGGTTTTACATCAATTATGTAGTCCATCATCGCCTGCCTGTGAAGTCCCAGGTTAGAATAAACTTCATAAAGTTGTATTCTTTGCCCGTTTTTCTTCATTTCTGTGCGTACTTCCAATTGCTTTTCAAAAAGTCCTAATCTTTCATAGGCTTCATCCATAATTTTGAAAAGCTCTTTTCGTACGGGAAGATCTAGTTTTTTATTGCTTTTATACAGCTTCTCTCCGGTAAGTGCTCCTTTTTTATATTCACCAAGGTCAAGATAAACCCTGGTTAACATAGTCCTGTATTTAAATATTTCTGATGAATCTTTTGATTGCTCTGCTACGTTTAAATACTCCGATACTTTATCGAGCCATTTATACGCAGAATTGTAAACGTACTTATCGTTATTTTCAAAGAAAATTTCGAATCGTTTACTCACAGAGTTAGCCTTCTGAAACTTCGAAAGCGGATCGTTAGTGGTCTGGGGAAAACAACTAATTGTCACAAAGAAGTTAATTAAGAATAGCTTTAATATCTTATGCTTCTCTAACATATTCTTAAATAAATTTTGCAGTATTCAGATAACGTCTGAAAAATTAAAAATGTATTTTAAATCTTTAATAGTTTTCACATTTTTATTCAAAAACACACATTTATAAAAAAGTGAATTACTGCATTTTAATTATTAATCGGTTGTAAACGTATAATATTTATATTTTAATGTTAAATTTTTGTTGTGTAACTCGTTTTTTTTGTTGCGTAAAAAGTTAAAACTGCCTTTAACTATACAATTATCTGCTATTTTTTTATTCACATTTAGTTACGACTTAGGTGTAACCTCTTAAGCTTATCTAGCTTATAATTTTATAATGTTGAGGGGGAATTTAATGAGACTAATCTATTAGATAAAAAAACAAGCCCCGAAAAGTAGGGACTCGGGGCTTGTTTTAAACATTAAATAACAAAATTGAGATCTGGGAATTAATAACACTATCAAATAAATATTTTCACACTTCAAACATATCTCATTTACAGCTTACAATGAAATTTTTGTTGTATAAGTGCATATTTATGTTGTGAAAAGGGATAAACTGTATTTTTTAAGCTTAATGAATCATTTAGCAACTAATAATGAGGAAGATACAAGTTAAAAAAAGGATATAATAAAAAACGCTTTAAGTTTTGTTCCTTAAAGCGTTTTTTGGTTGGTTATATATCAATAATAACATTTGGGACCTTTTCCAAAGATTTGTCTCTCAACAAATACAATGTAAATATATATTCCCAAAAACATAAAATAAAAAGATTGTTGTGAATGTGATTTTTCTTGTGGTGAAAAGCTGTTAATATGTTGTTAATAACTTTTCTAAGAATTTAAGCTGGATAAGATGAATTCCCTGAAATCTTTAGAGATAGGTATTAATTCATCTTTAATCATAATATCTTTACTATTTACAGCCTGTATGTGAGATAAATTAATAATATAAGATTTATGAGCCCTATAGAAGTTGTTAGGAGGTAGTTTTTCAAGATAATCCTTTAATGCAGATCTAACCAGGAACTTCTTTTCTTTAGTGTTTATTTCCAGATAAACATTATCTGCTTTAATAAAATGTATATCATCAAATTGAATTCTGTAGTATAGATTATTCTTTTTAACAAAGATAGAATCCTTTAATACTGCATTTTTCACATTTGTTTTATCTTGCTCGCTAACAACACTTTTAGTCTGTTTGGCTTGTTCTGCTTCGTAACTAAAGCTGGAGAGTGCAATTTCTATGGAGGTAAATAAATCTTCCTGTTCAAAGGGTTTTACCAAATATCCATTAGGTTTAACCTTTTTTGCAATCTCTACTGTAGCTTTATCAGAATTTGAAGTCACAAAAATAAAGGGCAGATTGTAATTGTCTCTTATATGCTGTCCTAAATCTATTCCTGTTTTATCTGAAGCCAGTATTATGTCTATTAAAACCAAATCAACATAATTCTGACTTAAAACTTTCTCTGCCTGCTCAAAATCGATAACATTACCTACTATCTCATAGCCGATATCCTCCAGCATCGTCTGCATATCATCTGCAATAATTACATTATCTTCTACTATAAGTATTTTGATGGCGTCGTTCAAATCAGTTTAGTTTATTTAACATTAATACTCAGAAATAAAGCTACAAAAAAAATATCAACTAAGAGCGAATAGAATTGAAAATAAGAACGTTGACAAAGCAACTTTTTTTAATTCCGGATCTAACTCTTTCATATCTGTTGTATTATAGACTTTTACCAAATGAATAATCAAAGGAATAAAAGCGATAATATACATTAAGTTGGTAATTTTGATCTGTTGTTTGGTAAAGATAGAATAAATTATACTAGATATCATCGCAGTAATAACAATAATATAATGGTATTTTCTGGCAAGATTCCCTCCCATTTTAACTACCAATGTATTTTTACCTGCTCTTGCATCACTTTCCCTGTCTCTCATATTGTTAAGATTCAAAACAGCAACACTTAATAAGCCTATACTTATTGCTGGCAGGAAAATAATCAAATCCAATGTTTTTGTGTATAAAAAGTATGATCCAACTACGCTAACCAAACCAAAAAATATAAAGACAAATACATCGCCCAATCCTTGATATCCATAAGCAGAATTCCCAACAGTATACTTTATAGCAGCAGCAATAGCGGCTATTCCTAATAAAAAGAAAATAAAAAAGTATATCAAATGCTCTGTTCCAAAAGACCTGTAGATAAGGAAAATCGATATCACCAATGTAATGATGGTAGTTATGAGCATCGCTCTTTTCATTTCCCGGGGAGAAATCATTCCGCTTTGTATAGCGCGTTCTGGTCCTATTCTATCGTCATTATCTGTTCCTTTTACCCCGTCTCCATAATCATTTGAGAAGTTAGATAATACCTGGAATCCAATAGTAGTTAAAAGAGAAAGTAAAAAAATTATAAGGTCAAAATAGCCTTGAGAAGAAGCTAATCCGCCTCCAACAATTATTCCTGAAATAGATAATGGTAATGTACGCAATCTAGCGGCAGATAGCCAGGCACCAGTTTTAGTCATTTAATAAGGTTCTTCTATCTGAATTCGTTTCCCTTCTGCATATGAAATTATAAAAATCTCATCGAATCCTGCTTTAACTAATTCATACCTAAAATTCTGAGCTTCTTTTAACGTTTCAAATGCTCCTAATGAAAGCGATAAATACTCATTATTTTTAATCAATTTCAGATTGCTAAAAGATAATGGCAATAAAGAAAGGTGAGTTTTTTCTATAGCACTCATCTGTACAGCATAAACTTTCTTGCTATCTAATAAATTTTTTGCGAGATAAAATTCTCTGACAGCATTCAGGTTTTCATTTTTATCTTCTAGTGTCCGTACTTTATTTTTTAGAGACTCGATACTATCTATAGGAATTATAACCTTGTCTTCGCTCGTCGTTTTTAAATTATTAACGGTATTTCTAACCCCTAACGAAAAAGATATTACAATTGCACAGACAACTATACAAATGATTCCAACAATTCCAAAAATATTACGTTGTTTCATACTTTTGGAAACCTCTTTATTCTTAAAGTAAATTTGATCCTGAAGCCTTAAATTATTGGCCTCCGATTTATCAATCTTCTTGTATAAGTCCAGTAAATTATCTTCTTCTATAAATGGCATTTGAATAACTGTTTAAGGAATCCACTTTATATTTTTAAAATCAGGTTTTCTCTTTTCCAAAAATGCATTTCTACCTTCTTTTGCTTCATCAGTCATATAAGCTAATCGGGTTGCTTCTCCGGCAAAGACTTGTTGCCCTACCATACCATCATCTGTAGCATTAAATGCAAATTTAAGCATTTTAATAGATGTTGGGGATTTTTCAAGTATTTCTTGCGCCCATTGGTAAGCTGTATCTTCAAGTTCTTCATGAGGTATCACCGCATTAACCATTCCCATCTCAAAAGCATCCTGAGCAGAATAATTTCTTCCTAAAAAGAAAATCTCACGAGCTCTTTTCTGACCTACCATTTTCGCTAAATAAGCAGAGCCATATCCTCCATCAAAACTAGTAACATCTGCATCGGTTTGTTTAAAAATTGCATGCTCTTTACTCGCCAATGTCAAATCACAAACCGTATGTAAGCTATGCCCCCCACCAACTGCCCAACCGGGAACTACTGCAATCACAACTTTAGGCATAAATCTAATCAAACGCTGCACTTCAAGAATATTCAACCTGGGCATTCCATCATCATCAACATATCCCTGATGTCCTCTTGCATTTTGATCTCCTCCACTACAAAAAGAATAAACTCCGTCTTTTGTTGAAGGTCCTTCTGCAGAGAGTAAAACAACTCCTATTCCGGTGTCTTCCCTGGCATCTAATAAAGCTTCAAAAAGTTCTCCTACCGTTTTAGGTCTAAAAGCATTTCTGACATTAGGCCTGTTAAAAGCAATTCTGGCAACTCCGCCAGATTTTTTATAGGTTATATCTTGATATTCTTTAACTGTTTTCCAGGTAGCTTTACTCATTATTTATTATGAATTTTATACAAAAATACGCTTTATGATTTCTTAAATGATATCAAAAATAATTATTTAATTTTTTTCTTTGATCTTATATCTATATTTAGTGGCATTTTATCTAAAATTGATACAATTATTTTCCGGGAAATATAAAAATATACATCTTTGATAAATAACTCAAGGTTCCCCCTATGAAATTTGAGCAATCTCGCTTTGCGAACAATAATTTTGTTCGGCATTCTTTTGATTTTGGCAATGTTTATTTCTTGTCAAATATTCTGATATCTGAGTATACTGAAGGCTATACTATAGGCTATAAAAACGTACAAGAATTTTTGCATATAGCTGAAGATTTTTATGGTGATCATACTGATTTGGTATATCTCTCTAACAGGGTTAATTCGTATTCTGTAAAACCTTTAGATTGGATTAAAATTAAAAACAAATACAAGAACCTGAAATCTATTGGCATTGTTCATTACAATAAATTAGGGAAGCGTTTTTTAAATGTAGAAAAGCTTTTTTGCCCTCTGCCAATTTCAGATTTTTATTCGCTTGATGAAGCTGTAGCATGGGCAGCAAATATTCTTATTGAACAAGGTAAAGACAATATTGATTTATCGCCTCTAAAGCTCATGAAAGCCAAATAAGTTTTGGGAAATATTCAGTAATAAGTTTTAATTGCTAATTGAGATAAATTCCATCTTCTTTTATGAGAATACTTTTTTCTTTGTAAAGCGCTCCTATAGCTTTTTTAAACGTTTTTTTACTCATTTGTAAAATATACTTAATTTCTTCCGGTTGACTTTTATCGTGTAGTTCTAAAAATCCATTGTTTTCTTTGAGTTTATCCAGAATAACTTTTGCTGAAGGATCAATTTTCTTATATCCTATTGGTTGAAGGCTTACATCTATTTTATGGTCGTCCCGTATTTTTTGAACATACCCCTTTAAACGTTCTCCTAATCTTAATTTCTCATTCAAGTCATTTTTGTAAATAAGCCCTTTGTGCTTCTTATTTATAATCACTTCTTCTCCTAATTCTGTATGCCTTGATACAATTAAATCTACTTCCTGAAGTCTTTCTACTGTTAGTTCTTCATTACTTATAAAATTGTTGGTCTTGCTTGATCCTACCAACCTATCAGTCTCTTCATCAAGATAACAGTAAATTAAATACCATTTCCCTTCTACCATTTTAGCAGCCTGTTCTTTAAACGGGACAAACAAGTGCTTTTCTAATCCCCAATCCATAAATGCACCTATTCTTGTGACTGATACCGCTTTTAGAAGTGCAAAGTCATTTAGTATAACGTGCGGAGTAAGATTGGTTGCAACAGGTCGTTCTTCATGGTCTAAATAACAAAAAACTTCAATAAAATCTCCTATTTCAAAATTTTCAGGCACATATTTATTAGGTAATAATATTTCATTACCGTCCTTATCTCCTAAAAACAATCCCGGACTGGTATCTCTTAAAATTTCCAGGGTATTAAACTCTCCTAATTGTATCATAAAACATATTCAAAATGCAAAATTAGTTAAATAGAAACTCAGTATCTTAAAATTACTTAATAAGTTTTATCAAAGGTGAAAATAAAATACTCGTTAGCTGGTACCTTTATCAGCCTCAAGCTCTATTTATCTTTTTCATTCAAGAACATAAAATAATCAATTAAAATCTCATCATTATCTGTCCTTGGAGTAAAAACCTCTAAAAGTTTAGGCTTTTTTGTAGTAGAAAAGAATTCTGAAAGTGCTTCTTTTAATGTTTCTTCATTGTCTGCTCTTAAGTAATCTATATTGTACATCTCACATAATGAACTGGCATTCAAACTGTGCTTAGTTTCAAAAAAAGTGTCAAACTTGTCTGTGTTTTTTGGGCCTGGTAATATTCTAAAGATCCCTCCTCCTTGATTATTAATAACTATTATTTTAAAGGTATCAGGAATATAATTATTCCACAAAGCATTACTGTCATAGAAGAAACTGAGATCTCCTGTTATTAATAAGGTTGGTTTTTTATTAATTGTTGATGCGCCTATAGCAGTAGATGTGCTACCATCTATACCGCTGGTTCCCCTGTTACAAAAAATCTGTAAACTATGTTTTAAATCAAAAAGTTGTGTGTAACGAATTGTAGAACTATTGCTTAGTTGTACGTGATAATTTTCCGGTATAGATTTTATAATATGGTGATATGTTAAAAAGTCTGAGAATGGAATATTATGAACATAAATATCGTGCCTCTTTTGTCTTGATAATTTAGCCTGTAACCAATACCTTCTGTAATCGCTTTCAACGTTTTCAAGAAGATTGCCTATTTTTTTATAGAAGGTATTAGGAGTCATTTTAAAATGATCTTGTAAACAAAAAAAGGTGTCATATGCCTTTTTTTCATCTATATGAAAATGATGCACAGGCTGATATTTTCTTAAAAAAGCTTTGATCTTTTTTGAGACTATCATTCCTCCTAACGTGATTAGTAATTCAGGTTGAAGTTTTTCTATTTCTAAATCATTTTTTTCAATAGGGGCTATTATTTTATCTATTCCCGGGAAAAAACGATCATGATGAAAATTGGACGTTGTTTCTGTAAAAACAACAACAGACGGATCATCAGCTAACCATTCTATGAATTCTGTAGAAATAGTGTCCGGGTCGTTAACTCCCACGATAACCATTTTCTTTTTTGCTTTATTCCATGCTTTCGCAAAAAGAGAGAACTTTTCGTTTGCCGATTCAATTTCTGGGTCAACAACTATCTTTTTAGGAAAAACGGTTAATTCATCGGTTAATTCATAAAGCGGTTCTTCAAACGGGGCATTAATATGTACTGGTCCTTTTTGTCGGATTGCCATATCAAAAGCTTTGTTGAGCTTCTTTTCATTTTCATTAAAACCATCTGCTCTCTCATTTAATTGTGCAGAATACAGAATATGATTTGAAAAAATATTTTCTTGTCTGATGGTTTGGCCATCTCCAATATCAATTTTATTTGACGGCCTGTCTGCCGAAATAACCGCTAAAGGAATATCACTATAAAAAGCTTCAGATATCGCCGGATAATAGTTTAATAATGCAGAGCCTGAAGTACATACAATAGCTACTGTTTTATTAGTTTGCTGAGCTATACCCATTGCAAAAAAAGCAGCACAACGCTCATCTACTACACTGTAACATTTAAAAAAATCGTCTTCATAAAACCCCAGGGTAAGAGGTGCATTTCTGGATCCGGGAGAGATGACAATATGTTCTATCTCGTATAATTTACATAACTGGAGTATTGTCTGTGCAAGCTGAATTTTTGGGTATTTCATAATTATTTCAAAAATACAAACTTAACAGGTATTTATACTTAAAAAATTACTTTCTTCATCGTTCTCGTCTTATTAAGAACTTCCTGCCATTCGGCTTCCGGATGACTATCTAAGGTAATTCCCCCCCCTGTATATATGGAAATGCAAGTTTCTTCTACTTGCATGCATCTTAAGTTTACATATAAACTGGAGAATCTCTCTTGACTACTTGATTCTGATGTCATATTCAATTCCCCTAAAAAACCTGTATAATACGAACGGTTATAGTTTTCATTTTCAAGGATAAAACTCCTGGCTTCTTCCCTGGGGAATCCGCAAACCGCTGGTGTTGGATGCAGTGCGCTAACAATTTCTTTTATTGAAGCAGTTCCTATTTTTCCTTTAATGTCTGTCTTTAGATGAAGTAGACTACCTGCTTTAACGGTTTTTCTCGAAGAAATATTTAAATTCTGTATTTCTTCGATATTATTTAATGATGAGACTATAGTATCGGTAACAATTTGTTGTTCTGCTATTTCTTTTTCTCCCCATACAATTTCGGAGTCATTTTGAAATAATTTTGTCCCAGCCAGTGCCATAGTATAAAACTCATCTTCTTTTACTTCC
Organism: Flavobacteriaceae bacterium R38; assembly: GCA_009901575.1. GTDB lineage: Bacteria > Bacteroidota > Bacteroidia > Flavobacteriales > Flavobacteriaceae > Leptobacterium. Next base: position 814,247 of record WXYP01000001.1, on the reverse strand, counting down.
AGCAAAGTTTCGGGAGTTGCTCCTAACCATAATCCTACTTTAGGATGATACCACAAATACGAAAAAGCAGAAGGGTAAATAGAAACTAATCCCTGGTATTTTTCTATGACATCTATGTCGTGATTTTTAATTCTTTCTACTCTCGATAATACGACCTTTTCAAATTGTTCTTTTTTAATTGAATTGATCCCTTTTTTTATCAGTTCTTTATGTTGTTGTTCATCGGTTTTATCAGATATAAAATCTGTTTCTACGGTTAAACTTTCGGTTTCAGAAGTTAGCAAAGTTTTTAAAAAAGAGTCTTTAGGAATCAAAACAGTATCTCCGTCATCAAAAGGAGCAAAAACAAATCCGGTTTCTCTAAAATCTTTACTTTCGTTAAGTGTATTATTACTTTGAAGAATAGCAGACACCTGATTTTCGTTTGGCTTGCTATACACAACAAAAGGCAATTTTTTTTGTAATTGCTCTTCTATATTTTTATAGAAAACCTCTAAGCTTAACATACATTTTACTTTTTAGGCAGTGCTATGGTTGTCAATTTTACTATTGAGATTAGACGATCGTTTTCATCTGTAATTTTTATGCTCCACAATTGAGTTGTTCTTCCTTTATGTATAAAAGTAGCCTTGGCTAATACGTTTCCTTCTTTAATACTTTTTACATGATTAGCCGCTATTTCTATTCCCCTGATATAAAAATCGTCTGTATTTAAAAAAACATAGGATGCAGCACTCCCGACACTTTCTGCAAGAGCTACCATAGCTCCCCCGTGTAAAACACCATCGGGTTGATGTACTTTGGGAGTTACCGGCATCTTTGCAGTCAAAAAATCGTCTCCTATATCTACATACGATATATCAAGAGTTTCCATCAACGTATTTTTACATATGGCATTACATTGTTTAAGTATTTCTTCTTTATTCATAACCATTACTATTCTTGCAGGTAAAAATAATCATTCCTTTTTTCAAACTCTATATACAATCTTTTAAAATAGCTTATAAATTTGCAATACATAAACTCATTAAAAATATATGCAAAACGAAGAAAAGATAGTCAGTTATTTACATACCAATACCTATTCAACACTAAACAATCTTACGGGAAAAACTAAAAATGTTTGGTTTGTTTGCCACGGAATGGGTTATTTAAGTAAATATTTTATTCGTCATTTTAATGAGTTAAATCCGGAAGAAAACTATATCATAGCGCCTCAGGCTCCCTCAAAATACTATCAGAAAGACGATTTTAAACATGTTGGTGCCAGCTGGCTGACAAAAGAAAACACCATTCGAGAGACAGAGAATGTATTAAATTATCTGAATACTGTTTTTCATGAAGAAAATATTCCGGACAATGTAAATTTTATCGCTCTAGGGTTTTCTCAGGGAGTTTCTGTGCTTACACGATGGATTTCCCGTTTTAAAATAAAATGCAATTGCCTGGTTTTGTATGCAGGAAGTATTCCTAATGAATTGACTAAAGAAGATTTTAATGACTTTAGAAATTGCAATACTCTTGTTAAGTATATTTATGGGGATAAAGACCCATACATTAATGAAAAACGTATCGCAGCAGAACTAAAAAAAGCAAAACTATTATTTGAAAATAATATTGAAGTTATAAAGTTTGATGGGGTTCATGAAGTGAAAAAAGAAATCATTTCAACCATTACTGACACCAAATAACGGAAAAACATAAAATATTTTACGGGAAAATTCTCCTTTAACTACTTAATCGAATTCAAAAAACTGTGCTTTAATACAATAGGGATAAATATCATAAGTTATATCTCTTTTGTATTTTACCTGTGATCTATTGTAAATACTGATATTTCTGTGATTTAACCAAAATAAGGTTACAAAATAATCTGTAGAATAATTCTTGTTTTTCTTCAATTAAAAATATTTTTACAATTAGAATTTCCCCCCGACAAGCGACATCAAAAATTTCTATGCTTGCACATTAACCATTAAACTATAAAGTCATGAAAAAAAAGCAATTAAACTTGCGTAAACTATCATTGAAAAAATCAACTGTTGCCGGGCTCAAAGTCAATCAAATTAACGGAGGGACAGGTACCAGCTGGAACGGTTGTCAAACTATTCCGGGAGAGCCCTGTGGCTTCACAGATTTTTGTAATACACAAATAGGATGTGATCCTGCTCCAACTGCGGCGGGGTGCCCACAGGAAACAGACGGTTGTATCCCAAATACTGTATATTGTGCCACAAATGGAGCCTTAAATTCATGTCCTCCTCCAGGTCAGTATTGTCTATAATATAAATAAAGAGGTAGTTATAACAATTACCTCTTTTCTATTTTTAATCCTTAATAATTATCTAATCATCAAAACTATAAAATCATGAAAAAAAAGCAATTAAACTTACGCAAACTATCATTTAAAAAATCCACTGTAGCTGGGTTTAAAGCTAATCAAATTAATGGAGGTACCGGAACCAGTTGGTATGGTTGTGAAACTATTCCTGGTGAACCGTGCTTTGAAACAGAATTTTGTGGAACAGGCGCTTGCGGGACTAACAATTGTGGAACAAACGATTGTGGAACAGGTGCTTGCGGGACTAACAATTGCGGAACTGCAGGATGTATCCCTGCTACATTGGATTGCCCTTCACATTCTATATGCCCTCCTGGAATAGCTTGTTTTTAATTAATGTAAATCAATGAATTATGAAAAAAAGAAGTTCTAAAATTCAAAAGTTCGATTTAAAAAAATCGATTGTGAGTAATTTAAAAGTCGATAAAGTTTCTGGCGGAAATGGTGACATGTCAAACCACAGAACATGTAACTCTGTTCTATATCCGTTTCCTAGCCCACATACGTGTTGTGGATGTAATTAACTGTTAATAAAATATTTAAATTTAAAAAAAATGAAAAAAGTAGGTTCAAAAATTCAAAAATTAGATTTAAAAAAATCGGTTATAGGTATTTTACAGGCTACTAAAATTTCCGGTGGAAATAATAACAACACAACAAATCACAGAGCATGCGTTACAAGTCCATATTTTCCTCAGGCTTCTTGTTGTGAATGTTAATTTAATAAGTGTATTAAAACAAAAAAACGCAGTCATTCAGACTGCGTTTTTTATACTATGAATACGTTGAGTTTATTCTTCTTTCACTTCTTCATAATCAACATCCTGAACATCGTCTGATCCTGAAGCATTAGCTTCTGGCCCAGCTTCTGCACCACCTGCTGCTCCTTGTTGCGCTTCTGCTTGTGCTTTATACATTTCTTCTGAAGCAACTTTCCACGCTTCATTAATTTTATCTAAAGCTGGTTGAATTGTATCAATTTCCTTAGTTTCATAAGCTTTCTTCAACTCTTCTAAAGCATCTTCAATAGGTTTCTTCTTATCATCAGATAATTTATCTCCAAACTCTTTAAGCTGCTTTTCTGTCTGGAAAATCATTCCATCAGCTTCATTGATCTTATCTGCTTTCTCTTTAGCTAATTTATCAGCTTCTGCATTTGCTTCTGCTTCACTCTTCATTTTTTGGATTTCTTCTTCTGTCAATCCAGATGAAGCTTCAATTCTGATGTTCTGCTCTTTATTTGTTCCTTTATCTTTTGCCGAAACATTAATAATTCCGTTGGCATCAATATCAAATGTTACTTCAATTTGAGGAACTCCTCTTTGTGCAGGCGGAATTCCATCCAAATGGAAACGTCCTATTGTTTTGTTATCTCCGGCCATAGCACGTTCTCCCTGTAGTACATGAATCTCTACTGAAGGCTGATTATCTGCTGCAGTTGAAAATACCTGTGATTTTTTAGTAGGGATTGTTGTATTTGCTTCTATTAATTTAGTCATTACATTCCCCATAGTTTCTATACCTAAAGACAATGGAGTAACGTCTAATAATAATACATCTTTAACATCTCCTGTAAGTACTCCTCCCTGAATAGCAGCTCCAATAGCAACAACCTCATCTGGGTTTACTCCTTTAGATGGTTTCTTACCAAAGAACTTCTCTACGGCTTCCTGTACTACAGGAATACGAGTAGATCCACCAACTAAAATAATTTCATCGATATCTCCTGTTGATAATCCGGCACTTTTAAGTGCTGTACGACAAGGCTCAATTGTTCTTTTTACTAAATCGTCAATTAATTGATCAAACTTAGCTTTAGATAAAGTTCTTACCAAGTGTTTTGGTCCGCTGGCAGTCGCAGTAACATAAGGTAAGTTTATTTCTGTTTGTGGAGAAGAAGATAATTCTATTTTAGCTTTTTCTGCAGCTTCTTTAAGACGTTGTAATGCCATTGGGTCATTACGTAAATCCATATTCTCTTCTGCTTTAAACTCTTCAGCCAACCAATCAATAATTTTTTGATCTACGTCATCTCCTCCTAAGTGCGTATCACCGTCTGTAGCTAATACCTCAAAAACACCATCTCCTAATTCAAGTATAGATACATCATGTGTTCCTCCACCAAAATCAAATACTACTATTTTTTGATCACTATCTTTTTTATCTAATCCATAAGCTAATGCTGCTGCAGTTGGCTCATTAATGATACGCTGAACTTTAAGCCCTGCAATTTCTCCTGCTTCTTTAGTTGCCTGACGTTGCGCATCGTTAAAATATGCCGGTACAGTAACTACAGCTTCAGATACGTCCTGACCTAAGTAATCTTCGGCAGTTTTTTTCATTTTCTGAAGTATCATTGCTGATAATTCCTGAGGTGTATATAAACGTCCGTCGATATCAACTCTAGGCGTGTCATTATCTCCTTTTACCACTTTGTATGCAGCTCTCTCTGCTTCTTTTGAAGATTCTGAGAATTTATTTCCCATAAATCTTTTTATAGAAGAGATTGTTTTAGTCGGATTAGTAACTGCTTGTCTCTTTGCAGGATCACCTACTTTGATCTCTCCTCCTTCTACAAAGGCAATCACTGAAGGTGTTGTTCTTTTTCCTTCTGCGTTAGGAATTACTACAGGCTCATTACCTTCCATCACAGAAACGCAAGAGTTTGTAGTCCCTAAATCTATTCCGATTATTTTACTCATTGTTTATTTTTATTTTGTGTTGAAAATTCACTAATTATTTGCCATTTAGATATTCAATCTTTATGCCAAGCAATATTTGCTGACAGGTTGACAGTTTCTAAATAAAAAAATTTATTTTTTCTTTTAAAAATGTAAATTTACCTCCATAAATAATTCTGGTTTATTATATGGAATGTATTAGCGTATTTGATATGCTCAAAATTGGTATTGGTCCTTCAAGCTCTCATACTTTAGGTCCGTGGAGAGCGGCTGAAAGGTGGATCAACGAATTAAAAACTAATGAGTCACTTAATCTTATCACAGAAGTTTCTGTTGATTTATACGGTTCACTATCACTTACAGGAAAAGGACATGCCACAGATTATGCTGTTATATTAGGGCTGTCTGGTGCAGATCCGGAATACATTGCAGTAAATTCTATTGAAAAAATAGTAGCCGATGTCAAATCTTCAAACAGTATATTATTAGGGAATAATCATAAAATTACTTTTAATGTAAAACAGCATATTGTTTTTAACAGGGAATTCCTTCCTTTTCATGCCAATGGGATGAAATTTACAGGTACTCTAAGCAATGGAGATACTACTACTCAAACGTATTATTCGATTGGAGGCGGATTTGTTGTGGTTGAAGAATTAACTAATTCTGAAGAAAAATTAAAGCTAAAACAATGTTTTCCATTTCCTATCAATAAAGCAGAAGAATTAACTACATATTGTTTAACTCAGAAAAAGAAGATCTCTGAAGTCGTTTTGGATAATGAATTATCCATTCGCTCTGCCAAAGAAGTCAATTCTGAATTGAAAAGAGTTTGGGATACTATGCTTGAATGTATGTATATTGGTTGTCATACTGAAGGTACGTTACCCGGAGGCTTAAACGTAAGACGTAGAGCTTTTGACACACACAAAAAGTTGATGGAAGCTTCTAAAGCTTCTTATACTGATCCCGAAAGTTGGTTAATAGCCATCCGTAAGACAGAAGTTAAGTTTAGACAAATTTTGAAATGGGTAAGCTGCTTTGCTTTAAGTGTCAATGAAGTCAATGCTTCTTTAGGAAGGGTTGTTACAGCACCTACCAATGGAAGCGCCGGGGTGATTCCAGCTGTATTGATGTATTATATGGTTATTGATAATCATCAAGCCGACTTTAACCATATCAAACGTTTTTTATTGGTTGCAGGAGAAATAGGCAGCTTGTTTAAAAAAGGAGCCACTATTTCGGCAGCTATGGGAGGGTGCCAGGCAGAGATAGGAGTTTCTTCTGCAATGGCAGCAGGAGCACTTACTGAACTTTTAGGTGGAAGTCCTCAGCAAGTATTGATGGCAAGTGAAATTGCTATGGAACACCATTTAGGTCTTACATGCGATCCTATCGGTGGTTTAGTCCAGATACCATGTATAGAAAGAAATGCTATGGGAGCAATTAAGGCTATAAATGCAGCAGAACTTGCCCTAGATAGTGATCCTTCAAATGCCAGAGTCTCTTTAGACAAGGTAATTAATACCATGTGGGAAACAGCAAAGGATATGAATACTAAATACAAAGAAACTTCCAAAGGAGGATTAGCTATTGGTGTAAATAGCAGCGATTGTTAGTCTTTACAACCTGCTCTTCTCCTGGTGTCAATCAGGTAAATAATTTTCCAGGTACCATTATCTTTAAAAAGCTGGAACGAGTTTACTCCGCAGTGTCTGAATTCTCCATTAAACCAAAATTCATATGGAGTCCAGGCATTAGCCATATTTCCATCTACCTGGATACTATAAGAAAGTAATCTTTCATCCCATTTTTGGTCTTCAGGCCTAGTGGCAATAGCTTTTAAAAAATTCTCCATACTTCCGTTATTCAGGATATCTTTTCCCTCTCCATTTTTAAAAGCTGTTTGTACTACTACCTGATTAGCTAATGTAGATTTGATAATAGTTGTATCTCCTTTGTGAAAGCCATCAAAAAATTTTTCAATAGTAGCTTTTACTTCATCTTTGGCAGATGATTGTGCGTTCATGGTTAATGTGAAAAGACTGATGAATAAAAAAGTATAGAATTTCATTTTTTCTAAAATTGATTTGAGAGTACAATTTAGTACTTTTACAGGAAATTTTCATAAAAATATGTCAGTAGCAAAAAAAGAGTACAAGAGAGTTACTACGAATACATTGGTAGAGATGAAAGGAAACAAAGAGAAAATCTCTATGCTCACTGCCTATGATTATTCTATGGCTAAAATTGTTGATGGTGCCGGAGTAGATGTTATTCTGGTCGGAGATTCTGCCAGCAATGTCATGGCGGGTCATGAAACTACCTTACCTATTACTCTTGATCAAATGATTTATCATGCCTCATCTGTTGTCCGTGCTATCAAACGGGCGCTTATTGTTGTGGATTTACCATTTGGAAGCTATCAGTCAGATCCTAAAGAAGCACTAAGATCTGCCATAAGAATAATGAAAGAATCCGGAGCACATGCTGTTAAGGTCGAAGGTGGAAAAGAAGTAAAAGAATCTATAAAACGGATATTAAATGCCGGAATTCCGGTTATGGGGCATTTGGGATTGACTCCGCAATCAATATATAAGTTTGGAACATATACTGTTAGGGCTAAAGAAGAAGAAGAAGCAAAACGTCTCAAAGAGGATGCTTTAATGCTTGAAAAAATAGGATGCTTCGGAATGGTTCTCGAAAAAATTCCTGCAACCTTAACAAAAGAAGTGTCTGAGAGTGTTTCTATTCCTACTATTGGAATTGGTGCCGGAAGGCATGCAGACGGACAAGTATTGGTAATTCATGATCTGTTGGGGATTACACATGAGTTCAATCCAAGATTTTTAAGAAGATATATGAACTTATATGACGATATGACCAATGCAATATCTCAATATGTTGATGATGTGAAGTCAAAAGATTTTCCTAATGAAAATGAGCAATATTAATATTGTTTATTTGAAAATTCGATAATTTGAAAATTCTCTCACATAAGAAAAACCTTCAGGTACTTTATGAAGATAATCATATTATTGCTATTAATAAAAGGGTTGGAGATATTGTACAAGGTGACAAAACAGGAGATAAACCACTGAGTGAAGTTGTCAAAGAATATCTGAAAGAAAAATACAATAAACCTGGAAATGTTTATCTCGGTGTAGCTCATCGTCTGGACAGGCCTACAAGTGGTATTGTCATTTTTGCAAAAACATCTAAAGCATTACCCAGATTAAATAAGTTATTTAGCGAAAAAGAAGCAAAAAAAACATACTGGGCAGTAGTAAAGAATTCGCCTCCAAAAGAAAATGACACCTTGACGCATTGGCTTAAGAGGTTTCCTAAAAACAATACTTCTAAAGCATATTTAAAGGAGGTTTCGGAAAGTAAAAAAGCTGTTTTAACTTATCGGGTAATTAAAAAACTTAACCGGTATTACCTTTTGGAAATCGATCTAAAAACCGGGAGACATCACCAGATCAGGGTTCAATTAGCTGCATTAAATTGTCCTATTAAAGGGGACTTGAAATATGGTTTTGACCGGAGTAATAAAAATGGTGGAATTCATCTTCACGCTCGAAAAATATCTTTTAATCATCCGGTAAAAAAAGAAGCTATCACTATAATTGCTCCTCCTCCAGATGATGTTATCTGGAATAACTGTTCTTAATCTGATAAATAAGAATTTATTTAAACGACCGGATACTCTCTATTATAACTGAAGTTAAAATTAGTCCGCCTCCAATAATAGTCGATATATCCGGATATTCCGATAAGAAAATCATCCCAATAAGAATTCCGTAAATAGGTTGTGCACTACTCATAATACTTGCAGTTGTTACAGAAAAGTACTTAAAACTCATCAGGAACAAGGTATGCCCTACTGCTGTAGTAAATAATGCCAGCATAATTAATGCAGGCCATTGATAAGTACTCAGGTCTGTTTCTATTAAAAATAAAAAAGGAGACAATAAAACACTTACAATAATTAACTGATACCACATCAATGCAGTACCGTGATAGTTTTGAACTTGCTTTTTTAAAACCAGATTTCTTAAAGCATAGCATAAAGCAGAAAATACTCCTAATAATACTGCAATAGTATAATCATTTTTTAAATCGAACTCCGGTACTAAAAAATATAACCCTATCAATACTAATAAAGCCAATAATAAATGAACTTTTTGAAATTTGGTTTTTAAAAGAAGGGGCTCTAAAAATGATGTAAGTACCGGAAATGTAAATAACGAAAGTAATCCAATTGCTACATTAGAAAGTTTTAAAGAATAAAAGTATGTAACCCAGTGAGCCCCCAGTAGAATACCTCCTAAAAGAATCGGCCATTTATCTTTACCAAAAGATTTAAACAAGTTAATTTTTTTCCATTTACAGAATAAGAAAAGAAAAACTGCTGCTAAAATTGCTCTCCAAAAAATAGAAAGCGCCGGAGGTAGGCTAATATATCTACCCAATGCGCCCGAAGTGCTGATCAAAACCATTGCAAAATTCAATTCTGCTATACGGTAAATATGAAGTTTCTTTTTCATTCTAGGTTACCGTATAAATGCTTTTGATTTTTCCTTAATAATAACTGCAACCGGTTTATTTTGTATTTTACTTTCTAACCAAGAGATGATATCGAGATACAAAAAAGCACGCTTTTCATAAGGATGATCTTCATAAGATTTTAGGCGTTGATGTAATTTAACAAATTCCTTTTTTAATTCGTGAGGATAAATATTTCCTAAATTCCTAAGAAATTTGATCATTTCCTTTTGTACTTCATGTAAGTCATTCATTTTTAATAAGAACTTATAGGTACTCTTTAATTGTACTTCAAGATGATAATCCATTCCGGCTTCATAATGAGCAACCAGGCTCAATACCCTGGCAAAACACATCAGGTCTTCCCGCATTTTGAGATTTTTGTTTTCTATGATCTTTTTTAGATACGTTATACATGTTCTGTTATCACCATTTCCAAAATAAAGACAACCTATCTTATAGTAAAAAACCATAATATGATGTTCGTCAATCTTCCCTTTGTACTTTTTTAAGCCATTTAGTACCTCATCTACTAATACTAAACCTTCATTAAAACTTCCTTCCAGAAAATGAACATTTAACTTATTATTATAAGTGTATAAGAACGATAGCGATTCAATATTATCATTTTTTGGAAATTTATCATTTTGCACCACTTGCTCCATTGTTAATAAAGCTTCTTCCATTTGACTCTTATACTTGATAAAAAATAAGGATTCTAAGAGGTAATGGTTTCCTTTGAGATAAAAGACAGGGTTCAAATAAATTAACTGCTCATTCTCATTAAATAAATTCACCCATTTACTAGCATACTTATAACAAGATAAAAAATCCTGTGTTAGAAAACTATACCATAAATATGCATTATAAAGCCAAAATTTTTCTCTAAAACCTAATGTTTCTATGGCAAACTTTGGAAGTTTACTATAAAAATAATTAGTGACTTCTTTATATTCTTCATCATTCTTTGCATATCCGGTTTTTAACATAATCCCATATAACTGCAATGAAAGATTAGAAAGCTTACTCGTTATCACATTTAATGTACTAAGTTCTTTTGCCTGGATAGCCAGTTCATCTGCTCTACCCGCTATACTCCTGGTGATATACTGAGTTTCAATTACTTTTTCTAACTCTACTATTTCATAAGCTATATTCTTCTCTTCATTTTCAATAGCCTGTGTCTTTGCTTTATCTAATATTTTCAGGCTTTGCTTATACAATCCTTTATGATATAAAATTGTGGCAAAATCGAGTTGCTCCCGAATTTGAGTTCTAATATTCTGATGAGCCGGATTCAAACGCAAGCTTATCAGTATTTGTTTATATAAATGCGCTTTTAAATTTGATAGCTGTTGTTTTTTTACAATCTTACTTTTCAAAATAGCAGCTTCATCATAGTTATCGGTTTTATCCAATAAATTAAATAGCGCTAAAAATTTTGCATCAGAGTTTACCCCTAACCTCCCCACATAGAGTTTAAATTGTCTCTTTTCAGATTTTGATAACGATTTAATTAATGTAAATAAGGTGTCTTTTTGGCTATTTGTCATTGTAAATACAATTCTTATAAAATACTAATAATCAAAACTTTATAATTTATAAAAAACAATTAAACATTGTAAATCACAATGCTAAAACTATCGTTTTAATTTCTGCAAAATATAAATTCGCAGAGTAAAAAAGAAAATTAGTTATCAATAACTATGAATAACGATAAAGTCCAAATATTCGACACTACTTTACGGGATGGAGAACAAGTACCCGGTTGTAAATTAAATACAGAGCAAAAATTAATTATTGCAGATCGTCTTGATGCTTTGGGGGTAGATGTAATTGAAGCTGGATTTCCAATATCAAGTCCGGGTGATTTTACCTCTGTAAATGAAATTTCTAAAATTGTCAGGAATGCTACAGTTTGTGGTTTAACCAGGGCTGTAAAAAAAGATATTGAAGTTGCTGCCGAAGCACTTAAATATGCAAAAAGACCAAGGATACACACAGGAATAGGGACTTCAGATTCACATATTAAGCATAAGTTTAACGCTACAAAAGATGAAATCATGGAGAGAGCAATAAACGCTGTATCTTATGCTAAATCTTTTGTTGAAGATGTCGAATTTTATGCCGAAGATGCAGGACGTACAGAAAATGAATTTCTCGCCAGGATATGTGAAGCTGCAATTAAAGCCGGGGCTACTGTTTTAAATATTCCGGATACCACGGGGTATTGTTTACCAGAAGAGTACGGAGCCAAAATAAAATATCTGAAAGAAAATGTAAAAGGCATCGATAAAGCTATACTTTCTTGTCATTGCCATAATGATCTCGGATTAGCAACAGCAAACTCAATTGCCGGAGTGATTAACGGAGCCAGACAAATAGAGTGTACCATCAATGGTATTGGAGAAAGAGCCGGGAACACTTCCCTGGAAGAAGTGGTTATGATATTAAGGCAACATCCTGATTTACATCTGGATACTAACATCAATTCTAAATTGTTATACGATACTAGCTTAATGGTTTCTAATAGCATGTGTATGCCGGTACAGCCAAATAAAGCTATCGTTGGAGCTAATGCATTTGCACACAGTTCGGGTATTCATCAGGATGGAGTTATAAAAAACAGGGAAACTTATGAAATTATAGATCCGGAAGATGTAGGTGTAACAGAATCCGCTATCGTTTTAACAGCCAGAAGCGGAAGAGCTGCATTGGCATACCGGGCTAAAAAAGTAGGATATGATCTTACTAAACTTCAGCTTGATGTTGTCTATAATGAGTTTTTAAAGTTTGCAGATAAGAGAAAAGAAGTTCTGGACGACGATATTCATATTATCGTTAAAGGAAGTAAAATAACAGAAAGTCGTGTAGTATAAATTATGAAAAAAACACTTTTCGATAAAGTATGGGATAATCATGTAGTTGAAACCGTTAAAAACGGTCCGCAAATCCTGTATATAGACAAACACCTTATACATGAGGTGACCAGTCCTCAAGCGTTTGCAGAATTGGGACAGCGAAATATTCCTGTTTTCAGACCAGATCAGATTGTAGCTACAGCAGATCATAACGTGCCTACACAACATCAACATTTACCGATTAAAGATGCACTTTCTAAAAATCAGGTAGAAATGTTAACCAATAACTGTAAAAAACATGGCATTACTCTATACGGACTAGGTCATGAAAATCAAGGAATTGTACATGTCATAGCTCCGGAATTAGGAATTACTCAACCCGGAATGACTATTGTTTGTGGAGATAGTCATACTTCTACACATGGTGCTTTTGGATCTATTGCATTTGGCATTGGCACAAGTCAGGTAGCACAGGTATTTGCAAGTCAGTGTCTTTTATTATCAAAGCCAAAAAGCATGCGTATCACAGTAAATGGCACTTTAAAAAATGGTGTACTTGCTAAAGATGTTATCCTTTATATCATATCAAAATTAGGAACCAATTCTGGTACAGGGTATTTTGTAGAATATGCAGGAGATGTTTTTGAAAGCATGAGCATGGAAGGACGCATGACTGTTTGTAATATGAGCATTGAAATGGGAGCACGTGGAGGAATGATCGCTCCGGATGAAATCACTTTTGAATATGTAAAAGACAGGGAATTTGCACCTAAAGGAAATGATTTTGAGGAAAAGATTGCGTACTGGAAAACACTAACCACAGACGAAGGGGCTAAATTTGATAAAGAATACTACTTTAATGCTGAAGAAATCGAACCCATGATTACCTACGGGACTAATCCGGGTATGGGTATAAAGATTAATGAAACTATTCCACAATCTAATGATGCTTCTTTCGAAAAATCCTTGAAATATATGGGATTCAATAAAGGAGAGTCGCTGGTAGGAAAACAGATCAATTATGTTTTTATTGGGAGTTGCACTAATTCCAGAATAGAAGATTTTAGAATAGCTGCGAATTATATCAAAGGAAAGAAAAAAGCAGTCAATGTTAATGCTTTAATAGTTCCGGGATCTCAACGAGTAGCCAAACAAATTGAGGCAGAAGGTCTTAAAAATATTTTTGAAACTGCTGGTTTTGAATTGAGGCAGCCTGGTTGTTCTGCTTGTCTAGGTATGAATGAAGACAAAATTCCTTCGGGAGAATATTGTGTTTCTACTTCCAATAGAAATTTTGAAGGACGCCAGGGACAAGGAGCCAGAACCATTTTAGCAAGTCCGCTCATTGCAGCTGCAACAGCTGTAGAAGGGAAATTAATTGATATCACTACACAACTAAATTAATTCAGCATGGAAAAGTTTATCACTCTAAATTCCAAAGCAGTCCCGTTGCCTATTGAAAATATAGATACCGATCAAATTATCCCTGCACGCTTTTTAAAAGCAACGGATAAAATCGGATTCGGGAATAATTTGTTTAAAGACTGGAGATTTAAAAAAGACGGAACCATAAACGATTCTTTTGTCTTAAATCATAAAAAATTCAAAGGAGCTATCCTCATTGCCGGAAACAATTTTGGATGCGGTTCCAGTAGAGAACATGCCGCATGGGCATTAAAAGATTATGGGTTCAAAGTAGTAGTCTCCAGTTATTTTGCAGATATTTTTAAAGGAAATGCATTAAATAACGGATTATTACCTGTACAAATTAGCCCTGAATTCTTAAAATTATTATTGGAAATAATTCATATAAATCCTGAAACTGAAATAACTGTCGATATTGAAAAACAATTAATTTCTATAAATGGTTCTACCGCCATAGAGTCATTTGAAATTGATTCGTACAAAAAATATTGCCTCATGAACGGTTATGATGATATAGATTTTTTGATCAATAAAAAAGAACGTATTGAAGCGTTTGAAAAGAAATTAGCTTAATAAAATGATCAATATTAATTGAGATTTATCAAAATCATTATTGGTGAGCTAAAAAACAATAAATATTAACACATGAAACGAGCATGTTAAAAGCTTTATCATACAAGAAGATGACTAATAGTGAACAACATGTGACCTTTAATATATTAACACATGAAACTAAATATTGCTGTTTTGGCAGGAGACGGGATAGGACCAGAAGTAACCGCTCAAGCTATGAAAGTATTAAATGCAATTGCAGAAACGTATTCTCATACTTTTGTATATAGGCATGCTCCGGTAGGGGCTACTGCTATTGATCAAACCGGGAATCCGCTACCAGATGAAACACTAAATTTGTGTAAAAAAAGTGATGCTATTCTTTTTGGTGCTATCGGAGATCCTAAATACGATAATGATCCTACCGCCAAAGTAAGACCTGAGCAAGGATTGCTTCGACTTAGAAAATCATTAGGTCTATTTACCAATATACGTCCGGTTAAAGCCTACCCCACTTTAATAAACAAATCACCTTTAAAAAAAGAAATTATTAAAGGAACAGATTTCACCATTTATCGTGAATTAACAGGGGGTATTTATTTTGGAGATAAAACATTAAGTCAAGACGGAACCATTGCTTCAGATCTTTGTAAATATTCTAAAAGCGAGATCGAAAGAGTTGCACATCTGGCTTTTAAAGCTGCCAGAAATCGTCGTAAAAAATTGACCCTTGTTGATAAAGCCAATGTATTGGAAACTTCACGTTTATGGAGAAAGGTGGTTACAAAAATTGGAGAAAGTTATGACGATGTTTCCTTAGATTTTCTTTTTGTTGACAATGCAGCTATGCAGATTATACTGAACCCTGGTCAGTTTGATGTAATTTTAACCGAAAATATGTTTGGAGATATCATTTCTGATGAAGGGAGTGTCATTGGAGGTTCAATTGGTTTGTTAGCATCTGCATCAATTGGCAATCATAATGCTTTATTTGAACCTATACACGGTTCTTATCCACAGGCAAAAGGAAAAGATATTGCAAATCCTATTGCATCTATTCTCTCTGCAGCCATGCTGCTTGATCATTTCGGATTAAAAGAAGAAGCTTATTTTATAAATCTTGCTGTAGAAAAATCACTGGAATTAAATATCGTAACTCCAGACCTGGATCCGGAAAGTATTTTTGGTACTAATAAAATTGGAGATTTTATAGCAGATTATATCCTGTCTGCGGATGATACTATCAGTTTAAACAAAGAGAATATAAATTTTGGTCAGTCAACCATTATTTAATATTGATAAGTAGTTAGTCTTTTGTTAAAAAGCCGATTCCAACTCAGGTTAGAATCGGCTTTTATTTTTTATTTTTATGCCAAACCTGTTAATAATTTCATTCTGCTAAATCATAATGACTTTTGATATAAAATCACTAATTCAACAACATCATACATTTTTTAAATCTGAAAAAACAAAAGATGTAATTTATAGAAGAGAAGCCCTAATACGGTTAAAGAAAGAAATCTTATTACATGAAGATGCTATCTGTAATGCTATTTACAAAGATTTTGGGAAAAGTCCATACGAATCTTTATTGACAGAAACACAAATGGTATTAGCTGAGATCAACACAGCTATTCGGAAAATAAAATATTGGGCAAAACCTAAACGAACTTTTCCTTCTTTATCTAATTTTCCTTCTACAGATAAAGTGTATAGTGAACCCTATGGCACTGTATTAATTATAGCGCCCTGGAATTATCCTTTCCAACTAGCAATTATGCCTTTAATTGGAGCCATTGCTGCCGGTAATACTGTTGTTTTGAAGCCTTCTGAGCTTACCAATCACACTTCCAAAATCATTTTAAAAATCATTGAAAGTGTTTTCGAAAAATCGCATGTAACAGCTATAGAAGGTGACGTAGAAATAACTCAGGCATTGTTAAAAGAAAAATGGGATTATATCTTTTTTACCGGTAGCATTCCGGTAGGAAAAATTGTGTACAAAGCAGCGGCAGAACATTTAACACCTGTTACCTTAGAATTAGGCGGAAAAAATCCATGTATCATAGATGAAACCGTGAACATCCGATTAGCTGCCAAAAGA
Organism: Flavobacteriaceae bacterium R38; assembly: GCA_009901575.1. Lineage (GTDB taxonomy): Bacteria > Bacteroidota > Bacteroidia > Flavobacteriales > Flavobacteriaceae > Leptobacterium. The sequence goes on along the minus strand of WXYP01000001.1, from coordinate 797,735 downwards.
ATCGTATGGGGTAAATTTTTAAATGCCGGGCAAACCTGCAATGCCCCGGATTATATTTTAATCCATCCTAAAATTAAATCTGAATTCTATAACGCTATAAAAGAAGAAATAGTGAAAGCCTATGGAAATGATCCTGAAAAATCTGAGGATTTCCCTAACATCATTAATGAAAGGCATTTTAACCGTTTAAAAACCATGTTAGATGATCAGCATATTGTAATTGGAGGCAAGACTAATAAAGATAATTGTTATATCTCTCCCACTATAATTGACGAACCTTCGTTAGATAGTGAAGTTATGAAAGGTGAAATTTTTGGCCCTATCCTTCCTGTTATCAGCTATAAAGATGAAGTACATATTGACACTATTATCGCTAAATATGGAAAACCTTTATCGTTATATATTTTTTCTAAAAATAGGAAAAGGGCAAAAAGAATTATTAAAAAATATGCATTTGGAGGTGGAGCTATAAACGATACTGTTGTCCAGATAGTCAATAAACGTTTACCATTTGGAGGAGTTGGAGACAGTGGAATAGGTGCATATCATGGTAAACTAAGTTTTGATGTCTTTTCACACAAAAAAGCGATTGTCAAAAGAGGAACCTGGCTGGATGTACCTGTACGGTATGCTCCTTATGGGAAAAAAATTAATCTCGCTAAAAAAATAAAACACTTATTTTAGTAATTACAAAAACCAACCGAAAAATTAATTTATGCAATCAAAAGAAAAAATTGAAAAAGTATTAAGAGAAGGGTATAACCTGGATATTGGAGACATTTTTAATAAGAGTTTTGAGATTTATAAAAAAACCTGGGGGATAATAGCCGGGGGAATTCTAATAGTAGGCATCATCGCTATAATACTGGTTTTTATATTTTTTTCAATTTTCCTGGGGATAAGTTTTTCAAGCCTGGACAGTTTTGACCCTTTAACATTTCAAAGTGCTCCATTCTTCTTAAGTTCTTTATCTTTTAGCATAATAATAAGTGCATTGTTATCTCCTGTGACCGCAGGATTTATAAAAATTTGCAAAGATGCTAAAGATCAAAAAGAATTAAGTTTAGGAACTATCTTTGAATATTATAAAGCTCCCTATTTTGGCAATATTATAATTGCTTCAATACTTGTGGCTATAATTAGCGGGCTTCTCTCCTACTTATTCCAGTTTGTTCTTTTTATTCCGTTAATGAATTATTTGGTATCCCTATTATTATCTACTATTACGATATTAATGTTGCCATTAATTATTTTCAAAAATTTAAATGCACTTCAGGCTTTTGACTTTAGTATTAAACTTGTATCCAAAAATTTCTTTATTGTATTTGTTCTTATTCTTTTGGCTACAATTTTAGCTTTTTTAGGGCTCCTTGCATGCCTCGTTGGTATATTCTTCACTATGCCGATATTATATGCAGTCCAATTCTGTATTTATGATGAGGTACTTGGAGATGATGATGAGGTTTCAGAAATTGATATGATAGGAAATACGGAATATTAAATTTCAATAAACTTATGTTTAATTGCATAAAGTACGAGGCCAATACGGCTTCGTACTTCTAATTTATCAAACAAGGTTTCCCGGTAGCCGTCGACTGTTTTTGGAGATAAAAACATTTCACTTGCTATTTCTTTATATGTTTTTTCTGTACATGCCAATCTAAGAAACTCCCTTTCCCTATCCTTTAAAAATATTTCTTCTTTTGTTTTCTCTTTTTTGTCGAGAGTATCTAACAATGTATTTGTAATCCTTTCCGAATAATAAAACCCTTTTTCAATAACATCTGTTATCGCTCTTTTAAAAACTTCAGGGTGAATATCTTTTAAAAGATACCCTTTTGCTCCTAAACGTAACATCTTGATAATGGTTTCTTCAGAATCATCCATTGATAATGCAATAGTTTTTAATTCTGGTTTGTTCGTTTTTAACCAGGACATTGTTTCTATTCCATTCATTATGGGCATATTGATGTCAAGGAGTACCACATCTGGTGATTTACCTTGATTTTCTATATTATCAATGAAGTTTTTACCATTGGTAGCGTGAAAAATGACTTCATAATTCCCAAATGAGGAAATTAATGAATCCAAAGATTGTGCAAACAACAGGTGATCGTCTACAATAGCTATGGAATACTTTTTCATTAGTTTGTTACTTATACGGATATGTCAAAGTTACAGAAACTCCTTGATCTTTTTGGCTTGTAATAGATAATTTTGCACCTATCAGCTCAGCTCGCTTTCTCATGTTCATTAATCCTGACCCTTTAGACTCCTTATCCAGGTCGAATCCAACCCCGTTGTCTGTAGCAGATACAAAGAGTTCTTTTTCTCTAAATTGTATTTGAATATTGAGTAATGTAGCTTTAGAATATTTAATACAATTTGAAAAACATTCCTGAAAAATACGGAAAATTATAATTTCGTCTTTTTCATTTATAGAAACAGCTTCTCCCTGATGATCATATTCTATACGCAAAAAGTTCATGCGTTTAAAGCGGTTAACTTCTGCTTCCAGAGAATCCTGTAACCCTAAATTTGAGACATAATCTGTATTTAAAGTCCTTGAAAGTTGTCGCATTTCGGTTAAACCTTTTCCTAATACATCAGAAGCTTCTTTGAGTCTTTTTTGATGATCTTCAGAAAGGTCCGCCTGTAGCATATTCAATTGCATTTTGGCTACAGAAAGTAATTGCCCTACATTATCATGCAGTTCCCAACTGATATTCTTCAGTGTTTGTTCCTGTATCTCATTCTGTGCTTTGGAAAGTTCTTCTTCAAAATAACGTTTTTGCTCTTCTTTTTCTATCAGTAATTGCGTTTTTCGTTTTTGATAAGCAAGAAAAAATAAAATCCCAAAAGTTACCAATATGACTATCAGTAAACTTACATAAACTATCAAGCTTATTATTTCTTCACTCATTATTACTTGTTTTTAGTATTTCTTGTCTTGCATTCAGTATAAATCCAATAATAAAAGAGCCATAAAGGATATGATTAAATGTTGCTAATATATATACGTAAGCTGTATTACTAAACTTAAGTTTTTCTGCAAAAATAAATATTGGGGCTGTTCCTAAATGGAACATTAATGCACCTACAACTATCCAAAAATTTAATGTTTTATGAAATGCTAAAACCTCATTGCTATTAAAAACCTCACCTAAATATATAATGGTAGCTAATAGAAAAGTTATGGAACCAACTACAGTTATTATATTTAAATAATCTTTATTAAATAAATCGTAATTAATAACAATATCCAATACTGTAAAAGACATAAATATAATACCTATAATAAACAGTATTTTTTTATTTCTCTTTTTTGTAGACAGCAAATAATAATAGACAATATAAATTAAGTAAGCAGCTATACCATAAATATTAACTATCCATATATGTTTAGCTTCTAACAAGGGTTCTGAAATAAATCTTTTCAAAAAAGAAATTATTATTCCATCATAATAATTAAAATACAACCATCTAATTTTACTAATAGTTTCTACGAACAAAACAAACCAAAGAAAAGAAAGAAAATATTTGGCAGGTGAATTTTTATAATACCTGTAAGTAACAATAGCTACAATTACTGTTATTAGTTCAATAAAATAAATTGAATGTCTAAAATATACTGAAAACATTAATTATCATTTACTAGTTAAATTCATCTATTTATGGAACTCTATTAATTATATTTCTAAATTATTCTATAGAAAATTAAATTTTTCCCTAATCTTCATATTCAGAAGTATCAATTAAAAATTACTCTTGTTCATTTATGATATTCTCAAAATTCTTAGGTTAAAAACCATTAATCTAAGATAAATAAAAAACAAGCAATTTTAGATCTCTAAAAACTTTTACAATCACAACGCACATAACTAAAAAACTAAAAATCAATATATTAACTATTGAAAAAGAATTAAAAAAGGGGGATATTCCCCCTTAAATTAGTTTTAAGATCAGTAATTAACCGGAGGGTCTCCAACTCCACCTCTATTTAATGGATCTATTTCATATATATTTTCACCATGGTCGTCTTGGTAATTAAAATTAAGAAAAGATCCTCTTTGATATTCTTTTTTACCTGTCGGTGCCAAAAAAACAGTTGACAATCCAAACTTTCGTTTTTCCGTCGGGTCATTAGCTCCAAAATAAATACGGACGCCTAAATCCTGATATCCTTTTTTGGTAGCCTCCTGTTTTACATAACTTAAATATTGTTCTAATTCTTCCAAAGAAAACCAAACTTCTCTTGAATCTTCATACCCAAAAGTATCTTTTAAAATGACACTTCTTGTACGTATGTAATTATCCTGAAGTTGTTTAGCTTCTTTGATACTTATAGTTTTTTTGGGCTTTTCTATAGGATCAATCGGTTTCTGACAAGAATACAATACCAGGAAACTTATTCCCAGTAATAAAAGCATTTCTTTTTTTAAATTTATCATCTTCATAATATATTGGTTTAGGTTTAAAATGAATAATCTAAAGTAATTAAAAAACAATCAGTTCTAGGTTTATAAAAATTTTAGCAAATACATTACTAAATTACAAATAAATGATTTTCAAATACTTAATAAAAGTATTTGAAAATACAAAAGGGGGAATATCCCCCTTAATTTTATCTTGAAAACTTTTTTATCAATTAATAATTTATTGGTGGATCTCCAACGCCACCTCTATTTAATGGATCTATTTCATAAATATTGTCATCTCTATCATCAGTCACTCCTTCTTTTCCAGAACCTCCTGGCCTGTTTTTTTTCTTTCCAGTTGGAGTAATAAAAACAGTAGATAAACCATCATGTTTATCTCCTTCGGGAGGATAAGTACCTAAATAAATTCGAAGCCCTAAGCTCTTTTTCTTATATCCTTTTTCCTTAGCTTCATGCTTGACAAATGCGATATATTCTTCCAGTTCTTTTATCGAATAACTGAATTCGCGACAATCTACATAACCGCATTCTTCTTCGATTGCTTTTCCTCTTGTTTTACACCAGAAATCTTGTAAAGATCTAGCTTCTTCTACAGAAATTACTTTTTTGGGCTTTTCCATAATTTACGTTATTTAAGTTTTTCGTAAGGTATTGAAAAATTGCCTTCAAAAAATCTTACTTTTTATTTTTTAATTCGTTAAATTTCACATACTACTGTTTTTCAACAATATAACAATGGTTATTCCAGATAAAAAAGGGGAAAAATCCCCTTGAAAAACATTAAAAACCCGCTTGTATTATGAAAATACTTTTATTATTGAAATCTTATGAGTATTTTTATTATTCCAACTATTTATCTTACCCGAATTATTCTATTTAGTTATTTTAGATAATTAAAGATCTATATCAAAAACAGGAAAAATCCCCTTTATTCCTGATAGGTCTTATAGTATTTTCGTTTTTGTATTATATTATAATGAAATTTCAAAATCATTATGAAGCAGGTTGACTATAGGGAAGATGTAAAGAAATTATTAGAAAAAGCTTATGAAGAGAAACTCATTTCATGGAATGATGGTTTACTTTTCAATGACTTTATTGCTGCATTATGGAGAACTTTCCTTAAAAAAGATTATTATAAAGATGATGCTTCCAGGATACAGGAAGCATTAGGTGAAGCTAAATCTATGGAACTATTAGCATCAGAAATTGATCTTTCTAGAAAATAACTTTCATTTTAAAATTAATTTTATCATATGTCTTTTTCTGAGCAAGCGTAGCAATTGCTTTCTCTGTTAATTGTAGTATTCTGGGATATCCTCCTGTAGTTTGCCCATCTCTCATTAATATAATCAATTTTCCTGATGATGTTAATTCAACTGTTCCTGTTAAAGTTGCTGATGTTAATAAGGAATATGGATGCGGTTGAATAGTTTCTTCCAATTGATAAGCCATCCTGTTGTTTTCTTTAGCAACTGTAAACTCTTTTGAGAACAATGATTCTAACTGCCTGTCTGATAGTTGATGATATTCAGGTCCCTTAAAAACCTCTAAAGTTTGAGTCGATATGTGATCTTCTATTTTTTTAACAAAAAAAGTATTTTCTTCTATATCTATACATTTTACAAGAGGGAGTTGCTCATTTTTTTCTATCCGAATAGCTTCTGTAATATTCTTCATATAAGAAGCGCTTTTCAACACTTTTTTAGTTTGAATTCCTCCATAAACAGCCAGATATCCTCTGAATCCTTTTTGTAATCTTCCAAAGGAAAGAATGCTCCCTTTTTCAATTTTATATCGTCTATTATTTTCTATCGGACTACCATTTAACTGAGGAGACATCTCTGCTCCTGTAATGGCTATAACAGTAGATGATTCAAATTCTATCATAGGGCCGGTCATTGTAAATTCTAAAACAGCAGCCTCATCATCATTACCTATAATTTTATTTGCCAATCGATATGAAATTTGATCCATTGCTCCAGATACCGGAACCCCAAGATGACGATAGCCATACCTTCCCTTATCTTGAACAGAAGTATAAAATCCAGGTTTTAAAATCTTTATCATTGAATCCATTTACTTTCTATAGAAAAAACACCCGCTTCAATTTCTACTTGCATCAGCTTATATTCTGGTAAAGAAATACCTCTAAATTGAATTTTATCGCCTGTTTTAACAAAACAAGGAGTTTCTTTATTGATATCAAATAGGTTAATCGGTGAATTTCCGATAATATTCCACCCTCCCGGAGAATCCTGCGGATAAACACCTGTTTGGTTTTCTGCTATTCCCACAGATCCTTTTAAGATATTTAATCTCGGAGTTTCTCTTCTCGGCGTTTCTAATCGTTTGGATAGCCCTCCCAGATACATAAATCCTGGTAAAAACCCTATGCAGTATACTGTGTATATTGCTTCGGAATGTAATTGAATCAATTCTTCTTTACTCATTCCTTTTTCTTCACATATATGCTCCAAATCTATTCCGAAAGTTTCATCATAGCAAACCGGGATTTCCCATAATTTCTGTTTGCCTATTATATTTTTATTTACCGAAGTATAAATACGTTTTAGTTCTTCTTTTAATCCTTGTAACTTTATATCCTTATTATGATTTATTACAGTCAATGAATTGTAGGCAGGAATCAATTCAATATGATGGATATCCAGCTTTTTTTCTATTTCCTCTTTAAAGTTGATAATATCAAGAAGGATTTTGTCATCAATAGATTGAGGCCATTCTATTAAAATAGCAGCTTCTCCGAAATCTTTATATGCTAATGAATAGCTCATTTTAAAATATCAAAACCCTGTTCTGGTAATTCTTTAAAAAGATGTTTTAAAATATCTAATACATTTTTATTATCACCATGAATACAAAAACTGGAAGCTTTAATTTTTACAAGTTCCCCTGAAATTGTGAGTACTTCTCCATTTACCATCCTAATCACATGTTCAACAGCATTTTCTGCCGATTCTATGAGAGCATTTTTATTACTTCTGGACACTAAATTCAAATCCTCATTATAATTTCTATCCACAAAAGCTTCGTATAGTAAATTAAAGTTTTTTGATTGGGCCAGACTAGCTATTACCGAATGATTAGGAGCCATTAATTTCACCTTACTCTCTACTCCTACTCTTTCAATTGCTGTAATGACTGCTTCTGCTACTTCTTTATTCTTAGCAGCTTCATTGTAAAGTGCTCCATGCGGCTTAATATGGTCTACATCTACTTTTTCTTCTGTAGCTATTTCAAAAAACAAAGTTAGTTGCGAAACAATACTATCAACCAGGTCTTCTTTAGAAATATCCATCACCTTTCTTCCAAAATTTTCTCTATCCGGGTAAGAAGGGTGAGCTCCTATTAAAACATTATTTTCTTTAGCCAGTTTAATCACTTTTCGAATGGTATCAGGATCTCCTGCATGCGCGCCACAAGCAATATTACACCTGCTTATCAATGGAAATATATGTGCTTCGTTATCTAAGCCTTCTCCGACATCACAATTAATATCTACTTGATTTTTCATTTAAATTATTTCAAATACTTTTAATACACTTCTCATTCCCAATAAAAAAGCAACAATTACTATTATAACACCAACTATATTTTGAAGTGTTGAATTCTTATAATTCCCTAATACCACCGATTTATTGACTATCCAAAGCAGGAACGATGCTATCACCGGTAGTAAAATACCATTTGCAACTTGTGCAAACTGTATAACTTTTATGGGTTTGATGTCAAAGGATAAGAACAACACTCCCAAAAATAAAATAAGTATCCATGTACTCCTGAACTTCCAATCTTTTAAAGAAGCTTTCCATCCAAAACAACTATTAACTACATAAGCTGCAGCCAATGGCGCAGTAATGGCAGAAGTAATTCCGGCAGCTAATAATCCTATCCCAAGAAAATATTTTGCCATACTTCCAAACAAAGGTTCCAGGCCTTTAGCCAAATCTAATACATTAGAGACTTCTGTTGCCTGGATGCTTGAGGCAGAGATAATAATTGCCATAGATACAATTCCGCCTAACATGATAGAGATGTATGTATCTTTCTTAGCTGCAGGTAAATCGTCTTTACTTTTCCATTTCTCTTGTACTATGGATGCATGCAGGAATAAATTATATGGCACCACTGTAGTTCCGATTAGCGCAACAATAGTTAGAATACTATTCTCAGGAAAAGAAGGAACAAACATTCCTGACAATACTTCAGTTATGTTAGGTTTGGTAATAAGTGCTGTAAACAAGAAAGAAACACTCATAATCAGTACCAAGATAACCAAACTTCTTTCCAGGAATTTATAATTTCCGATGAATAAGAGTACAAAAGCTATAATTCCTATAATAACAGGATAATAGCTCCACATTTCTTCTCCAAACATAGCTTCCAGTCCAAGTGATGCCCCTCCTATATTCCCGGCTTCATATGCTGCATTTCCAATAACAATAGCTCCTAAAATAAGTGCAATAGAAAATTTTCTTAAGATAGGTGACTTGATTTGTTCTTTTATTACATCTGCTAATCCTTTTTGAGTAATAATCCCTAATCTGGCAGCCATTTCCTGGAGTACAATAGTGGCGATAATGGATAATATCATTGCCCATAAAAGAGCATATCCAAATTTCACTCCTGCTATAGTACATGCAGTTACTGTTCCCGGGCCTATGAATGCAGCTGCAACCAACGTACCCGGGCCTATGTTTTTAAATATATTTTTCACATAAAAGGTTTAAATAAATACAGACTTATGTCTGGCTAATATAAACCATAACAACTGAACAATTCATTTCTTTTTATAATTCATTAATTATCAAGTTGTTTTAGAAGTTCATCTACTGCCTTTTTTAACTGTGTATCTTTATTCTTTGCTTTATCATCCGGAGCATTAATTGCAGTTACATCTGGTACTGCTGGACCTAATTCCATATTAGACTCTGTAGCTTTCACATACCATCCTCTAAATGGCATTCTTACTGCAGACCCGTCTATTAATCCTCTACCTCCTGTTGAGATTACTGCTCCAAAAGTTGCTTCTCCAACAACTTTTCCTATTCCTAAGGTTTTATAAGCATGTGCAAATATTTCTGCATTGGAATAACTCGTATGATTGGTTAAGGCAATAGATGGCTTTGTCCATGATGTTAACGGTAAACGTTCACTAAACGGATAATGATTAATGAATTTTTTATGTTCATTTTTCAAATTTTTTGCTGCTCCTCTTGGTACCGTATATGCATGTTGCTTAACACTTAGTACCGTCATTAAATAATCTGTGGTCCATCCTCCTCCATTATATCTAACATCAATCACAATTCCTTCTTTTCCTAATCCTGCTGCAGTTAATTCTCTTTCAAACCGTTCAAAACTGATCCAGTTCATTCCCTGGATATGAATGTAACCTAATCTGCCATTAGAATATTGCTCTGTTAAGCGTTTGCGCTCTTTTACCCATGAATTGTAATTCTCTATTCTATTATTACTTTTTGGACGTATTACAACTTCACTTGTAGCGTTTCCTCTTTTCACAGTCAGGTAAATCTTTTCGTTAGATGTTCCTGTTAACCAACCATAGAAATTATCGTTTCCGGATAGTTTTTTACCGTTTACTGAAGTAATAATATCACCAGATTCTATTTTACTACTACTCCTGTCTGCCGGCATATTCTCTATTACTTTTTCAACTTTTAAACTTCCGTTAGCTTGTGGTTTTAATTCCAACCCTAATAATCCGGTTACTTCTCGTTGAAGATCTTCTCTACGTTCTCCTCCGCGTAGTCCCATGTGACTTGCATTTATTTGCCCGAGTAACCAATTAAAAACAGTTTGAAAATCGCTTCTCGTTGATGCTTTCATAGCCAAAGGCTTGTACTTTTTCTTTAATGCAGTCCAATTTTGTCCATGAAAATCAGGATCGTAAAATCCGTCATTTATGGCCTTCCATGCTTCTTCAAAAATTTGATTGGCTTCTTCCTGATAATTTACGTCTATCTTTGCCGAAACAGGAAGGTTTTCTGATTTGTCATTTGACAAATTAATTCTTGAAACATTCCCTCTTCCTCTGGTTAAATACAAATGAGTATAATTTTTATTGACAGCAATATTTGAAGGACGGCTATTGCTTATAGTAAGTGCCTTTCTGTCATCTCCATTCCATTTAATCTTATATAAATCTGCTTCAGTTTGGGCATTTCCTCTACTTCCGTTTCCAGTAGTATAATAAATAGTTTTTCCATCCTTAGAAATTGCCTGAGCAAATTCTCCTCCAGTATATGAAGTTACCTGAACTTGTCTTTCATATAGGTTATCAAAGTCAATAGTAATTGGCTTAACTTCTTCTGAATCTTTACTTTTACCCTTATTTTTTTCTGACTTGCTAATCGATTCTTCTTCCCAGTCTTGTGTAGTTTTTTCCCAATCTGCTTTATTCAACCAAACAAACCATACATCATAATCATTGTTATTTCTATTTGAAGAAAAAACAAGTTTCTTTCCGTCTTTACTCCAGATAGGATTAATATCTTGTTTAGGGTGTACCGAGACATTCACAGGTTTTTTAGAATTATCTGCTTTGTGGATGTATATTTCTCCATTAAAATCCAGATCACTCAAATTATAAGCCAGCCATTTAGAATCTGGCGACCACGATATTCCTGCAGGAGTATCCCAACCGTTTAATAATGTTTTTTCATTTGACAACCTTCCTTCTTTATTAATAGAAGCAACAATTAATTTTCCCCTTCCCCTCAAAAATGCAACCGATTTCCCATCTGGAGAAATTACCGGATTACTCTCTTCTTCTCCAGTTTTGGTTAACCTGATCACTTTATGTTTTAATGATTTAAAAAGGTCGGTTTGATTTGGATCATCTGATTTAACTACATATAAATCATTTTGCCCGTCTCTATCCGAAACAAAAAGTACAGTCGAATCGTCTAACCAGGAAACCATCCTGTCTCTGTAAGATGAATTGGAGACATTAACTGTTCTGTTTTTTTCTTTATTGTTTTCGGTAATAAAAATTTCTCCTCTGATAACCAAGGCACTGTATTTACCATTGGGAGAAGGCACTACTTCTCCAACGTTATTGGTATAGCGTCTATGTACTACAGGATCTAATCTGTAATCGGTATCCAGGTTAATTTTTAATTCACGTGATGTATTTGATGTAACATCAAAAGTATATACCTGATCTCCTTTTACTGCAATTAAATCTTTTCCATTCTTGCTTATTTGAAAAGAAAATATTCCCATATCTTTAAAAGAACTGACAGAACTAATATCACCCTCCTTTTTTCCTCTCTCATCTATTTTTATTCTATGTACATTATATTTTCCGCTTCTGGATGATTGAAAATAAATGGTATTATTATCTCCCCATTGCGGATAGAAATCATTTCCATTAAAAGTGGTTAGTTGCTCGTATGAATCATTTTTAATATCATAAAGCCATATATTCCTATTGGCAGGCCCTCTGTAAGCTTCTCTTTCCAATCTACACGATCCTTTAACAAAAGCTATAAAATTACCATTCGGAGATACAGTCGCGTCAAACCCCAAAGAATTCATAAACCTGTATGGAGTTCCTCCTTTCTCATTTACTTTATGTATTTCTGTTTCTCTTTCTACCTGCAGAAAATTTCTCCTCGTAGCAAATAAAATATCTCCATCTTTTGTATAATCAGTAATAACATCATTAGTTGAATGATATGTTATTCTCTTTGGTTGTCCTCCATTGGTCGCGATAATATAAATATCATTATTACCATACCTGTTACTTTGAAAAGCTATAGATTTTCCATCATAACTCCATATTGGTTTAGTATCGTAAGCCTCGTGAACAGTTATCCGTTTTGCATTTTGACCATTGATATCTGCCGTCCATATATCACCTTGAAAATTAAAAGCTATTGATTTCCCATCCGGGCTTATTGAAGGAGTATTTATTAACGGGGATTGCGCAGTTACAAATCCCAAACCAAGTATTGGAAGCAAGAATGCCTTAAGAAAAAATCTCATTGTAGAATGTGTATTTAGTTAATTATTTTAGTTTTAGCACTTTAAAATTAACTAAATTCAAAGCATCTCTTTTTAATTCAAAAAGCTTTTTAAGCATTTTTAACAATTATCTTTAAATTTTAAATATCTAAAAAGTATTACTTTAATTTTTAAAGAGTAAGAGGTATTTTGATTAAATTCTTTTATTTAATCTTTATATTTTGGTGTACTATATTTAAACATGATTTGAATTATAAATTTTGAAATTATATTTAAAAAAAGCTCAGAAATAATATCCGAGCTTTTTTATATTTATTTTCAATACGATCATTTTATCTCCGAATTTAAGCCATTAGCAACAGGCTTAGCATCTTTATCTAATAAAATTACTTCATCAAAACCAGCATCTATAAATTGTTTAAACTGAGTTTTTGCATCTCCGATTACCAAATAAGCCATTTTAGATTCATCTAAATGTTTTTGGGCTAATGCTTTATGTTGCTCTAAAGTCATATCTCTTACTATACGTTCTTCATTGGCAATGTAATCTGCTGGTAAATCATAAGCACTCATTGTTCTAAGCATTCCTAATAATGCATTTTGTGTTTCAAAACGACGAGCATTAGATTTTATCAATGCATTTTTTGTAAAATCCAGATCTTCTTGAGAAATTCCGTTTTTATATTTTTCTATTTCGTCTTTGAAAATCATAACCGATTCAAAAGTAGTATTTGTTCTTACACTGGAAGAAGCTGTAAATGCTCCTGGTATTTTAGTCCCTGAAAAACCAGATCTTGCTCCGTAAGTATACCCTTTTTCTTCTCTTAAAATTAAATTCACGTTCCCTGAAAAAGATCCGCCTAACTTGTAATTCATTACTGTTGAAGCATAAAAATCAGGGTTAGTACGTGCCATATCAATATAACCAATATTAATTACCGATTGTTTTGCATTTGGAATATCTACAAAATACAATGATGCTTTATCTCTATCATTTTTAATTTCATATGTTGGAATAGTTACGTCTTTTGCCTTCCAGTTTGTTTCCAGATTTTTTAATGCTTTAATAGCTTTTTCCTGATTTATGTTTCCTACAATATGAAATCTGCTGATAGATGGTGATAGGTTTTTATTATAAAATGCTTTTAAATCATCCATAGTAATAGATTCTACTGATGTTACAGTACCACTCGTAGGATAAGCAAACATATGTTCCTCCCCATAAAGTATCTTATTATATACCTGATTAGCAACCACATTAGGATTAGCTGCAGAACGTTTAATACCATTTATAGTACTGGTTTTAATCCGTTTTAATTCTTCTTCATCCCATCTGGGTTCTAATAAAATCTCTTCTACTAAAGCTAAAGTTTTATCTAAATTTCTAACTAATGTATTTCCCGAAATTGTTATAGACTCTCTTCCTGTAAACATATTAATAGATGCGCCCAACAAATCAATCTCTTCTTCCAATTCTGCAGGAGTCTTATTAGCAGTTCCTTCCATCATAATATCTGTCAATAAATTAGCTACCCCTATTTTGTCAAATGAGTCTAATAAATGCCCGCCATCAATGGTCATACTAAAGTTTACTATCGGAATTTCATTCTGTTCTATCCCATATACTTTCATATCATTAGCTAAAGTAACTGACCACGATTCGGGAATATTCAGTTTAGGAGAAACACCTTGTGCTGGTTCTACAGAACGATCAAAACTAGATGGTGTTTTAATCACTTCAGTATCTGTATCAACTACAATTTTTTCTACATTATCTTTAATTTCTTCTTCTACAACTGCTGCTTTTTCAGAATTTTCTGCTATCAGTTCTACTTGTCCTTTAGGAACAAAACTAGTAATTACATAGGGTTTATCTTTAATGTATGTATTGTATACACGCATGATATCTTCTTTGGTGACCGCTTTGATATTTTCAATATCTTGAGTAACAAATCCAGGATCTCCTGCAGCTACACTATAATTTGCTAATTGAAAAGCTTTTCCTAATACACTACTGATGCCATTATAAAAGTTTGTTTCTGAACCTGCTTTTAGACGTTCTAAATCCTTATCGGAAATACCATTTTCTTCAAATCTTTTAAAAGATTCAAAAATAGCATTTTCAACATCAGAAAGATTCTTACCATTATTGGCCGTTACTCTTATTCTAAATGCACCAGCCAATGTTTGAGCTCCATTAAAAGCCGCTACATTACTAGTTAATTCTTTATCTTTTACTAATACTTCATATAATGGAGCTTTTTTACCATCTGATAATAACTGTCCCAGGAAATCAAGAGCATAAGCATCATCTGTATATTCTTCAACTGTAGGCCAAACCATATTTAATTGAGCTGCTCTTGCAAAATTATCTTCATGATACAAACGCTTTGTTTCATTTAAAGTTACACGTTGAGGTTGCAGTTCAGATACTTCTTGACGCCGCTTAATTTCACCAAAATATTTCTCAATTAATGCTTTAGCATTCTCTGTTTCAAAATCTCCTGCCAAGACTAAAGTGGCATTATTAGGTCCGTAATATTTATCATAAAATTCTTTTACATCTTCTACAGTGGCATTTTGAAGGTCTACTAATTCACCTATTACCTGCCAATTATACGGATGCCCTTCCGGGTAAATCGCTTTATCAATTACCCAATTCGTATGTCCATAAGGATTATTATCTACTCGTTGTCTTTTCTCATTTTGAACAACCTCTTGCTGATTTACAAAGGCTGACTCTGTAACCGTATTAATCAGATATCCCATACGATCACTTTCTAACCACATAACTGTTTCCAAGGCATTTTTAGGAACTACTTCAAAATAGGTTGTAGCATCTTTACCTGTACCTCCATTTAATGTACCTCCGGCATCCTGAATCTTTTTAAAGAACTGGTCTTGCCCTACATTCTCAGATTCCTGAAATAACATATGTTCAAATAAATGAGCAAACCCAGTACGGCCGGTTTTCTCACGATTAGACCCTACATCATATCGAATAGCTACAGAGACTATAGGATCTGACTTATCCTGATGTAAAATTACCTGAAGTCCATTATCCAATTCATATTTTTCAAACTCTATTGATAATTCTTCATTTTGTGTAGTTTCTTCATTTTTCTCACATGATATTATGCTAAAAAAAGCAAAGCACATTAAAGCTAGGCTTATAACTTTAAATTTTTTGGTTTTCATAATTATTTGTTTTTATGCAAATTAAGCTAGAAAGATATAGTTTTTCTTAAAAAATTTGAGAGAATTTAACTCTTAATCTAAAAAAATTAACAATGCTTTAAACATTTTTATAATTACCCCAACCATCCTTCCCTATCTAAACTTCTATATTGAATAGCTTCACTGATGTGCGAACCATTCACTTTGTCTTCTCCTTCTAAATCTGCTATTGTACGAGCCACTTTGAGAATACGATCGTATGCCCTTGCCGATAGATTTAAACGCTCCATTGCATTTTTTAAAAGCAATTTAGAAGTATTATCCAATACACAATGCACACGTATTTGACGGGTACTCATCTGAGCATTATAATGTGTTTTCTCCAAACCTTTAAACCTGATCTGTTGTATTTCTCTGGCTTTGACTACTCGTTTCCTTATTGCAAAGCTATTTTCTCCTTTTCTTTCATCTGAAAGTTTATCAAATGGTACCGGGGTAACTTCTACATGAATATCTATTCTGTCTAATAAAGGGCCGGAAATTTTACCGAGATACCGTTGCATTTCCTGAGGAGATGATACTCCCGGTGTTTCGGCATCATTAAAAAATCCACTCGGACTAGGATTCATACTTGCTACCAGCATTAAACTGGAAGGATATGTAATTGTAAATTTGGCTCTGGAAATCGTAACTTCTCTATCTTCTAATGGTTGACGCATGACTTCTAATACGCTTCGTTTAAATTCTGGTAATTCATCAAGGAATAAAACTCCATTATGCGATAAAGAGATTTCTCCGGGTTGCGGATACGTCCCTCCTCCTACCAAAGCGACATCGGAGATGGTGTGATGCGGACTTCTAAACGGGCGTTGAGTCATTAATCCAATTCCCGGAAGTTTACCAACTACACTATGAATTTTTGTGGTTTCTAATGCCTCCTGAAGTGTCATTGGAGGTAAAATACTTGGTAAACGTTTGGCTAACATTGTTTTTCCCGATCCTGGCGGACCAATTAAAATAATATTGTGACCACCTGCTGCTGCTATCTCCATACATCGCTTAATACTTTCCTGTCCTTTCACATCTGCAAAGTCAAAATCGGGGAACTCTAAACTCTTGTTAAACTCTTTGTCAATATCTACAATAGTTTCCTCTAACTCTTTCTCTCCATTAAAAAAATCAATGACCTCATTTATTGTAGATACTCCATATACTTTCAATCCTTTTACTATGGCTGCTTCTTTAACATTCTGAAAAGGGAGAATTAATCCTTTAAAATTTTCTTCTTTAGCTTTTATGGCAATTGATAAAGCTCCTCTTATAGATTGTAGCCCACCATCAAGAGATAATTCTCCCATGATTAAATATTCATGCACTTTTTCGCTGTTAATTTGTCCGGAAGCTGCCAAGATACCTATCGCTAGTGTGAGATCATATGCAGAACCTTCTTTTCTAAGATCTGCCGGAGCCATATTAATGGTAATTCTTTTACCCGGTATTCTATATCCATTGTTTTGAAGCGCAGCAGCAATACGAAAGTTACTTTCTTTAATTGCATTATCGGGAAGGCCAACCAAATAATAACCTATGCCTTTATCAATATTTACTTCAATGGTAATTGTTGTAGCCTCTACCCCAAAAACTGAACTCCCATAAACTTTTATTAGCATTTGTGATTTTTTTATAAAGAAAGAAAAAGATTACAAATAATAAAAGAAATAACATATTTTATTCAGTTTCAAAATTTAAACTCATTTAAATAAGGCTTAAATTACAGTAAAGCCATAAGCATTTTATGGAATACATATAATATTGATAATCAATATGTTAAAATATAAAAAATTACAATTAAAAATGATTAGTATTGTATTATTAATTAATAACTATCAACTTTAATTATTATGAAAAAAATTAATTTAAATTCGAAATTAAATCTCAAAAAAAATGTTGTTTCTAAATTCAACGCAGAAAAAGTAAAAGGTGGACATTCTGGGTGTTGCCCAACAGATGGAGCTCTGAATAGTTGTCCTCCTCCAGGTGGTGCTTGTCTATAATTCTTGACTCTCATATTTTGTAAAAATAAAACCCGATCATTAGTGACCGGGTTTTATTTTAAAATTGAAATACTATTTAATTTTTCTATTTATTAAAATTATTTAAGCCTGATTCCAACCAATTTTTATATGTTTCGGTATCTGTATATTGTTCCGGATTATTTAAAAGTTCCAATTCCGGAGACATTAAAACATAAAAAGGCTGAGAAGCAGTGTTAAAGTTGAGGTATTGAAAAGTTCCCCATTTTTTACCGATAGTTTCTATACGTTTCACTTTACCATTGCCGGATAAAAAATCAAATTTTTTATTCTCTTCCAATTCCTTTCTATCATCTACATATAAAGAAATCAACACATATTCTTCATTAAGCAACCTATATACATCTGGTGAACTCCAAACATTTTCTTCCATTTTACGGCAATTTACACATGCCCAACCTGTAAAGTCTATCATTATAGGTTTATCATTGGCTTTAGCGTAAGCAAGACCTTCTTCAAAATCTTTAAAACAATTAATTCCTAACGGACAATCGTTTTTTTGCTCAAAAATACTATAAAACTCAGGAGGTGGAAATCCGCTCAACATCTTCAATGATGTAAATTTTGCCAGTCCGGAAATCAAATAAACAGTGAAGGCAATAACCAGGATTCCAAATGAGATTCTGGAAAAGCTAAGTTTCTTTTTAGGTCCGTCATGCGGGAATCTTAATTTTCCGAAGGTATACAGTATTAATAATAAGAAAATTAATATCCATATTCCAATAAAAATTTCTCTCTTTAACAGTCCCCAATGTGCAACTAAATCTGCATTTGACAAGAATTTAAAGGCTAGTGCAAGCTCCAAAAATCCTAGAATCACTTTTACAGTATTTAACCATCCTCCAGATTTAGGCAACGAATTCAATAAATTAGGGAAAAGTGCAAAAAGTGCAAAAGGCAGAGCTAATGCCAAACCAAAACCAGTCATCCCAGCTGATAAATTGGTAGCTACATCACCTTCAGATAAGGTTGTACTTCCTAATAATCCACCCAAAATAGGGCCAGTACAAGAGAAAGAAACAATAGCCAAAGTTAGTGCCATAAAGAACACCCCTATAACTCCTCCTACATCTGATGCTTTATCCATTTTTGCACCCCACGATGCAGGTAGCGTTAATTCATAATATCCAAAAAATGAAAATGCAAAAAATACAAAAATGGCAAAGAAGAAAATATTCAACCAAACATTAGTCGAAATGTTATTCAAGATATCCGGATCTAAAGAATCCAGGAAATGAAAAGGTAAACTCAATAAGAAATAGATCAGTACGATAAAAAAGCCATAAAGTATAGCATTTCGGATTCCTTTGCTCCTATCATCTGATTGTTTGGTAAAGAACGATACTGTAAGCGGAATCATTGGAAAAACGCAAGGCGTCAATAGTGCCAATAGTCCACCTAAAAACCCTAAAGCAATGATTCCCCATATTCCATTCTCGCTTTTGGCGATATCAGATTCACTTTTAATCAGTTCCGGATTTTTAATATTCAATTTTAACTGATTTGCCAGTGCTACACTCTTCTCATCAATTTCTACTTGTTCTTCAACAATTGCAGATCCGTCTAGCGAAAATGTAAAATCATCTCCAACAAGAATGCATTTTTCATCATCACAAGCCTGACCTTCAACCAATGCTTTGATAATATTCAACTCTTTATTGAGTACTTTAATGCGTTGAGTAAAAACGGCTTGTTTATCAAAAAAAGATAATTCTGCTTCAAAGATCTTATCAAACTCGGTAATAGGTTCATTTTCTGTTATTCTTCCAATAAGTTCAAAATCATTTCCAGCGTTTTCAAACTCAAAATACGTAGGAAAAGGGCCAAGTACATCTTCATCTAACTCTTTTGAAGAATACAAATGCCAACCCTCTTCTATATCAGCTTTAAAAATCAGGTTATATTCTGTTTCTGATATTTTTTCTACAGACGTTTCCCATTTTACCGGATCTTCTTGTGCATGTATAAAAAAACTGCTCAAAAAGCCTAAAACTATTAAAAAATATTTCATTGATCTATCTGTATTTTTAGAATTTGGTTTGTCTTTTCTGTTACTTTAAAACGGTCATCAACTCTTTTTCTTATGACCCACATAATATCATCTCCCGAGCATAATAGCCATTGATTTTCTTTAGCTATCAATGAATATTTCTCATCTTTAAAAAACTTGCTTAGTTTTTTCTTTCCTTTCAATCCATAAGGATAAAAATAGTCACCTATTTCCCATTTTCTTACTATTAGAGGAAATTTTAACGTTTCTTTATCAACAAAAATAACACTCTCATCTTCTTTACTTATTGCATTTACTTCTTTAAACGTCAATTTAAGAGGTGTAATCATAGAAAGGTTTTCTTCCGTAATTTCATATATTTCTTTATGAGATATTTTCCCTTTATATTCGTCTATCAATAAATAACCCCTATCCTTTAGCATTCTATGAGAGTCAGAAAAAAGTTGTTTTCCGCTCTGGGCAGTTAACAAGTCTTTTATATCATCCCATTGTGTAAAACCAAAACCTTTAAAGAATTCATGTAGATATGGTGGTAACGGCTCCAAATCAAGCAGGTCAGCTATAGAAACTTTATAAACCCTTCCTTCCTTTTTAAATATTCTCGTTTTAATTTCCTCAATATGTTGATCTAATATTTTTGAACTTCCCTGGAGGTATTTTTGTGAATTTAGAAAGTTTGACAGGAATTGCGGATGTAATTCTTTTAACACAGGAACAAGCTCATGTCTTATTTTATTTCTTAGATATTTTACTTCTTCGTTACTACGATCTTCTCGCCATTCAATTTTATGTTCTGATGCATAATCTAAAATGTCTTGCCGGGAGAATGCCAATAATGGCCTTACTATCTTATCATTTTCAGAAGGAATTCCGGTTAATCCGTCAAGGCCAGTTCCTCTGCTCAAATTGATGATAAAAGTCTCCAGGTTATCATCTGCATGATGTGCAGTAAGAATATAATCAAATGCTAAAGCAGTACTCAAATCATTAAACCATTCATATCTCAATTCTCTGGCTGCCATTTGGATTGATAGTTTATGTTTTTTTGCATATTCTTTCGTATTAAAATGCTGAGTAAAAACCTCTTTATCGATTTTTTGCCCATAATTCAAAACAAATTGCTCATCCGCATCACTCTCTTCATCTCTCAAATTAAAATTACAATGGGCCAGAGCAATATCTAGTTTTATTTGATGGCAAAGATGAGTCAATACCATACTATCTATCCCCCCACTGACAGCTATTAATAACCTGGCATCTTTAAGGAATGGAAAAGAAGTTTCAATATGTTGTTTAAATGTATTGTACACTATTTTTTAATTGAATACACAATGACTTTAATTATAATACTTTGACAAAGTAAGTCTATTTAATAAGAATGGCAATCTTAAAAAAGCACCTTACAGGAATTACAGAACGCTTTTCAATTTTAATTAATTTCCTTCCAGTACTTCCCGCATTGCTTTAGCTTTTATCAAACATTCTTCATATTCTCTCTCGGGAATCGATTTAGACGTGATTGCACTACCAACAGAGAAGGAAACATATTGTTGCGCTTTGTCATATAAAATACTTCGGATGATTACATTAAAATCAAAATCTCCATCCGGAGTAAAATAACCAACTGCTCCACTGTAAAGTCCGCGTTTTGTTTCTTCTAGTTCTTCTATAATTTTCATTGCAGCTATTTTAGGAGCACCAGTCATACTTCCCATAGGAAAACTTTCTCTTAAGATATTTACCGGAGCTGTAGTATTCTCGACTTCAGCTACAACAGTAGATATCATTTGATGTACTTGCTTAAAGGTATATATTTCACACAATTCTTCAACTGTAACACTCCCTTTGACTGCACATTTAGAAAGGTCGTTTCTCACCAAATCGACAATCATAATATTTTCGGAACGTTCTTTTTCATCAGCTTTCAAAGTCGTTTTTAATAACTCATCTTCTTCATTGTTTTTTGAGCGTTTGGCTGTTCCTTTTATAGGTTGAGATATCACCTTTACTCCTTCTTTTCGTAAATAACGTTCGGGAGAAGCCGACAATAAATACTTTTCTCCTATTCTAAAAAAGGTAGCAAAAGGAGCCATAGATAATTCATTGAGTTTTAAATACGTTTCTAAAGGGTCAATTAACGTATGCTCTGCATAAAATTCCTGGCAAAAGTTTGCTTCATAAATATCCCCTCGTTGTATATGTGCCAACATACGATTTACTTTTGCATAGTATTCGTCTTTGTGAATACGCAATTTAATACGAACAGGCTCATGATCTAAATCTCTTTTTTTCGGAATAAATTCTTCTTTAATTGAGATAAAATCGGGTTCTAATTCATCATCAACCATATTTAAATAATGAAATTCTATTTCATCATTTTTAAGTATGATAATTTTTTTAGGCTGAAAAAAATAAAGGTCAGGGAAAGATAAGTTATCGTTATTATCAGAATACAGGTTTTCTAAATCATTTTTAAGATCATAGGTCAGATACCCAAAAATCCAGTCCCGGGTAACAGATTGATATTCTTTAAGGTCGTTAAATGCATTTAATTCATCAGTTTTAATACTTGTAAAGGCATCAACAGCCAAAAGGCTCTCAAAACTACTGTATTCTTGAGAGTAGCTATTAGAATCCAACCATAGTACTTCATCGTATTGCTGAGACCATCTTATCAATTGTTCTTTTAGACGATGATGATCTTTTATCTTAAATTTTTTAATTATTCTCAATCCGGGTTAAAATTTAAAACCTCAAAAATACTCTATAAATGATTGATCACCTATTTGAAAGTCTAAATTCGAAAGATTGGCGTATATATAAGAAAATGTTAAAGTATTGCGTTGTATATTTGCTCTCGATTGACAGCTTACTCATAATCAATATCTTATATTTTTTATTAAAAGCTTGAAAATTACATAGATGAAGTCACAAAATTTGAGATTATATTTTATAGATGCTATACGTGCCTGGGCAATATTAATGATGTTGCAAGGGCATTTTATAGATGGGCTTCTCGATCCTGTTTACAGGGACGATACCAATATTATTTACCTTACCTGGAAATTCTTTAGAGGAATCACTGCCCCTGTATTTTTTACTGTATCGGGATTTATTTTTATGTATCTGTTAGTAAAAGAAAACAAAGCGGTAAACATTAAAAATCCTAGAGTTAGAAAAGGTATTAGAAGAGGGTTAATGCTTATAGGAATAGGTTATTTATTACGATTAAATATTTTTGGCTTATTTGGAGGATACATTAACAGTAGCTTTTATCTTGTAGATGTTTTACATTGTATAGGCTTGTCTATTCTTTTCTTAATTGGTATCTATTATTATTCCAGTCATCGAAAATCATATACTTTACCATTAATCTTAGGTATTGTTGGAATCTTTTCTTTTTTATTCGAACCTGTTTATGCAAAATTAAGTTATAGTTACTTTCCAGAATTTATAGCTAATTATTTTACAAAAACCAACGGTTCTGTTTTTACTATTTTCCCGTGGTTTGGTTATGCTTCATTAGGAGCTTTTATGGCTATTTTATTTAATAGGTACAAAAATGTTTCCCACTTATATGCCAAAGCAATATTTCTAACCTTATCCATTGGTACAATACTTACCTTTTTCTCTTCAAGGATATTACTTTATTTCTTCCAGTTAACCCAAATACAAATCTTTGCAGATGTATTTAATAATAATTATTTGTTTATCCGGTTTGGGAATGTGTTGATGTTATTTGCCATTTTTATGCTGTTAAGAAATATAATTTCTTCTAAATTGATACTTAACATAGGTAAAAGTACCTTGTACATTTACGTGATTCATTTCATTATTTTATACGGAAGCTTTACTGGTTTTGGACTATACAGATACTTGCATCATTCTATAAATCCGTTTTACACTATTGGAGGTGCCATTATCTTTTTAATAACTGTGACTTATTTGTCATTATTATATGGAAAGAATAAGGTATTTATAATCAATACCCTTAAATCATTCGGATTAGATATGTATCATAAGGCAAATCAAAAATACTTCGATTTAAAGCCTCAAATCACGAAAATTTTAAAGCGGTTAGGTCTATCAAAAAACTAATTAACATTTAGATTTAACTCTTTTTTGTAAATTCCCAAAAAAAATATAACTATGGATTTACCTAAAAGAGCTGGAGATGCTCCACTTGCAGTCGAATTAGAAGAAGGAAAAAGATACTCCTGGTGTACATGCGGATTATCGGAAAATCAACCTTTCTGTGATGGAAAACACAGAGGTTCTGGCATGGAGCCTAAGATGATGATTGCAGAAAAAAGTGGCACACATTATCTCTGTACATGTAAACTAACCGGAAATCCGGGTTTTTGCGATGGTTCTCATAAAAACTAATCTCTAGTTCATCTTCCTCCTGGTTTTAAACACCTAATTTTATAAAACTTTTAAGTTTTACAGCCGTTAGATTTATTTATTTCCTACGACTTAATTCTATAAAAGTTAAATGATATGTGGTTAAAATTCAGAAAGGTTACTCAATTATTCTTTTTATGCTTTACTCTTTATTCTGTAAATGTTATTGCTCAGGATAAACTATCAAATCTCAAAGAGAATAATAAAAAAGAGGTTGATTATTTTTTGGATTTAATCGCCAGTTCAGATAGAGTTGTACAAGGGCATTCTTTGTCTTACATAGAAAAAAACTGGAAGCCGGAATACGAGATTATGGTCTTAGAGTTAATGTATTTTAATAGTAACAGTGATCTAAGCTTAAAGCTTTCTTTTTTATTACAGAAAAAAACCGGAAAACAGTTTGGGTTTGACTTTAATGCATGGTATGAATGGCTATGGAACAAAGAACAAAAACTGCTTGCTAATTACGATTATTTTAAAGCGGAGCTTCATAAATATATCGATCATCGATTTGAAAAGTATTTTTTAAACCGACAGGCAGGAAGTATTATTCGTTTTGATGAGATTCGTTGGGGAGGCGTTCGGCAAGATGGGATTCCGCCTTTACGAGATCCGGAAATGATTCCGGCTAAAAGTGCTAAATATCTTGAAGACGATCATATTGTATTTGGGATAGAAGTGAATGGAGATGCTAGAGCATATCCTAAACGGATATTAGCCTGGCATGAAATGTTTACCGATGATGTTGGCGGAGTACCGGTAACCGGAGTATACTGTACACTTTGCGGAACTGTTATCTTATATAAAAGCATCCACAAAGGCAAAAAATACAATTTTGGTACCAGCGGATTCTTATATCGTTCCAATAAGCTCATGTATGATAAAGCTACACAATCCCTGTGGAATACGCATTGGGGCAAACCTGTTGTTGGTCCGTTAGTTAATAAAGGGATTGAGCTAGAATATATGAGTGTAGTGACCACTACCTGGGGAGAATGGAAAAAAAGACATCCAAACACTACAGTTCTGTCTCTAAATACAGGGCATCGAAGAGATTATGGAGAAGGCATTGCTTACCAGGACTATTTTGCAACAGATGAATTAATGTTCAATGTGCCTGCTACCGATAAAAAATTAAAACATAAACAATCTATTTTAGCTATCAAATTTCTGGAACATCCGGGAGAGGAATTAGCTATTTCTGTTAAGTTCTTAAAAAAGAAGCCTGTTTATCCTTATAAAATTGGTGATACTGATTTTGTAGTTTTAACAGACAAGACAGGAGCTAACAGAGTTTATGAAACCAAAGGGACTGTCTTTACTAATTTTGATCAGCAAAAAACAGTAACCGATAATTTTGGAGGAGCCTGGACTCTTCATGAAGATTATCTGGAAAATATTTCAGGGCAAAAACTTCAAAGAATACCAACCTATAATGCTTTTTGGTTTGGCTGGAAAGCTGCTTATCCGGAAACTAAGCTTATTAAGTAGGTTGTTAGTTGTTAGTTGTTAGTTGTTAGTTGTTAGTTGTTAGTTGAAGGTATAAAAACATGTATACTCTAAATGATTCGACAAATAAACATTTCTATAAATTATTAATTACTTATCTGTTTACAGTTGACAGTTTTTCATTTATAATTATTTCATATTGTCGATTTATCTACTTATTTGTGCCTCTTAAAATTAAACGCTTAAACAAATCAACTTCATCAATTACACGATTTAACAGTTCAACCAGACTAGAGAAAATTAAAAAACTTAATCTGAAGTCAAACAATTAGATATTGGAATTCCTTAATTTTAGCAATTCTATTTAGATATAGCTATGGCTAAGAAAAAAGTAAGCTTAAAACAAGTTTTTAAAACAATCATATGGCCCAGAAGGAACATTCTTTTCATTGGACTCATCTTAATTGTTATAAGTAAAGTAGCCGGACTGGTGCTACCAGGTGCTACAAAATATTTTATAGATGATGTTATTGCAAATAAAGATTTTGACTTATTAAAAACGCTATTAATTGTAGTGGGAATCGCCATTTCAGTACAAGCTCTAACTTCGTTCTTATTAACTCGTATTTTAAGTGTAGAAGCACAGCACTTAATTTCTATTTTGAGAGCTCGGGTGCAAAAAAAGATATTATCACTCCCCATTAGTTTTTTCGATAACACCAAATCAGGAGAATTGGTTTCCAGAATTATGACCGATGTAGAGGGAGTTCGGAATTTAGTGGGAACCGGGCTTGTACAATTGGTTGGAGGAACAATTACAGCTGTTTTCTCACTCATCTTACTGATACGTATCAGTCCGTCAATGACCGCTTTTGTTTTAATTCCTGTTTCAATTTTTGCCCTGATAGCCTTAAAAGCCTTTAAATATATTCGGCCGATATTCAGGAATCGTGGAAAAATTAATGCGGAAGTGACAGGAAGGTTAACCGAAACATTAAACGGGGTTCGTGTTATTAAAGGTTTCAATGCAGAAGAGCAAGAAGGTTTAATATTTGAAAAAGGAGTAGAACGTTTGTTTTTAAATGTAAAAAAGACATTGACTTCAACTGCTTTAATTACCAGTTCTTCTACTTTTCTTTTAGGTATGGCTTCTGTAGGTATTATGGGAATCAGTGGATATAAAATTATTAATGATCAGCTCACTACAGGAGATTTTTTATCATTTACACTGTATCTTGGTTTTATGATTGCTCCTATTGTACAAATGAGTAATATAGGAAGTCAGTTAACTGAAGCTTTAGCTGGCTTGGATCGTACGGAAGAGTTGATGAATCTTGAACCGGAAAATGATATAGAAAACAGAAATACAAAATTAGAAAGCATCCACGGGAATATAGTTTTTAACGATGTTTCTTTTGCCTATGAAAAAGGGAAAGAAGTGCTTCATAATATCAGTTTTAATGCTCCTTCAGGATCGGTTACGGCCCTCGTTGGATCGTCCGGATCAGGGAAATCTACTATAGCAGGTTTGGCTGCTTCATTTTTAACGCCAAAATCGGGTAAAGTTACTATCGATGGAAATGATTTAGCTAAAGTGCATTTAAATAGTTACCGACAATACCTGGGAGTGGTTTTACAGGACGAATTTTTATTTGAAGGCAGTATTCGGGAGAATATCTTATTTCCCAGGCCAAATGCTACAGAAGATGAATTGCAAAAAGCAGTTGAAGCTGCTTATGTTAATGAGTTTACAGACCGTTTTGACGATGGATTAGATACATTAATTGGAGAAAGAGGAGTAAAACTTTCGGGCGGACAACGACAACGTATTGCTATAGCCAGAGCCATCTTAGCCAATCCTAAAGTCATTATTTTAGATGAAGCTACTTCTAATTTAGATACAGAAAGTGAAGCGTTAATTCAGAAGAGTTTAACCGAACTGATGAGGGGTCGTACTACTTTTGTTATTGCTCATCGTTTAAGTACCATTCGTAAAGCAGATCAAATTCTTGTCATAGAAAAAGGAGAAATTGCAGAGCAAGGTACTCACGATGATTTGATCACTAAAGAAGGAAGGTATTTTGATTTGTATACTTACCAGGCAAGAATTTAGAGTATATGCTAATTAATTTGTCATTCGGAATTTTTCTAAACAGATTTAATTAAAACGATTTTTAGATTCCTAACCTTCGTTTCGCATGTCAGAAATGACATTTTAAAACAAAAAACCTCGATAAATCTATCGAGGTTTTTTGTAATTTATTAATCAATCTTCTTTTAGATATGTAAAGGTCTGTCTTCCGTAGCAGCTAAAGCTGCTTCTTTTACAGCTTCTGCGTATGTTGGATGTGCATGACTCATACGGGCAATATCTTCTGCAGACGCTCTGAATTCCATTGCAGTTACTGCTTCAGAAATTAAATCGGCTACCCTTGCTCCTACCATGTGCACACCAAGCACTTCATCAGTATCAGCATCAGCCAATATTTTTACAAATCCGTCAATATCTGTACTGGCTCTTGCTCTCCCCAATGCACGCATTGGAAACTGACCTACCTTATATTTTGTACCAGCTTCTTTTAATTCTTCTTCTGTTTTACCCACAGCTGCCACCTCCGGCCAGGTATAAACTACTCCAGGAATAAGGTTATAATCAATATGAGGTTTTTGTCCTGCTAAAAGCTCTGCAACCATTACTCCTTCTTCTTCAGCTTTATGTGCCAGCATTGCTCCTCTTACCACATCACCTATTGCATAAATATTAGGCACGTTAGTCTGGAGATGATCATTTACTTCAATCTGTCCTCTATCTGTTAACTTCACTCCTGCTGCTTCTGCATTTAATCCATCAGTATATGGTCTTCTTCCTACAGAAACTAAACAATAGTCCCCTCTAAATTCTACTTCTTCCCCTTTTTTATTATCCGCCTTAACTATTACTTCATCACCAACACGTTCTACAGATTTTACTTTATGAGAAGCATTGATCTTAAACTTCTGCTTCTTTAGTACTTTATTAAGCTCTTTAGAAAGACTCGCATCCATTGTAGGGATAATACGATCCATAAACTCAACAACAGAAACTTCTGCTCCTAAACGCTTATATACCTGACCAAGTTCAAGACCAATAACTCCTCCTCCAATCACAATTAAGTGTTTTGGTATTTCTTTAAGTTTTAAAGCTTCTGTAGAAGTGATAATTCGTTCTTTATCAATCGTAATAAAAGGTAAGGTAGAAGGTTTAGATCCTGTAGCTATAATTGTATTTTTAGCTTCAATCTCTGTAGTTTCTTCTCCATTGATCGTAATATGAGTAGCATCTTTAAAGCTTCCTAGGCCCTGGTAAACATCAATTTTATTTTTCTTCATTAAAAAATCGATACCACCAGTAGTTTGATCTACGACCGATTGCTTACGGGCTATCATTTTTTCAAGATTCACCTTCACTTCTCCCGGAACTTCAATACCGTGAGCTTCAAAATGCTTAACAGCATCTTCATAATGGTGTGAAGAATCTAATAGTGCTTTTGAAGGGATACAGCCTACATTTAAACATGTACCACCTAATGTTGAATATTTTTCAATAATTGCGGTTTTCATTCCTAGTTGCGCACAACGTATTGCTGCAACATACCCTCCAGGACCAGAACCGATAACGGCTACATCATATGTACTCATAAAGTGATTGTTCTTTGATATAAATTATTCCACAAAAATACAATTTAGATTGTGGTTTTACGAATTTTTAAAATGGTTCTTTAAATAGACGAAAAACTTATTTTTTACTTTCAATATCTTTTAACACCCACTCTAATTCCGGGTCTCTCTTTTCTAAACGATCTTGGATTGTTGGCAAGATTTTTACATCTGGCTTTACACCGTATCCATCCGGATTTACTTTAAAAGGAGTATCAATATACATTAACCCTATACGAGCTCGGATTTTAGTATTTGGCAATTCATAAATTTTAAATTGCCCTGCTACTGTCCCATTATATGCACCTCCTGTTTCTTCTCCTACAAAAGTAGCTCGTTTATTACCATGTAGTTGTGTCGACAATACTGATGATGCCGAAAATGAATTTCCGTTAGTAATCACATAAATAGGTCCTTTATAATGCAATGGGTTTGGTTCTTTTTCTTTAGAGGCAGAAAACTTATAGTATAATTTGCCATCTTTTCTGGTTGTTTTTAATAAATTATGAGTTATAATTATCGGAGAAAGAATACCACTAAATATTTTGCTACCAATTGATCTAGTATTACTCATTAACACTTTAAAAGTAGGGGTACGACTATTCACTTCTCCATAATTAACCATTTTAAAGTTTTTGTTAGTGAGATAGGTATATAAATCTGTTATTTCATTTAATCTACCGCCTCCATTATCTCTTAAATCAATTACTAATGCCTTTGAGTCACGTTTATCTATTTCAGCAAAAGTTTCTGCATAAAACTCCTTATATTTTCCATTGGTAAATCCTCTTATTTTTAATACAGCTACTGAGCTGTCCTTACCTACAAAATTTAAGTTTCGTGTATATTCTTTTCGGGAAGCAATGTAACCATACTTTCTATTACGCTTCTTTAGTGCTTTTCTTTGAGTTTTTTTGACTCGTTTTTCTTCTTTAGTGAGTTTCGTTTTAAGTGTTTTTACAATTTTAGTTGAACTTGTTTTGGTAGAATCACTCTTTACTTTTGTTAATTCAGGTTTAAAGATTCTTCTATATTTTTTAACAAAAACAGAATCAGAATTTTTAAAAGTTAATGTAATACTATCAAATCGCCCTTTATATATAGTATAATACTCCATAAACCATCTACCGACTACTCTGTTTTGACGAGTTTTATTATAACCATCTGAGCGAATTATTTTTTTATATTTTTTAATCAACTCTTGAGTGGTTTCTTCATTTACTTTTACAACTTCACTACCTATCAATATAGAATCTTTGCCTCTTGCATTAACAACCCATAGTTTTCCATTTAAATACTCATAATCCAAATTATCAATATCAAACTTAGAACCTTTTAATGCTTTACGTTCTTTTTTAAAAAGTCGTTTCTCCGGAAGTCTTAAAGACATATGTCCTTGACCTATTTGCTTTGTAACTGCTGCCAATTGCTTATAAAATGTACGGCTATCCATTGGTCTATTAATCGCCGTTTTTAAGCTATCAAACTTAAAATCTAAGGTTTCTTTAGATGTAAATTGATATAAATGTGGATGGTGACGCTTTAACTGTGTGTAAACTTTATTTATATCTTCATGTAAATCTGCTACAGGATGTAATTTTGTAACTTGTAAATTATGTTTTTCAATACTTGCGCAAGAAGTAAATAAGGTCGTGATTAAGGTGATTAATAATAATTTTCTTGTCATTTTTGATTTTAGATTGATGAAATTAGATTTATAAGATTTAGACGTAAAACCTCTGTAAATGTTACTTGTATATTTGAATTTATTTAGGAAGCCTCTATCTTCTCCATTAAATACTATAAAGCAAGAGGTTTTTAGTCAGATTTACACCAGATTATATCATCTTCATCTTCCATTCTTAAATAGTTATTGCTGTAGTATTTTTTACTTCTCCAATCATAAAAGTGCTATGTGTACTGCCAATATGTTGTAACGTAGTTAATTTAGTAATCATAAACTCCCGGTATGCAACCATGTCTTCTACATAAACTTTTAAAATATAATCATAATCTCCACTTACATGATAGCATTCCGTAACTTCATCCAGTTTCTTTACCTGCAACTCAAATTTGGTTAAAAACTCTTTACTATGTTGCACCAGTTTGATATGACAAAATACCATAAATGGCTTTTTTACCTTCTCTTTATCTATCAAAGCGACATACCTGGTAATTACCTTTTCTTTTTCCAAACGTTTTATCCGTTCAAAGACAGCGGTAACAGATAAATTGAGATGATGTGATAACTCTTTATTAGTTCTTTTACTGTCTTCCTGCAGCAATTGCAATAATTTCTTATCAATAGTATCTAGTTTAAACATCTGCAAACAATATTTTATTTGTTGATTCTCTGAAAATTTTTCTTCATAATGTAATATAAAATCGATTATATAGAATAAAAATCTAAAATAATAATTAATAATAGTTTTATATTTTAAAATAAAACTATTTAAATGATTTTTAATCTATTTATAAGTTATTTTGATGAAATTTAAAATCAAACAGTATGTCATTTAAACCTGCTAACAGTATCCAGGATTTACAATACTTCGGAGAATTCGGAGGTATTAATCCGTCCATTTCAGATTCTTCTACCTATACCTTTTTATCAGCAAAAACAATGTTTGATACCTTTGAAGGAAATACTGAAGGATGTTATCTTTATTCAAGACATTCTTCTCCTTCTAATTTATACCTGGGAGAAGCCCTGGCTGCTATGGAAGGTACAGAAGCAGCGACAATAACAGCTTCAGGAATGGGAGCCATCACTGCAATAATACTACAATATTGTGAGGCAGATACTCATATTGTTTCCAGCAGAACAATTTATGGTGGTACCTATGCTTTTATGAAAAACTTTTTGCCAAAATTAAACATTAGCACTTCGTTTACTGATATTACCGATCTGGAAAAAGTAGAGGCTTCTATAACAGAGAAAACTAAGATGTTATACTGCGAAACCGTTAGTAATCCGTTATTAGAAATTGCAAATATTGAGGCGTTATCTCATATTGCAAAAAAACACAATATTCCTTTAGTTGTTGATAATACTTTTTCTCCGTTATCCATTTCTCCTGCAAAATTAGGTGCAGATATCGTTATTCATAGTTTGACAAAATTTATCAATGGTAGTAGTGATTGTGTTGGTGGAGTGATCTGCGGAACAAAAGAGTTGATTTTAAAATTGAAAGACGTAAATGACGGAGCATGCATGCTTTTAGGAAGTACTATGGATAGCGTTAGAGCTTCATCTATCCTTAAAAATTTACGAACGCTGCATATCCGAATTAAAAAACATAGTGAAAACGCATTGTATTTGGCGCAGCAATTTGAAAAAGACGGGTTACGTGTTGTATACCCCGGGTTGGAATCTCACACCGGGCATCATATCATAAAAAAACAATTAAATCCGGAATATGGTTACGGCGGGATGCTAACACTTGATATTGGTTCCCTGGAAAAAGCTAATGAACTTATGGAACTTATGCAAAGTAAAAACTTAGGTTACCTGGCTGTAAGTCTCGGCTTTTATAAAACTTTATTTTGTGCTCCGGGTACTTCTACTTCTTCTGAAATACCATTAGAAGAACAAGAAGATTTAGGACTTTCTAACGGATTGATTCGTTTTTCTATTGGTTTGGACAATGATATTGAACGCACATATAATATTATGAAAGAATGCATGATAGCATTAAATATTCTAACCCCTGAAGTTACTTTAAATTAGATTCAATTTCTAAGATTCAATGAAGCATTTGCCAGAAGAAATACAAAATCGTATTATTACATTTCAAAAAAGTAAACTTCATGGAGAGTCAGGATATTAAACCCAATCAACCACAAGATGAAAGCATTGTAGAAAATAAAGAATTAAGCATATGGGAAGCCTTACTTCCTGTTTTTGTCCTGGTTGGCATGCTGGCCTATAATGTGTATGTTTTTGGAGATAATGCCCTGAGCGGATCTAATCAGTTTATATTATTATTAGGTGGAGCCGTGGCTGCAATTGTTGGTTTTTTCAACAAAGTATCTTACAAGCAAATGCTCTCTGAAGTTGCCGAGAATATCAAATCGACTGCCGGGGCTATCCTTATCCTATTAATGGTAGGGGCATTAGCAGGAACATGGTTGATCAGTGGTATTATCCCCTCTATGATTTATTACGGATTACAAATATTAAATCCGACTATATTTTTAGCAGCTTGTGTGATCATATGTTCAATCATTTCTATAGCTACAGGAAGTAGCTGGACAACTGCTGCTACTGTCGGTATTGCACTAATAGGTATTGGAGATGCTTTAGGTGTTTCATTAGGAATGACTGCTGGAGCTGTACTTTCCGGGGCTTATTTTGGAGATAAGATGTCCCCGCTAAGCGATACGACCAATCTTGCACCTGCCATGGCTGGGGGAGAATTATTTAGTCATATCAGATATATGGCATTAACAACTGTTCCTACTATTGTAGTAACGCTTTTGGTTTTTATTATCCTCGGATTTACGATAGATACATCTGGAGCAGCAGATACGGAGTCTATTCTTACTTCAATAAAATCTTCTTTTAATATTAACGGTTGGTTATTTATAGTTCCAATAGTCGTGGTTCTTTTAATTCTGAAGAAAACACCTCCATTATTAGCCTTATTAATAGGTACACTTTTAGGAGGTATTGTTGCCATTATAGCACAACCGGATGTAGTTTTAAGTGTATCAGGAGAAAAAACTTTAAATTTTAATGCTGCATACAAGGGGGTGATGAATGCCATAACAGTGAATACCTCTGTAGCTACAGACAATCCTGCTTTAAACGGATTATTCTCTGCCAAAGGCATGGAAGGCATGTTAAGTACCATATGGTTGATTATATGCGCTATGGTTTTTGGAGGCGTGATGGATGGTATTGGAGCCTTATCCAGGATAAGTAAAGCTTTGTTAAGTCTGGCAACTACTACTTTTGGTCTATTTGCCAGTACTGTAGCCAGTTGTTTAGCTTTAAACGTTACTGCTTCAGATCAATATTTAGCTTTAGTTGTTCCCGGAAAAATGTTTTCCAAAGCTTATAAAGATAAAGGTTTGGCTCCGGAAAACTTAAGTAGAACCCTGGAAGATTCGGGTACGGTAACTTCAGTACTAGTCCCATGGAACACCTGTGGTGCTTATCATAGTGGAGTATTAGGTGTTGGAGTCGGGGAATACTTCTTATACGCTGTATTCAATTGGTTGAGTCCGTTTATGACCTTATTATTTGCTGCTTTTAATATTAAAATCAAACAACTCACCAATAAATTGTAGGAGTTAGAAGAAAGACTTAAAAATAAAACCTTCTGAATCAAACAGGAGGTTTTTAATTTTTAGTAATCATTACTTAGATGATTTTATCCATGATTACTTACTTTTTTATCATATTTTTTATGGTAAACTGATAACTATTTTGAGGTTTTAAAACGTAAAAATTGTTTTCCCTTATTGTATTTTTATTCTAATTACTAATCAATAAATTTTATATCATGTTAAAAAATATTTTAAGATTAAAAGGAGTACAAAAATTAGAAAAATCAATATTAAAAGCTATTAATGGAGGGCATAATGGTGATGGTGTGTCGTCGGGATTCGGTTGCCATGATAGCAATCAGTGTGAAAGTGATGAAGATTGTTTATGCGGCTCATGTATAAGTATTTATGATGAAGATGGTGGCTGCTAGTAATAGTTGTGGATATCATTGATGATAAAATCAGGCGAGCTTCGGTTCGCTTTTTTTATACCTTATATTCTTCTAAAAGGCTAAACCAATGTGCGTTAAATAATATACTCTTAGTTCATGAATCAAGAGTAACTTCTCTTTTACTTTATATTATCTGCACCTATTTTTATTTCATTATTAATCATAAATTTTCTATCATGAAAAAAAAGAAATTTAAAAATCTAAATCTTAACAAACAATCTATTTCTAATTTTAAATCTCAAAAACTAACCGGAGGAAGCCTTGAAGCTTGTATTTCTCTAATACCAGACAATGGAGATTGCGATAATGGCGCTACAATTTTAGATAATGAATGTCCGTCAAATGCTGATTGTACACATATTGTAGATTGCATATGGAAAAGAAGTCTTGTTTTTAATGGTGGTTGAGTTTAATAATCTAAAATAAAAGCAGGGCTTTAGTTCTGCTTTTTTATACTATACTCTCTTCAAACAATGTTTCTAATTACTTTATAGTATTTGTAGTACTTGAGATTAAATCTTATCAACTATTTAAACTCTATAAACATAAATAAGCATAGTTATTTTTTATTATTCTTAGTTTAAATGATAAGTAAACTTACTAATAATGTTATGTTTTTTTACTTATTAGTCCTATGGTTTATTTGTACTTTTTTTATGTAAAAACATCATTATAATAATTCTTTCTTATTGTACATTTATTTTGTTATTAACCATAATTTAAATATTCATGAAAAAAAAGAATCTTAAATCATTAAACCTTAACAAAAAATCTATTGCTCTAATTACTCAAGTTGGAATTCAAGGAGGTAGAACAAGTGATTCGTCGGGATATTTAAGTTGTATTGATCCTAACCCTATCGAACCTCCTAAATCTTTCGGTTGTGTACCTTCAGAAAATACATTATGCGTCGAAATATGTAAAAAAATCTATTTTGAAGATTAAGGATTATCCCTCCTTTTCTTCATATTGAATCTTTGATTTAAATCAGAGCATCGTTTTAAACCCTCTTATACTTCTTTTGAGGGTTTTCTCTTTCAATTGCATACTCAATTGCTTTTAAATGGGTTCATCTTAATACTTGTTTCACTAATATTAATATTGTCGAAAATCTAAAGTCCCTGGTCTACTATAATATTTAATTAAATAGAGCCCTCTCTAATAAATCTCCTGGAATAGTTTAGTGTATTATACTCATAATATTTTTCTTATTTGAGAAAAGAACTGTTATTTTAGATGTAAAAATAAAATAGTTAATCTGAGGTATATTATTATGTAACATATGAAATTTGATATTATAAATTCGAATTATTTGAAAAACTTTAAAAGTTTTTCTCCGTATTATCAACTTATTCTTTGGTTAGCAATAATCATATCTGTTTTAAGGATGTTGAATATAAACATATTGACCCAAAATACAGTTGTAAATATCACTTCAACATGCATAATAATATTATATTTCATTATTGTCTTATTAAATTCTGTTCTTTATACAAGAATAGGGAATATAGAGTTTGCTAACAGAAAAATTGTTATAAGTAAAGATCATAAACAATCTGAATTCTTACTTTCTAACATCAAAATAATCAAAATTAGCAAAGAACAAAACAAACACTATTTAGTAGAAGCTAATCCGTTCTTTAAAGAAGTAATTGAATTAAATAATACTGATTTATTAAACATCAAATCTTATTTAGATGAGAATCAAATTGAATATCAACATAAATCCATTGCTAATTGGTTTAGAAGATTCAATTGACCAAAAAAGTTTTTCATTATCGAAACACCTTCATATTTAATTTTACCTAATCTCATTACCTCTTACATCAATAAGGATTTTATAATAATCATAATAGAGATGAGGGCAATTGCTTCTATTCGTATATTAATTACAACATTTAAGGCTATCTATCTGATTTTAATTAAAGATTTTAAAGGAGACAAAAGAACTTGGATTTTAATATCTATGATTGGAATAATAGGGCCAATTTTGTGGATAACAAAAGGAAAGAAATTAATTGTATAGTATATACGAAGTATAAATAATTTTACTTCTTTACCTTGTAAAGTAGTTAATAAAGACTAAGTGTTATAAATTAAGTTAATTGTTCATTATCCTTTACCTCTCTACCCTCTGTTATTTTTTCTATCAATCAAAATCAAAAAGCATTTTTAACAAAGATTTTCTCCAAATCTATTAATGCTCGTTTCTTTTGTATTAATTTTGAAAAATAAATTATTAAAACAATAAAAATGGCCATAATCACACTTCAAGGAACAGAAGCTAATACGAATGGAGAATTACCTGCGGTTGGAAATAAAGCTCCTGAATTTAACCTGACTAAAAACGATTTGTCTACAGCAACACTTAAAGATTTTGAAGGATCTAAAGTAGTTTTAAATATATTTCCAAGTATAGATACTTCAACTTGTGCTACTTCGGTTAAGGTATTTAATCAGGAAGCGAGTAAACTAGATAACACAAAAGTACTTTGTATTTCACGTGATTTACCTTTTGCTCAAAGTAGATTTTGCGGGGCCGAAGGTATTGAAAACGTTATCAATTTATCCGATTTCAAAACCGGAGCTTTTGGAAAAGACTACGGATTAGAATTCATTGATGGTCCGTTACACGGTTTACATTCAAGAGCAGTCATTGTACTGGATGAAAACGGTACTATAAAATATACCGAACAAGTTAGTGAAATTGTTGATCAACCTAACTACAAAGCAGCATTAGAGGCATTAAGCAATGATTAACTTTATAATCAAACGAATTAAAAGTGTTGGTTATGCATTTAAAGGTGTAGTATTACTTGTCACCACAGAAGCCAGCATTAAGGTTCAGTTGTTTTTAGGAATATTTATCACAATAGCTGGTTTTTATTATAATATCTCTTCTACCGAATGGATGATTCAAATATTAATTATTGGTTTGGTAATGAGTGTTGAAGGATTGAATACTGCAGTTGAAAAAATGGCAGATTTTATTCATCCGGATCATAATGATAAAATCGGCTTTATTAAAGATATAGCAGCTGGTGCTGTTTTTATTAGCGCAATAATTGCCGTTATTGTTGGCTGTATTATTTACTTGCCCAAAATTTTTTAAAAATATAAAGTTAGCTTAAACGTTAGTAATTTGTATTTTTGTTTTAAACCTAAGGTTGCCAATGGCCAAAAAAAAGACAGATAAAAAAACAACCACACGCAAAAAAACCAAATCCTTTTCTTTTACAGTTCCGAAGCAATATCAGATCGTTTTTGGAACCATGTTAATGCTTTTAGGTATTGCAATGTTCATTGCATTCATTTCTTACTTTTTCACATGGCAACAGGATCAGAGTTTATTATCTGATTTCGCCAACAGGAATGCTGAGGCTAAAAATATCATGAGGAAATTTGGAGCCGGTGTCAGCCATTTTTTTATTTACAGAGGTTTCGGAATTTCATCTTTTGTATTTCCTTTCTTAATATTTTTTACCGGACTCTATTTCTTTTTAAGTCTTAAAAGAAGTAATCTTCTTAACAGATGGTTTTGGGGAACTCTGGTCATTACATGGACGGCTACCTTATTTGGCTTTCTGGGAGAGAAAGCACCTCTTTTAGGTGGAGTGGTAGGTTATGAGTTAAATGAGTTTTTACAGGCATACATAGGTAAAATAGGAGTTATATTACTTTTGACTTTTATCCTGATTAGTTATCTGGTAATTCGTCTAAAATTGACTCCGGATAAAATAGGCGATTATTTCATCAAAAAACGGGATGAGATTAAGTCTGATTTCAATCCTGCAAAAGAAGACGTTAAAAATATTCCTGAAAAAGAAAAAAATACAGTTACTGAAAAAGAAGAAAAATCGGTTTTTGAACTTTCCGTAGAAAATTTACAACCTACCATACAAAACTATTCCACCATTGATAAAATATCTGATGTAGATATTGAGAATTCTTTTGAGGTGAAAGTTCCTGTAGAAGAAGAAAACATATCACAGGAAAAAGTGGAAGACATTGTTTTAAGCAATGAAGTTACGGCGCAAAAAGACAAGATCACAGAACAAAAAAATGAAGATGAAAACATTGAAATTGTCGTTTCTAAAGTAGGAGAAGAAAAAGAGGTAAAGAAAAACTTATCTGATAAACTGGTAGAAGATTTTGGTGAATTTGATCCAAAATTAGAGCTGGGGAATTATAAATTTCCTGTAATTGAATTACTTAACGATTACGGAGCAGGTAGCATTACTATAAATCAGGAAGAACTAGAAGAGAATAAAAATAGGATTGTTGAAACGCTTAAAAACTACAAGATTGGTATTTCGCAAATTAAAGCGACTATAGGTCCTACTGTAACACTTTATGAAATTGTTCCCGAGGCCGGGGTGCGTATCTCTAAAATTAAAAACCTGGAAGACGATATCGCTCTGTCACTGGCTGCTTTAGGTATCAGGATTATTGCTCCAATTCCGGGAAAAGGGACTATTGGTATTGAGGTACCTAATAAGAAACCCTCTATTGTTTCAATGCGATCGGTTATCTCTGCTTCTAAATTCCAAAAAGCAGAAATGGAACTCCCAATCGCTTTTGGAAAAACAATAAGTAACGAGACTTTTGTGGTAGACCTTACCAAAATGCCTCACTTGTTGATGGCAGGTGCTACCGGACAAGGAAAATCAGTTGGTTTGAATGCCATCTTGACTTCACTACTGTATAAAAAGCACCCTGCAGAAGTAAAATTTGTTTTAGTAGATCCTAAAAAAGTAGAACTTACCCTTTTCAATAAGATAGAACGTCATTTTCTTGCAAAGTTACCTGACACAGATGATGCCATTATTACAGATAATACCAAGGTAATCAACACTCTGAATTCTCTTTGTATAGAAATGGATAATCGTTATGAGCTATTAAAAAATGCAATGGTTCGTAATATAAAAGAATACAATACTAAATTTAAATCCCGGAAACTCAATCCGAATGACGGACATAAATTCTTACCTTATATCGTTTTGGTAGTTGATGAATTCGCCGATTTAATCATGACTGCAGGAAAAGAAGTTGAAGCACCAATAGCTCGTTTAGCGCAATTGGCAAGAGCCGTTGGGATTCACTTGATTATAGCTACGCAACGACCTTCGGTAAATGTTATAACAGGAATTATAAAAGCCAATTTCCCTGCAAGAATTGCATTCAGAGTAACTTCTAAAATTGATTCAAGAACTATTTTAGACAGCCAGGGAGCAGATCAGTTAATAGGTCGAGGAGATATGCTATATACTCAAGGTAACGACCTGGTAAGGCTACAATGTGCCTTTGTAGATACTCCCGAAGTGGAGAAAATTACAGAATACATTGGTTCTCAAAGAGCATATCCGGAAGCTCATTTACTGCCAGAATATGTAGGAGAAGAATCTGGCACAGGTCTTGATATAGATGTGTCAGACAGAGATGTACTCTTTAGAGAGGCAGCAGAAGTAATCGTGGTAGCTCAACAAGGTTCGGCTTCACTTTTACAACGAAAATTAAAACTAGGTTACAATCGTGCCGGCAGGTTAATCGATCAGTTAGAAGCAGCCGGTATAGTTGGTCCTTTTGAGGGTAGTAAAGCCAGACAAGTACTTATCCCTGATTTAGCAACATTAGAACAATTTTTAAATAACGAGTAAAGAAAATGAAACGATTACTTCCAATTTTATTAGTGATGATCACTTTTACCGGATTTTCACAAAATAGTGCAAAAGCTAAAGCGTTGTTGGACGAAGTATACAATAAAGTAAATAGTTACGATAATATTTTTGTAGATTTTAAATATGCTTTAGATAATGAGGCCGAAAATATACACCAGGAAACCAGAGGGGATGTAACCCTTGAAAAAAACAAATACTTGTTTAATTATCTTGGAGCTACTCAACTGTATGACGGAAAAAAAATACATACCATTGTTCCTGAAAATGAAGAAGTAACTATTGAAGATAAAGACGAAAGTGATGAAGGTACGATCACACCTTCAAAAATGCTTACTTTTTACAGAGAAGGTTACAATTATGAGTGGGATCTTTTGCAAAATGTCAGAGGCAGAAAAATTCAGTATATCAAATTAGTTCCTATTGATTCAAATTCTGAGTTTACAAAAATCCTTTTGGGAATAGATGCTCAGACTAAGCATATTTACAACCTGATTCAGACTGGAAAAAATGGTACTAAAACTACCATAACTGTTAATTCTTTTAAAACAAATCAGCCAATTTCAAAAACCTTATTTACTTTTGATGCCAAGAAATATGAAGATGACGGGTATTACATCATAAGAAATTAGTCGTTTGAAAAGATTAGATCAATATATTTTAAGCAGGTTTTTGTATAATTTCACAAGTTCTTTTGTGATTCTTATGCTTATTTTCGTTTTTCAGGCCATTTGGATTTTTATCGATGAATTTGCCGGAAAAGGACTGGATTTTATCATCATTGGAAAATTCCTGTTCTACTACTCTCCTACTCTAGTAAACAAAGTATTACCGTTAACCGTACTGTTATCTTCCATCATGACTTTCGGAAGTTTTGCAGAAAATTATGAGTTTGCAGCTATGAAAGCCTCGGGGATATCTTTACAGAGAGCAATGCGAAGTCTAATTGTCTTTGTTTTTTTGCTGGGTATTGGCACCTTCTTTTTTGCTAATAATGTCATTCCCTATGCAGAATTTAAATCCTATAATCTGAGAAAAAATATTGCTAAATTAAAACCAGCACTTGCTATCAATGAAGGGGTTTTTAATGATATTAATAATATCAATATTAAAGTAGATGAGAAGTATGGTGATAATGATAAATTTCTGAAGAATGTAATTATCCATAAAAAAACAAAAAATGGAGAAAACAGAACTGTTATCAAGGCCAAAGATGGAGAATTAATAAGTAGTGAAGAGTCAGATGTATTGGAACTGGTTTTAAAAGACGGAAATTATTATGAAGATGTAAAATCTAGTAATCCCAGAGGAAATTCAAAATATCCACATGCCAAAGTCAATTTCAAAACTTATACTATTAATGTAGATTTAAGAGAGTTTAATAAGGTTGATATAGGAGACGAAAATACTAAGAACAGGTATAAAATGCTTAATGTAAATCAATTGTCCTACTTTATCGACTCTATTGGAGATGACAATATTGAAATTACAAAAGGGTTTGGAAAAAGCATTTACAGAAGAAGCGGGATAGGCGCATTTAATGATAAAAGAGATACAGACGAAGGGGAATTTATTGAAAAACAGGGTAAAGAAGTTGTCAAAGACACATCAACTCAAAAAATAAAATCTTCAGACGAAATTCTTCTTCTTTATGAAGATTGGAGGCGTGTTTCATTAATTAGTGCTGCATTATCCAATATCACAAATACCGTTGCTACTATAGAGGGAAAGAAAAGAGAACTTTTCTTAAGAGATAAACTATTAAACCTTCATATTATACATTTAAATGCCAAATATGCTTTACCATTCGCCTGTATAATTCTTTTCTTTATAGGAGCTCCGCTAGGGGCTATTGTTAGAAAAGGAGGGGTCGGACTACCAATGGTATTAGCTATTGGCTTATTTCTCGTTTATTATTTTATTGACCTCTTTGCCAGGAATTATTCAGAAGATGGGAGTATTTCACCAACTATAGGACCATGGATATCGGCCCTTATCATGCTTCCGTTAAGTATCAAACTTACTCAAAATGCAACGGCAGATAAGGGTGTTTTTGACACAGGAAATATAGGTCAG
Organism: Flavobacteriaceae bacterium R38; assembly: GCA_009901575.1. Lineage (GTDB taxonomy): Bacteria > Bacteroidota > Bacteroidia > Flavobacteriales > Flavobacteriaceae > Leptobacterium. The sequence continues at coordinate 754,976 of WXYP01000001.1, read as the reverse complement.
AGGTTTCGAAATTTATTCAAAAAGAAAGAACCTGAAAACGCGTAAATAGATATCTTTGCAAAAAATATTTTATGGCTACTATCACAAATAATCCTAAGATTCAACTCAATACTATAGAAGAAGCTATTGAGGATATCCGAAATGGTAAAGTTATTATTGTAGTTGATGACGAAGACAGAGAAAATGAAGGGGATTTTGTAGCAGCAGCAGACAAGGTAAGTCCGGAGATGATTAATTTCATGGCCACTCACGGAAGAGGACTAATTTGTACTCCGCTTACAGAGAAACGCTGTAAAGAGCTCGAATTAAACATGATGGTAGGAAATAATACCGATCCTATGGAAACTGCTTTTACAGTTTCTGTAGATTTAAGAGGTAATGGAGTAACTACCGGTATTTCTGCTTCAGACAGAGCCAAAACTGTTAAAGCATTAGTCAATCAGGATACCAAACCTTTTGAATTAAGTAAACCCGGACATATTTTTCCGCTGATTGCTAAAGAAGGAGGGGTATTAAGACGTACAGGGCATACTGAAGCTGCAATCGATTTTGCAAGGTTAGCAGGGTTAAAACCAGCTGGGGTTATCGTTGAGATAATGAACGAGGATGGCACCATGGCCAGGTTGCCTCAATTGATTGAAGTTGCCAAAAAATTTGACTTAAAATTGGTTTCTATAGAAGATTTAGTTGCCTACAGAATGCAGCACGATAGTCTTATTGTTAAGAAAGAAGATTTTGACCTTAAAACCCGTTTTGGAACATTCCGATTAAGAGCGTATCAACAAACTACCAATAACGCAGTTCATATTGCATTGACCAAAGGTAGCTGGAATCAGGATGAACCTATATTGACAAGAATAAACTCTACTCTGGTCAATAATGACATTTTAGGAACACTTACTAATAATGTCGATAAGAAACTGGACGATATGTTCAAGTTATTAAATGATGAGGAAAAAGGAGCTATTGTTTTTATTAATCAGAATATTTTATCTACAAATCTTTTAACCCGGTTAACAGAACTTAAAACATTACAAGCCACCGGACAAATGAAAGCTCCCAAAATAGTAATGGATACTAAAGATTTTGGTATTGGAGCACAAATTTTACACGATTTAAATATCTCACAGATACGATTAGTTTCTAACACTACACAAGCCAAAAGAGTGGGAATGATTGGTTACGGATTGGAAATAGTAGAATATGTAAATTATTAGAAAAACCATAGTTTTACTGCCATTACCACCACCATAACAAATAAAAATGTTTTAATCACCTTATCGCCTTTTCTAACAGACCATCTGCTTGCTAACCATGCTCCGGATGCATTACCTATAGATAATATCAGCCCTATCCCCCAGTTTATTTTATCATTTAGAATGAACACTACAAGAGCTCCCAAAGTATAGATTAATACTACTGCTACTTTTGTTGCATTAGACCTCACCAGAGTCATCTTATTTACATAGTGAAGAAAAAGCAGAACTATAAAACCTAAACCAGCATTAATAAATCCTCCATAAATTCCGAAGAAAAAGAAAGCGATAATTCCTAGCCATAATTGTTTACCCGTCAAACGTTCTTCCATATTTGCAAGATCCATTTTTGGTTTAAAAACAATAATTAGAACAACAACAATCATTATAATCGCGAGGATTCTGTTAAAAACCTCTCCCTTAATATCAACCGCGATCTGCGCTCCAATAAGCGCACCAATTAAAGCAGAAATACCGAGATAGACATTAAAAGGAAAAGTTGATACTCCTTTACTTTTAAATCCCATTACTGCGGAAAAGTTTTGGAGGATAATAGCAATCCTATTCGTCCCGTTAGCTACACTGGAAGGAAGTCCGATAAATATAAGCATTGGCAGTGTTAACAATGATCCGCCTCCTGCTAAAGTATTAATAAATCCTGCGGCAAAACCAGCAATAACCAGTAATATTAACTCCCATCCATATTCCATAAAATTACTTTTGAGTACCGAAAATACTATATTTTAAGAATAAAAACTTGCTTTCATCTTAAAAAGAAGGTAATCCATTCGTTTTAAAAATATTACAGTAATTCTTGTAAAAACTTTAAAAATAATTTTAAAATTTTAAAAAAGCTTTCCTATATTTGCACCCGCATTCAGGGAATACCTGATGAGGCACTCAAGGAGAAATGGCAGAGTGGTCGAATGCGGCAGTCTTGAAAACTGTTGAGGGTCACACCTCCGGGGGTTCGAATCCCTCTTTCTCCGCAAACAAGCGCTAAGCTTGGAATAAGAAAAACCGCAGAATTCATTCTAGCGGTTTTTTGTTTTTCGAAGTTTTACTTAAAGAATAAGATTATCTCTACTAAGAATCTATCAAAACCTAATATCAATATTAGTTGATTCATCAATTTTATTAGGAATTTCAAATATAAAATTAATAGTTTTGCGTATATGGTACGCCAAAATATAAAAGTCGCTGTAGATGCTGTTGTCTTTGGATATAAAGATAAAATGCTAAATGTATTATTAATAAAAAGAAGCATTGAGCCTTTTAAAAATTCTTGGGCTTTACCTGGGGGATTAGTGTTGGAAAATGAAAGTCTTGAGGCAGCTGTAGAGCGAGAACTCAAAGAAGAAACGAATGCCACCATAGATTATTTAGAGCAACTATATTCTTTTGGAACTCCAAACCGTGATCCAAGAAATAGAGTCATTAGTGTTACTTATTTTGCATTAGTTAAACCAGAGCATCATACTATAAAGGCAGATACAGATGCCAAGGATGTGGCATGGTTTGATATACAAAAACTACCAGAACTAGCTTTCGATCATAAAACAATATTAGAGACTGCTAAAAAACGTCTTCAAAGCAAGTTAACTTATGAACCTATTGGTTTTGATTTATTAACTGACAAATTTTTATTCTCAGATTTAGAAAAGTTATATATGACTATTCTAGAGAAAGAAATTGATAGAAGAAACTTTAGAAAAAAAATACTCAGCTTTGATATATTAGAAGAACTAGAAGAAAAAGTTTCTGAAGGAAGAGGTAGACCAGCCAATCTATTTAAATTCAATAAAAAGCAATACTTCAAATTAAAAAAAGAAGGTTTTCTTTTCGACATCAAATAACTATTCTAAGCAGGTTAATTCGTTTATAAAATTATTTTGCGTAAAAAAAACGTAAAATAATTTGTGGAGTTAGTAAAGTATTTTAAATTTGCGTAAAAGTTACACAATTATGAAATATTTACACTTAGATAATTCTTTTACTCCTTATGGAAAAAGTATAGCTTTTGAATCTTTTGTCTTTAGTGGTGGAGAGCCTCATATTAAAGTTCTAGAAACCAATATAGGAGAGACAGTTATGATTACTCATCGTATTAATTCTTTTAATGATCTAGGATTGTTACTTGTCGCCACAGATGCTTTGAGAAGGTCTGGTGTTAAAGATATTGAAGTGTTTATTCCATACTTCCCTGCTGCCAGACAAGATCGGGTAATGATTAAAGGAGAAGCATTAAGTGTAAAGATATATGCAGACATAATTAATGCTCAAAATTATAGTAAAGTATTCATTTTTGATCCACACTCAGAAGTGACACCGGCATTATTAAACAATGTAAATGTGATTCAAAATTATGAGTTTGTAAAAAAATGCTTAGCGTCAATAAATGAAGAAATACTTTTAATTTCTCCTGATGGTGGTGCTTTAAAAAAAATCTATAAAGTCTCTGAACACTTAGGAGGGGTTGATGTGATTGAATGCTCTAAAAAAAGAGATGTTAAAACAGGTATATTATCAGGTTTTAGAGTTTATGAAGATGATTTACAAGGAAAACATTGTGCCATTATAGATGATATATGTGATGGAGGCGGTACTTTTTTAGGGTTAGCAAAAGCATTAAAAGAAAAAAATGCTGGTAATCTTAGTTTAATAGTTAGTCATGGGATATTCAGTAAAGGTTTTGATGATTTAGAAAAGGTCTTCAATTCTATTTTTACTACCAACTCTTTTCAAAATATTAATAATAACAAGATTACTCAAATAGAATTATAATGAATATAAATAAATTAAAAGGAGGCATTTTTGGAGTAACCATAGGAGATGCTTTGGGAGTTCCAGTTGAGTTTAAATCTAGAGAGTTTTTAAGAGTGAATCCCGTAAAAGATTTTTTAGGCTATTTATGTTGGAACCAACCTCCGGGAACATGGTCTGATGATAGTTCACTTACGCTGTGCCTAATAGACAGCTTAATAAACGGATTTGATATAGAAGATATCGGTCAAAAATTTGCTAATTGGTATCAGAATGGATATTGGGGAGCGCATCACAAAGTATTTGATGTAGGCGGAAGCATTAGATGCTCATTAGAAAGAATCATTGCAGGAGAATCAGCTAGGTTTTCTGGAGGTTTTTTTGAATATGACAATGGTAACGGATCATTAATGCGGATTTTACCAATGGTTTATTTTTTACAAAATGAAAGGTCAATAGAAGAGAGGTTTATGAAAATACGAGAAGTTTCTTCTATTACACATGCTAATCTGAGATCTGTGCTTTCCTGTTTCATCTATACAGAATATGCATTGTTACTTTTAAAAGGGGATGATAAATATTTGGCGTATCAAAAAATAAAAAAACAACTTGTTGATTTTGTTGAAGAAAAAGATTTCAATCAAAGAGAAATTAAACTATTTGAAAGGGTATTAATTCAAGACATTTTTGACATAAATGAATCAGAAATTAAAAGTTCTGGTTATGTATTGCACTCTTTAGAAGCTTCTCTTTGGTGTTTTTTAAATACTGACTCTTATCAGGAAGCTGTATTAAAAGCAGTTAATCTTGGAGATGACACAGACACTACTGCTGCAATTACCGGAGGTTTAGCAGGACTCTATTACGGATACGATAAAATTCCTGAGAATTGGAAAAAAGAAGTAGCTCGATTCAATGATATTGAATCTCTAATTGAAAATTTTTATACAAAGCTTGAAAATGAAATATACTGTTGAAAATTTTAAAATTGCTCATGATAATAATGAGAAGTTAAAATACCTATTCTTTTGGGGACATACTCCAAACAAGAATGAGAGTATTGATAAAAGCTGTTTTAGTCAATGGTGGAAATCATCTTTTATTGTTGAAGGAATTGAATATAAAACAGCAGAACATTGGATGATGGCAGAAAAGGCTAAGCTTTTTAATGATAATATGATTTTAAAGGAAATTATTGAATCGTCACATCCTATAGAAGTAAAAAAATCAGGAAGAAAAGTCAAAAATTTTGATCCGGTAGTTTGGGATCAGCATAAATATGAAATCGTAAAATAAGGTAATTTACATAAGTTTTCTCAATCAAAAGAATTAAAAGAATTCCTTTTAAATACAAGAGAAAGGGTTATTGTAGAAGCTAGTCCCAGGGATCAGATCTGGGGAATTGGATTGAGTCAACAAAATGAAAAAGCATTAAATCCTAATTTATGGAGAGGTAAAAACTTGCTGGGTTTTGCATTAATGGAAGTAAGAGATCAATTAAACAACAAAAATGAAACTTAAATTAAAAAAATATATAGAACAGATAGAAGAATGGCCTAGAAGAGGTCATCATATAATGGCTCAATATGATGATGAAAAAATTATAGTTTATCAGTCATATAAACCAGAAATAGGAAACTTTGCTGCTAAAAATAAATATTTTGGCGGATCATTTAGTTTGGATAGAATGACTTGGATAAAACCTAATTTTCTATGGATGATGTATCGTAATGGCTGGGGAACAAAAGAAGGGCAAGAAACAGTATTGGCTATACATCTTAAAAAAGAGGCTTTCGTTAAATATTTAAATAATGTCGTTTATTCATCTTTTAAATCAGAAATATACATTTCTTATGATTCTTGGAAGGAAGAAGTGAAAAGTTCTGACGTAAGACTACAATGGGATCCTGATCATGATCCCTTTGGATTAAAACTTGAAAGAAGAGCAATTCAAATTGGATTGAGAAATGAGTTTATAAAATCATATGCCAAGGACGATATTATTGATATTGAAGATATTTCAGAATTCGTATGTGAACAGTATAAAATTGTAAAATCAAAAAATCTAAAAGAGTTAATGATTCCATATGAAAAACCTTTCTATTGTATGAATAATGAGTTGAATAAGTATTTGATGTTAAATAAAAATGAAAATTAAAGTAATACAAGCAGATATCACAAAAGTAAAAGCAGATGCTATTGTAAATGCTGCTAATTCTTTATTATTAGGAGGAGGAGGTGTTGATGGTGCTATTCACAGAGCAGGAGGATCTGAAATATTAGAAGCTTGTCGTCTTATTAGAGCAAAACAAGGTTCTTGTAAAGCTGGTGAAGCTGTTATTACAACAGCTGGTAAGCTAGCTGCTAATTATGTTATACATACAGTAGGTCCAGTTTGGAATAAAGGAGGGAAAGAAAAAGAACAATTACTTAGTAACTGTTACATAAATTCACTTCAATTAGCAATCAATAATAATGTCAAATCAATTGCTTTTCCAAATATTAGCACAGGGATTTATAGATTTCCAAAGCAATTAGCTGCAAAAATCGCTATAGATACAGTCAACCAATTTAAATCAAAAGATCAATTTGAGGAAGTAGTCTTTGTCTGTTACGATAAAGAGAACTTTGAATTATATAAAAAAAACATATCATGAAAAAGGTTAAATATGCAGCTCTTTTTGGAGGCTCAGGAAAAAACAATACATCTAAAGAATATCTGGAAACCGTTCAAATAGGTACTTTTTTAGCTGAAAAAGGATATATTGTAAAAAACGGTGGGTATGGAGGAATGATGGAAGCTGTTTCCAAAGGAGCTACCTCAACAGGAGGTACTGCGATTGGTGTTACCTGTAAACAAGTTGGTTCTGCAGAAGGAAATACTTTTTTAACAGAAACTATAGCCACTCAAACGCTTTATGAACGATTGGAAATACTTATTGAAAATACAGATGTCTTTATTGTACAAAAAGGTGGAATAGGGACATTATCAGAAGTGTTTTTGGCATTGGATATTATCCGTAAAGAAAAGATTGAAAATCAACCCAAATTATTTTTTATTGGCGATTTATGGAATGACATTATAGCCCAAATACAATCAACATTACTTCCTAAACATGAACACAATTTGTTTAAAGTAATTAATGATTTTGAAGAGTTTAAAACTCAATTGGAAATATTGAATTAGAAAAAATGAATAATAATATACAAACAAGTAAATTTCTAAGCCTCATTCTCAGGCATCAACCTGAAAAAATTGGCTTGAAATTAGATGAAAATGGTTGGGCAGATGTTCAAGAACTACTAAATAAAATGAATAAACATCATTTTAGCATTGATATAGCTGAGCTTAAAGAAGTTGTGATTAATAATGATAAGCAACGTTTCATATTTAATGATGATGAAACCAAGATAAGAGCCAATCAAGGGCATTCTATCAATGTTGATCTTAAATATAAACCAAAACAACCCCCGGAATTCCTATATCACGGAACTGTAGAAAAGTTCATAGGTTCAATAAAAGAGAAAGGGTTATTAAAGATGCAGAGGCATCATGTACATCTTAGCGAAGAAAAGGAAACAGCTTTTAAAGTTGGGGCACGCAGAGGGAAACCAATTATTTTAATTGTAAAATCAGAGGAAATGTATAAACAAGGAATTCCCTTTTTTCGATCTGATAATGGAGTCTGGTTAACAGACAATGTGCAGTCAGAATTTATAAACTTTGAAGAATGAAAAAAATAGATTTACATCCTGAAATATTTTTAGTAAAAGACTTTTTATCTCAACAAGAGTGTAATGCATTTATTGAAAAAGGAGAGTTAGTTTCTTTTGAAGAGGCTAAAGTAAATATTGATGGGAAACAAGTAAGCGTCAAAGGTATTAGAAACAATGAGCGTTTACTTTTCAAAGATGAGTTTCTTGCTGAATCAATTTGGAAAAAAATACAACCTTTTGCTCCATCTGATTTTGGTATTTATACTCCTATTGGGTTAAATGAGCTTTTTAGAATTTATAAATATTCAAAAGGACAACGTTTTAAAATGCATCGGGATGGAAGTTATGAACGTAATGATAAAGAATGTAGTTTCTTTTCATTTTTGATTTATTTAAATGAAGGATATGTTGGAGGGGAAACCTATTTTGAGAATGGAATTACAATTACCCCACAACTAGGGGATGCACTAATATTCCATCATCCTTTAAGACATGAAGGTAAACCATTGATTTCTGGAGTTAAGTATGTTTTACGAACAGATATTATGTATCGACAAAAATGAAAAGAACACTAGTTATTGGAGATATACATGGTGGACTTAGAGCATTATTACAGGTTTTAGAGAGAGCTTCTGTAAAAAAAGAAGATACTTTAATTTTTCTCGGAGATTATGTAGATGGTTGGAGTGAATCAGCTCAACTTGTTAAATATCTTATAGAGTTAAATCAAAAACAAAAATGTATTTTCATCAATGGGAATCATGATGTTTGGTGTTACGAATGGTTACTCAAAGGTCGAGATATAAATGATATATGGTATAGAAATGGAGGAAAAGAAACTATAGTTTCATATCAAGATGGTAATTATAATCTTGACGAACATCTTCAGTTCTTTAAAGAGTTAAAAAATTATTATGTAGATGAACAAAATCGATTATTTATACATGCTGGGTTTTCATCTATGAAAGGTCCAGAAAATGAAGTGTATCAAACAAATTATAGATGGGATCGCACATTATGGGAAATGGCTATTGTCATGGACAAAAGAGTAAAAAAGCATTCTTCTTTATACCCTAATAGGTTAAAATTATATTCAGAAATTTATATTGGACATACACCTACACTACACTATGATTCAGAAATTCCAATGCAGGGAATTAATGTATGGAACATCGATACAGGAGCTGCTTTTACTGGAAAACTTACTATCATGGATATAGATACTAAACAATTTTGGCAAAGTGATCCACTCCCCTCTTTATATTCAGAAGAAAAAGGAAGAAATAAATGATTTGATTCCTTAAAAAATCTTCAAATTATTTGATCAATCAATTAAATATTTTATATTTGCGTAAATAATACGCAAATTATATTAATTATGAACCCACTACTTCTAACAGACGGGTATAAATTAGGACACAAAGATCAATATCCAAATGGAACCACATTAGTATATTCGAATTTTACACCTAGAAAAAGTAGAATTGCCGGAATTGATTCAGTTGTTTTTTTTGGATTACAATATTTTATTAAAGAGTATTTAATAAAACAGTTCGACACTCATTTTTTTAATCTTCCTAAAGAAGATGTCGCAAAAGAATATAAAAAATATGTGGATCATTATTTAAATCTTAATTATGATATTTCACATATAGAAGAACTTCATGATTTGGGTTATTTACCAATAGAAATTAAAGCATTACCAGAAGGGACAGAAGTGCCTATCAGAGTGCCAATGTTTACAATAAAAAACACGCATCCAAAATTTTTCTGGCTAACCAATTATTTAGAAACTTTATTATCTAATGTTATATGGCACGCTTGTACTTCGGCTACAATTGCTAATCAATACAAAAAAATGCTATTGAAGTTTGCTTTAGAAACCGATAAAGAGAATTTAGAATTTGTGGATTGGCAAGGGCATGATTTCTCTATGAGAGGAATGTCGGGTATTGAATCATCAATTCTAAGTGGTATGGGGCATGCATTATCATTTTCTGGTAGTGATTCACTCCCTGTTGCTAAGGCTTACGAAACCTACTACAATTCTGATGTCACAAAAGAATTGGTTATTGGTAGTGTAAATGCAACAGAACATAGTGTAATGTGTGCTGGAAGCAAAGAGGATGAGATAGGAACATTTAAAAGGCTTTTAGACACTTATCCTAGTGGTATTTTATCTGTTGTTTCTGATACTTGGGATTTATGGAAAGTGCTCACAGAATATTTACCGGCACTAAAAAAAGAAATATTAAATCGGAATGGGAAATTAGTTATTCGTCCAGATTCAGGAGATCCTTCAGATATTCTTTGCGGATGTAATCATAAAAATTCAATCATTGCCAAAGGGGTTATTGAATTATTATGGGATGAATTTGGAGGTACTATCAATGATCAAGGGTATAAAGTACTTAATCCAAAAATAGGAGCTATCTATGGAGATAGCATTACTATTGAAAGAGCTACTAAAATATGTGAGCGTCTTAAAGAAAAGGGCTTTGCTACTACAAATGTGGTACTCGGGATTGGAAGTTTTACCTATCAATACAATACCAGAGATACTTTTGGTTTTGCAATGAAAGCAACTTATGTAGAGATTAATGGTAAGGGTCGGGAAATTTTCAAAGATCCTATTACTGATGATGGAACCAAAAAATCTGCTAAAGGTTTAATTCAATTAATTAAAAATGGGAATAACAAAATTGAGCTTAAAGATCAAGTAAATACAAAAGATGAAGAAGAAGGCTTATTAAAAACAGTTTTCTTAAATAGTAAATTAAAAATTGATGATAGTTTATCTAAAATTAGAAAACGATTAGCCGGTATAGAATCAATTAATGTAATATAAAACTTGCCCCAAATGCTTACCATTTTTTTATGAATCAGATCATTTTCAAACAAAGAGATGATGATTAATTCAAAAAATAAATATAATCAACATCAGATACGGACAAAGCATCAAAAGATTTGACTGTTTTTTCAAAAATCAAATCTTTAAGTGCATTAATTTCCTGTTTATCAAATATCAATAATAGATTTTGCTGTGTGGTTAGGATTGGGATTTTTCGTTTCATAACCGTTCCTTCATATTTGGTTTCCCAATATTCTACCTCAATGTCATGAACATATTTCTTAAAATTATGCATCTCTTCTATTGTAAATTCGAAATACAGGTTATTAAAACTCAAATGATATATATTACAACTTTTACATATTGAAAGTTCTCCGTGAAAGTTTTTAGCTATCGTATATACTTGATGACACATAATTATTATTTATTAATAGCAGTCCATTTTTAATTGTCCCCGGTCTTCAAAATCGCTCAACATCTTATTAAGTTTCATCATTACGACCTCTTCCAGAACATCGAGTACTCCTTTTTGCATTTTTAGCGATCCGCATATCATAATTGTTCCTCCTCTTTCCAAAACGGATGATATCAAACTGGTATCTTTCAGTATTAAATTCTGGACATATTCTTTATTATCATTTTCCTGAGAATATGCAATTTTTATATGATCCAATTGCTTTGTTAACTTTCCTCTACCAACAAAGTCTTTATATACACGAAAAGAGTCAGGCGTGCGGCCTCCCCAATATAAATACACTTTTCTCCTATTTAAATTTTCATGGATCATTCCCAGAAAAGGAGCAATACCGGTTCCGTTACTGATAAAAATGATTTCTGATACCTGTTTTGGGAAGTGAAATTCTTTATTGGTTTTTATCACACCTTCCAGTAATTCATTTTCTTTGAGTTTGCTTAAATATGTAGAGCATAATCCTAATTCATGTTTTTTAACGCTTAAAAGGATTTCATTTCCTATTTTAGAAACTGAATACAAACGTTCTTTAGCATCTTTTTCTGGTCGGATAGCAAGTAAATCTCCTGATTGAAATTTTATTTTCTCCTGAGGAAGAAGGTTCAATAAAAACGTATTATCCGAATTAACAGAAGGAGTATTCAATACTTTGAATTTTATCGTTCTTCTATCCTGCTCAAAAGTTTCTATATTGAGATTGATGCCTATACGAGAAGTCCATTGCTGTACCCAATCATCAAAAGCTTCTGAGGACTGATTATCAATTTTATACAATGGTAAAACAGGTTTAAATTTTGAGTTACCGTGTAATAATCCATCTACTTTAATAGCATATTTACAAAAATCCAGATATTCAAGAGATCCAAAACCAACAACAGCAAAATTCATTTCACTAACTGGTGTTATCATAGAAAATTTATGTTCAAATTTCCGTGCATTGGTAGTTGCTTCCCCCTCTCCGTAAGTAGCTGTCAATACTATAAAGTATTTCGCTTTTTGATAGGTCGTATAGGTGTTAAGATCTGCAATAAAAACATTTTGTCCGGCCTCTATCAGAGCATTATACAATAACCTGGCAAAGTTATAAGTACTCCCGGTTTCTGAACCAACGAGAATGATAAATTCACATTCATCTTTAGTTTTATACTGTTTTGTGGTTTTTACTTTTTTCTTTCTCTTCATTATCATTACAAATCCTGAATACATAAAGAAAAGAATAGTGCCAGTAGTAATCAGTAAAATTATTGACCATAATATACTCCCACGCCCCGTATGCAATAGCAAACTAAGATCTGTCATTATCTTAACCAACGGATAATTCATCTCACTTACAATAGTACCTGTATATTGATGTACCAGTATTTCTTTGTCTTTGAATTCTACTTGATAAAAGTCTTCTGTGTCATCTGAAAACGGAAAAGATATTTTACGTACACTGTTTAATGGGGTATCTCTAAAAACAGGGAGTTCGTTTAAAAGGTGTTTTTCATAAACTTGTTGGTCATCTGTTTCTACAGAATGTTCAATATCATCTATAGGCAACAGAGAAAACTTTTCGGCAGAAAGGTAAACTCCTGTTCCGGCTATAATTACAATAGGTATGATAAACCATCTGCTCAGGATTGCGTGATATCGCAATTCAAAATAATCTTTATGAATTTTTGAAAAGAGTTTTTTCCACCCTCCTTGTCGCTTAATCAATAGAAAAAAACCTGTAACTGCAATAAGACAGAGTAAAAAGGAAAACAGTCCTACAAAAAATCGACCAATACTTTTCAGAAATAAGGATCTGTGCAAATTTGTAACAAAAGTAAAGATTGGTGCTTTTTCTTTTACAACAGCCAGTTTCTCTCCTGAAACAGGATGCACATAGATATTTTCAATGTTACCTTCTTCCGTTATTACAGAGGCCGTTACAAAATCATTTTCATCAACCTCTAACGTAAATACCTCATCATATCGTTCCTTAAGAACTGTCACAGCCTGGGCAACAGATATCTCTTTGATTTCTTCTATAGCATAAGGTTGTATTGCGTTTGATATAGGTTCAAATGCTAATACTATTCCTGTAAGAGATGCTAGAGTTAAAAAAAGAGAAGATACTATGGCAAGTATCATATGGCTATACCTCCAGATAGAAACAGTCATAAGGTTATCATGCGATTGTTATTGAGGTAACATACGTATGTATCGTATAAAACCCTTCCCTTCCATTTTCTTTTTCAGGTTTTCTGTAGTAAGCTCAAATTGGATATCATTTGTGTAATATTCCTGATCTTCTACAGCTGTTTCAAACCGAATACTATATCCTTTGTCTATTTTATCAACAGGTATTTTCAAGACGCTAATCGTACGTTCGCCACCACTTATAGTAGCTCCCGAAATGGCATCGATATCCGGACGTCTTTTCCCATAGAACTTCCACCATTCTGTAATTTCACTATACCATTCTTTATCTTTTCCCTGTACATACAGAGTTTCTTCATAATCTCTTTCTGCATTCATTAGTGACACAACTAGATAGGCTCCTTCTCCTTTATAGTTGATCATTTGAATGAGGCATTTGTAACTGGCCGTTTCTTCATAACGTTTAAAACTTACCAATACAAGGGCTAAAAAAGCAAATGCTGTAATCTTTTTTATAACTGTCTTCATCTTATTTCAAAAAGCTTAACGTTATTTCATTTTTTTGTAATAGTTCATTTTCGTTTGCCAGATCGTAGACTGACTCATCAAAATTCGTTTTGATATTTTTATCAGCTCCCTTAGCAATTAGGTATTTCAGAATATTGTCATTATCAGATTTCATTGCTGCAATATGCAATGCTGTATACCCATCTTGATTAACCGTATTAACAGGGATATTAAAAGCGCTTACTCTCTTTAATAATGCCAAATCATTCTTCTTAGCTGCAAGATGGTAAAGCGTATTTCCTCCAGATTGTTTTTTGGCAACTTTAAATCCTTTTTCCTGTAATGCGGTAAGTTTTTCTTCAAAGGCTTTTGTTCTTTTAGCATTAAAAGCATTTAACAGGTAGTAAGAAAGTGTATTTCCTTCTGCATCTTTAGCAAAAAGATCTGCTCCTTTATCCAACAAATAATTAACCACCTCCAGGTTATTACGAGATACTGCCAACATTAATGCGGTCTTACCTTCTTTATTTTTATGATTAATATCGGTCACATGCTCTGCCAAAAGTGAAACAATCTCTAAATTATTCAGGTACGCAGCATTCAAAAACACAGTATTTCCTTCTTCGTTTGGCTGATTTATATCTACGCCTTTACTCAAAAAGTATTTAAAAATAGAAGTATCTTTGTTTCTGTAAGACAAGGCATGTAACGGAGTAATCCCTTTATCTGTAGTTACATTAGCTTTGATTCCCAGGCTTTCAAGATATTTATAGGCTTCTAAGGTATTAGAACTTCCCCTGGTTCCCTGGCTGGCAAAGATCATAGCATTACCTCCTTCTCTATTCAAATTTTTATACGGAACTCCTTTTTTGATCAGGAGGTTCATCATCTTCTGATTTCCTTTTTTTGCAGCATAATTAAAAATACCGTTTCCCTGATCATCTGTACTCAGTAAATCTATCCCTTTATCAACAAAATAGGTTACTAATTCATAATCTGTAAGAAAAGGAGCGATTAACAATAATGCATTGGCCCCATCGTGATTTTTCTCATTTTTAATATCGGCTCCGTTAGCAATACAGAAATCGTATATCTCAGTATTCAATTGTCCGGTTACAGCTGCAAAGTTGATTACTGAATAGCCATGACTATCTATTACATCTGTTCTGGCTCCTTTACTTACGAGGTATTTCATCATTTCCAGGTTATCCCTGTAAGCTGCCCAAAAAATATAAGTTCTACCGTCATGTGTTAATTTATTAACTCCATTTCCTTTTTTGCTTAATAAATACTTAATTGTCTTATTATCAACTTTTTCTAATAGTGCATACGTAACAGCATCAAAGGCATTCGGATTTAAAGCACTAACATCATTCCCTTCTGCAATTTTTTTATCAATTTCAGTTATATCAGGATTAGATTTCCAAAATGTACGGTCCCAAAAGGCATTGTTTTCCTGGCTAAAACCAAGGGTAACTATCAAAACAATGACTAAAAATATATTCTTTCTTAAATAATTCATTTCAATTATTTTTTTACGAAGGATTCTATAACAGTATTAATTTTTTCTTCTGATTGATACTCATCAGAAAAAAGATGCTTGTACAATGCTTTATTGTCTACTTTAGGTTCCAAAGACAGGTCTTTTTTACGGTTATAAACTTCACTCCATTTAGCTCTAACCATCCCCCACTTGTCGTAATGTTTTTTCCACCATTTTGCTGCAGCTGCACATCTGCTATCATCAACTTTAACATAGGTGTTGTATCCTTTTTCTTTAGCAACCAAAATGTCGTCTTTCCCGTTTTCACGAACTACTTTATCATTATCCTGATCATGTACCCAGCCATAATTGGTAGTTTCATGCCTGTTTCCTCTTACTGTTAAATTATAATCACTTCTTGTAGTATATTCTCTTCTTGGTAATGGAGCATCTGTTTTGTTTTCCCAAAAACTTTTACCATCTATATGAACCCAGGTTGCGGATCCTTCATACCTCGGACTGTCGTCTACCTGAAAAACTTTTTGAGTCCACTGTCCTTTCACAGCAGCTTTAGGTTTTTGTGTGTATTTCCAGTTATTATCTGCGTTATACATATAAAAATCTGTGTTTTCATATAACCAATCTTGTCTCCAGTGTTTTACTATATATGGTTCTGATGGATTACCTACCTGTAATAGATGTTGTATAGAAATTTTATCGTTTTGATCTACAACCAACTGTGCCCATTCCAATCCTTTATCTGTTTTGGTCTTAGATGGTTTATATAAAGAATCACTGCTATAATTAAAAGTTTCAGCAAAATTAAAGGTCACCTCAAAACAGCCGCACATTTTTTTTATGGCTTCAATATCCTTCTTTTTCTTGCTTTGAGCTTCAGCAGAAAAAATCATTAAAAAAGTAAATAGTACTGAAATTGTTGTTTTCATGGTTTGATAAATTGATTTATTAATTCGGATACAAAAATAGTTATTTTTATTTATTCTAAATAAGAATAGTTTATATATTTGCAATTATTAAGAATCATTCTAAACAAAATGAACCATAAACAACTAATAATCAATATTATAATTTTAACCAGTTTTTTTAATGTACAATCACAACAAACCGAGAGAGATACAACCAAAGTCACAAGAATACCAGAAGTAGTACTAACTGCAACCAGAACTGTGCGTCAACTTTCGTCTTTGCCTTTACCTGTTTCTTTAGTAACACAGAACACTATAGCAACCTCAGGAACTGTCCGTTTGAATGAAATATTAAATGAACAAACCGGTATCATCACGGTAGCCGATCAGAGTGGTTTTGAAGGAGTTCAAATACAGGGTATAGCTTCAGACTATATTTTAATACTTATAGATGGTGTTCCTCTTGTAGGCCGTCGCTCCGGTAATTTTGATCTGAGTAGACTTACTGTAGGTAATATCAAACAAATTGAAGTTGTAAAGGGGCCATCGAGTAGTTTATACGGTTCTGAGGCCCTGGGAGGTGTCATAAATATTATTACCGAAAAACCGGAAAGCCAGGATTTGACCGGTAACACTTCTTACAGGATAGGTAGTTTTACGCAACAGGATATCAACTTCGATATCAAACAAGGTAAAGATAAATTCCGTTACGCCTTCTTTGCCAATCGCTTTTCCAGTGAAGGATACGATTTGAATCCGGATGCAGACGGACAAACAGTAAATCCTTTTGAGAATTATACATTAAACGGGAGATTGTATTACGATCTCTCAGATAAATTATCATTATTCTCCTCTGCCAGGTTCTATGATCAAGTACAAGATGCTGGATTTGTATTTAACAATACCCAGTTTGAAGGAGACAGTAAAGAAAGGGAGTGGAATGCACATATGAGGTTAGATCACGAATGGCAAGAAAACTTGTCGGCCTCTTATGAATTATATTATACTAATTATACAGCAAACGAAAAGCTTTTAGATCCTATCTCTAATAATATTTTAAATGATAGTGATTTTGATCAAAAACTTTTCAGGCCTGAAATACGAGGTACTTATACTTTTAAAAATAACAGCAAGCTAACCTCTGGAGCTGGTTTTCAATACGATGAGCTAGATCGTACTTTTTTTGATGAAAGAGTCAATTTCAATTCTCAATACCTATATGCACAATACGATATCAATCTTCTTGACAGGCTAAATGTAATAGCTGGAGTTCGATTTGACAATCATTCTGAATACAGCAATCAATTGAGTCCTAAACTGGCGGTTCGTTACCGTATTAATGACTACCTGGCCACAAAAGTATCTGTTGGCTATGGTTTTAAGGCACCAGATTTCAGACAATTGTATTTTGATTTTACAAATTCTGCCGTGGGGTATACAGTATTAGGATACAATGTTGCAATTGCAAGGCTCCAGGAGCTTCAGCAATTGGGGCAGATTCTGGATGTTGTTGTGTCTAATAGTGATTTGGAAGATCCGCTTGAAGCAGAAAGCTCTATCGGTTATAATATAGGAGCAACTTACAGAAAAGGAAAATGGAATTCTGAAATCAATTTCTTTAGAAATGACTTTTCCAACTTAATTGATACCAGAATCATTGCAAGAAAAACTAATGGTCAAAACGTATTCAGCTATGTCAATTTTGATGAAATATACACTACTGGTCTGGAACTTAATACCAGTTACAGGTTTATAAAAAACTTAAATATTAGTGGTGGATACCAACTTTTATTTGCTTTTGATAAAACAAAGGAAGATCAGGTAAAAAATGGAGAAGTATTTGCACGTGATCCGCAAACAAATCAAACAGTATTGGTTAATCGTTCTGACTATTTTGGTTTGGTAAATCGCTCCAGGCATAATGCAAATTTCAAAGTCTTTTATGACCTGCCTACAATGAAAGCAAATGTTAACCTGAGGGTTTTATACAGAAGCAAGTACGTATTATTCGATACAAATGGTAACGGATTAATCGATACATATGATACCAGCTTTGTAGATGGTTTTATGACTACAAATATAGCTGCAAGTAAGAGAATTTATGAGCACTTTACGCTACAGGCAGGTGCCAATAACCTATTCAATTATACTGATGAAAATATCCCGACACTCCCAGGTATACAAGGATATCTAAAAATTAATTATCAATTCTAATATTTAAATACAAACAAAAATGAAAAAAGTCAGTTTATTATTTTTTACTTTGAGTCTATTACTAATATCGTGTAGTAGTGATGATGATGGAGCAGATTTAAATTCTGTACAATCTGTACGTTTTACTAATCTTCCGGCGCCTCAAACCGGAGGACAGGGACAAGGCCCAATTGGTGGTCCATTTACAAAATTCAATTTCGAAACCGGTGCTGTTACCACAAGTGATACAGACTGGGATATCGCTTTTCGAGGTACTACTATTGCAGTAAACGGAGGTAATGTAACCGGTACAGCAGATGAGCCTGCACGTAACGGTAATGCAGGAGTTGCAATTGTTAACGGTACATTTGCAAGTGTTACCAGTGCAGAAGGGTTGACATTTAACCAGGATAGTGATGCTTCTTTTGCAATACCCACAGGAAGTGATAATGGCTGGTATAATTATAACTTCATGACCAATATCATAACTCCTATTCCCGGAAAAGTACTGGTATTTAGAACTCGTGACGGGAAGTATGCTAAAGTTGAAGTTTTAAGCTATTATCAAAATGCACCTTCAAGCCCAGATCCTTCATCTGATGCAGCTCGTTTTTATACATTTAATTATGTATACAATCCTAATGCAGGGCAAACATCATTTTAATAAGGAGAATATCTTTTCATATTTAATTAGTCTGAACATTAAAGTCCATTTAGAAATCTGAATGGGCTTTTCTATTTAAAAAAGGATATGAAATATGCTTACAAATACTATTAACAAGGATACTCTCTTTTCTCTATTTCATTAAATATTTATTAGCAGAAATAACTTTGTAATTAGGATTATTTCCAATAATTTCTTTTAAAACTCCAACATGTACCTGACCAATGATTAAGACAATCCGCTTGGCATGGGTTTGTTTTTGGATATTTAATATGTTGGTATATATCTTCAAGTTTCGCTCATAAAATAAAGAAATATATTCGGCCCCAATATATGTATGATCAACAGCATCAAAATTCTTATCATTCTTAAAGTTTCCGTTAGTTACATAAGCCGGGGTATTAAAAAGTAATCTATGCGACAATTTGATATTTTCAGGAAGGTTTAATTCGATCAAAAATTCTCGAATTGTACGTTCTCCTTTTAAAAAACTTCTGGTAATCGACCTTCCTTTATTCTGAAAAGCTTTTAATGAATCTTTAAATATTTGAAGGTTTGTTCCTTTTTCAAACAAATCTTGTGAAACGCTTTCGTAATAATCTACTCCATAAACTGTCTTCAAATTAATCGATTTGGCTAGTCTAAATCCTATTTGATACAACTCACTTACACCATTTTTTAATGTAGTATAATCAAAATCTCTCATTTGATATAGGCTATCTATATGTTTCTGATTTTTAGGTTCTCTCTCGACAAAAATAGCATCCGGATGAAACATCTTTAATTTTTTGGTAACTTCTAAAAACTCTTGTTGTCTTAATTGACTTGTGAAATCTGTTTGTTCTGACGTTTTATTTTGAAACTGATTAAAATGTAGTGTTCCTAATATCAAAATTTCAACAGGTTCATTTTTTGCCTCTTGTCCGTAAAAAGGCAGACAAATTAAACTAAAAAGTATACTGAAAAACCATTGATTAAATGATCTTGTCAAAATGTTATTCTTGCTAAAATGTATTATTTGATGATTATTCTGCATTATCGATTTTCTTAAATGATACTCCGCTTACACGTTGATCTCCAATTATTAAACCTGTTACATTTCTTTGATTGTCAAACTGAAGCTTAATCTCTCCAAAGCCTATCCATAGCATTTCTTTTCCATTCCAAACAACTCCGTTTTGTATCGTTGGAAATATTTGAATCGGATGATTCTCATTAATCTGAAGAAATAATATATCCTCTTTTTCAAAAATCGTATACAGGCTTTTTAATTCTTCACTTCTGTAAGTGCCTTCATAGATAGACAATTCTTCTATTTCTTTTGGGTTTTCCGGGTCAAACAAACGAAAACTTCGTTCTAATCCTTCGCTTTTAATGGTTAAATTATTATTCCCGTTCTTTGAATTTACATTAAATATCAGCCTGGTTTCAGGAGAGAATCCTTCAAGAGAAAATTCATTTGCATTCATCGGAACCAAATAATTTTTATATTCAAGGTTTCCACTATCCAAAAATAAACTATCGTTATTAAAAGTAATTCTTCTAAAGTAGTTCATCTGATCTGTCCAGTAAAATCCTTCTTTTTCTCTTAAAGCATCCGCAGGTAGATCAACAGGTTTTATAGTATTTGAACTTACAGGTACAACCTGCTCTGTATCTAACGCATCTTTTAATACGATATCTGCTACTTTTAAGGCATCTCCTGTAGGGTCCATAAAAGCTGAATTTCCCAATAATATTATAGTAGTATTTTGTTCTGGAAATCGTACCATATCTACCCGAAACCCCAACATACCTCCATTATGAGTAATCATCGTCTGCCCTCTGTATTTTCTGATTTGTAAGGCTCTTGCATATTCAATTTCTCTATTATTATTCAAAACCCCTTTCTGATACATTTTTTGTTCAAAATCTTTAACACCAAGTAAATCTGCATAAAAAGCTTTATCCCATTTTGTTAAATCTTTTACTGTAGTGATAATCCCTCCATCACCATATGCATCAAAAACAAGATTTCTTCTTTCCCATTTGTCTTTATCTACTGGCCAATAACTGATAACACGATTGGGTACTACATCATTGTGGTTATCACTGACAAATGTATTATCCATATCTAGCCGATTAAAGATTTTCTCTTGTAAAAAATCACGAAAAGACATTCCGCTAACCTTCTCTATAACTTTAGCAAGAACAGCATACCCACCACTACTGTAGCGATATTCTGTTCCTGGCTGAAAATTCAAATCCTTTTGATTTTTCACTAACTCATAAAGATCGTCTGTAGTAAAAGTTGCTTCAAATTTTCGGTCTATACCTTGAAAAAGTTGCAGTGAATTTGTTTCCCTGATTCCACTTGTATGATGAACAAGATGTTCAATGGTAATTGGATATTTATACGTAGGAAAATCGGGCAAATAGTCATTAACATTCCTCTTAAAATCCAATTTCTCTTCAGCTTCCAGTACTAATAGAGCAGCTGCTGTAAATTGCTTAGCCATACTGCCAATATAAAAAGCTGAACTATCAGTTAAACGAATATTATAATCCAGATTGGCTAAACCGAATCCTTTAGTATATATTAATTCTCCATTTTTTATAATTCCTAATGCATATCCGGGAGTTTTATCATTATATCCTGTAAAAAGTTCATCAATATCTATATGATTTGTGGTTTTATCTGTTTTTGAGGTACATCCCAGGAATAGGATGAAAGTAAAGGCAATGAAAAAAAGTTTATTGTTTTTTTTCAGCCCAAATAGTAGGTACAACATTTTCTTCAATTTTTAATATTTCTTCCATTCCTTTTCTTCTATTCTCGTCTTCTATTTTATCCAACTCTGGAAAAATAAATCTACTGACTAACTTTCCATTGGTTCCAATAACTGCAGTCCACATTATCGAAGATTGATGAATATCGATTTGTGGGATCTCAATTTTGGGTAACTGCATGTAAATAGGTGTTATCTGGTTAAATACATGTCCGTTTAAGATACTAATAAAACTTGCATCTACCCAATGTTCTAAATCTGGGATACTATCATTATCTATATCTAACTTCCACCCTACTCTTATTTCATTTCCCTGTCGAATTGATGCTATGAGATTATCTATTGATCCTTCTATTATCTCTCCGGCTGATCCTGTTTTTAATAAAATGTTAGATTGTTGCCCAAAAATAAATCCCGAATACAAAATAGTTACAGTATAAAAAAGCAATCTCTTCATATCTATTTTATTTAAAGTTCTATTCTACTTTGGCAGTAGAAATATCCAATTAAAACTATGAAGACAAAACTAACTTTAGTAACATTCTCAGAAAAGGACATTCTTGACCAGAATCAGGACATATTTGTTGGCAAACTTGAACGATGTTTTTTCAAAAGGTTGGTTAATTGATTCCTTGAAACTCCGCATTCTCTGGCTATGGCTTCTAGTTTATTGCCTTCAGACATTAAATGAATAGCTTTTTCTACACGCAATTTTTCAATATATCCGCCTATCGTAATTCCGGTATGCTTCTTAAATAGTCGAGTAAGGTTTCTAGGGCTCATGTGAATCATTTCTGCCAATTGTAAAATATTCAGGCCTTTATTAAAATGCTCTGATAAATAATTTTGAATATTGTGAATTCTTTCTTCCAGATGATTTCTATATTCTAAAAAAATACTCAATTGCGGATCTCCTTCTGCTCTCCTTAAATAAATCAATACTTCTTTGGCTATTTTAATAGCAAATAATGGTCCGTATGCTTCTTCCAAAAGGTAAAGTGACAAGTCTATTCCCGATGAAACTCCCGCACTGGAGTAAATATTCTGATCTTTAACAAATAATCTGTTCTTATGAATTTTGATGTTAGGAAACTCTTCTTCAAAATGATTAAAATATTTCCAGTGAGTGGTACAGTTTTTTTCATTCAAAACATCTGCATAAGCAAGTAAATATAGGCCCGTACAAACCGAACATATTTTTGCACCAAGCATTTGTTGTTTCTGAAGCCAATTATAAAACTCCTTAAAATTAGCTTTAAAATAATTATTAAAAATTAAATTTGATTCTATTCCCGGAATAATAATCCAGTCGTTTTCACTTGTTCTAATTTTTTTATAATCCTGAAGATTACCTAATGAAACACCAGCTCCAGACATTTCTGCACTTTTACCGTGCATATTAAGGTAAATTAATTCAATTTTAGCTCCGGAAGCTTTTGCTTCATAGAAGATATGAGCAGGCCCGGTTATGTCAAGTAATTGTACTTCCGGGGGTACTATAAAAAATACTTTCCTGATTAAATCTTTTGCCACTATGTATGTAATCTTTTAAACATCATTATTAGCATGTCATACCAATTATTGTACTAATCAAGTAGTAATAATAAAAAATATTATTCAAAAGCCTTTCAAATCCATATAAAAAGGAAAGTCCATTTCTCGTTTATTAAAAATTAAAAATGTTGAATATTGATTATTAAATATTATTTAGTATCTTCAATCCTTCTTTTTAAGAAAGAAAAATCTTAAAAAATTAACCAAATAAATATACCTTATGGAAAACAACGATCAACAACAGGTACAGCCTGATTTTAAAGTAATAGCTCAATTGGATGACCAATCCAGGGTTTCGTTTTACAAAAAAACATATACTCACTTAGCGGGAGCTGTATTATTATTTATACTTGTTGAAACTTTATTCTTTCAAATGCCGGCTATTGTCAATTTTGCAATCTCCTTAACGGGAGGTTACAGCTGGTTATTACTTTTAGGTGGCTTTATGTTAGTGACTAATTATGCTGAAAAATTAGCTTTAAAGAGTGACGATGTCAAAATGCATTATGCAGGTCTAATTTTATATGTGATCGCAGAGGCTTTTATTTTTATTCCTTTAATTTTCATTGCTGTATATGTAGCAGATGAAGGAGGTAGTAATATTCTCAATCAGGCAGCCATTTTAACGTTATCACTTTTTACAGGATTATCTGCTGTAGTTTTTTTAACCAAAAAAGATTTTTCTTTTTTAAGATCTATACTCACCATTGGATTCTTTATCGCATTAGGGCTAATTATAGCCGGAACTATTTTTGGTTTTAATTTAGGGTTATGGTTTAGTGTAGGTATGATAGTTTTAGCATCCGGATCTATCTTATATCAAACTTCTAATATGATTCATAAATACCAGGAACATCAGCATGTAGCGGCCTCTCTAGGTTTGTTTGCTTCCCTCATGTTATTGTTTTGGTATATTTTAAGCATCTTATCAAACGATTAGATTATCTCTCAACATATCATAGAAATACGTTAGTTTTTACTAGCGTATTTCTTATTTAATTTACAGGTAGAAAAAATATCTTTTGACTCTTTTATTACATCTTCATTTCTATAGACGATAACCTTTCCAATCTTATTGCAGTTTTCTCTATACATCCCATCTCCCTCCATTCAATACGAAATATTAGTTCTGATCTATCATTTTTATAAATTAAAAAATACCCCTGACACCATCTGTCCAAACCTCAAATACATTTGTGGTATTATTAATTTAAAACTACAATACAATGACAAATGCAATTAACTGGTTTGAAATTCCGGTAAACGATTACGAAAGGGCTAAAAAATTCTATTCAGAAGTTTTAGGAGTAGAAATTATAGATCATCATATGGAAGATAAAAACATAAAGTATGGGGTTTTTCCATATGACATGGAAAACCAAAAAGTAGGTGGCGCAATAATGCAGATGGAAGGAATAAAACCATCTACAGATGGTTCTACTGTATATTTAAATGGGGGTGACGATTTGAAAGTTCCCCTGGATAGAGTTGAAGCAGCTGGCGGAAAAATCATTATGCCAAAAATGGACATCCAGGAAAATGGTTTTATTGCTCAGTTTACAGATACAGAAGGAAACCGGGTAGCACTTCACTCTATGGGTTAAGATTAATTTAGCGAATCCTGAACAGGGTTCGCTATCTTTGTTTCATATGTCACAATTATCCAGGCTCATATCGTTACTCACTCTGTTAAAATCTAAACGATTATTAACTGCTACTGAATTGGCAGATAAATTTAATGTGAGTGTAAG
Organism: Flavobacteriaceae bacterium R38; assembly: GCA_009901575.1. Classification (GTDB taxonomy): domain Bacteria; phylum Bacteroidota; class Bacteroidia; order Flavobacteriales; family Flavobacteriaceae; genus Leptobacterium. Next base: position 729,944 of record WXYP01000001.1, on the reverse strand, counting down.
AACCATTTACAGGGATATCAGAAAACTAGAAGAAGCGGGAATACCGGTATTTTCTATTGAAGGAAGAGGATATAGCCTGGTAGATAATTATACTGTGGCTCCTGTGCAATTTACAGAGAAACAAGCTAATGCATTAATAACTGCACAACATATAATCAATCAATCCAAAGATGTATCTTTTGTTACCGATTTTAATGAAGCGTTGACAAAAATTAAATCGGTTTTCAGGACTTCTATCCAGGAAAAGAGCGAGTTATTAAATGACAAAATTTATGTTTTCAATTGGGAATATGAAGAATTGGCAAGTAATGCTTTATCTGAAATACAGCTGGCAATAACCAATTTTAATTTTATTGAAATTAATTATCAAAAAGCAAACGACCCAACAGTTTCTTTTAGAAAGATTGAACCCTGTGCTATGTATTCTACAAATAACAAATGGATTTTAATAGCATGGTGTCATTTGCGTACAGAAATGAGAGCTTTCAGAATAGATAGAATAAGGCATTTTAAGATTCTGCCCGATAAATTTGAAGACAGAAAATTTAGCATCCAGGATTATTTTGCTTCTTGTCCTTATAAGGACAATTAAATCATTTACTATTTAATATTAAATTAAAATGCAATTCGATAAAGATATACAATCGAAGAACAAAGACTTGTTCCTAAAAATAAGAGACTTGTTACTCTCTAATCCGGGAATAACAGAAATTAAAAAAGAAGATATCACTACATATTCTTACAATAAAAGTGGTGTTTGCCACATAAAAACTATGCCATATGGAGTAGCTATCAGTTTTTTAAAAGGCTCTAAATTAAATGACATTTTTCATCTTTTGCATGATAACAGAGAATCGGTTAAAACACTTTCTTTAAAAGGATATAATAAAGCAGTTATCAACCACTTTGTAAAACAAGCTATCGAAATAAATAAAAATGAAAGCTTAAACTTTAATTATTAAACTTTCTAGCAACCGGGTTTTATTAATTATTGGTTACCTTTGTTATGTGAAATTTTTTACAGTAATATTATCGGTTTATATTCTGGGGTTATCATTAGTCACTTGTAATGATGACACTTGTGATGACGATATTATTACCGGAGATGAGATCACTTTTACACAAAAAAATAATCAGCACTCAGGTGAAATAGATCTTTGTTCTTCTTTTTGCTCCTGTCAATGCTGTCAAATAAGTATTAATACGGTTAATTTATTGGCTTACGATCTGTTATCTGAAGACGTTTTTTCTCCTATCTTCTCGTATCATAATAACAGATTACAAAGTGTTTCCAATTCTTTATTTCAGCCTCCCAGGGTTTAATTCAGTTTTTTATAGGATACCTATGTCCTTTTCAAACTTTATTACTTAAAACTTTATTGTTTCGAGCGATTCTGTAATATCGGAATCTCATCGGAAAATTTAATTAAACCTATATTATTCAATGTTAGATAAAATAATTAAGTTTTCGATAACCAATAAGCTGGTTATCGGATTATTCACATTGGTTTTGATTATCTGGGGGTCATATTCCCTGACGAAACTACCCATAGATGCTGTCCCTGATATTACAGATAATCAAGTAATGATTATTACAGTATCGCCAACATTAGCTGCTCAGGAAGTAGAGCAATTGGTCACTTTTCCTGTTGAACAGTCTATGGTAAGTATCCCAAATATTAATGAAATGCGTTCATTTTCACGTTTCGGACTTTCCATAGTAACCATTGTCTTCGAAGAAAATGTAGATTTATATTGGGCAAGGCAACAAGTCCAGGAACGTTTATCATTTGCTGTCAAAGATATTCCGCAAGGTATTGGTATTCCGGAAATGACTCCTGTAACCACAGGGTTAGGAGAAATTTATCAATACGTAGTCAGGCCAGAAAAAGGTTATGAAGATCAATACGATGCTACCAAACTACGCACTATACAGGATTGGATCATAAAACGACAACTATTAGGAACCGAGGGTGTAGCTGAAGTGAGTGGTTTTGGAGGATTTTTAAAGCAATATCAAATTGCAATAGATCCTAATCGATTGCAAAGTATGAATACATCCATATCCGAATTATTCAGAGCACTTGAAAAAAATAATCAAAATACCGGAGGGGCATATATTGATAAAAATCCGAATGCTATTTTTATTCGAAGCGAAGGATTGATAAAAAATATTGAAGACATTGAAAAAATTGTCATCAAAATTAATCAAAAAGGTATACCAATATTGGTAAGAGATGTTGCTAAGGTTCAAATTGGGCATGGTGTACGTTATGGAGCTGCTACCAGAAACGGAGATGGTGAAGTGGTAACTGGTATTGTTTTAATGCTTAAAGGGGCAAATTCTTCTCAGGTCATTTTAAATGTAAAAGATAAAATAGAGCAAATAAAAACCACACTCCCTGAAGGTGTCACTATTGAACCTTACCTTGATAGAAAAGGATTAGTAGACAGAGCAATACATACTGTGACTACTAATCTGGCAGAGGGTGCTTTAATTGTTATTTTTGTACTGATCCTATTTTTAGGGAACTTACGTGGTGGTTTAGTTGTTGCTTCAGTTATCCCTCTATCCATGTTATTTGCTATTGGAATGATGCGCTTCTTTGGTGTATCAGGGAATTTAATGAGCCTGGGAGCTATTGATTTCGGGCTTATAGTAGATGGTGCAGTTATTATTGTTGAAGCTGTTATGCATGGAATTCTTTTGAGTAAAACCAAATACACAGGGATTACAAAATTATCACAGGCACAAATGGACGAAGAAGTATATCAATCTTCAAGTAAAATTCGTTCTGCAGCTGCTTTCGGAGAAATCATCATACTTATTGTCTACCTCCCAATTTTAGCATTAGTAGGCATAGAAGGAAAAATGTTTACTCCTATGGCACAAACTGTTTCTTTTGCCATCCTGGGAGCTTTCTTATTATCACTCACTTATGTTCCTATGATGTCGGCTTTGGTTTTGAGTAAAAAAACTGAATACAGGCGTACATTCTCAGATAAAATAATGGATTTCTTTCAAAAAGTCTATGCTCCAGTCATTCGTTTTGCTATACAAAAAAAAGCATTAGTTATGGTTGTTAGCATCATTTTATTTATTGTTTCATTAATTGTATTTAACCGTATGGGAGGAGAATTCATTCCGCAATTAGACGAAGGGGATTTTGCCGTTGAAACTCGTTTACCTGTAGGTAGTTCTCTTCAACAATCAATAGAAGTATCTGCTAAAGCTCAAAAGATAATTTTAGAAAATTTTCCAAATGAAGTCAAACAGGTGGTCAATAAAATTGGTTCCGGGGAAATCCCTACAGATCCAATGCCAATCCATGCCGGAGATATGATGATCATTCTAAAGGATAAAAATAAATGGAAAGTAGCCAGTACTCGTGAAGAACTGGCAGCAAGAATGGAAGAAAAGCTTACTGTTATTCCATATGCAACTTTTGGTTTTCAGCAACCTATACAAATGCGATTCAATGAGATGCTCACGGGAGCTAAACAAGATGTAGTATTGAAGATTTACGGAGAAAACTTAGATATCCTGTCAGAGCTAGCAAATAAAGTGGGGAATAACATAAGGTCTGTTGAAGGTGTTGAAGACTTGTATGTAGAAGAAGTCACTGGTTTACCACAAATTCAGATTATAATGAATCGTGACAAAATTGCACAATACGGTATGAATATAGAAGATATCAATACCGTGATATCAACATCATTTGCCGGGAAATCGGCAGGATTGATTTACGAAGGCGAACGTCGTTTCGACCTGACTGTACGCTTGGATAAAGCCTATAGAGTAGCTATTGACGATGTGAGTAATATTTTTGTAACCTCAGCTTCTGGTAAGCAAATTCCGCTTTCAGAGGTTGCAACTATTGATTACAAACCAGGCCCGGTACAAATTCAGCGTGATGATGCCAAACGTAGAATTATTGTTGGATTTAATGTACGTAACAGAGATGTCAAGAGTATAATAGCCGATATAAAAGCTATCATCAATACAAAGATAAATATGCCTGCAGGGTATTACATTACTTATGGCGGACAATTCAAAAATCTACAAGAAGCAAATAAACGATTAGGGGTTGCAGTCCCTGCTGCTTTACTGCTCATCTTACTTCTATTATATTTTACTTTTAAATCTATAAAACAAAGTTTACTCATTTTTACCGCAATTCCTCTTTCTGCAATTGGAGGTGTTTTTGCATTACTTATACGAGGCATGCCATTTAGCATATCTGCCGGTATAGGTTTTATTGCCTTATTTGGGGTAGCTGTTTTAAATGGAATCGTATTAATTGCAGAGTTTAACCGATTAGAAAAAGATGGGGTTAATAGTGTTTTTGATCGCGTCATTCAAGGTACAAAAACAAGGTTACGCCCTGTATTAATGACTGCACTGGTAGCTTCTTTAGGTTTTTTACCTATGGCATTATCAAATACATCCGGTGCAGAAGTACAACGTCCGCTTGCTACTGTGGTTATTGGTGGTTTATTTACCGCAACCGTTTTAACACTCGTCATCCTCCCAATATTATATATTTATTTTTCTGGAGGCAGAAAACGTATGAGATTAAAAACTACAGGTAATGTGTCCACAATTATACTATTAATCGGGTTATTATTTCCAGTAACACAAATACAGGCACAAGAACACGTAAAAACCCGTATTATTACTCTTGAAAATGCAATTGAAGAAGCAATACAAAATAATAAAAGTGTCAAAATTGCTAATTACAGGTTAGAAACAGAAAAAGCAGCTAAAGGTGAGGCTATTAACTTACCTAAGACTGAAATCTTGTATAGGTATGGAGAATTCAATAATCCTGACGCTAATGATAATTCTATTTCTATATCGCAACGTTTGGGGTTTCCTACGGTATATAGCAATCAAAATAAATTAGCTAAAGCCAAAATAGCTACGGTCAAAAGTTATAATGTTTTAGAAATGTCAGCATTAATAGGCAAAGTAAAAACTGCCTATTATTACTATGCCATGCAATTAGCTAAACAGGAACTTTTGATAAAGCAGGATAGTATCTATAAAAACTTGTCTTTCATCAGTTCTAAACGTTATGAATCGGGAGAGTCTACCAAATTAGAAAGCATCACATCTGCTACACAAGCAATGAAAATGCAAAATTTATTATCTCAAAACATCATAGACATAGCTATTGCTAAAAAGCAACTTCAAAGTTTATTACATACGACAGATAATATTACAGTTACTGTTGATAATTTTAAAGATACTCCTCTCAAGATATCTTCAATACAAACAGATGTAAACGGAATTCCTTTGATTCAATATTTGGAGAATAAAACCAAGGTAAGTGAAAAAGAAACAAAAGTGGCACAAAGCAAAATGTTGCCAGATATACTTTTAGGATATACAAATCAGACGTTTTCGGGTGTTCCGCAAGCTGATAATAGTACGTTACAATTTGGAACATCAGATCGTTTTTCTTCATTCAGGGCCGGGTTGGCCATTCCTATTTTTCCTGGAGGAATCCGTTCAAAAATAAAACAGGCTAAATTGAAAGAGAATATATCGAAAAGTGAATTACAGCTTGCTAAAATTGAACAAGAAAGTGTTTTACATGAATATTTCAACACATATAAAAAATATAGTAATACCATAATGTACTATGAAAAGACAGCTTTACCACAAGCCGATTTACTTATAGAAACTTCAAGCAAGAGCTTTAAAAGCGGAGATGTATCGTATACTCAATACCTCCAAAATTTAGCCTTGGCAATTGCTATCCAAACAGAATACCTGGAAGCTATTTATCTAAATAACCAATCGGTTATTGCTATAGAAACACTTTTAGGAAAGAAATAACAATGATGAATCAAAAGAAAACAACAATGAACTTTAAAATATTAAAAAACAGTATCGCAATACTGTCTATTATCATTTTACTAACATCTTGTGGTGAAAAAAACGCCAGTGCAGAAACTCACGAAGATGAACACTCAAGGTCTGAAGAGATAAAAACAGTAACTTTTTCTAAAAGTCAATATGCTTTAGCGGGTATAAAAACAGGAGGTATTGAACAACGCAACATAAGTGATGTTATAAAGTTAAATGGAAAGATAGAAGTTGATCCTTCTAATATTGCTTTGGTTTCAGCTCAACTTGGAGGTTATATAAAGACAGCCGGCCTCATAATAGGTACTCCCGTAAAAAAAGGGCAAGTTTTAGCTACTATTGAAAATATAGCGTTTATCGACATGCAACAAGATTATCTCGAAAGTTTAGGTAAATTACAATTTGCCAAACTAGAATATGAGCGTCAAAAAGAACTTAGAGAACAAGATATCAATTCTGAAAAAACATTTCAAAAAGTAGCTTCACAATTCAAAATATTACAAGCCAAAGTAAGTGGATTGGAACAAAAGTTAGACCTTATTGGTATCAATAAGAATAATGTTAAATCAGGTAACATCTCTAAAACAGTTAACTTATATGCTCCTATAAATGGTTTTATAAAATCGAGCAATGCTATTATTGGAGATTATGTCACCGCTACCGATGTAATTTTTGAAATAGTCAATACTGAAAAAATTCACTTAGAATTAAATGCCTATGAAAGCAATATAAAATCTCTGGTGATCGGGCAAAAAGTACGTTTTTCATTAGCCAATGAGAATAATTTTAAAAGAGCAGCAATCATTCATCAAATAGGTAAAGCTTCAGGAAACGATAGAGTTATCATAGTACATTGCGACATTGATGAAACAAGTATGCAAGGATTATTACCAGAAATGTATGTCAAGGCTCGTATTGAATCGAGTACTACATTACAAAAGGTTATTCCTTCTGAAGCCATAGTAACATTTGATGGAAAAGATTACCTGATAATGGAGCAAAACAAAAGTGATAATACTATTATTTTTAATCTGATAGCAATTAAAAAAGGAATTGAACAAGATGGTTTTACTACGATAACATTTTCGGAAACAGAGCTAAACAATACTCATAACATAGTAATACAAAACGCGTATACTATTATTTCGACACTTAAAAATTCATTAGGAGGAGATGAAGATGGCCATGGACATTAATCAGAAAATGGTTAAATTAAATTTTGATACCTCTTTATAAAAATAAACCCACAACAAAAGTTGTGGGTTTTATATATAATAGAATTTCTGTATCTATACTTCCGGCATTCCTTTTAAACGTTTTTCTATCTTTTTCTTCTTTTCTGTCAAACGCTTCATAAGATCCATTAAATCTTTTTCCTTAGTTTCTTTATAAATTTCATTAATCGCTAAAATAATTTCCTTAGCCTCTCTTGAAGCTTCCACTCTATCACTTGTAGACATATTACTCATCTTTCGATTTTCAAACTCTAGTGCTTTATTTATAAGGTCGTCCATAGTCTTAAGAGAATTTAGTCTTTCGTTCCTGCTGTAAAATTAATAAAAACAAGTTATTTTCATAATCATTAACCTATCATAAATAACAATTATTGTATCAAAAACAATTATTCTTGTTTAAATCTTCAGCAATTATAGCCTAATTTAGGTAAAAATATCTAAAAAAAGAATTAAAGTCGATATCTAAGCCAAAATGCAAAAAGTTATATTTATTTAAAGATCTCAATATTTATTTAAAAAACTATGATTACTCTTTATAAACCTTTTCAGATATTTACTTTTGAGAAAAACACAATTATGAAATATCATTCTATTCGTAATCTTCTGCTTTTACTAATTATAACAAGTTTGTTTTTCTCCTGTAAAAAAACAGAAACGGGAGATCTTATTATCTCCAATATTGAAGTTGTTGATGTAGAAAAAGGAATAACTGTCCAAGGGCAAGATATTATTATTAATGGAGATAAAATTAAGAGTATTATTCCTCATGGTACTACAAAACTCCAATCAGAACAAATTGTAGATGGTACGGGAAAATACATCATCCCGGGGTTATGGGATATGCACGCACACATAAGAGCTTATTCACATCAAGATAATCTCCCGATGTTTATCTATTACGGTATTACGGGTATCAGAGATTTGGGAATCACAAATCATGAGCTTATTAAGCATTGGAAAGGTCAAATAAAAAATAAAGAAATTGTTGGTCCAACCATTATTTCTTCCGGGGTAATTATTGAAGGAGCTTCAGCACGTTTTCCCAGCTCTGTAGTCATAAATGAGATGGAAGACGTTATTCCTACTATAGATTCTCTTATTGCAAAAAAAATTCAGGTGGTCAAATTATTCCAGAATATCCCATCAGATGTTTTTAAAGAAATAATACGATATGCTAAAGAGAAATCTATTGTCACCTCCGGGCATATTCCGCCTGATATGAATCAGATTGATGCAGCTGAAGCAGGTTTAGGTTCTATAGAACATTTATTTAATATTGGAAATACCCTTCCCAATTATGAAAATTACAATTTTACCGAAGAACAGATTCAAACTCTTGCTGCATCTCTTGTAAAAAACGAGACTTTTGAATGTCCTACCATGGTAAACTTAGAATATTTTGTTAAACTGGGGGAAGCTGCAAAAGATTCACTTGTTGGAGCACAACTATTTGAGGACAATCCGAAATTAAAGTTAACTCCTGCATATTTTAGAGCATGGTGGGCTGCTATTAAAAGCAGGAATATGGAAAATTTCACAGAGGACGATTATACGAATTTTAAACAACGATCAGCTTTTAATGGAAAAATTATAAGCAAGCTTCATGATTTAGGGGTAAAAATTCTAGCAGGGACAGATGTTCCTAACCCTTATATTTTAACAGGAATTAGTCTTCACGAAGAGTTAGAACAATTTGTTAAAGGGGGAATGAGTCCTTCTGATGCCTTAAAAACTGCGACCCTCTACCCTGCACAATATTTTAAGCACGATACCACATTAGGACAGGTAGCAAATAATTTTATTGCAGATTTGGTAATCCTGGATGCTAATCCTCTGGAAAATATTTCTAACACACAACGTATACATGCTGTGGTCTATAATGGTCAATTACACTCAAAAGAAGCGCTGAACACTATTAAATCTAATCAAATAATTGAGCTTGCTAATTATAAAACAACAGATTTTGATCAATACATCTACATGGATGTTAGGAGAAACGGAATTGATGCGGTCAGAAAAAAATATCCTATAGTAGAAAACAATGAGAAATATACCATTGAAAAGCATCATTTAATCAGGTTGAGTGAAGCATTAAAAGACGGCTTGCAGCCTGAAGAAGCTGTTAAGGCTCTGGAATGGAATAAAGTATTATTTCCTGAGGATTCTTAAAACAGAAACAATCACATGAATTCTAGTATAAAGAATATGGATTCCTGCTTTCGCAGGAATGACAATTTTGCAATGAATCCACATTACAAAGCGCTCATAACCAATTAAATGCAAATAAAATCTATTTCGATTAAAAGTTATTACATTAAAAAACCGAAGCAGGTTTTGCTTCGGTTTTTAAATTTATTCATTTAAAACTATCTCTTATTTTTTAGGTTTATCTCTGTTGATTTCCAGCATATCCACATTTGTTGCTTCTACTCCTAAAAAGTGTTTGCTAAAGAAATCTGCTTTTAACCAAAAGAAATATTCCGTTAAGTTACCATAACCATGACGTTGTCCAGGCATTATCATGTAATCAAAACGCTTATTAGCTTTTATCAAAGCATCTGCCATTCTTATAGTACCTCCGGGATGCACATTATTGTCAATATCTCCGGTAACCAGCATTAATCTTCCTTTTAAATTCCCGGCCAGGGATTGGTTTTTATCTATACTGTATTTATAACTGATCTTACCATCTGCATCAATTTCTTCTTTTACACCATGGTGAGTTTCACTCCACCATCTGTTATAAATGGTATTATCATGGTTTCCTGAAGACGATACAGCTGCTTTAAAGAAATCCGGATATACCAACATCGCTGCTGTAGACATGAATCCACCTCCCGAATGACCAAATATTCCAACTTTATCAATATCTATATACGAGTATTTATCAGCCATTTGTTCGGCAACATGTTTTTTATCGGCTAGACCATAGTCACGTAAATTTCCATATCCGTAATTATGATACCATTTTGAGCGATCCGGATGCCCTCCTCTATTTCCTAGAGTAATTACTACAAATCCAAGTTGTGCCATCCTATCTGTCCTGTTCATCCTTGCACTAAAAGATTTACCTACCGCTTCGGTTTGAGGTCCAGGATATACATACTCTATTAATGGATATGTTTTAGTTGTATCAAGATCGAAAGGTCTATAGATAACCCCGTAAATATCAGTTACTCCATCATCTGCTTTCATTTTGAAAGGCTCAGGGAATTGATATCCTGCAGCAAATAATTGAGATAAATCTGCTTCTTCCAGGTTCATTACCACTGTTCCGTTACTATTTCTCAATTCAGATTTTGGAACTGTATTTACTCTGGAATAATTACTCACAAAAAACGATCCTGAATCTGCCATACTAATATCGGTATTATAATCTCCTGTATTCAGGTTTTTTAATCCCGAACCATTTAAATTAATTCTATATAGGTGTGAGTAATACGGGTCCTGGTTTTTTGAAACTCCATTAGCGTTGAAATAAAGTGTCCTGGTCTTTTCATCTAAGTTTACAAACCCATCTACATGATATGGACCATTAGTCACTTGATTTTTTAAATTTCCATCGGTATCATATAAATAGAAATGTGCCCAACCATCACGTTCTGCCCAATGTAACATTTCTCGTTCATTATTAAGCAAGACAAGGGGTCTGGATTCTATATACGTATTAAAACGCTCCTCAATCAATACTTTTACTTCTCCTGTATTAATATCTGCAACACAAATATCCAATTTCTTACGATCTCTGCTTATCGTATTAAAATACACTTTTCCTTTTTTAGATAATAACTTAAAAGGTCTGAAATCATCATCACGACTGGATTGTTTTGTAGGTTCCCAATATACCTGTACATTTTGTTGCTTAACAGTATCAATTTTGATATTCATTATATCTTTAGAAGGAACATCAAATACTAAAAGTTCAGTTTTAGTAAATTCTTGCTCTCCAGGCATTTGATATTTGTAAGTTTCTAAAGTCGGACGCTTACTATTGGTTGTATTCACTAACCACAAATCTTTAAGATCCCTGGCATCTGTTTTTTGAAAAACAAACTTTTTAGAATCGTGAGACCAAACTACAAATACTCTTTTTCTGTTGTCTTTATTCTTCTCTTTAGATTCATTATTCTCTCCCCTGGTATTTCCTCCATATCCAAAATGTTCAACTCCATCTGTAGTCCATTGGTGCTCTACTATAGTACTATCTTTTTCATCTTTAACAGCTTTCAGGTAATTTTCTTTATCCATCCAGTATAAATTGTAGTTTTTCGAGAATACTACAATTGAGCTATCAGGTGCAATATTTGCCCATCGCTTGGTATTATCTTCTTTCTTTTTATTATCAAGAAGTGTTAGGGAATTACCCCCTAATCTATATTCAAAGTGATACGTTTTCTTTTCTTTTTTAGCCTTCTTTTTCTTTTTTTCAGAATCAGTATCATTTTTATCGTCCTGAACATCTACTTCTTCTGTTGATTTTATATAAAACTGAATTGCTGTTTCTCCTTTAACAAATTTAAAATCAAAAACAGGTAAATGTTGCCCGTCATAAGGATCTTTGGTTATCTCTGTTAACCACTTAGCCATCTTATCATTATCAAACAACTTTCTTTTTGTTCTTCTGTCTGCATCTACTAAATAATAATTAGAACCTTCAGAAGTTTTATACTGATACCAGAAACGATTCCCGTTCTTCAACCAATGCGGATTCACTGTTGTTGAATGTACCATTTTTGCTAAATTCCCCGGAGAAAACTTAGAAGCTAACCGATAATTTGGTAATGGAGTGTTTTTTTGATGATTTTCATTCTCTTGAGCGTATACAGAACACACTACAGAGAACAGTAGAAAACACAAAGTAATTTTTCTCATAATTGATAATTCTTTAAAGTATCCGCTAATTTATTAAGATATTACTAATATCTCATCAATCTGACATCAGTTTTTGAGGATTTGTTTACCAATAATATCTATATGAATAGTTAAATTCTGGTATTTATCACGATTTTGGTCTATAAAAACTCTAAAAAAGGGGGTTTTTTCAATATATTTGGAGGCATTTTATATAAATAGCTATTTAAATATCAAAAAAATTTGCATTTTGTTAAATTTCAAACATTTTTAATAATTATAGTGCAATTAAAAAATTTCAAATGAGAAAAGTATTTTTTGTCCTTCTAGGACTTACAGTTACCTGTAGTTGGGCGCAACAAAAAAAAGTTGGAAAGAAAAAAGATTATAATCCTACGACTTATGCAGAAACAATAACTCAAGAAGATCTTAAAACACATCTTTATAAATACGCTTCAGATGAATTTCAAGGGCGTGAAACTGGGCAACCTGGCCAAAAGATGGCTGTTAATTACCTTAAAGATAATTATGTAAAGTTGGGAATCCCTGCTGCTCAGGATAACGGAGAATATTTTCAAAATGTTCCGTTAGAAATAAGTTCTATTCCAGAAGTTGAGGTTTCTGTAAATGGGAAGGCATTTAGTTACGGTGAAGATTTTGTCACTTTTGGAGGACCTGGAACTACAAAAATTGATGCAAATAATATTGTATACGCCGGATATGGAATTGAGGATGAAAAATATTCTGATTATACTAATCTGGATGTAAAAGGAAAAATTGTTTTAATCAAAGCAGGAGAACCTAAAAATACTGATGGAACTTATAAAATTAGTGGTACTTCTGAAGCTTCTAAGTGGTCTAATCTAAGACAAGCATTCAATGCAAAAATAGGGGCTGCAAGTGAAAAGGGAGCTAAGGGTTTATTATTTTATGATGATGGGAATTTTTCTTCATTACAACAACAGTTTAATAGGGTAAAAAATCAGCCTAACGGACGTATCAGCCTTAAATCGGATGACGCTGAGTCTTTCTTCTTTTTATTAGTGAATAAAAATCTTGCTTCATCATTATTGTCTTCTATAGAAGAAAATGCTACTGCTTCTACCATTAATACAAAAGTGAATATTTCTTTTGAAAGCAAATCCAAAGAAATCTCTTCTGAAAATGTTGTTGCTTATATTAAAGGTTCTGAGAAACCAGATGAATATGTTGTAATTTCTGCTCATTTAGATCATGAAGGTGTAAAGAATGGAGAAGTGTATAACGGTGCAGATGATGATGGTTCTGGTACTGTGGCTGTGCTTGAGATAGCGGAAGCTTTCAAAAAAGCTGCTAATGACGGAGTTGGCCCAAAACGTTCTATTGTTTTCTTGCATGTTACGGGAGAAGAGAAAGGATTATTAGGATCTCAATACTATACAGACAATCCTATTTTTGATTTAAAGAAAACTGTTGCCGATTTGAATATAGACATGATTGGAAGGATAGATCCAAAAAGGGATGGAGACAGAAACTATATATATCTTATTGGTTCTGATAAGTTAAGTACAGAGCTCCATAATATCTCTGAAGAAGTGAATTCAAAATATACTAATATCACTTTAGATTATACGTATAATGATGAAAATGATCCAAATCGTTTTTACTACAGAAGTGATCATTACAATTTTGCTAAAAATAATGTGCCTATTATCTTTTATTTTAACGGGACGCATGCCGATTATCACAGGCCAAGTGATACTCCGGACAAAATTCAATACGACTTATTAACTAACAGGGCTCGTTTAGTATTTTATACTGCCTGGGAAGTGGCAAACAGGGATAAACGTATTATTGCAGATAAAGCAGTGCCTGCTGAGTAAAGAAGTAAAATTACATTCAATATAATAACACAAGAGCCTTCCTAATCAGAAGGCTCTTGTGTATATGAAGTAATTAATTTTTAAGATGATGTCGTGATCAATAAGTAAAATTCATCTTTAACTGAAAATCATAATTAGAAATAGTATTAGGATATTTCTCCAGAGAATCATTCAGTTTGATGTAATTTCAAGAACTTTTTGAACTACTTCACTTTGGGGTTATATATAGTTATTTATCAATTATGTTGAATAGCTAGAAAGACAATCGCCTGTAAAAATACAAGCGATTTCTTTACTAGAATACCTATTATACAGTACAATATCCATTAATACATTCTGGCTGTTCAAATGCAAATTCACTATCACAATCACTTGATTCATTACATTGACCTCCATTTTCACAAAAGGTATATCCGCGTCCATCCGGGAATAAGCATAAGTGACCACCCCCATTAATAGTTTTTTGTTCTTTTTTAGATAAAAGGTGAACCTCCTTTAAATTTAATAGACTTTTCATGATTAAAATTTTTAAGTAATTATTTAAACCCCGGTCGTTTAAAGACACCCAGGGATTGTGTCTATCCTCCGCGAAAGAATATCTTTGAAGAATTTCATTACAGAAATTACTTTTTACATCAATAAATCAAATTATCTCCTATTATTAAAATCCTTATTCAACAAAATAATTAAGAGAGGTTTATGATTAATAGTTTTCAAATTTATTTTAAACAGTAATAAAAATCTAAGAAAGGATCCTATGGTTTATAAATGAAGAGCAATATTATTAAATAGAATAGTTTTAGATACTTTAGAAAAATCTATGATATAAAAAAGCGGGAAAGTTTAAATTCCCCGCTTTATAGCTATTCTAAAAAAGAAGAATAAATTACTGATTTCTTGGTAATCCAATTTGAGTCCCTATAACACTATCATCCGGTTGTGTAATAACAGGGCAATTAATAATAGCTCCTGTAGCAGTTAACAGGTTAGATAATGAGTTTTCCAGGGGGTCAGGGTTCGCATTTCCTCTGAAAGGAATTAGAATTCCCTGCTCTAATAAATCGTTTATTTGTTCAAAACTTCTTAAGATTGGACGCTCAGCTTCAGGAACTGTAAATTCAGTAATGTGAGCATCCCACATTGGCGCATAACTAGGATCGCTTGGATCAATTGGGAATGTATTTGTAGGATCTTGTACCTGACGATCACTTAAAGAAGCAGAATTCAATCCTTGTACTCCAAAACCATCTCCATTATCAAAAGTTCTACCGTTTGCAGTTGGGCTAAAAGGTAACATCGAACCTCCAGGGAATAATCCAAATGTTGGTAAATTATTCAATCTTGGCGCATAAACTCCTAATTCTATAGTAGCTGGTCCAGGATCTGAAGTATCGGTTACAATATGGAAATAGTATTTTCTTCCACCTTGCCATCCGTCTAACAATTGCATTACAACTGAAGCCTGGTCTGGAGCAAAATTCGGATTATTTAAATCGTCTTCCTGCTCTGGTCCGTTTCCATCTGGGTGAGGAATTCTATCATGAATACCGGTACTGTTTGCTACTAATTGAGCGTTAATCACAATATCTGTATCTGGCAGCACTACATAAGACGACCAGTTATCGTCTGCTATAGCTCCCGGATTAACCTGAGCTGGTGGGAATCCAAATAATCTACCATCTTCTGATGCTCCGGCTGGTACCAAAGATCTGGATGGTGAAAAATCTACAGACCCCTCAAAAATAAGTCTGCCATCTTCTGTCCATTCTGAGTTTTGTTCACCTCCTGAACCTATTGAATTAGCCATTCTAGGTGCAAAAATCACTCCTAAATCTCTGGCTAGATCTGCGTCAGAAGCTTCTGTAATTACATAATATGCTTCTCTACGATCTCCGTTTGGTAGTGTTTCCCAACCTTGAAACATAGGAAATCTGGCTGTAGGACCTGCAGGCACTACAGATCGGTCAATACGATAATCTATACCTAATATACTTGGTAAAAACACATTTTGTGCATTTGTAAAAGTAAGTGCAGGATTATCTACATTATATGGAATCCCTCCATCGGCCTCAATACTATTTAATAAATTTTCTGCAATAGAAAGAGGTGCATTCGGAATCTGTTGATCACCTCCATTATCATCGTCATCACTACTACAAGCTATAAATAGTAAGCTTAATGATAACAGCATAGTAAGTTTTAAATTTAACTTTTTCATAATTTTTTCCCTTTTTAATTTTTAAGTTATTTTAAAATTCAATTTAAACGGCCGTATAATTTGAACTCTTATAAAGAGACGAGACAGTTTGTCTGTTTCTTACAGGATTATATGTTAAAAAAGTAATTTTAAGAGTTTACAGTATCTTTTTAAGAAAGCTTTATGTTAATTCAAAGAAATATTAAGAATTTTAGCGTTAAAAAGATAAAATCGATTATGGAAAAACAGTATTGAAATTATGGCTGATATTTTTTAACCCTCTATTATAAAGGGATTTCAAGAGTTTTTCAAATTATAATCTTGAAACAAGATTAATCATTGTCGTTAAATAAAGAATAAGCCTATAGTGAGTTTTTGAGTATAAAAAAAATAATATCAATCAATAAAATTTATAGTAGTATTTTTATAATCTATAAGAAAATACCTTAATTTAAGGTAAGATACAAAAAACCTCATTTATTAATAAATGAGGTTTTTATAATTAGCTAAAAAATCATTATTTTAATTATTGAGGAAATAAACTTTTATCAATATTTGGAATCACTTTAAGTGCATTTTTATAATACAGTTTTTTTAAAACATCATCATCTAAATCTAAGCCATACATTTTCCAGAATGCATGATACCTTTTATAATAAGGAAAATATTCGTCATCAGATTCTAAAATCCTGAAGTATGTATAATACTCTTTCGGGTTCCAGGAATCCTTTCCAAACATTACACGATCCTGATACTTGGTTAGAAAAGCTTTAGCAAACCGGGGCTGCCTTCCCAATTCTGCAATAACAGCTCCTATCTCGGAATACATATTTGGAAATTCATCCATTAATTTAGAAAACGAAGCAAGATCATTAGCATACCATCCCAAATGTGCATTGATAAACTTAGTATTTTTATGTCTTCTAAATATATTATGTTGTTCTTTAATAATAGTCTCCCAGGAACCAGTTACAGATGCATCTCTTTTTCTCCTGGATCTCAATTTAAGTTCTAACCAGCGTTCATTTTGATTGTCATGTGGTTCCCAAAACGATTTAGGGTCTGCTGAATGAATTAACACAGGAATTCCCAATTCTCCACATTTCTCCCAAACAGGACCTATTCTCGGATCGTCTATCTGGATACGTTTCCCTTTACTATCCCTGTTATCCATTCCCTGATTTTTATAAATTTTGAGTCCGTTGGCTCCTAATGCAACATCCCTTTCTATTTGACGAACAGTACGTGCTGTCCAATCCGGATCATCTATCCCGTTAAGGTCAATATTAGTAAATACTATAAAACGATTAGGTTTATTAGTTTTGACATTGTTTATTGCTCCCTTTAGATGGGCTTCACTTCCTCTCCCCCTTCCGGAAAGGTTAACCATTACTGCCATATTGAGTTTATCCATTTCCCTGGTCAACTCGTTTAAATCTTGTGTCGGCATTCTGTATTGATGATTGTGTACATCAATAAAAGGGAATTTTGCTCTTTTGATTTCTTTTCCTGGAACTACAAGGGTAGATGGCGGATCATAATCTTCAAAATCCAATGATTGGGCATTAGACTGGCTGATAAATATTAAGAATATTGCAAAAGCTGATAGCGATAATTTCATAAAATAATTATTGTTTTAGATTTAATGCTATAGAAATAAAGCATTTCCAAAGATCACAATTTAATCTAGCTTCAAAGCAATTTTAACGATTCTTTTAGATTCTTTTTAGAATTATAATGAAAGTTTTCACGAAACTATTCGACCTAATTAAATAAAAAAAGAATGCGGAATAATTATGTTTTTAAGACTGCTTGTACCGCGTTGTTATTTTTATGTATAGCATGTAGTTCTGATAATAATGTTGTACCTAATTCCGAAGAAAATAATATTCCAGATTCATCACTTGCAGCTTTAACAGCAACAAATACTATTGAGGTAGATAATGTAATTGCTTGTGCTGCCGGTTCACCCACAGATCCTAATACAATTATAGCCTTTGTATATCCTAGAGAAGAGGCTACAGATATTCGTTTTTTTGAAACTGAAAGTATAGAAGTTGATAAAAATGATTACACCAACTATGAACAAATTGAAGTTGCAGAAGAAGATTTTTTTAATGGGTACTTAAAGATGTTTAAACGAACCAGTCTCCAGGAAAAATGGGTAATCATTACTTTTTTTGAAGATAATATATTGCACCTCTCCAATCCTATCCGACTAAAACATCTGAGTAAACCAACAGAATATACAGATGTTGTTAATGTGAGTCCGGGAAATTCTGGAGAAGCACTTTTTGAATGGGAAGATGGTATTATCGAAGAAAATGCTATTTATTTTCAGGTGATATCAGATGAACAAGACAATCTTTTATCAGGTACTTATACTTTCGAACAACATTTTTTATACTACGTTTTAGATAATGTAGTCCTGAATATTACAGAAGAAATTCCGCCTGAACTAGAATCCGGAACTTCCTATAATTTCACACTAATGGGGGTAAGTGAAGATAACTGGGTTAATTTATTTATTCAAAAAAGCTTTATCAATTAAATTTATGAAACTACATTACTGCATATTTTTTATGCTGATTTCTGCTGTGAGTTTTGCACAGGATGCTGTGCAAAAACCTATCATTTCTGAACTAAAAATAGTAGGGCTTAAAAAAACAAAAGAATCTTTGATTCGTAAAATTGCCAGAGTAGAAGCTGGTGAAACTTTAGATTCCTTACGCCTTTCTGAAGATATAGAAAGATTAAAAAGACTATCGTCTACGGCTTTTGCAGAATATAAAGTAGCAAAAAAAGCTGATGGTACTTATGTAGTTACTTATAGGATGGAAGAAAATTTCACCATTATTCCGGGACTTAACATTTTTACATCCAATAATGATGAAGTGGCTTTTAGGGTAGCGCTTTTTGAATTTAATCTATTTGGGCAAAACATTACAACCGGTGGATTTTTTTTAAGAGATGTATTTAACTCTTACGGAGGATATTGGGAAGCTCCATATTTATTTAGTGATAAATTAGGACTTTCTTTTAACTATAAAAACAATGACACTTTTGAGCCTGTATTTTTTGGAGATACAGAAGTTGATTATAGAAACAGAAACATAACAACAGAGGCTAAAATCCTGTATAATTTTGATTTTCATCACAGGGCAGAATTAGGAGTACGTTATTTTAGTAATGATTTTCAATTCCTGGAAGAATCGGTAGAAGGAGGAATTGCAGTTCCAATCAGGGAAGAAGCAAATGATTTGGCATATAGAGGGTTGTACGAATATGCAAACGTAGATATAGTATATCAATATATTACTGGTATCCGTTTTAAAAATACAATAGAATTCATAGCTAATCCTGATGATAATATCAACAGTACATTCACAGGGATATCAGAACTTCAATACTTTGCAAAAATAGGAGAGAAAGGAAATTTGGCTACGCGAACACAGTTCTCTTTTTCATCTAATAATGACACGCCATTTGCACCTTTTGTAGTGGATAATAATTTAAACATCAGAGGATCAGGGAATATACAGGATAGAGGAACTTCTGCTATTATTATCAATACAGAATACAGGCATACTTTTCACGAGAAAGGTTGGTTTGTAGTTCAAGGAAATGCCTTTGTAGATGCCAGTAGCTGGAGAAATACCAATAGAGATTTTAGCGAGTTATTTGATGGTAGTACGTTTAAAGTGAATCCCGGATTAGGCATCAGGTTCATTCACAAAAGAATATTTAATGCTGTGATTCGTATTGATTATGGGTTCGACGTTACCGGAGATGGGGATAGTGGACTTGTATTTGGAATCGGTCAGTTCTTCTAGATAAAATCTATTTTAAATTACAATTCAAAACCTGGAAATTTATCTTCCGGGTTTTTTATTGGATTTACCTTATAATACCATACGAAATAACCAATCAATTAAAATAAAATTTGATACGATTTTTTGCCAGGTAAAAAAAATGTTTCATATTTGCTTCATCATGAAGTTATGAAAATTATATATAACATACTGGTTTTGCTCGCTATAGCGGGATAGTTTCCGAATCTTTATCGGAAGCAGTACAGTATTTATCTTCTTATCAATTAATATAATTTTCAAATAATGAAACAACAATCAAATCAATCTAGTATATTAAAATTCTTCCAATATTTTAAAATAGCCATTACTGGTAAAGAACAGGAATTTACAACAGGAAGCATACGAAAAGCTATATTCATGCTTTCGGTTCCCATGATTCTGGAAATGTTAATGGAATCAGTATTTGCACTGGTAGATATTGCTTATGTATCTAAGGTGAGTGTAAATGCAGTAGCTACAATAGGCCTTACAGAATCTGTAATTACATTGGTATATGCACTGGCCATAGGCTTAAGTATGGCAGCAACAGCTGTGGTAGCAAGGCGCGTGGGAGAAAAAGATATCAAAGGTGCAAACCTGGCAGCTGTACAAGCAATTTTATTAGGTACTGTAGTAGCAATTATAGTCAGTGTTTTTGGAATCCTTTTTCCTAAGGAGATATTATCTTTAATGGGAGGAGAACCAGAATTAATAGAAGAAGGATTTAGGTATACTCAAATTTTAATAGGAGGAAATATTACAATACTTCTTTTATTTCTTATCAATGCTATTTTCAGAGGTGCCGGAGATGCATCAATTGCAATGTGGGTTTTGGTTTTCTCTAATGGACTGAACATTATTCTAGATCCTATTTTTATTTTTGGATTAGGTCCTGTACCTGAATATGGAGTAGCAGGGGCTGCCATTGCAACTACTATAGGTAGAGGATCTGCAGTCATTTTTCAATTATTAGTTTTATTCTTTGGCTGGAGTAAGATAAAAATAGGCCTACAGGATATCGTTTTTAAAGCAAAAATTATGTCCAATCTAATAAAGGTATCTCTTGGAGGAATTGGTCAGTTTTTAATTGGTACATCGAGCTGGGTATTTTTAATGCGTATTATGGCAGAGTTTGGAAGTGAAGTACTGGCAGGATATACAATTTCTATACGGGTGTTAATGTTTACGTTAATGCCTTCCTGGGGAATGAGTAATGCTGCCGCTACTCTAGTTGGGCAAAACCTGGGAGCCGGACAACCGGACAGAGCAGAGAAATCGGTTTGGAAAACAGGAAAATACAATGCTTTTTTTATGGGTAGTGTATCATTGATTTATCTTTTCTTTGCACATTTTATTATTGGTCTTTTTAGTGACAAACCAGATGTAATTCAATACGGAAGTTTGAGTCTGCAAATTATAACAGCAGGATATCTTTTTTATGCCTACGGAATGGTAGTGACACAAGCTTTTAATGGAGCCGGAGATACAAAAACTCCAACTATTATTAATTTCTTTTGCTTTTGGATCTTTCAACTGCCTTTTGCGTATTTGGTAGCCATCACTTTTGAATGGGGACCAACAGGAGTATTTTGGGGGATTACATTAGCCGAAGTATTAATTGCTGTATATGCTATTATTCTTTTTAGACGAGGAAAATGGAAAGTAGTAAAAGTGTAGCTTATCAAACAGATACAACCAGATAACAAAACAAAGCTTTTGAAACTAGAATTCAAAAGTTTTGTTTTTATAAACTTCACAATATTTTATGAAAATGACCTGTAAAAAATTAGAATCCTATTTCGTAATTTAGGGGCATCAAATTTTTAAATTATGGCTAAAGATAAATTAGGAATTAATACTGTTTGTACCCATGTGGGAGAAGTAGCAGATGATAAATTTAAAGGAGCAGTTTCTCCTCTTTATATGGCAACTGCATATGCCTTTGAAGATATTGACGAAAAAAGGTATCCGCGTTATTTTAATACTCCTAATCAGCAAGCGCTTTGCAAAAAGCTGGCAGCGTTAGAACATGCAGAAGCTGCATTGATTTTTAGTAGTGGGATGGCAGCAATCAGTACTTCTTTATTAGCTTTTTTACAAAAAGGAGATCATATTGTATTACAAAATACTCTTTATGGCGGAACTACTAATTTTATTAATGAAGAGTTTAATAAATTCGGAATAGAATACACGTTTATTAATGGTTCTCAAGTAGAAGATTTTGAAAAAGCATTACAGCCTAACACTAAAGTAATTTATATTGAAACTCCTTCTAATCCGTTACTGACAATTACGGATCTTAGCAGAATAGCAAAATTGGCTAAAAAACACAATTTAGTGTCAATGATAGACAATACCTTTGCAAGTCCTGTAAATCAAAACCCGATTGATTTTGGTATCGATATAGTGATGCATAGCGCCACAAAATACCTGGGAGGTCATAGTGATATTTTAGCTGGAGCAGTAGCTGCATCAGAAGAAAATATAGATCGTATTTTTCAATTAGGAAAAAATCTGGGAGGAACGCTAAGTGATTATACCGTATGGTTGTTAGAACGAAGTATAAAAACTTTAGGTATAAGAGTGAAAACTCAAAATAAGAATGCAAAAAAAATAGCTAAATACCTGTCTAAACACAAAGATATAGCGCAGGTATATTATCCGGGATTAAAATCACACCCTGATTATGAATTGGCAAAATCACAAATGAATGGTTTTGGAGGAATGCTTTCTTTTGAATTAAAAGAAGGACTCGATGCTTTGGAGTTTCAAAAAAGCTTAAGACTGATCAAATCGGTTATGAGTCTGGCAGGTGTAGAAAGCACCATTATGTCTCCTGTACTTACCTCTCACGCATTGATTAGTGAAGAAGAAAGAAAAGAACAGGGAATCAAAGATGGATTATTACGTTTATCTGTCGGAATAGAAGACACCAAAGATATCGTTGAAGATATTGAAAAAGCATTAGAAAAAGTAAAATCACAGGTTGAAGTATTGAGTTAATTTTAGATTTTCAATACAAATAAAAACACATATAAAGAATTTATGAAATTAGATATATTAGCCTTAGGGGCTCATCCGGACGATGTAGAATTAGGGTGCGGAGCAACACTGGCTAAAGAGATTGCGAACGGAAAAAAAGTAGGAATAATAGATCTTACAAGAGGGGAATTAGGAACAAGAGGATCTGCAGAAAAACGAGATCAGGAAGCTGCCAAAGCAGCTGAAATTTTAGGTCTGGCTGCAAGAGAAAACCTGAAGTTTGCAGATGGTTTTTTTGTCAATGATAAAGAACATCAATTAGAAATCATCAAGATGATTCGTAAATACAAACCAGATGTTGTATTATGTAATGCAATACGAGACCGACATATAGATCATGGAAGAGGCAGTAAATTGGTTAGCGATGCCTGTTTTTTAAGCGGATTGAGGAGAATAGAAACTGAAATTGAAGGAACACAGCAAGATGCCTGGAGACCTAAACAAGTATATCACTATATTCAATGGGAAAATATTACCCCTGATTTTGTAGTAGATGTTTCTGGTTTTATTGAAAAGAAAGTAGAAGCTGTTTTGGCTTATGACTCTCAGTTTTACGACCCCAAAAGCACAGACCCTGCTACCGCTATCAGTAATCCTACTTTTTTAGAAAGTGTAACGTACCGGGCAAAAGATTTGGGAATGCTTATAGGTGTTGAATATGCTGAAGGTTTCACAGCAGAACGTTTTGTAGCAGTTGACAAACTAGATGATTTAATATAAAACACAGAAATATTTTAATTTTTTCTTTGAAGAAATTAGCAAATAAATTACATTTGCACCCGCATAAATGGTGGTTGTAGCTCAGCTGGTTAGAGCGCTAGATTGTGGTTCTAGAGGTCGCCGGTTCGAAACCGGTCTTCCACCCAAACAAAAGCTTTCAGAGAAACCTGAAAGCTTTTTTATTTGAGAAATGTCAAGAATTTATTCTTGTAAGGTAATCAAATAAAAAAGGTATTAAGCGTAGCTTAAAGCTTTTAGTTTAGCAGGTTTCTTTTATTCCGGTTCAGCGAAGCTAAACATAGATATGTCAAGAATTTATTCTTGTAAGTGAATCAAATAAAAAAGGTATTAAGCGTAGCTTAAAGCTTTTAGTTTAGCAGGTTTCTTCTATTACGGTTCAGCGAAGCTAAACAAGGAATGCTAAAAGTTTATTCTTATGAGGGCATTGATTAAATTAAGATAAGTATAAGTTTTTATGTCAGTTCGAGTGGTTTTAGATAATTGAAAATTTTATTCGAGATATATTCTAAATGATAGTTAAGCTTAGTCTATCTGATACTCATCTTGCACATCTGTCGCAGTATGAATAGCAACCAAAGTCCAGGGTTTGTTTCCAACAGCTACAGATTGATGCCAGGCATTTTTTTCTACATAATGCCATCGTGAATCCAGAGAGGCTTCATAATTTTCACCATATACATCCTTTTCCCATTTTTGATCTCTCAACACTCTTGTTTCTCCCGATCCGTCAATTGAAAATAGAAACTGGGTACTATTCGGGTGTCGTTCTATCTTAGTTTCCTCATTTGGAAAAAAAACTGCTACCCTAATAGAACCTACCTCACCTGGTAAGTTTTCTCCAAATTCTCGAGTCGATACATCTCTAACAGCATATGGTTGCTCGGCCGAAATTTCTGGAAGCAACTCTTTTGAAATTGTAGTTAATTTTTTAAAGATAGAAGGATTGGAAAAAAAGTTATCCAATTCGACCACAACCGGACGTATTTTAGAGGTAATAGAGTTATTTTGCATAATGTGTTACAATTTCCAGATATTCTCAAAAATACAACCCGTTTCATTATAAATAAGAAATCTGACGCAACCTTTTATAAAAAATAACATCTTTATTATAAAAACTACCAAACCATGAAAAAGCTATTCATTTTTTTCACGCTACTCTCTATTTTTAACTCTTGCACAAGTGATTCTGAAGAAGACTTCTCTGATCTGTTAAGTGGTATATGGGCAAATAATTCGGCTATAGAAAATAGTAATTTAAGTCAGTCCTTCCAATATGATTTTAATCCCGATAGTACTTTTACGGTTTCAACAATAATTCAGGATGAAGCAAATGTCTTATTAGGCTATCGCTATTTCGCATCGGGTAATTATGAAGTTAATGGAGACAGGTTAACACTTAATTTATTAGAAATTTTTATCCATAACGATTCAAATACTCTTTTCTCAAGCTTCGAAGATTTAGAAATGCAAGAGGCTAACCAACAGCGGATATTTACATTTTCAATTGATGGAGATACATTAACTTTTACATTTCCTCCTTGCGGGCCAAATGAACTTTGTATAACTTCTCAAAGTTTTCAAAGAATTGAAGAATTAATTATAGATTAAAGTTTATAGTTTGATTTTTTCTTTAAAAAAGATCCATCATTAACGATAGATTCCTCTAATATCCTTAGATTAATTTTTACTCTTCCAAAAGAAGGATTTGGTAAAATAGCTGGTTCTATTCCTCTTTTTCATTATATTTTAATATTTTTCTTACTTTAAAAATATACTGTTATATTAGAGTTACAATAGATATATGACTAATATTAATTACATATAGTAGTTGTACTTAATAAAACCTAACCAAACGAAATGGGAATAATTCTACCAATTATAACCGGCTTATTTCTTCTATACGCCGATTTCCAATCCAGTAAGAAATTAAAAAAAAATGTTCACGGACAGTTCTGTCTAAAACTAAATAAGAGTTATAAATGGGTTGGGATTATTTGTTGTCTCATAGGTTCATTTCTATTAAACGCTGCAATTATTAATTGGAATGAAGAAATAGTAGTATTAGCTCCAATTGTCGTATCAATGTTCTTCGGTTTGGGAGTTATTACTTTAACATGGTATTATAACTATCAATTAGTATTCAACGGCAGGAAAATAATTTCAACGAACTGGAGGAGAAAAAAGCGAATTATTGAATGGACTGATATTGAAACTATCAAATTCAATGCTATATCAGGATATTTAAAACTCTATACGAAATTGGAAAAAATAATTGTTTTACAACACTCCACAGGATTTATCGAATTCCTTAGGGAGATGGAATCAAAAACCAGGTTCAGTACGGAGGAATTAAAGATTCCATTCAAAATATAAATTAATGAGCACAAGAAGGGCCATAAGTAATTGCTTATTCTACTTTACTTCTCAGCTTGATGCATATTTGCAAAGTTAAGTATCAATCCACTCAAATACTTGTAGCCGAAATATTATTCATAATATGAAAAAAATTATATCAACAATATTAACTTTTCTAATTTTCCATATTGGAATTTCTCAAGAAATAGTCGAATCTGATTTAATCGGAGAATGGACATTTATCGAATTGCAAGATGAAAAAGGAGAAAAACAGACAAATATTCCTTTGACAAGATTTGGCCAAGAAATGGGAATTGAAAAAGTAAATCGAGACAACTATATTTTCAATGACAACGGAACTTATAAAAGTTTTAATCGTTTGAACGTTTCATACGGAACTTGGTCTTTGAATAAAAAAACGAACGAAATAAATCTGGAATTACGAATCGAACCTACCAGTCCTTATCTGCCTTCTTTAAAAAAAGCTAAAATTGTAACTAAAAGGAATGATGGATTTTATTATCAAAAAGCCATTAAGAAAAGAATTTTAATCTTCGGAACTGACTCAATGACAATTGCCGACAGAAAAAAATATGTATTGATTTATAAGAGGAAATAAATTTATATAACTACAATTCTCATTCAAAAATAATAGTTAATTTAACATGTAAATAGTGACTATATGAGATCAATAGGCATAAATTGAAAATATGATAAGACAATTAACACATCTATTAGTATTAATATTACTTTGGAGTTGCAATCAGTCTTCAGATGAAAGTAAGAAATCAGAACAATCGAAACGAACAAAACCTGAATCAACAACTAATAAGTTCTCAGAAGTAACAACTTTCGGTTATAAGAATTTTAAAATCAAGAAAGGACAACTGGGAGAAATTAAAATAGGGATGACTATTGCGGAAGCAGAACAAAAATTCAAAGAACTTAAAAAAGAAGTTAATCAAGCTACAAAGTTTGGTTATGGTGGCGGTAGTCCAGCGTATTTATATTATCATAAAGATAGCTTAGTATTTGGACTGATACCAAAACTTGACACAGATACTCTTTTGTTTATAATTGCAGCTTCACAAAAATTAATTACAACTAATAAACTCAATCCAAATTCGACTGTAAAAAAGATCTCAGACAAGTATCCTAATATAAAGGTTAATCAAGATTTAATGAATAGATGGGAATACATTTCTGACACAACTAATAATTGGGAATTTGTATTTAAGACTGATGAAAAAACTATTGGAGATTATCTTGAATTGGAAATTCCGTCTGACCTTAAAAACTTAGACATTAAAGCAGATTGGATAGTAATAAAATAATAAAACCATTACCTAATAAGCTAAGCTTACTAGCTTAAACTAAAGATCACCTAATTTCAATACTTTTTTATACTTGTAAGAACTTTATTTATATTTCACCTAAGCTATAATAATCCCCCCTACTTCTTTATTTCTTTTTATAATGTATTCTATATCTCCAAAAGCTCAGAGCTCCTAAAATCAATACAAAAGCTACAGAATACAATACAATAGACGGAGTAATTACTTTATCTCCACTGGCATAACTGTGTAACCCAGATAGGTAAAAATTCACCCCAAAATACGTCATCATGATACTGGCAAAAGCAACAATACTGGCAAAATTAAATGTCCATCTGCCTCTTAAACCGGGCACCAAACGCATATGTAACACAAAAGCGTACACCATAATACTAATTAAAGCCCAGGTTTCTTTAGGGTCCCATCCCCAATAACGTCCCCAACTTTCATTTGCCCATTGCCCGCCTAAAAAGTTTCCTATGGTAAACATTAAAAGTCCGGCAGTAAGTGTTAATTCATTAATAACTGTCAGTTCTTTAATGTGAAGATCCATTCTCTTTTTATTCTTTTGAGTTGTCATCAATATTAAAAGAAGAGAAGTTACTCCGAGAATCATTCCTAATGTAAACGGACCATAACTACCTACAATCACTGCCACATGGATCATTAACCAATAACTATTTAAAACAGGAGTAAGATTTGCAATAGCCGGATCTAACCAATTCATATGTGCTCCTAAAAGAATAATCGCTGTTACAAAAGCAGTAGCGGCTACCGTTAATTTACTTTTTCTTCCAAATGCCAGGCCAATTCCCATCGTTGCCCAGGATACATAGATTACACTTTCATAAGCATCACTCCATGGTGCATGTCCGCTTATATACCACCTGAATATAAGCCCAGCTGTATGAAGAATAAATAATATGATTATTCCAGTCATGCAAGTTTTAATGGAAAAGTTCATCACTTTCCCTTCTTTAAAGATTTGCCCTATGACCAGGAAGAACATGATTAATCCAATAACCATATACCAAATCAATAATTTTTCAAAAATATTAACCTCGTTATATAGTATTTCTGCCTGTATCTTGTTGTCTGATGGCATTACTTCTGAACCATAGTTGACTTGATTTTGTTTAAATGCTTGTAGTAACTGATCTGCCTGATTATATCCTCCCGATATTTTGGCTTGTCGTAATGACAAAAGATAAAACGGAATAGATTTCTTTATAAAATTACTATATAAAGAATCTTGTGCTGCCAGTTGCCCTGCGTTAAACTCTACAGCAGAAACCCATTTGTTATTTTCATCATTAGGAAGCGGATAAATCCTCAAAATATCTCCTCCTAATGCTCTGTTTAATAATCCGAGTTTAAGATCAAACTCTCTAAATCCTTTTTGAAACTGATTTGGAGTATTAGTAGCATAAGCTTCTTCTAAATAAGGAGTCAATTTAAAGTTTCCATTTTTATCAAAAAAATCAACTGCCTTTACATATTCCTGATCTGATGGTACTCCTATTACCTTACGAATACTATCATTCTTTGAAGTAATATAAATAAATGGAGCGTTATACCAAGCCAACGGACTTTGCATCATTGACAAAAACACCTGGTTGGCATCTAAACCTTCATAAGAATTACTTTTACTTAACTTTCTGAGCAATTCTGATGCATATGTATGAATTGGCTTCATTCTCCCTCCTTCATCCTGAATAACCAATGCTGCAAACTTAGCCGCATGTTCTTTAGAAACTGTAGTTGCTTCTATAATAGAATCTATTTGCTGCTGTGTTGGCAATAAATGATTGATCTGACTGTGCCCATCATCACTAGTTTCCTGTGCATATCCTTGCATGCAAAGAAGTAGCACGATAATAGAAGTTAGTTTCGCTTTCTTGTCTTTTATCTTCACAAGCATAGCTCCCAAATCTTTAAAACGTGTTTTTCCGGAGAACATAATCCCCATTAAACCTAAGTATAGTAAGAAGTAACCAATATACGTAATCCATGTTCCCCAGAAATCATAATTCACAGAAAGAACGGTCCCTTTTTCATCGGGATCAAAAGAAGCTTGAAAAAACCTGTATCCCCCATGATCTAATACATGGTTCATAAAAATATCATAATCAAATGAACGCTCATCTTCAACTGTAATTTTACTTCTAAATGCAGAATATCCATTTTCGGTACCCGGATACTTTTCTGCTATAAAATCATTTAACCGTATTTTAAATGGTAATTGTTCTAACCTGGAGCCATAAGAAAGGTGGAAATCCAATCCGCCTAAACTTAAACTTTTAGGTTGGTTTGTTCTCCCCTTGCTTCCAAGTAGTTTTATCTGTTCAGTTTTCCCATCAACAGTAACATTAACAATTAATGCATCTTGAGATTGTTTCGTAACTTCTTTGCGAGGTAATGGTACAATTCCATATGAACCTTTAACTATATCTTCCGGAATTACAAATTGAATTCCTCCCGTATTGTATAAAGATCGGAGCATTAACGGTTGTATACTATCTTTTGTAACCGTTCCTCTAAACTGATCTGCCATACGCATAAAGTCTCCTTCAAAAGGAGAAGAAATTGTGTAATCGGTACTATCAGTATTAATATTTATAGCTCCCGGAGTAAGTTTATTCAAGGCGAACAGCACATTGTGTATGCTGGTTACCTCTCCGCTTTTAAGATAATGATCATGCCTGTTACCGTCTCCTGCTTCAACTATTTTCAGGTACGTATCCCCTGCTTCATCAGGAATTAAACTTTCGTGAGCCCCATTGATAAAACCACTATAAGAAATTTTAAAATCCTGTCCGTTAAAATCATCATTCCACGGTAATTTTCTCCATCTGAACAAGGTTGTCATCCCTTTTTCAGAAGCCATGATATCAGATTCTAACCTTTTTCTTCTTGGCTGTCCGTTAATTTCTCCATCAACTAAAACAGTTAAGTATGTTTTTTCAGAAAAAAAAGAACTCTCAACATTCCCTTCTCTTATAGGCATAATGCCTTCATAACTTATATACCTTGTTACAAAAGCTCCGGCAATAATTAAAATCCAGGAAATATGAAGCAGTAGTACTGCCCATTTCTCTTTCCTCAAAAGTTTATATCTAAAAATATTACCTGTAAAGTTGATGGCAAAAAATATTATAATTACTTCAAACCACCAGGCATTATAAATCCATATTCTAGCCGTCGTTGTTCCATACCAGGTTTCAATAAAAGTTCCGAAAGCCATGGCTGTAGCAAAAACAATAAAAAGAATAGCCATTAGTCGTGTAGAGAAGAAAATCTTTTTAAGCGTATCCTTGAGTTTATCATTCATTATAAAAGGAGATTACGATCTAAATTTCAGCATGCAAAATTACTTAGTTTTTATGACTTTTAAGTGATAATCCCATGTAAAAGTTTTACAAAGAATGTTAATCTTTAATTTATCTGAATTTTAAATCCGAAAAGCCTGATTATTCTACATAAAAGAAAGTAAAGCTAGTGTTTACGATGAGTAAAAATATCTATATGAATAAAACTTGCCATTTTTCTGGCCCTGTTTTTCAAAATAAATGAATTATCTCCTTTAAAGTCTTCGTCAATAGTCTGAATCCAGTAATTCAGCCATTTTCCAAAGTAATGTTCGTCTATTTTATGTTGAGCAAACTTATCTACTTTTCTGTGAACTTCTATAGGATTTCCATTATAAGTACGTTCAATGAATAATTGACTACACCAAAAATTAGTAAGATGATTAAGATGCTGCTCCCAATCTTCTATCATTCCATTAAAAATAGGACCTAATAAATCATCTTTTCTAATTTTAGCATAAAAATTAGTTACTAACAGTTTTACATCTTTTTTTGTTGTCACATCTTTCCTTTCATCCATAATTAGAAGGAGTATATAGTTTAAATAGGTACAATAATAAATGATATTATAAAATTACGATCAAATCAACTTTTTTATCAATAAAAATCATTTAAATTTCTCATATCAAAGTTCTAGCTAGTATCTTTGTTTTCTTATGATTTTTATCTCTTAAATTAGAGAAACAGTATTCTGTTATGAGATAATTTCATTAGAAAACAGCCAGATATAGCTTGAAGAATTTATATTTAAATATATGCTTATTTTAGTCGGATGTTAACAGTAACAATACTTGGAAGCGGAAATCTGGCTACTCACTTATTTAAAGCATTAAATGCTTCTGAAGAAGTGATCATCAATCAATGGTATAGCAGAAATCCGAAAACAATCAAAGCATTTGAAAAAACTGTAAATATAATCAGTGATATCAATGATCTTGAAGAAGCTGATGTTTATTTTACTGCTATTTCTGATGATGCTATTGCTGCTTTCACAGAAAAATTACCTTTTAAAGACAGGCTGGTGGTTCACTGTTCGGGTAATGTTCCAATGAGTGCCTTGTCACCAAAAAATAAAAGAGGGGTTTTTTATCCGTTACAAACATTTTCAAAAGAAAGAGCTACCGATTTCAATGTTATTCCTATATGTATAGAAGCAGAAGATCAAGAACATTTAATTTTACTTAAAAAAATAGGATCAAAAATTTCCTCTACTGTTCATGAGATTAATACCGAACAGCGAAAAGCATTACATTTGGCAGCTGTTTTTATTAATAACTTTGTGAATCACCTTTATCATATTGGTCATGAAATATGCGATGTAAATCAAGTCCCTTTTCATATTTTAAAACCCATCATTGAAGAAACTACAAAAAAAATAATGGATTTAAATCCGATAGATGCACAAACAGGACCGGCAAAACGAAACGATCGAAACACTATCGAGAATCATATCAATAACCTGGAACAACATTTACCGGATTATACAGCAATTTATAAAACACTTACGTCATCAATATTAAACACTTATGGAAGAGAAAAACTATAAAGAATACCTGGAGCACATTACTACTTTTATCTTTGATGTTGATGGGGTATTAACAGATGGAACCATTATAGTTACAACCGACGGGCAGATGTTGAGAAATATGAATATAAAAGACGGTTATGCCATAAAAACTGCAATTGATAAAGGATATCGTGTTTGCATCATATCAGGAGGGAATAACGAGGGTGTTCGTAAACGATTAAGAGGCCTGGGGGTTACTGATATTTATCTTGAAATACGTCATAAAGTGGATCAGTTGGACGAATATTTTGATATTTATGGAGTTAAGCCTGAAAATGTTTTGTATATGGGAGATGATATTCCTGATTTACCTCCAATGAAAATGATTGGGTTGCCATGTTGCCCTCAAGATGCAGCTCCCGAGATAAAAAATATCAGCAAATATATTTCTCATAAAAAAGGGGGAAAAGGTTGCGTAAGAGATGTTATTGAACAGGTGCTAAAAGTTCAGGAAAAATGGAACGATAGTTTTGAAGCTAAATATGATTGAAGTTAGAAGTTAGAAGTTAGAAGTTAGAAGTTAGAAGTTAGAAGTTAGAAGTTAGAAGTTAGAAAGTATAGAATAAAAAATACACTAAACGATTTAATGAATAAACATATCAACAAATAAACTCAAAATAAGGAATGCTTCATTTTTTAAATCTTATCAGGTATAAAAACCTGATGATCATAGCAGGAACTCAACTTCTGTTTAAATTCTTTTTAATTGATACTTTTTTTAAAGAAACAGCTTTATCAGATGGACAGTTTATACTTTTAATAATAGCTACATTATGTATCGCGGCAGCGGGATATATTATTAATGATATCCAGGATGTTGAGATAGATAAAATCAACAAACCTGAGCAATTAATTATCAATCAACATATTTCAGAAAAAAGAGCCAATAATTTTTATCTTATCTTCAATTTTATAGGTGTCTTATTAGGTTTCTATATTTCTAATATTATTGGTAAAACCGGTTTTGCAGTTGTATTTGTTTTAATTTCAGGACTATTATATCTCTATGCTACTAGTTTAAAACAATACTTAATCATTAGTAACATTGTTGTTGCTATTTTAGTTTCAATAAGCATCCTAATTATCGGGTTATTTGATGTACTTCCAATAATGACAACCACTAATGAGTTTCTGGTCAAGTATCATTTTAAAATTTTATTAATTTATACTGGTTTTGCATTTTATACCAATCTGCTAAGGGAGGTCATAAAAGATATACAAGATATTGATGGAGACTACACGAATAAAATGAAAACACTTCCTATTGTTTTGGGTAAACAGCGTACTATTAAACTAATTTCAGTGCTATCTTTATTTATAGCTGTGGCAGTATTTTACTATATGTATTCTTATTTAAGCGACTATCAAGTTATCGTATTTTATATGCTCGGCTTAATAATAGCTCCTGTAATTTACTTTTCTTTCTTAGCATGGGAAGCAGAAAAAAAGAAAGATTTTTCTAAATTAAGTATATTGCTAAAGCTGATTATGATTTTAGGAGTATTATCTATCATACCTATACATTTTTATGCGTTAAAAGGATTTTAAATGCTACAGGAAAAACTTAAAGACTATCATATTATATTGGCTTCAGGGTCTCCGCGAAGACAACAGTTTTTCAAAGACTTAGGCATCACTTTTGAAGTAAGATTAAAAGACGTTGAAGAAATATATCCCGACAGATTAAAAGCAAGTGATATCCCTGATTATTTATCACAAATAAAGGCTTTACCTCTTAAAGATAATCTAAAAGAAAAAGAAATTCTTATTACATCAGATACTATTGTATGGTCTGAGAATAAAGCATTAGGTAAGCCTAAAAATGAAAAAGAAGCTTTTGAAATAATCAGATCCCTCTCTGGAAAATCTCATGAGGTAATCACTTCTGTATGTTTTACAACTAAAGACTTTCAAAAGACAGTGAATTCTATTACCAAAGTCTACTTTAAAGAATTCACAGAAGAAGAAATCCGATTCTATATCGATAATTTCAAACCTTATGATAAAGCAGGTTCTTACGGGATTCAGGAATGGATAGGTATTATTGGGGTTACTAAAATTGAAGGCTCTTATTTTAACGTTATGGGACTACCCACCCACCTTGTTTATAAAACGTTAATGAATATTGTTTCTTAAGTGCTTTTAGGTATTTTTGATTAAAAATTTAATCAAAAAAGTCATGAGATTTGCCAAATACATATTTCCCGGAATTATTTTAACTGCTATTATTGTTTTTGCATGTTCTAATACAACAAATAAAAATGATACTCCAACGGCAATAGCTACCTCAGAAACAGTTGACAGACCAGAAAAAAAGCTTTCTGAAGAGTTTAAAAAATATTGGTATGCCGGCAAGGCAGAACTCACTTCTTATGAGCTTCAACAAGCCAGATACGGTGAAATAAGAGACGGGAAGGCTGTCTTAGTATATGTAACCGAAGATTTTTTACCAAAAGAGCAAGTAAAAGCTAATGGAAGAAATGCAGATAACGTTTCTGTATTAAAATTGAACAGTACTAAAAACTATTTAACAGGGATCTACCCCTACTCTATT
Source organism: Flavobacteriaceae bacterium R38 (assembly GCA_009901575.1). Classification (GTDB taxonomy): domain Bacteria; phylum Bacteroidota; class Bacteroidia; order Flavobacteriales; family Flavobacteriaceae; genus Leptobacterium. Next base: position 695,112 of record WXYP01000001.1, on the reverse strand, counting down.
ATGACCAGTACTTTTTATCCGGTTGCAGACAATCGACATGCTATCAAAGTTTCTAATTCTGTACAAGAATGGTGTGGTCATGTATATGCTCAACTAAATAATAGAGAAAAATTTGATATTACTGCTCATTCATATTTTCAAGGAGAAGCAGATCAGAATTTTCAAATCGAAAAAGCATTATTGGAAAATGAAATTTGGTCTAAAATAAGAATAGCTCCGGAAGATCTTCCATTAGGGACTATCAAAATGATTCCTTCTTTGGAATATAGCAGACTAGGTCATAAAGAATTAAAAATCTATGATGCTGTTGCTTCTGTAAAAGAAAATGAAAATACTAAAACTTATACTCTTGAGTATCCTGAACTTCAAAGAACATTGAGTATTGAATTTAACAGTGTTTTTCCATATGAGATAGAAGGATGGTCTGAATCGCATAAAAGCGGATTTGGCAGTAATGCTAAAGTACTGACTTCAACTGCAAAAAAGATCAAATCGATCAAGAGTGCCTATTGGGGTAAAAATTCGAATGCAGATTTAGCGTTAAGAAAAGAATTAGGGCTTTAACCACATAAAAAACTGGAATACTGAAATTTAGCAAGTATTTTGATTTCTTTTTCACACTTAAAACTTTGTGTTTTTATTAATTTCCAGGTGTTTTCGTAAGAAATAAGAGCAGGTTGTTAAAGAAAATTTAAAACCAAAGCAGAAGCTTTGATTCTTAGTATATTTGGTGCAATTCTTAAAAAACCACCGAAAATGAAAAAATTACTGGTACTCGTTGTTTTTCTAGTGTTTGCCATATCTTCCAAAGCGCAGGCTCCTAAAAAACTATCTGCTACAGAAATCTATGAGTCAGTTCAAAAATTAAATTTCTTAGGGACAGCATTGTATATTGCAGCTCATCCTGATGATGAAAATACAAGACTCATTGCCTATCTGGCCAATAATGTAAAAGCCAGAACTGCCTACCTATCTTTAACCAGAGGGGACGGAGGTCAAAACTTAATAGGTTCTGAGTTAAGAGAACTACTTGGCGTATTAAGAACAGAAGAATTACTGGCTGCAAGAGGTGTAGATGGTGGAGAACAAATGTTTACCAGGGCAAACGATTTTGGTTTTTCCAAACATCCTGATGAAACTTTAGACATCTGGGATAAAGATCAGGTTTTGAGTGATGTTGTGTTGGCTATACGTAAATTGAAACCAGACGTTATTATTAATAGGTTTAACCACAGGACTCCGGGTACTACACACGGACATCATACTACTTCTGCTATTTTAAGTGTTGAAGCCTTTGATCTTGTTAATGATAAAAATGCATATCCTGAACAATTAGAATATGTAGATGCCTGGCAACCCAGACGACTTTTCTTTAACACAGGTTGGTGGTTTTATGGCAGCAGGGAAAATTTTGATAAAGCCGATAAAACTAACTTGCTTTCTGTAGATGTTGGAGTTTATTATCCGCTAAAAGGATTATCCAATAACGAAATTGCAGCAATCGCCAGTAGTCAGCACTTGTGCCAGGGATTCGGACGATTGACAACCAGAGGTAGCCAGGAAGAATATGTAGAATTATTGAAAGGAGATCTTCCAAAGGATAAATCAAATATTTTTGGAGGTATTAACACTACCTGGACTCGTGTAAAAGGAGGAAAAGCTATTGGAGATATCCTGAATAAAATAGAAGCTAATTTTAATTTCAACGACCCTACTTCACATCTTGGAGATCTGGTAAAAGCACATCAATTGATCGGGCAATTAGAAGATGAACATTGGAAAACTCAGAAATTGAAAGAAATAAAGAGAATTATTGAGGCTACAGCCGGATTATTCCTGGAAGCTACTGCCAGTCAATCTTCTTCAACTCCAGGTGACGAAGTAACTATCAACCTGGAAGCTTTAAACAGAAGTAATCAAAAAGTACTTTTGGAATCGGTAGCACTTATTGATTACAATGGAAATAGTAAAACACCAAATGCTGTTTTAGAAAATAACCGAAGATGGACAGAAAGAATAAATTTTAAGATCAGAAATACTGCTTCTAATACAAGTCCTTACTGGTTAAGTGAAAAAGGAGGGTTAGGGATGTACAAAGTTGACAATATAAAATTGAGAGGATTACCTGAAACTCCAAGGGCTATTGCTGTGAATTTCAATTTAAAAATAAATAATATTCCTATTTCTTTTAAAAAGGATTTGGTTTTTAAATACAGTAATCCTGCAAAAGGAGGTATCTATCAGCCTTTTGAGATTTTACCTCCGGTAACTACCAGTATGGCAGACAAAGTAACTATTTTTGCTGATGCTAATACTAAAGAGTTTCCTGTAAAAATCAGAGCAGGAAGACCTGATGTAAGTGGAGATATTACTTTAAATGCACCTGCAGGGTGGACTGTCAGTCCGTCTACAATTGACTTCTCAATTGCAGAAAAAGGAGATGAAAAAACAGTAGTATTTACGGTAACACCTCCTAACAAAGAAAGTGAAGGAACTATTAACCCTGTAGTTACTGTAGAAGGTAAGAAATACAGTAAAGAGCTTATAGAAATCGACTACGATCATATCCCTAAACAATCGGTACTACTCCCTTCTGAGGCAAGAGTTGTTCGATTGGATATTCAGAAAGCCGGCGAAAATATAGGATACATAGTCGGAGCAGGCGATGCCATTCCCGAAAGTTTAAAACAGATTGGTTATAACGTACTCACTATTAATCCTGAAGAAATAGAAGAAGGCACATTAGCCAAATTCGATGCTATCGTAGTGGGAATAAGAGCTTATAATGTTGTTCAATCGCTTAAGTTCAAACAAAGATTTTTACTTGATTACGTAAAAGACGGAGGAAATCTTATTATTCAGTATAACACAGCCGGACGAAGAGGATTGGGGATTAACAATCTAGCTCCTTATTCGCTGCAACTCTCAAGAGATCGTGTAACTGATGAATATGCAGAGGTTAATTTTTTAGCAAAAAATCATTCTTTATTAAATTTCCCGAATAAAATTGGTAAAAAAGATTTTGACGGTTGGGTACAGGAACGCGGACTTTATTTCCCTAACAAATGGGGAAGTGAATTTACTCCTATCTTATCGATGAGTGATAAGGGAGAAAGTGCAAAAGAAGGCAGCTTATTAGTGGCTCCTTACGGAAAAGGGAATTATATTTATACCGGTTTAAGCTTTTTTAGAGAACTTCCAGCAGGAGTACCCGGAGCTTATAAGCTTTTCGCAAATATGTTGTCTATTGGTAAGACAAACATTAAATCGAAAGAAAATATTAAAGGATAAATATATGTTCAATAAATTTGAATGGAAGAAAAGTTATACTCTTGTTCTCGTTGCCAATATCGTATACATTCTTATTTTTTATTTTATAATGATCGGAAACTCTTAATATGGAGCTAATAGATTGGATTATACTCTCCTGTACGTTACTTTTTATTGTTATTTATGGGACATTAAAAACAAAAGGGAGCAGTAACGTTAAAGATTATGTTCTTGGAAATAATGAAGCAAAATGGTGGACTATAGGTCTATCGGTAATGGCTACTCAAGCCAGCGCAATTACCTTCTTATCAACAACAGGTCAGGCTTTTTCTGACGGAATGGGATTTGTACAATTCTATTTTGGATTACCTATTGCCATGGTAATTATATGCGTGGTTTTCATCCCGCTATATCATAAATTAAAAGTATATACCGCTTACGAATTTCTTGAAAACAGGTTTGACCTGAAAACGAGAACATTAACTGCTACCCTCTTTTTAATACAAAGAGGTCTTGCTGCCGGAATTACAATCTTTGCTCCGGCGATTATTTTATCTGTTGTATTAGGCTGGAATATTACTTACCTGAATATCATTATTGGAATTCTTGTAATTTTATATACAGTATCCGGAGGTACTAAGGCTGTAAATGTTACTCAAAAGCAACAAATGTTCATCATTTTTGCCGGATTATTAGCTGCGCTATTTATCATTTTAAATTTAATTCCGGAAGAAGTTTCTTTTACAGAAGCTGTCAGTATTGCAGGTGCAAATGGGAGAATGGAAATTCTGGATTTTTCATTTGATCTGGAAAACAGATATACAGTATGGACCGGGTTAATAGGCGGAACATTTTTAATGTTATCTTATTTTGGTACAGATCAAAGTCAGGTACAAAGGTATCTTTCCGGAAGGTCAATGAAAGAAATGCAGATGGGGCTTATTTTTAATGGTTTATTAAAGGTTCCTATGCAATTTTTTATCTTATTAATTGGGGTGATGGTTTTTATTTTCTATCAATTCAACCCTTCTCCATTAAATTTTATTGATGCTTCAACTCAAAAAGTACTGGCTTCTGAATATGCAGATGAATACAAAGAACTTCAATCAAAACAAAATGAGCTATTCAATAAAAAACAAGCGATAAGCATACAATATTCTGAACATAAAGATGATAAACTAAAAAAAGAATTATTTCTTTTAGATAGTATTGACAGAACGCATAGAGCCGAATCAAAATACTTGATTAAAAAAGCCATTGATTCTGCATACGCTAATAAATATGATGCACTACAAACTCAATTATCGAGCCTAGATAAAAAGAGTGAAGCTTATGAACAAAAGAAAGCCGAACTAAATAGTTTATACAAAGACGCTGCAAAAGATACTGAAACCAATGACAGGGATTATATGTTTATCTCTTTTATTTTAAAGCATCTTCCAAAAGGACTTATTGGTTTATTACTGGCTGTAATATTATCGGCAGCAATGTCATCTACAGCTTCAGAAGTAAATGCTCTGGCTACAATTACTTCAATTGATCTCTACGGCAGAAATTATGGAGGGGAAAAAGATGAAAAACACATGTTAAAGATGACAAAGCTGTTTACACTTATTTGGGGAATTATAGCCATAATCATAGCGTGTTTTGCCAACCTTGCAGAAAATCTTATTCAGTTAGTAAATATCATCGGATCTATTTTTTATGGAAATGTCTTAGGGATATTTCTATTGGCCTTCTTCTTCAAATTTGTTAAAGCAAACGCCGTATTTGTAGGAGCATTAATTACCCAAGCTGTTGTAATTATTGGCTGGTGGTTTGATTGGATGCCTTATTTATGGCTTAATTTATTTGGATGCGTATTGGTAATTGTAATAGCTATCATCATTCAAATGTTCTCAAAAACAAAAGATCCTGTTACAGCATAAAAAAAGCTTGCATGAAATATGCAAGCTTTTTTATTTTCTTGATTCAAAACCTCTTAAAGTGTTCCCCACTCTTTTAGAGAATCCTGATTTAATTTCACATAATCATTATTATTAGCTTTTTTAGCTAAAGCTAAAGATTCTTTCGCAGCTGCAATAGCTCCTTTTTTATCTCCCATTTTAGCGTAAATCAAAGATTTTTGACGATACATCCAAAAAGCAGGCTCTTCTCTGTTAGCAATAGCCAGGTCAATCCATTTTTTTGCTTGCTTAATATCTTCTCCTTCTTCTAGATAAAAAACAGCAGCAGAATAATAATCATTAACAGATGGTTTTCCTTTCATTGTTTTATCAATACTAGCCAAAACAGCTTTTTTTGTATCAACTTCAATAGGAACTGCTACATATGTTTTTTCCCAAAGTATTTCTAAATGAGCTCCGTTATTAGTCAAATTGTTGAAATCAATAGTAAAAGTTTCAACATCAAACGGAATTGCATGCACTTCTGCAGAAACAGATGCTACTACTTTATCTTCTTCCCAATTTGCAGGGTTACCCCAATTGTTTGTAGCATTATAAAACAATACTTCCCAGGAATTAGCATTAGGCTTTGTATAAATTGCATACGATCCTTTTTCTAAAGTTTTACCTCCTATTTTAACATTATCGCTAAAAGTAATTACCGTATTTGCATTGGCTCCGGTTCTCCATACTTTACCATAAGGTACTAAATCACCAAAGATGGTTCTTCCTTTCATTGAAGGACGCGAATAAACTACAGTTACATCTGTTAATCCGACTTTTTGTTCAATTTTTGCCAAAGGACTAGGTTGAGGGGTTACTACCTGAGCATTTAGAGTAACTCCAAAAACCATAAGGCATAAGAATACTGCTATTTTTTTCATTTTTATTTAGTGTTAAATGTTTATGAAGCGAAATTACTCCTTTAAGAAAATCTTAACTGTTAAGAAAATCTTAAATCCAAAGTAATCATATCATCAAAAACATATTCTTTAACGCTTAACTTTCGCTTAACACAAGGCATTAAAAATCTCTTAAATTTGCCAAGATGAAAAATTCTAAAAATTATATTGCAGAGTTTATTGGTACTTTTGCTATGGTTTTTTGTGGAACCGGAGCAATGACTATTAATGAAGTAACCGGAGGTGATATAACTCACGTCGGAATTGCTATCACCTGGGGGCTTATTGTTATGGGAATGATTTATGCTTTTGGAGATATCTCCGGAGCTCATTTTAATCCTGCCGTTACCATAGCGTTTGCCTATGCTAAAAAATTTTCCTGGAAAGAAGTTCCTAAATATATTATCGTACAGTGTCTTGGAGCTATAGCTGCAAGTTCTGTTTTACTTGTATTGTTTCCGCAAAGTGAATTTTACGGAGGTACACATCCAAGGTTAGAAATTGTTAATTTATATGGAGCATTTATCCTGGAATTACTACTCACTTTTTTCTTGATGGTTGTTATTATTAATGTTTCCACGGGAGCTAAAGAAATAGGTGTTATTGCCGGAATTGCTATTGGAGGAGTTGTATTACTGGAAGCTATGTTTGCCGGTCCTATCACTAATGCCTCTATGAACCCTGCTCGTTCTTTAGGCCCAGCTTTGATCTCCGGACATCTTGAACATTTATGGCTATATATTGTTGCACCGGTTATAGGAGCATTTCTGGCTGTTGTAAGCTGTAAATTGGTTAAAGATGATCATTGTTGTGATGATGATTGTTAACTTTTTCACTTAATATCAATATTTATAACAACATTACTTTTTTTAAGTTATTAAATGAAATAATACATTCTTCTATTTTAACGTGAGTTGGGTATGATTATTTGACTATCAGCTAATCAATTGTTTTTATTAAGATAGGTGTCATTGACTCCGTCGAATCTTCGATTTCCTGCGTAGGCAGGAATCTAAGCAGAAGTATCTTAATGGATTCCTTTTACCTGCCTGCCGACGGGTAGGAAGCAAGGAATGAAAATACAACAAAAATATAACTGAATCATTTCTTAGATCAATCTGTCATTACTTTTAACAGAATTTTAAACCATTTACATTTTTAGGAGTCGTATTAACAAACGATAAAACTATATGTTATGAAGCTCTCAAAAATAATAATGACCGTTTTTACAATAGGAATGATGTTGAGTTCGTGTGTAACAAGCACAAGAATTACTCCACGAAAAAATGTTACAGTAACCAGGGTTCAGAATCCGCAAATTATAGTATACAAGAATGTAAATTATTACCATTCAAGTGGAATATGGTACCGTAAAAGAGGAAATAGATTTGTAGTTGTTTCTCCTCCAAACGGATTAACTATACGACGATTACCAAAAAATTATAAAGTCGTGACTATTCGCAAAAACAAGTATTATACTTATAATGGAGTATATTATAAAAAGAGTAACAGAGGGTATATAGTTGTTAAGGTCTAGGATACAATTTAAATTCAATAGTTAAGTTCATAAAATCAAGAGGTATTCTTTTATACCTCTTTTTTTTGAGCTCATTTTTGACAGATAATTCTTTTATTATTTCATTTAATAACAGGTAAAATCCCCTTTCTTTGTTAAAACACTATTCATATTTTTATTTGCAAACCTAACTAACCAAATGATCAACAGCATTTTACATCTAGTAAATTACTTTCGCAATAACCGTATTACCAGATTTCATTACATCTTATTATTGGTACTAACACTACTGATGTTAGTGTTTCTAAATTTATTTAAGATTCCAGGAATTATAGATGGACCTCAGTTTGGTAAAATTGTACCTCAACCATGGTTTGATGAGCAAATTCTATATAAAAATAATCGTATAGTTTATTTCAAATTATTCTTTTACACCGATTTTATTTGGGCGTTTCTTCTGCTTTTGACAATAAAAAAATACATTCAACGCAAACTAACACATCTAAACCCTGTATCAATTAGAAAAGGATTAATTATCCTTTTTATCATTTTAGCTACTGGAGCCTATTTAACAGATGTTTACGAAAATATTGAATACCTAAGCACACATCAATATCCGGGAACTATTGTTACTGTAAAAGAGGTTCTATATAGTCTTGTTATATTATTTTTCATATTGGTTTTTATACGTTATTCCCTAAAAAACCGATTACAAATCTTGATCAGCTTTATCAAATCTTCATATTTAAGCCTTATCATTCTTGCTATTATTGGTCTGGCACTCCCTAAAGCACCTCAGGTGAATTCTATCGTAGTTAATCTATATAATTATCCTATCAACTTTATTTTCTTATTGACGCTCTTTGCCCCTGTATACAGCGTGATTATATCTCATTACCCTAATTATTTTCACATTGATAAAAATCACAGAAATTGGTTTATGAGTAAAATGAAATTATGGGGAATTGGTCCGGTTTATTACACTTATAAAAAGGGATATAATAAAGAATTGGAGCAAAAAATTAATTTTCTCAGACGAAGTTTAGGAATCTTCTTTTATGCAGCATTATTTTATATGATTGCTTTTACTTCCGAAACTAATTTCAATTGGCAGGTTAAAGCCTCTTCAATTGTGTTTTTCATTTTATTGATTGGTTTTTATTGGTTGTATAGTTTAAATAAAAGAAAAAGTAAATGGCAACAGCAAAATAAAGGATATTTAAATAAGCAGTTAGGCGAAGTTTTATCAGACGGAAATGATTTATACTATTTAAATCCACCTGCATCATTATTGTCTATCAGGCGTTATATGAAGCATTATTCTTATTTTTTGGTTACCACTATTATTCTACACTTCATTTTCTTCGGGATGCTTTTAGCTAAAAAAGAAAATACAGCTTACACTACACCTATGGTCATTGGGAGCCTGATATGCATCACCTTCCAGATGATTACTTATATTTACTATCGCACTTTTCGGTCTATTTTCAGGTTTACTTTTTTTAATCAATATAATGCTGTTTATTACGCATTTGATATTTTTAAAAATGGTAGAGCTTCAAATATTAATGAAAAAAAGAAACATTTCAATACCTTCTTTAAAAACCATCCCTTTGTCGGTAAAGATTTTTTATTCCGATTATTTTCAAGACTAAGATTCGGTGCATTCAGCAATAACATTACATTCCTTCAAATAGTTATTGTATTAGGTTTTATCAATGCATTCTTTCTAGGTATTATTAACTTTAATTCTGTATTAGCATCAAAAATCAATGCCATCATTATCATTATTTCTTATTTATTCTTCTTTTATGGAGTCATAGTAATATTCGTCAAACATATCACTTATTATAAGTTTTCAGAAGAACCTCCCATCGCTACCAAGAAGAGGTTTTTCTATACTTTAGCTGTACTCTCTTTATTAGTAATATTATCGGCTACAGCCACGAAAAAGTTTAGCAATGATTTATTTACATTGAAAACTATCGATAGAAATCTCAATAGTGAAGTTTCGCTTCAACAATTCCATAAAAACCTCAAAAAAGATCAACCACGTTATTATATAGGAAGCTATGGTGGCGGAATGAAATCTAACGCATGGACTATGGTTGTTTTAAATCAATTCTTAAAGGAAGATCCTGATTTTTTCAATAAGACGGTGGTAATTTCTGGAGCATCCGGAGGTACTATGGGCTTGACAAATATGGCCGCCGTAATGCTGAACAACACCACTTCCAATAGCAGATCTAATACGATTAAAGGTATTTCAACAGAAAATATTTTATCCATGGATCTAACACATTTATTAGGAAGAGATGCTGTTAGTGATCTTTTTATTCCGTTTTTTGATTTAAAAGGGAAAGATCGCTCTTCTAAAGCCATGCAAAAATATGCACAATTGGCTGGTACTCATAATGAATACAGCTTGCCTTACAGAGCATTCTGGAAAAAACTTTATAATACTTATCAAAATCAATATCCGGTTCTCATTGCAAATACAACCAATGTAACCGGAAACCAGGGAATGGCAGTAACTGTCAACATAGAAGACACATCTTCTGATGCCTATTCCCTACTTTATCAAGAAGCGAATAATATCCTGGAGTTAAATATTAAAGATAAAAATTCAACCCTAAGAAAACCGGCTACTTTAGGTTATTACGATGCAGCTTCTACCTCCAACAGGTTTCCTGTGATAAGTCCAGCTGCTGAAATTGAAACTTTAGGACATTTTAATGACGGGGGTATTTATGAAAATTCCGGATTGCTATCTGCTTATAAATTATTTAGAGCTATAAATTCTTTAGATTCTGTATCTGATTTAAATGATTTAAATCAAAAAAATGTTTTCATCAATATTGTTAATGATAAGAACCAGTATATACGTCATTATCTTGAAGAAAACTTTAAAAAAGATATTTTGACGGATAGAGTCAATGAAAAAAATGGTATTGCTGCTATCTTAAATTCAGTAGTCGCTACAGAAATGCTGCCTATATATGTAAAAGCCGAATTAGATCGGTTATGCAAGCAATATCCTGATAAGTTAAAGTTTAAAACTGTTTACTTGCCACATCGCTTTACTTTAAATGACGTTAAGAAAATTTACGGGCAAAAAATCAGCACTCTGGATACTACTGTTTTAGAGGTGAAATTTCTATCTGAAATCGATAAACTCATCAAAAGAAACAATAAAGATATAGAACGTATAGTGCAAGATAAAAAAGGAGCTAATGCACCTGTAGTAGAGCCTCCTATGAGTAGAGTTATGGCTCCGGCTGCTTATGATTTTATGACTTATATGGTGCAGGAGCATCCAATAGTTGCAGATACAATCAGTAAAATTATCAGATAACTATTCTCTAAAAATAAGTTTTGCAATACGCCTGTTACCTGCTGCATAGGCCACAGAATCGTTAACAAATTTCAAGGTATAAAACCCTTCTTTAGATAGTTCTTTCCAGGTATTTCCGCCATCATTAGTCACTGAGATCCCTGTAAAACCTATAGCTACCATTTTTTTTCGATCTGAATTAGGTACATATTGAATACAACTTTTATACCCCGGAATACTTCCGTCACTCATCAAATTCCATGTTTTACCTCCGTCTGTAGTCACTGCCTTATTTGCTAAATTAATCTCGGGCTTGGTATAATCTCCTCCAATTACAACTCCATTATTTTCATCATAAAAATCAACCGAATAAATTCCTTGTGTTCCTTCTCCCTGAACAATCGGAGTTTCATAAACTTCCCAGCTATTCCCTTTGTCTGATGAATAAAATACCCTGCTTCGTTTTCCTCCCGAAACTATCCAGGTATGGTCTCCTACAATTTCAATGTTCGTATTGCTTGCAGCAAAAGCAGCCTCCCCTTCTTCTACTTTTGGTAATTTATCACATGAAATCTTACTCCAGGAATTCCCTCCATCCCTGGTAATAATTACAGATAAACAATCGTCTGTAGGATCTCCCATTGCAATTCCTTCTTTCTCATTCCAGAATTTCATTGCATCATAAAAAACCTTTTCATGCTCTTCTTTATATACTAAAGTTGGCTTGGGAGTTAATTTATACAAAAGTGCCGGATTAGCAATACTCAATGCAAATGCATCTTTTCCATTAGTACTAACTGCTCTGAAATAAGGTGTGATTGTATCATAAATAATCGTTTCTTTAATCAAGCCTTTCTCTTCAGAATAGCTTCCATAAGCACCATTATTAGCAGCAAACCAAAGTTCACCTTCTTCAGTGACATCTATAGCGCGTATACTTATAGAATCGTCTAAAATAATTGCTATTTCAACCTCATTAAAATTTACTGGTTCTGGGGATTTCTGATGACAAGAAAATAAAATCAGTATGAAAAATATGCTTGCTAAGTATTTCATTTTTTTAAAAACTTTTAAATTTCTATCAAAAATAAAGGTATTCCTTTCTAAAACAATACCTTTGCATCCCAATTTTGGACAATGAGGTTACATAGAAATTTAGTTTTTGCAGTTATTGACGGATTGAGTTTAATTTTCAACGAAGATCAATATGCCGATAAAGTAGTACAACAACTTTTAAAACGTGATAAACGATGGGGTTCCAGAGACAGAGCTTTTGTAGCTGAGACTACCTATGATATTGTACGTTGGAAAAGGCTCTATGCAGAAATAGCAGGGATTAAAGAGCATTACAGCAAAGATAATTTATGGAAAATGCTGGCCGTATGGATTGTTTTAAAAGGAATTAAAATACCCGATTGGCCTCAATTTGAAGGTACCCCGACCCGACGTATTAAAGGTAGGTTTGATCAATTATCAAAAGATAGGGTGTTTCGGGAATCTTTACCCGATTGGATAGATCAGGTAGGTGTAACAGAATTGGGAGAAGAAATATGGACAAAAGAAATTGCTGCACTCAACCTTCAGGCAGAAGTAATTTTAAGAGTAAATACTTTAAAAACTACTAAAAAAGAATTGAAACAGAGGTTGCAATCTGAAGGAATAGACGCAGATTTCTTACCTCAACATCCGGATGCTTTAAAACTACGGGCACGTGCCAATGTATTTAAAACAGAGGCATTCAAAGATGGATGGTTTGAAGTCCAGGATGCATCATCACAATTGGTTGCTGCTTTTTTGGACGCTAAACCTGGAATGAAAGTAGTAGATACTTGTGCCGGAGCTGGTGGAAAAACATTACACTTAGCCTCTCTTATGCAAAATAAGGGGCAAATTATCGCTATGGATATTTATGAGAGTAAACTTAAAAAATTAAAGGTACGTGCCAGGCGTAGTGGTTCTCATAATATTGATTTAAAAGTCATTGATTCTACCAAACCAATTAAAAAATTACACAATAAAGCTGACCGTGTGTTAATTGACGCTCCGTGTTCCGGTTTAGGAGTATTACGTCGTAACCCGGATTCTAAATGGAAATTAGCTCCCGAGTTTTTAGATAATATCAGGAAAATCCAACAGGATGTCCTATTACAATATTCTAAAATGGTGAAGCCTGGTGGAAAATTAGTATATGCTACGTGTTCTGTTTTACCTTCAGAAAATCAAGAGCAAGTACATACTTTTCTAGATTCTGAGATTGGAAAAGATTTTACATTCATTAAAGACAAGAAAGTATTGGCACACCAATCCGGATACGATGGCTTTTATATGGCATTACTGGAGAAAAAATCTTAAACTTTAAAATTTTGTTGAATTGTTTACTCGTTGAACAGTTTAAAATATATCTATCCTCAAAGTTCAGCCATTAAAATTTTCGATAGATTTTATATTCTTATTTTTATTAAAGGTTTAAAGGTTTTTAATTTTACAATTCCTCAATTTATCTTTTAAAAGTTTCACTTTTGAAACTGTCAAAAAGCTTGTTAAAAACTAATTAGTTCAATGTTATTTTTAAGGTTGAATTATGTAAATTTGCACTTTCTTTAATCAACCTGTTTGTAACTATACAAATATAAAAGAATACTCACTTATGATTCTTTTCTTCGGAGACCTGACATCTAAGATATTTGCGGTACAGATCAGCAAAGAACTTGCAGCAGATGACCTAAAAAAATTAAATTGGCTTTTTGGAAATCAACCTCAAATAAAACAATCCGTCTTAACGGATTTTTTTATTGGCCCACGTGCGGCTATGATTACTCCATGGAGTACTAATGCCGTTGAAATTACTCAAAATATGGGAATTTCCGGAATCATTCGTATTGAAGAATTCCAGGCCGTAGCTGAAGACTTTTCGGATTTTGACCCTATGATTTCTGAAAAATTCAAGGGTTTAAATCAAGAGTCATTTACCATAGATATTCAACCGGAAGTCATCCTGGAGATTAAAGATATTGCAGCATTTAATCAACAAGAAGGATTGTCTTTAAGTGATGAAGAAGTAGCTTATTTGGAAGGGGTTTCAAAAAAGATTGACCGACCCTTAACCGATTCTGAAGTTTTTGGATTCTCTCAAGTGAATTCAGAACATTGCCGTCATAAAATTTTTAATGGAACATTTGTAGTTGACGGAGAAGAAAAGCCTACATCGCTTTTCAAATTAATTAAAGAAACATCCAGGCAAAATCCTAACGATATTGTTTCTGCATATAAAGACAATGTAGCTTTTATAAAAGGACCTAAAGTAAAACAATTTGCTCCTAAAACAGCTGATAAACCGGATTTCTATCAAACTCAGGATTTTGAATCCGTAATTTCATTAAAAGCAGAAACTCATAATTTTCCAACAACAGTAGAGCCTTTCAATGGTGCTGCAACAGGTTCGGGAGGAGAAATAAGGGATCGTCTGGCTGGAGGAAAAGGTTCAATTCCATTGGCTGGAACTGCGGTATACATGACATCTTATTCTCGTTTAGAAGAGAACAGACCATGGGAAAATGGGATGGATGAACGCAAATGGCTCTATCAAACTCCAATGGACATTTTAATTAAAGCATCTAATGGAGCTTCAGATTTTGGAAATAAATTTGGACAACCATTAATCTGTGGTTCTGTCTTAACCTTCGAGCATGAAGAAGATGCTCGAAAACTTGGTTTCGATAAAGTTATTATGCAAGCCGGAGGAATTGGATACGGTAAGGCAAGCCAGGCTATAAAAGAAACTCCAAAAGAAGGAGATAAAATCGTAATTCTTGGTGGGGAGAACTACCGCATTGGGATGGGAGGTGCAGCAGTATCCAGTGCAGATACCGGAGCTTTTGCTTCCGGAATTGAATTAAATGCTGTGCAGCGTTCTAATCCGGAAATGCAAAAACGTGCTTCTAACGCAGTTAGAGGAATGGTAGAAAGTGATGAGAATTTTATTGTTTCTATTCATGATCATGGGGCCGGAGGACATTTGAATTGTTTAAGTGAATTAGTAGAAGATACTGGCGGGCATATTGATTTAGATGCCTTACCTGTTGGAGATCCTACCCTATCAGCAAAAGAAATCATAGGGAACGAATCCCAGGAGCGTATGGGATTAGTCATCGCCGAAAAACACCTGGACACTTTAAATAAGATAGCAGAACGGGAACGTTCGCCAATGTATACTGTTGGAGATGTTACCGGGAATCATCGTTTTACATTTGAATCCAAAACTAAAGGAGATAAACCGATGGATCTGGCTTTAGAAGATATGTTTGGAAGCTCTCCTAAAACCGTAATGACTGATAAAACGGTTGATAGAAATTATAATGATCTATCGTATAATTTAGAAAATATCTTAAGCTATCTAAATCAGGTATTACAACTTGAAGCAGTAGCTTGTAAAGATTGGTTAACCAACAAGGTAGACCGATGTGTAGGTGGTCTTGTAGCAAAACAACAATGCGTTGGACCATTACAGGTTCCTTTAAATAATGTCGGGGTCATGGCATTAGATTATAACGGAAAAGAAGGAATAGCCACTTCTATTGGGCACTCCCCTATTTCCGGATTAATCAATCCGGTAGCCGGAAGTCGTAATAGTATCACAGAAGCTTTAACCAATATTGTTTGGGCACCGCTAAAAGATGGTTTACAATCGGTTTCCTTATCTGCAAACTGGATGTGGCCTTGTAAAAACGAAGGGGAAGATGCTCGTTTGTATGAGGCAGTTAAAGCCATTTCAGAATTTGCAATCGATTTAGGGATCAATGTTCCAACCGGGAAAGATTCCTTATCTATGAAACAGAAATACCCGAATGAAGAGGTGATTTCTCCGGGAACTGTTATTATTTCTGCAGCTGCAAACTGTAATGCAATTTCTAAGGTAGTAGAACCTGTTTTAAACAAAAATGCAGGTAATATCTACTATATTAATATTTCTCAGGATAGTTTTAAATTAGGAGGAAGTTCTTTTGCCCAGGTATTAAATAAGGTGGGGAATGATGCTCCTAATGTAAAAGATGCCAGTTATGTAAAAAAAGTATTCAATACCATCCAGGAATTGATAAAAAATGAACAAATAATTGCCGGGCATGATGTTGCTTCGGGAGGATTAATAACAACACTGTTAGAACTATGTTTTGCTGATGTTAACCTTGGAGCAGAATTGGATCTTACCGCTTTAGCAGAAGACGATACTATTAAATTATTATTTTCTGAAAATTCCGGAATCGTATTCCAATCAAAAGATGCTTCTGTAGAAACTGTTTTAGCCAATGCAAATATTGAGTTTTTTAATATAGGAAAAGCAATTGAAAGCAATACTTTAACTATTAAAAACGGAGATGATTCGTTTGCATTAAATGTTACTAAGTTAAGAGATACCTGGTATAAAACTTCATACCTACTAGATCAAAAACAAACTGCAAATAACTTAGCAACTGACAGGTTCAATAATTATAAAACCCAACCTTTACAATATAATTTTCCTTCTCATTTTACAGGAGATAAACCTAAAATTGACACTACTAAATCAAGACCAAAAGCTGCTATCTTACGTGAAAAAGGAAGTAATTCAGAGCGTGAAATGGCTAATGCTATGTATCTGGCTGGTTTTGATGTAAAGGATGTGCATATGACCGATTTAATATCAGGGAGAGAAACTTTAGAAGATATTCAGTTTTTAGGAGCTGTAGGAGGTTTTTCTAATTCAGATGTTTTAGGTTCTGCAAAAGGATGGGCCGGTGCTATTAAGTATAATGAAAAAGCCAATAAGGTCATTAATGACTTCTTTAAAAGAGAAGATACTTTATCTGTAGGTATTTGTAATGGATGTCAGTTATTTTTGGAATTGGATCTTATTAATCCGGATCATGAAAAACTGGCTAAAATGACATTTAATGATTCTCATAAACACGAAAGTTCTTTTACTTCTGTAAAAATCCAGGAAAATAAGTCTGTAATGCTTTCGTCTCTTGCCGGAAATACATTGGGAGTATGGATTTCTCATGGTGAAGGAAAGTTCAGTTTACCTATGGCTGAGAATAATTATGATATTGTTGCCAAATACGGGTATGAAGAATATCCTTCTAACCCGAATGGAAGTGATTACAATACGGCTATGTTATGCGATAAAACAGGACGACATTTAGTTACTATGCCTCATATTGAGCGTTCTACTTTCCAATGGAACTGGGCCAATTATCCTGAAGGCAGAAAAGATGAAGTTTCTCCATGGATAGAAGCTTTTGTGAATGCCAGAAAGTGGATAGAAAAACATTAAACTAAGTATTTAAAGACTCCTTTGCAGAACGTAATTCACTCATTTTTTTGAGGTAATTGATAGTATACTCTATTTACTTAAATATCTGTTATAACAGTATATAATTCCTCTAATTCTCAGGAAAGTACTATTGCTATGCGCAAAATTACCAGGGAGGCTTATTACATTAAATAATTATTGGTAATAGCCTATTCATCTCATAATCATTTTTTATCTAATTGTTTTGATTTCCAATAATAAGGAGATGAATGAATCATAAATATCCTCCAAACAATATTCATTAAAAACGAGTAAATCTCAAATAAAAGAACCTTCCCCAGGCTAATCTTTTACCAATTATCAATTCAATATTACCATCTGTCAATTGGAGTCATAACTATCAAGTGCGTGATCGTAGGTTTGTCTCATCAAAATCAAATAAAACAATTCAAAAAATTAAAAAACAATTATTATGAACCTTTCTAATCAAAAGTCACAAACAAATGTTATCAATGAAAATAAAAGTTATAAATATTTTAAGCCTCTTTTATATATCATCGTAATCACCCAATTATTTCTAACTTTATTTACACTAACCAGCTGCAGTAGTAGTGATGATGATGCTGATTTTATAGCTGAAGATCCTGCTCCGGAAATAAAAGTACCGGAAATTAATCTTATTAATGGTTCCAAAGATGTTTTTCCAGGAGTAGTTGGCGGAAGTAGCGAGAGTATACTTAATCACACTATCAAAGCAGACATCCCTGAAGGATTAGTCAGCTTGAAAATATCCAGGGTAAGAGATGGAGTCGTCACAGAATATGTAACTGTATCCGAAGGTCATCCGGAATATACAGAAGGAATGCAATCGTTTACCTATCAGCTCGATTATATACTTAAGGAAGAAGATGTAGATACAAAACTATTCTTCAGAGCAGAAGTTTTAGACGAAAAAGGGAATACTGAATTCTTAGATTTTGCAGAAGCTAATGTAAAGTTACCAATGATTAAAGCTTCTTTGGCATTACAGGCATCTAAGAATGGAATATATAACAATTTTAGTCCGTACTACTTATACATCAAAGGGAATAACATAGAGGCTATACCAATGCCTGAAGCAACCAAAGAAGAAAATGACAAAGACATTGCAGCCATATTGAGTTTTAATGACGATTCTCAATATTATATAGCTTCTCCTACAGATATTGATGAAATAGCTTTAACTGATGGATTATTAGAGATCTCTAAAACAAAATTTAAGAAAGATGATGTATTTGAAAATGGATTGGATGTAGATTATAATGTATTAGATACTCATGAAATTGAAGCTAATTTTGGAGCTCTTACTTTTGACGAAGTAGATGAAAGAGTTAACAATCTAAAGAAAGATGCCAGATTTTATTTTACCACTCAGGATAATCGTATAGCAATTCTTCAGGTTAAAAAGATAGAACCACTTGGAGGAAACACTATCATTGCATTCGATATTTTCATTACTCAATAACCATTTATATCGAATCAGGCAACTGCTCGTATCTACTTGCAGTTGCCTTTATTTTTTAACATAGCTGTAATATTTACAGACTGGGTATAGATTAACGATAAACATGTGCTTTTTAGAAGTTTTATTCTTTAGCTTTTATCCTTATATTACTAGAATTAAATAAACAAAATGCCAAAAACAAATCAAAATCCTGTATTGCATCGTGACCATTCAAAAGATAACTTTTCTGATGTACTGGTGTATTTTTCAGAATCATTACAAGGAATCAATAATGAAGATGATATTTTATGGGATTTAGCCAAAAACTGTATTTCCAAACTGGGTTTTGTAGATTGTGTAGTTTATTTATTAGATAGTGAAAGAGACGTTTTAATTCAAAAAGCAGCATACGGACCTAAAAACCCAAAAGACTTTGAAATTCATGAGCCTGTTGAACGCCCTTTAGGGTATGGAATTGTAGGACATGTAGGGAAATCAGGGAAAGCCGAATTAATTCACGACACTTCAAAAGATGAGCGTTACAGGGTGGATGACGAATTTAGATTATCTGAAGTTTGTGTTCCTATTATAATTGATAAAAAAGTGATAGGAATTATTGATTGTGAACACCCTGAAAAACATTTCTTTTCAGAACATCATTTGCAAATATTATTAACCATGTCTTCAATTTGCGCTATCAAAATAAAAAGTGTGAGAGATCAAAAAATGCTTGTAGAAAAACAAAATAATCTCTTTAAACTGAAAGAGGAAATGATGGAACTACGGCTTAAAGCATTAAATTCTCAATTAAATCCTCATTTTATCTTTAATGCTCTCAATGCTATTCAATATTTTATTACTTCTGAAAATAAAAAATTAGCATTAGAATTTCTCTCCAGTTTTAGTAAACTCATTCGTTTTTATCTTTCCAACATCGAAAAAGACACCGTATTCTTAAAAGATGAAATAGCAATGCTAAAACAATATTTAAAATTACAGAAGTTACGCTATAATGATCAATTTGATTACAATATTTCCTTTATAGAGGTTGCAAATACTAAAGAGGCAAAAGTTCCGTCATTTGTTATCCACACCCTATTCGAGAACATCATAGAAAACGCTATTTACAATCAATATAAAAATCATCATATACAAGTTACTTTTGAGTTATGTGACAAGAACGTTTGCCTCACTGTTAATTACAGTTACGACACAGATGATACGGTTACTTACACTCCTGAATACAGAGAGCATATTATTAAATGGCAAAATCAAATACGCCTCTTAAATAAAGCCAAAGGTTATAATATTAAAAAGAAAGTGCTTTTTAATAAAAAGAAAAAATTTAATGAGGGTATTATAACATTAAAACTACCTAATTTAAGATAACCTATGCTTAAAATTACACTACACAAAATTCTTTGTTTATTACTTGTTATCGTTAGTAGTTTTAACGCAAAACTGGGTGCGCAAAACTTTAAAAAAATACCTTTTAGTGTTTTTGAAACATCAGACACAATGTCCATAAAAGATGTGATTAATGCTGATCATTTATTTAAAGAAGCATCTGCATATAATACATCTTCTCCCTCTAAAACTTATTGGATTAGATTAGATTTTCACGAAGAATACGCCAATCTTGATAAAAATAATACCTGGTTTCTACGTTTTAGGAATTTTGATTTTGGTACGTTGTTTTATCAAGAAGAGGACCATCTTAAAAGTTATGCTTTTGGAGAGTTTGATGTATACGATAAAAACAATCTCAAAATACAATCAAAAAGATGGTTTTTCCCTTTTAAAAAAGATGATTTAATTAAAAACAGATACATCTATCTCAAAATAAAGCGTGTACGTTCTTTTGATGCTATAAAAAACTGGCAATTCCGATATACTGCTACTGCTCAAAAAAACCTGGTTGGTAATTATTACTCAAATGGTGATCTCAGGAATCTTATTCCGGTTTTTATATTTACCGGGATTTGTTTCATCATGTTTTTTATCACGCTCGTTTCTTTTTTCTCTCTAAAAAAGATGGAGTTTTTATTTTACGCATTATACATATTAGCATTATTTCTTTACCTATGTGGATATACATTTAATCTACAATCTATTTTTGGATCTCATAGAGTTATGGGCTATTGGTTCTTCCAAATCATGCAGGTACTAATTAATTTATGCTATGTGATTTTTGTAATTTACTATTTAAATACCCAGAAAAACTACTCAAAACTACACCGTGTATTAATACTCATTAGCATAGTATTAGGGCTGATAGTCATCTCGGATACATTATTTTTCTATGTTGGTTATTATGCCGGGCATATCCATATTATGAATTTCCAACGTCTTATTATGAGTATTTTTGGCTTTGCAGGGATGATCTATCTCATTTTTAAAGCTAAAAACAGGTTAGCTTATTTCGTAGTGTCCGGTTCTTTTTTATATACCATGGGAGCATTAGGTTTATTATTCTTAAACAACAGGAATTATATGATCGGAGGATCTACACTGGAAATAACTATTTTTGGCCTCGGATTAATCTATAAAATACAGCAAGGACATATAGAAAAG
The DNA here is from genome assembly GCA_009901575.1 of Flavobacteriaceae bacterium R38. Taxonomy (GTDB): domain Bacteria; phylum Bacteroidota; class Bacteroidia; order Flavobacteriales; family Flavobacteriaceae; genus Leptobacterium. Next base: position 673,798 of record WXYP01000001.1, on the reverse strand, counting down.
CTCCATTTTGAGAGGGAGTCATATATCAATATTAAAAAAGCGTTAAGAGCACAAATAAATCCGCATTTCATATTTAATTCCTTAAGTTCCATCCAACATTTAGTAACAAAAAATGATAGGATATCGGCTATTAAATACCTATCAAAATTTAGTAGCTTGACAAGAAGCATACTTGAAAGTTCTATAACATCTAATGCACTCCTTTCCGAAGAAATAAAAATGTTACATAACTATCTCGAGTTAGAAGCATTACGATTTGACAATGAATTTGAATATACTATTGTTGTTAATGATAATATAGATACTAACGCTATCGAAATTCCATCCATGCTATTACAGCCCTTTATCGAAAATGCTATCATTCACGGATTATTACCTAAACCAAACGGTAGTAAAACTGTATCTATCAACTTTGAGAAGAACGGACAAATGCTTGTATGTGAAATTGATGATAACGGTATCGGAAGAGAAGCATCGGGTAAAAAAACACATATCCATAAACGTGGCAGAAAATCCAGAGGACTGGAAGTCACCAGACAACGATTGAATACTTTAAATGATTCAGAAGATAATATAGAAATCACAGACAAAACAGATAATTCTGGTAATGCTTCAGGTACTAAAGTAATTATTAGGATTCCAATATAAAATTCAAAATTATGAGTTTAAGAGCAGTAATTGTAGAAGACGAAAAACACAGTAGAGAAACTTTAAAAAGTTTATTAGAAGAATTCTGTGAAGGCATTAAAGTTATTGCTATGGCGGGCTCTGTAAATGAAGCAGTGAAAACAATAAAGTCTGAACAACCAGACATTATATTTTTAGATATAGAATTGCAAACAGGCACTGGGTTTGATGTACTTGAAAAAATATCTCATCTTAATTTTGAAGTCATTTTCACAACGGCTTTTGAACAATATGCAATAAAAGCAGTTAAGTTTAGCTCATTAGATTACTTATTAAAACCTATTGACATAGAAGAACTTCAGCTTGCAGTTCAAAAAGCACAAACGAAAAAAAATCAGGAGGTTTACAAAAAACAATTGGAGACCTTAATGCTTAATCTAAAGCAACAAAAATCGAAGCTTAATAAAATATGTTTAGCAACATCAGAGGGTTTTGAATTTGTAGAAGTCAATACTATAATTTATTGCAAAGCAGAAGGTTCTTATACCGTTTTTGTTCTCAACAATTCAGAACAAATTCTGGTAAGTAAAAACCTTAAGGAATATGAAAATTTATTACTAGAACAAGATTTTATGCGTGTTCACAATAGTTTTCTTATCAATTTAAAAGAAGTAAAAAAATATATAAAATCAGACGGAGGTTATATTCTAATGAGTAATAATGATACCGTAAGTATCTCTCGTTCAAAAAAAGAAGATTTTATACAGGTGATGTCTGCTTTAATTACTTAATCTTATTATAAATTAGAAACTTATGTGAATATCTAAAAACAGATAGGCTCATAAAACTTTTGTTTTATGTAAAATCTACTATCTGTTGATATGCTCTTTTTGCCCTAAATTTCTTAGCTTAGGGCAAATTTTTCAAACATGAGATTTTTCACACTATTCGTATTAGCGTTTTTTTCTGTTTCATTGAACGCTCAAAGCAATCCTAAATGGATGCGTCATTCTTCAATTTCTCCAGATGGGAGTCAAATTATTTTTACCTACAAAGGGGATTTATATAAAGTACCTTCTTCCGGAGGCGATGCAAAACAATTAACTTATCATGATGCTCATGATTATATGGCCGTTTGGAGTAAAGACGGATCTAAAGTTGCATTTGCGTCAAATCGCTATGGAAATTTTGATATTTATGTAATGAGTTCCAATGGAGGAAAAGCTACCCGATTAACTTTCCATTCTAATAATGAAGTACCTTATACTTTTTCTTCGGATGATACATCAGTTATTTTTGGAGCTTTACGTCAAGATGATGTTAAACACAGGCAATATCCAACCGGTTCACAACCAGAATTGTATACTGTGCCTGTAACAACAGGAAGAGTTGATCAAACTTTCACTATCCCCGCAGAATATGTTCAGGTTTCCAAAAGTGGAGATTTGATGTTGTACCACGACAAAAAAGGAGGTGAAAACGAATGGAGAAAGCACCATACCTCATCTATTACACGAGATATTTGGGTATACGATTCAAAAACTAATGCACATAAAATGATTAGTTCTTTTGAAGGAGAAGACAGACAACCTGTTTTTAGTGCAGATGAAAAAAACATATATTATTTAAGTGAAGAAAGCGGTACTTTCAATGTACATAAAATGAATTTAGACAATCCTGGTCAAAATCAGCAGTTAACCAACTTCAAACTACATCCTGTTCGTTTTTTAAGCAGTGGTAATGGTATCATTAGTTTTGGTTTTGATGGAGAGTTATACACTATGAGAGAAGGAGAATCACCCAAAAAGGTAACGGTGAATATCATTACTCAAGATAAAGATAATAGTGATAAGTTTATATCTATTAATGGGGGAGTTAATGAGATGGAAGTATCTCCAAACGGCAAGGAAATTGCCTTTATCTCTCGTGGAGAAGTTTTTGTAACCTCTGTTGATGAATCGTTCACCAAGCGTATTACCAATACACCAGAACGAGAGCGATTTGTAACCTGGGGGCCAGATGGAAAATCTATTGTATACAGTAGTGAAAGAAACGGCAAATGGAGTGTTTATAAAACTGAAAAAATACGAAAGGAAGAACCTTTTTTCTTTGCCTCTACTTTAATCAAAGAATCTCCTGTTATTGAAAACGAATCTGATAATTATCTGGCAAAATATTCCCCGGATGGGAAAAAAATTGCTTTTGTAGAAGATAGACGAACTTTAAAAATAAAAGACATAAAATCTGGAAGAGAAGTAACACTTTTAACACCAAAAGATCTATTTCATATGAGTGATGGTGATCAGTATTTTACATGGAGTCCTGATAGCAATTGGTTACTGGTAGGCTGGAGTAAGACTCTTAGTAATGATGAAGTACTGTTAATGGCTGCTGACGGATCTAAAAGGGTAAATTTAAATGAGAGTGGTTATTATGATTTTAATCCGAAATGGGTAAACGGAGGTTCGCAAATGATATGGTTCAGTAATAGAAACGGATTAAAATCTTATGCAACCAGCGGACAATCTGAAAATGATGTATATAGCATGTTTTTTACTCAGGAAGCCTGGGATAAGTTTAATCTTAATGATGAGGATTATAAGCTAATGACGGCTATTGAAGAGATCAGTAAAGAAGAGAAAAGTAAAACTAAAGTTGATACCTCCAAAAAGAAAAAAGATAAATCTAAAGGAAAAGATACTGCCAGGGTAAAACCTTTAACCTTTGATTGGAAGCATATGAAAGACCGAACAAGACGATTAACCATACACTCGTCAAGACTAGGTGATGCAGTGCTTTCTAAAAAAGGAGATAAATTATACTACCTGGCACGATTTGAGGGTCAGATGAACCTTTGGAGTACCAATCTTCGTACCCGTGAAACTAAAATGGCATTAAAATTAAATGCCGGCTTTGGAAGTCTGCAATGGGATAAGGATATGAAGAACCTGTACTTATTAAGTGGTGGTAGAATCTCTAAAATTGATCCGGAAAAAGGAAGCAGAAAAGGAGTTAAAATTAACGGAGAAATGCAGTTAGATGCTAATGCAGAACGTAAAGCTATGTTTGATCATGTATGGATAAGAACAAATGCTATTTTTTATCACCCTGATTTCCATGGAATCAATTGGAATCAAATGAAAAAAGAATATGAAAAGTACTTACCGTATATAGGAAACTCTTATGAATTTACTGAAATGTTATCAGAAATGCTAGGTGAACTTAATGTCTCTCATGCAGGAGCAGGTTATAGAGGTACTAATGTTTCTAATCCCGATGCTACTGCATCCCTTGGTATTTTTATGAATTACAACCATAAAGACAATGGTATTTTAATTGATGAAATTATTAACGGAGGTCCGCTAGATAAAGCTAACTTCAATGTCGCTCCCGGAATGATTATTGAAAAAGTTGACGGAGTAACTATTGAAAATAATCAAGATGTGGCAAAATACTTTAATAGAAAAGCCGGAAAGTTTATGCTATTAGAGATTTTAGATCCAAAAACTAAAAAACGAGAAACAATCACCGTAAAACCCATTACTCAAGGACAAGAAAATCGTCTTTTATACGAACGCTGGGTAAAAACCAATGAAGAGGAAGTTGCAAAATTGAGTAACGGGCAATTAGGATATGTACACTTACCGGGAATGAGTGATGGGCCTTACAGACGTATTTACCAGGACATGATGGGTAAGTATTTCGATAAAAAAGGAATGATTATAGATACCCGATTCAATGGAGGGGGTGATTTGGTAGCCGATTTAGCGATGTTTTTTACCGGTGTCCCATTTATAAGCTATGAAACCGAAGCTAAGGTTGTCGGAGGTGAACCAACATCTCGTTGGACAAAACCAACACTTGCTATTATCAATGAAAGTATGTATTCAGACGGACATTGTTTTGCCTGTGGTTATACAGATCTTAAAATAGGAAAAACAGTAGGAATGCCTGTTCCCGGAACTTGTAGTTTTGCCGGATGGGAAGGGTTACCTGATGGATCTTTTTGGGGGGTTGTTCCTGTAAGCGCCAAAGATAAATCTGGGAATTGGATGGAAAACAATCAAACCGAACCAACCATAAAGGTTAAAAACATGCCAGGAGTTATTGACAATGGTAGAGATGAACAGTTAGAACGTTCAGTAAGTGAAATGCTTCGAGATTTAAAATAACCTCATTTTGTTAAATTGAGAAATTAATAAAAACTTAAAAAGCCTTTGAAGTATTCAAAGGCTTTTTTATATGAAAAATTATTCGGATACTTTTTTAATAGTTGCCTCTCCAATGACTAGTCCTTTACTTAACCTGGCACTTCCACTATAAATAATAGTAGGTTCTCCATATGCAGTTATTTTCATTTTTTCTGATGCATTAAATTGGAAATCCCCATCTCCGTAAGCAGTAATCCTGGTGAATTTACTCTTTACACTTGATGCATTTACTTTACCTTCTCCATATACAGTAAACTTTTGACCTGTTACTTCTCCTTTCATTATTTCCAAATAACTTTCTCCATGAATAGCTACCTTTAAATTATCAACTATTACTTCTTTGATATAGATTTGTGATTCACCATAAATATTTAAGATGCATTCTTCTTGTTGTAATGAATCTTCAAATACTATTTTTTCTTCCCCTCTTAATGCAAATGTTTTTACATCTTTATAAGTAACTGTAATTTTTGCTATTGTTCCTTTATAGATAGGAACTTTTTGTTTCCATCCATTTCTCTTCTCTTTTTTAGTAGGGGACGTGATTCTTGCTCCATCTAAATATACATGTAGCACTTCATTGTTAACTTCGATATTTAACTTTTCGATAGGTATATTGATATCTTCTACAGTAACTGTTTCCTGAGTCCCTTCCTTAAAAACAACTTCTATATAAGGGCTGATAATGACTTTATCAAAACTTTTTACTTCTATTGTTTTAGCCTGAGCTACTATTTCTTCTGTAGTACCAATAAAAAATAAGAGAATAGATATCCCTATGATTTTCATTGATATTTTTTTTAATTTAATTTGTTTAAACATGATTTTATAATTTTTGATTAATTTCTTTTTCGAAGAAGAACAATTCGTTTTTCATTTTATTCAAATTTTAAATACTTTATCAAGTCCACTTTTGTTGCGTTAAAAGCTTTAAGTCCTACAACTACAAATACTAAAATCAACAATACAAGAGGCGCAAAAATGTATGGCCAAAAAGGCATTTCGATACGATATGCAAAATTGTTGAGCCAGTTTTGCATTAAATAATAAGCTATAGGAAGCAATACTAAAGAAGCTACAATTGTGATTTTCAAAAAACTTTTTATCAACTGTATAACGATTTCTTTTACCGATGCTCCTAAAGTTTTACGAATAGCAACTTCTTTTAAGCGTTGTTGTATGGTTAATGTTGCCAAGGCAAATAAACCAAGAAGCGCAATGAAAATAACCACTATAGTTAGTATAAAAAATAAGCGTTGTTGTTTCCTGTAGATATCATGAGTTTTATTGTATTTCTCGTCTAAGAAATAAAATGAAAATGGGTATCCAGGTTCAATTCTTGTCGTCCAAAAACGTTCTATTTCAGCAACGGTATTTTCTGTGTTTTCTGGTTTTATTTTAAAATGAACTGTATTCAAAGCTCCTTTAAACCATCTAATACTAAAATTATGTGTATAAAAAACCGGCCTTATTTCTTCATCTAAACTCGATAAATGATAATCTTTAATAATGCCAACTACATTAAATTTTTGATCATCAACTAAAACCTCCTTATTTAATGGATCGTTAATTAAGCCAAGTCTTTTTGCTGCTGTTTCGTTAAAAATGATACTATTTATAGTATCTGAGGTAAATTGTTCTGATAAATAACGCCCGGTAATTAATTCAGTTTTAATCATTTCCAGGTGTCCAAAATCAACTCCTATAAATTTAGTATCTACTACTTTATCTAAATATTCAATATCTAATGAAATATCCTCGTCTACACCTGGAGATTGATAACTCGTGGAAATTGATTCTATATCTGGATCATTTAGAAATACACTTTTTAATAATTGGTAATTCTTCCATCGTGGTGACTGGTTATTATTAAAATTCACAACAAGTATGTGTTCGCCTGAAAAACCTAATTTTTTAGACCCCATATAATTCACCTGTGCATACACCACCAATCCTCCAATAAAGAAAAATCCAGAAATTACAAATTGTAACCCTAACATTAAGTTTCGGGCAAATACCATGCTTCTACTTCTTGAAATATTTCCTTTCAAAACATTAATAGTTTTAAAATTTGAAACATACAAGGCCGAAACTATTCCTATTATTAAAGATATTACAATGGTAAGAATACTAACTTTACTTAATACTTCCAGGTTTCCAAGTGATAGTTTTTTTCCAAAAAATATATTAAATACAGGAAGTATCAATTCTACTATCACTAAAGCTATAAGTAATGACAAAATACCTTGTATCAATATTTCTAATATAAATTGCAGTCGCAATCTGATTTTAGAAACTCCTAACGTTTTTTTAACGCCTACTTCTTTAGCTCGTTGTGATGCCGATACTATAGAAAGATTGATAAAATTAATGCTTGAAATCACAATAATCAAGATCGATAATCCCATCATAATTAATAGTAAAAGATAATTTCCTTTACCTTCTAACAATCCATCATTCCCTATAGTATGCAATCGTAAATCTTCCAAAGGCTCTAACTTTGGGATAGACCCTTCTCTGTCTACATACGCCTGAATGGTAATTCCATCTTTAGCTGCTTCTCCTTTATAATAATTATCTACAAAGACATCGTATAATTTTTTTTCTACCTGGGCTATATCTGCTCCTTCTTTAATCTTATAAAAAGTATAATTAGTAAATCCTCCCCAATTATTATTAGTAGTTGGTCTTTTATGCACCAATACCTGAGGTTCAATTACAGAAGGGGTTTGAAGTTCATAAACTGCAGTTACTATATAGTCTCTACTACCAAATTTAATTACTTTTCCTATTGACTCTTTATCGCCAAACAATTGTTTTTCCACAGTAGTAGAAATCGCAACAGAGTTAGGTGTTGCCAGAATTTCATTCTGGTTACCTTTTAAAATAGGATGTGGGAAAAAATCGAAATAATTTTTATTGACACCTATTATTTTTGTTTCAAAAATAGTATTATTCTCATAACTCAATATCTGTTCAGAATAATACGATTCTACTCTTAAAAAATCTATAATTTCCGGAATCACTTCTTTAGACTTTGGCCCTTCAGGGTCTGTAGTAGAATCATATACCTGACCATCAGACCATTTGTGTACTACTTTATAAACAGTATCTTTTTCTGTATTCCATTGATCATAAGATTTTTCATCATTATAATATAATAAGACAATGATGAGTCCCACTATACCTAAAGTTAATCCGGATACATTAATAACTGTATTTAACCAGTTTTTTTTACTAATCCGAAAAAATAATTTAAACCAGGTTTGTATCATTTTGATGCGATTTATTGTTCGTTTTTAAATTGATATATTGTTTTGATGTTATCTTGTTGAATTATTGAACTAATGCATCTATTTGATGTTCATTCGTATGTTCAGAAACAACTTCCCCATCTCTAAGTGTAATAATCCTATTGGAAAACTTGGCATCATAAGATGAATGTGTTACCATAATAATTGTAGTTCCCTGTGCATTTAATTCTGTAAGTAATTCCATGACTTCATTCCCATTCTTACTGTCTAAATTTCCTGTAGGCTCATCGGCAAGAATTATTTTAGGGTTAGTCACTAAAGCTCTGGCTACTGCGACACGTTGTTGTTGTCCTCCCGAGAGCTGTAACGGAAAATGTTTTGCCCGATGTGCAATGCCAACTCGTTCTAAAATTTCTGAAACCCGTTGCTTACGTTCTGTTTTTTTTACCTTATTGTATATTAATGGTAATTCTACATTTTCATATACCGAAAGTTCATCAATAAGATTGAAATTTTGAAAGACAAAACCGATATTCGCTTTACGTAGTCCGGCTCTTTCTTTTTCATTAAAATAAGCTACTTCTATATCATCAAACAAATAACTTCCTTCATTAGGAGTATCTAATAATCCGATAATATTTAAAAGTGTCGATTTACCGCAACCTGAAGTTCCCATTATAGAAACAAATTCACCTTCATTTACAGTTATGCTTAACTTGTTTAAAGCAGTCGTTTCTATTTCTTCAGTTCTGTAAATTTTTATTAAATCTTTTATTGTTATCATTTTTGTATATTTTATTGCTCGATTAATTTAAAATTAAGTTTATTATCTCTAATATTATTATAGTTATAAATGCTGTCATCTGTTTTTCTATTTAATTAATATTGATTTCTTCCATTTCTTTATAATCATCATAACTGGAGGTAATTACCTGGTCTCCTTCCTGTAAACCCTCTAATACTTCATAGTAAAATGGGTTTTCTCTTCCAATTCTCACATTTCGTTTTACAGCCTTGTCTTCCGAATTTAATACAAATACCCATTTACCATTTGTACTTTGAAAAAATGCCCCTTTTGGCACCAATAATGCCTGGCTGTTATTAGATAAGAACACTTTGGTTTGTAGAGACATTCCTCTTTTAATAACGTCATTAATAGCATCATCAGAAAAAGTCAGTTCAACTTCAAATTGCCCGTTAATTACTTCAGGATGAATTTTAGAGATTGATACATCATAGGTTTTATTATCATTACTTACAGTACCTCTGATTTGTTCTTTCAATTTAGAGATATAATACTCATCTACTCTTGCAACCAGTTTATAACCATCAAGTACATCTATTTTCCCTACAGATTCTCCCTGATTATAATTTTCTCCCAGATTTAAGTTGAATGATGACAAGAAGCCGTCAATAGGTGCCTTCACTATAAAATTTTCTTTATTCTTTCTAAGGAGTTCCAGACTCTTCTGCATATTACTAATAGAAGTATTGATACGAGATAACTGTACACTTCTATCTTCTTTTTCCCGGGTAACTGTACTTTTTATAATATTGTTTCTTTCTGTTTGATAATGATATTCCTGCGCAGAAGCTTCATAATCATTTCTTGCTATTACATCTTTTCTGTAAAGCGTTGTATCTGTAATGTATTTACGTTTGGCATTTTTAAATTCATTATCTATACTCAGTAATTGCTCGTTCAGATTAAGCTCTTGATTTTTTATATTTACCCGTATATTACTAAGGTTATTTATTTGTTCAACAATTGCTGTTTCCTGGGTTAAATAATTTAGTTCTGCATTAGGGTTGTATATCTTTAATAAAGGGGTTCCTTTCTTGATATGTTGACCACTTTCTGCAAATATTTCAGAAACCGACCCTCCTTGTACGATATTAATCAATACCGAAGTTTTTGGTTCTACCACACTACTAAAAAGTACAACATCTTCAAAATCATCTTTTATAACTTCTCGTATGGTGATCACATCTCTCTTTAAATTAACTTGTTTTTTTCGAGTCATACTTAATATTGTTATAATCAATAAAGCAAAAACAGGAATTCCTAATTGCATCATTCTTTTAGTTTTCTTATTTCTAGGTGTTAACTGCTTGTCCATTTTTAATTTTATTGTATTTGATATAGTATAGTCCACAAATGTGCCATTAAATAATGATTTACAATTAACTGATAATCAGTTATTTAATTTTTAATCAAAAATAAGAGTGTCCATTAATGGGCATTTATTTGTCCATTATCAATCATCTTTGTAAATATGTACATGCGAAAAAAAGAAGCTTCTGTTTTATTGGTTGATGATGATGATGATATTTTATTTTCTGCCAAAATTGGTTTAAAAAAGTATTTTACAAACATCATTACAACCAATAATCCGAAAACGATAATTGCACAACTGGCAAATCAAATAGACGTTGTACTCCTGGATATGAATTACCGGATTGGTTTTGAAGATGGAAAAGAAGGATTGTATTGGTTAAAACAAATTAAAGAAATAAGTCCTGAAACTACAGTGATATTAATGACTGCTTTTGGAAGCATTAATCTAGCTGTTGAGGCTATAAAAGAAGGAGCTACAGATTTTATTTTAAAACCCTGGGATACTAAAAAATTATACGGAATTGTAAATGCAGGGATAGAATTAGCTCGCTCTAAACGTAAAAACACACAATTAGAAACCATACAATCTCAGCAAAACAGAGAATTTCATCAGCAAACCGAGCATATCATTGGTACCTCACCAGCTATGAATAATGCAGTAAAATTAATGCAAAAAGTAGCCGGAACAGACGCTACAATTTTAATATTAGGTGAAAATGGCACGGGTAAATATGTATTTGCTAAAGAAATTCATTTGCAATCTAATAGAAGTAAACATCCGTTTATCCATATAGATTTAGGGGCTTTAAATGAAAACTTATTTGAAAGTGAACTCTTTGGTTATGCTAAAGGTGCTTTTACAGATGCCCATAAAGATACAATAGGGCGATTTGAACTCGCTAAAGGAGGGACTATTTTCTTAGATGAAATTGGCAATCTTTCGCTACACCTCCAATCTAAACTATTGACCGTTATTCAGAATAGAAAAATAACCCGACTGGGAGAAGCTGTAGAACGTCCGATTGATGTTCGTATTATTTGTGCTACCAATGCAGATATTTATAAAATGGTAGATGAAGAAGCTTTCAGGCAAGATTTGTTATACAGAATCAATACCATAGAATTGAACTTGCCACCATTACGTGAACGAAAAGAAGATATTATTTTATTAGCCGATCATTTTCTTAAAAAACTGACTTATAAATATCGAAAATCAATTAGTGAAATCTCTCAATCTGCTATCGAGGCGCTGCAAAAATATCATTGGCCGGGAAACATCAGAGAATTAGAACATATTATAGAAAGAGCAGTTATTATAACAGATAATGCTAACCTTGAACCTGAAGATTTACATTTTTCTTCTAAAAAATTTGAGTCTAATGTAGCATCGACTTTAAACATAGAAGAAACAGAAAAATCTTTGATAAAAAATGCTATAAATAAACATCAGGGGAATATTAGTAAAGCAGCGAAAGAACTAGGTTTAACCAGAGGAGCCTTATACAGGCGATTAGAAAAATATAAGTTATAATTTGATCAAGAGTATCTACATAAAAATTATTATTCGTCTTATCCTGTTAATTATAAACGGAATAATTGTCTATGCTGTTTTTAATTCGACTTATATCATTACATTAATTGTTTTTAGTTTATTACTCGTCCTTCAGGTCTTTTTATTTATTGATTTTATAAAACATTTTTTAGCTAATATAGAAAATGCTATTGACGGATTAATACACGATGATTTTTCGATTTCGATTTCATCAGAAAAAAGAAAAAATAGCTTGTATAATAAAACAGCTTTATTAATTAATAAACGCAAAAAAGAAACACTTCAACAAGCCTCAGAACAACTTATATTCACTAATATCATTGAAAGTTTAACCATTGGTATTCTTATCTTGAGAAAAGATGCAAAAGATAACATCGAGGTTTTTCAAATAAACGATACGTTTACCGATTTCTTTAAAATTCCAAAGTTTTATAATTGGAATCTACTAAAAGAAAAAATTAAGCCTGTTATAAACATAATAGATATACAAAATTGGAGAAAGTTAAAGCATGTACTCTCTATAACCATCAATAATCAAACAGAGACCTATTATCTCAAAACATCTGTCAATAAAACTAATGGATTCGAATTTTTAGTGATTTCGTTAGAGACTATACAACAGATCATTGATAAAAAAGAAAAAGAATCCTGGTACAAATTAATGAATGTAATGTCTCATGAAATTATAAATACCATTACACCAATTAGTACCTTAGCCAGTAACCTGGATTCTCTTCTGCAGGAAGAACCGGATGAAGAAACTTTAGACGAATTGTCTCAGGGGTTGAACATTATCAGCAAACGCTCTTTACATCTCACCGACTTTGTAAATACTTATCGAACACTGGCAGAACTCCCCTTACCTGAAAAAAAAGCCACAAATATTATTGAATTAATCAAGAATTCGTTAGCACTTTTCAAACAGGAGTTTGAAGAGAAAAATATTCTGACCGAATTAAATTATCAGGAAAACTACTCACTATCTGCAGATAAAAAACAATTAGAGCAGGTTTTTATTAACCTTATCTCAAACAGTATGTATGCGTTTATTGATACTGAAAATCCCAAAATAACTATTAATGTCAGTCGAACCAACAACAGAATAATCATCTCTTTTACTGATAATGGTTATGGTATTTCTGATAATATCAAGGATAATATCTTTATCCCATATTTTACTACACGAAAAAATGGTTCTGGCATCGGTTTAACATTAACCAAAAGTATTATAGAATCTCATAACGGTACTATTTATTTTAAATCTGAAAAAGGATTAACCACCTTCGTTTTAAGTTTTATGTAGATATGTATAATAGACGATGCCCAGGCTCATAGACCCCGGGCATCTGATACAATCACTAACTGTTGAGGGTTGATAGTGATTTACTCATAGCTCCAATTTGCCCACTATCTTATCTCTTTAGCATCTTCTTAATTATGGTTTGAATAATTTCATAGCAATAGATTTCGTTTTTTAAATTCAATTTTATTTCTTCTCTCATCTAAATCCCCAAAAAAAATTTGACTGGTTAATTTTTGACTGATTTAAAGTCGTAAGATTTCCGAAGTAAATAATTACATTATTTTATCATTACGATTAGAATCTTAACAAGACTATTATAACCTCAAAGTTAGCTGAATATAGAGGATAGAAGCCTGTATTTCGATAAGTGGTGTTTTTAAAGTTTTGAATAATCATTTTGTATCGTTGAGTGGAAAAATCATAAAAATCTGCTTTAAAAATTTTCTGTAAACCGAATGCTTTTTAGTAATGATTATTTGATGATTAACTTCTTTTTTGCAAAGTCTCTTTTGAAATTACTCCTTAAATTCCCTAATTTGCATTTCTGTTTTTAAAACTTAACGAACATGTCTGATGTCACGCGCCTCTTTGATTTTCCATATTATCAGCAAAAAACTTATAATTTAGAAAAAGCATTTACTTCAAAATACAATGGAAAATGGGAGTCTATTTCTTCCCAGGAATATATTGATAAAGCCAATACCATAAGTAGGGCACTATTAAAATTGGGGGTTCAAAAAAATGATAAAATTGCTGTCATTTCTACAAACAATCGTACCGAGTGGAATTTAATGGATATCGGAGTTTTACAAATTGGTGCGCAAAACATTCCTATATATCCAACCATATCTGCAGAAGACTATGAATATGTTATAAATCATAGCGAATCTATTTATTGCTTTGTTTCTGATGAAGAAGTATTGCATAAAATCAATAAGATAAAAGCAAATACAAAATTAAAAGAGGTTTATGCTTTCGATCGTATTGAGGGTTGTAAACACTATTCAGAATTATTTGAATTAGGAGAAGACACATCCAATCAAGATGAAGTTGAAGCGCTTAAAAATGCTGTAACTCCAGAAGATATTGCGACTATTATCTATACTTCAGGAACTACAGGTACACCAAAAGGAGTAATGTTATCACATAGAAACCTGGTATCTAATGTTTTGGATAGTGAAAAACGTGTTCCTTTTGATTATGGAAAATCCAGGTCTTTAAGTTTTCTACCCGTTTGTCATGTTTTTGAACGCATGATTTTATATTTATATCAATATTGCGGTGTTGAGATTTATTTTGCAGAATCTATTGAAAAAATGAGCGATAACCTTAAAGAGGTTAAGCCTAATGTGATGACTGCAGTACCTCGTTTATATGAAAAAGTATATGACAAAATTGTTGCCAAAGGCACAGAATTATCGGGTATTAAAAAAGCATTATTCTTCTGGGCTATAGATTTAGGGCTTAAATATGAGCCTTATGGTAAAAATGGCTGGTGGTATGAACAGCAGTTAAAAATTGCCCGTAAACTTATTTTCAGCAAATGGAAAGAAGGTTTAGGAGGTCAATTAGATTTAATGGTTTCTGGAAGTGCTCCTTTGCAAAGCAGGCTTACCAGGGTTTTTGCAGCTGCAGGAATGCCTATAATGGAAGGTTACGGACTCACGGAAACTTCTCCGGTAATATCTGTAAACGATCAACGCAATAACGGTTTCAAGATTGGAACTGTAGGAAAAGTAATAGATAATGTAGAAGTGAAAATTGCCGAAGATGGTGAAATTCTCGTAAAAGGTCCAAACGTAATGTTAGGCTATTACAAAGATCCTGAAAAAACCGCAGAAGTATTATCAGATAACTATTTCCATACAGGAGATAAAGGAGAAGTCGACTCTGAAGGTTTCTTAAAAATTACCGGGCGTAAAAAAGAAATGTTTAAAACTTCAGGGGGTAAATATATCATCCCAACACTCCTGGAAGGCAAATTAAAACAATCCAGATTCATAGAACAGGCTATGGTTATTGGTGAAGGTGAAAAAATGCCCGCAGCCATTATACAACCCAACTTCGAATTTATTCAGGATTGGATTGATCGTAAAAATAAACAAGTTGGTAAATCAGAATCAGAAATAGCTACATCGGAAATCATCATAGAAAGAATCCAAAAAGAAGTCAACAGCTGCAACTCTGATTTTGGAAAATGGGAACAAATTAAGCGTTTTGAGCTTACTCCAGATATTTGGTCTATTGATGCGGGTCATCTCACGCCTACCATGAAAATGAAAAGAAAGATCATAAAAGAAAAGTATAAAGATCTTTACGATAAAATATACGATTACAACAAATAAAAAATAGTATTCATCACAAAAAAACTCTCTAAAAAAATTAGAGAGTTTTTTTATTCCAAACGAATTAAAACAGTTAACCAATTATTAAATTATAAAATTATCGTAAATTATTATGCATGCATAGTATATTTTAATATATTTGAAAGACCTAATTCAAAGTATGAAAGATAAAACTATAGATTACGCATTAAGAGCTACCTGGCAGGCAGTGGCCAGAATGTATAATGAAGAGGCTGGAAAATTTGATAGTACTATGGCTACAGGATTCACATTACTTAGCATAGATCGGGAAAAAGGAACCCCTTCTACAGCTTTAGGACCACGTATGGGGATGGAAGCTACAAGTTTGTCAAGAATATTAAAATCGATGGAAGAAAAAGGCCTTATAGAACGTAAACCTAATCCAAATGACGGCAGGAGTGTACTCATTCATTTAACAGATTTTGGACAAGAACAAAGAGAGGTATCAAAAAATGTTGTTCTGAGATTTAATGAAGTAATTAAAAAAAATATTACTGCAGAACAACTAAAGACTTTTTTTGAAGTAACCGAAATAATAAATGAACTCATTGTAGAGAAAAAAATATATAATAATAAAAAAGTCACTATAAATTAATATCAGTAAAATGATTAGAAGAATTAATAAGGTAGCAGTTATAGGCTCCGGTATTATGGGAAGTGGTATAGCATGCCATTTTGCTAACATAGGAGTAGAAGTTCTGCTTTTAGATATTATTCCCAGAGAACTCAACGATAAAGAAAAGGCTAAAGGGTTAAGCCTGGAAGATAAAGTTGTTAGAAACAGGATGGTAAATGATCATTTGGCTCATGCCTTAAAATCAAAACCATCTCCAATATATCACAAAGATTTTGCAAAAAGAATTTCTACAGGAAATCTCGAAGATGATTTACACAAAGTAAAAGATGTAGACTGGATTATTGAGGTTGTTGTAGAACGTCTGGATATCAAGCAAAAAGTATTTGAACAAATAGAACAGTATAGAACGCCTGGTACATTAATCACTTCAAATACCTCAGGGATTCCAATCAAGTTTATGAATGAAGGAAGAAGTGAAGATTTTCAAAAACATTTTGCAATCACGCATTTCTTTAATCCGCCTCGTTATTTAAAACTATTCGAGGTAATTCCCGGACCGGATTGCAAGCAAGAAGTTGTAGACTTTTTAATGAATTATGGAGAACAATTCTTGGGGAAAAATTCTGTTCTTGCTAAAGATACTCCTGCTTTTATAGGAAATCGTGTGGGTATCTTCGGAATTCAAAGTCTTTTTCACCAGGTCAAAGAGTTAGGACTTACTGTTGAAGAGGTTGATAAATTAACCGGACCAGTAATCGGTCGTCCTAAATCTGCTACTTTTAGAACTGTTGATGTTGTTGGTTTGGATACTTTGGTACACGTTGCCAATGGTATTCATGAAAACTGCCCTGATGATGAAGCACATGATCTATTTAAACTTCCGGATTTTATCCAGAAAATGGTAGATAATAAATGGTTAGGGAGTAAAACAGGGCAAGGATTCTATAAAAAAGAAGTAGATGCCGATGGTAAGAAAACGTTCTTAACCTTAGATTTGGATACTTTAGAATACACGCCAAGTAAAAAAACTTCGTTTCCTACTTTAGAGTTAACTAAAACGATAGACAGGCCTATTGATCGTTTCAAAGTTTTAGTAAGTGGTAAAGATAAAGCAGCAGCATTTTACAGAAAGAACTTTGCAGCATTATTTGCATACGTACAAAATAGGATTCCGGAAATTTCTGATGAATTGTATCGAATAGATGATGCTATGAAAGCTGGTTTTGGATGGGAAAACGGACCTTTTGAGATATGGGATGCTATTGGGGTAGAAAAAGGAATTGAGCTTATGGAAGCAGAAGGTTTGTCTGTTTCTTCATGGGTTAAAGATATGATAGCAAATGGTTCTGAGTCTTTTTACTCTGTGAAAGATGGAGCTACTTATTTTTATGATATTCCATCTAAAAAACAAACAAAAAAACCAGGTCAGGATGCCTTTATCATTTTAGACAATATCAGGAAAACAAATGAAGTATTCAAGAATAGCGGAGTCGTTATTGAAGATATCGGAGATGGGATTTTAAATGTAGAATTCCGTTCTAAAATGAATACTATTGGCGGGGATGTTCTTGCCGGAATTAATAAAGGAATCGATTTAGCTGAAAAAGATTTCCAAGGTTTAGTGGTAGGAAATCAAGGCGCAAACTTCTCTGTAGGTGCCAATATCGGGATGATTTTTATGTTTGCCGTAGAACAGGAATATGACGAGTTGAATATGGCCATAAAGTATTTCCAGGATACGATGATGCGTATGCGTTATTCATCCATCCCAACCATATCTGCTCCTCACGGAATGTCTTTAGGAGGCGCTTGTGAATTATCAATGCATGCCGATAAAGTGGTGGCAGCTGCCGAAACATATATGGGCTTAGTCGAGTTTGGTGTCGGTGTAATCCCTGGTGGAGGCGGTTCTAAAGAAATGGCTTTAAGAGCATCAGATCTGTTTAGAAAAGGAGATGTAGAACTTAACGTATTACAAGAATATTTTTTAACTGTAGGAATGGCTAAAGTATCAACTTCGGCATATGAAGCCTATGATTTAGGTCTCCTGCAAAAAGGAAAAGATGTGGTTGTAGTCAATAGAGATCGTCAGATTGCAGAAGCTAAGAAACATGCTTTAATTTTAGCAGAATCGGGATACACCAAACCGGTAAAAAGAAAAGATGTAAAAGTTTTAGGTAAACAGGCTTTAGGAATGTTTTTAGTAGGAACAGATGCTATGGAAGCTAGTCATTATATAAGTGAACACGACAAAAAAATTGCTAATAAACTAGCCTATGTAATGGCAGGAGGAGATTTATCTGAGCCTAGTTTAGTGAGCGAACAATATTTACTTGATATAGAGCGTGAAGCCTTTTTAAGTCTGTGTACAGAACGTAAAACATTAGAGCGTATTCAGCATATGCTTAAAAAAGGAAAGCCACTTAGAAATTAATCTCAAAGAGTATTGAGATATTAGTATTAAGTAGTTAGAGAAATGCATAAAGTAGAAGATTTAATTATATGGAAAAGATCGATAGAATTAACCAAACAAGTCTATCTCCTCTCTAAGGATTTGCCTTCTGATGAAAAATTTGGTCTCATTTCTCAGATAAAAAGATGTTCAGTTTCAATTCCTTCAAATATTGCTGAAGGAGCTGGTAGAAATTCAAATAATGAGTTTAAACATTTTTTAAGCATTGCTAATGGTTCGACTTATGAATTACAAACTCAATTGATATTATTAATAGAATTAAAATTAATTACAAAAGAAAAAGTACAAACAATTATTGATATGTGTATTGAAATTCAGAAAATGAATTATTCATTTCAACAAAAATTATAAACCTCATTACTCATTACTCAATACTCAATACTATTAAAAAATGAAAACAGCATATATAGTAAAAGCATATAGAACAGCCGTTGGTAAGGCACCAAAAGGTGTATTCCGGTTTAAAAGATCTGATGAATTGGCAGCAGAGACTATTGCACATATGATGAAAGAATTACCTCAATTGGATAAAACCCGTATAGACGATGTTATTGTCGGAAATGCCATGCCAGAAGGATCTCAAGGATTAAATATGGCCCGGTTAATTTCTTTAATGGGATTAAACACTGTGGATGTTCCCGGAGTGACGGTAAATCGTTTTTGTTCCTCAGGCCTTGAAACTATTGGAATGGCTTCGGCTAAAATTCAGGCAGGAATGGCAGATTGTATTATTGCGGGTGGTGCAGAGAGCATGAGTTCTGTACCTATGACAGGCAATAAACCTGAATTAAATTATGATATCGTCAAGGCAGGGCATGAAGATTATTACTGGGGAATGGGAAATACGGCAGAAGCCGTAGCTCAACAGTTCAAAGTATCTCGTGAAGATCAGGATGAATTTGCTTATAACTCGCACATGAAAGCGTTAAAAGCACAGGCTGAAAATCGTTTTCAGGATCAAATTGTTCCCATAGATGTAGAACAGGTATTCATTGATGCTGATGGAAAAAAAGCTTCAAAAACATACACTGTGACAAAAGATGAAGGTCCGCGTGCAGGTACTAACCTCGCGGTTCTTAATAAGTTAAGACCTGTATTTGCTGCAGGTGGAAGTGTAACTGCCGGTAATTCTTCTCAAATGAGTGATGGAGCTGCTTTTGTAATGATAATGAGTGAAGAAATGGTAAAAGAATTAAATCTTGAACCCATAGCTCGCCTGGTTAACTATGCCGCTGCCGGTGTAGAACCTCGTATTATGGGAATTGGACCAGTAAAAGCAATTCCTAAGGCTTTAAAACAAGCCGGATTAAAGCAAGACGATTTATCATTAATCGAATTGAATGAAGCTTTTGCTTCTCAATCGTTAGCAGTGATACGAGAGTTAGGATTAAATTCAGACATCGTTAATGTTAATGGTGGAGCTATCGCATTAGGACATCCGCTGGGTTGTACAGGAGCGAAGTTATCAGTGCAGTTATTTGACGAAATGCGCAAGCAAAAGATGCAAGGAAAATACGGAGCTGTAACGATGTGCGTTGGTACCGGACAAGGGGCTTGCGGAATATTTGAGTTTTTGAATTAAAATAAGATGTTAGATATAAGTATTGAGATATCAGATCAAAAATCTCATTACTAAAATCTCACTACTAAATACTATAAAACATGAGTACACAAACAGATAAAGACTTAATAAGAGGAGGACAATTCCTCGTCAAAGAAACAAAAGCAGAAGATGTTTTTACTCCTGAAGATTTTTCAGAAGAACAAAAAATGATGAGAGACTCTGTAAGAGAGTTTGTAGACAGAGAAATTTGGCCTAATAAAGAACGGTTTGAAAAGAAAGATTATGCGCTTACAGAAGAGATCATGAAAAAGGCAGGTGAGCTCGGGTTATTAGGAATTTCTGTTCCTGAAGAGTATGGCGGACTCGGAATGGGGTTTGTTACTACCATGCTTACAGTAGATTATATTTCGGGAGCAACAGGTTCTATCGCTACTGCTTTTGGAGCACATACAGGTATAGGAACTATGCCTATTGTTCTTTATGGAAATGAAGAGCAAAAGAAAAAATATATCCCCAAGCTGGCTTCTGGTGAATGGTTCGGGGCATATTGCTTAACTGAACCAGGCGCTGGTAGTGATGCAAATAGCGGAAAAACAAAAGCTGTTTTATCTGATGACGGAAAGCATTACCTGATTAGCGGGCAAAAAATGTGGATTTCAAATGCAGGTTTTGCTAAATTATTTATTGTTTTCGCAAGAATTGAAGACGATAAGAACATTACCGGGTTTATTGTTGAAAATGATCCTGACAACGGAATCTCTTTAGGAGAGGAAGAACATAAATTGGGAATCCACTCCTCTTCTACCCGACAGGTATTTTTTAGTGAAACAAAAGTGCCTGTAGAGAATATGCTTTCTGAAAGAGGTAACGGATTTAAAATTGCAATGAATGCCTTAAATGTAGGGCGTATAAAATTGGCTGCTGCATGTTTAGATGCACAACGCAGAGTCATCACTGAGTCTGTTAAATATGCTAATGAGCGTATTCAGTTTAAAACGCCTATTTCTAAATTCGGAGCTATTAAATCTAAATTAGCAGAAATGGCTGCAGCTACTTATGCAGGTGAGTCTGCCTCTTACAGAGCTGCAAAAGATATTGAAGATCGTATAGCTATCAGAATTGCCAATGGGAATAGTCACCAGGAAGCAGAATTGAAAGGTGTAGAAGAATTTGCTATCGAATGTTCTATCTTAAAAGTAGCTATTTCAGAAGATTGCCAGAATACAACAGATGAAGGAATTCAGATTTTTGGAGGAATGGGATTCTCTGCAGATACGCCAATGGAATCTGCATGGAGAGATGCCCGTATTTCGAGAATTTATGAAGGAACTAATGAAATCAACAGGATGTTAGCTGTTGGAATGTTGGTTAAAAAAGCGATGAAAGGGCATGTCGATTTACTTAATCCTGCCATGAAAGTAGCAGACGAATTAATGGGTATTCCTTCTTTTGATACTCCTGATTATTCTGAATTATTCTCTGAAGAAAAAGAGATTATCGGAAAGCTTAAAAAAGTATTTTTAATGGTTGCCGGAGCTGCTGTTCAGAAATTTGGTCCGCAGTTAGAAGAGCATCAGCAATTATTAATGGCCGCTTCAGATATTTTAATTGAAATATACATGGCTGAGTCGGCTATTTTGAGAACAGAAAAAAATGCTAATCGTTTTGGAGAAGACACTCAAAAAGAACAAATAGCTATGGCAAAGCTCAATCTTTTTCATGCTATTGAAAAAATCAATTCTAAAGGAAAAGAAGGTATTGTTTCTTTTGCTGAAGGCGATGAACAACGAATGATGCTAATGGGATTAAAGCGCTTTACAAAGTACGCAAATATTCCTAACATCATTGAACTTAGAAATACTATTGCAGAAAAACTAACTGCAGAAAATGAATATTGCTTCTAATTAAAATGATCTCATTTTTTTAGTTTAGTGGAATAAAAACCGGGTATTAAAAACATCCGGTTTTTTTATTTTGATGTTTTTCTTTTAGCTGTTATAAAAATAAAACTAAATAACTTCAACGAATTAAACTAAAGTGACCTGAAAATATACGACCATCTTCCAACCTAACTCTAAACCAATAATCACTAGCTGGTAAATCGTTACCATTAAAAGTTCCATCCCAACCTCTGCCATTTGCATCTATCTGAATGATAAGCTTACCAAAGCGATCAAAAATATTAATCAAAGAATTTTCATTAAAACCATTCCCTACTCCACTAAGCTGCCATGTGTCGTTATAAGAATCGCCATTTGGCGTAAAAAACCTGGGAAATCCAATAACAGAAAATAATTTTGAAACCACACCACATCCATTCTTATCTCTTACAAAAACAGTATGAAAACCGGGGGAAATATTATTAAAAGTATTTTCATCTTGAAAAAATCCTGATAATGAATCAAGTGCAAATTCGTAATCACCTTCACCTGTAACATTTATGGTAGCTGTATTACTAGATGTAACATCGTTCACTATAATCTCATCAATTGTAGCAACATTAGAAGGTAAAACAGTAATAGTTCGGACATTAGAACATCCACTTGAATTCGTAATCTCTAAAGTAAAAACTCCTATCTGGTTTACCTCGATACTTGAGGTAGTTTCTCCGGTAGACCAACGATAACTAAAATTCTCTGAATCATTATTAAAAATATTGCCTTCTAAAGTAATTGTTTCGGGAAATGAATTAAGGCAATACACAACGTCTTCTTCTGGATTTAAAAGTATTGGTATCTCATTAACAATTAAATTAACCTGGCTAATTCCAAAACAATTGTTATTATCTTCTATTCGGGCATAAATTATTTGATTACCTGGAGTTACATTTGCATAATCATTATTTAAAGGGTTTTGTTCCAGAAGTGCATCTTCGGTTGATGCATAGTATACAATATCAAAATCTCCATTATTGGTAAGTCCGTTTAAAATTTCATCATCAGCATCGCTTAATGTAAAAAGATGAAGTCCATCTTCATTACCATCTGTATCACACACTTCCAGCGTAGCGTTATTTACCTGTGTGGTACTAACATCTAAAACAAGCTCTGCTATTGAAAAACAAGCAGAAACATTGTCATTTGCCCTAACGAAAAGTGTCTGTGGATTTACAGTATTCCTAAAAACATTACTATTCACAGCATTTGTAGCATTTTGAGCATCAATGAGTGAAGTGAAAAATTGAATAGATACATTAGTTATATCTCCTATGAGTGCTGTACGGGCCTCATTTAAATTAAAAACTGTAGATCCATCTGAAACACCATCGACATCGCATTGAGTCAAACTTGCATTATTTATGCTCGGTAAACCATCTATCATTACTGTAACTGGTGTCCTTAC
The DNA here is from genome assembly GCA_009901575.1 of Flavobacteriaceae bacterium R38. Taxonomy (GTDB): domain Bacteria; phylum Bacteroidota; class Bacteroidia; order Flavobacteriales; family Flavobacteriaceae; genus Leptobacterium. The sequence goes on along the minus strand of WXYP01000001.1, from coordinate 650,410 downwards.
CCCTGTTAAGCATCCATCTACAGAAGCCAATACCCAAAAAGTTGTTGTATTCTCAACGTTTACAGTAAAAGGTATTCCGGTATGCAATATAACATCGCTGGTTTCTGATGCAAACCAAAATATTCTTTCTCCATTAATTGTAGCTGTCAAATCTACTTCAACAGGGCCACACGAATTAATATCGTTAGATACTGAAAGTATTGTTGGTATCATAAAAGTAGTACTCGCTGAGATATTAATCACAGGGTCGCCTGGCAAACCTCCATATTCTACAACATAACCCATAGATTGGAAAGGTCCGCTTGGGTCACCTTCATTTCGTAAATCGTTCCAGGAACCATCTATTCCAATTCCCGGAGACGTTATGTGGGCATAATCTTCGTTCCCAAGTTGATTTGGTTCTCCGGTATTCCAATTGGCAAAATTTGGAGTAGAACCGTTTACGCCTCCATTCCAAAAAACCATCCCGTTTTCGGGTCCCGTAACCCATCTCCAAACTCCTTCTTCTGCTGCATCACTACCTCCTATCCAACCATTACCTGTAATTTGATTTCCTGCAAACTGTGCTTCTTCTGCACTAGTCAAGGTAGCCAGATATCCTTGTAATCCAAAAAAAGTGAGATTACTTGCTGCTTGTTCTGCTGCTATCCAGCTAATTCCAATGTCTGGAATAAACTGATAAAAATGCCCTGTTGAAGGTAAAAAATTAGCATCTCCTATAGTATAGGAAAAAGATTTACTTGTAGTATTATCAGGATCTGTATTAAAAAAAACAATATCATTGACAGCTGCAATAATAGCATCGTAATCAATCATAATACCTCCCACCCCTTCCAAGGTCAATCTTCCTTCCTCACTATTCCAAATAGCCACGATTTCCGGATGAAAATCAGAGTTAGTGAGTTCTAAAAAATCTTGCCCTTCATCATAGCCTACAGATATTTGAATAAAGAAAGCTTCTACCTCGGTATCATCCGGATCTATGATATCAAAAGCAGTAACAATATTCTGCCTGCTTAAAGGACAATAAAAAGGTTCATTCTCTACTAAAATTGTAGGAGGAATATTTTGTGCAAAAGTTTTGTTTGAAAAACAAAAAAATATTAGAAAAATAAAAACACTAATAAAGCGCATGTAAGAGATTAGGTTTTCAGTAAATATAATAATTTAATCATAAGACACTAATAAAAAGCTATTTAACATCAGTTTGATAAAATCCATTTATATTTTTATTTCAAAACATAATCATCAGATTTTTGAATACTATTTTGACATTACGTTTATTTCTTTTATTAATGTGTTATTCATCATTTTTTCTGAAATTTCTTCATTGCTTCTGCAATTTGATCTGAGCCCGCATCTCCTCTTTTTTTAAGCTCAGAAACTATACTTTCATGATTTTTAGGGCTCTTACCCTGTGATAATTTATAAGATGCCTCAATAGATGTAATTTCAATTTCAAGGCCTTTAACCCCTTTAATCTCTCTATTGATATATTTTTCAGACATTTTTTCCATACTTATCGGATGTTCAGAATCAACTTCATATTTATCGATCAAACGCTTAAGAGCATCCCTCAATTCTTGTCCTTCCAGTAATTTCATTTTCCCGTAAACATGAACCGCTATATAATTCCACGTAGGCACGCTTTCATAATCATACCAGGAAGAAGAAATATATGTATGAGGGCCTTGAAATATGGCCAGCACATCTTGATTTTCATCAATACCTTTCCATTGCATATTCCCTCTTGATATGTGTGTCAATAATACATCTTTCCCTTCCGCATTTTTTGTCAATTCCATTGGAGTATGAGTCGCCCAGAGTTTTTTATTCGTTTGATTCACAAGAATACCAAAACTGTTTGCATTAATAAATTCTCTGATTTCATCAACATTTGTATTCTTATATTCAAGAGGTATATACATAATTTCTAAAAATAAATTTATTCACGTTAAAATTAATTGTTTTTCTATTACTTTTTCTAACGATTTATAAAAGGTTGAAAAAGAAAGTAATAACTAATGCAGATTTATTCTAAAGATTATTGATTATCAACACTTAAGATATTTCTTTATTTGTATCACTATCATTCCTGCGAAAACAGGAATCCATACCCTTTTTAATTTTTTAGATTCCTGTTTTCACAGGAATGACATTCTGGAATGAATTATAGAACTAAATATATTTTATATCTTGCTCTAAATTATACCAGATGAATTTTAAAATGAGTTTTTAATGTTTATTTGGGGTTTTTCTACGAAACATTTCTAAACTCATGTTGAATTATTAAAATGACGAATCAACAACTAAAAAGTTTCGGACTTGTCGCCGGGCCACTATTTTTTTTCTGTATTCTTTTTTTCTTTCACCCAAAAGGGCTTTCTGAAGAAGCTAATGCTGTATTGGCTTCTACCGTATGGATAGCTATTTGGTGGACCCTGGAAGTTGTGCCTATTGCAGTTACTGCCATGTTACCCATTATCCTATTCCCTTTAAGCGGGGCCTTAGATTTATCCAGTACAACGGCTGCTTACGGACATAAATATATATTTCTATATATCGGCGGATTTATTCTTGCTATTGCTATCGAAAAATGGAATCTCCATAAACGTATCGCCCTAAACATTATTAATCTCATAGGAGCTAGTGTAAACAGGATCATTTTAGGTTTTATGTGTGCTACTGCATTCTTATCGATGTGGATTTCCAATACCGCAACTGCTGTTATGATGCTCCCTATAGGAATGGCTATCGTTTCACAATTAAAAGATAATCCAAAAACAGAAGTAAATGAAACCCAGGTTTTTGGAAAAGCATTAATGCTCGCTATTGCTTATTCTGCTTCTATTGGTGGTGTTGCTACACTGATAGGGACACCTCCTAATATCATTTTAGCCGGAATACTCCAGAAAACCTATAATATTGAAATTTCCTTTTTACAATGGATGAGCTTCGGGCTTCCTATTTCATTATTACTCCTCTTTATTTGCTGGAAATACCTCACGCGTTTTGCTTTTACATTTAAACAAAAGGAATTTCCCGGAGGAAAAGCAGAAATCAAACGTCTTATCAAAGAATTAGGTAAAATCTCTTTTGAGGAAAAACTGGTACTCATTGTCTTTATAATCACTGCAGTTGCGTGGATGCTCAGGAGTTATGTTTTGCAAAAATTTATTCCCAATATAGACGATACAATTATTGTAATGATAGCTTCGGTAATTCTATTTATGTTGCCTACAAAATCAAAAAAAGAGAAACGAATTGTCAATTGGGAACAAGCTGTAAAGCTTCCCTGGGGCGTATTATTATTATTTGGAGGCGGATTGGCCCTGGCTCAAGGGTTCTCTTCTTCCGGGTTAGCAGAGTGGATTGGTTCTCAACTCACTTCTGTCAAAGGAATATCTCTTTTGTTGTTATTAGCTTTTTTAATTGCAGCGGTTAATTTCTTAACAGAAATCACTTCCAACTTAGCCACTACTTCAATGCTACTCCCTATTATCATTCCTGTAGCTGTTGTTTTAGATGTACATCCGTTTACATTAATGGCAGGGGTTACCGTTGCAGCATCTTGTGCTTTTATGCTACCTGTTGCCACTCCTCCAAATGCTGTAGTCTTTGGTTCGGGTTATTTAAGAATTCCCGATATGCTTAGAACAGGTATCTGGATGAACATCATTTCTATTATTTTACTCACTTTATTTACTTATTTCCTTTTACCGGTTCTCTGGGGTTTTATACCTGATGTATTTCCGGAAATATTAAAAGAATAAACACCGTGCAAGGATTAATTTGATCATAATAGCTTTAATCAATCATGAAAAAAACAGTAAAAATATTTTTATGTATTCTCCTCTCAATATCAATGACAGCTTGTCTTGGTTTAAATGATAAAAAGACGGAAAATCTATCTGAAAATGATTTTAATCCAGTCAGAATCAATAATGAATATGTAATAAGGATTCCGGATTATATGAGAAAAGCTAATAACTTAAACGATGATGCTTCATTACAATATCAAAATACATTTAGAGAAACATACATAATTATAATAGATGAATCAAAAAGTGAATTTATTACTACTTTTAAAGAATTAGGAACTTATAATGATTCTGTTTCGGTAATAAAAAACTACCGGAATGTACAATTTCAAAATTTTGAAGAAGGCCTTCATATTGATTCAAAATCTGCTCCGAGATCTTTAATAATTAATGGTTTAAATGCTGAAACAATAGAATTTAGCGGGCAAACAGATGATATTCCTCTCGATATTACCTATTTTTTAACCTTTATTGAAGGCAAAAATAATGTTTACATGGTAATGGCATGGACACTGGCTGAAAGAAAAGATAAATACAGAAATACATTTGAAAAAATTGTTAACTCATTTCAATTGATCAAAAGAAAGTATAAGTAATCTTAAAAAAGATATGACAATAATAAATAAAGCAGAAACCAATGCAGATTTTCAACAAATCGCAGGTTTGGCTAAAATTATCTGGTCTGAACATTATACTCCTATCATCGGAGCACAACAAGTTGAATATATGCTTGAAAAATTTCAATCTGCAACAGCTATTGAAGAACAAATTCAGCAAGGTGCTGCTTATTTTCTTCTTCATTTCCAGGATAAGCCTGCAGGTTATTTTTCTTATTTTAAAGAAAAGGACACTTTGTTTTTGAGCAAGCTTTATGTTTTAAGTACATTGAGGGGAAACAGGATAGGTAAAAAAGCAATTTCATTTATTGAAGATAAAGCTAAAGAACTTAATTGTGATAGTATCACTCTTACTGTTAACAAATACAATACAAATTCAATAAAAGCTTATGAGAAAATGGGATTCAAAAATATGGGAGCTACTGTTAAAGATATTGGTGAGGGTTATATCATGGACGATTTTTTAATGAAAAAAGACTTGTCAACACCTAAGTAAATAATCAAATGATCTATAAAAACGAAATAAATAAGGATTATATCAAACGAATTGATACAGCATTAAAGTTTATTGAAAATAATCTCGATGCTGAATTATCCTTAGCATCTGTTTCAAACATAGCGCATTACTCTCCGTTTCATTTTCACCGCATTTTCAAAGCAATCATCGGAGAAACACTTAACGCTTATATTGTTAGAAAACGAATCGAAAAAGCTGCTGCTGTACTAATCAGAAAAAAAGAAGTAACTATTACTGAACTTTCTCAACAATACGGATTTAACAGTAATTCTTCGTTTACCAGATCTTTTAAAAGTTTTTATGGAGTGAGTCCATCAGAATTTCGAGAAGCAAGTCCGGGGAAATATAGCAAGATAAGTAAAGTTGAAAGCAAGAACGGACAAGAAAATACCATCTTCGAAAAATACATTTGCAACATTAATAATCATTTAAACTGGATTACAATGAATGCAACTATTGAAATTAAAGAAATTCCCGAATTAAATTTTGCCAGTATTACTCATATTGGAATTAATGGAATTGAAAATGTATTTAACCGATTAATCAAATGGGGAAACTCAAAAGGATTGATGGAAAAGCCAGAAACTAAAATGGCAAGAATCTTTCATGATAGTTTTAAGATTACCTCACCTGATAAAGTTCGCATGAGTGTTTGTATTCTAACAGATACTATTTTTGAAACAGAGGGCGAAGTAAGTAATATTAATATTAAAGCAGGAAGGTACATTGTTGGTCGTTTTGAAATTACTCCTGAAGGTTTTGAGAAATCCTGGAGCAGTCTCTTTATCTGGATGAATGAAAACGGATATAAAAAAGCAGAAGAAAATCCGTTTGAAATCTATCACAACGATTTTCGTCAACATCCTGAAGGTAAATGCACAGTAGATTTTTATATTCCTATTGAATAAAGAAACATTTTTAATTAATATTATGAGAAAGTTTATACCAATCATTTTTTTCTTAGTTATTTCTCTTTCATTTTTTTTATCAACCAGTTGTTCTTCTAATAAGAAAGAGGCAAATGAAAGTGAAAATTGGTGTGATCAAAACCTCAGGCCAGAATTATCAGAGCTCGAAGAAATCAAAACCACAAATGCATGGTTTAAGGTATACCTTGTGGGAAAAGATGTTTATGCTATAGCAGAACCTTATAATTTCCAGGAAGTGATCTCTTATTTAATTTTAGGCGAAGAAAAAGCATTACTTTTTGATACCGGAATGGGGCTTTCTTCTATAGCAACTGTTGTAAAAGAGATTACGAACCTTCCGGTTACTGTCATAAACTCTCATACACATTACGATCATATTGGCGGAAATTATGAATTCAATACTATCCTGGCAAGAAACACTTCATATACACAAAACAGGGCAAAAAACGGAATGAATCATGATGTTGTTAAACATGAAGTCTCTAAGGAAGCATTTTGTGCTGAAAAATTACCAGAACTAGATACTTTAAATTATCGGATTCGCTCTTTCGTTATTTCCGATTTCATCGAAGATGGAAATTTGATCGACCTGGGAAACAGGAAAGTTAAAATTGTTTCGGTTCCCGGTCATACTCCGGATGCCATAGCATTACTAGATGAAGAAAATGGATATCTATGGACCGGAGATACTTTTTATGAAGCCCCAATCTGGCTTTTTGACGATGAAACTAATTTGGAAGATTATAAAAATAGCATAGACAGGCTTGCCAGTTTAAGTTCTAAACTTGACAAAGTATTCCCTGCTCATAATAAACCTATTGCCAAACCAATAAGATTGGTAGAATTAGTCGATGCATTTGAACAGGTATTAAATGGAACAAAAAAGAATAAAAGTGATGACAATTCTGTAGCCAGTTTTGAATTTGAGCATTTTTCTTTTCGTATCAGGAATGATCTTTTGAAATGAAATTAAAAAGGTTTTATTTTATCTTTGAACTTCTATGAGTACCCTAGTACAGATATCTATTTTACCACATAAACAGAAAGATGAAGCTTATATTCTGGATTTGGCATTGACTAAAGCCAAATTACGAATGAATGCTATTAGGGATTGGCGTATCAGGAAACGTTCAATTGATGCAAGAAGAGCTCCTGTAAAACTCAATTTACAAATTGAATTCTGGAAAAAAGATGAAGTACAAAAAAAGCATTCTCCATACGTTTTAAACGATGTTAATAATGCTAAAGAGATTGCCATTATTGGAGCTGGGCCAGCTGGTTTATACGCTGCGTTGCGTGCCATTGAAGGCGGATTAAAACCTGTTGTTTTTGAAAGAGGGAAAAATGTCAGAGAGCGTAGAAAAGACCTGGCACTTATCAATAAACAACACATTGTAAATCCCGAATCTAATTATTGTTTTGGAGAAGGTGGAGCCGGAACATATTCTGACGGAAAATTATATACCCGTTCTAAAAAAAGAGGTAATGTTTTAAAAGCATTAGAATGGTTTGTTCATTTTGGAGCAGATCCTTCAATTTTGGTTGATGCACATCCTCACATCGGTACCAATAAGCTCCCAAAAATTATTACTGCTATGCGGGAAGCAATTATTGAAGCAGGCGGAGAAGTTCATTTTAATTCTAAGCTTACAGATTTTAGAGTTAACCACAATCAGATAGAAGCAATACAGGTAAATAATGATCGTTGGTTCTCATTTACAGAAGTCGTTCTTGCTACCGGACACTCTGCAAGAGATATTTTTTATTTGCTACATGATAAAAAAGTTAAAATTGAGGCCAAACCCTTTGCTTTAGGGGTTCGTATTGAGCATCAGCAAAAATTGATTGACCACATTCAATACCATGGAGATGATGATAATCCGTATCTCCCTCCAGCTTCCTATTCTTTAGTAGAACAAATAGACGGAATGGGAGTCTATTCTTTTTGCATGTGTCCCGGCGGAATTATTGCGCCCTGTGCAACAGCCAAAGAAGAAGTAGTTACCAATGGCTGGAGTCCGAGTAAACGTAATAATCCATATGCTAATTCTGGTATTGTTGTCAGTGTAGCACCAGAAGACTTACCTGGTAATAAAGCAGATGATCCTTTTGTTTGTCTGGATTTTCAGAAAATGGTAGAAAAAAAATGCTGGGAAATAGCCGGTAAAACCCAAAGAGTTCCGGCACAACGCATGATTGATTTCGTAGAAGGTAAAGTTTCTCAAGATTTTCCTAAAACTTCTTATCAGCCCGGAATTGTCTCTGTAAATTTAAATGAAGTACTTCCCCCTCTTATTGCTCAACGCTTGCAAAAAGCTTTTATTCGTTTCGGACAAAAAATGAAAGGTTATTACACCAATGAGGCAGTATTACATGCCCCGGAAAGTAGAACCTCTTCTCCTATTTCCATACCTCGTAACTCTGAAACCTTAGAACATATCGAAATTAAAGGGCTTTATCCTTGTGGAGAAGGAGCCGGTTATGCTGGCGGTATTATTTCTGCTGCTATAGATGGAATTAATTGTGTAGATGCCATCATAAGGAAATAAAAATCATTCGCTATCCTAATTAACTAAAAAGTAAAGTATTTTTAATTATTTTTTATGATCAAAAATGACTTTAAAACTCATTTTGAGTAGTAGCTTTGTAAAGCTTTAAAAATATTTTTGTGATAGAAGATATAATCATTTCTATTTTATGGAGTTTATCACCTTTGGGAGAAGCCAAAGTAGGTATTCCATATGGTATGTTCAATGGAATAAATATTTATTTAGTATTTGCTATTTGTTTTTTAGCAAATGTTTTGGTTTTTCCTATGATGATGTTTTTTCTGCATAAGGTTAATCGTTATTTACTTCGATGGAACTGGTACAAAAAAGCTGCTTTATGGGTTGCTAGAAGAGCGAAAACCGGTTCTGGGGATAAAATTCAAAAATATGGATTTTGGGGACTTTTACTTTTTGTAATGATTCCTCTTCCCGGTACGGGTGTTTATGCCGGTAGTATTGCTACTTATTTATTTAAAATTAAAAAGCGGAAAGCTTTTGCTGCAAATGTTATAGGTATCTTTTTCTCTTCATTAATCATTTGGGGGACTACACTTCTTAGTATGGAAGGGATTAATTAAACTTTATACTTTGTCATTCCTGCGAAAGCAGGAATCTAAAAAACTAAAAGAATGTGAATTCCCGTTTATGACATTTTGCAATAAACTTACATTCTAACTATAGACAATCAATTACTTTTTAAATTGAATTTAAAAACAACTACAAAATGTAGCAAATAATTACTTATATTTGTAGCATAATGAATTTAATCGCAAAAAACATACGTCATTTAAGGCAATTAAAAAATCTTACCCAGGAGCAATTGGCAGAAGGCTTAGATGTTTCCAGATCTCGCATAGGATCCTATGAAGAGAGTAGATCTGAACCGTCAATAGATTTTCTTATCAATCTTTCTGCATTTTTTAAATTACCTATTGATATTCTTGTAAAAAACGATCTTACTCATGCCCAAGACACTTCTTTTATTGAAATAGGAAATCAACGTGTGCTTTTTCCTATTGTGGTCGATAGTGATGATAGCGATATTATTGAAGTAGTTCCTGTAAAAGCATCAGCGGGATATTTATTAGGGTATGATGATCCTGAATATATAGAACATTTAGAAAAAATTAAACTTCCTTTTTTACCTACCGGAAAACACAGAGCATTTCCAATAAAAGGAGATTCAATGCTTCCTATGAAAGATGGTTCTTATGTTGTAGCCCGATATATCGAACGTATTGAGGATATCAAAAACGGGAGTACATATATCGTAGTTACTTTGAATAATGGTCTTGTTTATAAAAGAGTTCAAAATTTAATGCCAGAAGAAAAAGCCTTATGCCTTATTTCAGATAACAAAGAATATGAGCCTTTTAAAGTTCCTATTAATGAAGTATTAGAACTTTGGGAATTTACCTGTAGCATTAACACCCAGGAATACGATGAACACGAATTAAAGATATCCAGTATCGCTAAAATGTTTAATGACTTAAAGGTGGAATTAAGATCATTTAGCGGTAAATTTTCTTAAAAAGAGTCTTAATTTTTCATTTTCTATTAAAATAGTAAAGGGATTGATACATTTGTAATATAAAATCAACACCTTTAACTAAATCAGAAACCAATGAAATTCATCAGAATTGCTTTAGTCGCTACTTTATTTATTTTATCCGCTTGTAAATCTGAAGAGACTATTACTCAAAAAAGACCTCAAAAAGTTATTCTTTTAATTGGTGATGGCACAGGCTTAGCACAAGTGTCTACTGCTTTCTATTTTAAAGAAACCTCGCCAAATTATGGTCGTTTTAAGCATTTAGGACTTATCAAAACTTCTTCATCTCAACAGGATATTACTGATTCTGCTGCTGCAGGAACAGCATTTGCCTGCGGCATAAAAACCTATAATGGAGCTATTGGAGTAGCAGACGATTCTACAAAAGTTAAAAATATAGTTGAAATCATTTCTTCAAAGAATATTAAGAGCGGACTTATTTCTACTTCTTCCATCACGCATGCTACACCTGCTAGTTTTTATGCACACGTGTTAAGAAGAGGATATGAAGAAGATATTGCATCTGATTTTGTAGAGTCCGACGTAGATTTTATTGCAGGAGGTGGAATTAATTTTTTTAATAAACGTGAAGACGGAAGAGATTTATTAGCTGAATTAGCTCAAAAGAATTTTGAAATTGATACTACTGCCATTGGAGATTTTTCTACGATTCAATCTTCTTCAAAAGTGGCGTACCTGTTAGCAGAAAATCATATGCCACCAGCTGCAGAAGGGCGTGGTGGTTTTTTGGCCAATGCTACAGAACTAGCTATTCAGTTTTTAGGGAAAGACGAATCTGATTTTTTTATGATGGTAGAAGGGTCACAAGTAGATTGGGGTGGTCATGCTAATAATGGAGATTATTTGGTATCAGAACTCATTGATTTTGATGATGCCATCGGGAAAGCATTAGATTATGCCGAGCAAGATGGGAATACCCTGGTAATAGTCACTGCTGATCATGAAACAGGAGGTCTTACTTTATCTTCTACACTAAAGAAAACAGAAGAAGGTAGAGAATATAGTGATTATGACGATATCGATCTGACTTTCTCTACAAGTGGTCATTCTGCTACTTTAGTTCCTGTATTTGCATACGGACCTGGAGCCGAAGAGTTTGCAGGAATTTATGAAAACACCGAGATTTTTGAAAAAATATTAAAACTTACTGAGTGGAGAGGGGAAGGTGAATAAAGAAATGTTTTTTAATATAATCAGTAATGAAACTTAGAAATCATGAAAAGCAGGATTTGTAGAATCCTAAATATCCCTCACTGCAAATATAAAAGTAAAGGCTCCCGCCTTTTGCTTTTTTAGTTTTAATCCAGCTCGCTTAAACTATAAACAGGATTTGTAGAATCCTATATATCCCTCGCTGTAAATATAAAAGTAAAGGCTCCCACCTTTTGCTTTTTTAGTTTTAATCCAGCTCGCTTAAACTATAAACAGGATTTGTAGAATCCTATATATCCCTCGCTGTAAATATAAAAGTAAAGGCTCCCACCTTTTGCTTTTTTAGTTTTAATCCAGCTCGCTTAAACTATAAACAGGATTTGTAGAATCCTATATATCCCTCGCTGTAAATATAAAAGTAAAGGCTCCCACCTTTTGCTTTTTTAGTTTTAATCCAGCTCGCTTAAACTATAAACAGGATTTGTAGAATCCTATATATCCCTCGCTGTAAATATAAAAGTAAAGGCTCCCACCTTTTGCTTTTTTAGTTTTAATCCAGCTCGCTTAAACTATAAACAGGATTTGTAGAATCCTATATATCCCTCGCTGTAAATATAAAAGTAAAGGCTCCCACCTTTTGCTTTTTTAGTTTTATTCAGTTTCGCCTAAACTTTGTTTGGCTCACTTTATAAAACTAAAAAAGTGATGCAAATGCATCACTTTTATGCTTGGTCGGGAAGACAGGATTTGAACCTGCGACCCCACGGCCCCCAGCCGTGTGCGCTACCGGACTGCGCTACATCCCGTTTATGGAGGTGTAAAAATAGAGAATATTTATTTTAATTTTTATAATTTCTTTGATAAAAATTAAGCATCAAAAAACCCAATAAATAAGAGTCATCTATTGGGTTTCAAAAATAAACATGAAAAAATTAAATAATTATTTTTTTTCGTTAATAGCTAAACCACCAAGGGTAGTAAATAAAGCAATATGAATCATAATATTCATCCAATTTCCTGAAGGAATATGTACCAGCACTAATGCCATCAACATTATAAACGCAAGAAAAGCATAAGAGTAAAACAACTGCTTATTAATCAGTATTAAAACACCAGCTGCAAGCTCTAATAAAGCTAAAACTGCACCTACAATATATGTTCCTGTATCTCCTAAAAAGGCAAGTCCGCTACTTTTTAAAAAGCCTGCCATGTTATCTAATCCTACTCCACCTAAAAATCCTTCAAAAAATTTCTCAAGACCTCCCCATACAAAAAGAAGTCCGAATCCAATTCTAATAATTAAATTTCCGTTTAACATAATTTAGTTTTTTATAGTTTAGATGGTAAAATTATATGAGTATGCTTTTTTAGTAAAGGTATATAGTTCCCATTCCCTTGTATATTTTTCTATTATTCCTAAATAAAACTTCTTAGATGTTATTATAAAACACTATGATACAATTATTTAAACTAGATTAACATTAGTTAACTCAATGAAAGGTTTTGGTATGTTATCTTTAGCAAAAAAAATAAAGATGACTTCTAAAAGATTATCAATTACATTTATCGCATTATTATTCTTAAGTAGTTTAATAGCTCAAAGCAGTACTGGTACTGAGGTAGAATTTACTACAAATGATAACATTACTATTAGTGCTTCTTATCTAGTTCCGGAAACTAAAACCAAATCATTTCCCGCCATTATACTTATTCATCAAGGCGGATCATCAAGACAAGAATGGTTTCAGTTTCCAATGGTAGATCAACTTCTTAAAGAAGGGTATGTTTTACTGGCTTATGATATTCGTCAACACGGAAAATCAGAAAAAGACCAGGGAGATATTTTCAATCTGTTTAATAACCCCAAGAGGGCTCCTTTAGATTTACAGGCTGCTATACAATTTTTGGAAAAAGATGATCGTATTGATAAAAAACGTATTGGAATATTAGGTGCTTCCGTAGGTGCTAATTTAGCGTGTGTAGCCGCTGCATCAGATGAATACTCAATTAAATCTGTAGTATCTATCTCCTCAAAAACAGAAGCAGCTCAAAATTTAAGTGGAAAAGAAGAACCCTTAAGTTTAAAAAATGCATTTCATATCGCTTCAGAAAATGAACAAGGTGGGCTTCGTAAAAAATGGGCAGAAGAATTATATACCAAAACCACTGGAAAACGCAAAATTGTAATTGCTGAAGGAAGTTTACATGGAGCATATATTTTAAAAGCTTCTAGCACTTTAACTAATCAGGTAATCAAATGGTTTAAAGAAACTTTATAGATTTAGTCACAACTCTGTAAGAGCTAAAAAACAATACCTATCAAGCTAAGCCTAAAAACTTATTTTGATAGGTATTGTAAAATGTTCTATTATCTCTGAAAAATGTTTAACCTATTTTAACCACCTCGCAAACCAATTTTCCAGCCGTGTATACATATCTACCCTATTTTGAGGATTTCTGAAACCATGAGGCTCGTTAGGATATGATTTACTTTCAAAAGTTTTTCCTTTTTCTTTTAATATTTTTACCGCCAGTTCATACTGTCTGAAAGGTGCTCTTACATCTGCTTCACCATGCATGATCAATAAAGGAGTTTTTACATTCTCTACACGAGACAAAGCATTACTAACTGCATATACTTCAGGACGCTCTTCAGGGGAGCCGCCATGACCAGTCTTAGTGAAAATTTTTCCAATCCTGTCCGCATTAGTGTAAGCATCTCCAAAATCATAAATCCCTGCCATTGGTACGGCTGCATCAAATGCATCAGGTACTCTTGTAATTGCAGCCATAGAAGTAATTCCGCCATAACTGTAGCCATAAATCCCCACTTTACCATTAGACCAGGGTTGTGAGCGGATAAAAGTAGATGCAGCAGCTGCATCTTTTGCTTGTCCGTTACCCCAATCGTTGATACTCAAATCCTGGAAAGGCCTTCCAAAACCTGAACCTCCGCGATAGTTTACCGCTATTACTACATAGCCTTGTTGTGCCATATATTGTTCATTAAGGCTTAATCTTTTATAGTACGTATTCGTTCCTCCTCCATGTACATGTACTAATGACGGATATTTCTTTGAAGCATCAAAATTCGGAGGATAATAAACAAATCCTTGAATATATAATCCATCCCAGCTACGATAGCTAATTTCTTCTACGGCTTCTACTCCTTTCCATTCCGTAGCAAAATGTGACATGCGTTTTGGTGTCCCCCCTTCTGCTCTTACATAATCTACGTCGTTCCCTCTAACATCTGTAGATCTTACAAACACGAAAGCACTGGCGTCCGGGGTGGCATTATAATTAAAAAACGTTCCTCCCATATTTGTCACCCTGGTAGCCACTCCACCTTTTGAAGGGACACGCCATAACTCTACTTCAGACCGTTCCTGGTAAGGGAAAAAGATTTCACTTCCATCTCCAGACCAGCTTACTGTATGGTTAAATAATAAATCTGTAGCATGGACCTGCATTGGTAATTTTTTATCGGTTCCTTTTACTGGATCAATCAAATAGATGTACTGTAAATCTTCATACCAATATTCTTTTTTATCATTGGCAAATAAAGCAATAGTCGAACCATCTGGTGACCATATAGGCGTTGACATTGCCATGAGATTTTTGGATACTTGTCGTTCTTTACCTGAAGCTACATCTACCACCCAAATATCATCTTCCCAATAATCTCCTTTAAAAGAGTAGTAAGCAATTTGTTTGCTATCTGGTGACCATGAAGGGAAAAATCTAAAATCGTCTAATTCCATTGCATTCTTTGTAATCTGCCTTGCTTTTGAAGATCCATCAGAAGGTACAATCCAGATATCCTGATATCCTGAGCGTCCGCTATAAAATGCTATACTTTTTCCATCGGGAGATACACGTGCAGCACGTTCGTCATTCCTATCATTAGTAATACGTTTTGCATTTGTAGATCCTACAGCCACCGTCCATAGATCACCTCCTCTTGAAAAGACAATTTTACTGCCATCTGCAAACCAGGACGGGGCACCTCCAGCAATCCAGAATTGTGGTTCTTCATCACTGTTTACTTTCTTTAAAAATATCCCCGATTGATCTGTAGTTCTCGCAGTAATTGCAATCATACTTCCATCAGGAGATAGTACTGCTTGTCCGGCTCCATAATTTTTAGTAAAAATATTTTCCCAGGTTAAAGGGAGAGATTCCTGTGCTGTTATTGTTATTCCAAAAAATAAGAATACCAATGATGCAAAGTGTTTTAATTTAGTCGATCTCATGAATCTTAATATTAAAATGAATACTATTATTTTTTATTTTATTCGTTTTTCTTTTCAAAATATGGTTTCCATGCAGTTTCTGGTGGAGGTTGAGTTGTTAAACTAAAAATTATATAGCAAAGTATACTAACTATAAAACCTGGCAATACCGGGTATATTGATGGATCTCCTAATATTTTATAATCTGGTAAAACAGGATAAATTGAAGGGTTTCCTAATGCTTTCCATAAACCCGTAATTAATACTCCTCCAATCATTGATGCTATGGCTCCTTGTTTGGTAGCACGTTTCCATAAAACCCCACCTACTACAGGTGTAAAAAAGCCAGCAGCCATTATCGCCGTAAAAAGGATAACGATAAATTGAACGAGTTCTCCTTCTGCAAATCCGCCAATAATAAAAATAAGAGGAATGATACCTACTATTAAAATACCAATACGGGCAACTCCAAGTCGACGTTTTTGAGATGCTTTTTTATGAATAATATTCTGATAAATATCTTCGGATAAAGCAGAACCTGCCACCAATAACAGAGAATCTACTGTAGACATCATTGCAGAAGTGATTGCTGCCAGCATGATAGTACCAACAAACGTAGGTAGCACTGTTTTTGCAATCATTGGCATAGCTAAATCTCCAGTTGGTAAATTTGGAAATAAAACCATAGATGCTAACCCCAGAATAAACACTAAAAGATTAATACCTGTCACTACTATTACCGCTAATAGAATACCACGTCTAATCGTTTTCATATCTTTCATAGCATATAACCGAATCACTTTTTCGGGAGTTGCTACAGAACCCAGGAAAAAAGCCAAGCTTAAGGTAATGAGTAAGACTGTTGGAAATCCACCCCATTCAAAAGCCAAAGGTTTTATGATTTCTACTTTTTCTATGAGCCCTGACAAACTATCAAAATGCATCAACGCTAACGGAACAGAGATTACTGTGCCCACTATCATAATAATCATTTGTAAAAAATCAGTATACACCACAGCAAGCATTCCTCCAACTAAAGTGTAAATAAGCAGAATAATTGTAAAAATAATCATCCCTGTTAATGGAGTAATTCCAAAAACAACGTTAGCTACTAATCCGCCTGCAACTATTTGTGCCTGGATATAGACAACCGTCGCAATCAAGATGATAACTCCTCCTACCCCTCTGGCAGTTTTACTTTGATATCTTCTTTGCAAAAAAGCCGGCAAGGTTAATTCTTTAATAGCAGTAAATCTTGGTGCCAATACGGCTACCATAAACCAATACGCAAGCGGAATGGTAATCAGCACCCATCCAAAAGACCACCCTACCGAATAAATAACCCCAATGGTACCAATAAACGTTCCTGCACTGGTATGTGTAGCTGCCATTGTTGCACCGCCTATCCCCCAGCCCAATTTACTTCCTGCAATCCAATAATCTTCTTCAGATTTGGTCCATTTTAAACTCAACCAGCCAATGAGGAAAATCAAAATAAAATACCCTACAAATATTATAAACTGAATATCCATAAGTTATATTTTATCATTTCGTTCTGTCCAATACATCCAGATAACATACCCCAGAACAATTAAACCTAGTACTGCAAATAATCCCCAAAAGATAAATTTATCCATACACTAATTTTTTTCGATTTCTCCAGATGAAAAAACCAATGATCACAAACACAAATCCTGCCAGCCAATCAACCATATTAATCAGATTAAATTCGCCTGCTTCTTCAGAAAGCAATTCCATTCTAAGTAATGAAGGAAGGGCAGGCACTTCAAATCTTAGTTCTTTTAAATCATTCTCTGTTTTCTCTTCTATTTTTACTTTAGGGAAATGAATAGTATACGCTTGCTCAGGAAGCATTTTAACATTCATTTTAAAAAACCCATTATCTGACGATGCAGCCGGAAGGTTTGTAAAAAACAACGGGAGGTAAAAATTTGAATTTTCTACTTCTATTGAATACGTTAATACGATATTATTTAAAGATTTACCACTATCAGAAGTTAGCCATATATGATTTAACCCTTCAGTATAACTTTCTCTAAAATTTAAATCTCCAAAGTTCGATTCAACAGAAGTTAAAGAAAACTTCGTCCCTTTAAAATCCAGGGCTTTTAATTCTAAATTCTGAATTGAATCAGGTACATCTAAAGCCAAGTTCTGTTGTACCACAATAGTAGAGGCTGTCATGTCTATATTTGCTGAAGCATTTAATAGCTTGCTTTGCGCTGCTATGGTAAACGTCCATAAAAAAGTTAAAAGCAGGATAACCTTTTTCATGTATTGTAATCTCTTTATGTTGGTGTTAACTATACCCACACTTCTTTTAAAAGCCTTAATGTATTTTGCCCCATTACTTTAGCAATTTGCTCTTCAGAATAGTTATGTTTTACCAACCATCTCACTATGTTATAAGAACCTTCTGTAGGATTTTCTAACCCATCTACATAAGGTACAGGTTCGTATTCCATTCCTGGTTTACCTACGTTTTTAGAAGCTTTTAATGATAATGCTGCTGTATATGCTTTATGTAATCCTACATGATCTCCATACAAAGTATCCGGGCCAAGTGTAACATGATCTATTCCAACAAGATCTTTGACATATTCAAAATGTTCCATCACCGCATCAAGATTATGTTTACGTTGGTTGGGTGTTAATGTGGTATGCGGAGCTGCTTCTATACCAATAACACCGCCTTTATCTGCACAGGCTTTAAAAACCTCATCTGGTGCCATTCTGTTGGTATTCCAAAGTGCTTTGGCTCCAATATGACTTACAATAATAGGTTTTGTACTATGTTTAATAGTATCTAATGCCGTTTGATCTCCTGTATGCGAAACATCTATAAGGAGGCCTAGTTTATTCATTCGTTCTACAGCACGTTTCCCAAATTGAGTCAGCCCACCATCTCTTGCTTCTTTTAATCCAGATCCTAAGGCATTTGATTCGCTATAAGTAATACCAATAGATCGCAGTCCAAACCCGTATAATAAATCCAATCTATCCAATTCATTCTCAATCATCATTGCTCCTTCCATCACAGCAACCCATGCTACTTTCCCTTCTCTATGAGCTGTATAGATATCGTCTACTGTTTTACAGTGAATTACAAAATCCTGGTGTGCAATATCGCATAATCGCATTCCTAAATCGTGTGTAACCTCGCTCCATTTCCACCCGCCTTTTGAATGAATCTGGCAGACACCATTCATTAAATTATCAAATACACAATCCCAATGTCCTTTTGCCAATCCTTTAAATCCGGTTGCCATACGTCCCTCTTTAATATATGCAGGAGTTTGCATGATATCTTTTGGGAAAGTGCCTAAATGCTCATGCACACTTATAAGGATATGGTCTTTTAAAATTTTGGTTACTAATTTTTCCTGTTCGTCATTCAGAGGGACTTTAGTAGAAGGTACCCTGTCAATCTCATCGGCCAGTTCGAAATGCTTATAATCAATATCTTTTTCCAGGTACTGAAATGATTCGTACCCACTATAATTTTTGGTTAAACTCATAACATTTTTTTAAAAATCCCTTCTAAAATACAATATTTATTTTTTAAGAAATCAGCATTAACACATCAGTAATCCAAGTAGAAGTTTTCAATTAAACAATTAACAATCAATTACTTAAATAAGTAAAATAAGATTTTATACAATAATACCTTTTAGTAATCATAGAATTAAAAAACGATTTCTAAAACAATTGTTATAATTTTCGCAATTAGATAGTTAGCAGAAAAAATTCCATATTTTTAGTTCACTTCTGATTAAAAGAGATGCTAATTTTTATATTACAATAGCTAAAGAAAATGCAAATGAAAAAACATATAACACTTCTATTTTTACTTGCCTTACTCATTGTTAAAGGACAAGATACTAAAGTTAATATCACCAAAAATGTTGATTATCTTGAAGGGCAAGATTACAGTAAAAATAAAGACAAGCTGGATATCTACATGCCAGCAGGAGCTAAAAATGCGCCTGTGATCTTCTTTTTACACGGTGGTGGATTGCTACAGGGAAGTAAAAATCAAGGAGAATACATTGCCAATCGTTTTGTGAAAGAAGGCTACGGAGTAGTTTCTGCCAATTATAGGTTATCTCCCGATGTAATGCACCCTGCTCATACAGAAGATGCCAGTGCTGCCTATGCCTGGGTTATTAAAAACATAAAGAAATACGGAGGGAATCCGTCAAAAGTATACATTTCCGGGCATTCAGCAGGAGCTTATCTAGCAGTTTTAATTGCTTTAGACGATACCTACTTAGCCGCACATCAGCTTACACCCGATGTTATAGCCGGGACTATAGCAATAAGTCCTTTTTTATATGTCGAAGAGACTGCCAAAGACCGGCCAAAAACAGTTTGGGGAAATAACCCAAAAAATTGGTTAAAAGCTTCTGTAACTCCTTATACTGAAAAAGGAAAAAAACCAATGTTATGTATTTATGCAGATGGAGATGCTGGTTGGAGAAAAAATCAAAATGAAAGATTTGGAAAAACGATGCGAAAACTCGGTAATAAAGTACAGGTAAATGAAGTTCCAAATAGAAATCATACCAGTTTAATTTCTTCTATTAATAATGAGGACGATCAAATTGCTACATTAGTAAAACAATTTATTAACAGTAATTAATTATAATCCTGAAAATAACTGATACTAAAAAATAAAAGCGGTCTAAATGACCGCTTTTTTTATATAACAATTATCTATAGATAGTTGTGATTACGCTAAATCGAAACGATCAAGATTCATCACTTTTGTCCAAGCTGCAACAAAATCGTTTACAAATTGTGCTGCCCCATCTTCTGCTCCATAAACTTCTGCAACTGCTCTAAGCTCTGTATTCGAACCAAAAATAAGATCTGCACGAGTTCCTGTAAACTTAACTTCTCCTGTTCTGCGATCTCTTCCTTCGAAAACTCTATCGTCTGATGACGTAGCGCTCCAGGTAAGTGCAAAATCTAATAAATTTACAAAGAAGTCATTAGTTAACGATCCAACATTATCTGTAAATACTCCATGATTTGAACCATTGTAGTTTGCTCCTAAAACACGTAGCCCACCAACTAGTACTGTCATTTCCGGAATAGATAACGTCATTAAGTTAGCTCTGTCGATTAATATATCTTCATCTGCAACATTTAAATCAGCTTTGATATAATTTCTGAATCCGTCTGCCAATGGCTCTAAGTAAGCAAATGATTCTACATCTGTTTGTTCTTGTGATGCATCTCCTCTTCCTTGAGCAAATGGTACATTAATATCATGTCCTGCATTTCTTGCTCCTTCTTCAATAGCAGCATTACCTGCTAATACTATTAAGTCTGCAATAGATACTGTTCCTTTAAATTCTTTTTGAATTCCTTCTAAAACATTTAAAACTTTATCTAATTCTGCAGGGTTATTTGCCTCCCAGCTTCTTTGAGGTTCTAAACGAAGACGACCTCCGTTTGCTCCACCACGCTTATCTGATCCTCTGAATGTAGATGCAGAAGCCCAAGCTGTTCTTACTAATTCTGATATAGAAAGGCCTGAAGCTAAGATCATTTTCTTTAATAATTCAATATCGGCATCACTTAGTGTATAATCTACAACTGGAATCGGATCTTGCCAAATTAACTCTTCCTGTGGTACTTCTGGTCCTAAGTAACGAGAAACAGGTCCCATATCACGGTGAGTTAGTTTAAACCAGGCACGTGCAAAAGCATCTTCAAATTCTGCCGGATTATCTCTAAAACGCTTAGATATTTCTAAGTATCCCGGATCGATTTTTAATGCCATATCTGCATCTGTCATCATCAAAGCCTGTCTTTTAGACGCATCTCCTGCTGTTGGAGCTGTTGGAGCACCAGAATCTGCTTTAGGTGTCCATTGACTTGCACCGGCAGGGCTAGTTGTAAGCTCCCATTCGTAATCTAAAAGTACTCTAAAGAAATCGTGATCCCATTTATCAGGATTTGGAGTCCACGCTCCTTCTAATCCACTAGTAATAGTATCATCAAGAACACCTGATTTATATGTATTTTTCCACCCTGTACTCATTTCTTCAATCGAAGCACCGTGTGGTTCAGCTCCAACATATTCATTCGGATTGGCAGCACCGTGTGCTTTTCCAAAAGTATGTCCTCCAGCTGTTAATGCAACAGTTTCTTCATCATTCATTGCCATACGACCAAAAGTCTCTCTCATCAATTTAGCCGTACCTAGAGGATCTGAAGAACCGTTAGGACCTTCTGGATTTACATAAATTAATCCCATGTGAGCTGCTCCTAAATGCCCTTCAAGATTTCCATCTTTAAAACGCTCTTCATTTCCTAACCATTCTGTTTCATCTCCCCAATATACATCTTGTTCTGGTTCCCAAACATCTTCTCTACCTCCTGCAAAACCAAATGTTTTTAGTCCCATAGATTCTATAGCACAGTTTCCTGCCAAGATCATTAAATCTGCCCAGGAAACTTTTTTTCCATATTTCTTTTTGATAGGCCAAAGTAATAAACGAGCTTTATCCAGGTTTCCATTATCCGGCCAGCTGTTTAATGGTGCAAAACGCTGGTTACCAGTGCTTGCTCCTCCTCTACCATCACCTACACGGTAAGTACCAGCACTATGCCATGCCATACGAACCATTAATCCTCCATAGTGCCCGTAATCTGCAGGCCACCAATCTTGAGAATCAGTCATTAAATCAATTATATCTTGCTTTAATGCAGCATAGTCGACACTTTTAAATGCCTCTGCATAATTAAAGTCAGTATTCATCGGATTAGAATCTGCTCCGTTCTGACGTAGTATATTCAACTTTAATTCGTTAGGCCACCAATCCCTATTTTTTGTACCGCTTCCTGCACCTTGCTTTTGCGTTCCGCTAAAATATGGGCATTGACTAATATCACCGTTCTTGTGATTGTTATTATCCATAATTAATTTATTTTTTAAACTTTTTTATCCACTAACAAAATTACCCAAATATTCATCTAATGCCATAACTTTATTATATATTTAAATGAATGTATTATCAATAATATCTATAGTACAGATTTAATTATACAATTCTGTAGGTTTTTTTAAGCTTAAAAAAAACTTTATGATGAATGATTTTAGTATCTAACAAGAATATGATAAAGGAGATTAATTACTAAAAGATATATCTAAATCATATCATTTTTACTTCCTGACACCGTTTTTATTCTCGCCGCTACCATACTTTACTTTCATTTAATTAATCTGTGGTTGCTAACCATTTAATTCCGAAAATAATAACTAATTTACTCCATAACTAATGATGATACTAAATCGAATTATATACACTTAAAAAGTGTGTTATATAAATTAAAACAAAGAGATGATCTTATTTAAAAAATTATTTTCAGGGAAAAATGAACAAAAATCTTCTATTAAAGAAACATCTAATAGTAATTCTGAATTAGAAAATGACATACAAAGACAGTTATTAAATGATGAGAAAAAAATAATGCTTGCCCAGGTCAAAACGTATATGACCGGACATCAAGGTGCTGATGCTGAGAATGCTTTTAAAGCAGTAGGGATTTTGAATCAAGAATTAAGGGCAAATGTTCTCAAACAATATACCTGGCATTATTTGGATGATATGAATGAAAACCTGCAATGTACTATGCAACTTGTATTAACTGAAGTGTTGGAAAAAACAAAACCTTTTACCGATAGTAGAGATATCTATGAAAAAGTTATGGAAATTAAGTATAAAGGTTTTGATAACTAATACTAAAACTCTTTTTGTAATCTACCTGAAGTTGATTCTCTACCGGAAATTTCTTATTTTTATTTAAACTAAAAAACGAAATAAAATACGTTACGGCGGTTACCCCTATCTATATGAGTCAATCTCAAGCTAAGGGTTATTTCCTGTTGGGTTATCAATAGATTAAGCTTTTCAAATTCAACCTGATGATCGTTGAAACCACTTTAAAAATTAGAAAATATTTTGGCAAAAATCAAAGACTTCTTTTCATATCAAAATACTGTACATGATATCTCAGATAGTGAAAAAATGCAATCAAGTAACTATTTGGCTTCTATAGCTGCGTTTGCAAGAACGACCAATAAAAGTATATATGTAATCGATTATCAAAAACAAGGATTTGATTATGTATCTGATAACCCTCTTTTTTTATGTGGACACTCTGCAGAGGAAGTCAAAGAAATGGGCTATGAGTTTTATTTCAAATATGTTATAGAACAAGATTTAAATCTCCTCCTTAAAATAAACCAAATTGGTTTTGATTTTTATGAGCAAAGACCGCTGTCGGAAAGAATTAATCTCTCTATTTCTTATGATTTTAAACTTAAGAATCAAGAAAATAAAATCATTTTAGTCAATCAAAAATTAACTCCTATTTTTTTGACAGATGATGGTAAAATTTGGAAAGCCATATGCATCGTGTCTTTATCAACATCAAAAAAATCAGGAAATATCACGGTGATAAAAAACGGTGATAATAAAGTGTTTAAATACAACTTAAAAGATGAATGCTGGAATTCATCAACTTTAATAGAATTAAATGAAAGAGAAAAAGAAATTCTCCTTTATTCATCAAAAGGATATACTATTAATGAAATTGCAAATACTATCCATGTTTCGCCTGATACCGTTAAATTTCACAGAAAAAAACTGTTCGAAAAATTAGAGGTTTCAAATATTGCAGAAGCAATAACTTATAGCTTTAATAATAAAATAATATAAAATACTACTCTTTTGTGTAATGGTATGTATCGATAATATTCCATTCTTTGTGTAAATCAAAATATATACAATGAAAACACATGTAACATTTATTCTTTTATTTGCTTTACTGTTTATTTCTTGTCAAAAACAGCAGAACGGATTTGAGATTACAGCCAATCTGGATGGGTTCCCGGAAAACTCAAAAGTGATAGTTTCAGATATCTCAAGTCAAAAAATATTAGATTCTACTCAAATTACAGATGGAAAATTTGTTGCCAAAGGTTTTTTAGATGATGAACCTGCAAATGTTAGGGTAGTAATTATTTCCAACGATGGCAAAGAACAAAATCTTAATTCGATATTTATAGGTAATGAAAACATTTCAATAGTTGGAGATAAAGTTTCTTTCAACAGTAAACTTGAAGTAAATGGATCTCAGCATAACGGATTTAAAAATGCTCTTGATGAAAAAATCAATCCGCTTTACAACAAACGAGATAAGAAACTTCAGGAAATGTTCAAGCTTCGTAATAACGGAGAATGGAACGATAGTTTGCAAGATGCTTATTGGTCGAAAACCGGGATCATGGTAACAATTGACAATAAAATTTCTGAAATAACTCAACAATTTATAGCCAATAATATCAATTCTCATTATGCTCTTTTTCAGCTTACCGTATACAAAAACGATTTTAGCAAAGAATTTATTCGTACACAATTGAACAAACTGAATTCAGACTTTAAAAATACAAAGTATGCCGATGTGCTCAACACATTTTTAGATAATGAACCGTTAAAGGCAGGATCTGCTCTCTATGATTTTCAGGCTGAAAACCAAAACGGACAATTGGTTAACTTTTCATCACTGTTAGACAGTGATAAAGAATACACCTTGTTGGAATTTTATTCTCCTCATTGCGGATGGTGTAAAAAAGCACTTCCGGAAATAAAAAAATTAGAAAAAACAGAAAACAAGAAGTTACAGGTAATCACTTATAATGTAGATAAAAGTAAGGAGGACTGGTTAAACGATTCAAAATCTAATGGTATTACCTGGACAACTTTATGGAATAAAGATGGTAGATATAGCGATGCTTATACCAAATATCAAATTAATGGTACGCCAACTTACTTTCTTTTTGACAAGCAAGGAAAAGTTCTAAAAAGATGGTCTGGATTTGATGAAAAGCTAATTGAAAGTATAAAAAATAATATACAGTAATACTGTTTAAAATAACCTATGCAAAAAGTTTCACTATATGAGTAAAATGAAATTAGTTGTATTGTTGATTATTCTTTTAAATTCAAAATACATTTCCGGGCAAGACTTCTCAACTACCAAAACAATTACTATAGCATCAAAAGAATTAAATGAAAAGAGGGAGATATTTATATATACCCCTCCTCAATATCAGCAATCGATTTACAACAACTATAATGTAATTTATGTTTTTGATGCACAACAAAAACACTTTTTTGATTTAGCCAATTCTGTCACTTCATTTATATCGGAAAAAGATATCATTAATCATCATATTGTCGTTGGTATCCCTGCAGCACTTCTGTCAGACGATGAAGGAGAGTATTACAGTAGAGGGAGTGACTATTTACCAAAGCCCAATTATAGCAAACAGAGTTTTTGGTATGGTAGAGCGAATAGTTCAGGGTTTATGAATTTTTTGAATAATGAATTAATCCCTTTTGTTGATTCGAATTACAGAACATCATCAAATAGAATATTTGTAGGCCATTCTTTAAGCGCTTCTTTTGTGTTATCTTGTTTTGTTTCCAAACCTAATTTAGCTAGTGCTTACATAGCTATATCACCAAACATTATATATGATAAAGAAAGGTTGCCAAATGAAATATCTAAGTTAGATTCTTTAAATCGAAACAAATTTATATATCTAAGTTATACCGAAGAGGATTTAGGCTTTGTTATGACTAAACCCACTTTAAAAAAAATTAAATTAAAATTACAAGATATTAGTCATTTTAAAGCAGATAGTATAGCTGGAAAAAATCATTATACCTCATTTTTACCGGGCTTAGTAAATGGTTTTACAAAATATTATAAGTATTTGGAAAACCAGGGATATTATGATGAGCCAAAAAAAGTTAAAATTACAGTTGAAGTCCCAAACAAAGAAGACGAAGTTTTTATATCTGGTAATCACAAAGAACTGGGGGCTTATGAAGATGGAAAAATCAAACTCAAGACAATATCAAAATTTATCCGTGAAATTGAAGTTTCTGTAAATTATCCAACCTACATTAGGTTTACTGGCGGGATTAATACATCTGAAGCAATTATGGAAAAAATAGATTTACAAGAAGCATATTCATTCCCAATTGATATTAGATCTAAAAGAGAGTTTAAGTTTAAAATATTAAGTTGGAAAAAATAAATCATATACAATTGTTATCATAATATTTAATATAACAAATCGTATCATTGTGAATGCTAATTATGTTTCAGCATCGACTTTGCCATTTCGGTAGCGATTTTAACTGTTGACGGGGCAGTAAATGGTCTTCTAAATTCTTTAATACGCTTAACTATGTGTTTTGGGTCAATAAAATGTGATGAAGCAGGTATAACACATAAATTTGACATAGGCAGTGCCTTAAATATTTCCATGGTATGTTCCATTAACACCGCATCTCGATCTCCCACTACAAGCATAACAGGGACATTTATTTTACGAATACTGTCCATGGGTATTTCCTTCTGATTAACCATAAGTGCTATTTGTTTTCTCAACTTTGGATCTGGTATTTGTTCATAATTTTCCATTATGGCTACTAACTCCGGCTCCAACCCTGAGAGCTTGGTATTTCCTCCTGATATGAGCATTCGATCTATTTTATTAGTCTGTTTATACCCAATAATTAGTCCTAAAATTCCGCCATCACTATGTCCCCACAAACTATATTTGTTATGTCCTAAAGTATTCATCAAAGCAATTACATCATCAGCCATTTCAAAATAATCTAATGCGCCTTCAGGGCAACTACTTTCTCCATGACATCTGCTATCTACCGCAATTATCTGATAATCTTCCAGTAAACTTGGAATAATCTGATATCTACTTTTAACAGATCCGCCATTACCATGAAGTATCAATAATGGGTCTCCTTTACCAAACACTTCATAACTAAGATTACCCCAATCTCTTTTTAAAGTAAAACGTTCTCCTTCTATATCATCATTTATTTTAACTTTGACTTGAGCATACGATATCCCCATCATAAAACTCATTAGTAATAATACTATTTGTTTATTCATTTCTTATGTTTTTAAATAGAATACTAAATTAAGTTTACTACTATTTAAATAATTGTAAAAACCAGACAAAATGATATTAATAGAAGAATGTCCTAATAACCCAGATTTGACTAAATATATTGACAGATATCAATTGTTTATTTCTGAAGAACCTGTATTTATTAAGGCTATACCTAATGGAAAAATTGAATGTTATTTGATAAAAAAAGGAGGGTTTGCCAGATGGGATAATGTATCTGAAGAATTTATAGACAATGCTTCATCGGGTATATTTCCTGCGACCAATAGAACAACTTTCTTCTACATTCCATCTCATATCGTTTGTCTCAATATCAAGATCAATCTTAATATTCTCGGACTTCAATTATTCAGCAATCTGCAAACTAACTGGCAAAGTCATGATATTTCTGATTTAATTCCTGCAAATGAACAGTCATACTTATTATCCAGCATCAATGAAGAAAATCCAATAATCGATGTTGATAAACTTGATGCTGTTATTGAACGTTCGTTAAGTAACTATCAGGTTGATAAAAAAGTAGATCAAATTGTGAAACTTATACATGAACAAGTAACCAGTAAATTTAGAGTTACAGATCTTGCAAATTATATGAATATGTCTCCAAAAACATTGGAAAGATGGGTTCGGAAACAGTTCAACCTATCTCCAAAAGAATTATTACAAGTAATTCGCTTTGAATTTGTTTCCCGTAGTTTAAAGAATCAAAGTCAGAGGAAATTTATGGATTCTACCGAGTTTGGCTACTATGATCAATCTCATTTTATAAAAGAATGCCAAAATATTACCGGCTATACTCCAAAAGAATTTTTTTCCAGAATGAAGCTTTCAACAAATGATCTGGTTTTTGAATAACTCGTTTACAATAACTATGATTCATTGCAGCATTTTTTATCAATCCCCTATATTCAGTATGTAGTCGAATTATTGACGGAAAAGAGTCCTATACCATTTAAAAATATGATTTATAATTGTAACTAATCGTTAGAGTTAACTACTAACAAGCCAAATATTGGAAAAAACATAGATGAAAGAATATTTTTTTCTTCAATATAAAATGCTCAATCGAAAAATGATTGATTTTGGAATACCTCTCCTGGTAGCATACACATTAATTCCAATAGTTTTTATCCTGCTTTCAAAGTATCTTTTTTCAAAAACACCATTTGCGAGTTATATTTTTTTACTCTTAGCCCTGGGTATTATCTCAAAAACAAGTGAAACTAAAAGAAATGATTTCCTTAAATCTATTTTCAATACACGAAATTATTTAACGCTACGGATAGTTGAAAACCTGATTTGGAGTGCGCCTTTTTCTATTTTTTTGATCTATAAAAAACAATTTTTATTTGCTCTGGCTTTAGCATCTTTGTCAGTTTTTACTGCATTATTGAACTTTAGCATAACTACCAATTTTACGATCCCCACACCATTCGGAAAAAAACCTTTTGAATTTACAGTTGGTTTTAGAAAAACATTTTTTGTCTATCCTATTGCTTATTTTTTGACCTGTATGTCTATAATGACAAATAATTTTAATCTGGGTATCTTTTCAATGATTTTGATCGGATTGATTTGCATTTCATATTACTCAAAACCGGAACATAGTTTTTTTGTATGGAATTTTAGCCTGTCGACAAAAGCTTTTTTATTTGAAAAAATCAAAACGTCTTTAAAATATTTCACTTTACTATCCTTGCCAATTACAGTTGGGCTGTCTGTATTTTTTCCAGAGGAGATAATAATACTCATTGGCTTTTTTGTTTTGTGCAATGTTTATTTGGCTACACTTGTACTGGCAAAATATTCTGCCTATCCACACGAAATGAATTTACCCCAGGGAATTTTAATCGTATTTAGTTTAATGTTTCCACCAATTCTCATAGGGATAATACCATATTTCTATTCCCAATCTGTCAAAAATTTAAATCCGCTTTTAGATGATTCAAATTAAGAACTTATCAAAAAAATATGGGCAAAAGATAGTCCTTGATTCCATCAATTTAGAATTCAAAAAAGGAAAAGTTTATGGAATAGTTGGGAAAAACGGAGCTGGAAAAACTACACTTTTCAAATGTATTTCAAGGCTTGAAAGTTATGAGGGGCAAATATTTTCAGATTTTAATAAGTTAAAAGATCACATAGGCTTTTTATTGACTAATCCATTTTTCTTTTCAAAAATTACGGGGAAAGAATATATTCAATTCCTTGCTAATGCGAGGCAGGTGAAATTGGAAAATATCGAAGATAAAAACATATTTGATTTACCATTGAATCAATATGCTTCCACCTATTCAACAGGAATGAAAAAGAAATTGGCATTAACAGCTATCTTATTACAAAAAAATAAGGTTTATATTTTGGACGAGCCTTTTAATGGAGTGGATATACAAAGCAATTTAATAATAACCGAATTGATAAAAAAGCTAAAGACCTTAGGAAAAACTGTAATCATTTCCTCTCACATCTTTTCTACTTTAGCAGAAACATGTTGCGAAATATTCTTGATGAAAAATGGAAAGATCGTTAAAAAAGTAAAGCAAGAAGATTTCTCAAATCTGGAAGCAGAAATGAAACAATTTACCATCGGAAACCAAATAGAAAATTTAGGGCTTCAATAATAACGATTGAAACTCTTTCAGGTTAATTCTTCAACGATTCCCACCCTACCGTTATAGCCTTATCATCATCATAGCCAAAATTGTCATACTAATTTATGTGATGTAACAATTCAACATACATATACGACGATTTGACATTTATGAATTTCAAATTATTCTGAAAATTTAGAGTTTTGATTCTATAAAAAATCTCTAAAATTATGTCTAAACACAGAAATTTATGTACTATCGGGTTACTTTTTTTTGTCACTAGTTATGTATTCTTTTCTCAGGGAGCATTGAGTGAACAAAAACATATTGATTTAGCACATTGGTTCAATTTGATTGGAGCGGTCCTGTTATTTTCTTTTAATTTTGTCTTTCCAAAAAACAAACTCAATTCGGTAGCATCTTTTTTAACAACAATAGGAGTAATTGCTCATATTGGACTTTGTACTATTGATTTTATCATGTGGAGTTTTGGAAATGACGATATCGCAAGAAATGCATTAAGTAATCAAATTAATGCTACGCCATTAATTTTATATCCTTTTGTCATGATTGGACCTTCTCTACTCTTTGTGGGTCTAGCTATTCATGCTTTAAATTTCATCAAAACAAATCCAATAAGCTCATTAATGGTAGTACTTGGAGGGCCATTTGTAGGGCTTTCGTATTTTATCTGGAATAATGGGATGTTAATGTTAATGAGTTGTATAATTTTTGCTTCCGGACTCGCTTTGCTATTATATAGAAAAGATGTAAAAAAACTATTATAAAGCAATAGTTATACCTCAGCAAATATTGATTACTAATTAGAAAATTTCTACTTTTATTTAAATAAAAAAGTAGGCTAAAATAAATAGCGTAGTTTATATACTAGCTCGTTATCACACTAAAGGGAGCATGGCTTAATCATAGTCAGTAGTTGTAATAAGTGATCAATATGCTCATGTTTCTCTTAACAGATCGTTACCTGCAAACCGAACAAAACAATGGATATTAAATATAATAAGATAGGAGTTAATTATAATTTGACCCGAAAAGCTGATAAATATCTGACCGAACAATTACTTTATCATTTACAACCGGTCAAAAATGGAAAGTATTTAGATATTGGTTGTGGAACAGGAAACTATACTCATGAACTTCAAAAAAATGGAGTTGATTTTATTGGAATTGATCCGTCCGAGTTAATGTTAGAAAAAGCTAAACTTAAAAATGATCAGGTTTATTGGAAAATTGGTGCTGCAGAAAATACCGGGCTTCCTGAAAATTTTGTAGATGGAATAATTGGCTCCTTGACAATACATCATTGGACTGATTTAAAAATTGGTTTTTCAGAACTCAATAAAGTCTTAAAGCCAAACGGTAAGATTGTTATTTTTACATCCACCCCAAAACAGATGAAAGGATATTGGTTAAATCATTATTTCCCGAAAATGTTATCCGACTCCATAATGCAAATGCCGGCTTTAGAAAAAGTAAAAAAAGCGATGAAAGATAGCGGAATTGAATTTCTGGAAACTCATAAGTACTTCATAAAATCTGATCTGGAAGATCAATTTTTATACTGTGGGAAACAAAATCCGGAACTTTATTTTAATGAACAGATCAGGCATGGAATTTCTTCATTTTCATCTTTGTCAAATCGAAAAGAAGTAGAAAATGGATTAATGGAATTAAGAAAAGATATTGACAGCGGAAAAATTGAAGAAATCATAAGGTCCTATGAAAATACTTTTGGAGACT
Source organism: Flavobacteriaceae bacterium R38 (assembly GCA_009901575.1). Classification (GTDB taxonomy): domain Bacteria; phylum Bacteroidota; class Bacteroidia; order Flavobacteriales; family Flavobacteriaceae; genus Leptobacterium. Next base: position 618,619 of record WXYP01000001.1, on the reverse strand, counting down.
ATTTATATATCATTGGAAAAAAGCCAATGAGTAACAATACATAATTAACCATTTAATAACCGAAAAGCGTTAATAATTAAATCCATACGATACTGTAGCCATAAGCAGCAAAATCAAACCATTCAGACCCAAGAAAAAATAAAAATCTATAGCTAACTTGAAATATGAAAAGTAAAGTTTTATTGATTTTATTCATAATATGCAGTTCGTATATCCTGTTTGCGCAAAAGTTTGAGCCAGATGACGGAAAATGTTTGGTCTTTATTGGTCAGGACCTGGAAGCAACAGGTGGTTTAAATGAGTATAACAACGGCTATACCAATTACTTTAAAACTCCTGCCGGAATAACTGTTTACACAAATTTATCACCAGGGAACTTATCTTTTGGTTATTATAATAAAGGATTAGACGGTCTTAAAGTAAAAGCAAATTGGGGAGCAGGAGATTCCTGGGCTAATCTTTATTTACAAGATTCTACTTATCAAAATAGTATGATTGCCATAGGGTTATCGTTTGTAAACAACGAAAAAAAAATCGCTCAGGGAAAACACAATCATTTAATTTTAGAATTAGCAAACTGGATTAAAGCTACTAAACGACCTGTTTTCTTAAGAATAGGATATGAATTTGATGGCTGGGAATGGAATCACTATAAAAAGAAACATTATTTAAATGCATGGGAGAAGATACATTCAATTTTTAAAAAACAACAGGTAGAAAACGTGGCTTTTGTCTGGCAATCTAAAGGGACTGGTTCTGATCAAAAAACTTTGGAAGAATGGTATCCCGGAGATCATCTTGTAGATTGGGTAGGGTATTCTTATTTTGGACAACCAGATCAGGAAATGCTAGTTTTTGCCAGAAAACACAATAAACCTGTATTTATAGCTGAAGCTACGCCCGTAAGAACATTAAACAACCTCTACTTTGATAGTGATTTAAAAAAGAAAGAATTAGGGAAAATAATATGGGATAAATGGTTTATTCCTTTTTTTGATACTATAAAAAATAATGCTGATATCATTAAAGCATTCAGTTATATTAATTCTGATTGGTCTTCACAACCAATGTGGAAGGTAAATCCTGTTTTTCAAAAAGTAGATTCAAGAATTCAGGTAAATGAATACATTACAGAGAAATGGAAAGAAGAAATGAAGAATTTAAGATATCTACATGCTTCAAATGATTTATTTACTAAGCTTAATAATAGATAGTATCGCCAACTATTCTCAATGAATTTTAATTTTATGCTGTAAAGAAAATCGTTGTATGACAATTCAAAATCATTTTACGACGATTCAAAATAAAATATTTTAACCTATAGCACATTTAGCATAAATTAGCTTTAACTTTTATGCATTGCCTGATAAATATATCGAGCTAAATAAACATCACCAATAAGCTTACAATGTATGGCATTATTTAATAAAAAGAAACGCATTCAATACTTAGGCTTTGATGATTTTTGGTTTGTAGTAATAGGAATTCTTATCATAAGTATTATAACAAACTACTTATTTAATAATCCATCAGAAAGAACCTCAACAGCTCTGGTACTCATAGGTTGGGGGTCTTCCCTGTTTTTCACAATTTGTGATTGGTTAATTTTAAGGTCTATTTTGATTTTTTTACGGATAAAGTACCCTGATTTTAAAGATGATTTAAAACGTATTATATTTCTTTTTTTTGCCATCATAAGTGTAACTCTGCTTGTTGATTTTCTGGGTGGTTTTTTGACTGCAAAAACGTTTACTCTTCTAGGCTACAATTCCACACATAAAACGATTTTGAAAGTTATTTTGCCAATTCTTCTGATTATCATCATGACAATGGCAATTTATGAAGCTGTTTATTATTATATCAGATTAAAAAAGTCAATCAGAGAAGAAGAACAAAGTAAACAAATAATGATCCAGGCACAATTAGATACTTTGAGAAACCAAGCACAACCCCATTTTTTATTCAATAGTTTAAATACACTCCGTGATATTATTGACCAGGATGCTAAAGAAGATGCAAAGGGTTTTGTCGATAATTTATCAGATGTATATCGATTTATATTAGAATCAGGAAATACTAATTTAATTTCATTACAAAAAGAGTTAAAATTTGCGAAAGCCTATATTCACATTCAATCAGAAAGGTTCGGAGACAATTTAAAAATAAAGTGGAATATTCCTCCTGATAAGCAAACAGCTTTGATAGTACCAATGAGTTTACAACTCTTGATAGAAAACGCTATAAAACACAATGTTGTTTCCAAATCAAAGCCTTTGGTTATTAACGTTGAAACAACCAACGATTATTTAATTGTTCGTAACACAATTAGAACGAAATCGACCAAAGTAGCTTCTACCAAAATAGGATTGCAAAATATAAAAAAACGATATTCATTAATTTCAGAAAAACTTCCCATTATTAAAAATGATGGTAATGAATTCATCGTATCTCTTCCTTTACTAAAAGTTAATCTAACCAAAAGTTATGCAAATACTAATCATTGAAGATGAGCCCAGGGCGGTAAACCAATTGCAAAACCTATTAAGCAAAAGTGCATTCGACTTTCAATTATTAGATGTTATTGATACCGTTGAAGATACCATAAATTGGCTTCAGGAAAACACTACGCCCGATTTAATCTTTATGGATATTCAGTTAGCAGACGGACTAAGTTTTGAGATTTTTCAAAAAATAGAAGTAACAACACCTATTATTTTCACAACAGCTTTCGATCAATACGCCATACAAGCCTTTAAAGTAAACAGCATCGATTATTTATTGAAACCTATTCAACAAAACGATTTAGACATAGCATTACACAAGTTTGTAAAATCTAATAAGAAAAATATTGAACCTTTAATACTTAAAGAGCTTCTCAACAGCATGCAAACCTCTCAAAAGCGCGCTGGTATACTGGTTAAAGAAGGAAGTGGTTTTGTACAAATCAGAACTTCTGAATTGTTGTATATGTATTCTCAAGACAGTATTACCTTTGGAATTACTCACAATAAAAGATTTATTATTGATGAAACCATTGATAACTTATTCAACTCGCTGGATGACACAAAGTTTTATAGAATTAACCGTGGGCAGATTATTTCTAAAACTGCCATTCAAAGAATTGAACCTTACTTTAATCACAGAGTTAAATTAGCTATTTCAAATCCAAGAGATCAAGAATTTATTGTCAGCAGACAAAAGACCAGTGATTTTAAAGAATGGATGAATAAATAAAATAGATTACAGTTCAACTCTAAAAAGCGATGCTCCAGCAAAAAGCGATTTTGGAGATACCTTAAAATAAGAATATTTGTAGTGTTCAAACTAAAAATATTATTATTATGAAATATCGCTTTTTTATTGCTCTGCTATTATTAGTTACTTTAACAGGTATAGCACAAGAAAAATTAGACTTCAAAAAATGGCAACAAGATGTACGTTTTTTACAAAAAACAGTCAATGAAGAATTTCCGTTTTTGTTTAAAAAAATCACAGCTAAAGAATTTAATATTGCTGCCGAAGAATTGTATAAAGAGATTCCAAATTTACAAGAGCACGAAATCATTGTAGGATTTTCTCGACTTGTGTCGTTATTCAAATATGGGCATAGTTATGTTTCGTTTCATCAAAAACCTTTTGAGTTCTCAGAATTCCCATTTCGATTATATGAGTTTAACGATGGTATATACATACAAGGAACACACAAAAATTATCCAAAAGCGGTTGGAGCAAAGGTCATAGCGATAGAAAGAAAACCTGTTTATGAAGTTCTAAAAGCTATTGAACCCACAGTAGAAGCAGAAAATTCACAGTATTTTAAAGCTTATGGAATTAATAATATACGATATCCTGAAGTACTCCACTCACAAAGAATTACCAATACCCTTCAATCAAAAATAACACTTACCTTAGAAAAAAACGGACATCAATTTGAGCAAGAATTCACCATTCTGCCAAACAAAAAAAGAATACCTCTAACTTACCGTTTTGTAGAACAAAAAAATGACTGGTTAAGTGCCAGAAATCAAGATAAAACACCACTATACCTCAAGAATTTAGATAAAATCTATTTCTATGAATATCTTCCCGAACAAAAAACAGTATATGTAAGACATAGTCGTATTAGAAATGATGCATCAGAAACTATTGAAGCATTTTACAAACGTGTTTTTGAGTTTATTGAAAATAATGATGTAGAAAAATTAGTACTGGACGTTCGTCTAAATGGTGGGGGAAATAACTTTTTACTAAAACCCATTATCACAGGAATTATTGAAGCCAAAAAGATAAATCAAAATGGAAAGTTATTTGTCATTATCGGGAGAAACACATTTTCGGCTTGTCAAAACTTAGTAAACCGTTTAGATAACTATACCAATGCCATATTCGTTGGTGAACCTACAAGTGAAAATATAAATTTTTATGGAGATGCCAGCCCGGTACAATTACCAAACAGTAAGCTAAAAGTACAATTATCATTTGCATGGTGGCAGGATAAAGCATCATGGTATAATGACAAATGGTTGGCTCCTCAATTAGCTGCAGACATGAGTTTTGACCAATATAAAAATAATGAAGATCCGGCTTTAGACGCTGTTTTCAGTTTTGATCCTCAAGACTTTATTTTAAGACCTATGGAACATATAAGAACCTTGTTTATGAAAGGAGATATAAAAAAAATGCAAAATGATATTGTCAAAATGATGCAAGATCCGCGTTATAAGTTTTTTGATTTTGAGGGAAAGTTTATTAGTTCAGGGAAGCTATTAATGAACCAAGGTCAATATCCACATGCTATTGGGTTATTTTCTTTTGTAGCTCAAATGTTTCCAACTTCAGCAGATGCCTATCAGAATTTAGGGAGAGCGTATCTAAAGGTTGGAGATACTAAAAAAGCTACTGAATTACTTCAGAAAGCAATCGCTTTAGACACAAGTGGTAACATAGGAAAAAACGCTATAAAGATACTTTCAAGTATAAAGGAATAATAGCTGATTTTGGGTTATAAAAAGCTTATATAATGACATATAAGCTTTTTATTATTGTAGTGTTTTAAATCGTTAAATACTGTTTTTGTTAGTGTAAAAACTATGAACACTCATATGAATATTAAAGATTTATTATCTTAGGATTGCAATTGTTGTAATCAATGCGATCAAAAATTCTGTTAAAGAATAATTGTCAAAAACTATCTGATGAAATTAGCAAATCGACTTTTAATATTAATTCTATTAATAGCTATGATTAGTTGCAACAAATCAGTTGAACAAAAAAATACAACACCTACTCAAGAAAAAACTGAGTCGAATGGTTTTATAAAAACAGAAAATGTAGTTTTCGAGAGTGAAGGAGTTAAATTAGCAGGTACAATTTATAGTCCTAATCATCCGCATTCAGCAGTTGTAATTGTTCATGGCTCTGACCAAGTACCTCGAATGACGAAGTTTGCCAAATTGTTAGCAAAAAATGATATTCTGGTTTTGACTTATGATAAACGTGGAGTTGGAGAATCTGGAGGAGTTTATGCCGGACCAGAAGTAGGAACAAATAATATTAGTGTTGAAAATCTAAATCTATTAGCAAAAGATGCAAGTTCTGCTGTTAATGTAGTTCATAATAGACAAAAAGATTTACCTATTGGACTTATAGGCGCGAGTCAAGCAGGATGGATAATTCCAATTGTTGCTAATAAAAATCCATTAGTAGAATTTATGGTTTTATTTAGTTGCCCTACAATAACTACTTTGGAACAATTAAGATTTCAGTTTTACACAAATGGTAGAACAGATTTTTGGAACAATCATACAGAAGAAGACGTACGTGAACACGTCAAAAATGATCCTGACAAATATCAATTTGAAGCTATTGACCCAAAAGAGAACTTGAAATCTCTTTCAATTCATGGTCTTTGGCTTTTTGGAGAAAAAGATATTCAAATTCCTGTGAAAATGTGTATTGAACATCTCAATGCCTTAAAATTAGAAAACAAACCTTTTGAGTATGTTTTATTTCCATCATTAGGGCATAATACTAATACAACCGAACCAATAAATATTTCAGTCAATTGGATAAAACAAAAGTCTTTGGAAATTAAGAATAATAAACAGAAATCGAATAAAAAATTATAAAACACTACCCACAATACGGTGTAATGGTTAGATTTTGGGGATATGTTTGATGGAATATAAAACTCCCCACAACAATAATCATAAATGAGCACTTCATTATGATAAGTACAGATGAAAGGACTCATTTCTGAACACTTTTTTACTAACTTTAGTGCTTTAAGCAAATACTCATGGTGAAAAACCCTAGTTATTATTTAAAAAGACGATTGTGCTAAAAGAGATATTCATAGAGCTTTTGACAAACTATACAGATAATGACTATCTAAAAAATGAGCTATGGGCAGAAATTGAGAAAAACTATTCCAGTAAGAAAAGACATTATCATACCCTACAGCATCTCGATAATTTATTTGTTCAATTAACTGATGTAAAAAGAGAAATTGAAAACTGGGAAGTCATCTTGTTCACGCTATTTTATCACGATATAGTTTATAATTCAACTATATCTGATAATGAGGAAAAAAGCGCTGAACTTGCCGAAAAACGCATGAAGCAAATTCGTATCTCTAATGATAAAATAGTACTATGCAAAAAACAAATTTTAGCTACCAAATCGCATATTAAATCAATAGATAGCGATACAAATTATTTTACAGATGCTGACCTTTCGATATTAGGGCAGAGTTGGGAAACATATTCGCTTTATTACAAAAACATCAGAAAAGAATATTCCATTTATCCTACCTTAGTTTACAATCCCGGGCGTAAAAAAATATTAAAGCATTTTTTATCGGTGGACAGAATATTCAAAACGGACTTTTTTTACAATAAGTTTGAAATTCAGGCCAAACAGAATATAGAAAAGGAAATTAAATCACTTTGATAACAACAAAATATAAAACATTCTGTCAGATATAAACTCAACTTGTTTTGTAATTCCATCTCTTTTTACTAAAATTGAGTATCAGAAATTATTAACATTTATTCGCAGAGCAAATACAAAAATCAAGGAAAACAATAAAATTATGGATAAAAAAAAGGAGAATAAAGGGAGTATTATTTCAAGTATTGGAGGGTTATTTACAACAATTGGGATGGTATTGTTAGCTATGAAGAGTTCTGCAATACTATATCTTTCCTGTACAATTATTGGTGTAATCTTAGCAGCTTATGGAGTTTTTATAATGCTTAAAGCCGGACGAATAAAATAAAATAAGCCGATGAAAATTTAAAGTGATATCTAAATATTTATAGCAAAGAAGAAGAGAAAATCTAAAAAGAAAAAACAATCAAGCCAAATAAAAAAATCGGATATATTTTACTTGTAGTTATTTCAATATTTATTCTAATTTATTCTAACAAACAAAAGAGACAAGAAAAATTAGCTAATAATTCATTTAAAACTTTTGGAGTGGTTGAAAAGCTAAAAGAAAATGCAAGGAAAGGAAGAACCTCTAGAAAAGATATTGTTTATTTTTATTTTGTTCACAATGATACTGTTTTTCATAAACTAAAAAATTTATCCAGAGGAGGAATCAAAAAATTAGACATTAAAAAAAATGATTGTTTCGAGATGAGAGTTGTTAAAAATGATTACGGAATTTTTGATATTGATTTTAAGAAAAAAAAAGATACTTTAATTGATAAAAGGAAATATAGAGTTCAAAAATACAACACAATTATACACAGATATATCATTGAATAAAAACGTACTACGGGCTTGATCCAATTGAATTGATTAATGGTCGAACAAAAGAAAAAGTCAAATAACTGTAATCATTAATACTAAAAAATACCAATGAAAAATTTATCCCTTATTTTATTTTTAGTTTTTCTAAGCTGTAAAACCGAAAAGAAAACAGAATCAGGATCAGAAAATATCACAGAAAAACAGATAGAAACTGTAATCAGAATTAAAAAATCACCATCTGAAATGTGGGAGGATTTTATAGCATCAAACCCTAAATTTGGAAATGAAGAAATTCCGGAATCTGATTTTTTTCACAATAATCAAAAAGATGCAGATCGACTTGCGGAATTAACCCTTACAGGTAAAAAGAAAGCTTCTTCCGGGCTTTATAGCTTATATAAAAAGTATAATGTAGATTTACCTGGTATTGGAACAAAACAAATAGTGACAGATTTTGAAGGCAATGCAAAAGCTATTATAGAAAATACAAGTATTGACACCATTCCATTCTATAAGGTTTCCAAAGAATATGCAGAATTGGACATGGGTACAGATATTGAACCTCTCAAAAAATGGAGAAAAGCACATTGGGATTTTTTTGAAAGTTTTTTAAAAGTAAGTGGAGAGTACCCTACCGAAGAAATGCTAATAGTGTGTATAAGGTTTGAAAAAATATGGCCTAAACCATAACGTAACAATGACTATAATTCATTACACCATCATTAATAATTTGCAAATAACTCATCATCATTATCAGTTTGGTTGTAATAATAATCTTAAATGTAATGTATGAGCTTAAAAGAATAGGGTTGCAGATCAAAATTTTCAATGAAAACAATAATTAACTCCCTTAAAAGTCATATTAATTTTTCAAATTTTTGGGTTAGAAACGGCTTTATAATTATAATGATTTCTATTCTGGCAAATCATCTTTATGAGCCAGAAAGTTTTCCGTTTAGTAGAGACTACAAGTTTCCTTTATTTCCTATTGTGGTTTCAATTATTGGAGGAAGTATATTACTTCTTATCTCCAGTTTTAATTTCAAATATTACAAAAACAAGTACTTTATTAAAAAAATTAACGTAAAAACATTATTACGTTTTTTATTTTCAACTTTAGGTTATTTCACCATACTATATATCATTTTATACTATGTTTTAAATGGCTTGATTAACGGGGTTGAAGCATATAGTATTTATCATTTACTAACAGGGCTTTCAATCTCCTTATTAATAAACACTATTGGAATTGCTCTTTTGTTTTCAATTGATATTTATAAACTCCATAAACTTGTTTCTATAGAAGGTGTAATAAAAGTTAAACAAGGAGGTAAAATAACCTTAGTTAAGTACTCTGAGATTGCATACATATACAATGAAAACAAAATAGTATACATTGCAAAAACAGATGGAACTTCAATCATAACAGATTTCACATTAAATGAAGTCGAAAATAAAATTAGTAAACAAAGTTTCTACAGAGCAAATAGACAAACCATTCTTCATATCCATTCCATTGAACAGGTACAATCAATAGAAAATGGAAAATTATCTGTACTGATTAAACCGACTGTTATCGGTAAAAAGAATTTTCAAATAAGCATTAGCAGGTATAAAAAACAAGAATTTATGAATTGGTTTAAAGATAAGCTATAAAATGTAATGATTATTCAGCTGTTATTTTGCTACCATTCAGCAAAAATGAGCTGTATATCACTGTTTATCTGATTTTATCGTTTTTACTTCGCTTAAAATTAAAAACGATAAAAAATGAATAAAACCTTCTTAATTACAAAATTAATACCCATAACTGTCATTATTCTTTGCTGCATCCTATACTTATCAGATTATTTTCAGGTAATCTTAGGGCCTTTATTAATATTAACAGCAAGCGTTATAGAATATAAAAGAGATTGTTTTAAATCTTTAGGATTTCAACGCAAAAGAATACGTGTAAAAAGTTTATTAATTATAGCACCTATTTTTGGTACAGTTCTTTTTCTGTCTTATTTCTACTTAATAGTACCAAGCGTTACTTATCTTACAGGGCACCCTATGGACTTTTCTGTATTTGAACCTTATACCGGAAACCTGCCTGCTACATTAACTTTTTTTGTTTTTATTTGGATATCAGCTGCATTTGGTGAAGAAATTGTCTTTAGAGGATATTTAATGAGACAATTTACCAAACTCTTTGGCTCTGGCAAAATAAGTCTGGTTATTAACATTCTTCTATTTGGGCTTGTTTTTGGATACAGTCATGCATATCAAGGAATAAGCGGTCAAATAATAACTGGTATTCTAGGCATGATTTACGCTATCATTTTTCATATTCGTAAGGATGATTTATGGTTTAACATCGCTGCTCATGGTTTCTTTGATACTGCTGCTCTCGTGTTTATATATTATGGGGTGGAACTCTAGTAGTATAAAATATTTTAAAATGAAAAACTGATTTATGGATATGTATATATGCAAAGAAATTATTCCAGAAGAAAACACAAAAAAACTCAGTAACGAGGTCCAACTCATTTCATAGGATAACGTAAAACAAAAGCTATCTAATGCCATAGCTTTTGTTTTAATTAGTTTTAATATTCATTTATTATCCTTTTATCTCCGGTAGCATTTAAATCAATTTCATAGGCGTAAGACTCAGAAGCCCAACCTAAATTAGTTGTGTACATCACAAAAAGTCTATTGTTATCAATTTTGAATTCTTTCCATTCAAGTATTGACTTTTCATCAAAATCACAAGGCCAGGACAATGAAGGAAAAAAATACGGGTCTTCATTAAGCCAATATTTTAAATGAACCTTTTCTATTTTTTTAAAAGCTTTGCCTGAGCTTATTTTTTGCTCATGATACTTTTTATTGATTTCAAGTTTTTCTTTGTGAAATTTTTTTATCAATTCAATATTTTTAGGAATATCTAATTTAGTAGTATGATTTTTAGGTTCAATTATTAAAACCTCATCTCCATTCTTGAATACCTTGATAGTTAATAGGGAATAATATATAATTGTATTATCTTGACGTTGATAGTCATAGCCATTTGCATCTAATTGATAGCTAAAAAGGGATAGCAAATTTGTATTAAATTCAGTTGAAGATTTGAATTTATCTTTTTGATATGTTTTTGGTAAGTTTTTTCTAAACGAATCTACTTCGTCATTTAGTTTTTTATTAATTGAAGGGTTTTTGTCTGCCCATAAAAATGTTTTGTCGTTAAGATTAAATGTCCCTAAAATTTCAGGTATTGCAATAACCTCATAGCCGTTTTCTTCGACTGTGTATTGAACTTCTCCTTTTATTTGATCAAACAAATATTGATTTGTCGGTTGCATCTTCCAGATTATTCTTTGATACATATTTCTCAAATTCATATCGGAGTTCGCTTCTGAAAATTTAGCTTCCAGATCAGATTGTCCTTTAGAAAAGAATGAAAACATCATTAATAATATTGTCAAGATCGTTTTGTCCATCTTTTTTTAATTAACTGTAACGATTTCTAATAACCTATCGTTATGGGTCTTAAGTTACTATTTTTCAATTAAAAACCACATCAAATAATTTGTGGTGAATTGCATTTAACCTTGCCATTCATCAAACCATAAAGGTTTTTACCACATTATACAGCTAGCTACCACTATTATTTTTTTGATTTCAAATGAATCAACATCTTTAATTAAAAAGATAGTCTAAAAACTATTGACTCGATAACCAAAATTCATAGAGATTAAATAAAACATCAAAGATTATGATAAAAAAATGGTTAAAACGTATTCTTTTTTTATTAACAATACTTATAGTAATCTCAGGAATAATATTTTACTTGTTTTATAATCGGTTTGTGGTTGAAGCGCCTAAAAAAGAGTTTCCTGTTGTCGTAAATACAAAAGAGGCCCAACAACAAGATTTAGATTATTTATCGCTCTATATTGACTATGATAAAAGTTTTGACAGTGATGAAAAAAGAGCTGCTTTTCGCCAACATATTAAAGCTTTAAAAAGTGTGCTTCCATTATCAAAACCTGAATTTGAAATGGTTATAGCTAAAATTATGGCTATAGCAAATAATACACATACTAATATACATCCAAGTCTCAGGGCGCGCCGTCTCAACGCTGTACCATTGCGATTTTACTGGTTTGAAGAAGGGCTGTATGTTATTTTAGCAAAACTTGAATATAATAACCTGCTAGGTAAAAAAATCCTTAAAATTAACGGATATACTCCAGAAGAACTTCTAAGCAAATTAAAACCCTGGTATGGTGGCAATCAAAACCGATTAAAATTTTTTAGTCCATTATACTTCATGTCCCCAGAATTATTAAACGCTATTGGGTTAGGTACCAGTAATAGTATTTTGAATATCGAATACCTGGATTTCAAAGGTGATATTATCAATCAAGCTATTTCGGTTACCAATGATGCCAAAGAAGGTATCAGTTACTGGCCACCATATTGGTTAAACATATCCAATCAAGCATTAAAAAATAATTGGCAAGCATTAATAACTCAAGATAGAATAGCGCTTCCTTTCCAACATATAGAAAAAAATGTATGGCACCAATTTATAAAAAATGGTTTGTACGTAAAACTTAATGAAAATGTCAATACAGAAAATTTGAATATCAGTTCTTATCTGGATAATATTTTGAAAAATCCCGGAAGTAAAGCATTAGATTTTGCAATATTGGATTTACGATTTAACCCTGGAGGAGATTATAATATAGCAAGATCTTTTATCAAAAAAATTGACAGAAGATTACACAAAAATCGCCCCTTCTATATCATTACAGGAAACGGTACATTTTCAGCAGGTATCATGACAGCCGCTATTGCCAAACATACTTTGGGAGATCGAGTAAAAATAATAGGAGAATCTGTTGGTGACTATTTACAATTTTGGGCTGATGGCGGAAGTATTATGAAATTGCCTAATTCTAAAATTTCATTACGTATTTGGACAGCTTATCACGACTGGCAAAATGGCTGTAAAGATTGGAATAAATGTTTTTGGATTACCATTTTTGATGGAGTTGCAGTAGACAATCTAAATCTTGACAAATTCATTCCGCTAAAATTTTCTGATTATGTTAATGGAAAAGATAGTGTCACAAAAACCATCTTGTAACAAGTTGAAAGGTTTAGTCATCTTTATAGTAAACATTCAACCTATACGAAGAGACTTCTTATAAAGATTATTCAATCAAAAAACAATTTATAAATGAAACAGTATTTCTTCTTAATATGTATTAGTATCACGTATTTTCAATCTTGTAATACAGAGAAACAAATTCGGGAGAAGGCTTCTGATGGTATTATTCACCTGGAAGATACTATTTACAGTACCATACCAGACTTACCGAGATTATGTGATGCTATGGAACTAGAAAAAAGATATATTGAAATTGAGGGAACAAAATTATACGTAGAAATAGAAGGCAAAGGCACACCTGTTGTTCTTATCAATGGAGGGCCTGGTGGCACGCATCATTATTTTCATCCATGGTTTTCAAAACTCAAAAAGAAACATACCATTATTTATTATGATCAACGAGGCACAGGGCTATCCGGGTTTAATCCTGGTGCCGGGTATACTTTCAAACAAGCTACAAAAGATTTAGATGCACTTCGCAAGGCACTAGGGTTTTCTAAATGGATTGTTTTCGGGTACTCTTATGGAGGTGGTTTAGCTCAATATTACACATTAAGATATCCGGAAAATACTTTAGGTTTAATACTAAACAGTGCTCACCCTGTATTTAAAAGTGATTATTTTAAAAGTGAACAACAGAAATTTATTAGTCAAAAAGAAAAAGATCAATTTGATGTTGTAACCCAAAAAGCAATTCAAGACAGAAAAAATGGTAAATTGAGTATGGCTGCTTTTTTATACAATATGGCAGCAAACGGAGATTGGAAACGTCAAAATTATTATAAACCTACTAAGGAAGAAATGATACGAAGTGCTTTGTATGAATGGGTTAACGACAGAGGTTTCAACAGTATTATGAGTAAAAATTTAAGTCAGTATAATTTTAAAGGGGCATTTAATAATTGCCCGATACCTACCTTAATTTTTGAAGGGAAACATGATTTAACCTGGGGCCCGGATAAAGCAAAAATATTTAAAGCTAATCATCCTAATGCCAGTTTTGTATTTTTTGAACAATCTGGTCATCAAATTTTTAAAGATGAGCCTAAAAAATTCATTAATGAGGTATTAAAATTTACAAAAAAATTGAAGCCTATTTCTCAAGAATCCATCAAAACATGGAAAAATAACATGATGAATAATATTGAACCGGAAAATTAAAAAACTATGAAAAAAATCGTTCAAATATTGCTGTTAATTTCAAGCATCAATTTATACGCTCAAAAAATTGGCACTGTGCCTTTAAAAGATATTGAAGTACCATATATGAAAATTAATATTAGTCCAAGAGGAAGTATATTAAAACCATATCAAAATAAAATCTTTGTTGATTTTGGCCAAATATCTAAGCAATCTAAAGTTAGGAATGGATTTATATATGATGATAATGGTAACGAGAAAACATTTAATGGAATAGTAGATGCTTTAAATTTTTTCCATCAATATGGGTGGGAACTGGACAACGCATTTCCATTAGGTTGTTGTGATCCAACTGCAGTAAGTTATTTTCATTACATACTCAAAAAAAGAAAAGTGAAGCTGTAAAATAATTAGTCAATATTAATTTTAAAGATTATGAATAATCAAAGCTTAGTTTTAAGATATTTTCAATCCTGGCAAGAACCGGTCGATTTTGAAAAAATGTATGATTGTTTATATATACATGTAAAAATAGATGCCGGGATTTTTCAATTCAATAATAGAGATGATTTTATGCAATTTATAACAACAAATTCAGTTCCCTGGAAAGATGTTGTATTGATATCTTCAATATACAATGATACTCAAGCAGCCATTCTTTATGAAGGAATTAATACTGCAACAAATCAAAAAATGCGAGTGTCTGAACATATTAAAGTAGAAAATAACAAAATCACTCATATAGAATCTGTAATTACAGGGATCGATTAAATGTAATTGTTAAGATACTTTTTAAAATTGATTATAATCCAAGAAGATCATTTTCTATGTTTCTCTACAATTGTTATTAATTTCCATCTTAAGGATGATCCGTCAGCAGGTGGATTATCAATAACCGATTCTTCAATTATCAATTCGTATTCATAGCCCTTCTCCCAATTAAAGCCATCAATAACATCATAGAACAATTCCCACTCTTTATTTTTATCATCTTTAACCAGAAGGCATTGCTGTAATCCTACTCCTTCGCATTCTTTGGTTTCTGAAGCTACCCATATTGTTTTTGTAAAAGAATCTCCTATCAAACCATTATTATCTATTTTTTGAAAGCGATGAAATACCAGGTAATTTTCGGTATCTTTATGTAAGTATAGTGTATTTTCATCAATAGTTAGATGTCGAATCTTTTCAATTTCGTTAATAAATATATCTTCGTATTTCTGAACATTGTCTTCACAAACCATCAGAGTAGTCCCCTTAACGTCCATTTCGATTTCGTTATCTTTTTTTAGCTTATAGCTACCAAAAAAGGTATTACAGGCAGACATCCCACTAATTTTCTCTGAAGTAAAATCAATATTCAAAAACATATTTTGATCGATATACATACTATTGTTATCTGTAACAATTTCTATCAGACGCCAACCACTTCCTGTTAAAGTATCTTTATTAACAGGCTGTTTGTTAACTTCACAAGACAGTAATACACAAGATAACACTACTATACAATAAATTTTCTTTACCATTTTATAAATTTTAAATTCTTAAAAAGAAAAGGGCCCGTCAGATAAAGACCTGGCAGTACCCTTTTTCCTGACTAAATCAAATTAATTTCCCTTTTTAATTTTCTAACATTCTTCTAAAAACCAGTGAAGTATTTCTGGTGATACGTAACTCCAGATTATTTTGATCTATAGCTACTACTCTAGCCCTTCGTATACCATTGAGATATTCGGTTTCCTGGTTGTTAATTTCATCTTCACAATTTATTAATGTCGCTCCGGTTATATTAAACCTGATGGAATTCCCACTTGAGATGTATGCTCCCGAGAACGAATTACAACCTGCTTCTCCTTCTATGGTATTATTGGAATTAAAACGTAGAGTTACAGTTGTATCTTCAAGACGTTCTGTCCATTCATCTCCCAGGTTAAACGCTACAAAGTTCCATTCTGAATTTTTCAGATCTACATCTATACTTTCATTATCATTCAAACTGCAACTGGTAAAATGAGCCAGTATAACTAATAGAATAAGGTTGATTGCCTTTTTCATCATTCCTTTAATTATTGGTTTGTTTATTTATTTTGTAGTTGTTTTTAATCTCTTCATAAACCGATGCTGCATTGTTAAATTTCAACCTCCATTTTTTAAAGAATGATGTTAAATCTTCAAATGATGTTAAATCTTCATCAGCATTATTACATGCATTCAACATAAATACCCTCATCCTGTCTTCATCTGAAGACACTATCGGTTTTGTTATTCTTATCTTCTTGTATTAAAAAAGACCCTTACCCAACAACCAGGAAGGGTCTCTTCGTCGATTAACTAAATAACTACCAACCAACAATCATTATCTTCTTGATTCCAGGGTACCTATGTATGTTCCTATAGCACTCCTGTTATTTCCCAGGTTTAAATTGTAATCTATTGTATATTCATTCTCTGATTTCCTAATGACAGCTATACCAGATTCTGCACTTATCGACTTATTTCTCAAATCTTCTTCTGAGTTAAAATCTCCGTTAATAACAATTGTAGCATCATCATCACCGATATTATAAGTTCCTGTCATGATATTTCCATTAGCATCTCTAGGTACCTTATTGATAAGTACAAGACTTCCGGTTACATTTCCGCCATTTTTTACAATATCATAACTTATTCCTCTGGTGAAAAATGCAATTTCTGAAGTGGAAGCTTGAAAAAGGTCGTACCCGGACGGAGTACTTATAGTCTGACCATTAAAAGCAAACTGACTTTGCGCAATTACTATTTCATCATCATCACTACTACAGCTTGTTAAGAAAACCATACTTGTAAGCATTACTGTTAACATGATTAATTTTGAGATGTTCTTCATTTTTTTGAGTTTTAAAAATTAATTCTTATTTGTTCATTACGGTGCAAATGTATTGCGGTAAAACACTGCCGGCAATAGCAGTAAGGACTAGTAAGAAGCCTGTAAGGAATTGTAAGATGGCCCATCTGATATATAAACACGCATGTAGCAACCAGGGATTCTGGTATTTTGACAAAAACATCAGCATGTTTTTCGGTTAGAGAATAAAAACATGTAAATTAATTTTCACATCATTCTAGGCCCTGTTATCAGAGTCATTTCATACTTTACTTCTGAAATACGAATCATCAAAAGCAAGAAAAAATCAAAAAAGGGGAATTAAAAAACTAACTTCTTAATCTCATTTGCATAACTCCTGCTTACCCTAACTATATCTTGATTTTTCATTCGTATCGTATAGGTTTTGTCATGCTTTTCTAATTCTAAAATATGTGAAATATTAACGATAGATGAGCGATGTACTCTTAAAAAAAGTGAAGGATTGAGTTTTTCCTGTAATGTAGTAACTCCAAAATTACTAACATGAATATCTCCATTTACAGTATGTAATTTAGCATAATCTCCAAAAGCTTCTATCCAAATAATATCTTCAACTGCTACTGTAATAAGTTTTGAGCGTTTTTTAATAAGAATATGAGTTTGATAATTTTGTTTCTTAGCCATTAAACTGTCAACCAGTTTTAGCATATTGTTTTGATCCTGGCTAATTAAAATACGCTGCATTGCTTTATCAAAACGTTCTTTAGTGTAAGGTTTTAAAAGAAAGTCTAAGGCATGTACTTCAAAAGCTTTAAGCGCATATTCATCATAAGCTGTTGAAAAGATAATTTGTGGAATTTCTTCTAATTTAGAAAGTACCTCAAAACCTGTAAATCCGGGCATCTGGATATCTAAAAACACCAAATCAGGGCTTAATTCGGTAATACGCTGTACAGCTTCAATACCATTTTCGGCTTCCCCTACGATTTGAAATTCATCGTAACCAGATAAATATTCTTTGATTAGCTGTCTGCCAGCTTGTTCATCATCAACAATTACAATAGTGTTCATGCTTTAATTGAAAATTTAATTAATATTCCTTTGGGTTCATTATCAACTATAACCAATTTTGATTGATATCTTTTTTCTAATCTTAATTTGGTATTTGTTAACCCTATTCCTTTTCCAAAAACCTGTGACTTGTCTTTAATTCCTTTTCCGGTATCTGCAACATTAAAATGTATGTATTCATCTTCTTGATAAACTTTTATGATTATTTCACCACCTTCAATCAGATCTGAAATACCGTGCTTAATAGCATTTTCAACTAATGGTTGTAATAGCATTGGCGGTACTAATTTTGTTTCAACTCCTTTTTCTATATCAATAGTTATTGTCAATCTTTTTCCAAATCTGCTTTTCTCTAAACTCAAATAATTTTCAATAAATCCAATTTCTTCTTTGAGAGGAACAACATCCATACGGGATATTCTGGTTTGATAACGAAACAAGTCTGATAATTTGGCTATGAGTGTTCTCGTATGTTCTTGATCATTTGGTATTGATGCGTTAATAGTATTAAATACATTAAACAAAAAGTGCGGATTTAATTGCGCTTTTAATGCCGATAACTCACTTTTTAATGTACTTTCTCTCAATTCTGCTGCCAGTAGTAATTGCTGTTTATTTTGATGGTAATAATGATATGCATGAAAAAAGCTAAACTGTAAAATGTAAAACAGTGTTGGTATATAATAATCCCAGATTTCTGCAAAACCAGATAGTCTTCCCCATCCAACTTGTTTGGAAATCTCATAATATATCCATTTGGTGGCTACCACAAAAAAAGGCAATAGGATGAGATGCAGTATAAGTTTTTTTGATAGTGATAAATGTTTAAATACCCTGAAAATTAAAAACCATATAGGAATGGTAAATATCATTTTTATCATATAATCAAAACCACTGGTAGAGACAAATCCGGATAGATCCCAATATTCATTAGGTAAGTTCAGTGCTTTATTGGTAATCCAAATTGTTGTATAGTATCCAACGGCACTAAACACATAAAATAAGAAGAAAACAGATAATTCCAGAATTGAAATCCCAAGAATTTTATGTTTCAAAAATCCGCTACTGTAATATTTATTGTTTGGCATAATTCAAAATTAATTATTTAAAGAAGAATTTTTAGGGCCATCTGGCTGACTATAGGGTCAATTCAACTGATTTCAGTTCACATACAGGTTACTTATAGGAATATTTACACCGTTAATTTAAAACAATCACTCTATGAAAACTTTAATATTTGCTTTGATAGCAATAGTATTTTTTAATTGCAAACGAATTGAAACTCCTCAAACTCCAGAAGATTTAATACAATTAAGTATTGAGAAGACATCAAATGGCGATAAGTGGCAACTGATAAATACACGTTCCTGGAACGTATCTCAAACTACTACTATTTCTGGCAACATTGTAAATACTACAGATATGGCCTATACTTCCAAATTTCCAGGTTATGAGCGTATTGATAGTTCTATTGAGGGAGCATTAAACAATACCCAATATTTTTCTCCGGATAAGAATACCATCGTCAACTATAATGGAAGTAATAAAGGATATACAAACATTCCTGAGAAAACTATTTATAAAACTCCCGTTTTTGAACTCTTAAATAATACTCAAGATTTAATACTAACAGATACTTTAATAGGATTTGAAAATGTCTATAAATTAACTAATGTTGAAAACAATAATGTGTATTTGTTTGACAAAACTCGCTTTTTATTAATCTCAAAAGAGACACAGACCAACTATGGAAGACAAATCGAGAGTTTTCAAGATTATGAGCAGATCAATGGTTATATGTTTCCAACAAAAGTTACTCGATCAATACCTGAGTCTGCTTATTTACAAGAAGAAATTGTTTGTGACATTAAAATAAATCCAGCACTGGATGAAAATACTTTTATAGTTGATGAATCAGACAGGAAAATTATGGTAGGCAATACGATTCCTGATTTCAATTTTGAAAATATTGATTATGAAGAAGACAGGATCACCAATGAAAGTTTAAGAGGAAAAACGGTACTTCTTGATTTCTGGGCAACCTGGTGTGGTCCTTGTATCAAAGAGATCCCCAATATTGAAACGCTTTATAAAAAATACAAGAACAAAAATTTCGAGGTAGTCAGTGTGTCTTTAGATAAAGATAAAAGACTAGTCGAAAATTTTAGAAATAATCAGTCTCCGTTAGCCTGGAAAAATACAATTCTTACCAAAGGGTTTAAAGATGGGCAGGCAATTAATATGGAGGTAAGCGCTTTACCTAAAGTAATTTTAATCAATCCGGAAGGAAAAATAATTGCTGTTGATGAAGAAGCTAAAGGTGAACAACTCGAAACATTATTAGCCAATATTTACTCTAAATAAAATAGGTCATGCGTTTATTATTCACTTACATCATAATGATTTGCTATGTGTCAAACTGTTTCGGTCAAAAAAACACAGCTTTTGTAAATGCAAACATTTTAATTGAAGGCAAATTTGTAAAAAAAGATGTTTATGCTATAAATGGTATGTTCTCTTTCAATCGTCCAGAAACGTTAGATTCTATCATCGATTTAAAAGGGCAATATATAATTCCTCCATTTGCAGATGCACATACTCATAATTTAGATCGAGAATGGCAGATGAGTTTCTTACCGCAAAACTATTTGAACGAAGGGACTTTTTATGTACTTAATCTTACCAGTAAATTAGACGGTGTTAAACTACTTCGGCCAGTATTTGAAAAAGATTCTACTATAGACGTAGCATTTTCTCATCAAGGATTGACCTCTACCTTAGGACATCCTTTCATGGCTTATGAACCATTCAAAATGGGGCTAGACGTAAAAGTGTGGGATGATAAAGAAGAAGAAATCAGAAAAAGTCGTCTCGATGAGAACAATTCTTATATTTTTCTTGATACAAAAAGAGATGTAGAAAAAAAATTACCAGGCTTCTTTGCTGAAAATCCTGATGTCGTTAAAGTCTTTCTTATCGATAGTGAGTATTATACTGAAAATTACCACAATAAAAAAATGGGAGATAATGGCCTATCATTACCCATTCTCAAAGAGACAATCAAAAGAGCTAAGGCGCATAACCTGGATGTATTTGCACATATTGAAACCGCTTATGATTTTTTAAAAGCTATTGAGGCAGGTGTAAATTATTTTGCGCATATGCCTGGTTATGGTTGGGATGGTGATATCCAGTCAAAAAAACGTTATGAAATTAGTGATGAAGTTATGGATTTAGCAATAAAAAGAGATGTAGGTATTATACCTACGCTTGGGCAGGCGTTTAATTATCCTTTAAAAGATTCGATTCAAAAAGAAAAGTTTATAAAAAATTTTCTAATTAGATTTAAGAATAAAGGCGGTAGAATATTAATAGGATCTGATGCTTTTAACAAAACACTTTCAGGTGAAATTCAGCATTTCATAGATTTAAATATATTTACCCCAAATGAATTATTAAAAATATTCTGTCATGATACTCCAAAAGCTATTTTTCCTAATAGGAAAATAGGTAAAATTGAAGAATTCTATGAAGCAAATTTTTTGGTTTTAAAAGAAAATCCACTGGAAGACATTAATGCAATTAAAGGTATCACTATGAAAGTTAAAAAGGGGTACATAATGAATTAAGCTTCTGCTAATTTTAATGGTAACAAACCACAATTGATAACGTTAATTAATAAAAACTGTCCATTCATAAAATCAGTTGAAGACAAAACCTCTATCAGTGATTCGTTAAAAAAAGAAACTCAATTATGTCCTTTCATCTGAACTATTATTGTAAACAGTTTACTTATACACCTCTTAAGTTTACAATACTTTAAATTAGATAGATTAATTAGAAAGAACAAAAGAGAGGATTAAGATTATAATACAGGATGAAGCTTTCGATTTCAACAACATAGATGATTCTCTCCCTTTTTACTACTTCGATTACAAACAGTTCTTTCATTCACTAATTTCTTTTACTTTTTTACTCATACATTTCTAATTAAATCATTTGTTTTAAGAAGAAGCCTTTTGAAGAGTCAAAGAGCTTTTTTATTTTTATATAGTAAATAAGATTCTGATGAAAAAGGTATATGATTTTGGCTTTTGTGTTATTGAAGTGTACGATGATTATATAAAAAACACTGTCAAAGAAGGAGTAATCTTACAACCCGAACATAATAATATATTATTAGATATAGTAAAAGAACACTTTAACAACAAACCTTTTGTATATATTACGCATCGAATTCATTCTTATTCGGTTAATCCTGTTATTTATTTAGAAACTTCCAAGATTCAAAATTTGGCAGGAATCGCTGTAGTCTCAAAAAGAAATCAACAAAAAAACCTGGTAAAACTCGAAAAAATATTTTTAAAAAAAGAGTTTAATATCTTTGATACAATGGAAGAAGCAATTACCTGGAAAGATCAGATTTTAGAAAAACAAACAGATTCATAAAATAATTAATTAAAGATTAATAAGATACAGAAGGATAAGAAATACGTTTATTAATTCTATTCTTGATAAGCATCATTTGATTTATAAATAATACACATAAGCAGCGCTATGAATTTACACAAGTAAAAAGCAAAGACTAAGAATTAAACTGCTATGCAAAAACTATTTGATTTGTAGAAATAAGATTATTCAAATAACTTCGCACTTATTATCTAGTACATGTTCTATCCTTAACAACAAATTATTTATGATTCGTAAAATAAGTTTTTTTGAGTTAAAGAATTCCGATATTTATCACTTAATTAATATAATCCTTTAAACTATAGAATTCATTCAAGGAATAGCGGCGTTTAATTTTCTATTTTTTGCGATACTTATATGGTATCATAAAAAGAGAGTAGATATTACTATTTATGTTTTTTCATTCTTTTTATTAGGAAAAGGAATTACCATGCTTAGTAATTTGATTATTACTAAATCTATTTTTCCAGAAAGTAGTTTTGTTTTTTATATAGGGATAATTCTGAATTCTTTTCTGTTTTTTTATGCGCCCATTCTTTTTTTATTCACTATGAGCATCATTAAAGAGAATATTTATGTTAAAAAATATTGGATACATTTTATTCCTTTTTTAATGTTTTTAGTAATGAATATTGTGCTTGTTTCTATGTTTCTTATTAAAAAAGATAGCTTTTTGACATCAAATGTTTTGTGGATTAGAAATTCTTTTGACAAACTATATTTCATACAAGTAATAACTTATACACTTACCTCTTTTTGGTTTATATATAGAAAAAAAAGCGAGGATTTAAGGTTTAAAAAAATTGCCAAATGGCTGAAACAAACCCTTATTCTCTTTTTCGTGATTTGGCTGGTTTTTTTAACTAGCTCGCTCATTACAAATTCACCCGAAATAGCCGCAACCTTTACTTTTATTGGTGTTTTGTTATTGTTGGTATTATCTAATATCACCTTATTTCATCTATTAAACAATCCGGAATTTTTTTACAATAACCTAACCGTTAAATTGAGAAAGGAAACCACCAATCTTAAAATAAACAAAGCGGTTTACGATAAGCTTTGTGATTTGGTAGTGGAGCAAAAGCTATATAAAAAAGCAGACTTAAAGATTAGCGATTTATCTGAAGCGTTGGGTGAATCTGCCCGTAATATTTCTATTCTTATAAACACCTTTTACAAAGGTAATTTCTACGACTTTATTAATTTTTACCGTATAGAGGAAGCCAAAACACTTTTAAAAAATGGTAATGATGACATGACGATTCTTACCATCCTATACGAATCTGGTTTTAATAGCAAGTCGGTTTTTAATGCGGTTTTTAAAAAAATGGAAGGACAAACCCCATCGGTCTACAGAAAAAATCATATCACTTCCCAATATGGGTAAACTCTGAGTTTACTCAACCTCCTTTGTTAAATCACTCTTAAAACAAGGTACGGATTTCTGTATTTACAGGCATTCGGACGACACAACTTGCTCTAAAAAGTATGTTTGTCCCAGAATTTTTATTTCGTTTTACCTAAAAAGATTCTTCATAAATACTTTTAAAATTAATTATAAATAAAGTCAAATACACAAAAGAAATGAAAAAATTCATAGTTGTACTATTTGCTGCATTTTTAACGCAGAATTTAACGGCACAATTTCACACCTTAAATATGCCGCAAGGGAGTCCAAGGGTTCAAGAAACCCAAAAATTAGGGATAACTGAGATTACATTAGATTATGGAAGTCCTGCATTACGTAATAGGGATGTTTGGAACAATCCTAATATGGGCGGAAATCCTATAGCTTGGAGAGCTGGAGCCAATATGGGTACAACTATAAAATTCACAACCGATGTGCTAGTTGAAGGACAGTCGTTAAAAGCAGGCATTTATGGGCTTCATATTATTCCTAAAAATGACACATATACTTTATTATTTGCTCATAATCACGATCAATGGGGAAGTTATTACTTAGATAAAGAGAAAGATGTAAGCTTAAAAGTAACTGTAAATCCTGAGCCTTGCGCAAAGTCAGAACAGCTAGACTATGAATTCTTAAACAGAACTGAAAACTCATTGGTTATTGGATTAGAATGGGGCGAAAAACGAATTCCATTTAAAGTAGAAGTTGATTTAAATACAACTGTTGTAGAAAGTCTTAGAAGTGAACTACGAGGTATTAATACTTACCATTGGCAAGCATGGAACGATGCTGCTTTATGGTGTTTGAATCACAATACCAACTTAGAAGAAGCTTTACAATGGGCAAACCGTTCCATAGATGGCGGATATGGCGGTTTTGCAGCTGATAAGAATTTAACAAATTTGTCAACTAAGATCAGATTGTTAAGAAAACTAAATAAAACTGAAGAAGCTAAAACTGCCATTGCAGAAGTAAAGGAAATGAACGCAACTGTTTATGAGGCAAATGATTTTAGTAGTTTTTTACTTCAAAATGGTTTATATCAGGATGCATTAGAGTACTGCAATATTTCGCTTAAATCAAACCCTGACACATGGTTTTTAGAGTTGAATAGAGGTCTAAGTCAATATTTTTTGAACAATAAGAAAGCAGCGTTAAAAGATGTCAGGAAAGCACTAAAAACAGCACCAGAACAATTTCAATCCAGATTGAACGAAATTATAAAAGAGATTGAAACGGGAACATACAAACTACCTGGAAACTAATATAGTTGTTCAAAATTAAATCGGGAGTGACAAAGATAGAAGGTTTATGGTTTCTTCATTTAATAGTGTGAGTTGCTCCTGATTTTACCATTTTTTAAGATTTAATAAAACCAAAGTAAAAGATGAAAACAAGATACATAAGTCTAATAATTATAATGTTATTGGCACAAAATATTTTAGAAGCACAAACTTTAAAAAGAAAAGGATTATTAGGGATTATGATGCAAACATTAACAGATAGCATTTCAATTCAGAACAATCTTAAAGTTAAAACAGGAGTGCATATTACTACAGTTATGCCAAATACAACATTCGCGAATTTAGGAGTAAAGCAAGGTGACGTACTTACAAAATTAAATGGTACATCTGTTAGTACAATTCAAGATGTTCTTGCTATTACTAGTCAACTTTATGAAGACGATACCATCGAAGCCGAATTTTATCGTAACAATAAAAAGGAAATAAAATCCACAGCCTTGTTAGGCAGGCCAATGGAAACCTTTAAAAATGCCCATGTTACTTATGGTGAAGTGGCTTATGATGGTAACGTGTTAAGAAGTATTCTGGTAACACCAAAACAAGTTCAAAAAGCACCTATAATCTACTTCTTGCAGGGCTACACCTGCGGTTCGATAGAAACGGTTTCTGATGACAATCCCATGAAAAAATTAATGAATGATTGGTTAGAGGCAGGCTTTGCCGTCTATCGTGTTGAAAAACCTGGGGTTGGTGATAGCCAAAGCAATAAACATTGTACGCAAATAAGTTTCAATGAAGAACTTAAAGCCTTTACAGAAGGTTACAAAGACCTTATGAGCCAAGAATCCATAGACTTAAATAACATATTCTTATTTGGGCATTCTATGGGTGGTGTCATTGCACCGCTTTTAACCAAAATAAAATCTCCGAAAGGCATTATAACCTACGGCAGCATTGCCCAAAACTGGTACGACTATATGGTAGATTTATATACCGTACAGCCCAAACACTTTGGCGTATCTGATGCGCAAATAAAAGAGGACAATAAAGTGAATTTAAAATTCAACAAAGATTTCCTAATCCATAAACTCTCGGGCAAAGAATTACTAAATAACAAAGCATACGCTGATTTTTTTAGAGCGAACGAACTTAACTTTAAACAGAATCAATACATAGGGCGTCACTTTGATTTTTGGCAAAACTTGGCTGATATCGATATTCCAAAAGCTTGGTCTAAAGTTAAAACCAACGTTTTAGCCATGCATGGTGAATTTGATATTCAAGCCATTAGTCCTAAAGGTGCACAACGAATCGCAGAAATAGTTAATAAAAATGGAGGTAAAGGTGATTTTAAACTCATTAAGAATGCAGACCACGGCTTTGTAAATTTTAATTCCATGCAACACAATGTGGAAACCTTGGGCAATGGTTCTTACATGAGTCATGCAAGAGATAACTACAGTACTGAACTAGCTAAAGAAAGTATTAACTGGATGACTTCCAAAATTAAAAAATTAAAGCTATGAATTACCACCTGTTGATTGTCTTTTTAATGCTAAATGTTGCGATTATGTATGGCCAAATAGATTCTGTTATGGTGTGCAAAGCAACATTTAAAAATTCAAAATTTGATAACGTCCATGCCGGAAGCGGATTCTTGCTACGCCATAACAATAAGACTTATGCTATAACAGCGAAGCATGTCTTGTTTTTCGCCAAAACAGACAGTATGAAAACCATCAGTTTTGGTGATGAATTAAAATCGTGGACCTTGTATTCTAAGCAAAGTAAAAGCAAAATCATTGCAGGAAAACTCATCAACGAAAACCCGAACGAAGCCATTGTTATGCCACCAAAAGGTGACTGGTTAATTTTTGAAACTACAGACAAGCTTCCTAAAAACATGGCCATTTACACGTTAAGGGACACCCCTTTAAAACAAGGTGAAGATGTTAAGTTCATGGGTTATCCATATAAATCTGAGAGTCCTATACGGATAAACGGCAGTTTTATTGGCCTCACTAAAGACAACAATCTAAAACTCGATGTACCAAATGGAAATTACGGTGGTTGTAGTGGCGGACCTGTAATTGACAGCGAAGGCAAGCTAGTCGGTATCGTTTCCATGGGTTATTTCAATCAAAAGGAACAGAAATACGTTTTCGAACCAGCTTCTTTAGACTATTTCAGATCAATAATAGAAAAATATCAATCAAATAGAAGTGAAAATTCTGGATATAGATAATAAACTGATTCAGCATGTAAAACGCACCTATAGTAACGACGGAAAACGCATTGAATGGATGAAATTCTATGACGAACAGGCAACCTAACCATGCATCTACAGGCCAAATTTGCTGCAATGAAATTTGATTATGCAGAGTGCGGAAGTCTGGTTGGAAGAATTAGGTACGATAAAAAGGAAGAAACAAAAGAATAAATAATAAAGAGATGAAAAAAATATAATGAAGAACATTATTATAGTTTCAATTCTAATATGTAATCTAGTGATATACGCTCAATCAAACGCGTATTCTGCACCTGGAGAATTTGTTGATATTGGTGGATATAATATACATCTATTAGTAGAGGGCAAGGAGAGTAAAGGCCCAACTGTAGTTTTCATTCATGGAGCTGGTGATATTGCCTTACATTGGAATTTAGTACTACCAAAAGTAGGGAAATTTGCAACCGCAGTAGCAATAGATCATGCTGGTGAAGGTTGGAGTGACCATGGTCATGGACTCGCTTTAAATCAACAAGTATACGATACCTATCAAGCACTAAAAAGAGGAGGGTATAAATCGCCTTACATTTTAGTTGGTCATTCTTTAGGAGGCATAACAGCTCATTTATTTGCTTCTAAATATAAAAATGAAGTGGCAGGTGTGGTATTAGTTGATGCAACACATCCTGATGTTGTATTGAAGATATTTAACAAAGAGTCAAAAAAAATGGAACTAAAACGTATGCGTTTAACTGCAGATCAACCAATAAAAGATATTGATACTTCACAAATAACAAAACTTAAAAAAACAAGATCATTTCAAAGTAGAAGAGATTTTGGTGATTTGCTTGATAAATTTTCTGATGAAGACAAAGCACGTTTCCACTGGATTTATAACGAACGTCCTTTTACTTATGTAAAGGAACAAAGCAATACATATGAAGCAGAGATTATGCAAGAGATGTATTTGAATAAGGAAAAATACTCTTTAGATACCATTCCATTAATAGTTATTTCTGCAGGAAATAAAAGTTTTCCAGAAGGTGATGAAAATTGGAATTCGAAGCAATTAGAAAACCATTCTAAGAAACTGCAAAAAGATCTATTAACCTTGTCTAAAAATAGTAAACAAATTATTGCAAAAAAAAGTGGTCATAATGTACATATTGAAGTCCCTAAAATAGTTGTTAAGGCTATTAAGAAAATTATAAAGGCAAGAATTTAAATGTGGAAAAAAATTAATGAAAAAAATATAGTATAAAATGAAGTGTCAACAATTATTCAGCCTAACTAGAATGAAATCTATAAAATTATTCATTTTTATAATGACTTTGACAGTTTCACCAGCACAAGCCCAAGAAACGTTTAAAAACTATGTTGAAACTTTACACTTCCTTAATGGTGATTGGAATATTGAGAATTATAAGTGGGAAGCCAATACCTGGCAAGTCATAGGTAATACAGTCTCTACAATCACAATTGAACATCAAGGTAAATTCATAACCGAAAAAGTGAAATACCTATCTAAGTATGGTGAAATTAATATGATAACCAATATTGGATATGATAATAGATTAAAGAAATTTAAGCTATGCGCCATGGATAAAGAATATGGATATATGGACATTTATTATGGTGAATGGATAAATGGAGATTTAGTATTTACAAACTTAGAATCAGATATACCTGTAAAATTAGAAGATGGAAGAAAGTTATCTTTTAGGCTTACATATTCTAAAATAAGTAATCAAACTTTTACGCATTTAGTAGAAGGTACTTTTGATAAAGGCAAAACATGGTTCAGGTTTTCTAAAAGTGATTACACTAAAAATTAAGAAAGAACAAATTAATAGTTTAAAAAACTGGTTTAATTTAAAAGTATTTGTGCAATAATTAAAGATTAGATATCATGAGAATTAATACATTAAAAATACAAATCGTCAAATTATTGGTCATTCTATTACCCAATTATATTTTATCTCAAGATACCACCACACTTGATTTAGTAAAAAAAGAGGTAAATGTACCTATAGATTTAAGTACTCAAAGACCTATAATTACTCTTAATATCAATGGAAAAGGGCCTTATAAGTTCATTTTTGATACTGGTGCGGGAAGAAACTTTATCGATGATGGATTATCTAAGGAGTTAAAACTAGAGGTAATTGGTAAAGATCCTATAGGTTCTCCCGGTACCAATAGACAAGTAATATCGAATCGTGTTACAATACCACAAATCTCTATTACTAATGTGTTGACCTCCAAAAGTGTCAATATGAATACGATGCCTCTAAGAAAAATGCTACCTGTTGATGGCGTTATTGGCGGAATGTTTTTCAAGAACTATCTTTTGTCTATTAATTACCCTAAATCAATTCTTACAATAACTAAAAGTGAATTAAAACAAGGCGAAGATGGTGTCATTCCATTTAATCAAAACTCCCGAATATTAAGCACTGAAATAAGTATTGGAGGCAATAAACTAGAGGCTCATTTAGATTCTGGAAATCCTGGAAATATAGACATTCCTTTTTCACTTAAAGATAAATTAGAATTTGTTAAAGAACCCGTAGAGGATGGTATGATACGTACATCACTCGCAAGTCATAAAAGATGGAAAGCTACCTTAAAAGGAGATATTGTCATAGGGAATTTGGTTTACAAATCACCAGAAGTGAACCTTATAGAAGGTTTTGAATTTGTAAATCTTGGATTTCAATTTTTTAATCAATCGAAAATAACAATTGATAGGATAAATAAACTCTTAAAGATTGAAAAATCTTCTATTATAAAAAAACATAATGACTTTGCTTCAACCGAATCTGAATCAAATGAATATACAGGTTGGTATGGCGGAAAAGTTCGTAATATTCTCCTTGAAAATGGGCAATTATATTTAAAACGAAAAGGAGGTCCTAAAATTAAACTAGAACTGATAAAAAAAGATTATTATAAAATGAAGTTTTCAATGCCAACTGCAAATGAATTGCCAAATGTTCAATTTGAGCGTAATGCGATCCAACAGATAACAGGTTTAACATTTGTACATAGCGACGGAAAAAAAGACTTTTCAAAAAAAGATTGAAAATAGAACCAATTGATGAATAAAATTTACGTGATTATTATGTAGTGTTTACAAACCTTTAACCAGTCATAAAATTATACAAGTAGGAAACAAGGTTTAATTTTTTAAAATAGACCTGCACAAAAAGATAAAATGAAATATTTTTTAAACTATATATTATTATTAGGATTTATCTCTTTCTTGGGATGTAAAAAAACTGCAAACAAAGACACCTGGTTTTTAATAAATAATTCTTATAATTTAAAGAAAGCTGAACCACTAGCACCAGGTATTATATCATCTTCAAAAATTGAATATGGCGGTAACATTTCAGATAAATACAAAGAAATCTATTTTACCATAAATGATACTAGCTGGAAATCGTCTTATGCAGCAGTTAGTAAATTTAAAAACAACAAATTAATCTCTAGAGATACTGTAAGATATGCGGGGAAAACTATGCAGGGGGGCGATGCGCATCTCTCACCAGATGGAGATAGGTTGTTTATAGCATCAAAATTCAATAAAGATACTACCAAAAACGATGGTAATATTTGGGTTGCTACACGTCAAGACAATGGTTGGTCTAACGCAAAAATGCTTCCACCTGCTATTAATACAGAACTTGGCGAATATTCACCCTCTCAAACCAATTCAGGTAATATTTATTTTACAAGATTTAGTGAAGAAACACACGGTGATATTTATATTTCTAAATTTATTAATGGTAAATATCAGAAAGCTATAAGGTTGCCAGAATCTGTAAACAGTAAGTTCATAGAATGTGACAGTTGGGTATCGCCAGACGAGTCATTTATTTTATATGTGAGAAGGTCAGAAGATGGTTTTAAAGATAGCTATGGTTTTTTTGATATTTATATCAGTTTTAATGTAAATGGTAAATGGACAGAAGCACAAAATTTAGGAAAACAGTATAATACAGAATTTACAGAAGGAAGTCCTTCCGTAACTCATGATTCAAAATACATACTTTATACATCTAACAGAAAATCTAAAGACCCTAAAAAATTTGATGGTTCTCTAGACATCTATATTCAAGAATTCGATTTAGAAAAAATCAAATCAAAATCAATAAATAACTAGTTAAAAAATCAATGAAAAAACGACAATTATATGCCGTTAATTGTTAAGCTGAGTTATTTTATATGATCATAAATCATAAACTAAAACCATAAAAATGAAAAACCGTCTACAACCCATCGTTGTATATCTATTACTCATTTGTTTGTTACAAAGTTGTAAAGATCAATTGAAGGGAGATTTAATTATTAAAAACGTAAATATCGTAAATGTAGAGACTGGTAATATAGATCCTAATATGGATATTGTTATTGTTGATGATAGGATAAAATCAATAATAAAACATAGCGATAACACAGTTTATATTTCTGAGAATATTTATGAAGGTTCTGGTAAATATCTAATTCCTGGGCTCTGGGATATGCATGTGCATTTATCAATGATAGGAAAAGAATCGTTGCCTCTTTTTGTATTAAATGGTGTAACTGGTGTTCGAGATATGGGAGGAGATTGGTCTAAACTAAAATCTTGGAGAGAAAGAGGAGATGAAATTCGCCAAAATACTTTTCCTAAAATTAAAACAGCTGGTCCAATTTTAGAATCACCCCAATTTTATGATGTATTACAACAAATTTTAGGGCCTAATTATGTAAAAGATCGTATTAAGATTGACTCACCTGAACGTGCTAATAAGGTTGTCGATTCGTTAAGTGAAATGGGAGTAGATTTGGTAAAGATTAGAACGGTATTGTCACAAGATGTGTTTAAAGCCATAGCAGATGCCTGTAAAAGAAATGTTATTTCTTTTACAGGACATATTGATGAAAATATCGGAATTGATTTCGCTGTAGAAAACGGGATTGAAACAGTAGAGCATGATTTGTTTTTACAAGTATTAAAAATGAATAATGAAGAGATAAAGAAAGTACTTGAAACTGTAAGTAAAAGTGAAGTAGATTTTACACCTACATTACTAGCTAAATATAATACTAGATTGAGACCAAAAAATGAATTGATAGAATTATTAAATGATTCTTTAAATTATAATAAATATCGACAATATTTATCTCCAAAATTAATTGAAAATTGGAATATTCAAATAACCATTCAAGGACTTGAAAGGCCCATGAAATGGGATAGCTTGGTTGTTCCCCTTCGTTCTTTTTCAAAACTCTTATCTAAAGAGGTCAATATTTTAGCCGGAACCGATAGTGGAGTTCCAGGAATTATACCTGGAGTTGGTATCCATGAAGAACTAAAAATGATGGTAGAAGAGTTAGAGGTTACTAATCTTGAAGCATTACAATCTGCCACTATAAACGCAACAACAAACTTGAAACTCGAAAATGAATATGGATTAGTGAAAGCAAATTTTAAGGCCGACTTATTGGTATTAGATGCAAATCCTTTAGATGATATAGCTAATACATTCAAGATTAATTATGTGATTAAAAATGGAATAGTGATTAATAAAGAAGATAGAGAATCAAAATTAATTCGTATGACTGAGGCTGTAAAAAATGAAAGCGAGACATATAGTCCTGAAACTCTTACTTACCTAAAAGAGATTATAAAAATCATGACTTCAGGGTCTGATCAATAAATTAAAAAACTAAAAAATGAAAAATATATATGTAGTGTTAATTGTAATAACATTGTTCTTTGGCTGTTCTCAAAAAGAAGAGGTGTATAAAATTTCTGAAAAGGACCAAAAAGAAATCGAAGCCCTGAAAAAAAGTATTCCTTTGGTACTTGCTAACCAAGGATGGGAAGCTTACGAAAAATTGTTTTCAAAGAATTACCAAAACTGGCATATGCCAGGTAACCAGATTCGTAATAGAGAGGATTATCTTTCTGCTGTAAAACAATGGTACGATGCTGGCAATAGAGCTACGGATAGTGAGGTAGAAACTATAGCTTTTATCCCATTATCACCCCATAAAGTAATGTATTTACACAAGCAGGTTGAAAAGTTTAATTTGGCAGAAAACGAAAACCAAACGTCTAGGGATATTCGATTTATCAGCATTTTTGTTAAAGAGGAAAATGAATGGAAGGTTGATTTTACAGCTTTTATGGATGCTCCTAAAACAAATTAAACATGTGCAGAATTATTATTTTATTATCAGTAATATCGGCATCTTTGATAGGATGCAAAAATAATACTTCACCCTTTTCACAATTTGATAATGCAAATACGCCACAAATTTTGGGAAATGGATCATTATCGTTAGATTCAGTACAATGGAACAATGTCTATGTAGCCAGGACCAGGGAGCTTTATTTTACTAAAATGGGCAAATCTGCATCCATCATTCACAAAATGGATTACAAAGATGGTGGCTTTAAAAATCTGGAAAAGATTGCGTTCCCTGAGGATTCTCCACATTCTGACATTTATGTTACAAATGACGGAGATACCATGTTGTTTTCCTCATTAATGCAAGAACATGAAAACGATACCATTTCCGATTGGAATATCTGGAAATCCATCAGGAAAAATGGAGTATGGCAAACACCAACACCTTTTTTTAATCAAAATTTGGAAGGGAACCAGTTCTACCCGTGGCTAACACAAAGCGGCAACATCTATTTTGCTATCACGCCTCATAGTTCTGATAATAGCGACCTCTATGTATCAGAATATAAAAACGGAGAATATGGAACACCAAAAAACCTTCCTGCTCACATTAATTCTAAAAACATAGAAGGCGATGCCTTTGTAGCACCAGATGAATCCTATATTATTTTTGCAAGTTTCGAAAGAGAACAAAATCTAGGGAAGTCCGATTTGTTCATCAGTTTTAATGAAAATGGTAATTGGACAAGCCCAGTTTGGCTAGGTAAGGAAATTAATTCAGAAGGCTATGACGGAAGCCCCTTTGTTACTGAGGATGGAAAGTATCTTATCTTTACGAGTAGTAGGGGGAGTACGGATAAGAACACGTTTTTTAATCATTATATTGTTAAATTCAATCCTGAAATATACAGAGCTGAATCTAAAACTTTAGCTAACTATTTAGCACAAATTGGTAACACACCTTCACAATTGGATTTAGGAAATATTTCTACAACAGGAATTGAATATGGAGGGAGTCTGTCTTTAAAAACCCATGAGATTGTATTCACAAGAGCAGCTGATGATTTTTCATCAAGAAACATGATGCTGAGTCGGTTTAAGGATGGGCAATTTTCTGTTCCTCAAGAATTAAAAATTGGAGGCATGATGTATAAAGGAGCGAGTGATGTTCAACTTTCTAATGATGGAGAGTATTTATACTTTAAGATGAGAGGGCACGTATTAAATGATTCCCTTAGAAAAGATGGTAATATATGGAGAAGTAAACGTAATGGTGATTCATGGAAAAAAGCAGAATTATTACCAGAGATAATTAATTCAAAATTTGATGAATATTATCCAATGCCTACCAATAGTGGCAACCTGTATTTCAGCAGAGAGCTTCCAGACACCAATTACGATATTTATGTATCAAAGTTTAGTAATGGAAAATATCAGGAAGCCGAGCGCTTACCTGATTATATAAATACAGAACTTCTTGAATCGGATGCATATGTATCGCCTGACGAATCGTATATAATATTTGTAAGAATGTATGCTGAAGGTGATTTGGGAATATCTGATTTATACATCAGTTTTAATGAAGATGGAATTTGGGGTCATCCAATAAATATGCGTTCTATTAACAGCAAAGGCGTGGATGGAAGTCCATTTATGACCTCAGATGGTAACTATCTAATATTCACTTCAACGCGAGATTCAGAAAATCCTGAAAATTTTGATGGGCATTTAGATATTTATGCTGTTAAGTTTAACAAAGAAGATTGGAGATAAATGAAGTTACTACATTACATAATATCTGCGTGTTTTTTATGTGTCATGCAGATTGATACGTCACAAAACTCAACTTTCGATAGCTTAAGAGTTGATTTTATTAAAGGTTACACAAATTTGCAAATTCCCAACCTGCAAATCAATTATGTAAATACTTTGCAATCAATAAAATCTAAAGATGAGATAAGGTTACAGGAGCAGTTTTTTCAGAATATTAAGGATAAATTGAGAAATGTAAACATAACTGTTCTTAATTCAGATCAGCTCTTAGATTTTCACGTTATGACCTACGAAACAGCTTTAAATCTAGAACGAATTGATATAGAAAAACAGTGGAACCCCAACTCAAAACTAGATGATTCTAAAAGTATTTTTACAATACAAAACGGAAAAGATTGGTACGCATATCTACTAAAAAGATGGGTCGATATAAATGTCTCACCAGATGAATTATTTGAATTTGGTTTAGTAGAAATTGAAAAGGTTAAGTCTAATATGACCCGAATCCAAGAGGCATCCGGATTGTCAAAATCCGATTTCAAAAAGCATCTAAATGATGTGACTTTCTTTTTCAACAACCCTAATGATGTAAAAACTGCGTTTATAAGGATTAAAAAGGAAATAACGTCAAAAGCAGATAAAATGTTTCCTTACATATATGATATCCCGAATGTAAGAATTGAGAGAGGCACAAATTCGTCATTGTCGCAAGTGCCTGCCTATTATACCAACAATACATTTTACTTTAACTTTTTTGATACTCTTTTTAACAAAAGACAATTAGGTTGGTTTTATGCACATGAGGCTATCCCCGGCCATCATTATCAGTCTGCGGTAAACAATATCATAAAAAGAACGGAGATACAAGATTTGTTTTGGTATCCTGGATTTGTTGAAGGTTGGGGCGCATATGTAGAATACCTTGGTAATGATTTAGGTGTTTACAAAACTATTTACGACGAATATGGTAAATGGGAATGGGATTTAATTCGCTCTGTTAGAGTATCTATGGATATTGGCATTAATTATTACGGTTGGTCAGATGAGAAAGCTTTAACATTTTGGAAACAGCATATTAAAGCTCAAGATGATATAGGTATCAGGGAAATAAACCGCATGAAACGATGGCCTGCCCAAGTAATTACCTATAAATATGGAGCAGATGTTATATTAAAACTTCTTGAAAAAGCCAAAAGAGGCAAAAACTTTGACTATAAGAAGTTTCATGAAAATATCTTAAAAAATGGAGATATTCCCTTATCTGTTCTTAGAATTTTGGCAGCTTCAGAAGAAGGATAAAAATCATAAATCTTAGAACTTTAAAAGCGTTTAATGCTCCTTTATTGGCTGGTTGTTATTTAAAATTATGGAGTTTTTCCCTAAAGGGGATATCTAGTCATTATAAACTTAAATTATCTTGATATAATGGTTAAAAAGTCTCAGAAAAAATTATGTTCGAAGGATTGGATTCTGTTAAAACTCACTATGATTCCATCAAAGATAATGTAGGAGCTCCTGAACAAATCCTCGAATCGGTATTGAACGAACTTGGATATCTATTATTGTGGCAATCAATAGATGAAGCTATTGATGCTTTTGCGCTTGCTACCGAACTCTATCCATTATCAGAAAATGCCTGGAATAGTCTATCTGATGGATATTTAGAAGCAAAATCTTATGGTAAGGCCTTGGCTGCTATAAAGAAAAGTATTGATATAGCAAAGAAGCATCAGTCAAAGAACCTTGAATATTTTCAAGGAAAGCATAAGGGGGTACTTAGTAAAATGAAAAACTAAAACCTTGTAAATCTTTAAAGCTAATGCTTCCGGTTTTTACAAATAAAAAAGTCCAATCACAAATGTGATTGGACTTTATTGGTCGGGGTAGCAGGATTCGAACCTGCGACCTCCGCGTCCCAAACGCGGCGCGATAACCGGGCTACGCTACACCCCGTATTTTATATTTTATTCCAATCTTCATTTAGTAGACCGGAAACCGGGCGGAGTTTATCTCGAGCTTGTCGAGAGACTACACCCCGTATTTCAACTATACAATAATCAAATTCCTAAATCAAGTAATCAATTTTGAAATTTCAGGATGCAAATATACTTTTTTTCTCTTAAAACAAGCATCTATTTTAATTTAATTGTCAATTCTTTTTAAAACTAAAAAATTAACTTCTCAAACAGATATTGTTACAATCATAATTTCTTCTTAAAAATTAACATTTCCTTTTGAATTTAAAATTTCTAAAAAGAAAAAAGCAAGTAATTTAGCGCAACTTTTTATTGTTGATTTAATTTAAAGCAAGACACTTGGCTATCAAACAAAGCATCTTAGTAAGTATTATATTCTTGACAGGTATTATTAATGGTTACGGACAGCAGGGAATTAAAGGTAAAATTATCGATAGTGAAAACAGAGCTGTATTAGCAGATGTTCATATCACAAATCTCGAAGACAATAGTGTTACCATTTCTAATAACCTTGGAGAGTTCACATTAAGCAAAACCGGGAAATACTTACTCACAAGGGTTGGCTATAACGAAAAGGAGATTGAAATTTCCAATTCAGAATATGTAATTATTCAGCTTACCTTAAAGCCTTCAGAATTAAATGAGGTTATTGTCAGTTCTAATCACATTCCTAAAAAACTAAAAAAAGCAGTAGCTACCATTAGTGTACTTTCCGGAAAGGAAATTGAACGAGGAAATAATTTTAATATCGCTCCGGTCTTAAATCGGGTTCCGGGAGTATATCAACATAACGGGGCTTTGAATACAAACAGAATTACCATTAGAGGGATCGGAGCCAGGAATCTCTTTGGCACTGCTAATATTCGTGCCTATTTTCAAGATATCCCACTTACTACCGGGAACGGAGAAACTACTATAGAAGATTTTGAGCTTACATCAATTGCACGCTTTGAGATTATAAAAGGGGCTGCCTCCAGTATTTACGGAGCAGGTTTAGGCGGAACCATTCATTTAATTCCGCAAAATGCTTATTTAAATCAAACTGATGCAACTGCAGAAGTATCTGTCGGTTCTTTTGGGTTGATCAAAGGTATTGTTAATGTAAATCACGGTACTGCTAAAAATAGTTTTAGAGCTATTTACAGCAACACACATAGTGATGGTTTTAGAGATAATAATGAATACGACAGGCAAACCCTCACTTTTACTTCAAATCATTTTTTAGGGGAGAATGATGAACTTTCTTTTTTAGGGAGTTATGTAGATTTAAAAGCATTTATCCCCAGTTCTTTGAACGAAGAAACATTTAGAAACAATCCGACTGCTGCTGCATTTACGTGGGGGCAAGCCCAAGGCTTTGAAGATACTCAACGTGGAATATTTGGCTTGTCATGGAACCATAAATATTCTGATAAAGTAAAACAGGCAACCAGTATCTTTACTTCTTTTAGAAAATCTTACGAACCCAGGCCATTTAATATCTTAGATGAAGATTTATTTGCAGTTGGGATCAGGAGCAGGTTATTAGGAAACCATAAACTTTTTAATAAAAATTTAAATTGGACACTCGGAGGTGAGTTTTTCAGGGATCGATTAGAATCGGGAACTTTCGAAAACCTCTATCTTGATTTTCCAATAGGTACTGGTAGCGTAGAAGGAGAACGGTTATCTGATTTTAAAGAAAGGCGTACTTATTACAATATCTTTTTCGAAACTAATTATGATCTAACGGAGAAAACAGCACTCTCTATAGGTCTTAATTTTAATCAGACATCTTATGATTTAGATGATCGATTTACTGCAACAGCTGAAAACCCTGATCAATCAGGTTCATTTGATTTTGATGGCATCTTTTCTCCTAAATTTGGAATTTCTCATTTATTCACAGAAAATATAAGTGTGTATTCGAGTGCAAGTCATGGCTTCTCTCCTATTACACTCCAGGAAACTCTTTTACCTGACGGACAAATTAATACAGAGCTAGATCCGGAAACCGGATGGAACTTTGAGATCGGAACCCGAGGTACACTAATTAAGAATCGTCTACAATTTAACCTGGCTCTTTTTCGCTTAGATATTCGTAACCTTTTGGTATCAAGAAGGACTGCCGAAGATCAGTTTATAGGGATCAACGCGGGTAGAACGCAACATGACGGGTTGGAATTAGCCCTGGAGTATCAATGGATAAATTCAAAACCTTTAAATATCAGTAGTTACCTCAACTATACGCTAAACGATTTTGTTTTCGAAGAATTTATAGACGGTGACAACGATTTTTCAGGAAATGATCTCACCGGAGTTCCTTCAGATGTTTTTAATACCGGGGTTGATATAAACACTGGCTTCGGACTCTATGGAAATATTAATTTCCAATATGTCGGGAGTATTCCTATTACTGATAGCAACAGTCTTTTTTCTGATAGTTACAATCTTACTAATATCAAAATAGGATATAGATTATCAGCTGGTAAAAAATTAAAATTCAACGCCTTTTTTGGCCTAGATAATGTCTTTGATGAAGAATACGCTTCTCAAATACTAATCAACGCGAGAGGATTCGGAGGTAATGCTCCGAGGTTTTTCTATCCTGGAAATCCTATAAATTATTACACAGGGATTAATGCAAATTATACTTTCTAACGAAAAAAATATAAATTTGAATCTGTTAAACATATAAACCATGAAATATTTCGCTCATTTATTAATTGCCGTACTATTTACATTTTCAGCTTGTGCACAACAAATTGAATCTACTGTAAAAGCAGAAGATCCAAAAAGCATTAATTACACTACAGAAATCGTAGTTCCAGATTTAAATATTCCGTGGGGAATGGCATTTTTACCTGACGGTAGTATGTTAATCACCGAAAAATTCGGAGAATTAATTCATTATAAAGATGGAAAGAAGACTTCCATTGAAGGTTTACCAGATGTCTACGTACGTGGTCAGGGCGGTTTGTTAGATATCGAATTGCATCCTAATTACAAAGATAATGGGTGGATCTATTTTTCTTATGCTTCTGCAGAAGGTGAAGGAGATGGTGGAAATACCGCTATAATGAGAGCAAAATTAAAAGGAAATGCACTAGTAGAAAATCAATTGCTTTATAAAGCCGGACCTAATTCCAGGAGAGGACAACACTTCGGATCTCGTTTAGAGTTTGATAACGATGGCTATTTATATTTTTCTATAGGAGACCGTGCCAACAGAGATGAAAATCCACAGGATATCACAAGAGATTGTGGAAAAATATACAGAATTCATGACGACGGACGTATCCCAAGTGACAATCCGTTTGTAAATACTCCTAATGCAAAAAAAGCAATCTTTAGTTACGGTCATAGAAATCCGCAAGGAATGGCAAAGAACCCTAAAACGGGAGAGATATGGGTACACGAACATGGTCCGCGTGGAGGAGATGAAATCAATGTGATTCAAAAAGGAAAAAATTTCGGATGGCCAACTATCACTTACGGAATTAATTACAGCGGAACTCCAATTACAGATAAGACAGCACAAACAGGAATGGAACAGCCTTTATTTTTCTGGGTTCCTTCTATTGCACCTAGCGGAATGACATTTGTTACTTCAGATATGTATCCGGACTGGAAAGGAAATGTTTTAGCAGGGTCTTTAAAATTTCAATATTTAGAACGTCTTGAATTAAAGAAAGGAAAGGTTGTAAAACGTGAAAAATTATTAGATGGAATGGGACGCGTTAGAAACATACGTCAAGCTCCTGATGGATATCTTTACGCAGCTTTAGAAGGAGTAGGAATCGTGAAAATTAATCCGAAAAAATAAAATTAAAACGAACATGAAATTATTTATAACTTCATATTTAGCCGTAGTTTCTTTTGTATTTTTTAATGTACAACAAGACCCTAAAAAAGAGAGTATTGAACGTGGTAGTCTTGTTTACGAAGATTTTTGTATGACCTGCCACCTGGCTTCAGGAGAAGGTTTAAAAGCAACGTTTCCTCCTTTGGCAAAATCTGATTATCTATTGAATAATCGCGAAGCCAGTATCCGAGGGATAAAATATGGACAAAAAGGAGAAATCGTAGTTAATGGTGAGAAATACAATAGCTTTATGGCTCCTTTGGGATTATCTGATGATGAAGTTGCAGATGTTATGAATTACATTTTAAATTCCTGGGGCAATAGTTCTGATAAATTGGTTACTGAAGAAGAAGTAGCAAAAATTAAGAAAAACTAATAATTTTCCTCTCCTTTTGGGAGAGGATTATTCTCCCTCATCTTAACCTTCTCACCCAAGGAGAAGAATAAAGAATTAATTTATTTTTCTTTCCAGGCTAGAATTGCTTTTTTTACAGATCCGTGTTCTTTTAATAATTTTCCTGCTTCTGCTTCCGAAACCTGGGTCTCTTCCATTATAAAACGAATCCCTCTATCCACCAACTTATTATTATTTAGTTGCATATTGACCATTTTATTTCCCTCTACTCTACCTATTTTAATCATTAAGGCTGTAGAGATCATGTTAAGTACCAGCTTTTGAGAAGTTCCGCTTTTCATTCTTGTGCTTCCTGTAATAAACTCAGGTCCTACATTTATTGCTATAGGAATCTCTGTCCCGTTGGCTAAAGGAGATCCCGGATTATTGGTAATTCCTGCAGTCAGAAGTCCGTTACTTCTAGCTGTTTTTATTCCTCCTAAAACATAAGGGGTAGTCCCTGAAGCAGCTATTCCTACAACAGTATCATTTTCATTAATATTAAACACTTCCAGGTCTTTCCACGCCTGCTCCGTATCATCTTCAGCAAATTCTACTGCCTTTCGAATCGCTCCGTCCCCTCCGGCGATAAGTCCGATTACTCTGTCATGCGAGAGTCCGTAAGTGGGTGGTATTTCAGAAGCATCTAAAATTCCTAATCGTCCGCTCGTTCCGGCTCCTATATAAAATAATCTTCCTCCTTTTTTAAAACGAGGGGTAATCTCATCTACCAGTTTACTTATTTGCGGAATCACTTCATTAACTGCTTTGGCAACTTTTTTATCTTCTTCATTAATATTCATTAAAATATCGCCGGTATTCATCTGTTCTAAGTCATTATACAATGAAGCTGTTTCTGTAATTTTTTTATAATCGCTCATAAATATCAAAGTTCTCTAAACAAAGTTATAAATTTGAAACACGTAAAACTTAGATTCTCTTGAAAGATTCATATAAAGTAATCGGACTCATGTCGGGCACTTCACTTGATGGGCTGGACATCGCGTATTGTCATATTTTTAAAGAAGGTGATCAATGGAAATTTGATATTCTTAAAACCTC
The DNA here is from genome assembly GCA_009901575.1 of Flavobacteriaceae bacterium R38. GTDB lineage: Bacteria > Bacteroidota > Bacteroidia > Flavobacteriales > Flavobacteriaceae > Leptobacterium. The sequence continues at coordinate 576,055 of WXYP01000001.1, read as the reverse complement.
TAGTATTGATTACACTACCGATTTTCAGGAAAAGCTTAAAAATACGATCCATCTGACTTCAGAAGAGCTTTTTTTATTTCATAACGAATACGGAAGTTGGTTAGGAGATCAGGTTTCAAGTTTTATAAAAACGAATACGCTTGAAGTCGATTTTATTTCCAGTCACGGACATACCGTTTTCCATCAGCCAGAAAAAGGGTTTACACTTCAGGTTGGTTCCGGTCAACATCTTGCTAATACTTCTGGAGCCAAAGTGATATGTGATTTTAGAACTAATGACGTTGCTTTAAACGGACAAGGAGCACCTTTGGTACCTATAGGAGACCGGCTTTTCTTTTCTGATTATGATTTCTGCTTAAATTTAGGGGGGATTAGCAATGTTTCTTTTGAACAAGAAGGAAATCGTTTTGCGTATGATATCTCTCCGGCAAATATGTTATTGAATTATAGTATCAAAAAGATAGGGAAGTCTTATGATGAAAACGGAAAACTGGCAAGCACAGGAAAAATTAATGAAGCGCTGTTGTCTAAACTAAATAACTTAACTTATTATCAATTACCTTTTCCAAAATCATTGGGGTATGAATGGTTTGAAGAAAATGTTATCCCTTTAATTGATGCTTGTGACGATACTATTGAAAATATACTACATACCTCTGTACACCATATTTCTGAACAGATCACAACTGCCCTTCTTAAAGTTCAAAAATCTGGAAAAACAAAGGTTTTAGTAACAGGAGGCGGAGCAAAAAACGAGTTCCTGATCAAAACACTAAGAGAAAAATCTAATGATAAAATTGATGTTATTATTCCTGATAATATTCTAATAGATTTTAAAGAAGCACTTGTTTTTGCTTTTATGGGAGTTTTAAGAAATCGTAATGAAGTGAACTGTCTGAGATCTGTTACAGGAGCTAAAAAAGATTCTTCATCAGGTGTAATTTATCATCCTTATTGATTTAAATGATCAAGTCAGGAGTCAGGAGTCAGGAGTCAGGAGTCAGGAGTCAGGAGTCAGGAGTCAGGAGTCAGGAGTCAGGAGTCAGGAGTCAGGAGTCAGGAGTCAGGAGTCAGGAGTCAGGAGTCAGGAGTCAGGAGTCAGGAGTCAGGAGTCAGGAAAACTAAATTGCCCTAAACTCCCAAACAAATAAACTTATAACTATTTATCAACTTTACTGTTCTTCAATTCTTCAATTCAACACTAAATTCGACAGACCGCATCGTGCATCGCGTTACAAACATCAAGCTTTTCTCCTCTTAATCTGACATCTTTATTTACCATTCTTTATTAATCATTCATTTGCAATGTGTAAATTTGTCAAAAATCAGTTTGAATGCTTATTATCGGAATTGCAGGAGGTACCGGTTGTGGGAAAACCACGGTTGTTAATCAGATTATTAATGAATTGCCTAAAGATGAAGTTGGAGTCATTTCACAAGATTCTTATTACAAAGATACTTCACACCTTACTTATGAAGAACGGGTAAAAATTAATTTTGATCATCCCAAAGCTATCGATTTCGATCTTTTAAAGAAGCACTTACTCGAATTAAAAGAAGGAAAAACTATCCAGCAGCCCGTATATTCTTTTGCGGCTCACAACAGGACAAAAGATACCATAAATACACATCCCAGAAAAGTGATTATTGTTGAAGGTATCCTTATCTTATCAAACCCGGAAATCAGGGAAATGGCCGATATTAAAATTTTTGTCCATGCCGATTCTGATGAACGTCTGATAAGAAGGATAAAAAGAGATATTTCAGAAAGGGGTAGAGATATAGAAGAGGTGCTTGATCGTTACAAGAAAACCTTAAAACCTATGCACGAGCAGTTTATAGAACCCATGAAGGAATATGCAGATATTATTATTCCTAACAATAAATACAATACGGTAGCTGTAGATATTGTACGTACCATAATTAATGAACGTATTTCTTAACTATGAATATTAAAAAGCTTCTTCAAGGTAAATGGTTTCGCTTTTTTAGCAATATTTATGTATTGGTGCTAACCGTTTTTGTAGTTTGGATGCTTTTTTTTGATGCCAATTCTTGGCTAACGCATAGAGAATTAAATAAGGAAATAAAAAAACTCGAAAAACAGAAATCTCATCTTCAGCAAGAAATTGAAAAGGATAAGAAAATGATTAAGATGTTGAAAAATGAAGAGGGATTAGAAAAGTTTGGTCGGGAAGAATATTATTTAAAAAAGAAAAATGAAGAAATCTATCTTATTGAAGATGAAGATAGTTTAAAAAATAAAAGGAATGAGTGAGTTTTTATTTGATGAATTTGATGCGGTTTCTGCAAAACAATGGAAACAAAAAATCCAGGTTGACCTTAAAGGCGCCGATTATAATGAAACATTGATTTGGAACACTCCCGAAGGTATTGATATCAAACCTTTTTATCATAATGATGATGAAAGTGATTTTATAAATATCGCAATGCCCTCCAAACAAAATATTTGTCAAAAAATATATGCAGGTCATGTATCAAAAGCTAATGAAAAAGCAATTGATGCTATTGAACGCGGAGCAGAAAGCATCTTTTTTATTATTCCTGAAGAAAAAACAGCTATTGATCAACTATTATCTGGTATTGATTTAATTCAGGTTCCAATTCACTTGGAAATGCAGTTTTTATCGGCCAGTTATGTAAAAACCATAAAAGAATATATCACAGGGAAACAAGCTTCTGTTCACCTCTATATTGATAGTATTGGTCATCTGGCAAGAACGGGGAATTGGTATTACGATTTAAAAAAAGATCATCAAATACTCGAAGAGATCGTTGATCATTCAGAAAGTTTTAAAACAACATTATCTGTAGACTTAAGCCTTTATCAAAATTCGGGAGCTTTAATCACTCAGCAATTAGCTTATTCCATAGCACATGCTAATGAATATTTAAACCATTTTCAGGAAGCTGATAATCTTCCTTCCTTTACTTTTAAAGTAGCTGTCGGATCAAATTATTTCTTTGAAATAGCAAAAATTCGCGCATTAAGAGCTTTATGGAAATGCCTGGCCGATGAATACCAAATAGAAAGTGATTGTCATATCATCGCCGAACCTAGTAAAAGGAATAAAACATTATACGATTACAATGTAAACATGCTACGCACCACTACAGAAACCATGAGTGCAATGCTAGGTGGAGCAAATACTATCTGTAATTTACCTTACGATGCCATTTATCATAAAGACAATGAATTTGGAGAACGTATTAGTCGTAACCAATTACTAGTGCTAAAAAATGAAAGTTATTTTGATAAGGTTGACAATCCGGTTGACGGAGCGTATTTTCTAGAAAACTTAACGCATCAATTGGCTGAAAAAGCATTAGAAATTTTTAAAAATATTGAAGCGGGGGGTGGTTTTTTAAAACAATTAAAAGAACATATCATTCAGCGTAAAATAAAGGAAAGTGCTACAGTAGAACAAGAACGGTTCGACAATGGAAAAGAGGTATTATTGGGTACTAACAAATACCCAAATGCAGAAGATCGAATGAAAGACGATCTCGAATTATATCCTTTTATAAAAACCGATAGCAGAAAGACATTAATTGAGCCTATTATAGAAAGGAGATTAGCAGAAAAATTAGAACAAGAACGATTAGAAACCGAAAGGTAACTCATGGATTTATTTCAAGAGATCTTGTACTCTTCTTTTTTAATCGGAATGATAATGATATATTAAAAGCATGCAACGAAAAAATTTACAACACATCAGCCTGAGGAAATCAGAAATACGAAATACGGAGTCAGAAGCATCTCCGGTTTTGGATACCTGGGAAACTGCAGAGGGCATTGCCGTAAAAAAGCAATATAACAAAGAAGATATTCAGGATATTGATCATCTTGATTTTGTAGCCGGGATAGCACCTAATCTGAGAGGTCCATATTCTACAATGTATGTCAGAAGACCCTGGACGATACGACAATACGCTGGTTTTTCTACTGCAGAAGAAAGTAACGCATTCTACAGGCGTAACCTTGCTGCCGGACAAAAAGGACTTTCTGTGGCTTTTGATCTTGCTACTCACCGGGGGTATGATTCAGATCACGAACGTGTTGTAGGTGATGTTGGAAAAGCAGGTGTTGCTATCGATTCTGTTGAAGATATGAAAATACTCTTCGATCAGATTCCGCTTGATCAAATGTCGGTTTCTATGACTATGAATGGAGCTGTTTTGCCCATTATGGCTTTTTATATTGTTGCTGCAGAAGAACAAGGGGTGGATCTCAAACAATTGGCAGGGACTATTCAGAATGATATCCTGAAAGAATTCATGGTACGGAATACCTACATCTACCCTCCTACTCCTTCTATGAAAATCATTGCCGATATTTTTGAATTCACCAGCAAGCAAATGCCTAAATTCAATAGTATTAGTATTTCCGGTTATCATATGCAGGAAGCAGGAGCTACTGCAGATATTGAGTTGGCTTATACCTTGGCAGACGGATTAGAATATATTCGTACCGGTTTATCTGCCGGGATGAAAATTGATGTTTTTGCTCCGCGTCTATCTTTCTTTTGGGCCATAGGAATGAATCATTTTATGGAAATCGCTAAGATGAGAGCTGGAAGAATGTTATGGGCAAAATTAGTGAAACAGTTTAATCCTGAAAATGCAAAATCGTTAGCCCTCAGAACGCATTGCCAAACCAGTGGATGGAGTTTAACAGAACAAGATCCTTTTAATAATGTTGCCAGAACATGTATTGAAGCAGCAGCAGCAGCATTTGGAGGTACTCAAAGTTTACATACCAATGCTTTGGATGAAGCTATAGCATTACCAACCGATTTCTCTGCAAGAATAGCCCGAAACACACAATTATATTTGCAGGAAGAAACACATATTACAAAAACTGTAGACCCTTGGGCAGGAAGTTATTATGTAGAGCATCTTACTAAAGAAATCTCAGAAAAAGCATGGGCTCTTCTCCAGGAAGTTGAAGAATTAGGTGGGATGACCAAAGCTATAGAGGCCGGAATCCCAAAAATGAGAATTGAAGAGGCTGCTGCCAGAAAACAAGCTCGTATAGATAGCGGGCAAGATGTTATTGTTGGAGTAAATAAATACAAATTAGCACAGGAAGATCCGTTGCACATCCTGGAGGTTGATAACGAAACCGTTAGAAAACAGCAATTAGAACGGTTAGCCAGTATCAAATCCAAAAGAGATAATGAGAAAACAACACAAGCACTGAAAAAATTAACTGATGCAGCGCGTACAGGTGAAGGAAATTTATTAGCTTTAGCTATTGATGCAGCCAGAGAAAGAGCTACTTTGGGAGAAATAAGTAGCGCTCTGGAAGTTGTATACGGACGTTATAAAGCAAAAATTCAATCTTTTTCAGGAGTGTATTCTAAAGAAATAAAAGACGATAAAAGTTTCGAAAAAGCTAAAGACCTCGCCAATAAATTTGCAGAATTAGAGGGAAGAAGGCCACGTATTATGATTGCAAAAATGGGGCAGGATGGTCATGACAGAGGGGCTAAAGTGGTAGCTACCGGTTATGCAGATGTAGGATTTGATGTAGACATCGGACCACTATTCCAAACACCGGCCGAAGCTGCAAAGCAAGCTGTAGAAAATGATGTTCACATTTTGGGAGTTTCATCATTGGCTGCCGGACATAAGACACTGGTTCCTAAAGTTGTTGAAGAATTAAAAAAATACGGAAGAGAAGATATCATGGTAATCGTTGGTGGAGTGATTCCTCAACAAGACTATCAATTTTTATTTGATGCCGGAGCTGTAGCTGTATTTGGGCCCGGAAGTAAAATAAGTGACGCTGCTATTCAAATATTGGAGATTTTAATTGATGAAGATTAATATTTAATGTTCTAATGGACAAAATTGGTTTAATCAATATCATAGGCATACTTACTGTTTTTGTTATTTCCATTCTTGTCGCATTCTTATTAACGGTTAAAACTGATCGTAAAATCAGTAATCGGCTTTTTGCACTGTTTCTAATCTTGATGGCTTTAGATATTGGGAATTGGGTTTTATCAGTTTTTATAAATACTCCGTCAAATTTTACATTATTCAGGCCTAATCTCATTTTTTTACAATTACCCGTCTTTTATTTATATATATTATCTGTTTGTTATTCTGATTTTAAGTTAAAATCAAAACATGTATTACATAGTATTCTTTTTATAGCATCCAATATCCTGCTCATACCACGTTTTTACAATGTTGATTCTGCTTCCAAATCATTTTTTCTTGAAAATATTAAGGAGATGATAGAGATAAAAATTATTCATATTTCTATTCATGTCCAGGTATTTTTCTACTTTATATTGATTTTTTCAGTTTTAAAAAGATATCGGAAATTATACCTAGAAAATTATACAAACTCCGGAGATGTCCTTTACAAATGGCTATTCCAGATTACCTCAATATATGCATCTATTCATTTGATAGCCTTGTTAAAGAACATTTTCAAATACAATGCTTCTGAAACTTTTTTTAGCGGGGTTCAGATTATAATTGGCTTATTAGCATTATTTATTATCTGCTGGCATTTATTAAAAGCTTTAAAACACCCTGATTTATTCAGAGGTGTACATTCTAAACTTCAATTGGTAAATGATCTTGTTGCTAATGATAAAAATATAAGTCTTTCAAATGATAAGGATATCGATAAATTAAAAACATACATGGATAAAGAAGAGCCTTTTTTAGATCCTTCTTTAACAATTCAACACCTTTCTGATAAAATTAATATTCCGGTTCGTGATCTTTCTATTTTAATAAATCATAAATTAGGGCAACATTTTTTCGATTTTGTAAATGAATATCGCATAAAAAAAGCCATGTCTATATTAAAAGATCCTTCAAAAAATAAACTAACAGTACTAGAGATACTATATGAAGTCGGTTTTAACTCAAAATCGTCATTCAATACTGCTTTTAAAAAACATACAGGAGTTACACCAACTGTCTATCGAAAAAAAAGTTTAAATCAATTATAATTTAAAATGGACAATTCTTCTGTAATAGGCATTTTAAGTTTTATAATAGTTATTCTATTTTTCCTTTTAGCTGCATTTTTATTAACTGTAAAAACTTCTAAAAAGCTTAGTAATCAATTATTAGCAACTTTTTTGATTATTACTGCAATTGATATTACTGCATTTTTTTATCATAATTTTATTACTCTTCCACCTTCAATAGAAATGTTCAGGATACAAATTTCTAATTTTAAAGATCCCTTACTATTTCTTTATATACTGTCTGTTATTTATTCCGATTTTAAACTCAAAGCCAAACATTTATTTCATCTATCGCTTTGGTTGATCTGTATCATTATACTTTTCCCTAATTTCTTTTTGGGGAATAAAGAGTTTCAGATTGATTTTTTATCAAAATATCATGGTAATGAAGTTTTTGAGTCCAAAATCATAGGCAGTATTACTAAAATTGCTGAAGTGATATACATAATAGCTGAGATCTATTATATTGCCAGATATCGCAAATTACTCCTAGAGAATTATACCAGTAAAGAGGCCTTTTATAACTATAAATGGCTAAAACAACTTATCATCTTTATACTATTAGGTCAGTTACTAACTTTTATTAAAGGTTTTGTAAGAGATACAGAAGATGCTGATATTCTATTTGTAAATATTTTAAGGATCATCTTACTATCATTTGGGATAGTATTTAGCTTCTGGTTAGTTTTAAAAGCGTTGCTTTCGCCTAAATTATTCAGAGGGGTCGATGTCAATTTAAAATTATCTAAAGAAATAGCGGCTACAGAAAAAACAATAAATGAGATTGAAGGCAACGAACAAACAAATACTCTTAAGGCATATATGGCAGAAGAAGAACCTTTTTTAGATCCTTCTTTAACTGTCCAGAGCCTGGCAGAAAAAATAGAATTACCTTCGCGTGAATTGTCTGTTTTGATCAACCAGGGACTCGGTTTACATTTTTTTGATTTTGTAAATGGTTATCGTATAGAAAAAGCAATGTCTATTTTAAAAGATCCTTCAAAAAGTAAGTTTACGGTATTAGAAATACTATATGAAGTAGGGTTTAATTCAAAATCTTCTTTCAATACTGCTTTCAAAAAATATACGGGAATGACCCCTACTGCCTTTCGGAAAACCCAGTAAAAATAGGGCTTTGCAAAAAGTCGAACGTTTCTTTTATAAAAGTCGTACGCATTTCTTTATAAAAATTTCGTTCGACTTTTTTTAATCGGTCGCACAAGATTTCTCTTCACTTGATATTTGCTTCAAACAAACGAATATCAATCTTAAAATTTGAAATCTTATGAAATATACAATCGCATTTATCTTCTTAATAATACCGACATTATTATTATCGCAATTTGAAATTAAAGGAAATGTAACCGATGAAACATCATCAATTGCATGGGCAAACATAGCGTTAACTACATCAGATGGAACTATAGTCACAGGTGGGATAACCGATGATGACGGAAACTTCAAATTGACAACAAAGGCCGGTACTTATAAATTAATTATCAGTTTTATTGGATATAAGAATTTTGAAAAAGAACTCAATTTAATAGAAGATCTAAATCTGGGAACCATAGTATTAGAACCAGAAGCCAATGCTCTTGAAGAAGTAACGATCACTTTCAGAAAAAAATTAATAGAACAAAAACCAGATCGTATCATTTTTAATGTTGAAAACAGTGTTACAGCTCTTGGTGGTAATGCATTAGATGCACTAAATATAGCTCCGGGATTAAGGGTACAAAACAACAGTATTAATTTATTGGGGAGAGGGGAATCCAGAGTGTTGGTAAACGGACGTTTACTACAACTTACCGGGGAAGATCTTGTAGATTACCTAAATACTATTGCTGCTGATAACATTAAAAAAATAGAAGTGATCACGACTCCGCCAGCCAAATATGAAGCTGCAGGAAACGGAGGACTCATTAATGTCATCCTAAAAAAAGGGGCGTTAAATTCCTGGAAAAATACCATTTCATTAACTGATAATATTAATACTTATAATTTTGTAACCCTGAGAAACAGTTTACTGTACAACAAGAATAAACTTAGCCTTTCTTTCAATCTTAATACTACAAAAGGGAATTCAAGAAATCTTGAAGAATTTCAGGTATTTTACCCGAATAGTACCTGGGATATCAACATTAATTCAAAAGACAGGAGAGATAACATCTCAGCTCAATTATTATTAGATTACGACATTAGTAATAACACCACTATAGGACTTCAATATCTTGGAGATACCAGAAGGCCAGATCTAATCGACGAGAGTATTTCAAGTATTTTTAACCAAGCCAATGCATTAGATTCTTTACTAATAAACAATGGTAACAATCGTGTAAAAGTTAATAGTCATTTGGTCAACCTGCATTCTGTTACCAAACTGGACACATTAGGGAAAAGCATTTCTTTTGACCTGGATTATTTTTCATATGATTCTAATCAGAATAGAAATTTTATCACCAATAGTTTTCTCCCTAACAACGATTTACTGGGAATAAACGCGGCTGCTAATACAATCTCTGATCAAAAAATTGAAAACTATAGTATTAAAACAGATATAGAGCACCCTTTAACATTCATGAATCTGTCTTATGGTGCAAAAATAAGTACGATTAAAAACAACAGTGACATCAGATTCTTTAATACGATTACAGGTATACCTGTTCTCGATACGAACATATCAAATACTTTCGAATACAAAGAAAATAACCAGGCTATTTATGTTAGCGGATTGAAAAAAATAAATGACAAATGGGATGTACAAGTTGGTTTACGGTTAGAAAACACAACAACTGAGGGATTCTCTGTAGAATTAAATCAAACCAATACAAATGATTATACACGATTATTTCCTTCATTTTATGCCAGTTATAAAAGAAATGAAAAGAATAATTTCACATTAAGCTATGGCAAACGTATTCAAAGGCCTCGATTTAGAGATTTAAATCCGTTTAGAGTTGTCATTAACAGCAATACATTTAGTGTTGGGAACCCATTTTTAAGGCCTTCTTTTATCGATAATTTCGAATTTAAATACACTTATAAAAATGCGTTTACTACCAATGCATTCTTAACTATAGAAAATGATGGTTCCAGTATTATTTTCACTTCCGATGTTGAAAACAGCACACAAATTGTAACACGAGCTAATTTCTTTAAACAATACATTTATGGTATTGGCCAAAGTTTTTTGTTCAATAAGCTTTCCTGGTTGGAAAGTCAGAATAGCATTAACCTCATCGGATCTAAAACAGAATTTACAGAAGATATTGGAGCAGAACTTCAAAATGGTGTCGCTTTTAGTGCTTCTTCCAATAATAAAATTACTTTAAACAAATCCAAATCTACTCATTTACAAATAGATGCAACTTACGATTCTTCTTTTAAAGTAGGCTTATTTAGCAGAGGACAGACATTCGGACTCAACTTAGGGCTCAGTAAGCATTTTTTGAATAAAAACTTACAGTTTTCAGTATTCGTGAAAGATATTTTTAATACTTCCGGTTTAAACAATTTAGCATCTATTGTCAATGGCGTGCGCCAGGTTTATAGTCAAAATGACAACAACAGATTCATAAGAGTCTCTGCAAGCTATAGTTTCGGAAATAAGAAAATTAATGAGAAGAAACGAAGCTTTGGAAACGAAGAAGAGAGAAACAGAGCCAATTAACAAATCAATTCCATTTTTAAAATCAAACAAAATGAAAAATAATATTCAAATTTTAATCGCAGTACTTTTAATTCAAACACTTTCTTTTGGTCAAAATGTATCAACAAGAATAGACTCTATTCTTAATCATATTCACCAGGAATATCCGGAAACAGCAATTAGTTTAGGCCTGATACATAAAGGAAAAGAATATTACCTGTCATATGGAAAACTAAACAGGGAAAGCGATATAGACATCAATAAAAATTCTGTTTTTGAAATTGCATCCATTACAAAAGTTATTACCGGTAATTTACTTGCGCAGGCTGTTATTGATAAAAAGTTAGAACTCAACAATTATATTGATTCCTATTTACCAACTGGGTATATCCTTCAGGACAATCTTAAAAACAAAATAAGAATTTCAGATTTGGCATCTCATCAATCCGGGCTTCCAGATATCAACTTTCCCGAATTAATGGCTAAGAATCCTCAACAGCCAGCCGAAAGTGTTCATAAAGAAACAATTATCACTCTGATAAATGATTGTGAAGAATTAACAGATTACGGAAAATACAGGTATTCTACTATGGGCTTTATTTTATTAGGGCAAATTTTAGAACAAGTTTACAAAGAAGATTACGAAACTATTTTAAACAGAAAACTTATTGCACCATTACAACTACAAAGAACATTTACTAAAGATTTCAATACAAATAATATTACAGCAGGGTATAATCAGGAAGGGGGTTTACAAGAATTATTAAACTGGAATATTACTGCTCCTGCCGGGTTAATAAAATCCAGTAGTTCGGATATGCTCAGCTATCTAAAAGCTATACTATCATCTGATAAAGGGCATTTAAGCAAAGCCTCAACAATTGCTGAAAACTCATACTATAAAGATGCTAATATCGAAATGGGGTTAGGAATAAATATCATTAGAGATGGACAACAAATTATTTACGCAAAAACAGGAGATATTATGGGGCAATCTTCAGTAATCGCATATAACAGAAGTAAAAAATGGGGGTTAATCATCATGATTAATGAAAGAAACCCTTCATTAAGGAATGCTTTATTTAATATGGTGTATGACGTAGTAAACTAAATCATTAACATAAAACAGCTATCATAATATATTTGATAGCTGTTTTTTTAATTTTTGTTCTTATCCTAAAAATAATAGGATATCCCAAAACGTAAATCTGATGAATTTAAAGAGAATCTAAAATCGTTAAAATCTGTTTTATTGGTTACAACATCATCAGTACTTCCTTCTGAATCTCCTGTGCTATAGCCTAATGCTCCTATGTTTGTTTCTAAAGCAAAGTTTTTAGAAACAAATATGGCAAATCCTGGTCTAACACCTATAAAAAAGGTATTACTCTTTGACGAGTTTGGCTCGCTATTACTTGTTTCAGTATCATTCCATATTCTAGAATATCTCGCTTCACCCTGGAGAAAAAAAGAAAAGACATTTCCTATTGGCTTATAAGCTCTTATAAAAGGAAAAGCATTAAATGATTGGGATGTTGCTTCAAAAAAAGAGCTTTCTCCTCCTTCTGTCTCAGTATCTGTTTCGCTTTTAGAATACCCATAACCAATACCTAAACCAACAATAAAGTTATTATTAATTGCATATCCTAATTGAGGCGAGAAATCAATGCTAAAGTTTTTTATGTCATTTTCTACATTTTCTCCAAAAAAATTATCAAAAGCATTATTAGAATCATTAAAATTCAGAGCGGTACTTCCTGTTAAATTCCAGGTGTTTTTTTCAATATTATTTATTTTTTTCTCTTCCTGTCCAAAGCTAAAATTAATTACTAATACTACTACTAATAATAATGTGTTTTTCATAATGATTTGTTTTATATATTTAGCAAAAAACAAATCAATCTTTATTCCAAAATCTTATAATTCATAACGTTTAACCTTAAATTAAGGTTAAGATAATATCTACATAAAAAATAAACGACTATTAATTTAAAATCAGTTTTCAAGATTACTTTATTCGAAAAAAAGTTAATTCAGTTTCACTATATTTAAAACTTCAAAAATTAGATATCATTTATGGATAATCAACTACAACTTCTCATAGTCATGATCGCCTATATGTCACTCTTAATTTTATGGGGCATGTATCAGGGCAGAAAAGTAAAATCCAGTGAAGATTATGCCATTGCCGGACGTAATTTACCTGGTTGGGTTGCCGCATTGTCTGAGAGAGCTACGGGAGAATCTTCCTGGGCCTTATTAGGATTACCAGGAGCCGCATATGCAACCGGACTATTAGAAATCTGGACAGCAATAGGATGTGTTGTTGGTATTATTTTCGCATGGATCGTGCTGGCATGGCGATTACGCGATGAAGCCGAAAAATATAAAATCAATACATTCACCGAATATTTATCTAAAAGACATGGTGAGGTTGGAAAATGGATTCGTATTGTGGGAAGTTTTACCATTGTATTTTTCTTTTTCTTTTATGTCGGTGCACAATTCTTAGGTGGTGGTAAAACACTACATACCATGTTTGATATCGATCCTAAACTTGGAATGTTAATCACTGCAGCGATAATTGTCCCTTACACCATTTATGGCGGATTTCGAAGCGTTGTTTATACTGATGTGATACAAGCCATTGTAATGATTATTGCTTTGATTGTCGGACCTATAATGGGTTTCATTTACCTTTCTGAACATCCTGAGTTATTTGCTCAATCTATTTCAGGAGCACTACAAAAAGCCGGACCGGAATACAATTCGTTAACTAGCGGATTAAAAGGTTTTGGGGCAGGAATTGTAATCATGAGTGGTTTCTCCTGGTTTTTTGGATATCTAGGTGGGCAACCGCAATTGAGTATGCGTTTTATGGCTATTAAAAGTACTAAACAGGCTAAACAGGCACGTAATATTGGTGTTCTTTGGACTATTATTGCTTATATAGGCGCGTTATGTATTGGGTGGATAGGTATTGCTATCTTTGGCCCAAACGGATTAGAAGATCGGGAATCTGTCATGCCTGCTGTAATTCTGGAAGTATTTCCTCCTTTTATAGCCGCTATTCTGATTACAGGCGCAATTGCAGCAATGATATCTACAGCAGATTCATTATTAATCTTATCTGCAACAGAACTTTCTGAAAATCTGATCAAACCATTATCAAAAAAAGAAACCAATTCTAAAAAGAATTTATTTAGATCCAGGGCTATTACTGCATTATTGGCCGTTATTGCACTTTTTATAGCTTATATCTCGCCTTCAGATTTAATTTTCACCTTGGTATCTTATGTCTGGGCAGGTATTGGAGGGACATTTTCTGTAGTCATATTGTTAACATTATTCTGGAAACGTTTTCATGGAAAAGCAGCTTTATTAACAATTATTACCGGAATGTTGTTTACTATAATATGGATAAGCTCTGGAATGGAAGAAAAAATAACCTCTCGTATTCTTACTTTCTTTGTTGCATTAATAGTTGCGGTCATCTCAACTTTGATAGTAAGGCCGGGAGAAAAGAATATTTCGAAAACATAAACTGATTTAAATAATTATTAGCTAAAAAATATTACTATGAACTATAAAGGGAAAATGCTTCAGGATAATGCGCTAAAAGGACAAACAATTGTGGTAACAGGAGGTGGCAGTGGTCTGGGGAAGGCTATGACGCGTTACTTCTTGGAATTAGGAGCCAACGTCGCCATCACCTCGAGAAATCTTGAAAAGCTACAAGGAACAGCCAAAGAGTTAGAAACGGAAACCGGAGGTATATGCTTACCCCTACAATGCGATGTACGCCATTATGACCAGGTGGAGGCTATGCTAAAAAACACGCTGGATAAATTTGGGAAGGTAGATGGTTTACTCAACAATGCAGCTGGTAACTTTATATCTCCTACAGAACGCCTTTCTGCCAATGCGTTTGATACCATTATAGATATCGTATTAAAAGGAACCAAAAACTGTACTTTAGCTTTTGGAAAGCATTGGATTGATACAAAACAAGAGCAATCGGTTATCTTAAATATAGTAACTACATATGCATGGACGGGCTCTGCTTATGTTGTCCCATCTGCAACTGCAAAAGCAGGGGTATTGGCAATGACCAGAAGTCTGGCTGTAGAATGGGCAAAATACGGGATCCGTTCTAATGCCATAGCTCCGGGGCCTTTCCCAACAAAAGGAGCATGGGACAGGTTACTTCCGGGAGATCTGAAAGAAAAATTCGATATGTCAAAAAAAGTTCCGCTTCAGCGTGTAGGAGATCATCAGGAACTGGCTAACCTGGCAGCCTATCTTATTTCTGATTTCTCTGCATATGTTAATGGAGAGGTAATCACAATTGATGGTGGAGAATGGCTAAAAGGTGCCGGACAGTTTAATTTATTAGATCAAATTCCGGAGCAAATGTGGGATATGTTAGAACAAATGATCAGAGCAAAAAAATCAAAATAGATCACAATTAAAAAGACATTGTTAAAAAGTATGGCTTTTCACTTTGGCTAAGTGTTAATAAATTTCATTTTTTTAACTCATAAATAATTGTATTTTTATCCCTCTAAATCTATTGCACTTATGGGCAAGATAATTGCGATTGCAAACCAAAAAGGCGGAGTTGGAAAAACAACCACAACCGTAAACTTAGCTGCTTCTCTGGGAGTCCTGGAAAAGAAAGTACTACTTATTGATGCTGACCCTCAAGCCAATGCAACTTCTGGATTAGGTATTGATATAGAAACCGTAGAATCTGGTAGTTATCAACTTCTGGAACATACCATTCCGGCAAAAGATACTATTGTTAAAACAGATTCCCCAAACGTAGACTTAATTCCGGCTCATATTGATCTGGTAGCTATTGAAATTGAATTAGTTGATAAAGACTCCAGGGAGTATATGCTTAAAAATGCGCTCAATAGTCTAAAAGATGATTATGATTATATCTTGATAGACTGCGCACCTTCTCTTGGGTTATTAACATTAAATGCACTAACAGCTGCGAATTCTGTTATTATCCCTATTCAGTGTGAATATTTTGCACTGGAAGGATTAGGAAAACTTTTGAATACGATAAAAAGCGTACAAAAGATCCATAATTCAGATCTGGATATTGAAGGATTATTGCTTACTATGTACGATTCGAGATTACGCCTGTCTAATCAGGTAGTCGAAGAAGTACAAAAGCATTTTAGCGAAATGGTTTTTGAAACTATTATTCAGCGAAATGTCCGGTTAAGCGAAGCTCCAAGTTTTGGTGAAACTATTATCGATTATGACGCTACCAGTAAAGGTGCTACAAATTACTTAAATTTGGCACACGAGGTAATTAAGAAAAATAAGGAAATTGCATAAATGGCAAAAGCGACAAAGAAGCAAGCTTTAGGAAGAGGGTTGTCTGCACTACTTAAAGACCCGGAAAACGATATTAAATCGGTTGATGATAAAAATGCAGATAAGGTTGTTGGTAATATTGTTGAGTTGGAAGTTGCATCTATCGAAGTAAATCCTTTTCAGCCAAGAACCAATTTCAATGAAGAGACACTTAAAGAATTAGCCAGTTCTATCAAAGAATTAGGAGTTATCCAACCCATTACGGTTAGAAAGATAGAATTTGACAAATATCAGTTAGTTTCGGGAGAACGTAGATACAGGGCTTCCAAATTAGTTGGTTTGGAAACCATCCCTGCTTACATCAGAATTGCTAATGACCAGGAATCTTTAGAAATGGCATTAGTTGAAAATATTCAACGTCAGGATTTAGACCCTGTTGAAATTGCATTATCTTATCAGCGTTTAATCGATGAAATTCAATTGACCCAGGAACAATTGAGTGATCGTGTTGGAAAAAAACGATCGACAATTGCCAACTATTTAAGACTTTTAAAACTAGACCCTATTATTCAAACCGGAATGAGAGATGGTTTTGTTAGCATGGGTCACGGTAGAGCTTTAATTAATATTGATGACAGGTCTTCTCAGCTCGATATTTACGAAAAAATAATTTCGGAAGGGTTATCTGTAAGAGATACTGAAACACTTGTTAGAGAGCACCAGGGAAAAACTCAAAAAAACACTTCTAAATCAGTAAAAGCCAAATCGGAAAAGTTACCTGATTATGTTGAAGAAAGTTTAAGCGGAATTACCGACTATTTTTCTACGAAAGTAGAAATTAAAGTTTCCAAAAATGGGAAAGGAAAATTAACGATCCCTTTCCATTCTAAAGAAGATTTTATTCGCATAAAAAAACTTTTAAAATAGTGACTGGCAGATTACTCCTTATATGGGTGTTTATTTTTTCTTCTTTTTATACAATTGCTCAAAAAAAAGAAAGAGATACTATTATTATTAATGATAGTATCGGACTTAAAAAAAGTATTTATAATCCGTTATCTCCCAGTAAAGCAGCCTTCTACTCTGCTGTTTTACCTGGCTTAGGACAGATATACAATAAAAGATACTGGAAGGTTCCTATTGTCTATGGAGCTTTAGGTGTTGGAATAGGACTTTACATTCAAAACACTAATGAATACAACAGGTTCAGAGATGCCTTCAGAAGGCGTTTAGCTGGTTTTGAAGACGATGAATTCTTCGATATTAACGGAGACGGTATCCAACCCGGAAATCCGGATATAAGTGATCAGGCATTACAGGATGCACAAGAGAATTTTAACGAGAATAGAGAATTGGCATTAATAGTCACTATTGGCCTATATGTTTTAAATATCGTAGATGCAAATGTCGATGCTCATCTCAAACAATTTAACATTAGTAACGATCTTACTTTCCAGCCTTTTATTTATCAAAATGAAATAGACTACAAGATTAATATCGGCTACTCACTTACTTTTAGGTTTTAAAATGAGTTTTGACCTTTATAATTTCTTACTTTTGACCTGAATTTTTCATAATTAATTCACTTATTTAATTAATCATAAAATTTAAACGTTTGAAACGAATATTAACAAATTTTAAAAATATATTTACAAAAGGTAATGTTTAAAATTATTAATGTGAGAGCGTAGCGATTGCATACGTCCTTAATTTTATAATTATTTTATTCAGCCAATTACTAAAATTTAAACGTATGAAAATAGCACTTTTAGGGTACGGAAAAATGGGAAAAGCAATTGAACAAATTGCTGTTGCAAAAGGGCATGAAATTGTACTCAAAATAGATAAGGAAAATACCGATTTTGATATCAAGATAGCAGATGTGGCCATAGATTTCAGTCTCCCTACTGCAGCTTTTAACAATATAAAACTTTGCATTGAAAATAATGTCCCGGTAATTTCGGGAACTACAGGTTGGCTAGATAATTATGACAATGCCATAGCACTTTGTAATAAACATGAAGGGGCTTTTATCTATGCTTCTAATTTTAGCCTTGGGGTTAATGTTTTCTTTGAGCTGAATGAATATTTAGCTAAAATGATGAAAACTCTAAATCAATATACTATTGAAATGGAAGAAATTCATCATACACAAAAGCTAGACGCGCCTAGCGGAACTGCAATTTCTTTGGCAGAAGGAATTATTAAAAACACTTCCAAAACAGGATGGCAACTGGATAAGGCTGATGAAAATGAAATTCCGATTACAGCCAAACGTATAGAGAATGTTCCCGGTACACATACGATTGCTTACAAAAGCGAAGTAGATACCATTGAAATAACACATACTGCGCATAACAGGCAGGGATTTGCATTAGGAGCTGTTGTAGCAGCCGAATGGATTATTGGAAAAACGGGAGTATTTACCATGAAAGATGTGTTAAACCTTGGTTAAAAAATGTAACAAAAGCATATATAAGACACTAAACATAAAAATATAAATCATGACAATGACGGAATGGCTTATTTTCTTCTTAGTAATCCAGTTGATTCATTTTTTAGGAACCTGGAAACTCTATGTTAAAGCAGGTAGAAAAGCCTGGGAAGCATTAGTACCTGTCTACAATGCTGTAGTATTAATGAAAATTATAAACAGGCCATGGTGGTGGGTTATTTTATTGTTCATTCCCATCGTGAATCAGATTATGTTTCCGGTATTGTGGGTTGAAACCATTAGAAGCTTTGGCAGAAACAGCAGGCAAGATACCATACTGGCAATTGTGACATTAGGGCTTTATATTTTTTATGTGAATTATGTACTTGATGTTAAATATATAGAAGATCGCAGTTTAAAACCACGTACTGATGCAGGAGAATGGATCAGTTCTATTTTATTTGCTGTAGTAGCTGCTACTTTGGTACATACCTATTTTATGCAACCGTATGTAATTCCTACTCCTTCCCTGGAAAAAACACTGTTAGTTGGTGACTTTCTCTTTGTGAGTAAATTTCATTACGGGGCAAAAACGCCAATGACTACAGTTTCAATGCCTATGGTCCATGATGCTATTCCGTTTACCGGAGGGAAAATGTCTTATCTCCCAAAGCCTCAACTCCCTTATTTTAGATTACCCGGATTTGAAAACATAGAACGGAATGATATTGTTGTTTTCAACTGGCCGGCAGACACTTTAGTCGTTATTGACGATCCTTCAAAAGGAGTTCGTCATAAACCCCTGGATAAACGATCTAATTATGTAAAAAGATGTGTAGGTATTCCGGGAGATTCTTTAGAAGTACGAGATGGTTACGTATATATCAATGGAAATAAAAATGTGCTACCGGACAGGGCTAAATTACAGTTTTCATATATCGCTCAGACAAAAGGAGGGCTATTAAATTTAAACTATCTACACGACCGTTACGGAATCTCTAGTAACAGTGTTCATCAGTTAAATAACTCAGGAACCTATGCTTTATACATAACCGATGAGGAGGTTGCCAAATTGAAAAACAACCCCAATATATTAAGTATAGAAAGGGCAAAATCTCAAAAAGGAGAGAAAGATGCTTCGGTATTTCCACATAGCCCTAATTTCAATTGGAATGTTGATCATTTTGGTCCAATCTATATTCCTGAAGCTGGTAAAACTGTTCAATTAAACCTTGATGTTCTTCCATTGTATAAAAGGATTATTGAGGAATACGAAGATAATACGTTAAGTGTTCGAGGAAACCAGATTATGATTAATGGGCAGCAAGCCAATTCGTATACGTTCAAGCAAGATTACTACTGGATGATGGGAGATAACCGCAACAATTCTCAGGATGCACGTATGTGGGGGTATGTACCTTATGATCATGTAGTAGGAAAACCTGTCTTTGTATGGATGAGTTTTGATAAAGATGCCAAAGGATTATTCAACAAAGTAAGATGGGATCGTGTTTTCACAACAGTTGGAGGTAGTGGAAAACCGGTATCTTATTTAAGGTATTTTCTAATCGCATTAGGGGGATGGTTTGTTTTTAATTATTTCCGCAAGAAACGAAAAGCAGCCTAGTTAATTCATTTGTAAAGAAGTTAAAGAGTTTTCTTCATAGTTAATTCAACAAATAAACGAATAAACAGATTAGCAAATGAAAAGTCTTATTCACCCTGGTTATTTTCCTTCTATAGCACATTTTGTAGTGATTGCTAAGAATACAGATCAGCTTTTGATTGAAATGGAAGATAATTATCAGAAGCAAACGTACAGAAACCGACTTTATATTTACGGAGCTAATGGAAAACAAGTGTTAACTGTTCCTATCAAGCACAGTGGTGAAAATCGACAAAAATATAAAGATGTAAAAATTGAAAATAACTTTGACTGGCAAAAGCAACATTGGAAATCGCTTCAAACTGCTTATAGAACTTCTCCTTTTTTTGAATTTTATGAAGATGAACTTCAGCCACTTTTTGAAAAAAAACACAATTTTTTACTGGATTTGAATTTTCAAACCATCGATCTGATTTCAGAATGCCTGCAATTAGACTTCATCTTTGATAAAACAACTTCTTACGAAAAAGAGCCTCAAGAAATTCACGATTTCAGAAAACTAATAATCGCAAAAAAAGAAACGACTTATTCATTTGAAAAGTACACCCAGGTATTTCAAGACAAACATGGCTTTATAGAAAACTTAAGTATTCTGGATCTTCTTTTTAATGAAGGGACAAACGCAATAAGTTACTTAGAAAATCAGCAAATATCTTTGTAAATGCTACGTTTTATTGTTCATTACGGCATACACTTTCTATTTCCTTTCCTGATAAGTTATTTGTTTTTCAAAAAAGATTTTTTAAAAATAGGTTTTCTCCTGTTGCTGGGCATGCTCATCGACTTTGATCACTTACTAGCTACACCGGTTTTTGACGCCAATCGTTGCAGTATTGGTTTCCATCCTTTACATAGCTATATTGCTATTGGTATTTATGCAATACTTTTTGCGATTAAAAAAACCAGGCTTATTGGATTGGCATTACTGATACATATCTTAGCTGATGTTTCAGATTGTATTTTTATGTATTTAGAACGCTAAAGATGCTCCTACAGGATAATGATCTGAATATCTCATATCAAAATTTTCATGAGATACTACCTTGATATTTTCATCGACCAGGATAAAATCTATTCTGATAGGGAAATATTTAAAATGAAAAGTTCTTCCAAAACCGCTTCCTGCTTCTTCAAAAGAATCTTTCATATCCCCTTTGATCATTTTATAAATATTTGAGTACTGATTATTATTAAAATCCCCACAAACTATTTTTTGATATTTAGATTTCTGCTGATGTTCATCAAAAATAATTGCCTGCTCTTGTTGAGCTACAAGAGAATTTTTAACTCTCTTAAGCAACTGCCCTGAATTCTCCTGGTTTATGCTTTCTTCCGTCGGGTCAATATGAAAAGATTCTAAATGTAAATTATAAATACGCACCGTATCTTTTCCTTTAATTACATCTGCGTAAATGGCATTATTACCCGTATCCGGGAATTCCAAAGAGCCTTGAGTGATTATCGGATATTTAGAAAAAATTGCCTGACCCGTTTTTTGGTTCTTCGTTTTATATTTTATGTATTTAAACGGATAATAATCAAACATACTTTCTTTCTCATAATAGAATTCTTGTAAGCATAGAATATCCGGGTTTTCTTTACGAATTAAATCTCCTATTTTAGTATCAATTCCATCTTCTTTTATCCACTCATATATATTAAAAAGACGAACATTATAGCTAAGTATTGAAAAATCAATATTATCCTTATTTTCTTTCTTGGATGAGAATTTATAGAAAGAAGAAATATATTGAAATCCTAACAGCAATATTAAAAAAGACATCAAGAATTGCCTTTTTCTTCTGATTACCCAGTATATAAAAAATATAAAATTAATAACGATTAAAACAGGAACGATAAGGCTTAATATAGAAATTAAAGGGAAGCTTTTAGAAAATACATAAGGTAAGATGTATGACAACAATAATAATGTTGCAAAAACAGCATTCATCAAAAAGATGATCTTACCTATATATCGAAGTTTCTTCACCTACTTTAGTCTTTAATCCTTCCCTGTCTTGAACAAATAATCTTTTTCTTCTTTAGACAAGCTATCGTAACCGCTTTTACTGATTTTATCTAAAATATCATCTATTTTTTGCTGTTCAACACCTTTATTAAAGGTACTTGCCCTTGATGATCCGGTTCTGGACGAAGTTGAAGTATTGGGTTTTCGATGTACTGTTTTTAATGGTCGTTTTTTTCTTGGAGTAAACATATTTACAATCCCGGAAATCAGATTTTCAAACCATTTCCCAATATCTGTTCCGTCTTGCAATTTCTTTGCATAGACAAACCCCAATAAAGCTCCTCCTAAATGCGCGATATGTCCTCCTGCATTACTCACCGGAATTTGTACCAAATCCAATAACACAAAAAAGGCTCCTAAATACCACAGCTTCACATTAAAAAAGATAACACGCACCTCCTGATTAGGGAGATAAGTACAAATAAATATCAAAACAGCCATAACTGCTGCAGACGCCCCAATCAGTGCTGTATTCACCTGTAAAAAAACCGGAAAAATGTTATAACTTAATAAGAAGAGTAATCCTCCTGTAATACCTCCTAAGAAATAAACATTTATAAAGCGTTTAACACTAAAAAGGTTCAAGAAAATTCGTGAGGAGTAAAACAACAATAGCATATTAAAAAAAATATGCATCAAATTCGCGTGAAAAAAAGTATACGTTATAATCGACCAGGGCTGCTGGATAAAATCTGAAAAGCGTTTAGGGAGTTCAAAATACCCTACAATAGTATTCGAATTAAGCCTGAACAAAAAAGGGATAACTACATTTAAAATAAAAACAGCTGCATTAATTACAATAATTTTTTCTGCAATAGAAAGCCGTGCATATTTATATTTTATATCATTAGAAATACTCATAAGTCCCAACGATTTTTATTAAAACTATTTCTCTTCCAGTACCACATCATTACAAAACCTACAAAAGCTCCTCCCAAGTGAGCTATATAAGCGGTATTGCTTGGGCTAAAAACAGAAACTCCGGTAAGTGCAGAAAACAAATCCAACCCAATAATAGCAGGTATAAAATACTTGGCTTTGATAGGAATCGGTAAGAAAATAAGCATCAATTTAGACTCAGGAAATAACATTCCGAAAGCCACTAAAACCCCCATTATTGCTCCTGACGCTCCTACCATTGTACTTATATAAGAAGAAGAAACCTTAGCTAATGGGCCCTGGGTGTAACTGTATCCGGGTTTTAATTGTCTCAATAATTGCTCAATTTCACCAACACTCGCTCCATTGGCTACCAATTCATTAACACCTGACTGATACTGAAAATAACTTACTCCCAAAGTAATAAGTGCTGCTCCTAATCCTGCAGAGATATAAAAGAAAATAAATTTCTTTTTCCCAAATGTTTGCTCCACAGGGCTTCCAAACATCCACAACGCAAACATATTGAACAAAATATGCTGGAAATAAATAGTAGTACCTCCTGCTCCATTAGGTATATAAGAAGCATGCATAAACATATGCGTTAAAATTTGCCAAGGCTGAAAAAGGTCATTTTTAGGAAAATGAAGGGCAAATAAATTATTAAACAAATCTCCGTTTGCGCCTATAGTAAGTGTAGCAACCCACAAGAGAGCGTTTATTATTATTAAATGTTTTACAGTTTCAGTAATTCTCATTTACAAAAATCTTTTATCTAATTCTTCAACAGTAATTGTTGTATACGTTGGCCTATTAAAAGGTGATAATTCTGGTTCTGTACAGGCAAAAAGGTCATTTACCAGTGCTTCTTGTGCTCCTGTATTCATTAATTCTCCGGGTTTTACAGCTAGTGTTTTGCTCAATGTTTTAGAAAGCAAATCAACCTGAGAGAATCCGCTATCCGGAATTCCATCCTGAAAATCGACCAGCAATTGTTCTAAAATAATACTCACTTCGCTTTCTGCTACATTCATAGGAATTCCTGTGATCTCCAATGCTTCATCTTCTATCTTAGAAAAAGCGAATCCGGTATGTGATAACGTTTCACTCAATTCTTTAATCAAGGCCATATCAGCTACTGAGTAATTCAGAACCAAAGGGAACAAAAGTTGTTGACTTAATGCTTCTTTTACTGTTATATTCTTTAAAAATTGTTCGTATAACACACGTTGGTGTGCTTTATATTGATCTATAACTACCATCCCTGATTTAATGGCAGCTACTATATATTTTCTATGAATCTGATACGTGGTCCTTGTGATCTTATCTTCATGGATATCAGATTCGAATAAATTACCACTTACCTCAGCCGATTCAACTTCAATTTCATTAAATCCTGTTTCTTCTTCATCTGCTTTTAAACCTGTATACAAACTCTCCCAGTTGGTCGACTTTTCTTTTCTAAAACTGGTTTTCATTCCAGGTGAAACAGTCTGTTTCTCACCATGAAACGGATTAAAATTGGCATCAACTTGTATAGTTGGAGTTTGTACTTCTTTTTGTGCATAAGCATATGGAGTATCCAGATTCTTATCCCTATCAAAATCTAATACAGGGCTAATACTAAATTGTCCCAAACTATGCTTAACAGAAGATCTTAATATCGCATATAATGTATGCTCATCATCAAATTTAATCTCTGTTTTAGTAGGGTGAATATTGATATCTATGCTAGCAGTATCTACTTCAAAATACAGAAAATAACTAGGGTAGGTCTGTTCTTTAATCAATCCTTCATAAGCATTAATTATAGCATGATGAAGGTACGGACTTTTAATAAACCTGTTATTCACAAAGAAAAACTGTTCTCCCCTACTCTTTTTTGCAAAGGCAGGTTTTCCTATAAAACCTGATATTTTAACTACTTCCGTATGCTCTTCTACCGGCACCAACCGCTCATTCGTTTTAGGCCCGAAAACCCTAACAATACGTTGCCTTAAATTGGCTAGTGGTAAATTAAAAATTTCATTTCCATTATGATACATTTCAAAGTGGATATCTGCATGTGCCAATGCTACCCGTTGAAATTCATCAATAATATGTCTTAACTCTACCTGGTCTGACTTTAAGAAATTTCGCCTCGCCGGGATGTTATAAAAAAGGTTTTTAACGGCTATCGAGGTTCCTTTAGGTGTTACTATAGCTTCCTGGGAAATTATAGTACTCCCTTCTATTTTTATTTGAGTCCCTACATCAACATCGGCCTGATTAGTACTCATTTCTACATGCGCAATCGCAGCAATTGAGGCGAGGGCTTCACCTCTAAATCCTTTTGTGTTAAGGTGAAAAAGATCTTCGGCAAACCGAATCTTGGAAGTAGCATGCCTTTCAAAACTGAGCCTGGCATCTGTAGTACTCATCCCTATACCATTATCAATCACTTGTATAAGGGTTTTCCCGCCGTCTTTAATAATAAGTTTTATAGAAGTTGCCTTTGCATCTATAGCATTTTCCAGGAGTTCTTTCACTACAGAAGAAGGTCTTTGTACCACCTCACCTGCAGCTATCTGATTTGCAACATGATCTGGTAAAAGCTGAATAATATCGGCCATTAAAAAAACTTATCTAGGTTAATATATTTAAGGGCTACAACTGTAAACATTAAAAGAAGTATAACTATCACATACAAGCGCAAACGCCCGTCTTTATCAGCTTTTTTATCTCTAACAGATTTCCAGTCATCTCTATAGCTCTTTCTACGGTATCCATTAAAATATTCTTCATTGGTCTTGACTTCCTTTTGCTTCATTAAGTTTTCTATACGTTCTTTTCTCTCGTCATAATACCTCGGCGTATAATTATAACTTTTATTTTTAGGCTGTTTAAAAAGAGTCGGAAGTCTCATAATATTAAATATGGATTAATCAAAAGTACTTAAAATAGCAGAAACAGCCTTGATAGTAATCCTAAAAAATGTTAACAAATATATCTTAAAGGATCTGAAAAAATAAGGTTGTTTTTTACCAGAAATAGTTATTTGAAAACTGTTACAGCATAAATAAAACAATTTTTATGCCATAAAATAATAAAGTACAAGAGAATTAATTTCCTAAGCTTGCCATTTTAATAGCGGCAATAGCGGCCTCTGTGCCTTTATTACCATGCTTGCCACCGCTTCTTTCAATGGCTTGCTGCATGGTGTTATCTGTAAGGACACAAAAAATTACAGGGATATCATATTGCACATTCAAATCTTTGATACCTTGTGCAGTAGCACTACATACAAAGTCAAAATGCTTGGTTTCTCCCTGAATTACACTTCCTATAGCAATAACAGCATCTACCTGTAATGTCTGAAGCATTTTTTTACTCCCATAAGTGAGTTCAAAGCTTCCGGGAACATCCCAACGAACAATATTTTCTTCCTTAGCACCGCAATCCAACAATGCCTCTATTGCACCTTGATACAGGCCTTCAGTTATAGATTCGTTCCATTCTGAAACGACAATCCCAAACCGAAGGTTTTTCGCATTTGGGATTGTCGTCTTATCGTAAAGTGATAAATTTTTATTTTCAGTAGCCATTATTTTAGCGCTTCTACTTTACCAATAAAAGTATCTATAGTTCTTCCTTGCTCTGTATCAGGGAATTCCTCTTTAATTCTTGTAAAATACTTTAATGCCTTATCGTTTTGATTCAACTCTAAAGCAGTTAATCCGGCTTTTAACAAAAATCTTGGTGTTATAAAATCGTTTGTACTGTGTTTAACCGCTTTCTCGTAATACTCTAGAGCATCATCTAATTGATTCAACTGTACAAATGCATCTCCTAATCCACCTTTGGCTAAAGCTCCTAAGATAAGATCATCTGAAGAAAAATCTCCCAAATAAGAAACTGCCTCCTGGTACTGATTCATGTTAAGATATGCCATTCCTGCACTGTATTTAGCAAGATTAGCAGCCTTAGTACCACTGTATTTATCAATAATATCTATAAATCCATATTTACCTTCTGCACCATTTAAAGCTAAGTTATACAGAGAATCATTATCTGCTGCATTTACAGCCTGATCAAAATATTGTTGCGCAAGGAACATTTCATTTGAAGCTTCTTTTTCTTTTGGAGCCTGAATGAATTGGTTATATCCTAAAAAACCAAGAATACCCACTACTACTACCCCAATAACACCTAATATGTATTTTTGATTTCTGGCAACCCATTCTTCGGTTTTCGATGCGCTTTTATCTAAAGTACTGAAAACTTCTGCAGTTGTACTCTGCTCTTCCAAAATATTTTCTTCCTTCTTTTGCTTAGAAGGTTTATTCCCTCTTTTCTTATATGTCGCCATAATTCATAATTTGTGCGGCAAAAATAAAATTTTATTTGAAAAAGGAAAGGTAATTTATTTGATAATTTTGAATAATTTACCATTATTTTGCATAAACAGCACTATTAACTTATCTATTTAGAATTCAGTAATGTTCTTAAAAAAACTATCTCTTGTTAATTATAAAAACTTTTCATCGCAATCTTTTGAATTTGATAGTAAAATAAATTGTTTCGTAGGGAATAATGGTATTGGAAAAACAAATGTATTAGATGCTGTATATACGTTGTCATTCGGGAAGAGTTATTTTAATCCGATTGCTTCTCAAAATATCAGGCATGGAGAAGATTTTTATGTAGTTGATGGAGAGTTTGAAAAACAGGATCGGGAAGAGAAAATTATCTGCAGCCTTAAAAAAGGACAAAAAAAAGTAATCAAGCGAAATGCAAAAGCATATGACAGGCTTTCAGATCACATCGGTTTTGTTCCGCTGGTTATTGTTTCTCCTGCAGACAGGGATTTAATTACCGAAGGAAGTGATACACGACGAAAGTTTATGGACAGCGTTATTTCTCAATCTAATAAGGCTTACCTGACATGTCTTATCAATTACAATAAAGTACTCTCGCAACGAAATTCGTTACTTAAATATTTTGCCTTAAATAATACTTTTGATGAAGCAACATTATCTATTTATAATGAACAGCTCAATCAGTTAGGTACCGAGATATTTAATGAGAGAGAAAAATTCATAACACGTTTTGCTCCTATTTTAAAAAGCAGGTATGCTACCATTTCTGGAGATCAGGAAACTATTGACATTACTTATGAAAGTCATCTTTTTGAAGGAAATTTAAAAGAGCTTCTTGAAAAAAGTATTCAGAAAGACAGGGCTGTTCAATATACGAGTGTTGGTATACACAAAGACGATTTAAGTTTTAAGATTGCTTCTTATCCTATAAAAAAATTTGGTAGCCAGGGGCAACAAAAATCTTTTCTGATCGCTTTAAAACTGGCGCAATTTGATTTTATCAAATCTGTTGTTAAGGAAAACCCTATTCTTCTTCTTGACGATATTTTTGATAAATTGGATGAAAATCGTGTTACTCAAATCATAAAAATGGTAAATAAAGAAGATTTCGGGCAGCTTTTTATAAGTGATACCCATGCCGAAAGAACAGAAGCCGCAGTTAGAGAGACACATCAGTCATATCAAATCTTCAAGCTTTAATTTTTAAACAGATGAGAAAATTATTTTTATACTTATTAATCACATCACTAATAGTTTCCTGTACTAAAAAAGAGGCTATTGACTTAAAACAGCTTGAAGGATATTGGGAAATTGAAAAGGTTATTCTCCCGGATGGAAACTCAAAAGAATACACCATTAGCCAAAGTATTGATTACATACTATTAAAAAATGATTCGTCAGGTTACCGGAAAAAATTACAACCCAAACTCGATGGAAGTTTTTACACCTCAGATGATGCTGAGGAATTCACCATTCATTCGGATAACAAGAAACAGGCCTTACACTACAAAAATTCCTTATCTGAATGGAAAGAGGTAATTCTAAAATTAAACAAAGAAGAACTCGTCATCATAAATGAGAATAATTTAAAGTACTTTTACAAAAGGTTTGAAAAATTAAATTTAGAGAGTAAATAATGGCAAGAAGAAATAACGATCATATTTCTATCAACGATGCTTTAAAAGATTTTATCGAAGAGCATAAACTACAAAGTGGTATCGATAAAATAGAAGTAAGAGATGCCTGGAAAAACCTTATGGGAAGTGGTGTTAATAATTATACTTCAGACATTCAATTAAAACAAACCACGCTTTATGTAAATCTTACTTCTTCTGTATTACGTGAAGAATTAAGTTACGGAAAAGAAAAAATTATAAAAATGATCAACGAAGAATTAGGGAAAGAATTAGTTAAAACCCTCATCCTCCGTTGACAAAATTACACTACTACTATTACTTTTTATCAACTTTTTTTAATTCAAAAGAATTACTCCCTCCTTGCTCTATAATTACGGTTTGAGTCGTCTTATTAAATTTAAAAGTTAATCCCAGGACGGGGTATTTAAAAAAATCTTCTCCAATAGGGGTTAAATTAAATGGAGGTTGGCCCTGAGTTTTTGCGATTAAGGTATTCTCATTTTTTGAAAAAACTACTTCAACAGGAGTTTCCGAACTGTTATAAACTCCTAAATACACATTGAGATCTTTCGATGCCAGTTGATACGAAAGTTCATTTTCTTTTTTGGTATCCTCTCCAAAAATCAACTCAAAAATCGGAATTAAAACAGACTGTACCGAAACATTTAAAGCATTTGCAGTGAATGCTATAGAAAGTTTGTTTTTTGGAAAATAAATGGCAAGTGATTCAAATCCGTCAATCCTACCCGCATGTCCGTACGAATCTTTCCCCATGATGAAAAAATTAGACATCCCCATTCCTACTCCTCCTTGCTCTCCTTTCATTTTCAATAGAGAAGTTTTAGAAACCAATGTTCCGGAAAATAAGTTTTCATAAAAAGTGTTGATCTCTTTTGGAGTAGACACTATCGCACCGGCTCCCATCGGAGCACTCATATTAGTTTCCGGTAAAAGTTTCCAGTTACCGTCTCGCTTTACATAAGATAATGCTTCATTATCTTTTGATTGGATTGATTGTCCTATTCCCGTTCGTTTCAATTTAAGAGGTTTTACTATTCTCGCATCAATGATATTAGAGAAATTATCATCTTCTATAGCTTCAGCTATATATGATAACAGGATAAAGTTTGTATTAGAATACATCGTTTTTGTTTTAGGTTCAAATATGGTTCCATTCTTGATAAAACGAGCCAGCATTTGTTCTCTGGTTTGATGTTCCAACATCCAGGTTGAAAAATCTTTTTCTTCTGTTACATTAAATAATCCGCTTTGATGCTTTAGCAGCGATTCTATATCTATTTTATCTGCATTAGGAATTAAAGGGAAAAAAGTTTTTAATGGAGTATCCAGGGTTAGTTTTCCTTCTTCAATGAGTTGCATGATAACCGTAGCAGTAAACGTTTTTGTAACAGATCCTATTCTGTATTTTGTAAACTCATCTGCTTGTAACCGATTTTTTACATCTGCAAATCCAATAGACTTGTTATAGATTTCTTTTCCGTTTGAATATATGGAAATACTTCCCATAACCTCATCTTTAGATGCAATTAAATTTAGTAAGCTATCTATTTTAGATTCATTTAGTTGTTGTGCGTTAATAACAAAAGCACACAAGCACATACAAAACAAGAACGTTTTTTTAATCATTTTTTATAAGATTTAAAGTGAAGGGTATCCAGAAAATATTTTTCTCTTAAAGAGTCTGATTGAGGAAAATAAAGCATTTATGTGAGAAGGGTTACTTTATTTATTCACACTAAGCCAGCTCAGGATAATTGTAAAAAAGCGTCCGACAAGAAAAAAGAAACAACCAAATAAAGTTGGCAGCATGGTATATTTTAAACCTCCTGCTAATTCATTAACTGTTGCATTATCTTGAAAATGTAAATTATCCAGGGTTACTATTAATTTTAACAATTGCCCGAATACTCCTAAAACCAAAACAAAAAGTCCAATAGCATTAATTAACCGGATATGTTTATCAATATTTTTTCCTGATTTCCTTAAAGACAAGAAGCCTCTAAAAATCAGGAAAAGAGAAATAAGTCCACATATTAATATCAGCGACATTATAAAAAAACCTCCTTCATGCAATCGGTCGTTTATAATGGTAAGTGTACTTTTTGATTTTTGAAGTATTAAGAATGTGATCATAACCATATTTTTAAATGAATATGTTCAAATCTAGAGCACATTATTCTACAAAAGTTTTTTTCTCGACCATCAACCATTTATAGCATGATTTTAACCGGTTTAGCACCAGATATGTAAATATAAAACGAATTTCCGTTAAATGCCTCACTAAAATTGTCGTTCGTCTATATTAGAACAACGATTCCAAAAATATTCGGATATTGTATGAGATATGGTAAAAAAACAACTTCTCTATTCCCTTCTTTTAAAATTGGGATTACATATAATTTTTTGGATAGGTATTTTGTTTTTTTATGTTTATTTTTTTGGTTACAACAGTACTAACATAAGTTATGTTTTCACCTTTTCATGCTTTCTAATGCCTGTAACTATGGGAACCACATATACAGTTAATTATTATTTGATTCCCGGTTATTTACTTCCAAAAAAATACAAACTCTTTATTCTTTATAGTATTTATACTTTAATCTTATCTTGCTTCATTATTGTTCTTTCTATTTTTTACGGACTTATTTTCTTATCAGATTTGAGCCTGGAAGAAATGCCTCCTATGAGTAGAAATATCCCTTCTATTTTAATTGTAGTTTATCTCGTTGTGATATTGGTTAGCGCTTTCAAATTATTAAAGCATAACTATTCATCTATTTCAGAAAACAAAGAATTAAAAAATAAATTGTTAGAAGGGCAATTAAAATTAAAAGAACAGGAACTCTATTACCTAAAAATGCAAATACATCCACATTTTCTGTTCAATACATTAAATACACTTTATGGTTTTGCATTAAAAAAAGCAGAAGATACTCCTGATATGATCTTAAAACTATCCAATTTATTGGATTATTTACTTTACCAGGCAGATAAACCTATGGTTAGTTTAGAAGAAGAAATTGAACACATTAAAGATTATATCGCACTGGAAAAAATGCGATTTCAAAATACATTATGTACCGATTTTAAAATTAATGGTTCTATTACTCATCTTGAAATTGCACCTATGCTTCTCATTCCATTTGTAGAAAACAGTTTTAAACATGGCAGCATTATAGACGGTAAGCTTCATATCACCATGCAATTAAAAATTAAAGACAGTACATTAGCATTTGTTATTGAAAACTCTGTAAAAGGTTACGAAAAACAAAATATTTCTCCTGAAGGCATAGGTCTGAAAAATATAAGAAAACGATTAGAATTGGCATACCCTAACAGGCATACATTAAAAATTGAGAATAGTGAATGCTCGTTTAAAGTTTCTCTCTTCATTAATCTTATAAATAATAAAAATGACTGAACAAACCACTTGTATTATTGTTGATGACGAACCGGTTGCAAGAGAGATTTTGGAGACACATTTATCTAAAATCAAAAGCATAAAATTAATCGCGTCTTGCAGTAATGCTATTGAAGCTTTTAATATTATAAATGCACATGCTATAGATCTGATTTTTCTTGACATAAACATGCCGGAAGTATCTGGATTATCATTTGCTAAATCTATAAATGAAAAGATTAAAGTAATTTTTACAACAGCATACCGTGAATATGCTGTAGATGGTTTTGATTTATTGGCAGTAGATTACCTTCTAAAGCCTATTTCATATGAACGTTTATTAAAAAGTATCAGTAAGTATTTTAAGATTTATTCACACCAAAATGCATCCAATACAGAAAAGGTTGATGACCTTCCTAAACAATTTATGTTTGTCAGGTCTGAGCGAAAAATGATTAAGATCAATTTTAATGATATAAAGTATATTGAAAGTCTTGGGGATTATTTACAAATTTATACTACTAATAAAACTATAATAACGAGAGAAACCATTAGTAATATTGAAGTAAAACTACCGGGAAAAGATTTTTTAAGGATACACAGGTCGTTTATAGTTTCGTACCTGTTTATAGCATCGTATACCAATGAATGGGTAGAAATTGATACAAAAGCATTACCCATCAGCAGAAGTTTCAAAGCGGCAGTTCTAAAAAAATTAGAAAGCCTGTAAATAAAAAAACAGCATTAAGAATAATCATTCTTAATGCTGTTTTTTATATGATTGAAACTGTATTCGTTCTAGAATATTTCTCTTCCAGAAAAATGAAAAGCACCTTCTATAGCTGCATTCTCATCACTGTCTGAACCGTGAACTGCATTTTCTCCAATAGAAGTCGCATATAATTTTCTGATAGTTCCTTCTGCTGCTTCTGCAGGATTTGTAGCACCAATAAGAGCTCTAAAATCTTCTACTGCATTATCTTTTTCAAGAATAGCTGCTACAATAGGTCCTCTTGTCATAAATTCAACTAATTCTCCAAAAAACGGACGCTCGCTATGAATTGCATAAAATGCTTCTGCATCTCTTTTGCTAAGCTGTGTATATTTCATTGCTACAATTTTAAAACCTGCAGCTGTAATTTTTTCTAATATTCCCCCTATGTGTCCGTTTTCAACAGCATCGGGTTTGATCATTGTAAAAGTTCTATTTGTTGCCATCTTCTTAAAAATTTTGGGCAAAAGTAATGCTTTTAATCATAATAGCAAGATTTAATACAATTGCTTAATGGTTTGATAAACTTTTCCCTCATCACCAATCATTTCCATGGTAACAGATTGTTCATCAAAGTTAAATTTTAAAACTCCAAAGCTCAATTGATTTACCAGATTCCCAACTCTATACGGATTTTCTTCTCCTTTATTAACAGTTGCAGAATGTGTAAGTCCGCTTGAAGTAAAATCAATCAGAGGATAATCCATCCCTTCAATTTCTTTTTTAGAAAAATCAGAAATATGACGATCTCCCGATAGTACAACAACTCCTTTAGCTTTACTTTCTTTTACTAAATTTAAAAAACGATCTACTTCATGAGGGAAGTTCCCCCAGGTTTCCCATCCATGCTTCCCCGATAATAGTTGAACACTACTCACTACAATATTAAAATCGGCTTCAGAATTATACAACTCCCGTTCTAACCACTTCCATTGTGCTTGTCCTAAAACAGTACCTTCTCCGTATTCATTAGGAGTATACCTTTTCTTTCCTTCTTTATTTTTAATAATAGATGTCCTGTGATATCGTGTATCTAAAACAATAATTTTAATTACTCCTTTATCTGTTTCAAAAATCTGGGACATATAAACTCCTTCTCGCTTTCTTCTAACATCATTCTGAGGAACTCCTAAAAAATTCAGAAACTCTTGCTGACTCTCTTTCTTTTTATGAAACTCTGTTCCGCCATCATCCAAACCATAATCATGATCGTCCCACGTACCTAATATATTTGTAGTTGCTATTAGCTCTTGGTACGCTTCAACATTCAATTGTTTCTGATAATCTGCACGCATTTTCTGCATATCATCTGTATCTGCATAAACATTATCACCCCCCCAAATCCACAGGTTAGGCTTAACTTCCAGGATATCGTCCCACAATTTATTCTCAAGATCTGTCCGATTACAAGATCCAAAACTAATTACAAAATCGGCTTGTATTTCTTTGTTAGCAGACTGACTAAAACACGAATTGATTAAAGAAAACATAGCTATTGCTATAAGGTAATTTATTCTCATTGTATAAGGTTATTATTTAAAGTGTAAATGTACTTCATCTAAAATTAATCATATGTTATAAAATTGTATCTTAGCCGCCAATGAAAATGAACGACATACAAGATCTAAAAAAAGCGTTATCATCTCCAAAGAATATAGTTATTATTCCGCATAAAAATCCAGATGGTGATGCTATTGGAAGTACATTAGGATTATATCATTATTTAAATAAGTTTGATCATAATGTAAAGGTTATAGCTCCAAATGATTATCCCGAATTTTTAAAATGGATGCCGGGAGAGGAAACTATCGTTAAGTTTGATTCAGACAAAGAAACTGCTATTTCCTTGATCGATAAAGCCGATTTCATTTTTACTTTAGATTTTAACTCATTTAACAGAATAGATGAGATGAAACCTTATTTAGAAGCTATTAATGCTACTTTTGCTATGATAGATCATCATCAACAACCAGATGATTATGCTACATATATGTATTCTGATGTTTCTATGAGTTCGACCTGTCAAATGGTGTATCATTTTATAGAACAAATGAACGATCTCGAAAAAATAGATAAAGATATAGCCACCTGTCTTTATGCCGGAATTTTAACAGATACCGGAGGATCCTTTCGCTTCCCTTCTACTACAAGTGTGACACACAGGGTTGTGGCTGATCTGATAGATAAAGGGGCAAACAACTCAGAAATACACAATGCGTTATACGATACCAATTCTTTAAGTAGATTACAGTTATTAGGGTGTGCTCTGAAAAATTTAGTAGTGCTTAAAGAATATAATACCGTTTACATTACCCTGACAAAATCTGAATTACAACAGTACGATTTCAAAAAAGGAGATACAGAAGGTTTTGTAAACTACGGACTGTCTTTGAAAGGAATCAAAGTGGCTATAATTTTTATAGAAAACCAGGCAGAAGATTATATAAAAATATCTTTTCGTTCTAAAGGAAGTTTTTCAGTTAATGAATTTGCCCGTAATTACTTTAATGGAGGCGGTCACACCAATGCAGCAGGAGGAAGAAGTGATTTAACTATGGATGAAACAATAAATTATTTTAAACGAGTTATAGAAAAGTATAAACCCCAACTCCAACAAAATGAAGAACATACTTTGTAGCCTATCTGTACTTCTAATCTTAATTAGTTGTAGAGAACCACAAGCCAGAAGGCCGGTATCTGTAAAAACCGGGACAACGTTTATCCAGGAGTCTATTGACAGAAATAAACAGTTGTTGGCTTTTGAAGAAGAGCAAATACGTACTATTATTGAAAGAGATACGGTACATACTTATATTTCTTCTCCCAATGGTTATTCTTATTACTATAACATCAAAAATGAATCGGCAAATTATTATCCAAAAACTGATGATGTTATTAAACTGTCATATGAAATTAGAACTATTGACGATACTATTATTTATGCCAAAGAAGATGTTGGTGAACAAACCATAAAAGTTGATAAAGTAGAACTTTTTCCGGGGTTGCGAACAGCTGTAAAATTGATTAAAGAAGGAGAAACAATGACTTTTGTTTTCCCATCTGCATTAGCACATGGTTATCATGGAGATAATAATAAAATAGGAACTAATGTTCCGATAATTTGTACAGTTACACTATTAGATATTGTAGAGATAGCAGAAGGTACAAATTAACTCATCCACAGAAACATTAAATATTTAGAATTAATCTATTTGATCAAATAATACCACAATGAAACGTATAAAACTTTTATCCTTAATTTTAATTACACTATTAGTCAGTTGTAAGTCTACAAATTACAGAGAGCTAGGTAATGGCCTTTTTGTAGATATACAAACCAATAAAGGAAATATAGTTATTAAATTCACTCAAGACGCTACTCCAGTCACTGTTGCAAATTTTATTACTCTGGCAGAAGGAACCAGTCCTTTTGTAAGTGATAGCTTAAAAGGTAAAAAATATTATGAAGGCGTTATTTTCCATAGAGTAATTAAGGATTTTATGATCCAGGGCGGAGATCCAACCGGTACTGGTGCCGGAACACCCGGGTATCGTTTCGATAATGAAATTGTAGACAGTTTAGTTCATGATCGTGGTGTGATCTCTATGGCAAATGCTGGTCCTGATACTAATGGATCTCAGTTTTTCATCACTCACCAGGATTATCCATCTTTAAACGGAGGGTATTCTGTTTTCGGAAAAGTAGTTCAAGGTATGGAAGTTGTTGATACCATAGCTAATATTGAAACAAAAATTGAAGGAAATCTAAGAAATAAGCCTGTTGATGATGTAGTTATCAATACTGTAAAAATTGTACGTCAGGGAAAAGATGCTAAAGCTTTTGATGCTGTACGTGTAATGACTGATTATTTTGAAGGTATTACTAAAAGAGAAGAAGAAAGAATCGCCAGGCTAAAAGCAGTTACTGAGAAGTTAGTTGGAGAATTTAGTACTCAGAAAGAAGAAGCAAAAGAATTACCTTCCGGATTAAAAATCTTATTTACCAAAGAAGGAGATGGTGAAAAGCCAAAAACAGGAAATAAAGTTTTAGTGAATTACGCAGGATATTTTACTGATGGAAATTTATTTGACAGCAATATAGAAAGTGTAGCTAAAGATCATGGTAAATTTGATCAAAGAAGAAAAGATGCAAGGCGTTACAGCCCGGTTTCTATGGATTATAGCCCAGATGCTCAATTAATTCCAGGTTTTAGAGAAGGATTACAATTAATGAAAATTGGGGATAAAATACGACTCTTTATTCCTCCTCACCTGGGTTACGGAGAAGCAGATTATGGTCCGATTCCAGGGAATTCAGATTTAGTATTTGACTTAGAAATTGTTAGTATTCAATAAAATATCATCAATATCACAATAAAAAACTCATCAGATTTGATGAGTTTTTTATTTGTAACAAATTCCAGCTTGTTTCATTTTCTCAATATGAAATGAATCCATCTCGTCAACTTATCTATCTTAGAATTGTCTGTTCACTTTTTTACTGCTTTTTTATTTCTGTATACAGGATGGTAAAACCTTTTCAGTTTTCAGGAAGGTCATCCGGTTCCCGATCTTATAGTATCTGAGTTAAACGGAATGGAATTAATATTGAACCTATAATAAAATAGCGATTTTTAAAAAATTTGTAATCGCTTCTGCACCAGGAATAATTATATTATTTTGAAGATCAGTTTTTGATGCAAAATGCTTTTTAAAATAACATGATTAGTTCTCTTGAAATAGACTCCTGTTTTCACAGAAATGACATTAGATAAAAGAATTAATTAGCAACTTCACTGATAAATTTAATTCGGTATAAGCGAATTTCTTCATCTTCATAATCACCGTCAAACTCTTCTATAGCGGTTGAGATCTTATCATTTTCGGCTTCCAGGAAATATTCATGAAGTTCTTCTTGTTGATCTTCATCTAAAATTTCGTCAACCCAATAATTTATATTTAGCTTTGTGCCACTAAAGACAATCTGTTCCATTTCTTTAATAAAATCAGGCATTTCAAGTCCTTTAGCAGCTGCAATATCATCTAAAGGTAGCTTTCTGTCTACACTTTGAATAATATAAAGCTTTAGAGCAGAATTGGTTCCTGTACTTTTGACAACCAAATCGTCTGGTCTTAGTATATCGTTTTCTTCTACATACTTAGCAATAAGTGCCACAAATGGTTTTCCATATTTTTTTGCCTTTCCTTCACCTACACCATGTACATTAATCAGTTCTGCCATGTTGATAGGATACTTTAAAGCCATATCATCTAAAGACGGATCCTGAAAAACGACAAAAGGAGGTACTCCAAAAGATTTTGCTTCTCTTTTTCTAAGATCTTTAAGCGCTTTTAACAAATTCTCATCTGCTGCCCCTCCTCCGGATTTACCAGCCGTAATAATTCCGTCGTCATTATCTTCATCAAAAACATGATCTTCTGTCATCATAAAAGACTGAGGACTTTCTAAAAATGCCTCTCCTGCTTTGGTTAAAAAGAGAACTCCATAAGTTTCTATCTCCTTTTTAAGCAATTTGGCTACTAAAGCTTGTCTTATCAAGGCCATCCAATGACGTCCCTCTTTATCTTTCCCGATTCCAAAAAACGGACGTTCATCTGTTTTATGCGATTTAATTAATGCATTAACTTTTCCAATCAAAGCATTAACTATTTCTTTTGACTTAAACTTTTGTTTCGTATCTCTTACAACCGTCAGTAATTTTTCAAGGTCGTCTTTAGCCTCTACTTGTTTTTTAGGGTTGCGGACATTATCGTCCATATCCCCGCCTTCACCGGTTTTCTCATCAAACTCTTCCCCGAAATAATGTAAAATAAATTTCCTTCTGGAGATAGAAGTTTCTGCATA
Source organism: Flavobacteriaceae bacterium R38 (assembly GCA_009901575.1). GTDB lineage: Bacteria > Bacteroidota > Bacteroidia > Flavobacteriales > Flavobacteriaceae > Leptobacterium. The sequence goes on along the minus strand of WXYP01000001.1, from coordinate 536,988 downwards.
AGCCACTATTTCCTGTAAAAGTGCATGTCCTATTTCCTGTTCGGCAACAGGTTTTCCAGACATAAATTTTTCCAGCTTTTCAATGTCCTTATAAGCGTAAAAAGCTAAACAATGCCCTTCTCCTCCATCTCTTCCTGCTCTTCCGGTTTCCTGATAATAACTCTCAATACTTTTAGGGATATCATGATGTATTACAAAACGAACATCCGGTTTGTCTATCCCCATTCCGAAAGCTATTGTAGCAACTACTACATCGACATCTTCCATAAGAAACATATCCTGATGCTTTGATCGTGTTTTAGCATCCAGACCAGCGTGATACGGTACTGCGCTAATACCATTTACCTGTAATGTCTGAGCCAATTCTTCTACTCGCTTTCTGCTTAAACAATAAACAATCCCAGACTTTCCCTGGTTTTGCTTTATAAAACGAATAATATCTACATCTACATTTTTAGTCTTAGGCCGTACTTCATAAAATAGATTAGGTCTGTTAAAAGAGGCTTTAAACGTATTGGCATTAGTTACTCCCAAATTTTTAAGGATGTCGTCCTGAACTTTAGGAGTTGCTGTTGCTGTTAAAGCGATCACCGGGATATCACCTCCAAGACGTTTTATTATGGTGCGAAGATTTCTGTATTCCGGTCTGAAATCATGCCCCCATTCTGAAATACAGTGAGCTTCATCTATAGCTACAAATGAAATACTGACAGATCTTAAAAACTCAACATACTCTTCCTTCGTAAGAGATTCCGGAGCTACATAAAGTAATTTGGTAACACCCGATCTGATATCACTCATTACCCTTTTTACTTCAGTTTTATTGAGGGAAGAATTTAAAACATGAGCAATCCCATCATTATCTGAAATTCCTCGTATTGCATCTACCTGATTTTTCATCAAGGCAATTAATGGAGATACGACTATAGCTGTACCGTCTTTTATTAATGCAGGAAGCTGATAACAAAGAGATTTCCCTCCCCCGGTTGGCATAATAACAAAAGTATTATCGTTATTTACAATGCTTTTAATTACCTCTTCCTGTAATCCTTTAAACTGGCTAAATCCGAAATATTGTTTTAATGATGCCTGTAAGTCAATTTCAACTAAACTCATTCTTTCGTTTTACTATTTTACATACATTTGCACTAACTAAAGATAACATAATCTTTAATTATACAAAAACAAAAAACAGAAATTTTGAGCGATCAAACTCCGATTATTGACATTGCTAAAAAAGTAATAGAAATAGAGGCCAACGCTATTAAAAATCTCATTCCTTTAGTAGATAAAGACTTTTCAGAAACTGTAGAATACATCTACAATTCTAAAGGTAGGGTTGTCATTACAGGTATAGGTAAAAGTGCTGTTATTGCCACAAAAATAGTAGCAACTCTTAATTCTACAGGAACCCCTTCGATTTTTATGCACGCTGCAGATGCTATTCATGGTGATTTAGGGACTATACAATCTAATGATGTAGTTATTTGTATTTCCAAAAGTGGAAATACCCCGGAAATTAAAGTCCTGGTTCCTCTTATAAAAAACGGAGGTAACAAACTTATAGCCATTACAGCAAATAAAAATTCTTTCTTAGGGCAACAAGCCAATTTCACTTTAAATTCATTTGTTGAAAAAGAAGCCTGCCCAAATAACCTCGCTCCTACTACCAGTACAACTGCACAATTGGTAATAGGTGATGCTTTGGCTGTTTGTCTATTGGAAATGAAAGGATTTAGCAGCAAGGATTTTGCTAAATACCATCCAGGAGGCGCATTGGGTAAGAAATTATATTTAAGAGTAAGTGATATCTCTTCAAATAATAATAAACCTTTAATAACACCAGAAACCAGTGTAAAACAAGCTATTGTAGAAATTTCAGAAAAAATGCTTGGAGTAACGGCTGTTATTGAAGATGAAAAAATTCTTGGTGTGGTTACTGATGGGGATATCAGGCGTATGTTAAATGCTCATGATAATATAAGCGAATTGAAGGCTAAAGATATCATGAGTTCTAACCCGAAACGAATAGAAGCAAATGCTATGGCTGTTGATGCTTTGGAAATGATGGAAGCAAATGAAATTACACAGCTACTGGTGGAAGAAAATGGTAAGTATGCCGGGATTATTCATTTACATGATTTAATTAAAGAAGGAATTATCTAATGGCAAAAAAGCAAGTACAGGAGATGTCATTTTTAGATCATTTAGAAGATTTAAGATGGCATCTTATTCGATCTACTCTGGCAGTTGTTATTGTTGGAATTGGTGCTTTTTTTGCAAAGTCATTCATTTTTGATACTATCCTTCTTGGACCAAAGAAATCTGATTTTTTCACTTATGAATTCTTCTGTAATATTTCCAAATCCTTAGGTTTTGATGAAACATTCTGTACAGGAGAAATTCCTTTTGAAATACAGAGTCGTACCATGGCCGGGCAATTTTCTGCTCATATATGGACTTCCATCTGGGCCGGATTCATTATTGCTTTCCCTTATATTTTATATGAATTATGGAAGTTTATTAGCCCTGGTCTCTATGAAAAAGAACGCAAAAGTTCTAAAGGATTTATTTTTATAGCGTCTTTTCTATTTTTCATAGGAGTTCTTTTTGGGTACTATATCATAGCCCCATTATCTATCAATTTTCTTGGGAGCTACCAAGTAAGTGCAGCAATTCATAATGACATAGATATTGGCTCTTACATATCAACTATCAGAGCATCGGTAATAGCAGCAGGTTTAATTTTTGAGCTTCCTATTCTTATTTACTTTTTGACAAAAATGGGATTAGTGACGCCGGAATTTCTAAAAAAATACAGAAAGTTTGCTTTGGTAATCGTTCTTATTTTATCGGCCATCATTACACCTCCCGATGTTACCAGCCAAGTGGTAGTGGCTATTCCTATTTTAATCTTATATCAGGTAAGTATTCGTGTATCTCGAATTGTAATTAAACGACAAGAAAAAAAATTAAAAGAAGATGAGTGATTTAGTTAAAGAATTTGACGATTACCGTTCCAGGATGAATAAAAGAATTCTGGACGATAACAATAAAATTATTAAAAGAATTTTCAACCTGGACACTAATGCTTATATGGCAGGGGCTTTAGACGTAAAGACTAAAGAATTACTTGGTTTGGTAGCTTCTGCAGTTTTGCGCTGTGATGATTGTATCAAATATCATTTAGAAACCTGTCATGAGATTGGATTATCACGTGAAGAGGTAATGGAATCTATGGGGATTGCCACTTTAGTTGGAGGGACAATTGTAATTCCGCATCTAAGAAGAGCTTATGAGTTTTGGGATGCTCTCGAAGCCAACTCAAAAAACTCTGATTAATTTTAGGGGTTAAATAAATTATAAATAGACTGTGAATTAAAAAAACAATCATTTTGTTTTTCTATTTTTAACATCTTGAATTCTGATAATGAAGCTAAGAGCAGATCAAATAATGAAGTCCTATAAAGGACGACAAGTAGTAAAAGGAATTTCTCTTGAAGTCAATCGAGGAGAAATAGTCGGTCTTCTGGGCCCTAACGGAGCAGGAAAAACCACTTCCTTTTATATGATTGTAGGGCTAATTAAACCTAATGGGGGAAAGATTTTTCTGGATGACATGGAAATCACAAAATTCCCAATGTACAAGAGAGCCCAGAACGGAATAGGTTATTTGGCACAAGAAGCTTCTGTCTTTAGAAAATTAAGTATTGAAGATAATATTTTAAGTGTTCTGCAACTCACTAAACTTTCCAAGAAAGAGCAATACATGAAAATGGAATCTTTGATTGAAGAGTTCGGACTCAATCATATTAGAAAAAACCGAGGTGATCTTCTTTCCGGTGGAGAAAGAAGAAGGACAGAAATTGCACGTGCTCTCGCAACAGATCCTAAATTTATCCTGTTAGACGAACCATTTGCAGGTGTAGATCCTGTAGCTGTTGAAGATATTCAACGTATAGTTGCTCAACTTAAAGACAAGAATATTGGAATTTTGATTACAGATCATAATGTTCAGGAAACTTTAGCCATTACAGAACGCTCTTATTTAATGTTTGAAGGAAATATTTTAAAAGCTGGAGAGCCTGAAGAATTAGCTGCCGATGAAATAGTTAGAAAGGTTTATTTAGGTCAAAACTTTGAGCTTAGAAAGAAAAAATTAGACTTTTAAGCTTCCTTTCTTTTATTACCTATATTCTTATTTAGTACTGATAAACTTATATATAACAGTATGATAATTGGAATGGCTAAAAATTTCAAAAATACCAGCAATACTATACTACTTATTAAAAATATATAACGAATTTCATTTCCTTTAAAACTGAAGTTTTTAAACTTAAGTGCAAACAATGCAATATTAGCATTCATTAAAATAGCACTCAATATTGTTAATCCAATTAAAAACCATTTGTTTTGAATAATCATATTGATTTGATCAAATTCCTGATATTTCAAGATTAAAGGCAACGATAGTATTAGTATTGTATTTGCAGGAGTTGGTAAGCCAATAAAGGAAGAAGTTTGATTTTCATCTATATTAAATTTTGCCAGCCTGTAACCAGATCCAAGCGTAATTAAAAATCCTAAAAAAGGAAGTACGCGAAAGTCTTCTTGTTCCCATAATTTCAAAGAAATGGTTTCCAGGTTTATTGTTATTCCAGTATTATCCTCAAGATATAAAGACGATAACATTTGAAACATAACCAAACCCGGCACAACTCCGGAAGTTACCATATCTGCAAGAGAATCCAATTGAAGTCCCAGTTCACTTTTAACATCCAACATACGTGCTGCAAATCCGTCAAAGAAGTCAAAAAGAATTCCTAAAAAAACAAATGCAGCAGCAATATGCAATTGATTTGAAGCGGCAAAAACAACAGCTATACAACCACAAAGCAAATTAAGAAGGGTAATTAAATTCGGAATTTGCTTTTTCATCTGATCATTTGTATTAGGTTGGAATAATAATGCGAATATAAAAATTTACGCTAAGCATACTTATTTAAAAGTTAATATATACGTGTTTTATTGTTTTCTGTCGTTCTATTTCTATTTTTACTGCACAAAGCCAATAATTAACAATAATATCAGTTTACTATGCAAAAAAACAATCTAGTTTTAGCTGCTGTTACCGGATTACTTTTAGCAGCAGGTTGGCCAATTTATGGAATTCCTCTTTTATTGTTCGTTGCATTTGTTCCATTAATCATTGCTGAAAAAAAAATAAGGCTTAGTAATAAAAGAAGAAAAGGAGTTAAAGTTTTACTTGCTGCATATTTAAGCTTTTTACTTTGGAATTTTATCACAACCTGGTGGTTATGGTATTCGACTGCCTTTGGAATGTTTTTCGCCATATTAGTCAATTCGCTATTAATGGCCCTGGTATTTCTTATTTACCATCATGTTGCAAGACGGCTTCCGGAAAAAATTTACTTGCTCTTCCTTCCTTTGATATGGATTGCTTTTGAAAAGTTTCATTTAAACTGGGCATTTTCATGGCCATGGCTCAATCTTGGAAATGCTTTTTCAGAATATACTTCATGGATACAATGGTATGAGTATACAGGAACATTTGGAGGTAGTCTTTGGATCTGGGTTGTTAACATTGGCCTTTTTAAAGTTTATGAAAATTACCACTCTACCAAAAACAAAAAAGCACTATCAACCGGAATTGCAAAGAATATTTTAATAATCACTATCCCTATTATTTCTTCTTATATCATTTTAACTAATTATGAGGAACCAAAAGAACACGTTGATATAGTTTTATTACAACCTAATGTTGATCCTTATTTGGAAAAATTTAAAAAGGGAAACACAAATACAAAAACAGCAACAGAGCTAATAAAATTAGCACAAGAAAGCATAAAACCGGAAACTGATTTTATAATTGCCCCCGAAACCGCCTTAGCTGAAGATTCTCCAATAGATAAATTTAACTTTTCACAAGAAAAACTAATACTCCAGTCAATATTGAGAGAATATCCTAATACCAATGTCTTAACCGGGATTGCCTCATACCGATTTTATCGCCAGGAAGAACGTCCTAATAAATTTGCAAATAAAACACCAAAAGGGAATTGGATAGATTTTTACAATGCGGCGCTACTAATCAATAGAACCGATAGCACTCAATTCTATATTAAATCGAAGTTAGTCGTTGGAGTTGAAACTTTTCCTTTTCGAAGTGTACTCGAACCTTTATTGGGTGATATAATGTTGGACCTAGGCGGTACTGTTTCTGCAAGAAGTACACAAAAAGAACGTGCTGTTTTTACATCTTCTGACAAAAAGTATAAAGCAGCTCCTGTAATTTGCTATGAATCTATTTATGGCGAATTTGTGACAGGTTATATAAAAAAAGACGCCGATTTTCTGGCTATCATCACAAATGATGCCTGGTGGGACGAATCTCAGGGTCATAAGCAACATTTAAGCTATGCCAGGTTAAGAGCTATAGAAACCAGGCGTAGTATAGCCAGAAGTGCAAATACAGGGATTTCTGCTCTTATAAATCAGAAAGGAGATATCTTAAAAAGTTTAGCTTACGGAAAAAAAGGGAGTATTGAAGGAACAATTTCTGTAAACACTAAAAAAACATTTTATGTCATATATGGAGATTATATCGCAAGAATAGCTATTCTAATTTCTATTTTGATCGTCTTATATGCTTTTGCTATTAAAAGAACCACTAAGAAATCATCATTGCCCCCTGTAAAATAAGATGGTACTTAGTGTTTTAATGATAATTCTAACATCCAGAAAAAAACTTCTGTGTTTGATATAATACAAATCGTACTGAAGTTTTTTCAAACTGTCTTCATTAGACGAACCATATTCATAACTAACCTGAGCCCAACCTGTTAAACCTGGTTTTACAATGTGCCTGGTTTCATAAAAGGGTAAATCTTCTGACAACTTACTTACAAATTCAGGGCGTTCCGGCCTCGGACCAATAACGCTCATACTTCCTTTTAAAATATTGAAAAACTGAGGGATCTCATCTAATCGTGATTTTCGTAAAAACTTTCCGAATTGAGTGATACGATAATCATTTTTTGTCGCCCATTGCGCTCCATTTTTTTCGGCATTAACCACCATTGTTCTGAATTTATAGATAGTAAACGGAATTCCGTTTTTCCCTACTCTTCGTTGTTTATAAAATAAAGGCCCTTTATTTTTAAGGGCATTCCCAATAAGAACAAAAGGTATTATCATAACACAAAACAAAATCCCCATTAGCGCAATTACTATATCAAATAAGCGATTTAAAAAAAGATATAATCTGTTGGTGTTACTCCTGCTGAATGGAAAATATTTATAAAATTCTTTACCTATATATTGGATGGGCACTCTGTTAGTCAGTTCTTCATATACATGAGCATATTCTCGTATCGGAACACCACTTTCCAGTAATTGAATTAAATCTTCAAATAAACCTTTAGAAAAATCTTCATGTTCATCACTGGCAATAATAATTTCTGAAACTCCTTTTTCTCTAACCACATCAATAAGTGACTGATTTTCTAATGACTCAATTTTAGGGAAATGATCTGGAATTCTAGCTGTTTTACCCAAATCATAATACCCAATAATATTAAAACTGGTTGATGTCTCTGCTACAGCATTATAAATCACAGAAATCTCTTTTAGAGTACCTATGATAATGTAACTTTTATAAAATAATGGAGAAGAGATAAAAAAGATATAACTCCACCTCCAGATTAATAAAGAAAATGTAATCGCAAATAAAAAATAAACAATCTGAAGTCGGTTATCAGGCAGTACCGGAGTTAAGAAAGGAGTGAGTAAATACATCAACACTGTTAATGTTGACACAATTAAAATACTTGGAAAAATAAGTTCGAACTTACTCGATTTCTGAAGATTGTATAATTCAAAGATATTGGCAAAAAACATTAAATAAACAACTAAAACCAGTGTCCAGAGCCAATTATCCCCTTCTATCATAAAATAATCGAAGGTAAATAAAGAAGATACTGCATATAGCCCAAGAAGCACACTAACTACATCAAATACACGTAGAAGTGTTCTCCTTTCCGATAGCTCGAAATGTATATAAGGTTTGGAGGGCATAATTCAAATATAGGATATAAAACTTTTTGATTTTTCTGTAAACACTTCTTTTTTTGAATTTGTTATGATTTCGTATGCAATATCATCCTTAAAATATTTATAGATTTCTTCTTTTAAATAATTTCCTTCTTTATTATTTAGATTTTCTTCTAAATAAAAAGTCAGCCTCCCTTTTTCTTTCTGAACTACCTGGTAAGTTAATGCTAATCCCTGATTTTTTAACAGGTTCTTAAAAATATAATAAAAATATAAGCTTGGGTAAATGCTTTTTGATCCATGCACATTCTCTCCAATTCTTCCGGTAACCTCTTCTAAAATCAGGTGTTCTCGTCCGCATTTACATTTTTTACCTTTTTCTGCCAATTTTATATAATCTCCCAATTTATAACGTATGATTGGAAATGACCTCATTTGTATATTGGTGATCAGGATTTCATGATCAGTCTCTTCTACGATCACGCCTTCCATGGTTATATGCATATTCCCTTCTTTACATTCAAAAGCAATAATACCAGACTCTGTTGCTCCGTACTCACTAATTACAGGAACATTAAATGCTTTTTGAATTTCATCTTTATAACTCTCTAATATTTTTTCTGAAGTTCCTTTAACCAGTTTTATATTTTTGGGTTTTTCCAGTTTCTTTTCGTTAATGATTTTAGCCGCCTGATAAATCATTGAAGAATACCCATGAATAAATCTTGCTCTTCTTAGTTTTTTCACAAATTTCCTAAATGAAGCTTCTTCATAGCTAAAGACTCTAAATCTATTCTGAAGGGAATCAAGGATATTAATTTTAAATCGCTCTTTTTTAGAAAAATTAAATCCCCAAAAATAACCATTCCGCTCCCATGGTTTTACATTATGCCAGGAATACCCTCTAAATATTGCGGCTCTATTGAAAGAATCTGCTTTTTCATCTCTCTTAAAAATCAGAGAGTCTCCGGAAGATCCTGAAGTAGTGGCTTTAAACGTTTTTTCAAATTTATAATTGGCATGAATATCTCGATTGTGTTTAATTACATCTTCTTTAGATAAAACAGGAAACTTAGATAAATCGTTTAATGATTTTAAATCACTCGGATGTACTTTTAAAGTCTCAAAACTATGCTTATAAAACGGTACATTTTCATAAGCAAACTCCAAAAGTTCTTTCAATTTTTCTAATTGATATGTTTCTAATTTTTCTAAACTCCAGGTTTCAGATTTTTTTAAAAAAGAATACCACCCATCAATTGAAGGGTTCCTAAGATTCTGTCCTATTTTAAAAATCAATTTATGGAGCATCTATAATCTCTTTCCATTTAACTTTAACAACCTTCCAATCAAAAGATTTTACTTTCTCTTTTGCGTTTTGAGTTAGTTTTTCAACTAATTCCGGAGCTTCAAGTAATTCCTTTATTCCATTGGCCATTGCTTCAGCATCTCCTTTTTCTACCAATAATGCTTCTTTTCTATGTTCAATTAAATAAGGAATTCCTCCTGCATTGGTTGAAATTACCGGTAAGCCCAGTGCCATTCCTTCTACAACACTAACCGGGGTATTATCAAAATTAGTAGTATTGATAAAAATATCGAAGTCTTTAGCATATGCTATCCATTCAGCTTTGTGTAATTTTCCCGTAAACTCTACTTTAATGCCTAATTTTTCGGCTTCATTTTTTGCTTTCCCCATACTACCGTCTTTATCAGGCCCTACCATAGACAGAGAACCTTCAATTCCCATATCATTAAGTAGTTTTACTACTTGTAATGCCATTATAGGATTATAAATTTTTGAAAAAGCACGTACCCATAAAAGTTTAGGTTTTAATTTATCACGCTTTATAAACTGATATTCTTCTATTGAAATAGGATTAGGGATATGTACAATTTCTTTGAAGCCATATTTTTTAAAAACATCCTTTAAAAATAAAGAAGGTGCGACACAGATCTGAGCATGATTAAAAATCTTTTTACAACTCTTTAAATTATTTTCAAGCCTGTTTTCTAAATTTCCCCCATGTAAAATCGGGACATAAGGTAATTTAAAAAACCGACACGACTGGCTCACTAGCAATGCATAGTAAAAATTTTGAGTACTGTAAGTATCAATCAAAACCAAGTCCGCTTTTTTTCTGTACCTGAAACATGCAAATAGCATATCCAATAATCTAAAAATTTTATTGTTCTTAGAAGAAGCATAATAGACAGTATAGCCTTCATTTTCCAATAAAGTACCTAATACATCAATAGAGCTTGCAGTTTTCCCTTTACCCTCTAATTTGTTTCCTATGTATAGTATTTTTTTCACTGGTAATGGTTAGTAAGGATAAGCCGTAAATGAATGCTGGTGCAGCAATTCTCATAGCACTATGGTTAATGGTTAAAAACCAAAATAGAAAAAAAGAAAAGAAAAAAACATTTTTTTTGAATACAAAAAAACGATATATGGGAGTAAAAAATAATATCAAAAAGGCAATAATTCCAAAAGTCCCGTGCTCTGCTAAAATTCGGCTTATCTCATTGTGTGTAGCCGATTCAATCCCCGTAGTATCTTGCCTATAAAATCTATTATTTCCAACACCTATCCCAAAAAACGGATTTTCATAAAAAGCTTGTAATTCAGAATTTAATAGATCTGTTCTTCCAGTAGTAATATCCTCTTTTTCTACTCCCGCTGCATTTCTATTTCTATACCTGTTTTCTATTAATCCATTAGAAATATACACTGAGTACAACCATACAGCTACTATGCTAAATAAACTTATTGTTATTGTTCTGATAAGTTGTTTTCGAGTGACTCCTCTTGAAATATAATAAACCATAATGGTAAAAAAAAGAATAGCTACAACTGCTGTAAGGACTCCTCCTCTTGAAAAGGTCAATAGTGCTCTAAACGATACCAATATAAATAACCCGCCATTAATAAATTTCCAAAAAACCGATGGTGAAAAAATTAAAAACCGTACAGATAAAACAAACATTCCTATCCCTAAAATAGTACTCACCTGATTAGGTCCGAACCCTCCTGAAGCAGCAAAATTTGATTGTGTACCGGTAATGACATCCTGTAGATTAGGAGTATAAAGAAAAAGATACGCAGTCATTGAAAGGATTGGTAGTAAAAAAAAGAACAAGATTTTATTTACAAAATAAAAACTCACTCTTCTATCATAACAGTATAAAGCCATTACCCCTAATGATACAGGGCCACTCAAATTAAAGGCTATAGATTTCCTTAAATCTATATTATATTTATATGTATAGGAGGCAATAAAAATACCCGGAATTAATAGCAGAATGTAAAAGATATAGATAATATTCTTAGAAGACATTTGTTTGTACAAAAACCCTAAGAATAAGAATAGTATCAATAAATATTTTGTAAGCTCATAGAAAAAGAGCCCTCCTGTCATTCTTAATAAAACATCACTTCCAACAAAATAAGCACATGCCAGTAAAACTTCATTATTCCTGTTTTTAAATTTTAAAATATACAGGAGTGCTATCCCAATTGAAAAAAAACTGAGAAATTTTGAAAATACAGGAAGAAAAAAGATAAGTCCGCCAAATAACAAATGAATTATTATCAGTCCAAACTCAAACTTATGTTGCTTAATATATTTACCTGATTGTTTCATAGAAACTGACTAAATCTCTTATTCTTTTTTCAAGAGAATACTCTTGTTGTATTTTTAATGCTAGTTTTTTTGCTTTTAACTTACGTAAATCTTCATTCTTAATTAATTCTATTAACGCTCCAATCAACGCTTTTGTATTTTTTGGAGGTATAAGATTTCCATATTCTGAATTACTAATAACATCAGAGCATTGTCCAACGTCTGTACATACAACAGCTAATTCTGCTAATCCGTATTCCAATAAAGAAACAGGTAACCCTTCAGACTTTGAAGATAATAATCCTATAGTAGATTGTGATAATATATGAGCAGTATCTTTTCGACTTCCGTAAAAGAAAACACGATCTGATAATCCTTCTTTCTTTATCATTTTCTTAACTTGTGCAGAATAATCGTCATTAAAATCTTTTCCAACTAAATGTAGTGTCCATTCAGGATAATCATTTAGCAATAATTCAAATGCTTTTAATAAAGTAATATGATCTTTTTGCGCTCTTAAATTGGCTAAACAAACAATTCTTTTACCATCTACTCCACCTAAGCTTGTCTCATGAGTTTCATTTTCATTTAAAATAGCAAAGTTTGGTAAGTAAATGACATTTGTACAATGTAGCTTTTTCTTAGCCCAAGCAGACAAAATAGTATTTACAGATATAATCCCATCAAATTTTAATGATGCTAATTTTAAAAAAAATACTTTTCTTTTATCGATGTATTCACTATTTCCATAGTGATCGTGCCAAATTAATTTAAATCTTGGATAAAGTAGCTTAGCCAGAAATGTAAAGAAATATGATGTAGCATGTGCATGTACTATATCAATTTTATTTTCTTTTAAAAAATTAATGAATTTCTTTATAGCATAGATATCAAGGGTACGTTTTTTATTTAAAAAAAGATAAGTCACATTATCAAATAGGGTTTCTTTTAAGGCTCCTTCTTCTCTTGTAGTACATAAGAATGATTTATCGACTTCTTTAGTCATCGCATTTGCACAGTTTACAGCTAAACGTTCTGCGCCTCCTGCATGTAATGAATCTATAACCTGAATCACTCTCATTACATTATTTGCTTTATTTTATTTTCGAACAGGTCTAATGTATACTTCCTGGACCATTTTACTGCTGCGTTACTCTTGTTTTGTAATCGCGTAGTATCATTAACCTCACTTATTAACGTATTAACTATTTCATCCAAATCTGATGGAATTAAAACTCCTCTTTCATCTTCTCCTAACATCCAGGGTATACATGAAACACTATTACTTATAGGCATACATCCCCAAAACATAGCTTCTGCTATTACTTTAGGCCATCCTTCTGAAACTGAAGGCAATATTAAAAAGTGTGCTTTCTGTAATTGCGCTTTAACTACTTCTTTATTCTTATTTCCGTGAAGTTCAATAGCTGTATGTAAGTTGTTTTTTTTAATAAAGTCTATTAAAATTTCTTTTTGTTCTCCATCTCCATAAACGTCTAATTTACAATTAATTCCTCTTTTTAAAAGTTCATGAATAATCTGAAGTGTTAATAATGGTCTTTTTCCTTTTGATAACGTTCCTATGAAAAGAAATATAAGTTTTTTATCGTATTCTCTTTGGATTACTTCTTCCATTTCACTTTTCCAATAAGATGCTGTAAAAAACGGAAGGATATTTTTTGTTTGTCCGGGCCATTCTCCATAAACCAATACTTTTATTTTTTTTGTTAAGATGGTATTACTCAGTATCCATTTTTGAAACCTATATGATAAGGGTTGTTTAGACTTCGGATCCCAATTTCCGGCATACTTTGCGGTTTTCTTTTTTTTAGGGAAAAACACCTGTATAACAGCCCCTAAAAGGCTTATATTTCCCGGACAACGAAGATGAATATGGTCTGCTCTTATCATTTCTCTGGTTATAATGAAAAGTATAAAAGGAATTTTCCATATTAAGCTCAATACTCCTGTAATGGTTTTAGTTTCTAAATAAGGGGCTTTAATAATATTAATAGATTGATTTTCAAATGGTTTAATAAAAAAATCTGTAGGATATGAAGTTGGGCATAAAATAGTTATTTCTTTAGCGTATTTAAACCATATATCCATTTCATAAACATAAGGGCCATATGCTTCATAACCATTTTCGGTTTTTAAAGTCGGTGCACTTGTAATGACTAAAAAACGCATCAAATATAGGCTTCAGAATTATTATTATTAACTTTTACGGCTGGAACTCCCATATATGTACTATCAGCATCTACATCATTAACGACTAACGAATTTGCTGCAATAACTGCATTAGTCCCTATGGTTATATTTCCGACTATAACAGCATTAACACCTATATACACATTGTCTTTTATTAGGGGAACTCCTCTTTTTTTTCCTCTTCCACTTACACCAATAGTAACTCCTTGTGAGATATTACAATTTTCTCCTATAATCGCTTTACCATTAATTATAATGTTTCCAAAATGACCAATGTAAAAACCTTTCCCAATTTGTGCCGAATATGGAAGAGAAATTCCCGTTATGATCTCTATCCATTTTTGCCATAGTACACCTATTAACAAAAGAGCCAGTTTGATAGGTTTAAAAATCTTACTATTATAAATACCATTATTTATCCTGTAAACCAATAAAGCCCATAACCCTTGTTGAAAAAGTAATAATACAATAGTGGATTTATCACTATATTTTTTATACTTAGCCAGATCGTATTTAAATAGTTTCAGCATTTAATTTTTTATCTTATTTCTTTATAAAATGCTATGTTTTTATCAAGTATTTTTTGCAAATTATATTTCTCTAACACAAAACTTCTCGCTTCTTTACCCATTCCAGATCTTTCCTCATAATTACTCAACATCCAATCAAGTTTCTCTGCAATATCCTCTGGTAAATGAGGGTCACATAATAATCCTGTTTTAAAATCTTCAATAGTCTCCGGACCCGGACCTAGTTTCGTGAAAATTACAGGCTTTTCCATAGCCATGGCTTCCGGAGCAACTAATCCTTGCGTCTCCATATGAGAAGGAAAAACACATACTTCTGCCTGTGCATATTTTTCAGGCAACTCCCTGTAAGGTATGATACCATGAAAAATCACAGAAGTTTTTATACCCTCTGTATATTTTTCTTTAAGCATTTCAAGATAAGATTTTCCATTGGCAAATTTCCAATCCCTCCCATATACATGTAGTTTTAAATCTGGATACTTCTTGTGTAACTGTATCACAGCTTCAATGAGTTGCCTGATTCCTTTTTTTTCACATATGGTTCCGGCAAATGTAATATTATAAGGTTCCGGTTTGATATGTGCTCTGGGGCTAAAAAGATCGCTATCTATCGGGTAATTAATAATTGTTACCTGCTTCTGATTATATGATAAATATTTAGCTGTATGATTCTTCACATAATCTGAAACAGCTATAAAGGCATCGGCTTTCGTAAAGGATTTTTTTTCCATCCAACCTTTCTTCCAGTGAATTCCTCTATTTTCTGATTCTGCAAAAAAATGATGCCCTCCATGCAACCGTATTACATATTTAATACCCGGTATTTTTTTAATAAAAGATAATCCCATTTCTGGTGTTTCTACGACATCTATAGGGTCTAATGAATGGATTTCTTTTATTTTTTTATTGAGTTTTGAAAAATTCTCAATGAACCTCAGCCAGGGAGATTTCGGTTTAGGAAGCCTAACTATTTGCACTCCTTTGTCATCTATCGTAATTGTCTTTTCCTCTTCTCCAATTCCTATAATAGTAACTTTATGCCCTCTTTGTACAACAGCTCTGCTAAACGTCTGTAAAAAGCTCCCAACCCCTCCGGTTGCCCATATTGGGTACTCATTTGATAAAAAACATATATGCATTAAATTGTTTTAAGTTTTTCCTTAATTAAATGGGAAGCCATATTAGGATCCTCTATTACTTTATCAAACCAACTCTTAATATCGACTCCATTTTTACTAATTGCTTTTAATAAAGAGGATTTGATTTCCTCTTTGGAGTTTAACCATATCACCGCATTTTTGTCTGGCATGCTTCTAAAATGCTGATAATTATAAATAGTTTCTACAGACCAGTTTTTTGCCTCTTGCTGATCATAATTTATAAATATACAAGGCTTCTCAAACATTCCAAAATCGAAAGCCATGGTAGACCCTACATTAATCACCGTATCAGAATAATAACATAGGCTCACTAATAATTTCACATCGTCATGTAAAGGGTATACAGTAGTCCAGCCATCATTATTAAAATTCCACAAAGGAGGTATCTCTCTTATTACGTTTTTATATTTTTTTACCACTTCATCGAATCTACCGGATATATCTACAGGACACCTACGAAATACAATTTGATAATCGTTCTCCATATTATTAGCTATAATAGATTCTGCTACATCTTCAAGATAATCCGGGTCATAAGGGGATGTCTTAACATCGTCTCCCGAAAAACAAATTAATTTTTTATTAATATCCAGTGAATATTTATCATAAAAATGGTTCTTATCTATGATATTATCGTTCTTAGCATAGAATTCAAATTGCGGAGTTCCTGTTATTTCAATTTGATCTTCACCGATTTCGGGGTAAAATTGAATCAATTCTTCATACATATGTTTTGACCAAACAAAATAATAATCGGCTTTTAAAGCCAATCTGGCTTTGGGTACATTATCCCATGAATAGATAACAGTAATGCTTTTTATATCTAATTCTTTGGCAGCATTAAAAATAGTTGGGGCCTTTAAAGCTCTTTGATGTGTGCAAAAAATTATGTCTGGCTTCTCTTCTTCCAGAAATTTATAAGACCAATTGTAAAATTTGTTTTTCTTTAATAACTTTTGATAATATTTCTCCAGAAAGAGAATAAATTTATAATGAATCACTACTAAAGAAGTAAGGTGAATCAATTTATAAAAAAGAGCAATTTGAAAGTTTTTTTTCTTTGGATTCCAGCTCTTTAAAATACTCTTGTTATGAACACGCCTTGCATTATATTTTAATCTGGAAAGATGAATCAGTTCTCTAAAGAATTTTTCTTTAAGAGATTCTTTGTAGTATGATAATTTATGGCTTTTATGAAAATTTACTGTCTGTTGGACATCTAATAATGTCTTATCATCAAAATCGTGCAAGAGTGAAACTTCATAGTTCACATTTTTGAATACATCTGAAAAAAGATAATTTTTTATTCCAACTCCATCTGGAACTAAAAGCAATATTTTTTTCATTCAAAGTGTTTTTATAATTTCTTCCGCACGTTCCCAATCTTCAGGAGTATCAATATTAATACTGTTGGGGTTATTGAGTTCAATATAAGCCGTTTTATTTCCCAAAAAAGAGTTTTGATCCATAATTACTTCGGTCCTTGTAATATAGATAGCACCATCTCTCACATAGGCTTCAGGTAATTCTTGTCTTCTTTTAATAATTTTTTCATCTCCGGTAGCAATCACAAGATTATTTTCATTGTCTGCTTTAAAAGCCCAATGCGGGTTATACTGATGAGGAATTTTCTCAACCGAGATCAAAGCATCAGGTTTTTTTTTAATAAACATTTCGAGAGCCCTATCAATATCTGCAGATGTTCTAAAAGGAACCGTTGCCTGAAGTAAGCAAATAGCATCGTAAGTTTCTTTTTTCTGTTGATAAAAATGAATTGCATGTTGGACAACTTCTAAAGAACCAGCAGTATCGGTTGCCAAATGTGGCGGACGTATAAACGGTACTTTGACCCCAAGTTCTTTTGCAATGGAAATTATATTTTCATCTTCGGAAGAAAGTATTAACTCATCTAAATACTTAGCTTTATTAGCAGCTTCAATCGTGTATTGTAATAAGGGCTTATCATTTAAAAGTTTTAAATTTTTATTAGGAATTCCTTTACTTCCACCTCTGGCTGGTATGATACCTAATATCCTCATTTAATACGTAATAGTTTTATGGAACCTTAAATTTATAGAAGTTAATATTTCTGCAATTCTTTCTCCGCTATTTCCATCTCCGTAAATATTATTTTTAGGAAACTTAGCAACATTCAATTGCTTCTCTATCGCATTCTGTATTTCAATTTCTTCATATGAAACGTCTATGACATTTTCTCCCCTCAATCTCTTGTTTTGACGTGTACCAATGTTTACAACCGGGATACCTAAAAAAGAACATTCTCTAATTCCCACACTACTATTTCCAATTAAGCATTTACTATTGATCAATAATTTAAGGAAATCTGAAGGTTCCATATTTTTAAAAAAACGGATATTCGTCGGGTTATATTTTTCCCTGTAAGAGCGAATTCCATTAGAAGTCCCGTCAGCTCCTGCGTCTATATTTGGCCAAAACCAATATGTTGGCATATTAAGCGAATGAATAACTTTTAATGTCTTTATAACATTTTGTCTGGCTTCATGATATTCTGTAGTTACCGGGTGCTGCATTACAACAAGATAATCCTCGTCAGCAGAGATATCTCCACCTACTCCTCCATAACGTTCTACAGGATTAAAATCTAATGACGGTTCTTTTAATGCTTCTGCTGCCAAGTCTATAGAAGGGCATCCTGTATTAAACACATAATTTTCATCTTCTCCCATTTTAATTACCCGTTCTTTTGCATCTTTAGAAGTTACAAAATGAATGTCTGCCAATTTAGTATTCGCATGCCTGACTTTTTCATCAATATTTCCGGTTACTTCTCCGCCTTGAAGATGAATTAATGGTATATTTTGGTAAGATGCTGCTATAGAAGTCGCTATTGTTTCAAATCTATCTGCTATAGTTAGTACGGCATCTGGTTGTAGATTATAAAAAACATTGGCCAATTCCATTACTCCCAATCCGGTAGTTTTTGCCATAGCTGTTTTATTCTCACCTTCTAAAACCATGAAAACCTTTTCGTCAATTTTAAAACCATCTTTCTCAATAAAATTAATTGCATTACCGTATCGGTCTAATAAAGCCGAACCTGCAACCACTAATTGCAGTTTCAAACCAGGGTGATTTTTAATAGCTTGCAGGGCAGTTTTTACCCTACTGTATGATGGTCTTGCAGTAATGACTGCACATATTTTTCGTATTTGCGCCATAATTATTCTAGGTCCTTTTCATTTAAAAAATCCCATTGTTTTAAATCAGTTTTCATTGTTTTGCCAATTACAGTCTCAAATTCTGAAGCTGAAATCCCCATTCCTTTTGGTTTTTTTGCTTCGAGATCTGAAAATGTGATTATATGACCTTTAGACACATTTTTATTAACTGACAATGATTTTTCAAATATATTTTTAAGCTCATTAAATTGTGAATTATCTCCCTTATCAATCGGATGCATCAATGCTTCTTTTACAGATGTAACTCCTGAAATCAACATTTTGGTTTCTTCCATAGTTAGTGAAGAAGAAACATCTGGCCCGAACATCTCTTTATTAAAAACCACGTGAAACTCCAGTATTTCTGCTCCAAGTGCTACTGCAGCAATCCCTGTAGCTATACTGGCTGAATGATCTGAAAAACCGATAGGAACATTATATCGTTCTTTAAGTTCATTAATCACATTTAATCCGTATTCTTCAGGTCTTGTAGGATAGCTGGTAGTGCATTGTAAAATAGAATAGTCAGCATTGTGTTTTTCCAGAAAAGAGACCGTTTTATCAAGCTCTTCCCAGGAACTCATTCCACTGGAAATAATGATCTTTTTCTCAGTCTCAATAATTTTTCTCAACAATAAGAAATTGGATACTTCACCACTACCTATCTTATAAATTTCTACCTCAGCAGCCTCAAGAACGTCTACAGCCTGGTTACTAAAAGGACTACTAATAAATGTCAATCCGACTTCTTTACAATGTTTCCCTATTTCAATCCATTGCTCTGGAGTAAACTCCATACGTTTCCAATAATCGAACCTGGTTTTATCTTGTTTGCTAAATTTAACTCTAAAAGGTTCATGTACACTGCTTTCTGCTTCTGCTATATGTGTCTGAAATTTTATAGCATTAGCCCCGGTTTTTGCTACTGCATCTATGTATGCATGTACCATCCCTAAGCTTCCTTCATGCGCTTGCCCTATTTCTGCTATGATATACATGTATTTGTTATTATAGTTCTTTAAGTTTTCTAATTACTTTATACTTAAAAGACGTGTAAAATTTATGATTGATCCAAAAGAGTAATTGTTTAAAGGTTGGGTTAATGAATAAAACCTGACCACCTCCAGACCATTTTTCTTTAGGTTTTGGCCCATAATCCGGTTCTTTATTAGTACTGATGAGTGTAACATGTTTAACTTTAGGAAATATTTTTCTTATGATATTTACTTGGCTCATTCGATAACCTTCCACAAAAATAATACTATGCGGCTTACAAAATTTTTTGATAGCCTCTAAGTTTTCGTCAGAACTATCAACAATAATTAAATCAAAAAAGGTATTGTCTTGTAATACTGTCAAATTATTCTTGAGTTCAATTTTCTCATAATATGCTCCCAGGTTCCCTTCTAGCTGAGACAAACAAAACTCATTTGCTTCTGTACAAGTATATGCGATTCTCTCTCTCTTTTCTTTGGCATACTCCAAAACGGTATATGGAATAGTTCCTATACCTGTACCCAACTCTAAAACTGAATTTACCTTAAACTTACTGATTAAATTTAAAATAATTTTTAAGGCATATTCTGAAGCTATATGCTGATTTCCTTCTACTCCAGAAAATTTTTTGTATGCTTCTACAGCTATATTATACGACTTCATTTTAACTACTTCTTTGAAGTTTTATTTTTGCATTATTAATTAGTGTATTCATCCCGTCTACCCATTGATTGATACTATAAATATCTTCAGGGATAAGATATGGATTTTTCTTATATTTCAACGCTTCTTCAATGGCTTCTGTCCAAGCCATTTCAGAAAAAGGTTCTGTAACAAGCTTTCCGTATGTTCCGTAATTAAGAACTTCAGGCACTCCACCTATTGATGATGCTATACAATGACACCCGCACTTTACAGCTTCAGAAAGACTCATAGGAAAACCTTCTTCACAAAGAGTAGGAAATACATAATAATCGGCCATCTGGTAATATTGCGGCATCATATCATTAGGCACTTTACCTAGAATTTGAATCGAATTACTTTCTATGACTCTAGTAGACCCTGCTACCAGTAGTAAGATATCAGGATATTTTTCAGAAATAGTTTTCCAAACTTTTAAAAGGAGATCTAAGCCTTTCTTAGGTTTATCCTGAGACACCCAAAGAAAAATCTTCTTACCACTATATCCCATTTCATTCTTTCTTATTATTTTCTCTTTTTCAGAAATTGAAAAGAATTTTCGACTGTCAATTCCATTATATAAAATTGAAAAATTGTGCGGTTTTATTTTGTAATAGTCTTCATGAATCGTTGCTGAACTTTTGGTTAAAAGCACTATCTCATTAACAAACTTAAAAAAAGAAATTCCTTTTTCCTTGCTCAGAAAAGGCGGATAACTATGATAAAAAAACTGAATATAAAAATCTGAACGTTGATAATAAGCTGTTATTAACTCTTCTATTTGAGGGACAATTTTAAAATTATCAACTATTTGAATCACATATTTATTACCGGGTTTAATAAGTTTCTTCAATTTTTTAATATACTGATACTGAGTATTTTTAGTAATTTTTTGTATTACTTTAAATTTAAAAGATTTCCTGAATGTAACATAATTTACATTTTTAAACAAAGGAGATTTTATCGGCTTTTCACATATTATATGATCTATTTGATGATCTGTGTTTAAATAATTCATATAAAGGGTTGTCCAACTACCTAATTTGTGATAAGGAAGCGGGTATTGTGATAACAAAACAGTTTCAGGCATTTACAAAATATTTAAATCCTTTTTTAAATAATACCACTAATATCAGTACTAAATTTAACTGTATTTTCTGTATTAGTGAATAGTTTGCGATAACTTCTTTTAATTTTGGTCTGTTCTTTTTAAATAATGAGATACGTTGTTTTAACGTATTTTTAAAAGACATTAATTCATAAAACCCTCCAAGTACTTTTTTTGAAGTAGCATCTATATAAGCATCTTTTATATCGAGATGAATTGCCTCCCTATTTCTAAATGTTGAATAGTGATAATCTAACACATTTTGTAACTTTTCAAGAGATAACGTATCCTTATTAGAAATACGATTACCTGCTCTTCGCATTTTATAAAGTGCCTTTTTTTGATAAAATTCAAAATGCAATTCATTCAGTAACATCCTAAAGTGAAACTCTATATCTTGAACTTTTTGAAACGATTCATCAAAAAGCGGTTTATTTTCTAAAAATTCTTTTCGCCATAATGGGCCATTGGTTGGAAAAAAAAGCTGACTTACCACAAAACGGTATAATGCATTTTCTGAACTTAAATTTTCAGGTTTTATCACCTCTTCTGTACCGTCTTCATTAAAATAAATTGCATAACCTATAACTGCATGTAATTCTTGTTTATGCATTAAAATTTCTAACCTGCTACTAATAAAATCAGGAAGCATTAAATCATCACTATCAAACCAGTTGATATATGCCCCATTACTTTTTTCAAATCCATAATTTCTACATGCATTAGCTCCTTTAGGGCGGTTTTTCGGGCGCTTAAAGAATTTTATTCTATTATCTTTTTCTTGATACAACCTGACCACTTCCTCAGTATTATCTGTAGACGCATCGTCTACGATAATACACTCCCAATAGGTATAATCTTGTTCTAGTAAACTTTCTAAAGTCTCATGAATAAGATGACCACGATTATATGAGGGAATGATTATGGATACCAGGTCTTTCATCTAAAATGATGTTGCTGATTTATAAATATAAAAATCTGACATTGAGGTATTTTTCGGATCAGCCCCATCATACGGGTAACGATTTTTAATACACTCTTTCAGTTTCCATTTTTCAGGAACATGAGCCCCCATCCAATTTGTAAATTTTCTGCATTTTACATGTGCATCAATACTATCATCATCGTAATTACTGGCATAAATGATTATATATTTTGATGCCGAATCACACAATCGCTGCATATAACCTTCAAAAACATGATCTTCAATTAAATGATAAATTACATCGAGAGACAATGCTAATTCTGCCTGACTATTTTTTTTATCTTCATCCTGGCTCAGATAAAACTCTTTATTTGAATCTTCTTTAAATTTGTTTTTACACAATCTAATTGCCTCTTCAGAAACATCAAACCCAATATAATGCGGGTAAGTAGCTAAACTTAATTGATGACCATCTCCACAGCCCAATTCTAACACTGTTTTTACTGCATTGTCTTGTACAAAAGAGTTTAAAATTTCTGCTTTAAAATTAGCTAACCGACCATAACTTCCCGGTCCGGAATCCCTATCAGACAAATATCTTTCTTCCCAATATTTTGCTGATCCAGGAAAAGGCTTCTCTTTTTTTAATTTTTTATATATTGTTTTCTTTATATGCTTTCCTAACCAAGTTTTCTTTAAATATTTTTTAAGTGAACTCATAAAACTTTTTATATAGTTTAATCATTTTTTCTCCTAATTTTCTTTGGTCAAAATTCTCTTGAATAAATGCTCTGCTTCTTCTTCCAAAGATTTTACGTTCTTCAAAATTAACAATAAAGAATACTATTTTTTCTGCCATCTGAGAAGAATCTTTTTCCGGTACTAAAAATCCCGTTTTATGGTCATCAATGGTATCAGGAACGCCACCTGATGAAAAAGCCACCACCGGTAAACCTGTAGCCTGGGCTTCTATTGTGACGACCCCTTGCGCTTCTGCTCTCTCATCAATATCTGTTACCGAAGGCATTAAAAAAACATCACTTTCATGAAGTAAAGCCAGGATTTCTTTTTGATTTTTGCTTTTAGTAAAAGTAACTACATTTTCTAAATGTAAATGAGTCACTAATTTTTCTAACGAATCAAAATCCGGTCCTTCACCAACTATGGTATATTGAACTTTATACCCTCTATCAATCAGTTTTTTAACTGCTTTTATAGCATATTTATATCCTTTTAATGGTATCAATCTACCTACCGAAATTAATTTTACTGTTTCTTTTTCAACGCGTTCTTTATAACTAAAAAAATCGACATCTATTCCCATTGGGATAGTATAAATCTTATTTTCCGGGCATCCTAATTCAAGTACTCTTTGTTTCAAATAGTTTGTGTTCACGCAAATAAAAACTGCCCTTCGAAACATTCTTCTATAATCTTCTTTTAATTTTTCCAGGTCATAGTACTGGCTAGGATGTGCATCATAACCATGAAACGTTACTCCAAACTTAGCTTTGGTAATACCCAACTCTTGCATGTTAGCAATGTGTATCCCGTTAATACCAAAATGTGCATGAAAAAAAACAATATTTTTATATTGATAGAAGTGTACAGCCTGAAACCACAATTTTAACGAACTGCCTTTTGCTCCATATTTTTTAGAATTAAGTGTCTTTAAAAGCACATTTATTAAAAAGGGGAACTTTAAAACTAAAGCAAAAGCACGAATTACCTTATTCAATCTTTTAACTGGGATTTCCGGTAAATAGCTTTCAGTATTTCTAAGTAAATGATATTTTTCAATTAAACCTGATTGGCTACTATTTTTTAGAGATTGTATTTTTCTGGCAATAACACAAATAGAGACTCCTTTTTCTGCTACAGATACCATTTGATTAATTATAAAGGTTTCTGAAAGAGAAGGGAAATGATCTACCAAATACCCTAATGTATGGTCATCTTTCGTTTTTTTCATAATTCATCATTAGGAAACAACAATATCAAAACTTTTATTAAAGGTCTAAATAATGCTTTCCTGTTATAACGTTTTTTTCTCTACTTATTAACGACTCTCTCATTTGCTGAGAAAATTGTCTATACTCTTTTAAAGCACCTAAAAAATTAAATTTATTTAATTTAACAGCTGCTAATACAATGCTTTTTAATAATTGCTTTTTTTGATAATGAATTTTCTTTTCAATTTGTTTCAAATTGATATCTGCATACTTGGCTTTATTATGATAGCTTTTCTTAAAAAAATATTGTTCAGAATATTTTTCTAAATGAGGGTAGATTCTGTTCATGGTATCATGATAAATTCTCACTTCGGGGAGTACTCCTATTTTCAAACCATGATATAGAACTCGCTGGCAATAATTAGCATCTTCTCCCAAATGAAAAAAGATAGGATCAAAACCACCAATTCTATTTATACATTCTTTAGTGATTAACCAAGCTGCAGCCGCTACAAATGGTACATCGTACACTGTTTTAATTGGTTTTTGCAACACATAATCTGAATAAAAATCTTTGTTATTGGCATAATTAATATACTCTGAAAATGATCTTTCTAAGTGCGTTGCCTCCCAGTTACAATGTATCGGGCATATAATTCCATAATCTTTATTCGAGTTTGCAAAATGAGAAAGTTTTTCAATTGCGGCTGCATCTACATATGCGTCTTGATTTAATAAAAACACATAATCTGCACCTTTTTGCATAGCTATAGAAATACCTAAATTGTTAGCCTTTCCAAAACCTAGATTTTTTGATTGTTCTAAAAGTTGAACTTCGGGAAATTCATTTTTAATGAGTTCTACCGTATCATCCTGAGAATTATTATCTATTACGATTACCTGGCATTGATCAATAATTGACTCTAAACATTTTTTTATCCAACGTATCCCATTGTATGTTACTATTACAGAAAAAACATTAGTATTATTAGGCATAAATACTTATAATTATATAATCAAAATATTTTTTAATAACCTGCAATCATTTTATTTGCAAAATCAATATCTCTTAATGATAAAACTTCTGAAGGATTATTTTTCATATCGCTATATTCAATTTCATCACATTTCTTATAGAGGTCATTATCAATTTGCAAATCTAGTTTATGGTTATTTTTCTTTTTTAATACACCCAACCCATAGTCTGTATCAATAACATACACTTCAAGATCATCGGGATATTTTTCTTTTAAATAAACAATTGTTTTCCAAACATCTCCACACCATTCTCCGGTCCAGTCTTTCAGGTTCATTTTTGCAGCATCCTCTAAAGATTCAGCCGGAACTCCAGCAGTTTCAGTTGGTGGATAACAATCATGCATCACAATAATTCCATCTTCTTGTACATAGTTTAATGAATTAAGAGCATCGTACAAACTAGCCTTAAAAGTATGTAACCCGTCTATAAATACAATATCTAATTGTTTTAGGTTCTTCAAATAAGATTGTCGATTATCAAAAAAGGAGTCACTGGTTTCTTCGAAATAAGAATTTAACGCATTGTATGGATTTTTCCATATCCATTTTAACTTTCGCTTTAGCGGAATATTAAATTTTGGATCTACAGCTACTTTATATTTACACCTGATTGGGAAAAAAGAAGTGCCTTTATAAGTACCTATCTCCAGGTACTTCTTATATTTCTTTTTGTCAATAAGTTTTTGAATTAATTCTATCCTATTCATTATAAAGCCATTCTATTTTATTAAAATATATAAATATTTGTCTTCTTAACTATTTGGTCTGAGCTTCGATAAAATCTTTTATATTATTGTTCATCAATAATTCAGATTGCGATTTGATTTTCTCTTCTTCCCAATGCCACCATGATATTTTATTCAACGCTTCTATTTCATCTTTATTAAAACGATATTTTATCAATTTAGCTGGATTACCGGCATAAATACCATAATCATCAAGATCTCCGGTAACTATACTTCCTGCTCCTATAGCAACACCATTACCTATTTTTACACCAGAAAGAATTAAAACACCTGTACCAATCCATACATCATGTCCTATTACTACATCTCCTTTAGATTTTCTATCTACTCCCAATTTACTTTTATTCTTAAAAAGTGTTTGAAAAGGATACATAGTTACCCAATTGCTATGATGTTCTCCTCCTAAAAAAATCATCACTTTAGAAGCAATTGAACAATAATTCCCTATAGTTAAATTAGTATTGTCATTCCAATCAAAAATTTCAGGAAACCCATAAGTTCCAACCCCTATATTATATTTATTGTATTTAGGGTTTTTCGACATGAATCTGAGATCAGTATTATCATTTCCCTTTTGCTTAGGATTTCCTAAGAGTTTATACTTTATTTTTTTTATGATCTTTTTAATCATATGCCTTCTTTTTCAATAGTCCATTTTAACATTGGTCTAATTAAACCCGGCCATTTCCCACCTACATTTTTCTGTGTTTTTAATATGTCAGGATTATTTATAATTCTAAAGTTCAACGCACCCTCAATTTTCACATGCACCATACTTGGGTTATAACTTCCTACCGCTACTAAAACCGAATACATTCCTTCAGATAAAAAATTACCTGGTATAGCACACTTGGTTATAATTTTACTCGTTTTCTGGTCATGATAAGACTCCCACTCTGGATTATCAAACTCATTGGAAGCAAATAATGTTGTTCCAAATTCATTTATGATATGAAGTATTGCCGTATTTTTATTTTCTTCATTTAAATCTAAATATTCAAACTCAATAAAAACTTTTTCTGTCAGATCAAAATTAAACTTCACAGAATTATCATCACTTAGTACACTCACCTTAAGAAGTTTAGCAAACTGATTTCCTGGCGCATCTTCTTTTTCCCATTGTAACGTCGATTTTTCAACGCTTTGATCGGATAAATATTTACTGACTACTTTTCCTGTAGCTCCATTTTCCTTAACCCTTCCGTTTTCTAACAAAATGCAACGCTTTGTTAACTTTAGCATTGCATCCATATCATGACTAACAAAAATTACTGTCCTTCCTTCTCCTTTAGAGATATCCTGCATCTTACCAATCGCTTTTTTCTGAAATTCTGCATCCCCAACCGCCAATACCTCATCAACTACCAAGATTTCAGGTTCTAAATGCGCAGCTACAGCGAAGGCTAATCGTACTTTCATCCCTGAAGAATATCGCTTTACAGGAGTGTCAATATAACGCATACATCCGCTAAAATCTATAATCTCATCTAGCTTAGATTTTATTTCAGGTTTAGTCATTCCTAAAATAGCTCCATTTAAAAAAATATTCTCTCTCCCCGTAAGTTCAGGATGAAATCCTGTTCCTACCTCTAAAAGTGATGCTATCCTACCTCTTGATTTGATAATACCTGTAGAAGGACTGGTGACTTTAGAAAGTATTTTCAACAAAGTAGATTTTCCTGCTCCATTTTTTCCAATAACACCAAGTATTTCACCCTTCTTTATTTCAAAGCTAATATCTTCCAGAGCCCACACGTAATTATTTTTCCCCTTAACACTTCTGTCGTTTGTATCTCCAATCTTAAGATACGGATCTTCCTTACCTCGTATTTTACTCCACCACCTGTTTAAGTCATGAGAGATTGTACCTGTACCAATAACTCCTAAACGATATTGCTTTGAAATATTTTCTACTTTTAGAATAATATCATCCATATTATACGGTATCTATAAAGTTTTTCTCTGTTCTGTTAAAAACCAGCAGCCCGGTTAAAAATACTAGTCCGGAAATCAAGATGGCATATAAAATCCAATTCAAAGTAAAAACACCTTGATCCAGCATCATAAATCTAAATGTTTCTATAATTGTTGTCATCGGGTTGTACTCCACAATCCATGCGTATTGTGCTGCTTTTTCTTTTATGACTTCCAAAGGATAAACAACGGCCGAAATATACATCAATAACTGAACTCCAAAAGTTACTAAAAAAGACAAATCTCTATATTTGGTTGTCATGGAAGAAATAATCATTCCAAAACCTAGCCCTAATAATGCCATGATAATAATTAAAACCGGAAAAAACAGAAGCATTATATTGGGTTGAATATCATATCCTTGATAAAAAACAAAATACAGGTAGAAAAAGGTTAAGATTAATAACTGAATCCCAAACTTTAACATATTAGAAATTACTACAGACATAGGCATAACTACTCTAGGGAAGTATACCTTACTAAAAATATGTTCATTTTTTTTGAAAGTATCTGCTGTATTTGTCAAACAATCTTTAAAGTAATTCCATGCTGTAACTCCTGTCAGGTTAAAAAGAAAAGGGGGGATTTCTCCTGTTTTAATACCTGCAACCGAATTAAAGATCAACGTAAATATAACCGATGTTAACAATGGTTGTATTAAATACCACAACGGCCCTAATATAGTTTGTTTATAGAGAGTTATTACATCACGTTTAACAAATAATAATAACAAATCACGATAACGCCATATTTCTCTAAAATCAAAGGCAAATAAGTTTTTCTTTGGAGATATCTCAAACAACCAGGTATTCTTTGTTTGCTTCACTGTATTTTTAGGTTGATGGGTCCGAATAGTTGTAAATTTAATAATCTTTAGTATACCTAATATTGAATATGAAGGTAGTTTTTAATAAACTTATTAACGGACTAAATAGTATATCTATCTGCCTGATATTTTTCTAAATTTTCGGAAATAGAAAACCAATCTATAGTATTTTGTAATGCATTTTCAAAAGAATACTCTGGTTTCCATAATGTTTTAGCTGTGAGTTTGGAAGCATCGCCAATCAATCTAAAAACTTCACTTTTTTCTGGCCTTAAGCGTTGTTTGTCTTCAGAAACACTAGCATTCGGGTTTATTTTTTTAATCAATACTTCAGATAAATCACTTATGGATATTTCGTTTCCGCTACAAATATTAAATACTTCTCCTCCTATATCATGTTGTTTCGCAATAGCAATTAAAGCCTTTGCTGTATCTTTTACGTATAAGAAATCACGTGTTGGCACTAAACTTCCGAGAAAAATATCTTCTTTACCTTCTAATAATTGCGTGATAATAGTAGGTATAATAGCTCTAGTTGACTGTCTTGGTCCAAATGTATTGAACGGACGTGCAATACTAACATTAAGTCCATAACTTCTATGATAAGACATCGCTAGTGCATCTGCTCCTACTTTAGAAGCCGCATAAGGAGACTGGGGTTGAACAGGGTGAATTTCTTCAATGGGAACAGACATTGCAGTACCATAAATTTCAGATGTAGAAGCTACCACTATGTTATCCAATTCATTTTCTAAAGCTGCTTGTAATACATTTAAAGTACCTGTAATATTCGTTTTTATAAAAGAATCCGGAGCCTGATAACTATAAGGAATACTGATTAATGCTGCTAAATGAATAATGGTATCACAATCTTTAACCGCATTTTTTACGCTTTGGTAATCGCGTACATCTCCTAAATAAAAATCAATTTGATTTTTAATTTCTGGTTTTAAAGTATCTAACCAACCATAAGAATTAAACGAATTATAAAAACAGAACGCCCGGACATTATATCCATATTGAATCATTTCTTCTACTAAATGAGAACCTATAAATCCGTCTGCTCCTGTTATTAATACTTTTTTCATTTATTCAAAACAATGTTTTATAAAGGTAATAGATATCTCTCTTAAAAGACCAGTTCGTGACATATTCTCTATTTATTTTGACTTTATCCGGCCAGATTACTTCCCGATTGTATTTATCAGGATTTTCTTCTTTACTCAATACATCCATTTCATTTCTATATTTAAGGGTAGCTGGTCCTGTTAATCCGGGGCGAACATCTAAAATAATCTTATCGTCACCCTCCAATTGATCTGCAAACCCTTCTACGTCTGGCCTGGGCCCTACAAAACTCATATCTCCTATGAGTATATTATAAAGTTGTGGAAGTTCATTTAATTTAGTTTTTCTAAGGAATCTGCCCAATGTAGATTCATATTTTTTTATTTCATTTAAATCATACAACCGGTTTCCTTTTAGTGTTCTAAATTTAAACAAATAAAACTTTTTCTTATTGCGACCAATACGTTCTTGCCTGTAAAAGCCGGATTCCCTGGTATCAATTAATACCATGAGTGCAATAAGCAACATGGGAACATTAAAAATTATTAATAAGATAAAGCTCAACAATAAATCAAAAATTCTTTTTATTAAAAACGCATTCTTGTTAAGCACTTCTTTATCTTATATTTTTTTCCTGAATCTATTCCTGATTTTACTAAAAAATGAAAGGTCATTCCCATCTTCATGATAACCATTACCATAACCTCCATAGCCATAACCGTAACCATAGCTATTACCATAAGCATTTTGAGATTTGTGTCTATAATCATTAAGTACAAAACTGAGGTTTTTTATTTCTCCTTTTTTGTACTTATTGTTTATAAAATTAAGCATTCCTTTCTTTGTTTTGCTCTGCCTTACTATATATAGTGAAGCATCGGCATAATTTGCTAACTCTATCGCATCGGCTACCAATCCTAAAGGTGGAGTGTCTAAAATGATATAATCATATGTTTTTTTAAGTTCATCGATAAACAGTTTCATTTTATCACTTATAATTAATTCGGCAGGATTTGGTGGTATAGGACCAGAAGTTATTATATCCAGGTATTCATGTCTGGTTTTTTGTTTGATTTCACCCAATGTTTTTTCACCTATCAAATAATTGACCACGCCTATATCGTTTGTGATATCAAAATCGTCAAATATTTTAGGTTTTCTCAGATCCAATCCAACCAATACAGTTTTTTTAGAACTCAATGCAAAAACTGAAGCAATATTTATAGAGCAAAATGTTTTTCCTTCCCCACTAACAGATGAAGTAATCATCACTGTTTTACTCCCTTCTACAGATTGATTTCTATAAATATACTGCAAGCTACTTCTTAAAGCTCTAAAAGCTTCAGAAACGGCAGAGCGTGGTTTTTCATAAACAGCCAAGTTATTCTTTCCTCTACTCCTACCTACAACTCCTAATAATGGAATGTTGGAAAGTTGTTCTATTTCATTAGGGCCATGTATATTGTGATCTAAGAATGATAAGACCAAAATAAAAGTGAACGGAATTAATAACCCCGCAAACAATGCCATCAGATAATTCTGATTGAATTTAGGGAAAATTGCAGGCTGTTTCAAATTCCTGGCCGGATCAATTACCCTTACATCAGAAACATTAGCAGCTTTGACTATTCCCGCTTCATTACGTTTTTCTAATAAAGTACTATAAGAGACTTCACTCAATTTATAACTCCTTTCTATATTAAACAATTGCTGTTCTTCTTCCGGGAGTTTTTGAAATTCAAAATTTAAACGATCTATACGTTGTTGCACATTATCCATTTCAATAGCATTTTTAGCTTTAGCACTTCTAATGCTTTGAAAAATCACATCTTTTAAGGCATTAATATCTCTATCTATTTGCTCATAGAATAATGGATTTTTAACCTGTGATTTTACAGTAGAGCGCTGAACGGATAATTTTACAATTTCAGCTACATTGGCAATAAGAGCAGGATCGTCCAACCCTGAAGAAGCCGGAGCTGGAAGGTCTGAATAATTGGTGCTATTTCTTAAATAGTTCTCTAACTGATTTAAATATGCATGCTTAATACCTACTATATTTTTTTCACTTTCCAGATTAGACATCTTCTCAAAAATAGAAGATCCTTGCGTTGATAAATCAAATATTTTGTTTTCCTGTCGAAAATTTTTCAACCGGTCTTCGTCTTGTTTTAAAGAATCTGAAACCCCTTTTATTCTCTGATCTATAAATTTTATGGTATTAGTAGCAAATTCATTCTTTTGTTCCAGTTGTTTTATTTCCAGAAGATCTATTGTGGTATTTAAATAATCTGCTAGCATGTTTCTATTATTCCCTATTATACTAAGATCGAGCATTGAAGCTCCTCTAGTTCTAAGTGTAACAGATACTTTTTTAAAAGTTTCTATCTCTTTATTGATTGTAGTAAATTTTATAAAAAACTCTTGACCAGGTTTAATCGTTTTATCTTCAATAGGGCGTATTCTAAAATTGATAAAATCTTTATCAACTAATGAGTTTAAAGTATATGATTCACTATATTTTAAGGGTAAATTATCTATATTTTCAGTTTCATTTTTTGTATAATTAATAAGTTCTGCATCAGCATCTTCTACCTCATAAGATAAGGTATAAGAATT
The DNA here is from genome assembly GCA_009901575.1 of Flavobacteriaceae bacterium R38. Taxonomy (GTDB): domain Bacteria; phylum Bacteroidota; class Bacteroidia; order Flavobacteriales; family Flavobacteriaceae; genus Leptobacterium. The sequence continues at coordinate 504,255 of WXYP01000001.1, read as the reverse complement.
GTTCCCATCAAAAACAACTTTAATCGGAACATTTAATAACTGCGGTTTACTCTCATCCAATTCGACAGTAAAGGGAACTTCTTTATATACATCTTCTTTTCTAAAACGCCCTTCTTTTAGATAATGTACATATAACTGTAATATCCGGACTACTTCTTCATTATGAGCATGCGATCCTAAAATAGTACGAATAGTTTCTACCTTATCGCTAGCTCCTCCCCAATTGAATGTTAGATTCAGTGTACTGGTAAAAAAAGGATTTTGTTCTTCTTTAATGGTAATTAATGCGGAAAGACGATATTGTTTTTCGGCACGAATATTAATATAATATGCAGCTCCTAATGCTAAAATTACAGAAATGGCAAATATGTACCAGTAATGAATAATTTTAAAGAAAAATCCTTTTACATCAAACGAACTCTGTATGTCTTTTATGTCTAAATCTTCTTCAAGCATTAGATAGCAAGTTTATAAGTTTTGAATTAATAAAACAGTACTGGTAATTACAGAAACTACAGAAAAAATAGTTGTGAATGTTTGAAACCCAGTAGTTCCGGTTCCCCAACTCTTCTGTTTTAGTGGTTTTACATATATCTGATCATTGGGTTGAATATAGAAATAAGGAGAATTCAATAAGCTTTTTTTGGTTAAATCAACAGAATGAATTTTTTTCCCGTCAGGATACTGTCTTATGATCAAGACATCTTCTCTATTACCAGTTACTGTAACATCACCGGCACTAGCAAGTGCTTCTAAAATAGTAGCCCGTTCCTGAAACAATACATTTTGCCCCGGGTTTGCAACTTCTCCTGTTACACTGTAATTTAATCCAGATAATTTAACTGTGACAAATGGATTCGCCGACTCTTTTAAATATTCTTCTAATAATTTCTTTTCAACAATTTTTCGAATCTCATCAGTGGTGTAGCCCAAAACATTAATCTCTCCTAAAATAGGAATCCTGATATTACCATGAATATCTATTGTATATCCGTTAAAATATAAAGCTCCCGGATTATTTCCCAGATTGTTATTTTCACTTTCAGTTGTATTAAAAATTGCGACCAGACCAGGGTCATTCGCTTTGATATCTATATACAAAATATCGTTCACCTGTACTTTATAAGGCTTTGTCAAAGCCGTTATTGAGGTAGAATCTGACACTGTATTACCTTCACCTTCCTGGAGGTATATTAGTTTTTTATTGGAGATACAAGATTGAAAGAATAATGAAGTTAATAAAAGATAAAAAAGGTGTCGCAAGTGCATAGTTTATAACTTTATTAGCAAATATAGTTTTTCAACCTCAATAATAAAATTTAGTGTCCCTACAATCTACTCAATTTATGTTACTTTGCAAAAAAATGAATTTGTGAACTTCTTATCAGTAGAAAATATATCAAAATCTTATGGAGAACGCGTTTTGTTTTCTAATATTTCATTTGGTATTAATAAAGATCAAAAAATCGCTTTTGTTGCTAAAAACGGTACAGGAAAAACTTCTCTTTTAAATATAGTTTCAGGAAAAGATGAAGCAGATACCGGGCAGGTGGTTACCAGAAACGGATTAAACGTTGCATTTTTATCGCAAGAACCTGATTTAGCCAACCATCTTTCTATAGAAGAAACCATTTTTGCATCCGACAATAAAATATTGAAAATCATCCGGGAATATGAAACAGCTTTAAATAATCCTGACGATTCTGAAGCTTATCAAAAAGCTTTTGAAAAAATGGAGGCTAATGATGCCTGGGATTTTGAAACACAATACAAACAAATCCTCTTTAAGTTAAAACTTGAAAACCTGGCACAAAAAGTAACTTCTTTATCCGGAGGGCAAAAAAAGAGATTAGCTCTAGCTACAATCTTGATCAATAAACCTGACCTTTTAATTCTTGATGAGCCTACTAATCATCTCGATCTGGAGATGATAGAATGGTTGGAAAACTACTTCGCAAAAGAAAACATTACACTATTCATGGTCACTCACGACCGTTTTTTCCTGGAACGGGTATGCAGTGAAATTATTGAACTAGAGAACGGTAAATTATATAATTATAAAGGAAACTATTCGTATTACCTGGAGAAAAAAGAAGCTCGTATTGCAGCTGAAAAGGCTTCTGTAGAAAAAGCTAAAAATCTTTACACGAAAGAACTTGACTGGATGCGCAGACAACCCAAAGCAAGAACTACGAAATCCAAAAGCAGAATTGATGATTTTTATATCATAAAAGAAAAAGCACATCAACGCAGAAATGATCATCAGGTTCAGTTAGAAATTAATATGGAGCGCCTTGGCAGTAAAATTTTAGAACTTCACAATGTTTCTAAATCTTTTAAAGAGAAAAAAATACTGGATAAATTCGATTATGTTTTTAAAAGAGGAGAGCGTATCGGTATTATTGGGAAGAATGGTACCGGTAAATCTACTTTTCTCAATTTAATTACTCAAACTACTTCTCCAGACTCAGGAAAAATTATAGTTGGAGAAACTGTAAAATTCGGATATTATACCCAACGCGGAATTCAAATAAAACCCGGGCAAAAAGTAATTGAAGTCATAAAAGAATTCGGAGAATTTATTCCATTAACAAAAGGAAGACAGATATCTGCTGCTCAGCTCTTAGAACGTTTTCTATTTGACAGGAAAAAACAATACGATTTCGTAGAAAAGTTAAGTGGGGGAGAATTGAAGAGGCTTTACCTTTGTACTGTTTTGATTCAAAATCCGAATTTCCTAATTCTAGATGAACCTACCAACGATCTGGATATTGTTACATTAAACGTATTGGAGAACTTCTTACTTGACTTTCCGGGGTGTTTACTTGTCGTTTCTCACGATCGCTATTTTATGGATAAAATCGTAGATCATCTTTTTGTTTTTAGAGGTGATGCGACTATAGAAGATTTCCCAGGAAATTACTCAGATTTCAGGAGTTACGAGAATAGTAGTATTCCAGAGAAAAAAGAACTTAAAACTTCTGCTTCAGATACCAACAAAAACAACTGGAAGAATAAAAACGATAGCAATAAGCTCACGTTTAACGAACAAAAAGAATACAACAGACTTGAAAAAGACATTAAAAAACTGGAAGAAGAGAAAAAAGAGATAGAAGCTATTTTTTCTGATAGTAGTTTAAACGAAGACGAAATCAATAAACATTCTGCTAAACTACAGGAAGTAATTGAAACTATAGATGAAAAAACCGAACGTTGGTTTGAGTTATCAGATAAAATTGAAAATTAATGTGGCACCTGATAAAAGCATATTTTTCATTCATTGTAAAATCAACCAATCAACACGATGTTCATTCTCCCTTTGTTTATGATCTGGTTACCAAATGTTTTTACAACAACAAAAAGCAAGAAGCGTATACAACTCTATCAGCATACAAAAATCAGTTATTAGATAATCATGATCATATCAAGGTTTCAGATTTTGGGGCCGGCTCCAGGGTTTTTAAATCGGATAAAAGAAAGGTTTCTGCCATTGCAAAAAATGCAGGAATTAGTCTTAAAAGAGGGCAATTATTAAATAGACTGGTAAAATATTTAAATGCTACAGCTATCCTGGAACTCGGAACTTCTGTTGGAATAGGAACAGCTGCAATGGCCATAGATAATAAGGAAGTAAAAATCACCACTGTAGAAGGGTGTCCGGAAACAGCAAAAGTGGCCAAAAATCACTTTAATTCTTTTCATTTAGACCATATCAAACTCATTAATGATACTTTTGAAAATGCATTACCCACATTAACAGATCAAATTTTTGATATCGTTTATGTAGATGGAAATCATCAAAAAGAGGCTACACTTCGCTACTTTAATCAATTATTAAAGCATCGTCATAATAATACTGTCTTTATTTTTGATGATATCCATTGGTCTGCAGAAATGGAAGCGGCATGGAAAACTATAAAAAAACATCCGGAAGTTTCAGTAACTATAGATACTTTTCAATGGGGATTTGTATTCTTCAGAAAAGAACAAGTAAAAGAAGATTTTGTAATCCGGATATAATTTAATATAATAAACAGGTAAACTTTTTAAAACATATAAAATGTCTCGTTGGGTTTTAGTTATTATTGGTATCGGTATTCTTTTTTACCTTGTTTTATACAACCATAAAAAGAATGTCCAAAAATTAAAAAAGAGAAACAGAAATAGTTTTGGAGACAATTATTTAAAAAAAAGAAATAGAAAGTAACTTCTTGAAATAAGTACACATAAATGAAGATATACACTAAAACAGGAGACAAAGGAACAACTGCATTATTTGGAGGAACCAGGGTTTCCAAACATCATATTCGTATTGACAGTTACGGAACTGTCGATGAACTTAACTCCTGGATAGGCCTTATACGTGATCAGGCTGTTGATCATAATACCAAAGAAACGCTTATTCATATTCAGGACCGATTGTTTACTCTAGGTGCCATTTTGGCAACAGATCCGGAAAAAGCTATTTTAAAAAGTGGAAAAGAACGGTTAAACATCCCTAAAATATCAATAAAAGATATTGAACTTCTGGAAACTGAAATGGATAAGATGAACGATGATTTACCTCCTATGACGCATTTTATTCTTCCAGGAGGGCATCAGTCTGTGTCATTCTGTCACATCACCAGGTGTGTATGCAGAAGAGCAGAACGATTAGCATCCGAACTCAATGAAAATGAGCCTTTTGACGAACTTGTACTCCAGTATTTGAACAGGCTTTCCGATTACTTATTTGTATTGGCACGGAAGTTGTCTTATGATCTTCAGGCTGAAGAAATTAAATGGGTCCCGGAAAAGACGAATTAAATATTTAATCATATTGTAATTTTATCTGGAATCGTCATTCAACCTTGAAAAAAGTACGTTCTTAGAAATTATATATAATTAATGTGATTTTTACTTGACTTTTTCGTTTAAAAAATTATTTTTGCAAAAAAACTAAACTGAATAGCGCATGTATTGGACATTAGAACTAGCATCTTATTTAAGTGATGCACCCTGGCCAGCAACTAAAGATGAGCTAATTGACTATGCTATTAGAACAGGTGCTCCTCTGGAGGTTGTGGAAAATTTACAATCAATGGAAGATGAAGGAGAGATTTATGAATCAATCGAAGAGATTTGGCCGGATTATCCTACGGAAGAGGATTACCTATGGAACGAAGATGAATATTAACAACCGTTAACATTTTAAAACATAAAAAGTCTCATTGGAGGCTTTTTTTTTGTTTAATTTTGAAACAATTAATTAAAAAATATTATGAGTTTAATAAATTCAGTACTTAAAGCATTTGTAGGCGATAAGGCGAAGAAAGATATCAAGGCAATACAACCTTTAGTAGATAAGGTAAAAACATTCGAAAGTACCTTATCTCAATTATCTCATGATGAATTACGTGAAAAAACAATTACCTTTAAGAAAACCATAAATGATAGTCGTAGTTCTTTTGATGAAAAAATCCTTGCTTTAAAACAAGAAGCAGATTCGACTGAAGATATAGATCGAAAAGAAGATATTTATACAGAAATTGATAAGTTGAATGATGAAGCTTACGAAGCTTCAGAAAAAACTTTGATGGACATATTACCGGAAGCGTTTGCCGTTGTCAAAGAAACTGCAAAACGATTTACCAATAATGAAACTATTGCTGTTACTGCCAGCGCATTTGACAGGGAATTATCGGGGTCAAATGATTTTGTAACCTTGGACGGAGAAAAAGCTATCTGGAAAAATTCCTGGGATGCTGCAGGAAAAGAAGTTACCTGGGATATGATTCATTATGATGTTCAGCTTATAGGCGGAATTGCCCTGCACCAGGGAAAAATTGCAGAGATGCAAACCGGAGAAGGGAAAACACTGGTTGCTACTTTACCTGTATATCTAAATGCCTTAACAGGAAACGGGGTACACTTGGTAACTGTGAACGATTATCTGGCAAAACGTGACTGTGCATGGATGGGACCTCTATTCCAGTTTCACGGATTAAGTATTGATTGTATTGATTACCATCAGCCAAATTCTGATGCCAGAAGAAAAGCGTATGAAGCAGATATTACTTATGGTACCAACAATGAATTCGGCTTTGATTATCTAAGAGATAATATGGCACATTCTCCGAATGATTTAGTGCAAAAAAAACACAATTACGCCATTGTAGATGAGGTAGATTCTGTATTAGTGGATGATGCCAGAACTCCTTTAATTATTTCCGGACCGGTTCCACAAGGTGATCAGCATGAGTTTACAGAACTAAAGCCTAAAGTTTCAGATATAGTTACCAAACAGCGTCAATATCTGACAGGAGTACTGGCTGAAGCTAAAAAGCTTATCGCACAAGGAGATACCAAAGAAGGTGGATTCCTGCTCTTAAGAGTATACAGAGGGTTACCGAAGAATAAAGCGCTTATTAAGTTTTTAAGTGAAGAAGGAGTTAAACAACTGTTACAAAAAACAGAGAACTTCTACATGCAGGATAACAACAGGGAAATGCACCAGGTAGATGCAGAATTACTTTTTGTAATCGATGAAAAAAACAACCAGATTGATCTTACAGACAAAGGGGTAGAACATTTATCTGGAGATACAGACCCTAACTTTTTTGTTTTACCGGATATAGGAATAGAGATCGCTCAAATAGAAAATCAGAATTTACCCATAGAAAAAGAAGCAGAACTCAAAGAAAGTCTGTTTAAGGATTTTAGTGTAAAAAGCGAACGTATTCATACGCTAAATCAATTATTAAAATCATATACTTTATTTGAAAAAGATGTCGAGTATGTAGTTATAGACAATAAGGTAATGATTGTAGATGAGCAAACCGGACGTATTATGGACGGAAGGCGTTATTCTGACGGATTACACCAGGCTATTGAAGCAAAAGAAAATGTAAAAATTGAAGATGCTACTCAGACTTTTGCTACGGTAACACTCCAGAATTACTTCAGAATGTACCGAAAGCTTTCAGGAATGACAGGTACGGCAATTACAGAAGCAGGAGAATTCTGGGAAATCTACAAGATGGATGTTATGGAAATCCCAACTAACAGACCAATCGCAAGAGACGACAGACAAGATCTTATTTACAAAACTAAAAGAGAGAAATACAACGCAGTTATAGAAGAAGTTACAGAACTTTCCAAAGCCGGAAGACCAGTGCTAATCGGTACAACTTCAGTAGAGATTTCTGAGCTTTTAGGAAGAATGTTGACCCTGAGAAAGGTTCCTCATAACGTCTTAAACGCTAAGCTTCATAAAAAAGAGGCTGATATTGTAGCAGAAGCCGGGAATGCAGGAGTTGTAACTATAGCAACCAATATGGCTGGTAGGGGTACCGATATTAAATTGAGTGACCAGGTTAAAGATGCCGGAGGTTTGGCCATCATCGGAACAGAAAGACATGATTCTCGTCGTGTAGACAGGCAGTTAAGGGGTAGATCTGGTAGACAGGGAGATCCGGGTAGCTCTCAATTCTATGTATCTCTTGAAGATAACCTGATGCGACTTTTTGGTTCAGACAGAGTAGCTAAAATGATGGATAGAATGGGCTTAAAAGAGGGAGAGGTTATTCAACATTCTATGATGACCAAATCTATAGAACGTGCTCAGAAAAAGGTAGAAGAAAATAACTTCGGTGTTAGAAAACGTTTATTGGAATACGATGATGTAATGAATGCCCAAAGAGAGGTTGTTTATAAACGTAGAAGACACGCTTTACAAGGAGAACGTCTTAAGGTAGATATCGCCAACATGATATTTGATACCTGTGAGGTTATTGCAGATACAAATAAAGCTGCTAACGATTATAAAAACTTTGAGTTTGAGCTTATTAAATATTTTTCATTAACGTCTCCTGTTAGCGAAGAGGATTTTAAGAAATCTACACCTCAGGAAATTGCTTCAAAAATATACTCGGCAGTATACGAGCAATATAATAATAAAATAGAGAGAAGCGCGACTAATGCATTTCCTGTTATTAAAAATGTTTACGAAAACCAGGGAGATCGATTTGAAAGAATTGTAGTTCCTTTTACAGATGGTAGTAAAACATTAAATGTTGTTACCAATTTAAAAGAAGCCTACGAAAGTAGTGGAAAAACTTTGGTAACCGATTTCGAAAAGAATATCAGTTTAGCCATTATTGACGATTCATGGAAAACACATCTAAGAAAAATGGATGAGTTGAAACAATCTGTACAATTAGCAGTTCATGAGCAAAAAGATCCGTTATTGATCTATAAATTTGAAGCCTTTGAATTATTCAAAGAAATGATGGACAAAGTCAATAAAGAGATCATTTCCTTTTTATTCAAAGGAGAAATCCCTTCTCAAGACACTAATATACAAGAAGCTCAATCGGTTAAAAGGCCAAAAGAAAACCTTCAAATGACTAAAGAAGAGGTTTTAAACAGTGATGAGTTGGCTGCTCAGAACAGGGCTGCCGGTCAACAGGCACAACAACGTCCGCAAGTAACAGAAACGATTGTAAGAGACCGTCCGAAAATTGGTAGAAACGATCGCGTAACCATTAAAAATGTGATGAGTGGGGAAAATAAAGTTTTAAAATACAAACAAGCCGAACCTCTTATCAATAAAGGAGAATGGGTAATGGTTGAAGATTAAAATCTTTATAAAGAACGTCACAACTATAAAGGAATTATTAAATTTTCATGAATATTTAGTTCCGTGAAACAACTAATTCCTTTATATTTGTGGCTTTAATTTCCCAATTCCTCTATTAAAGCATAAATTTATTGCTTAAAATAGAATCTTAACCTTATAAAAAAGAAGTCAATATTTTTATTTGATTAATAAGCAATAAGGGGATGATTCTACGAGAGGAAAATCATCCCTTTTTTCATAGCATTTCCCTAAACACTTATTTTCAACATACCTGTGTATTATTGTTATTTTTAAGTAGCATTTGAAAATTTGAGATTATAGTTAATTTAGTACCTTTAGAAGCGCTAAAAATCAGCTATTATGTCAAAAAAACTCACTGTAATCTTATTTTTACTTTCATCAATTATAGTAACTGCACAAGATTATTTTCTAAAGAAATATCAACCTTTTGATTCTAAAATACCAAGTCCGGAAGAATTCTTAGGGTACCCAATTGGCGCTCAACATACAAGACATGATCAAATTGTTTCGTATTTAAAAGAGTTAGCTTCATTATCAGAAAACGCTACATACTATGAGTATGGAAAAACTCATGAAGGTAGAAAACTGATCATCTTAACTATAAGTAGCAGTAGTAATATTCAGAATTTAGATCAACTAAAAGAACAGCATCTTGCATTTACAGACGCCAGTAAATCGGTAACTAATTATGAGGATGTACCTGTTTTTATCAATCTGGGTTATAACGTTCACGGTAATGAACCTTCCAGTTCTGAAGCTGCTTTATTAAGTGCTTATACTTTAGTGGCTTCTAATCATCCGGAAATTAGAAAGTACCGTTCGGGGGCTGTGGTTTTTATTGATCCGACGATTAATCCTGATGGGAGAGACAGGCACACACAATGGGCGAATTCTTATAAAGGCAGTCCATTAGTTTCAGATCCGGCAGATGCAGAACACAATGAATATTGGCCCGGAGGTAGGACGAATCATTATTGGTTTGATTTAAACCGGGACTGGTTGCTTGCTATAAATCCGGAAAGTCAGGGGAAACTAAACTGGTATCATGAATGGTATCCTAACGTAGTTACCGATTTTCATGAAATGGGAACTAATGCGACTTATTTTTTTGAACCTGCCAAGCCAAATGGTTCTAAAACTCCTATTATTCCTAAAGAAAACTACGGAGCGCTAAATGATCTGTTTGGCGATTATTTTTCAAAAGCATTAGACAGTATAGGTTCATTATACTTTACCAAAGAAGTATTTGACAATACATATCCCGGATATGGATCTTCATATCCTGATATTCAAGGCGGATTAGCGCTTCTTTTTGAACAGGCAAGTTCAAGAGGCCATGTACAAAATACTGCCTACGGGAAAATTACTTTTCCTTTTACCATCAGGAATCATTTTACTTCCAGTATGACTACCATAAAAGCCTCTGTTGAAAACATAGGTTTATTGAGAAAATATCAGCAAGATTTTTTTAAGAGTAACTTAAAAAACATTTCAAAAAACAGGGTTACTAATTATGTTTTTGGAGATGATTACGATCAAAACAGAACTAAAGCTTTTATTGATCAACTTCTGCTACATCGAATCAAAGTATACAAATCTAAAGATGCAAATAAGTATGTAGTACCTGTTAAGCAGGCTCAAAAAAGAATGGTACAAACTATGTTTGAGACATACAAGGAATTCAGGGATAGCGTTTTCTATGATGCTTCTGCCTGGTCTGTTGCCAATTTTTACAATATGAAATACAGAGGGGTAACAGGAAATATTTCTTTAGGTAATGAAATTACTTCAACAGAAGACCTGGTTAAGATAAGCCCTGTTTCCAAATCAAAATATGCTTATATTATAGATTATGACGATTATAATGCTCCTGCAGCTTTGTATTACCTCCAAGATAAAGGAGTTAATGTTGCTTCAGCTTTTAAATCGTTCTCCATACAAACAGATTCAGGAGATAAAGCATTTAATTATGGCACGCTTGTTATCCCGGTCAGCAAACAACGTATCGCTAACGATTCTGTTTATTCGCTGCTACAAAATGCTCAAAATAAATATAAAGTAGCTATCTACGGAGTAAAAACAGGTTACAGTTTAAAAGGTATCGACTTAGGTAGTAATTCTGTACGTTATATTCAAAAACCTAAAGCAGCTATGTTAATTGGTGAAGGGACAAGATCTTATGAAGCGGGAGAAGTCTGGCATTTATTAGATACAAGAATGGATATGCCCATTACTAAAATCCCAATGCGTAATTTCTCAAGAATTAACCTGGATAATTACAATACTTTAGTAATGGTCTCAGGAAACTATAACAGATTGGGCGCTAACCAACAAAAAAGAATTAAAGAATGGGCTAATAAAGGGAATACTCTTATTACGATAGGTTCTGCATCAAAATGGATTATCGATAATAAATTAGTTAATGAAAAATTAATCACTTCAAAAGATTCATCTAAAACTGTAAAAAGAGAACCCTACGTAGATGCTTCAGAGAATCTTGGAAAAGAAAGTGTTGGAGGTGCCATCTTTAGAGCAGATATAGATATCACTCATCCATTAGCGTTTGGATATCATGATGCATCTATTCCTGTTTATAAAAACAATACGATATGGCTTGCTCCCAGTAAAAGCAAATATGCAACTGTGGCCAAATATTCTAAAAACCCTCATATCGACGGATTTATAACAGACAGAAATCTGAATACATTTTTAAAACCTTCTGCATCTCTCATTGTGAGTCCGGTAGGACGTGGAAGAGCAGTGATGTTTGCTGACAATCCAAACTTTAGAGGGGCTTGGTACGGAACAAACAGATTGTTTTTAAATGCTTTATTTTTAGGAAATCATATTGGAGTTCCAAGATAAGGTATACTGATTTTAAAAAAAGAAAAGAGCAATTCCAATAAGAATTGCTCTTTTCTTTTTGATACATTAAGGTATTTTATTTATCTGTCTTCTATATTTCTGTATAAACGATTCTTTAAAAAGTAGATTTGTGTTAAAATTAAAAATGAAGCCATTATAATACCATATGAAACACTTTTAGGAATGGCAAGGCTACTAAATAAATCAAAAGAAGGAATCTCTATATCGGATAACTTTAATTTATCAAAAGAAATCAATTCATTAAATTGAATGCTACTGGTGGTATAAAATGACATCACAACCAGAGCAGTAATTGTAGCTGCAATTACCCACCAAAGTTTAGAAGAAATTAAAGGTTGATACACTTTTTCAGTTTTAATCTCTTCTATTTTAGACATCACATTATCCAAAAATAAAGATGTTGGTTTTTCAACACCAATTTCTTTAAAAGTCTCTCTTAGAGTTTTATCCAGTTCTTTATTTTCTCTCTCCATATTTGTTATTTTAATATTTCAACAGAATGCTTTAATAAAGATAATAGTTTATTACGGCTTCTGTACAATTTTATCTTAACATTATTAGGGTTGATACCTATGACTTGTCCAATTTCTTTTATAGATTGTTCTTCAAAATAATATAGAGTCATGATCAGCTGTTCTTCATTATTTAATTTTTTTAATGCTTTTGCGATAACAGTTTTACGTTCTTCTTCTTCTATCTTAGATAGGATATCTGTTTTAAAATCTGATTCATTAAAATGAAAATCATCTATATTTTCCGGATGAACAAATCGTTTCTTTTCTTTTATTTTATCTAAACAGTGATTATAACTTATTCTATATAACCATGTTGAAAATTTCGCATCTCCTTTAAATTTTTTTAGCGATTTAAAACTTTTAATAAAAGCTTCTTGTGCAACATCTTCTGCTTCTTCCCTACTATGCATCATTTTCAAAGCAATAGTAAACACCATATTCTCATACTTTTTTACCAGATATGAAAAAGCATTGGTATCACCATTTAAGGTTTTATTAATATAATAATGGTCAGGCTCTTTAGTCATTTTGACGTTTGACTGCTAAACTACCTTTTAGGTTACATAAATTACATAAAAAAAATAAATTCATTTTTTTTGTAACCAAAACTTCCTTTTGAAAGTCATACCAGCGAAATTTAAAAATTAACACAATAAAAAATTAATTATGGAAGTATTAGTAGCCTTTATAGCACTCTTTGCAGTTATCTTCGGAATTGCTTATTTAAAATATTCTACCAGAAATAAAGAACGTATGGCACTTATTGAAAAAGGGGCCGAAGCTTCAATCTTTTTCAGTAATAAAAAAGCACAGACTACTCCTGTCTGGAAAATTATCATTCTAAACCTTGCATTATTGTTAATGGGAATAGGTATTGGAATCTTCATTGCCTCTATTTTACACTATAATTTAGGTGTACATGATGAAGTGGCTTACCCTGGGACTATTTTCTTAATGGCAGGAATTGGTTTATTTACAGGCTTTACGCTCACTAAAAACCTGGACGAGAAAGAATCTTAATCAAAAAACAACAGTTAAAAGATAAAAAGCTCCATTTGAATGGGGCTTTTTTATTTATCAAAACTTAACAAATTTTGAATACGGTTTAAGTAAGGAATCCGTTAATATTCGACTGATAAGCTATAAATTTAACGCAATGAAATTCCTAAAAACAAGCATCAAATTATTTGCCATCTCACTGTTTGCTATAAGTTGTCAAACAAATGCATCTGATACATCTGGTAAAAAAACTTCAACGGCATCTGTGGTTAAAGAATTTGAACCAAAAAAAATTCAAGATTTATCTGAATATGAAACTGCTTATTTTGCCAGTGGTTGTTTTTGGTGCGTAGAAGCAATTTTTGAGAGTGTTAAAGGAGTTAAAGAAGTAATTTCGGGATATTCAGGAGGAAAAAAAGAAAATCCTACATACGAAGAAGTAGGTCGAGGACTTACAAGTCACGCTGAAGCTGTAGAAGTATATTATGACCCTGAAATTGTTAGTTATGCAACGCTATTGAGAGTATTTTTTGCCTCTCATGACCCTACAACTTTAAACAGACAAGGACCAGATAGAGGGCCTCAATACCGTTCTGTTGCATTTTACAAAAACGAAGCAGAAAGAGAGACTATCATCAAATATGTTGAATTACTTCAGAAAGAAAATATATATAGAAAACCTATTACTACTGAAATTACAGCCTTCACAGTTTTTTACGATGCAGAAGATTATCACCAGGATTTCGAAAAGAAACATCCTAACAATCCTTACATAAGAAATGTGTCTATCCCAAGATTAAGATCATTCCAGGAAAGATATCCTGAATTATTAAAGGAATCGCACTAAATTAGTAGCATATTTTAAATGCTATTAATTAACCATGAGTTGGATTAAACAAATTTCATATCAGCAAGCTACCGGGGCTTTAAAGCGTATTTACGATAAAATTAAAGGGCCTGATGGCTATATAGATAATATTTTAACGGTTCATAGCTTACGTCCGCATACATTAACCGGACATATGAGTTTATATAAAAACGTACTTCATCATAGCAACAATAGTTTTTCTAACTGGTTTCTAGAAGCATTAGGCACATATGTGAGTTTTTTAAATGAGTGTCAATATTGCTATTTACATCATTTTGAAGGGATGAAAAGGTTTTTAAATGATAATGATAAAGCATCTCAAATAAAAAATGCTATTGAAAATAATACTTTAGAATCTCTGTTCACAGAGAAAGAGCTGGCTGCTTTTAACTATTCAAAAAAGCTAACCTTAGATGTCATCAATATAACTAAAAATGATATTACAATACTTAAAGATATAGGCTATGATGATGGAGAAATATTGGAAATCAACCAGGTAGTCAGTTACTTTAATTATGCCAACAGAACGGTTTTAGGCCTTGGTGTTAATACCGAAGGAGATATTTTAGGACTTTCTCCAAAGAATAAAGACGATGAAAATAGCTGGAGTCACTCCTGATTACAAGCAATAAATTGTAGATAAAAACTGTAGCATAATTATTTAAGAGCTATAGTTTTAAAAGCGAAAATTAGAATTAAAATACTTTAACTCTAATTCGAGGCAATAATTTTATGATATTCAAAAAAGTAATTTTACTGCATAACGATATCACTATATTCTGCATTGATATTAATCAATTTATTTGAATTGTTATTTTTATTGTATCCTTTGATTAACTCGTTAGAGTATTCTTTTTTAACATTTACTATCAAATTTTTCGGATAAACAATTTTTGAATTAGATCCGTTACAATATAAATTAAAAGATCCCTGAGGCAATACCAATACGGTATCAGAATTTTCAAGATCAATATCTAAGGAAGAAAAGTTGTCTGCTACATTTTTTATTCTGAGGTTGCCAAAAGTACCATTGATAATGCTATTATTTAAGATAGTACCAATATAGACATCAGATGAGTTTGACACCAATTTTAAGCTCTTTACATTTTTCAACTGTACATCTTCGGTAAAATTTACTTTTAACTGACCATAGTTCCAGTTTTCTACTTCAATAGGAGAATACGAAGCTTCTATGTCTGTATATTCACCATCTACCTCTTGAGCAAGCAACCTTGTATGAGACAAGGTTGCTTTTACATTTCTAAGATTCTGAGCTAACTTAACTTCTCCATGCCTTACATTCATCTTTAGCTTTGCTCCTTTTGGCATCTTAATCTTAATTGTTTTTTTAACTTTCAGATTCTTATCATCTCCGTCCGGAGAAAAGAAATAAACATTATTGGAATTTCCATTTTTCCTGGCCTCTTCCCTAGCTTTAGCTCGCAATTCTCTGGCTTGTTCTTTTACTCTTTTCAGTTCACTTCTTTGAGTCTCTCTTACTTTTGCTAATTCTTTACGTTGCTCTTCCAGTTCTTTTCTATATTTTTCTTTATCTTTTTTACGCTCTTCTAAAAGTTTTTGATGTTCTTTTTTCCAAGTTTCCATGTCTTTTTTCCAAGCCTCTATTTCTTTTTTAAACTCTCCATCAAACTCTTTATTAAATTTCTCCTTCCATTCTTTTAAATATTTATCCCCGTCTTTTTTATAAGCTTCATAATCAAATGAAATCGAGCCAAGGCTATGCAATGCAACAGGTGGAATTGGAGGAATATCATACACAAAAGGAGCAAGGTCCGGGATTACAATATTTGGTATTTCAATATCCGGCATTACAAAATCGAAATCAAAATCAAAATCCGGGATTACAATATTATCTCCATTAAGAAAGATATTAGTTCCTGATCTTGATTTAATCGATATTTTAGAACTATTTCCAGTGGCTTCAAAATCCCAATCTTTAAAATATTCTTCTGCTTCTTCTTTAGTAGCATCTTCAAATTCTAGAGTAGCTTCTATAGATACTGTATTCTTATCCCAGGTTTCAAATATTACATCTGTATAACTGGTATTAATATCTATGGTTACATCTTTATTTACTGAAAAACTTTCTGTTTTCTTTTTAGTTTGCTTTTGTCCAAATGCACTAAGTGTTATTCCTAATACAAAGACAAGTAACCAATTAAGCTTGCTGATTCTTAAATGTTTCATTTTGAGTTTCTTTTAATTCTTTTAATTTATCCTTTAACTGATATAGCAATTGTAACCGTAATTGTAAATTATTAATAAGTGCTGTAATGTTTTGTTCATTGGGTCCTACCTCATTTAATTCTCCACTAAGTATAGTGTACTCGTTGTCCAACTCTTTGAGACGATTCATATACCCATCCAGGAACTCTTTATTCTCTTCTGTAACTTCTATTTGGGAAAGTTCCAGGTTGATATTAGCGATATAATAATCTTCTACTTTTTTTAATTCCGGAGAAACATTTCCCAATGTAATCTGGTTCGTTTTTGGAGTTTCTTTCTCTGTAGTTACCACTTCGGGGCCTTCAATAGGTTGATCTGAATTCATCAACTTGTTGATGAGTAACCCGGTAGTTATTATGACAATAACTGAAGCCGCTATCTTCATAAACAGAAACATATTATTCTTCTTTGAAACCGGAAGTTCTTCTTCCAATTTTTTAAAAAAACGATCTTCATGTCCTTCCTTCATTTTATAAGAAGGTAATTTTTCCTGGTTTTTAAAAAGTTCTCTAAGATCTTGTCCCATAGCGTTTACTTTTTAATGATTCTTTCAATTTATTCTTTGCTCTCATCAATTGTGTCCTGGAAGCAGTTTCAGAAATTTTCATAATCTCCGAAATCTCATTATGATCATATCCTTCAATTAAATAGAGCATCACTACATATTTATACTTTTCGGGCAGGCATTCTATAGCATATCGTATTTCATCCATAGTAATACCATCTTCAATTTCCCAATCGTCATCTTCTGCAACATGCATGTAGGTTTCGTCTAACGATAAATAATTCTCACGTTTCTTTTTTAAGAAATCGATACACTTATTAACTACAATTCTTTTTAACCAGGCCCCAAATGTAACCTCTGCACGATATTGATCTAATTTTTGAAACGCCTTTACAAATGCATCCTGTATTACATCTTCTGCATCTTCTGCATTTTTCAAAAATCGCATTGCTACGCAGAACATTCCGTCACAATATTGCCTGTAGAGCTCCATTTGTGCTTTGCGTTCATTTTTTTTGCACTTTTCAATTAATTCTATTTGAAACATGCCGGCTAGTTTCTTGTTGGTTATAATTGCTAATCATCTTAAAAGACGATAAAAAAAAACTGGTGTTGCAATTTTACAGAAATTAAGTTTTTTTTAACTATCCAAAAGTATTTTTAATAGCTGATTATGAATGATTAATAAAATAAAGCAGGCGGATTAAAAAACTTCTTAACTTCTCTTTTTTTCAATAGTACGCATAGCTTTCTTTACGATATAAGCTGTTTCTTTGGTTGAAGATTCTTCTAACCATCTTTTACATAATTGCTCTACCCATTCCGGTTGTGATTTACTGGCATCATTCAACCAATTTCCAACAGTATCTCTCACATATTTTGAACTATCCGATTTTAACGGTTCAATAACCGGCAATCCTTTTTCCGGGAACTCCTGGAGTTCTCCAATCTTTTTTACCCAAACACCAACTGGCCTTAAAGCTTCCCCTGCAAAACGGCGTACATTCTCATCATTATCAATTGTCCATTTTGATAAAATAGAAATTGCTGAGTCCAGATCTTCTATCAAAAAATCTTTTGAAGCAAAAATAGCGACTTCCCTAACTCCAAAATGTGGATCTGCTGCAAAGGGTTTTATTGCCTTCAACACTTCTTCAGTAGTAGTAGCGTTATTGATCATCACATAAGCAAAAGCAGCCCAGCACCTGGGAATATCAGAAGTATGTTTCGCGATAGAATTCAATATACTTTTATCATTAGTAAGCTGTCCAAATGTTTGTCCGATTACTTTAGTATTGGAATTGGCAGTAGGCTTCTTCTGAACATTAACAGCTTCATAAAAAGCATCATACCACATTTCTCTATCCAGATCTTTTAGCACCTTTTTCAATAAAATTAATTGATCGGTCGCCAACCATTCCATCAAATTCGCAGTTTCTATCATTCCTTTATTGAGATATTCAATAACTTCCAGGTCTAAATCTGCAAAGCTTCGAGCTCCTTTTCTATTTTTTATGTGTGCGGGTATCATGCTCAAATTTAAAAATCACTATTGATTAAAAAGTTACTTATTATATCTTTTTTTTAAATTATCTTTACTAGAGTAAATCAAAAAACAATGAAACGAACATGTTAAAAAGCTTTATCACATAAGAAGATGATTAATAGCGAACTGCATGTGGTGTTTGAAAAAAATAAATAGAAACACATGAAAAAGTTTATTAAGTGGTTTTTAATTATCCTGGTTGTTTTAGGTATTGGTCTGTTTGGTGCCTATAAATATATGATCTCACAAACTAAAAAAGCGAGTCCTGAAGATACTGTAGAATATACACAAGGAGATTTGGAATTATCTGTTTTTTATAATCGCCCTTATAAAAAAGGAAGAGTCATTTTTGGATCACTTATTCCTTATGGAAAGGTTTGGCGTACAGGAGCAAATGAAGCAACCACTTTTAAAACCAATAAAGATTTAATTATTGACGGACAAAAACTACCGGCAGGTAAATATTCTGTTTTTACTATTCCTGATGAAAATAACTGGCAAGTAATTTTTAACAGTAGAATGTATAGCTGGGGAGTGAAAGGACCTAATCAATCTTCAATAAACAGAAAATACGATGCTTTAATAGCCAATATAGATGTTACTTCAACTGATACTGTTGTTGAACAGTTTACTATTTCATTTGAGGATAATTCAGGTTTGGCTTTAGTATTGTCATGGGATCAAACCAAAATCGTCGTTCCTATCCAACAGTAAATTGAATAAAAAAAAACATACATCTGCTTTATCAGAAAAAGAAGGGGTTTCTATATCAGAAATCACCAATAAAAACGCTATAGCTAATATTCGATCTAAGCGAAGAAAAGAATGGTCTGCAGATCAATTGGTTAATGGAATTATCAATCGTGATAAAGTAGCTTTGAGCAAAGCAATCACTATCATAGAAAGTAAAAGCATTAAACATGCTAAAAAAGCTGCTCAAATTATACAAAAATGCCTTCCTCATGCCAATCAATCTATCAGAATAGGTATTACTGGTGTTCCAGGGGTTGGAAAAAGCACTTTTATCGAATCCCTTGGTAAGTACTTAACCTCCATAGGTAAAAGAGTTGCTGTATTGGCCGTAGATCCCAGTAGTTCCCTATCTGGTGGAAGTATTTTAGGCGATAAAACCAGGATGGAAGAATTAGTCAAAGATGATCACGCTTTTATCCGGCCTTCTGCATCGGGGGAATCTCTGGGAGGAGTTGCCCGTAAAACCCGTGAAACCATTATGCTCTGTGAAGCGGGTGGTTATGATACTATTATAGTAGAAACCGTTGGAGTTGGGCAAAGCGAAACTGCTGTCCACAGCATGGTTGATTTCTTTCTGTTATTAAAACTGGCAGGAGCAGGAGACGAATTACAAGGCATAAAAAGAGGTATTATGGAAATGGCAGATGCTATTGTTATCAACAAAGCAGATGGCGATAATATAAAACCTGCAAGACGTGCTAAAACCGAATTTACACGGGCTTTGCATCTCTACCCTCCTAAGCAGAATAACTGGATTCCTAAAGTTACTATTGCATCGGCTTTAAAAAATTCGGGAATAAAAGAAAGTTGGGAACTTATTGAGTCTTATGTAAAAACTTGTAAGGAGAACAATTATTTTGATCAACATCGTATCGAACAAAATAAATATTGGCTGATACAAACTATTGATGAGCAATTAAAAAATCGTTTTTATGAACACCCGGAAGTAAAAGATGCTCTTAAAAAACAAATCAAAGCGGTTTCAAATAATGAAATCACTCCTTTTGAAGCTGCATATTATCTTTTAGAACTGTATTAATCAATTCTTTTTTACCAATAAAAGAATACATTTGTACAATCTTAATTTAATCAATGAATTACGAGTTCACTATTATAGTCCCTGTTTATAATGAAGAAGGTAATTTAGAGAGAGTAGAAAAAGAGCTCTCAGGTTTTCTTGCGGTTTCCATTAAAAAGACTAAAGTGTTATTTGTTAACGACGGTTCTAAAGATAAAAGCCAGGAACTTATAGAAGCTATTTGTAAAAGGAATACTGCCTTTAGTTTTATTCAATTAGAAAAAAACAATGGCTTAAGTACAGCCATAAAAGCAGGTTTTGAAACTGTTGATACTCAACTTACCGGTTATATTGATTCTGATTTACAAACAACACCATCTGACTTTAATTTGCTTCTCAAACATGTCGAGGAATATGATCTTGTTACCGGAATGCGTACGGATAGAAAAGATACTTCTGTTAAAAGTATTTCCTCTCGTATCGCAAACGGTATACGCAGAGCATTTACAAATGACGGCATGAACGATACAGGTTGCCCGCTCAAAGTAATTAAAACATCTTATGCAAAGCGTATTCCTATGTTTAGAGGTTTACATCGTTTTCTGCCTGCTATGATCTTGTTACAAGGGGGAAAAATTATTCAAATTCCTGTACAACATTTTCCAAGAATTGCAGGAAAAGGTAAATACGGACTATGGAATCGGCTTTTGGGCCCTTTAATTGATTGTTTTGCTTTTTTATGGATGAAAAGAAAATATATCAATTATCAAATTATTAAAAAAGGTTAAATGGCAGCATGGTTAATATATGCTATTGGTTTTTTGGCCCAAATCCTTTTCTCGGGAAGAATGATCGTTCAATGGATACTTTCCGAAAAAAATAAAAAAGTAATAGCTCCACGATTATTCTGGCAATTAAGCTTACTGGCATCTTTTCTTTTATTTGTATACGGTTGGCTCAGGGACGACTTTGCAATTATGCTAGGACAAACCCTTACCTATTTTATTTATATCCGAAATTTACAATTACAAGGTGAATGGGGTAAGTTAC
The DNA here is from genome assembly GCA_009901575.1 of Flavobacteriaceae bacterium R38. Classification (GTDB taxonomy): domain Bacteria; phylum Bacteroidota; class Bacteroidia; order Flavobacteriales; family Flavobacteriaceae; genus Leptobacterium. Next base: position 483,227 of record WXYP01000001.1, on the reverse strand, counting down.
CAAGGCTGTTTCGTATTTTTTTATGGGTTTTTCCAGTTCTTATAGTAATTTACGGATATAATAATAATGAATATGACATTAACGATTTTTTTAAAAATGAAGCTATTCCCATTTGGTTAATTTTATTAGGGAGTATTGCCCAGGTTATTTTTACATTTCGATTTGTATATCAATGGGTTTATTCTGAAAAAAAGAAAGCATCCAATTTACCTCTTGGGTTTTGGTTATTAAGTATTATAGGGTCTTCACTTATTTTAACTTATGCAATCATCAGAAAAGATCCCGTTTTACTGGTTGGCCACGTATTAGGACTAATCGTTTATATACGCAATCTTTTTATTCTTAAAAGTCAAATAAAATGAAATGGATAGAAGAACATCCCGTTAAAATTATTTTTTTAAGCGGACTATTTATTTTTATGTTCCATTTGAATGTTCTGCCAATAACCATTATGGAAGCCAGGAATTTTATTACTGCCAGGGAAATGCTGGACGATGGAAACTGGTTGCTCACTACTATGAATGGTTTACCTCGCTATGAAAAACCTCCATTACCTAGCTGGATTACTGCTATCTTTGGAATTATCCTTGGAAAAAACACATGGGGACTTAGAGTACCTACAATGCTTATAGCTATTATTTTGGCATGGATTACTTATCTGTTTTCTTTTAAGCTTCTTCAAAATAAAAAACACGCCCTTATCAATGCACTAATTCTAATGACTTCTTTTTATATCATCACGATTACTAATGAAGCTCCATGGGATATCTATACGCATACATTTATGCTTGCAGGAATTTATTTTCTATTTCATTTTTTTGAATCACATGACAAACAATGGAAAAACAGTTTATGGGCTGCATTTTTTATAGGCTTATCTTTTATGAGTAAAGGACCTGTTTCTATGTATGTTATTTTATTGCCTTTTTTAATTGCTTATGGTATTACCTATACATATTCAGGATTCAGGAAAAAAATACTTCCTCTTACTCTATTTTTAATTACAACGATAGCTATTAGCTTATGGTGGTATATTTACATAAGATTGGCAGATCCCGAAACTTTTTTAGCGATCACTAAAAAAGAGGCCGGAAACTGGAACAGCTACAATATTCGTCCGTTTTACTATTACTGGAGTTTCTTCACACAAAGTGGTATTTGGACACTTCCTGCTTTTATTAGTCTATTATATCCATATTTAAAGAATAGGGTATCAAATAAAAGAGCCTATTTATTTTCTTTATTATGGACATTAATTTCTGTGTTTTTACTCTCAGTAATTCCGGAAAAAAAATCTCGATACCTGGCTCCGGTATTGATTCCTCTTGCTATTAATCTCGGTTTTTATATCGAGTATGCGATCCGAGCTTTTAAAACCCAGTTCTCTAAAGCAGAAAAAATTCCGGTTTATTTTAATTTCGGATTAATTTCATTTATAGGTTTAGCTTTCCCTTTTGTTGTTTATTTCTTCTTAAAAGAAGAAATACATGATTTTTGGGTTTATTATCTGTTATCGTCTTTAGTACTTTTTAGTATTGGTATTTCTTTAATTATTACTTTAAGAAAACAACAAATTGAACATGTTTTTTTTCTTACCATAGCCTTTGTTATTGCTATTAAAGTTTGTGCATTTCCATTATTCAAAACATTACAAAAAAAAGAGGTCTCCGCTAATATTACTTTCTTCTCAAAAACACTGCAAAGTAAATTGGATCCCGTATATTCTTATGGAAGGATCGAACCTGAAATGATCTGGCACTATGGGAAGTCAATACCGGTTATAAAAAATGAATCAGGAATCTCTATCCCAAAAGAAACTTCTTTTTTTGTTTTAGTGGGTTTTAATGATGAAAATGAATTTAAACGTATCTTTGATGCCGAATATGATATAATACATGAGGCATCTTTTGATATCAATTCTAATAAAATTAATAAACGCCTAAAGCAACAACAGTTTGCAAGCCGTTTAACCAGAAATTTATATTTTATAAAAAAATTACCATGAATAACATCACAAATCCTGAAAAATCAGGGTATTTATTTTTAATCTTTATCTTCATCATAAGCCTATATACCGGCTTTACCAATTTAGATTATTTTGACAATAGTTTTTCTGCCGAAGATGGTCCCGTAGAATGGATTACAGCCATTATGCTTTTCTTAATTTCTGTACTTAGTATTTATCATTTATTTACATTCTGGGGTTATAAAAAAGTATCATGGAAATTAGGGACTATCCTTTTTATATTACTCTTCTTTTTTGCAGCCGGCGAAGAAATTTCATGGGGGCAGCGAATTTTTGGAGTAGAATCAGGAGAGTTTTTTCAGCAAAATAATGCACAGGGAGAAACCAATCTACATAACCTGGTAGTAGGAGAAACTAAATTGAATAAAATTATCTTTAGTCAATTGCTCATGGTTGTGATGGTATTATACCTTATTGTTTCTCCATTACTTTATCGTAAAACAGATTGGTTTAAGAATTTAGCAAATCAGTTTGCTGTACCTATTGTAAAATGGCATCATACTATTGCTTTTATCATATCTACCTTATTAATAGTTATTAATCCTTCAAGAAGAAAATGGGAAGTTTACGAACTGGCCTTTGGAGTTATTTTCTTTCTTATTTTCTTAAACCCTTTGAATAAAGGCATATTTGAGAAGAAGAAGTCATAATCATTTTACTTCTAACACATATCTTATTTTGATTACCCATTAACAATAAATGAGAAAAATATTATTTGGTTATAAAACGATTATCTATATAGGTTCTTAATTTAAAGAATGTCCACCCGATTATCAGTCCAAAACTCATTCCGGTTATGATATCAATCGGATAATGAACCCCAAGGTAAATACGACTATAAGACACTAATAATCCCCATGTTACCAACAAGAGTGGAAACCATTTTATATACGGTTTCAATAGTAATGAGAAAAAGGTAACTGCTGTAAAAGAATTGGCAGCATGGGCAGAAAAATATCCAAATTTTCCGCCACAACGTGATTTAACCAAACGTACTTTATCTAAAATAGTTTCATCATGACATGGTCGTAAACGTTCGAATCCGTATTTAAAAGCATTAGCTAATTGATCTGCTGCTGTTATCATTAAAGCTACCATAACCAAAATCAGTAATGTAGATTTCCAACCAACTTTCTTAAAACTTAAAATCAGTAAAGTAGCATATAAAGGAATAGCTCCCCATTTGTCACTCATGAATAACCAGAAAGGGTCCCAGAATGCTACGCCTAAGTTGTTTAGGAATAAAAACAATTCTTTATCATATTCAATCAGTTGTTCTAACATGTATCTAATTTTAATACTATAAGAATCTTATATAATATCTATTATTGTTCATAACGTGCCACTTCCCTATCATAAAATTGAGAGGCTTCTTCTATGAGGTTTTCTGTTTCTGCAACCAGTTCTTTTTCGTCTTCCGGAGCGAAATCTTCTAACCATTCTATTTCATCATCTACCAAATTGATAATAAAACGCGGATAATCTGTATGAACAATAAAAATAGCATCTGGATAATCTGTATTATCACCCATTAAAAATCTTGGTAATTTCATTCCTTAATTCTTTATTTTCAATTAAAACAATACGCTTAAAGTATTATCTTTTTTAATACTATTCTTTAGTTTTTATTAATTTTTTGGTCAGCATATCAAAACGAAAATACAGCATAATCGCAGAAGCAGTCAAACCTGCTAACAAACCGATCCAAACCCCTGTACTTTGCATCTCTGTTTTTAGCCCTAAATAATAGGAAATAGGAAAACCTATTATCCAATAGGCTATAAAAGTAATAAATGTAGGTATCTTTACATCTTGCAACCCTCTTAAAGCTCCTAAAACTACTACTTGTATTCCATCCGATATTTGAAAAATAGCAGCTACTATGAGCAAGCTAGATGAAATTCTGGCAACTTCTACAATATTACTATAGTCTATTAAATTGTTTTCATTCATATAAATCCACGGTAATTGTTCGTGAAAAATGATAAAAAGCAGTCCAAAGAAAAACTGTAATATAAAAGCCATTAAAAAAAATGAGACAGCTACCCTCCTTAATTCTTTAAACTGTTTCAATCCTTTTTGATTTCCAACTCTTACCATAGTTGCTACACTCATTCCCATCACAAACATAAAAGTTATCGAAGATAGGTTTAATGCAATATTATTTGCTGCTTGTGCATTTTTACCGATAATCCCGTTAAGCCATATAGCTGCAGTGAAGATAGCTACTTCAAAAAACATTTGTAGTGCCGAAGGAAACCCCAGGTTCATTATCTTTTTTAAAATATTCCCCTGAATAATTTTAAAATTCAGCTTTGTTACATACGGTAGGAACTTCTTTTTCTTCTGAAATAATGACCAAAGAAAGAACAACATTACAAAACGGGAAACCAGTGTACCAATAGCCGCCCCTACTATACCCAATTGAGGAAATCCGAATTTCCCAAAAATAAACAGGTAGTTTAACGCTACATTTACCACGTTGGCGATTATAGTTGCATACATAGGGTATTTAGTCCTTGATAATCCATCTGAAAATTGTTTCAAGGCCTGAAACATAATCAAAGGGATCAATGAAAATGCCACCAGGTCAAGATAAGGAATAGCGAGTTGCACCACTTCCTCGGGCTGATCCATTAAATACATTAATGGCTTACTAATCAAAACTATTCCGAATAAAGCAATCCCGATTATCGTACAAAGAAAAAGGCCATGTTTAAAAGCTTGCTTTCCTTTCTCTGCATCTTGTTCTGCATCTGCTTCTGCTACTAATGGAGTAATAGCCGTAGAAAAACCTATCCCTATACTCATTGCAATAAAAACAAAACTGTTTCCTAAAGATACAGCAGCTAATTCTGCCGTTCCTAACTGCCCTACCATAATATTATCAAAAAGCTGCACTAAAGTATGCCCTACCATTCCCGCAATAACCGGAACAGCCAGTTTTAGGTTGTACTTAAACTCTTTAGTATATTTTTTTAATATCATGAAGTAATTTCAAGAGGGCAAAGATACATAGTTTCAAAAGTTTTTAAAGCCTTTGAATACATACATTTTTTCTGATTTTAAGCACTAAGAGAGTTAAAGCAAATCATAATTTCTTGGCTTCTTCCCAAAAGACATCCATTTGAGAAAGGCTCATATCTTTAAGCTCAAGATTATTTTCTTTTGCTTTATTCTCCAGGTATTGAAATCGTTTTATAAACTTTTTATTGGTTTTCTCTAGAGCATTCTCAGGATCAATATTCAAAAATCTTGCATAATTAATCATGCTAAAGAGAACATCTCCGAATTCGGCTTCCATTTTTGCTTTATCCGATACTTTTACCTCTTCCTGAAACTCATTCAACTCTTCTTTTAGTTTTTCCCAAACCTGTTCCGGTTTCTCCCAGTCAAATCCTACACCTGCTACTTTATCTTGAATACGATTTGCTTTTACTAGTGCAGGAAGACTTTTAGGAACTCCTTCCAGGACACTTTTTTTACCTTCTTTTAGCTTTAAATTTTCCCAATTTCGTTTTACATCTTCTTCATCATCAACTTTTACATCTCCATAAATATGCGGATGCCTGTTTATGAGTTTTTCACAGATGGTGTGGGCCACATCTGCGATATCAAAATCATTTGTTTCGCTTCCAATTTTAGCATAAAAAACAATATGTAAAAGCACATCTCCTAACTCTTTTTTTACTTCCTGAAGATCCTGATCTAAAATAGCATCTCCAAGTTCATAGGTTTCTTCAATAGTGAGATGTCGAAGACTCTCCATCGTTTGTTTTTTATCCCACGGACACTGCTCCCTAAGTTCATCCATAATGGTTAATAACCGGTCGAAAGCTTTGAGTTGATCTTCTCTTGAATGCATAAAAAAAGTTTTTGTAAAAGTACGTGATTTAACTTTCAAAAGCTTTTTTGATGTATGCTAATTGATGATTTTTAAAAACAAATCCCTTTAGGCTATTTAATCGTGGATTGTTTTTAAAATGAGATTATTCATCGATAAAGTAATTGAATTTTCATTTGAAAAGCACAAAATAGCAAAATATTAACTGTATTAGGATGCTCTCCTTCTCAATTAAATATATTATTTGAACTCGCTGAGGAAGCAGACAATATAAAAGCTTTTAATATTCTAAAAAATATTCCCTCTAATGTTATTGCCTTTGGAAATCCATGTGTTGTCCATAAAAAAAATGATTTCTAAATATTCGTTATTATAAATCTGACGTTAATTTCTTTTGTGATTATTTCTAAATTACTGTTATTTTCAACCTTCTCTTCTTTTCCCTCTCACACCTCTTGAAATAATTATCTATTTATCAACGATTTAAACTTAATTAATATGTTTTTTTTTATCTCACAACAAAAAGTACAATAAATAGGGAATTTTATATATCTAAAAAGCTTTAGTGTTACTTCATCTTTGCACTGTAATTAAATCACATCAAGGTTTAATTTTTAACAATAATTATTTTAATAACCATTTAATATTTAAAATCATGAAGTTTGTAACTAAAAAAATACACGCATTTTTAGATTATCCTGTAGCTATTGCATTAATGGTACTTCCTTTTTTATTAGGATTAGGAAGTTCTAATCCATTAGCATTACAACTATCTGTAGCTACCGGGGTTGCAGCATTTATCTTGACCTTACTGACAGATCATCAATTAGGAGTTATTCGTGTAATTCCATATAAGTTTCACTTAATTGTAGACTTTTTGGTAGCCATAGTATTTATTCTGGCTCCTTTTATTCTTTCTTTTGAAGGACTAGATGCATATTACTATTGGATTAATGGAGGTGCTGTACTCTTGGTAGTAAGCATGCACAAACCAGAAGTTGCAATAGCCTAATGCTTTTCTATTTTAATTTTGCTGTTAGGAAAAAGTATTTTATTGATTCTTTGGTATAGAATGAATACAAAATTCAATTTATGATAATCACAATTGAATGAAAACAATCACATAAGACGGATGAACATCGTCTTAAATTGAAAGAGTTGAGATATTCCATAACTTTTTCCTATATCAAAAGGGGAGCCTGATTTTGAGTCAGATTCCCCTTTTTTTATTTAGAAAATATACTATTGTTTCCTTTCTAAAGTTTTTGGATATTTATCCTTCTCTTTAAGGAATAAAATTATAAATCCATGCAAATTAATGGTTATATATCATACAGCAATTCATTATTAGTTTAAAGTATGAAGTTAAGTACCAGGGAAATGTCTGAAAGCGATATCAAAAAAATTGTTGATTATTTTGTTGATGCCGATATCGAATATTTGAAAGGAATGGGAGCTGACAAAAGTAAACTCCCCGACAGAGAAAAATGGATAGAAAAGTTACACCTGGAATTTCAAAAATCGTATAAAGAAAAAAAATTTTATTATATCATTTGGTTAGTAGATAATCAAGCTGTAGGGCATTCAAACATCAATAATATAAATTTTGGAGAATCGGCTACCATGCACCTACACCTCTGGAAAAATAACATCAGAAAAAAAGGATTAGGACTTGAATTTGTCAAACGATCCATCCCTTATTATTTTAAAAACTTTGAACTAAAAAATTTGATTTGCGAGCCTTATTCAAAAAATATTGCGCCAAATAAAGTGCTTAAAAAGATAGGTTTTGAATTAAAAAGAACTTACGATACCACACCCGGATGGATTAATTTTCATCAAACAGTAAATCGATATGAATTGACAAAAAAGCAGTTTTATGAATAGATATACCCAACCAATTATAAAAATACTAATTATAGAAAGAAACGGAGAAATTATCAGGATCTATGGTTAGCAGTCGTTTTATAACGCTTTAAATACCGTTTTGATAATTATTCTTTCTCTAAATTTATTTATTCAACATTTTGTATATTTATAAAGCTACATAAAAGCTTTAAATAATTTAAGATGGGGTTAAATAAATTATCAAGTGATTGGATTTTTTCAAACTTTCCTAAATATCATATTAGATTTTGGACAGATCGACTTGAATACGGTTCTTTTATGAGATCTCCCCATAATCAATCAAAAGAAGGAGATTCTTTCCAGATTTGGTTCAATTATAAAGATGTTAAAGAATTAATTGAGATTTTAGAGCGCTTGTCCATTAATTTAAAAGAAATACCAGATAACATTTCTAAAAAGAACTCTTTGGGAAGAAAAAATTTTTCAGAAGAATTAAAAATTTCGGATTTACCAAAATATGAACAGCCTCAGTACATTAAAATCGATAAAATCCCTTGTTTTTGCTGGATCGATAAAGGAAGAGTTTTAATCCGCATTTCCGGTTCTAAAGATGGTAATTTTTATAATGTTACCGAAGTCGATTTTAGAAACTGTATCAAATTGGAAAAGATTATTGAACAAAAAGATCTTTCTTCGCATATAAGCCGTGAATATGTGAAATCTCCCTGTTGCATTTCGAAGGAAACATATCCTGAATTCTATGAGATTTAGAATATCTTTTCTAAGATTATTGATTTTCTTTTGAAGATTACTTATTTAAAATAGCCTTATTAATATCTTTTATCAGTTTTGGACCTTCATAAATAAAACCGGTATAAATCTGAATTAAATCTGCCCCGGCTTCTAATTTATCCATAGCATCTTGTACAGAATGAATTCCTCCCACTCCTATAATTGGAAAAGCCTTATTACTTTTTGTCGCTAAAAAGCGAATCACTTCTGTACTCTTATCTGTTAAAGGTTTTCCACTCAAACCACCGGTTTCTTGTGTTAAAGAACTATCAGATTTTAGGTTTTCACGCGCTATCGTTGTATTTGTTGCTATTACTCCAGCTATTTTAGTTGTCTTAACAATATCTATAATATCTAATAATTGCTCATCTGTAAGATCTGGTGCAATTTTCAGCAAAATAGGTTTAGGATTAGTTTTAGCTAAGTTTTTCTTTTGCAATACATTTAGCAGTTCTGTCAGAGGTTCTTTATCTTGTAATGCTCTTAAGTTGGGGGTATTTGGAGAGCTGACATTAACTACAAAATAATCAACATAATCAAATAATGCATCAAAACATATTTTATAATCATTTACAGCTTCTTCATTAGGGGTTACTTTATTTTTTCCAATATTCCCTCCAATAAGTACTTTTTTGTTATGCTTTAAACGCTTAACAGCTTCTTTAACGCCTCCGTTATTAAAACCCATTCTGTTAATGATTGCATTATCATCTTTTAATCTAAACAGTCTTTGCTTAGGGTTACCATCTTGAGGTTTGGGAGTAACAGTACCTATTTCAATAAAACCAAAGCCAAAACCCGATAATTCTTTATATAACCTGGCATCTTTATCAAACCCTGCTGCTAATCCGATTGGGTTTTTAAATTTCAATCCAAAAACCTCTTTCTCCAATCGTTTATCATTTACGACATAAAACTGTTTAATAATTGCTGGTATTCCCGGAATTTTAAATAACGTTCTGATTAAAGAAAATGTAAAATGGTGAACTTTTTCCGGATCAATTTGAAAAAGAATAGGTCTAATTAAATACTTATACATGCAAAACTATTTCGGCAAAAATAGCTTATCCAAATGATTTTTAGAAGAAAAAAGCAATAATACATAAGAGTTATTCACTTATTTTGAATGATCTGTTGCGAGTCAGTCTTATCAATTTTTTCTTATTAAAAAAACTTTAAATTCACTTATTAATTTTACATTTGAAAAAATCGAAAAGGCATGCAACAAATCATAGACAGATTTATAAAGTACGTAAAAATTGATACGCAATCTGATCCAAATTCCGATACTACTCCAAGTACAAAAAAGCAATGGGATCTGGCACACAAGTTAGTATTAGATCTTATGGAAATAGGAATGCAGGAAGTTACTATAGATGATCATGCCTACATCATGGCTACGTTGCCTTCTAATATTGAAGAAGATGTTCCTGTTATCGGGTTCATTGCTCATTTTGATACTACTCCGGATTATTCCGGAACCAATGTAAATCCTAAAATTGTTGAGGATTATGACGGCAGAGATATCGTATTAAATCGCAAGGATAATATGATTTTATCTCCGGATTATTTTGAAGATTTACTTCTCTATAAGGGGCAAACATTAATTACAACAGACGGAACTACACTACTGGGAGCTGATGATAAGGCTGGCATTACCGAAATCATCGAAGCCATGCAGTACCTTATTAAAAACCCGGAAATAAAGCATGGAAAAATTCGAATTGCTTTTACACCGGATGAAGAGATTGGAAGAGGGGCTCATAAATTTGATGTAGAAAAATTTGGAGCGGACTGGGCCTATACAATGGATGGAAGCCAGGTAGGAGAATTAGAATATGAGAATTTTAATGCTGCAGGTGTTAAAATAAGGTTTACAGGCAAAAGCGTTCATCCTGGTTATGCAAAAAATAAAATGATAAATACTGTTTTACTTGCTAATCAATTTTTAAGCTTACTTCCCAAAAATGAAGTCCCGGAAAAAACTGAAGGAAGAGAAGGCTTCTTTCATTTTTACAAAATGGATGCCCAGGTAGAATCTACTTTGGTAGAAGGTATTGTAAGAGATCATGACCGGGATACTTTTGAAGCCAGAAAAGCACTAATCAGCCAGATTGCAAACGATTTTAATGAAAAATACGGAAAAGACACCGTAAATGTGGAAATAAATGATCAATATTTTAATATGAAAGAAAAAGTAGAGCCTGTTATGCATATTGTTGAAATAGCAGAGAAGGCTATGCTTGAACTCGATATTAAACCTATTATAAAACCAATAAGAGGAGGGACAGATGGCTCTCAGCTGTCTTATATGGGGCTCCCATGTCCAAATATATTTGCCGGAGGACATAATTTTCATGGTCCTTATGAATACATTCCTGTTGAAAGTATGCAAAAAGCTATTGATGTCATTGTAGAAATCTGTAAATTAACAGCTTTAAGATAACAATTTAGGTAAATTGTTTGTATCTTAGCAGTCCCAAAACCCAATCTTTTATAACCTACATTATGAATGATATCATCATTTTTCAGCTCCAGAAAAACATTAGTGTTTTTAAAAAACTTCTTCAGGACATTTCAGATATAGAAATTTGCACATGGAAACCCGATAAAGATCGATGGTGTATTCTTGAAGTTCTTTGTCATTTATATGATGAAGAAAAAGAAGATTTCAAGTTTCGTACTAAATGGGTTCTGGAAAATCCCGGAAAAGTTCCTCCCAGTACAGATCCTGAAGCCTGGGTTACAGAGCGTAAATACATGGAGCAAAACTATGTTGAAATGCTAAAAAAGTTTATTGCAGAGCGCATCGATTCTATAATGTGGTTAAAATCAATCGAAAATGTCAATTGGCATAATGCTTACGAACATCCTACATTGGGAAAATTAAGTGCACGTTCTATCCTGGTAAATTGGTTAGCACATGATTATATCCACATGCGCCAGATTATAAAACTAAAATACGATTATATTAAAGAATTAACCGGAGAGGAATTTCAATACGCCGGTTCCTGGTAAAAAATGAGTACATTAGTGGTTACATCCCTTTTAACCACACTAAATGAAATCGTATGCAACAGTTGATGACTTCATAAATGCTCACTCCGAGCGTAAACGAGAACTCAACATTTTAAGAAACTTACTTTTAGAAACAGAATTGGAAGAAGCCATAAAGTGGGGAGCTCCTGTTTACACGATCAATAATAAAAATGTTGTTGGATTAGGAGCTTTTAAAACATATGTTGGCTTATGGTTTTTTCAGGGAGCATTATTAAAAGATAAAAACAATGTTTTGATAAATGCTCAAGATGGAAAAACTGTTGCCATGCGTCAATGGAGGTTTGAATCGTTAGATGACATAGACAAAAAGCTGGTAAATTCTTATGTACTAGAAGCTATTGATAATCAAAAACAAGGAAAAGGGATTAAGCCAGTTAAAAATAAACCACTCATTATACCGGGTGAACTGGCAGAGGTATTTGATAAAAATAAAGACTTAAAGTTGTCTTTTGAAAAATTTGGTTTATCAAAAAAAAGAGAGTTTGCAGAATATATTGCTACTGCAAAACAAGAGCGTACTAAAATCAAACGTTTAGAAAAAATAATTCCTATGATAGAAAATGGAATTGGGCTTAATGATAAATACAGGTAATTCTTTACCACTGTTGTAATAAGATCAATTTACAATATAAAAAAGCATCAATTTTAATAAAATTGATGCTTTTTTAATACTATATACTTTTTTGCTTACTTTTTTGCTGTAGCCGGTGCATTAAGCTTATGAGAAATCTCCATAGATATTGCAGACCTGTCAAATTTTATTTTACCTGCCATTGTTTCAATAACACAAGAACTATCCTTGTCATTTATTTCAACAATTTTACCATGCATACCGCTTTTAGTAACTATCTTATCTCCTTTTTTAAGTTCATTTATAAACTTTTTCTCCTGCTTTTGCTTTTTAATTTGCGGTCTGATCATAAAAAAATAAAAGACTACAAATATGAGTAGAAAAGGAGCAAATTGGTTCAATGCTTCCATTAATGACCTGCTTGTTGTATTGGAGATGTAGCTCCTGCGTTAACAAATGCTCTAATTACTATCTGCTCAGAACCTTTAACGGTGTTAGCGCTAACTGTTACAGTCTTGGTAATCTGATTAATACCAGACCCGTTATATTTTACCAATAGTTCTCCAGATTCTCCTGGTGCGATTGGCTTATTTTTAGGGTATTCAGGTACTGTACATCCACATGTACTGGTTGCATTTGTAATAATTAAAGGAGCATCACCTGTGTTTGTAAATTTAAATATTTTTTCTACCTGTGTTCCTTGATTAATTGTTCCAAAGTCATATTCGGTAGATTCAAAAGACATAGCTGCAAATTTTCTTGATGCCTCATCTCTTTGAGCAGCTTGCTCAACATTCTCTGCTTTAATTTTATCAGTCGCATTTTTGTTATTACACGAAGCAAAAGCCATTAATGTAACCGTTCCTAAAATCAAAAAAGTTTTTTTCATTATTTATGTATTTAAATTTGTGCTTAAAATTACTAATTATTTTATTATATCAATCCTCTTCCGCTCTTATTTAACGTATTATCTGCCTGATAATCTTTAATTAACTTATCCAGAATACCATTTATAAAGATACTACTCTTTGGGGTTGAATATTCTTTTGCTATTTCTAAGTATTCATTAATGGTAACCTTTACCGGGATAGAAGGGAATTTATGAAACTCGCAAATTGCCATTTTTAATAAAATAGCATCGATCTCTGTTATCCTTTCTGCATCCCAATTAGGTGTTTTTCCAATTATTTCTTCTCTAAATTTTTCTTCATTTAAAACCGTTTTTCTAAACAGGTCCAGCGCAAACTTTTTATCATCTTCATCTTTAAAAAGCTTTGGTAGAAAATAGCTATCTGCAGGCTCTGACTTCAACTTTTTTAACATCTTCAAGATCAATGTATTTACTAGAGGTAAATCATCAACCCAGGTTAAACCATTATCTTCAATATATTCGTAAAGTTTTTCATTAGGTGCTATTATATGTTTAAATACACTTAATATATATTCTTTATCTATAGATAACGAAGAATCTTTGTTTATCATATAATTATGATATTCTTCACTATCAATAATTTCCTGATAAATCAATTTAACATAATCGTCTTCTATATCCCAATCGGTAAGTTTTCGATCTTTAGAAGTATTCTTCAATAATTCGTTATGCTTTAAGAACTGAAGGATTCTGTTCTCTACAAATTTTTTATTCGGATTCTTTTCCGCTTCTGTAGCCAGGTATTTTTTCTGCGAAATAATTAACTGTTCTTCTGCCTTTCTTTGGATAGCAATCAATAAATTCAGTAAGACTATATACAAATTGTACATGTTTTCCATACTTGAAGCAAGGAATTTTTCTTCTTTCTGAAGATTGGTATTTCTAGACTGGTTAAATGCGTAAACAGATTGCATAACTTTAACCCTTATATGTCTTCTTGTTAACATATCAAAAGAACTTAAAAAATGAGAGGCGAAAGTTAATCTTCCGCCCCGCAAAAATAATATTATATTTAGAAAAAATTACTTTTTCTGCTCTGTTTTTCTTTTTAAAATTCGCTCTTGAGCTATACTTAATGCAGACTCATGACTTGTACAGTTATTGGTGTCTGAATGATTAAATATTTCGAGAGTTGTATTGTAAATATTCTCTGCTTTACGAATAATTTCTTGTTTCCCGTAACCTTCTAACTCTGCATATACGTTGATAATTCCTCCTGCATTAATTAAAAAGTCGGGAGCGTAAACAATACCTTTTTTCTTCAACAGTTCTCCATGTATCTTTTCATTAGCTAACTGATTGTTTGCAGCTCCGGCAATAACCTTAGCTTTTAACTTATTAATGGTATCGTCATTAACTGTAGCTCCTAAAGCACAAGGTGCATAAATATCTACGTCTGCTTCGTATAAATCTTCTCCTGTATAAATTGTAGCTCCGTATTTTTTACTTACTTCGAGTAAACGATCTTCATTTATATCAGCAATGAATACTTCTGCTCCTTCGTTAGTTAAATGTTCTACTAAAGATTCTCCAACATGCCCGATCCCCTGAACCAACACTTTCTTTTCTTCCAGGTTATCTACTCCAAATTTATAGCTAGCTGCAGCTTTCATTCCCATAAAAACTCCATATGCAGTTATTGGAGATGGATTTCCTGCTCCTCCTTTTGATTCAGAAATTCCAGTTACATAAGGCGTCACTTCTCTTACCAAATCCATATCAGAAGTCTCCATTCCAACATCCTCAGCTGTTATATATTTCCCACTAAGTGAATGAACAAATTCACCGAATCTTTTCATTAATTCAGGTGTCTTTTGTGTTTTAGCATCTCCTATTATTACTGCTTTTCCTCCTCCTAAATTCAATCCGGTAATAGCAGATTTAAACGTCATTCCTCTGGATAACCTCAAAACATCATTTAAAGCTTCCCATTCATTATTGTATTGCCACATTCTCGTTCCTCCTAATGCCGGTCCTAAAACAGTGTTATGAATGCCTATTATTGCTTTCAAACCTGTATCTTTGTCATTGCAAAAAACAATCTGTTCGTGATCGTCAAAAGAGAACTGTCCAAATACAGGATCAACTTTCTTAAGTTCCTCAAACGGAAGTACATTTGATATCATAGCGTTTTAACTGATTTTTAAAGTATTAATAAAAAAACGAACAAATTTAAGCGAATATTCAAATTAAAACAAAAAAAGCAGATCTAAATTATGAAATATTTAATGTTAAGATTTTTAAAATAATGATGAGAGAACTAAAAAGTGTCAATAAATATTTTGTAAAGTACAAGTATAAATTATTAGTCGGAATCGTCATTACCATCATAGCAAGAGTGTTTTCTCTTGTAGTTCCTCCTTATATAAAAAACTCTTTGGCTGCCGTTGAAAAATACCTGGAAAATCCTGAAAGTGGGATTGCTGCAGTAAAAGCCAATCTTTTGGAATATATACTAATTATAGTTGGTGCCACTTTACTTTCGGGTTTCTTTACTTTCCTGATGCGGCAGACCATTATTAATATTTCAAGATACATTGAGTTCGATCTTAAAAATGATGTTTTCAAACATTATGAAAAACTGTCTCTTAATTTTTATAAAAAGAACCGAACAGGGGATTTAATGAATCGTATTAGTGAAGATGTCGGGCAAGTACGTATGTATGCAGGGCCAGCCATCATGTACAGTATACAAACCATCACGCTTTTTGTATGTATAGTTCCTTTAATGTTCTATTCTTCTCCTAAAATGGCATTATTCACGCTGTTGCCGCTTCCTGTTCTATCTTATTTAATCTATAATATCAGTAAAGTTATACACAAGAGAAGCACTATAGTTCAGGAATATTTATCAAAATTGTCTGCTTTTACCCAGGAATCTTTTTCTGGTGTTTCTGTAATCAAAGCTTACGGAATAGAGCCTCGGGTTAATGCTGAGTTACAATCATTGGCTAACGACGGGAAAGTAAAAAGTATGAATCTGGTCAAAGTAAATGCATGGTTTTTCCCTATGATGATATTATTAATAGGAATTAGTAATTTGTTGGTAATATATATAGGTGGAAAGCTTTACATTAATAATCAAATCGAATCTATTGGAGTCATAGCCGAATTCATTATTTATGTAAATATGCTTACATGGCCTGTTGCTGTAATAGGTTGGGTAACTTCTATTGTACAACGCGCAGAAGCTTCTCAAAAAAGAATAAATGAATTTCTTATGGAAGCTCCGGAAATTGTTAATCATACAACCGACGCCTCTGAAATACAAGGTGAGATTGAATTTAAAAATGTGACTTTCACTTATGAAGATACCAATATCACTGCATTAAAAGACGTATCATTTAAAATAAATAAAGGAGAAACATTAGCTGTTATTGGCAAAACAGGATCTGGTAAATCAACAATTCTAGATCTTATCGGGAGATTATATGACATCACTTCTGGTGCGATTCTTATAGATAATCAACCTATCAGTAGTTTAAATTTAGATAGTCTTAGAAATGCAATCGGGCCTGTCCCGCAGGATGCTTTTTTATTTTCTGATACCATCAAAAACAATATCAAATTTGGGAAAGAGGATGCTACAGATGAAGAAATTTTTGAAGTAGCAAAAAGTGCAGCTGTACATGAAAATATTCTGGGTTTTTCAAAAAAATACGATACTACATTAGGAGAGCGCGGAATTACATTAAGCGGGGGGCAAAAACAACGGATTTCAATTGCGAGAGCACTGATTAAAAATCCTAAGATTTTTTTATTTGACGATTGTCTATCGGCTGTAGATACTGAGACAGAAGAGAAAATTTTAACCAACCTGCAATCGGCTTCCAAACAAAAGACAACCATCATTGTCAGTCATAGAATTTCATCTGCCAAAAATGCAGATAAAATTATTGTTTTAGATGAAGGTAGTATAATTCAGCAAGGGACTCATAATCAATTAATAAATGAAGATGGTTATTATAAAGAGTTATTCTTAAATCAACTTTCAGAAAAAGAAATCTAAAAAAAGTTGTTTCATTAAGATTTTTTTCACATTTTTGATCGTAAATAACATATCAAGTAAAACATTTTTTTTAAGAAAGAGGGATTATGAGTGATAAAGAATTGCTAGAAAAAGATGAAATTTTTTCTAAAGTATTAAGAGCTGGAAGAAGAACGTATTTTTTTGATGTAAGGGGGACTAAAGCAGGAGATTACTATTTAACCATTACTGAAAGTAAAAAATTCACTCATGACGACGGGTCTTTTCACTACAAAAAACACAAAATATATCTTTACAAAGAAGATTTCAATGCTTTTAAAGATATCCTGGAAGAAATGACAGAGTATATCATCAACCAAAAAGGTGAAGAAGTTATTTCGGAAAGACATCAAAAAGATTTCAAAAAAGAATACGATAATTCTAACAATCAAAAAGAAGAAACCACTTCTTCAGAAAGTTTCACAGATATAAGTTTTGACGATATATAACAGATATATAACATCTGATAGACTATTTATTTAAAAACATTAAAAGCCGCTTTAAACTAAAGCGGTTTTTTTATATTTACACCTCCACAAAATCAAAACTTTCTATAGAATGAAAAATAACACTATTCTTCTCTTATTTCTTATCATTTTTAAATTTTCATTTGCACAACAAAAATTAGATCTTTCCTATTATTTACCAGGAGATGTAACTTATAATCAAAACATTCCTACTCCTAAAGATGTTGTAGGTCATGAAGTTGGTGAATGGCATATTACTCATGATAAACTGGTTGAATACATGAAAGCCATTGCAAATTCATCAGATAGAGTTACCCTTGAAAACAGAGGTACTACTTTTGAAGGCAGACCATTATTATTACTAACTATTACCAGCCCTAAGAATCATCAGAAAATAGAAGAAATACGCCAACAACATATTCAGCTTACTGAAAAAGGTAGCAATTCTTTAAATGTAGAAAATATGCCTGTAGTAGTATACCAGGGGTTATCTATTCATGGAAATGAACCTAGTGGTTCTAATTCAGGTTTGGTATTAGCTTACTATCTGGCTGCTGCCCAGGGAAATGAAATAGATGCATTACTTGACAATACTGTTATCTTATTGGATCCTTCATTTAATCCGGATGGTCTACAACGCTTTTCGTATTGGGCAAATACAAACAGAAGTGAGCATTTAAATCCGGACAATAATGAAAGAGAATACCACGAAGTATGGCCTGGAGGAAGAACAAATCACTACTGGTTTGATATGAACCGTGACTGGTTACCTGTTCAATTACCGGAAAGTAGAGCACGTATTGCTACTTTTCATAAATGGTTGCCAAATATATTGACAGATCATCATGAGATGGGTACCAATTCTACTTTCTTTTTTCAACCTGGTGAACCGGATCGGGTACATCCGCTTACTCCTCAAATGAATCAGGAGCTTACTGCAGAGATAGCAGGGTTTCATGTAAAAGCTTTAAACAAAATAGGTTCTCTATATTATTCGGGTGAAAATTATGATGATTACTATTATGGTAAAGGATCTACTTTTCCTGATATTAATGGTAGCGTTGGTATTTTATTTGAGCAAGGAAGTTCACGCGGACATATCCAGGAAAGTGAAAATGGGACACTTACCTTTCCTTTTACCATCAGAAATCAGTTTACAACAGAACTTTCTACATTAGAAGCTGCAAAGAATCTTCGTACAAAACTTCTTAACTATCAGAGAAGTTTTTACAACAATGCCAGAAGTAAAGAGGCAAAGAAAAAAACAAAAGCTATTGTTTTTGGAGATGAGAAAGATGCAGCACGAACGTTTCACTTAGCAGAGATCTTAAAACGTCATAAAATCAAAGTTCACGAAGTAGCAAACGATTTTACAGTGGCTGGTAAAAATTACAAAAAAGGATATAGCTATATCGTTCCGACAAATCAAAAAAACAGCACCCTTATCAATGCAATGTTTGAGAAAAGAACAACGTTTAAAGACAGTCTTTTTTATGACATTTCTGCCTGGACGTTCCCTTTATCATTCAATCTGGATTATGCTAACCTTAATTCATTAAGCAATGCAGGAAGTGAAGTTACAGACCTTAAGTTAAGAGATGGTAGTGTAGATAAAAAGAGTACATATGCTTATCTGTTTGAATGGCATGAGTACTATACTCCTAAGGCGCTATACAAAATCCTTAAAAAAGGAATAAGAGCCAAGGTAGGATTAACTCCATTTAGTGTAGAAGGGAAAAAATATGATTATGGTTCTATAATGATCCCTGTTCAGAATCAAAAACTGAATAGCGAAGAATTGCATCGTTTCCTATCAGAAGTAGCAAAAGAGAGTCATCTTAATATCACTTCTGTTTCTACTGGTTATACACAGGGAATCGATTTAGGAAGTAACGATTTTAATGCGGTAGAATTACCTAAAATAGCCATGTTGGTAGGTGATGGTGTTTCTCCATATGACGCTGGTGAAATCTGGCACTTGCTAGATCAACGTTATGAAATGCCTATTACGAAAATTGATGTTAATTATTTTAACCGGGTAGATATCGACAAATACAATGTCTTTATCTTAACTAACGTTTCAAGAATTGATGCAGGCGCTAAGAAAAAACTACAAGACTGGGTTAGAAAAGGTGGTAGACTTATAGGGTATAGAAATTCTGTAAACTGGTTAAAGAATAATGATTTTATCAATTTAGAATTTGAAGGTAAAAGCCTCGTTGCTAAAAATATTTCTTTTGAACAAAGACAAAGATTCAGAGGGGCTCAAGTTACAGGAGGGGCTATTTTTGAAGCCAGAACCGATCGTTCTCATCCTGTTAATTTTGGATATAAAAACAATACTATTTCATTATTTAGAAATACTAATATTTATATCAAACCTAACAATCAAAGTTACAATAATCCAATACAGTATAGCGCTAACCCTCTATTAAGTGGTTATATTTCTGAAGAGAATAATGAATTAATAAAAAACTCTGTTCCTTTCCAGTCACAACGTATGGGGCGTGGTAATGTCATTGTTTTTACAGATAACACTAATTTTAGAGCTTTTTGGTACGGTACTAATAAACTAATGATGAATGCTATTTTCTTTGGAAACATGATGTAGTTTTCTTTAAAAGTTTTTATAGCTCAAAAAAGCTTCTGAGATTCTAATCTCAGAAGCTTTTTTCTTTTTGTATATTTAGTTCTGTCTTTTTATCACCTGTTTCACTATAAATAATTTGATATGAAAACCTTACTTTCTATTCTTTTTTCATTCAGCGCAATCTCTTTTTGTTTTGCTCAACCAAAGATTAAAGCTGATCCGGATAGAATCGAAAAACGTATAAATGAGCTTTCCCAATTTGGGAAAAATCCGCAAGGCGGGGTTTCAAGAACAGGATTTAGTGATGCAGACATTAACGCTCGTAAATATATAATAACGTTAATGCAGGAAATGGGGCTTCAAGTGACTATAGACGCTGGCGGAAATATTATAGGACAACGTAAAGGGAAAGATAACACTCTTCCTCCTATTGTCTTTGGATCTCATATTGATTCGGTTCCATTAGGAGGTAATTATGACGGTGATGTAGGCGTTATAGGTGCTTTGGAATGTATCGATTTACTCAATCAATTAAATCTTTATACCAAACACCCTTTAGAGGTAGTTGTTTTTTCTGATGAAGAAGGCGGATTGACAGGAAGTCAGGCGATGATAGGGATTTTAAAAGCCGATGATCTGGATCGTATAAGCAATAGCGGAAAAAGTGTTGGTCAGGGAATTAAAGATATAGGCGGAGATCCTCAAAATCTACATTTAGCCAAAAGAGAAAAAGGAGAAATTGCAGCTTTTCTTGAATTACACATAGAGCAGGGTGCCATTTTAGATACCGAAAATATCAATATTGGTGTAGTCGAAGGCATTGTAGGCTTAGAAGTTTGGGAGATCACTATTGAAGGAAAAGCGAATCATGCAGGCACTACTCCTATGAATCTTCGCCAGGATGCTCTGCTCAGCGGAGCAAAGTTAGTCATTGCTATTAACGAAACCGTTCGTAGTATTGAAGGTACTCAAGTAGGCACAGTTGGGAAAATTGATGCCAAACCCGGTGCTCCTAATGTTATTCCGGGAAAAGTAACAATGAGTTTAGAAATCAGAGATTTATCCAGGGAAAAAATGTTTTCTGTTTTAGATAAAATTAAAACACAAGCAGCTTTAATAGAAAAAGAAACTGAAACTAAAATTAGTTTCAAATCTAAAAACCTGGATATTTATCCTGCATTATCAGAAAAAAGAATTCAGAAAGTAATAGCCGATTCTGCTAAAGAATTAGGATATTCTTCTAAATACATGCCAAGTTTTGCAGGCCATGATGCGCAAGATTTAGCCAAAATAGCTCCTATGGGGATGATTTTTGTTCCGAGTAAAGACGGCATAAGCCATTCTCCCTATGAGTTTACAGCAACATCAGATATTGCAAACGGAGCCAGTGTATTATTACGCACTATTTTAAAAATTGATAAATAATAATTTCGATTCTTTTATATAGAATAAATACCATTACAATCCGTTACTTATAAAAAACCTTAGTTAAAAACCTGATCATGAAAAACTTTTCTTTTAGTATAATTGCCGCTTCATTTTTTTTATTATTAAGCTGTAGTACAGATGATGGAGATTTAAATGTAGACCCTGCTAATCTTACAGGTACCTGGAATCTGGTGAATATGACCACTCAAAACGGGCAAGCAATTGTTACAGAAGATGGAGTAACTATCTCTGTTGATTTCTCATTAGAAACTTCCAATGAAAATCTGCGAATAATGATATCTGAAAACCCAAACGTTATTAGTAGTGAGGGAAGTTTTACTCAAAGAACAACAATTACAGCTATTGGTCAGACAGAAACAGAAGAATCTGTTATAGAAGGGGTATTTCTGGATGGAGCCTGGGAACTCAATGGAGATAACCTCATTATTACTTCAGGAGATGATATGTTGGAAGAATTTAGTCCTAGCTTTGAAATTACACGTTTGACAGATACTGAGCTTGAAATCAGGCAGAATTTAAATCAGAATATAACACTTGAAGGTACAAATGTACAGGCAAGTGGTATCTTAATCATTAATTTTAATAGGTAAACTACTGTCGATAAGTTTTAAATTTCAACAATTCATTTTGAATAAATAACCCCCATTCTTTCTGTTTTTCAAGATTTCTTGAAAAATCAGATTCAGCATCATAATTGCGTTGCATCCTTTTTACATCTCTATTTATAGCTGTGTAAATTTCTCTTATTTCTTTTTTCACATCTTTTGTAAATTCTCGTTCTTCAAGAAGTTTTCGAAATTTACGAGCGTGTAGTTCAGTTATATCGAAATGTAATTGTTCATGAGCTAAGACAACGGTATTAACCTTATTGGGTTTGTACCATGAATTTTGTGGAAAGAAATAACACACCACTTTACAATCTACATCTAATTCATCATTCTTAAGGGTCGCGGAAAGCTTATATGATATTCCGGAAGAAGTTGTAGCAGCTGCATCAGTACTATAATCGGGATCTCCTTTAAAATCTGCCCAGGTAAGTTTATTTTCACTCCATGCCAGTTGTTCTTCTTGCTCGAAAAAGGTAATAGCAATCAACCCAATAAGAACAATCCACTTTGACATCTATCCCCATTTAAAAGATATTACTTTTTCAATATCCGGATGTAAACTATGATGAACAGGACAAGTGTTTGCTGTATTTTCAAGAATCTTACGATTTTTATCGTCTATACTAACCGGGAAATCTAAATTCACCTCAATCTTAGAAATTCTCCTGGGATTCGCAGCCATGGTTTTGGTTACCTCTGCTACCGCCCCAGTTAAATCAATATTGAGATCACGTGCCTTAATTCCCATTACGGTAAGCATACAACTCGCCAAACCAGTCGCAACAGTATCTGTAGGAGAGAAAGCTTCTCCTTTCCCGTTATTATCTGTTGGTGCGTCTGTTATAAATTGATTATTTGATTTGATGTGCTCA
This sequence comes from Flavobacteriaceae bacterium R38, assembly GCA_009901575.1. Lineage (GTDB taxonomy): Bacteria > Bacteroidota > Bacteroidia > Flavobacteriales > Flavobacteriaceae > Leptobacterium. Next base: position 460,142 of record WXYP01000001.1, on the reverse strand, counting down.
CAGGTAGTGCGCAAATCTCCATTATAAGTTACTTTCGATGTCATCTTCTTTTACTAATTTAATCTCCAGATTATCATAGCGAGCTATGTATGTTGCCGTATTGGTATATCCACCAAAAACACCTTCACTATAATTAAATTTATTTTCTATATACTCGGTTTCGCTAATCAAACCAGCTCCGTAAAATAAGTCTTTTTTATAGGCTAATCTCAAAAGCACATCCATAGTAATATCAAACCCTCTGACTGCATATTTGCTGGGCAAAGCATTGTATTTCTTTTCATAACGGATGGAGAAATCGGAGTTTGTTGACGAAAACCTGCTTATAGTTGGATATTGAAATTTTAAATTCGATAAATCAAGATTAGAAATATTTCCACTGTCATAAGCAGAATTCCTATTGGTTGTCACCATTTTTATATCAACTTCTTTTACCTCTCTTTCATCGCCTTCTTCCAAAGTAATTCTCATCGCAGAATTTAAGACTGATGTAATATTTGCCAATAAAGAAATACTCTTTGTTTCTACAATTACGTAGTTCTCTCCCTCAAGATCTAATAATGGTTGAAGCTCTGTTAATCGCAGAAATTGCTTATCTAATAACGTTTTTGTTTTTGCTGATGGATATCTGACTAATAGTTTATCCATTGTACCCATACTTAAAGAATCGGCAATAATAATTACATTTTTATCTGTCAGGATTTTATCCAGATATTTCACCATTCTTTCATATAAAACCTCATCACTTGGCAAGGTTTGAAAGACATTTGAATTCAATTGAACGCTTTTACTAAACGGAGCAAAAATAGGAGTGTTAGATCTCATCAATTCTCTGGACATCGTATTAAAAGGTTCTGTAAAAAACGGACCAATAACAGCATCTACATTTTCAAAATCATTATTAGCTATGATATTTGAGATCATATTCACATTTCTCTCACTATCATATACTTTTACATTGGTAGATAACCCTAATTGCTTAGCCGAATCTATCGCCATTAAAGCCCCGGAATAAAAATCGACCGACCTGCTTAGCAAGCTATTTCTTTTCAGTTGCATCTTAATTCCTTCTACAGAATCTGCATCAACCTTATTAAGCCTGAAAGGCATTATCAAAGCTATATTGGAAGTTCTTTCAAATTGTATACTATCTAGCAATGAAAACTTCTCGACAATAAGCCCATCCTTGACATCAAACTTGGTATCTTCTTCATCTTTAGGAATTTTAATAATCATTCCCGATCTCAAAAGCTCTCCGTTTTGCAACTCAGGATTTAGTGACCTTATTTCTTCTTCGCTTAATCCTAATTTAACCTTTAGCCTGAAAAAGCCCTCTTTTGGTTTTACTGTGTAATAATTATATAAACTATCAACAACTGCATTCTTTTCTTCTAAAGCTTTAATTGGAACCCATATTTCCTGCCCTTCATCGAGCATTTCTCCCATTTCAGGATTAATTCCTTCTAGTTCTTTAACAGTAATTCCGTGTTCATAAGCAATTCTCCATTTTCCCTGCTTAGGCTTTACTATATATTTTTCCAGTCCGTTTGGAATCGTATCGATTTCCTCTGCAATTTGAGGTTTAGCAAACTTTGGGATTCTGATACGTTCTCCTTTTTTAAGCTCTCTGCTGTATAATTCTTTATTGTAGCGTTTAATATCATCTATAGTAACATCGTATTTATTAGAAATACTATATAAAGTTTCACGCTTTCTTACTTTATGTTTCTTAAAAGTGACGTTTTGCTTAATTGTAGTTATGGGTGTTATCCTATCTTCTTCTAAAGACGGAGGTATCACCAATATCATATTTTCTTTTAACGGACCTTTAATTTCCGGATTTAACCTCAATACATCTGCAGGTTTAATCTTATAAAGCTTAGCAATACTCTCAACTGTTTCACCTTCTTTCACTGCATGTGTCTTAAACTGCTGTGAAAAAACAGTAGAGATACTAAAAATAGTAACCAGGAAGAATACAATAAGTTTATTCATTGTGTTGTTTATTATTCCCACTCTATAGTAGCAGGTGGTTTTGAACTTATATCATATACTACTCTATTAACGCCTTTAACCCTATTTATTATTTCATTGGATACCTTTTGCAAAAATTCATAAGGTAAGTGTACCCAATCTGCTGTCATTCCATCTGTACTCTCTACAGCTCTTAATGCTACACACTTTTCATACGTTCTTTCATCTCCCATAACTCCAACAGAATTTACAGGTAATAAAATTGCTCCGGCCTGCCATACTTTATTATAAAGTCCGGAAGTTTTCAATCCATTGATAAAGATCGCATCAACTTCCTGTAAAATACGGACCTTCTCAGGAGTTATATCTCCCAATATTCTTATGGCCAGACCTGGTCCCGGAAAAGGATGCCTTCCTAATAACTCTGCATCAATCCCCATAGAAGCACCAACCCTCCTTACCTCATCTTTAAAGAGCATTCGCAATGGCTCTACCACTTTCAGTTTCATAAAATCCGGCAAACCTCCTACATTATGATGACTTTTTATTGTTGCAGACGGACCATTTACAGATATGGATTCAATAACATCGGGATAAATAGTTCCTTGCCCTAACCATTTAGCATCTTTAATTGTCTGAGATTCATCGTCAAAAACTTCAATAAATACCCGGCCTATTGCTTTACGTTTTAATTCCGGATCTTCTACTCCACTTAACGCATCCAAAAAGCGTGCCGAAGCATCTACTCCCTTAACATTAAGCCCCATCCCTTCATATTGATTCAAGACACTTTCAAACTCATTCTTTCTCAATAATCCGTTATTCACAAAAATACAATGCAGGTTCTCTCCTATTGCTTTGTGTAATAAAATTGCAGCTACTGTAGAATCTACACCACCAGACAATCCTAAAACGACTTTATCATCTCCTAATTGTTTTTTCAAAGATGACACTGTCATATCTACGAAATTATCAGGGGTCCAGGATTGCGCTACCCCGGCTATTTTTACTAAAAAGTTTTCTAATAGCTGTTTTCCGTCTGTACTATGATATACTTCAGGGTGAAATTGAATAGCAAAAGTTGTTTCTCCTTCTATCCTGTAAGCAGCATTTTCTACATCTGCAGTACTTGCCAATTTAACAGCTCTGTCAGGGAGTTCTTTTATAGTATCACTATGGCTCATCCATACCTGGCTTCCAGCTGATAAACCTTCAAAAAACAATTCATTATCTTCTATAAAAGAAAGATTAGCACGCCCGTATTCCCTGGTACTGGAAGGCGCTACCTTACCTCCATTAAAATGAGCCAGATATTGCGCCCCATAACATACCCCTAACAAAGGTAGTTTTCCTTTAATTTCTGATAAATCCGGATGCGGTGCATCTTCTCCTCTTACAGAGAAAGGTGATCCTGAAAGAATCACAGCTTTAAAGATGGAAATATCAGTTGGTAAATTGTTATATGGATGAATTTCACAATAGATATTTAACTCACGAACCCTACGGGCTATTAACTGAGTATATTGTGAACCGAAGTCTAAAATAAGTACGTTGTCTTGCATGCGCAAAAATACTATTTAATGGCAAAAGGAAAAGTGAATGCCTTAAATATTTTTAAGTGAATTTAAAATTGTTATTTACATTATATAAATCCCTATCAATTTACAACTGGAATTAATGCTACAAATACTTTTATTTCATAGTATCCAGTATCTGTTGAATATCTTCAACAGTTGTATCAGGATTGATGAAACAAAAACGGGATACTGTTTCGTAAGTATCTCCATTTTTCCATTTTGTAGGTGTAACCAGTGCAAAACCTGTTTTGTGGTTCTTATAGGTCCAGTTTCTATAATCTTCTGCAGTCCATCCTTTTCTCCTGTAAAGCACACAAGATAAACTTGGTTCTCTAACCAGTTCGACAATAGGGTTTTCTTCTATCATTTTTCCTGCTATTAACGCCAGTTCAATTCCTCTTTCTATTGCTTTTTTATAAAGATCTGTACCATGCATTGCCAAAGAAAACCATAACGGAAGCCCTCTTACTCTTCTTGTCAACTGAATTTGATATTCTGAAGGGTTAAATCCGTGAGCTCCTTCATCTTTAAAAATATCCAAATAAGAACCTTCCTGTGCATGTGCATTTTTAGCCAATTCAGGATTTTTATAAATGACAGCTCCGCAATCATAAGGAGAAAACAGCCATTTATGAGGATCTATAGTAACACTATCTGATTTTTCAATCCCATTAAATAAATGCCTTACTGAGTCTGCTGCCAGGGCACCTCCTCCATAAGCAGCATCGACATGAAACCATACTTCTTCCCTATTACAAACAGTAGCGATACCATCAAGATCGTCTACTATCCCTGCATTGGTGGTTCCTCCTGTTGCTACAACTGCGAATAATCTTTTTCTTTGATGAGGAGTTAATTCTTCTATAGTTTTATCTAACTCTCCTCCTTTCAATCTATCTTCAGAATTAATTAAAAGCACATCTACATCTATTACTTTAGCCATAGCCTTAATCGACGAATGCGCTCCAATAGAAGTGATCATCAATCCTTTTTCATGTTTATTACTCTCGTCTTTTGTTCTCCAGAACTCTCTTGCAGCAACCATTGCCGATAAATTAGCTGCAGTTCCTCCACTAGTAAAAACTCCAAAAGCTCCTTCCGGCATTTTAGTAAGTGATACCAGCCATTTCATTGCTTCATTTTCACAAAAAATACCTCCGGCTCCTTCCATCCAATACGCTCCGTGAATACTGGAAGCAGAAGTAATCAAATCAAACATCACTGCTGCTTTTGTTGGAGATGCCGGAACAAAAGCCAAATGCCTGGGATGATCTATAGGCACTATCGCTTTTGATAAAACATCTTTAAATAATTGAAAAGCATTTTCTCCCCCGATCCCTTCCGGGGTAATCGTTTCTCCAACTAATTTACGTAATTCTTCTTCTTTCTTTGGCGCTCCTAATACAGGATTTCTATCTGTAATACGATTAATAGCATACTTCATGACGTCCATTGTCATTTCTACCAAATTAATATCTAAATGATGCATAAAGGTATATTTTTATGCAAAAGTACACTCTTTATGAAAACTTCATAAATGTGCCATCAAATCAATATTATTTTATTATATTATGAGGTGGGATAAATATAATATTCCTACAAAGTATTATATTTAAAACAGATTTGTAAATAGCATGAAATGAAAACAATAGCAAATTCCTTCTTTAAATTTTTTATTTTAATTAATATCCTGGTATTAATTTCATGTAGCAGCGATAATGATAATGATGACATTGAAAATAGTTCTGATCTAAACATTACAATAGATGAAAACCCTGCTCAAGGGCAATTCCTTGGAATAGTTAGTTCTCAATTATCAGGAAACTCTACATTCGCAATAACTTCTCAAACGCCTGAAGAGGCATTTACTATTGATAACGCAACAGGAGAAATAAGTGTAAATAACCCAAATCTTTTTGACTATGAAAACAACCCTGTACTAGAAGCTACCATTGCGGTTAATAATGAAATTACAGAAGATTCTATAGAAGTGAAGGTGTCTCTTAATAATATTGATGACATCGCTCATTTTTTAAATGTATCAAGATCAGATTACTTAAAAACTCCTGCTGGCCAATGGGTAAAAATTACAGAAAATGAATATAATATCCTGGCCGAAAGTTTAAATCATGTTACAAAAAGCGGAGCTTCTGATTTGGATTATGATAATGAAACTATTTTAACTGAACCTTCTGCAAATAATATTAGTATAGCTAACAATAACGGACAAGTAATGCCTAAAGAGAGTTATGTTTTTGCATTCAAGTATTTTGCATATGATGATGATACAGAAGGGGTTAGATTATTACAATCTACCACTAGTAGTATTTCTCATTTTTATACTGCTCTATCAGCCATTATACCGGCTCATGGTTCAGGAGATAATTATTTTGTTTTAAAAGGAAACAACTTCCGTATAAATGGAGATATTGGACATACAGGCCTTTATAGTCTAAACAGAATTGGTTTTAAAAGAATTCCTAATCGCAATTACAATATAACGCCAAATGAAGATTTTGGAGTACTTAGAGTTCCTAGATCTGATGGAGTATATATTTACCAGGGATTAAGCACAACACAAATACAATGGGATTAATTTCTAATTATTAATATTAACTATTAAGAATGCTCCTTTTAATGGTTGTAAGACATCTATCAACGTAGGAATTAATTCTTCTCCGTATTCTAAATACAACTCAGAGAAATTTAAATTACGTTCTTGAAGTGATTGTCCCGGGAATAATTGATTTTGTAATTCTGTAACTCGAGAGATCTGATCTCCTAATTTACGTTTTTGCGCTTTTAACAATCGCTTTTCCAATACTCCCAATCCCTTTATCTGCTTTACTTCCTGAGCTTTCACAGCACCTAAAAACGATTTATCTGTTTGTTCAGCTAATACATGCAACGCTTTAAATTGCTCTTCCAAATGTTTTTTCTGCGAACTAAAATCAATAGCAATGTCTGAAATCTCCTGAACTCTCTTATTAACTAGTACATCTTGTTTAACAAATAAATCTTTATCTGAAATTGTTAGTTTTTGAAGTTTCTTTTTTTGACTTTCTGAAATTACTAAAGCTGAATTACGTAATAGCAAAATGGGAAAAGGTATTTTTACCGAATCAAAATAAGTTTTCAGCTCTAACCAGTATGCTAATTCACCTCCACCACCTATATAACATAGATTTGGTAAAATTACTTCCTGGTATAAGGGTCTCATCATTACATTAGGGCTGAATCTTTCCGGGTAATGCTGAACTTCCTTTAAAATCTCTTCTTTCGTAAAAGAAATATGAGTTTCATTTATTGTGTAAACTCCGTTTTCTTCAACAATTCGGTCCCGACGACCGGAAGTCAGATAAAACAGGTTGATTTCTCTCGGATTTACCTGAATCTTATATGATAAGTCTCCAAGTTTTTTTGCAACAGGACCTACAGTTTTAAAAGATGTTTGATTTTTTAACTCTTCTTCAACATATGGAATAAATAAAGATTTTAAATCTTTATCATTACCATCTACAATTACCAATCCGTATTCTTTAAATAATTCATTTGCAAGAAAACGGGTAGCATCAGTTAGATTATCACGCTCTACATACGCTTTTTTGAATAGTTCTTTTAAAAAATCGGCATTCTTACCTATTCCTAATTCTTTTGATAATAACTCATAAACAGTATTTAATCCATTATTATCTAACTCTCCTACTGCTCCACCAGACTCACGATTCCACTGAATCTTTTTCTCTCTAAAATTAAAATACTTAATTTCATCAAAATCATGATCTTCTGTAGCCATCCAGTATACGGGTACAAAATTATAATCCGGATATTCAACTTTAAGTGTTTTTGTCAGGTTGATCGTAGAAATAATTTTATACAGGAAATATAATGGTCCGGTAAATAAATTTAATTGATGCCCGGTAACAATAGTAAAAGTCGTATCGTTTTCTAACGCTTTAATATTGGCTATACTCGCATCAGATATAGTTAAATTTTTATATTGATTATGCAATGCCTTAACTAAAACTGATCTTGAAGTATTTGAAAACGACTTTTGTTTTTCTTCTATCTGGGCTTTAAAATTTTCAATAGACGGAAAACGGTGATAAAAAGGCTTCAGTGCTTCCTTTTCTTCTAAATAATCACAAATTAAATCTGAAAAATATCCGGTTTCCTTAAACGAAATACAGTCGGTTGGCATAGTTAATTAACAATTATAAAATGAGTTGTACAGTTAAAAGTATCTTAAATAACCCAGTAAAGCGGCAAAGATATAACTCTTTCTTTTCTCAATTCCTAAAAATACGTTAAGATGTTCTTATTAACATCTACAATAATTTAGTAGATTTGGGCTTTCATAAATTATACAAAATGCGATTAAAGTTTACATTTCTATCATTATTCTTCTCTTTTTTATGTTTTTCACAAACCATTAAATCTCCATCAGAGTTTTTGGGTTATGAACTAGGATCGCGGTTCACCAGACACCACCAAGTGGTAGATTACTACAAACATATTGCTGCTAATGCTGCTTCTAATATGAAACTCCAGTCTTATGGTAAGACCAATGAACAAAGAGAACTTTTAGTTGCTTTCATTTCTTCCCCGGAAAACATTCAAAATCTTGAACAAATACGTCAGGATCATATAAATTCTGCTAAAGGTCAGGGAAATCCTTCTACAGCTATTGTTTGGTTGAGTTATAATGTTCACGGTAACGAAAGTGTAAGTACTGAAGCTTCTATGCAAACTGTATATGAGCTTATTACACAAAAACAAGCCTGGTTAAAAAATACTGTTGTTATTATAGATCCATGTATTAATCCGGATGGGAGAGATCGTTATGTAAACCGATATAACCAATTTTCTAATGCTACTTATAATGTAGATCCTAACAGTAAAGAACATTTTGAGGGATGGCTAAACGGACGTCCTAACCACTATATGTTTGATCTTAACAGGGATTGGGCTTGGGCTACACAGGTAGAATCACAACAAAGACTTAAAGTTTTCAATGAATGGTTACCCCAGGTTCATGTTGATTTTCATGAACAAGGAGTAGATAACCCTTATTATTTTGCTCCGGCTGCAGAACCTTATCATGAAGTTATCACCGATTGGCAACGTGATTTTCAGGTAACAATTGGTAAAAACCATGCTAAATATTTTGACGCTAACGGGTGGCTTTATTTTACAAGAGAAATCTTTGATTTATTATACCCAAGTTATGGAGATACCTACCCAACTTACAACGGTGGTATTGGTATGACATACGAACAAGGAGGTAGTGGTAGAGCTGGTTTAGGAATTATTACCAGCAACAAAGACACACTAACTTTAAAAGATCGTATTGCACACCATCATACCACAGGGCTTTCTACTGTAGAGATTTCCTCAATAAATGCTCAAAAGCTAAGCGATGAGTTTAAAAAGTTTTATGCTAATAAAAATTTCAAATATAAAAACTATGTCCTTCAGGGAAATAAAGATAAAATAGAGGCCTTAAAGTCGCTTTTAGACAAACACAAGATAGCATATAATTATGCAACTGCATCTACAGTAAAAGGACATAATTACGATACAGGAAGAACAGGGAGCATGAGAACTACAACTTCAGATCTTGTTGTAAGTACAGATCAAATGAAAGGAACATTAGTAAAAGTGCTTTTTGAGCCCAGAACTAAATTAAGTGATTCTGTTACTTACGATATTACTGCCTGGTCTTTACCATATGCGTACGGGCTAAAAACTATTGCTTCTGAAGGAGCTGTAAATACAATTCCGTCTGTTCAGGATAATCTTGAGCTTACAGTAACGATAGAAGACAATGCATATGCCTATATAGCAGATTGGAACAGTATGAAAGATGCCAGGTTTTTAGCTGAACTTCTAAGAAATGATATTCGTGTGAGATACAGTGAAAAACCATTTAGTATCGAAGGAAAGTCTTTTAAAAGCGGAAGTTTAATTATCACAAAACTCGATAATAGAAACCTGAAAGATTTTAAATCAAAATTGAATGCAATAGCACTTCGGCATAAAAAACAGTTAAATAATGCGAAAAGCGGATTTGTAGATAGCGGAAAAGACTTTGGTTCTTCAGATGTTAAAATGATTCCTAAAGCAAAAATAGCGGTTCTTTCGGGAGGACCGACTTCTACATTAAGTTTTGGAGAAATCTGGCATTTCTTTGAACAACAATTAAATTATCCTGTTTCTGTTTTAGATGAAGATTATTTTAACCGCGTAAACTTATCAGATTACGATATACTCATACTCCCAAATGGGTTTTACGGAAGCTTCTTAAATGAAAGTAGAATGAAATCAATTAAAGACTGGGTACGTAACGGTGGAAAGCTCATAGCTATGGGTAATTCGCTAAGAAGTTTTACAGGAAATAAAGGTTTTGGTTTAAAAGAAAAAGAAGTCAAAACTGACGAGGACGACGCAAATAATTTATTGCCTTATTATGCAGGAGAGCGTGAACGAATCAAAAATTCTATAACAGGGGCTATTTTTAAAACAAAAGTAGACACCAGTCATCCTCTTGCATTTGGTTATGACGATTCTTATTTCACTCTAAAATTAGGAAGTACTACATACGAGTATTTAGATTACGGTAACGCAGCATATATTGAAGGTAATGGTACTCCTCTATCTGGTTTCGCAGGAAGTAACACCAAAGAAAAAATAGCTAAAAGCTTAGTTTTTGGAGCTCAATATCAAGGAAGAGGAAATGTTGTTTATATGGTAGACAACCCTCTTTTCAGAGGATTCTGGGAAAATGGAAAACTTTTCTTTGTCAATGCCCTCTTCATGGTGAATTAAAAACCGTTAAAAAAATAACGTTTTTATATGTATTTAACTTTTATTTAAGATTTTTTACACTGATTGCATATTAAATTTAACAGCAATCATATTTCAAATCTAACTCAATTACATATGAAAACATTTTTTACAAGAAAAAATGCGATATTCTTTATTGCATTTGTTTTTCTTTTCAGCATTAGTGATGTTAACGCTCAACGCAGAAAGAAGAAAACAAAAGGAAAGGCACCCATAGCTGCTCCTGCAAAAAAACCAAGCAAAAAAAAGAGCATTGCAGATCTTACTAAACAGAGTGAAAAAATTGAAGGCCTTTTCACCATGTACAGGGATACTGTAAACGGATCATTACAGATGTTGATATCAAAAGATCAACTCGACAAAGAATTTATTTACTTCAGCCAAGTTGCAAACGGAATTGTAGATATTGGAGCCTTTAAAGGAGCTTACGGTGGTTCTAAAGTTTTTAAGATCAAAAAATTCTATGACAAAATTGAGTTTATAACAGAGAACTCTTCTTCTTATTTCGATCCGGACAATGCTCTATCAAAATCGGCTGATGCTAATATCAGTGAAGCCATTATGGCCAGTGAAAAAATAGCTGCCCATGATGCGAAGAAAGGATTATATCTCATTAAAGCAGATAATTTATTTCTAAAAGAAACTTTTTCCCAGATTAAACCTCCTCGTTTTCCCGGACAATCACCATTTGCTTTTTCTTTAGGGAATTTAGACAGATCAAAAACAAAAGTAACTGCACTTCGTAATTATCCAAAAAACACAGATTTAAAAGTTAGCTATGCTTATAGCAAACCTAGTGTTTTAAATGGTGGCAGCCGTGGCGTAACTGATGGCAGAAATGTTACCATAAAAGTTTACCATAGCTTAATAGAAATGCCGGATAACAACTATAAACCAAGATTTGACGATCCAAGAGTCGGATTCTTTACTACAAGGGTTACAGATATGACCTCTACCAGCGTAACTCCATATAGAGATTTAGTACATAGGTGGTATTTAGAAAAGAAAAATCCAAATGCTGCAATATCTGAACCTGTTGAGCCTATCACCTGGTGGATTGAAAATACAACTCCAAAAGAGATCAGGCCTATTATCAAAAAAGCAGGGCTTCAATGGAATAAGTCTTTTGAAAAAGCTGGCTTCAGAAATGCAATAGTTATTAAAGAACAACCTGATGATGCCGATTGGGATGCAGGGGATATTCGTTATAATGTTTTACGATGGACCTCCTCTCCCAACCCTCCTTTTGGTGGTTACGGACCTAGTTTTGTAAATCCTAAGACAGGACAAATACTAGGTGCAGATATTATGCTGGAATATTCTTCTTTGGCTGGAAATCTAAGAAACGAAGGGTTCTTCAACACTATAGGGTTTGAAATGTATCTAGAAGATTTTGAAAAAGAAATCAAACATTTACAAAAAGATCCTGCTTATTGTTCGGCTGGTCAATATGCCCAATTAAATAACATGTTTGCTATGTCTGCAATAGATGTAATGGAAGAAGGTGAATTAGAAAAAAGTAAAATGGTTGAAGAATTCATCCATTTCTTGATTCTCCATGAAATGGGACACACTCTTGGTCTTAATCACAATATGAAATCCAGTCAGTTACACAACCTGGAAACCATCAATAATGTTAGTATTACCGAAGAAATGGGGCTATACGGATCTGTAATGGATTATCCAGCAGTAAATTATGCCAATGACAGAGAAACACAAGGAAATTACTGGACTAAAACTCCCGGGCCATATGATGACTGGGCTGTTGAGTTTGGTTATAAAGTTGTGAATAGTGATCGTGAATTAAATGTTATTCTGGAAAAGTCTGCAGATCCAAAATTAGCTTTTGGTAATGATGCTGATGATATGCGAGCGCCAGGAAAAGCTGCAGATCCAAGAGTTAATGTCGGTGATTTAACAGATGATGCCATTGAATATGCTATGCAAAGAATAAAACTTTCCAGAGATATTTCTAAAGGACTTCTTAAAAAATACAGTAAAAAAGGGCAGTCTTATCAAGAGTTACTAACCTCTTATTTTGTAGTAACCGGTCAGCAAATTGCTTCTGCTAATACTATTTCCAGGTATATCGGAGGTGTATATGTTGACAGAGCTTTTGCAGGTCAGGATGGTGCAACCAAACCTTACATCCCTGTTGAATTAGCCAAACAAAAGAAGGCAATGAAAGCTTTAGAAACTTACGTTTTTGCTCCGGATGCATTAAAAGCACCAAAAGACATATATGCTTATCTGCAGGCACAACGAAGAGGATATACTGGTCCACAAGATCCAAGAATCCATTCCCGTATTCTCAATATGCAACGAAGTGTTCTATTACATATATTACATTTCAACACAGTACAACGCATCTTAGATTCAGAATTATATGGAAATCAATATAGTTTATCAAGTATGATGACTGATTTAAACAATGCAATTTTTAAAGCTGATATTTATGGAAATGTAAATACAGCCAGGCAAAATTTACAAGTAGAATACACCAATATGCTTATAGGTGCACTAACAGGTAGAAATAATGCAAGATATACTCATGCTGCTAAATCTATGATTTTATACAATTTAAAATCCATTCGACGTATGGTTACAAACACTAATGGTAATTTAGCCAGCAAAGCACACAAATCACATTTAAAAACCTTAATTGATAATGCTTTAAAAGAGGTTAAATAAAAAAGTTAACCGTATAACAAAAAAGCCGTATCACATGTGATACGGCTTTTTTGTTTAACTTAATAAATTATATCATTCTGCAGGCTCTCCGTATAAATCGAAATCGGTAGCTCCCGTAATTTTTACATTGACAAAACCTCCTATTTTCACATAGTGTTTTGTGGCATCAATCAATACTTCATTATCCACATCCGGGGAATCAAATTCGGTACGCCCGATAAAATGAGTTCCTTCTCTTCTATCAATGATACACTTGTAGGTATTCCCTATTTTTTGCTGATTCAGTTCCCAGGAAATCTGAGATTGCACTTCCATAATTTCTGCAGCACGTTGCTGTTTAACTGTTTCAGGAACATCATCTTTTAAATTGTATGCATGCGTATTCTCTTCATGACTGTAAGTAAAACATCCCAGTCGTTCAAATCGCATATCTTCGACCCACTTTTTAAGGATTTGAAAATCTTCTTCGGTTTCTCCCGGGTATCCCACAATAAGTGTTGTCCTAATTGCCATTTCCGGTACCACTTCCCTAAATTCCTGAAGCAACCTGGTGGTTTTTTCTTTTGTAGTTCCTCTTCTCATACTTTTCAGTATGGAATCAGAAATATGCTGTAAAGGAATATCTATGTAATTACAAACTTTCGGTTCTTTTTTTATAACCTCCAGAACATCCATAGGAAAACCAGTTGGAAAAGCATAATGCAAACGAATCCACTCTATTCCTTCAACCTTAACTAATTCTTTAAGCAAGCTTGCTAGTTTTCGTTCTTTGTACAAATCCAGCCCATAATAAGTAAGGTCCTGAGCAATAAGAATTAATTCTTTTACTCCGGTTGCTGCCAATTTCTCAGCTTCTATAACCAAAGATTCAATAGGTGTCGATTTATGCTTCCCTCTCATTATTGGAATCGCACAAAAAGAACAAGGGCGGTCACATCCTTCTGCAATTTTAAGGTAAGCATAGTTTTTAGGAGTTGTTGTTAAACGTTCTCCTATCAATTCATGTTTATAATCTGCTCCTAATGCTTTTAAAAGTATTGGTAAATCTGATGTCCCAAAATATTGATCTACATTAGGTATTTCCTGTTCCAAATCAGGTTTATACCGTTCACTCAAACATCCGGTTACAAATACTTTATCAACTATCCCGTTTTCTTTTTTCTCTACATATTCCAGGATTGTATTGACACTTTCTTCTTTAGCATTTGCAATAAACCCACAGGTATTGATCACTACAATATTTCCTTCTTCTTCATGAACTACCTCTTTTCCATTGGCGCGTAATTGCCCCATAAGTACTTCAGAATCATATACATTTTTAGAACACCCTAGAGTTACTACATTTATAGTGTTCTTTTTCAACGATTTAGTTCTCATTACCTAATTAATTTCGAGGTTGCAAAAATACGACATGAAAGTAGATTAGCATTATATTTTCAGCAATTTATTCTAAACATTAAAAATAACTTATATAAAAAAAGTCCGCAAGAATGCGGACTTTATACTTATTTATATCAAAACTTAATTGTAATTCTTTGGAGCTTTTCGAATTTTATTTCCTTGCTCATAAGCATATCCTAATTTTAGAAGTACATCTTCTGTAAATGGCTTACCTATAAATGTTAAACTAATAGGCTGTCCATTGGATTGATACCCCATAGGGACTGTTAAACATGGGTATTTTGCAACTGCTGCAAAACCTGCATGGAAATTGTTAATAGACAAAACAGCATCTAACTGATGAGCATCCATAGGCACATCAAAAAATGTTTTTCCAGTTTCATTAAGGCCTTTTTTAACAGCTTCAAATTCTTCGTCTGTAGTTGGGTCTACTACTATTCCGTCAAATAATTGCTGTCCGTATGGTACTCGAATTAACGTATCTGATAAATTATAGTCAACTACATCTTTAACTGTTCTTACTTTGATATTTTCACTGGCATGAGCTTCCAAATATTTTGGTAAATCATTCTTCATATCAATATTAAGCAATGTCAAAAAACCATTCATAGCAACTTCCGGAGGATCAAATTCGATAATTTCTGCTCCAAGCCCTTTTAATTTTTCAATAGTCAGGCTGTAAATACTATCTTGTAACAATGGCTTAATTACCCCTAAACGCTTGCCTTCTAAACTAGAGTTCTTTAAATTTTCCAAATAGTTTTTATCTGAAGCTACAGAGGCATCGTCTGCTTCGTCTTTTCCAATCATCGCCTGTAGAAAAATAGCATTATCTATTACATTTTTAGTCATAGGTCCAGGTGTATCTAACGTACTTGAAATTGGAACAATTCCTGTTCTACTCAATAATCCGATAGTTGGTTTTAATCCTACTACAGAATTTAAACTTGAAGGAGAAAGAATAGAGCCCGATGTTTCTGTACCTACAGCAGCTACAGCATAATTGGCAGCAGTTACAACTCCACTTCCTGAGCTAGAGCCTCCGCTTTCCAATATTTTTCTACCATATGGATTTAATGTTTGTCCGCCAACTGCACTATATCCTAAAGGACATCCGGTACACAAGTAATATGCCCACTCACTTAAATTAGCTTTTCCTAAAATAAGAGCTCCATTTTCTTTTAACCTTTCTGTGATAAAAGCGTCTTTTGCACTATTTTCTGCTAAAACTGCAGCTCCGGCAGTGGTATACATACCATCTGTACCAATATTATCTTTCAACAATACAGGCATTCCATAAATACTGTATTCACGACCTTCTGCAAATGCCTCTTTATCTAAAGCTCTTGCTTCTTCTACAACTGTTGGATTTAAAGAAATAATTCCATTTAAAGAAAGGGTATTATCACTCTCATATTTTCTTATTCTATAGATATAAAATAATACTAATTCTTCATGCGTCATTTTCTTATCTCTGATGGCTGCCTGAATACTTGGAATATCCTGCTCTAAAACCATAGGTTTTAATTCTTCATATCGCTCTTCAGAAAAATTATACGTCAAATCTGCTTCAAAAGCCTCCCATATCGCATTTTTATCACTTATCTTAGAATTGATCAGCTTAAGACGCATTCTTGGGTTTTCATGATTTGCCTGTTCGTTTAACTCACTGGTTTCATCAAACGCTTCCCATACCACTCTTTCAATTGGCTTTTTTTTCTCTTCTTGTGCACAAGAGATCAGAAACAATAATAAAGGGATGATTAGTATTTTTTTCATTTAGCTTTATTTTAAAAAATTAATTATTTACTGGATCTATATTCAAAACTTCTCTTAAGAATTTAAAGTTTCTAATACTTAATATTATTTCCTCCGGATAATTGCCTAAAGATAAGTAGAAAGCCTAAAACAAAAAACCTCAAAAAAATTATTTTGAGGTCATTTACTTTGCAAAGAGTTATGTTTTTTTATTTAAAAAATGAATCTACAAATTCATATTTATTAAAAACCTGAAGGTCTTCTATCCCTTCACCCACTCCTATATATTTTACGGGTATTTGAAACTGATCTGAAATCCCTATTACAACTCCGCCTTTAGCAGTACCATCCAGTTTAGTCACTGCAAGCGAATTTACCTCAGTAGCTTTTGTAAACTGTTTTGCCTGTTCAAATGCATTTTGGCCTGTGGAACCGTCTAATACGAGTAATACATCATGAGGCGCATCATCTACAACTTTTTGCATCACTCTTTTTACCTTGGAGAGTTCGTTCATCAAATTTACTTTATTGTGTAACCTTCCGGCAGTATCAATTATAACCACATCTGCATCTTGAGTTACTGCAGATTTTAAAGTGTCAAATGCTACAGAAGCAGGATCACTGCCCATCTGTTGTTTCACAATAGGGACATCTACCCTATCTGCCCAAACCTGTAATTGATCAATTGCTGCTGCTCTAAAAGTATCGGCAGCACCAAGAACTACCTTTTTCCCTTGTTTTTTAAACTGATATGCCAACTTCCCTATGGTTGTCGTTTTACCAACTCCGTTAACTCCAACAACCATTAATACATAAGGTTTTTTTCCTTGAGGTGTTACAAAATCAACATCTTCTCCCTGGTTAGTTTCAGAAAGTAAACCAGCTATTTCTTCTCTTAGTATTTTATTCAGTTCTTCAGTTCCCAGGTACTTGTCTCTTGAAACTCTTTCTTCTATACGATCAACAATTTTAAGCGTTGTATCTACTCCTACATCACTACTCACCAACACTTCTTCCAAATTATCCAGAACATCATTGTCTACCTTAGATTTCCCTGCAACTGCCTTACTAAGCTTTGAAAAAAAACTAGTTTTTGTTTTTTCTAATCCTTTATCTAAGGTTTCTTTTTTTTCTGAAGAAAATATTCTTTTAAATAAACTCATTCAACTACATTATTAATTCCTCAAATATATAAAAACAAAAAGCTACTTTCATATTGAAAGTAGCTTTAAATCATATTATTAAAAGCATTATTTTTTGCTTAACCAGTCGTTTACTCTTTCTGGTGCCATTACAGCTTCTGAGAAAGTGTAAGCTCCAGATTTATCAGATTTAACCATTTTGATAGCTTTGGTTAATCTTTTTGAACTTGTTTGTAAAGATGCTACTGTTTTCTTTGCCATGATTCAAATATTGTGCTTGAAGTTTCTAATTTGATTAAAGACTTCTAATTATTTAATTTCTTTATGAACAGTCATTCGCTTTAAGATTGGATTAAATTTTTTAATCTCTAATCTATCCGGCGTATTTTTTTTATTCTTCGTTGTAATGTATCGTGAAGTTCCTGGCATACCAGATTCTTTATGCTCTGTACACTCTAAGATAACTTGTATTCTATTGCCTTTCTTTGCCATTTTACTTTATTTTTCAGGACTGATGATTACTTTATAAATCCCTTTTCCTTCGCTTCTTTTAATACTGCAGAAATTCCTTTCTTATTAATATTTTTCAATGCAGAAGTAGATACTTTTAAAGTGATCCAACGATCTTCTTCAGGAATATAGAAACGTTTTTTTGTTAGATTTGCATTAAATCTACGCTTCGTTTTATTCATCGCGTGAGAAACATTATTCCCAACCATCGCTTTCTTACCGGTAAGTTCACAAACTCTTGACATTTCTTCTGACTTTTTGTGTTATTTCAAAACAGGGTGCAAATTAACGAATTTTTTAGCGGATAGGCAAAAAGAATTTTCAAAATTTTAGAATTTCTTTTTGAAGTAATTCAAAAGCTTTGTTTGTTGCCTTATTTACTACTTTTTCCCGATGGTTTCCCATATTGGAATTAAATGAAAAAACTGCATTTGGAGTTGCAATTCCGATAAAAACAGTTCCGATTTCTGCATCAGAATCTCCTTTAGAAGGTCCGGCATTGCCTGTTGTTGAAATTGCAAAATCTGTATTGAATAACGCTTTTACATTTTTTGCCATAGCTTCTGCCACTTCTGCACTAACTACAGAATGTGTTTCAATAAGTTCTTTTGGTACGTTTAATGTTTCTATTTTAGTTTCAGTAGCATAGGTTACTATACTTCCTTTAAAATAGGCCGAAGCTCCGGGAACTCCAGTGATTCTTTGTGCAATTTTCCCTCCTGTACAACTCTCGGCTACAGCAAGTGTTTTTCCTTTCTTAGCAAGTAATTCACCAAGAACAGCTTCGATAGAGCGGTCGTTTTCCATTCCAGAAATACTATCTCCTATTAAAGGATATAGTTTTTCAATCTGCCTATTCACTTCTTTTTCTACCACATCTTTACTATCGCCTTTGGCCGTTAGCCTTAGTCTTACCATTCCAAGGTTAGGTAAATAAGCTAGTTTTATAAAAGCAGGAAGGTTATTTTCCCAATCCTCAATTCTTTCTGCCAATGCACTTTCCCCTACCCCATAGGTTAATATGGTTTTGTGGAGAATAAAAGGACAATGAAATTCTTTTCGGATTCTTGGCAGTACTTCATCTTCCATCAATGCTTTCATTTCAAAAGGCACTCCAGGCAAGGAAATAAAAACTTTCTTATTCTTCTCAATCCACATCCCCGGCGCTGTGCCATACTTATTCATTAATACCTTCGATTTTGAAGGAACTAATGCTTGTCTTTTATTAACTTCGGATATTGGAGTAGTAATAAATTTGGAAAATAATTCTTTTACGTGTTCCAAAACCTCATCGTTTTGAACAAGCGTGTCTTCAAAATACTCGCAAATTGTATGTTTAGTGATATCATCTTTTGTTGGACCTAAACCTCCTGTCACTATAATGATATCTGCTCTTTTTTCTGCTTCAGAAAATGCTTGTAGAATATGATCTTTTTCATCCTGTACAGATGTGATTTGATATACAGAAACTCCAATTTTATTAAGTGCCTTGGAGATGTAAGCAGAATTTGTATCTATGATTTGCCCTATAAGTATTTCATCACCAATTGTGATAATCTCTGCGTACATTAGAGCTTAAAGTTATCTTTTAATTCTATAATTACATTGTTTATGGTTTCTTCTACAAAAGGGAATAAACCATTAATGATTCCCATATCCTTTTCATTTCTCCCTTGCTTTTCTATAGCCAACACTTTTTGCCTTACCTCTTCCATTCCCAAAAGATCAACATTAGGTTTAATCTTATGGGCATGTTGATAAATACTCTCAAAATCCTGATTCTTAATGGCTTCTTTTAAAATTGCCAGGTCTTGGGGGATTTCTTCTAAAAAAACACTTATAACAGAGAGCCTGAAATCTTCATCTCCTCCGGAAAGCTCGTCTATCTTATCTAAATTGTATAACATTTATTTTTATTTAACATTTAGGGAAAACATTCGCTTTTTCTCTAAAAAGCCTTCAAGATAATCATTTGACTTTACTTTACCAACCCCGGCAGGAGTTCCTGTAAATATAATATCTCCTTTCTTTAACGTAAAAAAAGTGGAGATATAAGCAATCAATTCATCTATTTTCCATAACATCAGACTGGTATTTCCATCTTGTACTGTTTCCCCATTAATCTGAAGGCGGAAATTAAGGTCGTTTAAATTTTTAAATTCATTTTTGGATATCCAGCCAGCAATCACAGCAGAACCATCAAAAGCTTTTGCTTTTTCCCAGGGCAATCCTTTTCCTTTTAGTTTCGACTGTAAATCTCTTGCTGTAAAATCAATTCCCAGCCCTATCTCATCATAGTATTTATGTACAAATCGCTCATCGATATGCTTCCCGACTTTATTTATCTTAACCAGAACTTCTATTTCATGATGTATCTCTTCTGAAAAATCAGGAATGTAAAAATCCTGTTCTTTTGGCAAGACAGCAGAATCTGGTTTCATAAAAATCACCGGATCCAATGGCCTTTCATTAGATAACTCTTCTATATGTTCTGCATAATTTCTTCCGATGCAAATAATCTTCATCTACTGTAATAATGATTTATAGAATTAAACTAACTGATATTAGTTAAGTTTATTATTTAATTTCCTAAGTTTTATACTCGTCAACACTTTTTTAGTAGATAATGGAAAATCAGCATTTAGCAACCAGCCAAAATAGCCTGGTTCTTCTTCCATAACATCTTCTACTTTTTTCCCTTTATGTTTTCCAAATGAAAAAACCTCTTCTCTATTCTTATTATAAACTACAAAACCTGCAAAATCTGCACTATCTTTTCTCTTTGTGAATTCTGACAAGGACTTTATATCATTTTTCAATTCGTCATAACGTTCCAGTTGTGCTTTTAACACTTCGTAAGTAGCTGTAGTATCTGCTTCTGCACTGTGTGCATTTTTCAGCTCCTTATCACAATAGAACTTATAAGCAGCTTCTAAGGTTCTTTTCTCCATTTTATGAAAGATAGTTTGTACATCTACAGATACTCTATTTTTCATATCAAAATCAACATCGGCCCTCAACAATTCTTCAGCTAAAAGCGGAATATCAAACCTGTCAGAATTATATCCAGCAAGATCACTATCCTTTATCATATTATGAATTTGTTTGGATAGCTCTTTAAAAGTAGGTTCATTTGCAACCTTTTCATCAGAAATACCATGAATTGCTACTACCTGGGGAGGAATTGGTCTCTCCGGATTTACTAACCATGTTTTACTCTCTCTGTTCCCGTTCGGAAAAACTTTCAATATTGATATTTCTACAACTCTATCTTTTGTGATATCTGTTCCTGTGGTTTCAAGGTCAAAAAAACAAATAGGCCTCTTTAATTCTAATTCCATATACTACTTGTAAAATGAATTACAAAGATAGCCAGTTTATTAACTTTTCAATTATATAATTTAGGTATCTTTATCTAATGTTAATCTTAATTCTGATTTTTTGAAAAAATATATTTCCCTATTAATAACCATTTGTTTATTTCTGTTTTCTTGCCAGCAAAGGGCAACAAAAGATAAAACAGAAAATAAGATTCAATACACCGTTGCTAACGATTCTGTAACATATCACTACAACAAAGGATGGCAACAAATAATGGATGAAGGAAATTATGCTACTGCTGAAGTATCTTATAGAAAAGCTTTAAAATTAGATCCTGACTTTTTAATCGGAAAAAGCATTTTAGCACGATTAACTACCAATCTTGAAGAGCGAATATCGCTTTATAATGAGCTCGAACAACATAAAGCATCTATTAAAGGAGATGAAAGATTAGTTTTGGATGTGTATATAGCACTTACCCGGTTTACGAATATCAGAGAGCAGGAGCCAGAAAAAGCAGAAGCTACTTTGGCAGATGTCTTTGTATTGGCTGAAAAAAACCTGAGAAAGATCGTACATAAATATCCTGATGAAGTATACCTTAAATCAGAATACATAGAAATACTACATGCTGTACATGGGGCTAAGAAGGCTTTAGATTCTGTAGAGGTATTAGCTTCTGCAAAACAAAAAGAAAATCCGTTTATCTTAGGATATACGGCAATTATGGAAGCAGATCTAGGCCATTATAAAACTGCTGTAGAAAAAGCGCAACTACTCAAGAATATTATCAATGATTCTTCTATCCCAAAACCTGATGCAGTTTTAGCTGATGTCTATTTCAAAATGGACAGCCTGAAAAAAGCAAAAAAACACGCCGATAGGGCATTTGAACTTGATCCCAGAAATTTAGATGCCAGCAGATTAAAAAGCAGGATTGATCAAAAGTTAGACAGTTTAAAAACACAGGAGGTTTTTTAATGCTTTAACTTTTTTGAGAATACCCAGGGAAGCAATTCTGATTCTGCAAAAGCTGGTGTCCAGCTATCATGTTCGGCCTCAGGATAAATAGTCAGTTTCACATTTCCGTTAGCAGCTCTAATAGCATCGGCCATTTTTATGGAAAATTCACAAGGCACCACTTTATCTTTTTTACCATGAAATATCCACCAATCTGTTTTTATCAACTCACCGGCTGTTTCCGGATGCGCTCCACCACAAATTGGAAATGCTGCTGCGAAAAGATCCGGATTTCTTCTGACTATCTCAAAAGTTCCCATCCCTCCCATTGATAATCCGCCTACATACACACTATTCATATCCACATTATACTCTTCCAACAAACTCAAAAGCATTTTATTCATTATTTCCATAGCTCGTGTTGGTGCTCCTTTTTCTTTAAATTCAAAAGCACTTTGGCGATTACTTTTTGTATTATTATCTACATTGCTCCAAAAATCTCCTTCCGGACATTGTGGGAAAACAACAATTGCAGGATATTCTTCTCTTATTCTTTCTTTGAGGAATAAAGACGCTCCATGAACTAATTGTTTTTCATTGTCATCTCCTCTTTCTCCAGAACCATGAAGCATAAGAATAAAAGGATATTGCTTTGAATTATCATAGTGTTCAGGAAGTAAAATACGATATGGAATGCTTCCTAATTTAGCATCTGTGTATTCTTTTTTTAAATACAATGATTTATTTTGGGCGATACTCATTGAAGTGAAATTAAAAAATAATACAATAAAAGGCATATAATATTTCATAAACTTAAATCTTTCCCCAAAATAATGAACTTCAAATTCAAGTTCAATTCTTTCAAATATATTCTCTTTGCTTCATTCTAAACGTTAAAATACGATGACTCCTTAAAAAAACTCAGCTCATATTTTTTCTTAAGAAAAACAAAATATCGTCATAAAAAAGTTAACAAAATGTAGCTTTAAAGTTTTTTTTTTAGTTTCATCGATAAAAAAACGCTATTTTATGCATTATATCTATATTTATCATTGTAATTAAGAAACAACAAGCCCCATAGATTACCATATTATAAGTTAATATTTTGACCAAAATTGGTATGGTACACTATTTATGTTACATCAGTTCTGAAAGAAGAGAACTAAAAGAAGAAGATCTTGTTGAATTACTATCCGGATGCAGGAAGTATAACATAGAGAACAATATTACAGGTCTAATGTTATATTTTGAAGGGCATTTCGTAGAGTTTATGGAAGGTGACAAAGAAGCTGTTCATGCTCGATTTAAAAATATTTCTTCAGATAAAAGACACAAATCCGTATTTAAAATAACAGAGTCAAGTATAGAAAAACGAAAATTTTCTAACTGGACTATGTCTTTTCCTTCTTTAAACAAAGATAGGTTACGAAAAATATTTGGCTACAGGCCTTTTGAGAAAGAGATTGTCTTGGATGATTTTTCTCCGGATGACAGCCATCCCGGATTAGTATTGGTCAGATCATTTATGATACAAAGTAAACGCAAGCAATTGCAATATTCATAAAGTTTAAATACATAAAACAAAAAAGCCTGATTTTAAAATCAGGCTTTTTTATATTCTATTATTATTTTTTAAACATCCCTGTTCAGATCCCAAGCTTCAAGGTAATCTGCAACTGCTTTTACAAACATCCCTCCTAAAGCTCCATTTACTACTCTGTGATCATAACTATGAGACAAGAACATTTTATGTCTAATCCCTATGAAATCACCATCTGGCGTTTCTATTACTGCCGGCACTTTTCGTATAGCTCCCAAAGCTAGTATCCCAACTTGTGGCTGATTGATTATAGGTGTTCCAAAAACACTTCCAAATGTACCTACATTGGTAACCGTGTAAGTACCGCCTTGAATTTCATCTGGTTTTAATTGATTGGCTCTGGCTCTGTTTGCCAAATCGTTTACCTTTTTAGCTAATCCAACCAAATTCAACTGATCTGCATTTTTAATTACAGGAACTATTAAATTACCATCAGGTAATGCTGCTGCCATTCCAAGATTAATATTCTTCTTTTTAATGATAGTATCTCCATCAACAGATATATTCATCAAAGGAAAATCTCGTAATGCCTTAGCAACTGCCTCCATAAAGATTGGAGTAAATGTTAATTTTTCTCCTTCTCGTTTTTCAAATGCACCTTTTTTACTATTTCTCCATTTTACAATGTTGGTCACATCTACTTCAACAAAACTTTGAACGTGAGCAGAAGTTTCTATACTTTCTCTCATATATCGAGAAATAAGTTTCCCCATTCTCGACATTTCTATAATCTCGTCTTCTCCATTTACAGAAACAGGTATAATTTCTTGTTTCTTAGGAGCCTCAACTTTAGTCTGAGGTTTTGCAACTACCGGTTTAACTTCTTCTGTAACTTTACCTTTGGCAACAAAAGCAAGAATATCATCTTTTGTTACTCTTCCATCTTTACCTGTACCTGGAATAGTTTCCAGCACTTCTATGGAAATACCTTCTTCTTTTGCGATATTTTTAACGAGAGGTGAGTAAAAACGATCTGTTAATTCAAAATTCAAAGCTGTTGCCGGAGCAGCTGTTTCCTGAGCTACCGCTACAGTTTCTTCTATTACTGCGGCTTCAACTGGTTCTTCTTTACTTACTGCCACTTCACTACCATTAACAGAAACATCTGCACCACCTTCTGTTTCAATGATAGCTATGGTCTGTCCCACTTCCACTACATCGTCTACATTGAATAACTTTTCAACCAACACACCATCTACCTCACTAGGCACTTCAGAATCTACTTTGTCTGTAGCAATTTCCAAAACTGCTTCATCCATTTCAATAGTATCTCCAACTTCTTTTAGCCATGTGGTTATTGTTGCTTCTGCAACACTCTCACCCATTTTAGGTAATTTTAATTCAAATTTTGCCATATTGTTAGTATGAGGGTATTTTTTTATTATCAGTTTGCGAAATTAATTAAAAAAACGCTATTTTCTTAAATAATCAATAATAAATTTGAGTTAAAGCTTATACTCAATTTTCATATTCAATTAACGTCCTTAAGTTTTCTTTTCTTATGAACTCTTTAAAGAATTTTCAAAAGGTATTCTGTTTACGATACTTCTACCTAAAGTTACCTCATCTGCAAACTCCAATTCATCACCTACCGAAATCCCCCTGGCAATAGTAGAAGTCCTCACCGAATAAGGTTCTAATTGTTTATAGATATAAAAATTAGTAGTATCTCCCTCCATTGTAGAGCTCAAGGCAAAGATAACTTCTTTTACTTCATTATTGGCTACTTTTTCTACCAGGGTAGAAATATTTAAATGACTCGGACCTATTCCGTCTATCGGAGAAATTTTACCTCCTAATACATGATATATCCCCTTAAACTGATTCGTATTTTCTATAGCCATTACATCCCTGATATCTTCTACCACACAAATAAAATCTTTCTCTCTTTTTGGACTAGCACATATCTCACATATTTCGACATCAGAAATATTATTACAACTGTTGCAATACTTAATCTCCGATCTTAAGTTGTGTAATGCAAAAGAGAGGCGCTCTGTTTGTTCTTTAGGCTGGCGCAAAAGATGAAGTACCAAACGCAATGCTGTTCTCTTCCCTATACCCGGTAATTGAGACATTTCATAAACAGCATTCTCAAGTAATTTTGAAGAAAATTCCATGAGGTAAAAATACAATAAATGTACCTTCTATATTAAAGGTTCGTAATTATATTTTCGCGTTATCCAGCTTTTCTATAATTGTTTTCTCGATCAGCAATATAAGTCAGGTTCCGGTTACTATTCGATAAATTATATTTTTTCAACTTTTCTTTTCCTCTAATATCAATAGTATTCACACTAAATAACAGGAGAAGTACATTAATACTTAGCAATACAGTTAAAATTATAAAAAATACCATCATTACTTTTATTTTTGGTTCGTATGTCGATTAAAGGGCGAAAGAAGTTTTTACACTTCTTTATATTTATATAACCGTCTTAATTGATAATACCCTACCCGGGTGAATCAATAAATTCATAAAATTGTTTCTTTATATACGTTTGTAAAACGCTTTTTGTATTTTTCTCCTCCATAATAATTTATTTTTTATGCAGCCTATCTACATTTTACTCCTTATCGCTTCTTACTTCGGGTTATTGCTTTTCGTTTCTTTTTTAACTGGGAAAGACGATAGTAATGAGACTTTTTTTAAAGCAAAAAGGCAATCCCCCTGGTATGTGGTTGCATTTGGGATGATAGGAGCATCTTTAAGTGGTGTTACTTTTATATCTGTTCCCGGATGGGTAGAGGCTTCACAATTTAGCTACATGCAGGTAGTCCTGGGGTATATACTGGGATACTTTATCATTGGCACCGTACTCTTGCCTTTGTACTACAAACTTAATTTAACATCTATATACACTTACCTTGAAGAACGTTTTGGAAATTACAGTTATAAAACCGGGGCTTCTTTCTTTTTAATTTCCAGGATTGTTGGAGCCAGTTTTAGATTATTCTTGGTGGCTAATGTACTTCAGATTGTTTTATTTAATGCTATGGGCATTCCTTTTTGGGTTACAGTGATCATAACCATACTGTTAATATGGCTATACACGTTTAAATCGGGGATTAAAACTATTATATGGACAGACACGCTTCAAACCTTATTCATGCTTATCGCAGTAGGAGTAGCTATTTATACGGTTTATCAGGATCTTGGTGTAGCTGAAACCGGTATCGTTTCCTATCTCTCGCAAAGTAATCTCTCCCAGGTTTTCTTTTTTGATGATTTTAAAAGTGCCGATTATTTCTGGAAACAATTTATTTCCGGGGCCTTTATCGCTGTTGTGATGACTGGTTTAGACCAAGATATGATGCAAAAAAACTTAACCTGTAAGAGTTTAAAAGATGCTCAAAAAAACATGTTTTGGTTTACTATCGTGTTAACTATTGTAAATTTCGTTTTCCTAACCCTAGGACTTTTATTGACCATGTATGCCCAGAAAAATGGTATCGATGCTCATAAAGACGATTTATTTGCTATTCTGTCTAAAGATCATTTAGGAGTAACAGTTTTCTTCTTTTTCCTTATCGGATTAATTGCAGCAGCTTACAGTAGCGCAGATAGCGCACTCACATCACTAACTACTTCTTTTAGCGTGGATATTCTTGATATCGAAAAAAAATATAACACTTCTGAACAAGTAGCCATCAGAAAAAAAATTCATATCCTGATCTCTGTTCTGCTGGTCTTGGTAATCATTAGTTTTAAATATATCATCAGGGATGAGAGCGTTATCGCAAAGCTATTCGTTTTTGCAGGCTACACTTATGGACCTTTATTGGGGTTATATAGTTTCGGACTCTTTACCAAACAACAGGTAAAAGATCGGTTTGTTCCTTTAATTGCAATATTATCTCCTGTGCTTTCTTATATCATTTCTGATAATAGCAGCACCTGGTTCGGATTTGAATTTGGATTTTTTATCCTGATCTTAAACGGAGCCTTAACTTTTCTCGGTTTGGTATTGATTCGTAGAAAGTAATACTAATGTACACGCAACTTCAGAAATAATTCCGTTTTCCTGAAGCATTTTATAAAACTCCGGATTTTCTGTACCCGGGTTAAAAATCACTCGTCTTGGTTTTAACGAAATAATATAATCATAGTATGCTACTTGCCGCTTCGGGTTTAAATACAATGTTACAGTTTCAACGTCCTGGTAATCGATTTTATCAGTATCTATGGTTATTCCTGCTACCATTCCTTTTCGTAGACCAATAGCCACAACTTCTTCTCCTGATGCCGCTAATTTACTGATAGCCAGGTTAGAATATCGGTGAGGTTTTAAAGAAGCTCCTAAGACTAATGTTTTCATAATTTGTTAAAGTATGTTAAAGCTTGCTAAATAATGTAACATCTATTTACAAACGTCGTCAATTTAATATAATCCTGACATTAATACCACAACCAATTATTGTCAAGGTGAGCAACTAACCAATAAATAAACAGAACAATTATGCATTTCAAAATCCTATCTGGTTTTTTATAAAAATATAAAGAGTAATAACTACGCAATTTTTATAGTTGATGGTTAGTGTTAATTGTTAGTTATTAACCCAATCCGGAAGAAAATTTCTTCCGGATTTTTTTGTCAGTTATTATATTAATCGTAATATTGCTATATAATAATCAATATGGGAATTACAAAGTCAGATATTTATAATACTTCTCAAAACGAGATCGCCTCAATTGCCAAGGTAATCGGGCATCCTGCCAGGGTAGCCATTATTCAATACCTGATCAAATCTAAATCCTGTATTTGTGGAGATTTGGTTGAAGAAATAGGTTTGGCACAACCTACTATTTCTCAACATTTAAAGGAATTAAAAAATATAGGAATTATCAAAGGAAGTATTGAAGGCACAAGTGTTTGTTATTGTATTGACGATTCACAATGGGTTGCTTATAAATCAATTTTGCAATCCTTCCTCAATTCATATACTCCTGCTATTGATAGTGATGATTGTTGTTAAATTAAAAAAGATAAGAAAATGAGTACTGCTGTTTTTCCAAGAATGCACACTTCGTTCTATGTGTCCAACCTTGCTGCAACTGTAAATTTTTATAATACTTTTTTTGGTCAGAGCGCCGATAAAATAGAAAAAGGGTATGCAAAATATATTCTTAAAGAACCTTCTTTAATTATTTCATTTATTGAAAACCCGGAAAGGGTACAATCTAATTTCGGGCATTTAGGTTTTCAGGTAGCCACCAAAGAAGAAATGGAAGAAAGACTCGCTATTGCCAAAGAGCAAAAGATAGTAGACAGAGAAGAAATAGGCACTGCATGTTGCTATGCTGTACAGGATAAGTTTTGGGTAAATGATCCTGACGGAATTCAATGGGAGATTTATTATTTCCATGAAGATGTATCATTTAACGACCCTCATTATGAAATGCAGGATGCTTCTGCTTGTTGTATGCCACATCATGCTGTAGAAAAACCAAAAGTTGCACTATCTGAAATTTCAAAAAGCAGCTGTGAACCCGGAAGCGGTTGCTGCTAATACTAATCAAATAACCATCAACTATAATTCATAATATTCTATTATATGAAAAAAAACGTACTGGTTCTCTGTACCGGGAACTCATGCAGAAGCCAAATGGCACACGGATATCTAAACTATTTTAGTGACGAAAAAACAAATGTTTACAGTGCAGGGATAGAAATTCACGGACTTAATCCGTTTGCAGTCGGAATTATGTCTGAAGACGGTGTGGATATCTCAAATCATACTTCTAATCATGTAGACGAATACAGCAATATCAATTTTGATTATGTGCTTACTGTTTGCGACCATGCCAATGAAAGTTGTCCTATTTTCCCATCTACGGCAAAAAAAATACATCACAATTTTAGTGATCCTTCAAAAGCATCAGGTACAGCCAAAGAAATTGTAACCGAATTTCGAAAAATCAGAGACGATATTAAAACCTATTGCGAAAATTTTGTAAAGGAATATCTTTGATGATTAAATTTCCTTCTACTAATCTAAATCATCATATATATTTTGTGATGATATCAACATATATCCATAAAAGAAGTTTGTATATTATACATACCCTTACTTTATTTAAATTGTGTTAAGCTATTTCAGTTAAACGAAACTATTTAGATCAATTTTCCTTACTTCTTTTTCTATATAATTTATGCTTTCAGCATCCGACATATCTAGAATAGCATGGTCCAAGCCAAGTTTTTCATTCAGGATTTTAGCAATCTCTTTAACCCAAAAAGCCATACTCATTTGAACAATATTACCATCTATTTCTTCAGCCATTTCAGTTATCCTTGACCCTGCTCCTATCCTATCAACTATAATTATTGTACTCATAAAATGCAAACTAGAACCATGCTCCATCTCTCTTTCAAATCTCGAAACTTTATCTAAGGATATTTCTGTATTTCCTGGGCCAATAAATCCTATATCAAAACGAGCACCTACTCCTGGCTTTAACAATAAAGTAGCATCACTTTCTCTTTTGGACCCTCTTTGTGATAACCAAAAAACCATATTTGATTCAGTACTTGTATTTGGATCTATTAATTTAAACCCTAAAACTCTAAGAAGAGAACCAAGAATAAGTTTTTCAAATAGCTTACCGTACATAGATTTTTCTGAACCCCTTATAGCTAATGTTTGAGTACCAATAGCAATGAACAGTTGCAATAACGAAGGCCAATTTAAAAGAATGTTATCATCACTTTTTTCTAGATAAAAATTTGATTTAATATTTCCAAAATCTTCTCTTGCTTGATCAATGGTATTTTTAAGAGTATTATCTAAATCATTTAAATAAGATGCTAATGAAGTACTATCATTTCCTCTCAAAACATTTTGAATACTCTTACCTGTCAAACCAAGCATCCACTGTAAGTATATTTTTTTTTCTTTAGATATATTAGTTGTTAATTCTTTTGAAATTAATTCATTCATATTTTCAGGAAAACCTTCAACATTTTTTGTAGACCTAAGAAAAGTAATTAATAAAGAGGCACTACTTAAAGTAATACGCCTTCTTGTCAATGGTTCAGTCAAAGAACGAATATTACCACCAGAAAAAACAGATATAATTACATCTTTAATTATTTCATCACCAATTCTCGTAATAACTTGTTTTCCTGTATAACTTGCTAAGGATAAACCTAATTCAGGTATATTATTAGAAATTTTTTTTGCCATCTAAAAAAGAGTTTTCTGATTTGGTAATTCAGGAGCTTCAGTATTAATCCAATTTACAATTTCACTTTCTTGTAAATTCCACTTTTTTATATCTTTTTTAATTAAATCTAAATATTTCTCTTCTTTTTCAAAAAGAACAAACCTTCTCTTAAGCTCTGAAGCTCCTTTTCCAGTTGTTCCCGAACCACCAAAAGGGTCTAATACAACATCATTAACAAATGAATAATATTCAATAACTCTTTTAGCAAGTTCTACAGGGAAAACTGCAGGGTGATTTTTATTATATGAAGGATGTATTTTCCACAAGTTAGTTACTTGATAACCATCTTGGATTTTACTTTGTTGAACAAGTTCTTTGTCTGGATGTTTACGAATGTGCCAGTCAATTAATTTATCTGTTTGTTTTCGATATACTAAAAGATATTCTGTAACTGGTACTGGTTTATACTGTAAAGGGTTCCTATCAGCAGAAAATCTTCTACCTCGTCCTGTTGCCCAACCTGCTCCTTCCGGTTTAACCCAATGAATGTCATCAATAAAATCAAAACCTTCTTCAATGAATAAGCGATGAAAATCAAATGGTACTGCTATTCTTTTTGATGCTGTATTTCTACTAGTACGCCTAAGAAGTACAGGTGATATATTCATTACAAAGAAACGCCCTTCATTCAAAACTCTATTTGATTCTCTAATCACTTTACGGATAAACATTAAATATTCTTCGTATGAATGATATTCTGAATACTCTGGTCTTGCATTGTAATATGGCGGGGATGTAAATACTAAATCTACAGACTCTTTTGGAGTTTGTTGTAAAAGTTCTATACAATCACCAAAACCTATCGTGTTATTTAAATTGGAAATTTTTGGAATTGTTGATTTTTTTCTTGTACTCTTCTTCTTATTACGTCCAAGTAATTTTTTTTCTAAAATCTCTTTTGCAGTAGTTTTTTTCTCTACGATAAAACTAGTTTTAGCATCAATAACTACTTCACCTAATCTCTCTTTATTTGCATTTAAAAGAGGTACTCTCCAAATATGATATCTATCATCAATTTCTGGAAGGCCAAACTTAACCACACTCTCTAGTTCTATCTGTTTTAAATATTCAGTAGCTACTTTTTTAGCATCTGAAACTTTAGTTATTCTATATAAAATTTCTTTTTTTCTACCCATTTATTCCTTAACCTAATTTTGTCTACTATAATTCCAATATTTAGTTATTCGTATTATTCATTATAAGTATCTTCAAAATTAACTTTTTAAATCTTATTCCTAGTAATTATTTCTTACCACTTTATAATGGCACTCTCCCAGGTAAAACCACTACCAAAAGCTGCTAAAACTACCGTATCTCCTTCTTTAATTTTACCTTCTTCCCAGGCTTCTGTTAATGCAATAGGGATAGAAGCAACGGTTGTATTTCCATACTTCATAATATTATTAAACACCTGGTCGTTAGAGAGTCCGAATTTCTTCTGAATAAATTGTGAAATTCTAAGATTCGCCTAGTGCGGGATCAACATATCAATATCTGATACTTCCAGTTGATTAGCCTACAAATCTTCCATGATCACTTCACTAACAGGATTATTTTCTTGTTTCATATTTTAACTTATGCTAATAAATTCTGCATATAATTAATATTGATTTTCCATGATGGTACTAAGGTAATTAATCCATATAAATTTCTGAATAATTAATTTTATAATTTGTTCATATAGTTATTCCTCATATTTTTTTTCAATAGTAATTATTAATTTATTTTTTTGCTCTCTTATAATTATCTCACTTCCAATTTTAAACCCTAGTTCTTCTAGCCACTTTCCTTCAAGTCTAATTTCAGGAACAGTAGTGTTATCCCAAGTCCTTACTCTGAATTTACTGTATATTTTTAAAATTCTGGGTTTATTCATTTGTCAATCTTTTATATGATAAATATAATAATTTGAATTCAGGTGTCAAACTTTAGTATGACAAAAATGTCGTATAATTAATTGACATTTGTTTTGTGAATAAAGAACAACTTAAAAAGAAAGTCGGTCAACGTATCGTTGAATTAAGAAGTCAAAAAGGCTGGAGTCAGTCAGATTTAGCTCGTGCTAGTAATAAAGACAGACAGGCTATCGAAAAATTGGAGAATGGCAAAGTCAACCCAACAATTTATTCACTTTTAGAGATTTCTAAAGCTTTAGGAGTTTCTTTAAAGAAGCTATTTGATTTTTAGAAGGCTTTCACAATCTTTTTTAAAACATTTTATAAAACTCTTCTCTATTTCTTTCGAATTTTTTCAGTTCTTCCAATGTCATGTTCAAAAATAGAATTGCATATTTTTCGTAATCGGTATCAACTTTTTCTTTTAGTATCTTAATTATAGTTTCATGAGTGATTGGATGATCTAAATCTTTGATTTGAAATGAAGAGTATCTTTTAACTGATTTTGGATATTGTTTTATAAACCTCTGGTACTGATCATAATAATAATCTGTTATATTATTTGAGACTTCATCAACTAAATCAAAAGGAACCTGTTCTTGAGTCAAATCCAGATACTTTTTTCTTATAATTTCAAGGAATTGTTCTTTTGAATCCATTTTCAGTTTTTTATAAAATATCCCTGTGTCTATTTAATTGAGGATAAGTTAAATATAAACGCAATACTTTTAGTTTCCTAGCATTGCGTTTATTTATTAAAAATATTTTTTTGAAACTTTACTATTATTATTTTATACTTCGTTATATCGCGTTTTTATATTTTTTTCGATGAAAATGTTTAATTCTTTTTTTAAAGATTCTGAAATTATTTCATTTTCCATCCAGGTATGAATGCTACCCAGGTAATGCATACCTAAATAATTAGCAGTTTCTATAAAAGGCATCTCAAACCCTTTTTTCAGCTCTGAATCAGAGCCACAGCTAACCATGCCCATTGTTTTCCCTTTTAATTTTCTCCCAATTTCTTTTTCAATCCTTAAACAATCTGTTATTCGGTCAAAGAAATTCTTGAGAATTCCACTCATAGCATACCAATATACCGGAGTTGCAAAAATGATCGTATCATAATTATCAACTATCTCCTTCATTAATGGGATGAAATCATCACCATGATTTTTAAAGTCATAATCAAACCCGGAGATATTTTTTGATTTTAAATCTATACTATCAAACCCTGTTTTCTCCTGTATAAAAGTGACTATTTTATTAGTGTTTCCTTTGCTTCTCGAACTCCCTTGTATTATAATGCCTTTCTTATTCATTTTTAATGATTTTGTTTTAAGGCAAAACTATAGCGCTCAATTGAGTTATCAAATAAGGGACAAATTTTACCCTATTATTTTATCGCCAAATTTTGAAAGTTCTTTAAATACCGGAGCAAGTTCAATTCCTAATGGTGTAATCGAATATTCTGTTTTTTTAGGAAATTGATTGAAGTCTTTTTTTTCAATGAGCCGATCTTCAATCATTTCTCTTAATTGATGAGTCAATGCCCTTTTAGAAGCTTCCGGTAATCCTTTTTGAATATCTTTTAACCTCAAATTTGTTTTTAGAAGATGACTCAGTATTGCGGGTTTCCATTTACCGGAAATTACATTAAGCGCCTTTTCTATCGAACAATCATCTTTAACGGGAGTTTTTCGTTGATACAAAATACTTTTTTAAGTTTATAATCAATGCTATTCTTGATTAACTCTCAGAGTTATTTCTACCACTTTATAATAGCACTTCCCCAGGTAAATCCACTACCAAAAGCTGCCAATACTACGGTATCTCCTTCTTTTATTTTGCCTTCTTCCCAGGCTTCGGTTAATGCAATAGGAATAGAAGCAGCGGTTGTATTACCGTACTTCATAATATTGTTAAATACCTGGTCATTAGAAAGTCCGAATTTCTTTTGAATAAATTGAGAAATCCTAAGATTAGCCTGGTGAGGAATCAACATATCAATATCTGAAACTTCCAGTTGATTAGTCTGCAAACCTTCCATAATGACTTCGCTAAAACGGACTACCGCATTTTTAAACACAAATTGTCCGTTCATATAAGGATAATAAGAAGTATCATCCGGGTTGTTATCATCAATAATATCGGTTACCCATCTTGTTCCCATCCCTGGGGCTGTTAAAGATAATTCTTCTGCATGCTGCCCTTCAGAATGTAAATGTGTTGACAATATTCCTTTAGTTGTATCTTCTTCACGAGATAAAACTGCAGCTCCTGCTCCGTCACCAAAAATAACAGAAACACTTCTTCCTCTGGTTGTCATATCCAATCCGGAAGAATGTAATTCAGAACCAATTACTAAAACATTCTTATACATTCCGGTTTTTATAAACTGATCGGCTACAGAAAGTCCGTATACAAATCCGGAACATTGGTTCCTCACATCTATAGCGCCTACTGTTTTAATACCAAGATCTCTTTGTACTAAAACACCTGGCCCAGGGAAATAATAATCCGGGCTTAGCGTAGCAAAAACAATAAAATCTATATCATCTTTTGAAATTCCGGAGCGTTCAATAGCTATTTTAGCCGCCTTTACTCCCATAGAAGTTGTCGTATCTCCGTCTCCGTTGACTACATGTCTTCGTTCTTTTATTCCTGTTCTTTCCTGGATCCATTCATCACTCGTATCCATTATTTTAGAAAGATCATCATTTGTTACTACGTTCTCCGGAACATAATAACCCAGTCCTGCAATTCTAGAATTATACATAGTTAGTTTTTATTTTTATTGAGTATCAAGATCAATATCTACAGTAAAAACCCATAAGTTATGCTACAGAAAATTAATCTCTCAATGAGGGGTTAAATCTACGAATTATTAAAAAAAGTATACAATAAAAAATTATACAAAGAACAATCTGTATTTAAGTCGTTTATTTTGTTATCCCTTTCAAAAACGTTAAAAAGCTCTATCCGGATTAAAAGGAGTTAAAGACAAACTGGTTTTTTTATCTGAAATAACCTCAGCTACTAGCTTTCCTGTTGCCGTAGCCATCCCCCATCCCATCATGGCATGACCGGTGGCAATGGAAAGGTTTTTGCATTTTTTTGATTTTCCGATATAAGGAAGTCCGTCAGGAGAAACTGGTCGTAACCCAGAAGCCGCCCGATCTTTCTCTTCCTGAGAAAGTTCAATTTCCGGATAATAACGTGTAGCGGCTTTTGCGATAGCTTCTACTCTAACTTTATTGATATCGTGATTAATCCCGGCAATTTCCATTGTTCCCGCAAAACGTGTAAATCCGTTCATAGGTGTCACAGCAACTTTAGCTTCTGCCAGTATTGCAGGAATCGTTATACCTGTTGATTTTTGTGTATTAATTCTATATCCTTTACCTGCTTGCAATAAAAGATTTAATCCTATTTTTTTACTTAATAAACTACTCCATGACCCTGCTGTAAGTACAAACTCGTCTGCTTTGAGTACTTGCTTATTAGTTTTTATGCTTTTTATCTCTCCTTTTTCAACTTCAAGATCTTCAACACGTTCGTTCTTTAAAATTTTAACTCCATTGGCTTTTAAGTACGCTTTCATATCTTCCATAAATTCTCCGGGAGTGGTATGAGAATCACATTTAAAATAAGTAGCTCCTTTTACATTCAATGCTATATTAGGCTCCAGTTTCTTTAGTTCATCCAGGCTAACTTCTTTTGCATCAAGTCCTTCTTCTCTAGCCATTTCTGCGACCTCTATTTCTTCTTCAAGCATTTTATCGGTCTGACATAGCATGAAGAGCCCCTTTTTCTCTAAATGAAAATTAAAGTGTTCAGATTCTTTTATATCGTCATATAATTCCTGACTTAATAATGCAATATCTTTTATAACCGGAATTGCTTTTTTTACATGATTTGCATTACAGGATTTATTGAATGCCCAGGTCCATTTGAGGAAATCCAAATCCAGGCGAGGTTTAATGTATAAAGGGCTAGAAGAATCAAACATCCATTTTAAACCTTTTTTCATTACTCCAGGAGCAGATAATGGAATAATATGACTCGGAGATAAATATCCCGCGTTAACATAAGAAGCTCCGAAATCCAGATTCGATTGATCTACAATGGTAACTTCATGCCCTTCTTTATGTAGATAATATGCAGAACACAATCCTATAACTCCTCCTCCTATAATGATGCAATTTTTCAATACTTAATGATTTAATAATACAGTTTTTAATGATATAATTTTTAATGATTTAATGACCTAATGGTTGATTCCTTCATTAACTCATTCTCTCATTAATTCATTATTTTACTTCCAATTAAAATCCCAAATTGGTGTTTTTTCTCCTAAATGTTCTACAAAATAGTTCCATCTCTTTTTTGTAAAATAAGAACGGTGCTTCCCTTGATAACCATGTCTTTGACTTGGTAACACCAATAAATCAAACTGCTTATCTGCGTTAACCAAAGCTTCTGCTAATTTAAAGGTTGCTGACGGATTTACATTATCATCTAATCCACCATGAACTAAAAGTAATTTTCCTTTTAGGTTTCCGGCCATTGTAATATTTGAAACTTCATGATAAGATTCGTCAACCGGCCATCCCATATACATTTCCGGCCACCATGCCTTCTCCATTCTAAAATCATGATCTGCAGAACTTGCTACTCCAACTTTATAAGTTTCCGGAAATGCTAACATTGCATGTCCTGTATCAAAACCTCCAGCCGAATGCCCAAAGATACCAACTTTGTTTGTATCGATCCAGTTAAATTGTTTTCCTAAATAATTTATTGCCAATACATGATCTCTAAGATTATCACCCATATTTTTGTAGGAATGATTATGGAACTCTTTGGAACGCCCTGATGTTCCTAATCCGTCTACCATCATTACAATAAATCCTAATTCTGCTAACGATTGATTCATAAATCCTCTGTCAAATGTTTTTGGGAACATTTGTGTATGCGGACCCGTATATGTATGATCTATAATTGGATATTTTTTTGACGGATCAAAATTCGTAGGTTTCCAGATAGCTCCAAAAATAGGAGTTTTACCATCTTTTCCGGTCAATTCAAATACTTGCGGAGTTTTCCAGCCTTTTTTTGTCATTTCACTCACATCTGCAGTTGTCAAATTTGCCAGTATTTTCCCGGTTGAACCTGTTCTTAAAGCAGTTTTTGTGGGTGTTTCAATAGATGAATAATTGTCTGAAAAATATTTTCCGTCATCTGAAAATGAGACCACATGATGCAATTTCTCCGGAGTTAATAAGGTAACTTTTCCATCCAGGGTAGTTTTATATAGTTGTTGATGATAAGGATTCATACTCTTATCTTTCCCCGAAGCTAAAAAGTAAATAATACCTTTCTTTTCATCTATATATTCAACATCATTAATCACATACTCTCCGTTTGTAATTGCAGTTGTTTTGCTTGACTTCATATCAAACGAATACAATTGACGCCACCCACTTCTTTCCGATAGAAAAAGAATTTTCCCTAATGCTTCAATATTCCAATAGTTAAAATTATCAATATTTGTCTTACTGGTTTCCGTAATTAAAGGAGATGTAGTATTGGTGTTTAAATCTACTTTTAGTACTAACTCTTTCTGAAACCCTCTTTCTGCATAATTTGCTATTGCTACTCCCGGTGTTTTTGTCCACTGTACAGCAACACTATTGATATGTGTGTTCTTAGGAAGGTCGGTTTTTATTTCTTTTTTATCATCTACATTAAAAAATACAGGTTGCATCCTTACCATATTTTTATCTGCCGGAGAACCTCTGTAATATGATAATAACTTTGGTTTATATAAAGAATCAATACTCCAGTCGAGTAAATACATTTTGTCTGCACCTCTTAAATCGCATATATTGGTAGCAATCCATTTAGAATCTTCAGACCAGCTTACTCCAAAATGACGAGGACGTTCCCCATTTTCTCCTTCCATTTTATCATACCATCCGTACCAGCTTGCATATTCATAGTTCTTTTTGCCTTCAAAACTCAACTGATGTTCTTCCCCACTCTCTGTAGATCTTATATACAAATTATAATCTTTAGTAAATGCAATCCATTTTCCATCCGGGGATTTACTTTCAAAGAGATTAGATTCTTCTTTTTTCTCTTCTCGCTTTGATACGACTGTATATGTTTTTAAATTTAGAACATATGCTTTTTGATTGATCCTAAAAGTTAAGTTTCCACCTTTTATCCTTTCTATATTCGTTAATGAAAGATTGTTTGCTTCAACGCCACCACCTTCAACAATTTTATTTAAGGCAGCAGCCAACTTCTCATGATCAAATAAATCCTGAACTCTTCTATTCTTGAAAGAAACAGTCTTATACGTTTTTCCTTCTTTATTGTAATCTATAAACCAAATCCCGGAATCATTATCAAACCAATTCACTCGTGTATTCAGGTTAAAAGCTGTTTTATTATTATAATTATTAAACATAAAACTTACTGCCCTCTGATAATCTTCTTTAGTCAATTCCTGGGCGCTCAATTGTATTGGTATAACCACCAAAAAAGCGAGTACTAACTTATAATAGAATGCTTTCATCCTTTGTACTTTTTAATATTTATCTGATTTATTTTAAATAATGTGATTTAAATCACCTGGAAACCATGTGCATAAGGGTCGTCTTCATCGTCAATCACAATAGTATTATGACCATAAATTTTTGCCCATCCTCTAACACTGGGTACAATAGCTACTTTACCATCTAAAGTTGTAGTTTCTTCAACTTTACCAACAAATTTACTTCCTATAAAACTCTCATGTATATACTCTTCTCCTTCCTGTAACTTCCCTTTTGCATACAATTGTGCTAATCTGGCTGAAGTACCTGTACCACATGGAGATCGATCTATCGCTTTATCTCCGTAGAATACAGCGTTACGACCTGATGATGTAGGATCTATAGGATCTCCGGTCCATAGCATATGCGAAACATCTCTTATGGTATCATCTTCCGGGTGGATAAAGTAATCCGGGTATTTCTCGTTAATACGTTGCCGTACTACCTGTGAATACTGAATAATTTTACTGGCTGTAAAATCTTGTATTCCGGAAAAGTTTTTCTGCGGATCGATAATTGCATAATAATTTCCTCCGTATGCAACATCAAATGTCAATTCTCCCAATTCCGGGCAATCTATTGTTAAGTTCTCAGCAGCTAAATAACTCTTTACATTCGTTAATTTAACCCAGTCTACTTTATCTTTAGTTTGCTGATATTCTATCTGAACCAAACCGGCAGGTGCCTCCATCCTGATTTTCCCCGGAACTTTTGGTTTTACCAACCCTTCTTCTATAGCAATTGTAATGGTTCCAATGGTGCCATGACCACACATAGGAAGACAACCTGAAGTTTCAATAAATAAAATTGCAAAATCATTCTCAGGATGATGTGGTGGAAATAAAATACTACCACTCATCATATCATGTCCTCTGGGCTCAAACATTAATCCTTTTCGTATCCAATCGTATTCTTTTAAAAAATGCTGGCGTTTTTCACTCATATCTGCCCCTTCCAAACTAGGCCCTCCTTCTGCTACTACCCGTACCGGGTTTCCGCAAGTATGTGCATCAATGCATTTAAAAGTACTTCTACTCATAATTTTATTTTGTCTTCGCTATGTAAGCATTAATTCTGCGTTCCAAAATAGAAAGTGTAACCGTTCCTTGTTCCAAAATAATTTCATGGAATTCACGGATGTCAAATTTATTTCCCAGTTCTGCTTCTGCTTTCTTTCTCAATTCTCTGATTTTTAATTCTCCTATTTTATAGGATAATGCTTGTCCCGGCCATGAAATATAACGATCTGTTTCTGTGTTTATCTCATGAAGAGAAAGCGCTGTGTTTTCTGCCATAAAAGCAACTACCTGATCACGCGTCCAGCCTTTGGCATGAATTCCTGTATCTACTACAAGACGGCATGCTCTCCACATTTCGTAGGTGAACTTCCCAAAATGCTCATATGGTGTTTCATACATTCCCATTTCTTCTGCTAAATACTCAGAATACAATCCCCAGCCTTCTCCATAAGCAGATAAATAAGTATCTTTTCTGAATTGAGGAATACTATCTCCTAATTCCTGATTTAAAGCCCCTTGTAAATGATGCCCGGGCACAGCTTCATGTACTGTCAATGAAGGCAAAGTATAAAAAGGCCTGCTTGGTAAATCGTAAGTATTTACCCAATAATATCCTGGGTCTGTACTGTTTTTACCAGTTTCAATATATCTTCCTCCTGTATATTTTGGAGCAATCGCATCTGGTACAGGTGCAACTCCATATGGCTTACGTGGTAACGTCTTAAAAAACCTTGGAAGTTGCTCATCTGCCCGTTTAGACATATCACGAGCAATGATTAATAACTCTTTAGGCGTTTTTGCATAGAATTGAGGATCTGTACGTAAGAATTCCAGAAAATCTGCAAAACTTCCTTTAAAATTCAATCCATCAATTATTTTTTGCATTTCTGCTTTAATCCTTGCAACTTCTTTCAATCCTATGTTGTGAATATCATCTGCAGTATATTGCGTACTGGTTGTATAGTAATTAATCCTGTTCTGATATTTCTCTTCTCCCCTGGGAGTTTCTGACACTCCAATAGAAGTTCTTGTCTTAGGAAAATACTCTTCTTCAAAAAACGTTTTTATCTTTTTAAATTCGGGAACAACACTATTTGTAATTGCACTTTCGGCAGCTGTCAATATTGAATCTTTTTGAGATTCTGTCAAACCTTCTGGTAAACTTTTAAAAGGTCCGTAATAAAAACTATCTTTAAAATCATCTACAATATGATCGTTATATGAAGATTCATAACCTTTAAAAATAACCCTGGGTTGTGAAACTCCTTTTTCAAGACCTTCTCTTAAAAGTGGTAAATACTGATCTACCAATGCTGGCATCGCATTTAATTTATTCAAATATGTTTTTACCTGCTCATAATTAGTCAAAGGCCTGACCATGTAAGGAAAACTCACGTGAAATCCATCATCAGAAAGTATCGGATTTAAAAAACTTTCCAGTTCGTAATAATCGATTTTATCCTGAAGTAAAAACTTAAGAAGTTCTAATGAAATCGATTCTGTCTCTGTTAAATCTGATGCAGTAACCGTATTGAGCTTTTCTAACTGTTGCTTAGCAAACTCTGCTTCAGCTTCAAAATAAGCCCTGGTAAAAACTCCAAGCGGATACTTATCTCCATCATACCCTTTTCTCTCCTCTGTTTCTGTAATAACAGTTTGAAGTAAACTTGAAGCATCATTCTTCTTTTCGCTTTCATTTTCAGAACAACTCAAGAAAAAACTACAAATCAAAAAAATTAATGTGAATGTGGTAGATCGCATATTTTAAATTTTATCAGTTGTATAAACACCATTAACGCATCTTAAGACCCCTAACGGATTATCATTTTTAAGTTCGTCTGGTAATAATTCATCTGGCCAGCTTTGGTAGCTGAATGGACGTACCCATCTTTTTACAGATTGAATTCCTACTGCCGTAAACCTACTATCTGTAGATGCAGGATAAGGTCCTCCATGTTGCATTGCAGGACATACCTCAACTCCTGTTGGAACTCCGTTGAAAATGATTCTCCCCACCCTGTTTTGAAGTGCTTTCACGATAGAATCATTTTTCTTTAACTCTTCTGTTTCGGCTAAAATAGTTCCGGTAAGTTGCCCTTCCAGTTTTGAAATAACCTCTTCCAACTGTGCTAAATTCTCACAGCTAACAATCATTGAAAAAGGCCCAAATACTTCGTGATGTAACGTAGAATTTTCCAAAAACGTCTTTCCTTCTACAGTGACAACTGTTTGTCGTGCATGATTTACAGCAACTTCACTCTCATAATCGGCCACAACTGACAATCCTTCCTGTTTCAGTGCATTTGCCTTATTTTTCTCGTAGTTCCCTATAATATTAGGATGTAACATACAAGAAGGTTCAACTGTTACAATTTCTTTAGACAGCGCCTCAATAAAAGTATTAAGTGCATCTCCTTTGATTCCGATGAGTAATCCCGGATTTGTACAAAACTGCCCTGCTCCCAATGTGATAGATCCGGCATATGTTTTGGCCAACGCTTCTCCTCTTTTTTCTGTTGCTTCCGGCAATAAAACTACCGGGTTAATGCTTCCCATTTCTGCAAATACAGGAATCGGCTCCGGTCTTTGTGTTGCAATATCATACAATGCTCTCCCTCCTCTAATACTTCCTGTAAAACCTACGGCTTTTACTTCAGGGTGTTTCACTAACTGAACTCCAACATCTATCCCTGAGCTATTTAAGTTTGAAAATACCCCATCTGGCATTCCGGTTTGCTCTGCTGCTTTTATAACTGCAGAAGCCACTAATTCTCCTGTACCTGCATGCATAGGGTGTGACTTAACAATTACCGGGCATCCTGCAGCCAATGCTGAAGCAGTATCTCCTCCTGCTGTTGAAAAAGCAAACGGAAAATTACTGGCACCAAAAACAACTACAGGTCCTAACGGGATAGACAATTTACGAAGATCTTGTTTTGGTATTGGGGTTCTCTCCGGATCTGCTGTATCTATCACAGCATCTGCCCAAGACCCATTTTCCAGCATTTGTGCAAAGCCTCTTAACTGACCTATAGTTCTTCCTCGCTCTCCCATTGCTCTCCCTTCCGGCAATCCTGATTCTGATTGATACATTGCTATCAAAGTATCTCCCAATTCTAAAATTTCATCGGCGATAGCATTTAAAAAAGCTGCTTTTTTAGCTCCGGATAAACTCCTGTATGTTTTAAAAGCTTTCGAGGCTTTGACTACTGCTTTATTAACTTCTTCTTCCGAAGCTTCGTAAAACAAGTCTTCATTTTCAATATTTAACTTCGGATTTATTGTTTTATACGTTACGCCTCCTTTAGAAGACCTTTCTTTTCCTATATAATTTTCTCCTGTAATCATTCTTCTTGATTTTTATTAAGATTGCCTCTTCATTTTTTGTTAATTCCTTGCATTTCCTGTATCTACTCACTTGTAAATTTTCCGGTTATATCAATCCTTCAATAAAACTTTTCTCAACAATTCAGCATTATAAATTCTTATAATCTGGTAATTCCGGTCTTGT
Source organism: Flavobacteriaceae bacterium R38 (assembly GCA_009901575.1). Lineage (GTDB taxonomy): Bacteria > Bacteroidota > Bacteroidia > Flavobacteriales > Flavobacteriaceae > Leptobacterium. The sequence continues at coordinate 416,104 of WXYP01000001.1, read as the reverse complement.
TTTTAATCCGTTTTCAATAACCTGAAGCACGTGTGCTCTTTCTTCCCCAAATAAAGGCAAGCGTGGAGGCCTTACATTCTCTGTTCCGATTCCTGTTGCTACCTCAGCCAATTTTATATTCTGTACCAATTTAGGATTGATATCCAATTCTAATAAAGGTAAGAACCAACGGTATATTTCAAGAGCTTCTTTTATCCTACCTACACGTTGCAATTCGTAAATAGCTACAGTTTCTCTTGGAAACGCATCAACTAAACCAGCAATCCAGCCATCTGCTCCCATCAACAGGCTTTCTAATGCCAATGTATCTACACCGGTCATTATTTTTAAGCGATCTCCAAACTTATTTTTAATCCTGGTAACATTAGAAATATCTCTTGTCGATTCTTTTACCGCTTCAATATTGTCACATTTAAGCAACTCTTCAAACATATCTAAAGTCACTTCAATCTTATAATCTACCGGATTGTTATACACCATAATTGGCAATGATGTATTATTAGCTACTGCTTTAAAATATTCAACAGTTTCTCTATCTCCGGCTTTATATCGCATAGGAGGTAACATCATAAGGCCTCTTGCTCCATCTTCTTCTGCTCTGTGTGCAGCTTCAATAGCCCCCTTTGTAGTTTGCTCTGCTATGTTAATCAATACAGGAACTTTTTCTTTAACGATAGAAACAGTAGTCCTGGTCAATATTCTTTTTTCATCATCACTTAACGTACTTGCTTCTCCAAGAGTTCCGCCAAGTACTATTCCATGAACACCGGCATCAAGTTGTGCATTGATATTTAATTCAAAAGTTTTGAGATCTAGTTGATCGTCATCTGTAAATTTTGTGGTCACTGCGGGCATGACCCCTTTCCATTCTATTTTCACTGTTATCTGTTCTTTATTGTTAATGGATGTATTTAAACCTTTCCCAATTGATTAAAAAGTTCAAATAATTTCTAAGTAAAATTATACGTATACCTACTCATTTAATAATACATTTTTATCCAATATTAATACTATATTATTCCATTTGTTAATATTTTCAAATCATTATGAATAGTATTTGCGTATATTTGAATTATGAAAGTCCTTCCTTTTAAAGTTCCGAAACCAACTAATGATGCCTTGGTTTACCAGGAAGATCTTGAATACTTTTTTTACGATAAGTTACATCAGCATGAAGAAATTCAGATCAGTATGATTGCTGAAGGAGAAGGGACACTCATTGTTGGAAACACAGTGAATTATTATAAAAAAGGAGATGTTTTTGTCATTGGAGGCAATCTTCCTCATGTTTTTAAAAGCGATGCCAATAGCAAGGTTAAATCGCATATGCTTACTTTGTTTTTTAAAAAGGATTCTTTTGGTCCGGATTTTTTTGAATTAGGGGAATTAAATGAGTTGCAACAATTACTCAAAAAAATTGAAAATGGTTTTAAAGTCATGTCTTTACACTCAAAAATCATTCAGAATTTTGAGCAATTAAAAGCAGCTTCCAAATTGGATCGATTTATCATTTTTTTAAATATTCTCAAACTGCTCTCTAAAGTAAAACACGAAGCTCTATCATCTTTTATTTATGAAAAAAAGTATACTGATCTGGAAGGTAAGCGTATGAGAGATGTCCTGGAATATACCATCAACAACTACCAAAATGACATTTCTCTGGACGCTATTGCCACTGTCTCTGCAATGACAAAAAATGCTTTTTGCAAATACTTTAAAAAGCGTACCAATAAAACTTACATTCGGTTTTTAAATGAATTACGTGTAGAGCACGCCTGTAAATTATTAATTGCTGATAATGATTTTTCGATTGCTGAGATTGCGGACAAATCCGGATTTAATAATATTTCTAACTTCAACAGGCAGTTTAAAGCCATCAAACAAGTCAACCCTACTGAATACGGAAAAACAAGGTAGAATTATAGATATTCTTTAAATTTATTTACTTCTACTTTAGCTTTTAAATCATATAATAAATTATATAATCCAAAGAAAGTTCTGTTGATATATAAGAAATGCTTAGATCCTCTGTTTCCATTCATTTTTCTGATTTTAGCATCATTAGAGTATCGCTCACTAAGGTCTGCTATTTTATTCCAAAAAATGTCATCTCCAAAATCAAAATATTCTTTATTGAAAGGTGATGTAAAAACCCCTAGCATCTCCCTAAATAAAGCCGTAAAGAATTTAAGTTCCTTTTCTGAATCATCTTCCCGCAAAATCTCCAATTCGTACATTTTTTGCTTGAAGATAGCCTCGTCTTCAAAATTCTCCTTTTTTGCTATTTCAAAATAAGGCACATAGAAATCTTCCGGAATTTGTTTAATACACCCAAAATCTATGGCTATTAATTGCTCTTTTTCATTAACTAAAAAATTACCGGGATGCGGATCTGCATGTACTTTACGCAAACCATGCATTTGGTACATATAGAAATCCCATAATGCTTGTCCTAGTTTATTTCCTGTTTCTTCTGAAAAATCATTTTTGATGAACTCGCTCAAATGCAATCCGTTCATCCAATCCATAGTTATAATTCTTTCGCTGGATAAATTTTTATAATATTTAGGAAACAACATATTCGGAATAACACTACACGCCACTGTGATTTCCTCACTTTGTTCCAGTTCAAGGATATAATTGGTCTCTTCGGTTAATTTATTTTCTACTTCCTTAAAGTATTTTTCAGAATCTTTTCCTTGCAAATTAAACATTCGGATTGCTATTGGTTTAACAATAGCCAAATCACTGCTAATGCTTTCTGCTACACCAGGATATTGTATTTTTACTGCCAGCTCTTTCCCTTCTTTTTTTGCTTTGTGCACTTGCCCAATACTTGCGGCGTTTACCGAATTTGCAGTAAATGAATCGTAAATCTCTTCGGGATATTTGCCCTGATACCTTTTAAATGTCTTTCTTACCAATGGTGCCGATAAAGGCGGAACTGAAAACTGAGCCAGAGAAAATTTCTCAACATAAGCACTAGGTAGCAGATTCTTTTCCATACTAAGCATTTGCGCTACCTTTAAAGCACTACCTTTCAAGCTTTTTAATCCGTCGTAAATATCTTCTGCATTATTTTCATTTAGTGCGTCCTTGGTGAGGTTCGGATTAATAATTTTCTCTCCGTAGTACTTTAAATAATTTCCTCCTATTTTCATTCCGGTTTGAACCAGCTTTCCTGCTCGTTCAATTTTGCCTGTGGGTATTTTATCTAAAGTTTTCAATATTGTTTATGCTATTTTTTCTTTCCACAAAAATTTACCAAAATCAACCACACTATTCAAAGGTGTATTATCAAATACATCAAAGAAAGTATTTACTGATTTTTCTACAGCAATATCTGTCTTCTCAAATCCGGCAGAGCTATCGTCCATCCAAAATTTTAAAAGAAATAAATATTGCATCCATATTCCTTCAGAGAAAATTTCCGGAGATTTTTTCAAGAATTTTATTTTCTTGCTTGCATTTGTTCCCTGATCGTCAACAAGTTCTTTTGCAAAAGCCTTCATATAGCGTCTTAACCCTTTTAACTGATCTAGGTTTTTCAATACATTTTTATGTTCCTTTAGCGAAAACAAAACGTAGCTTCTGTTTAAAGTAAGGATTTCAAAAAAAGTAAAAAACAAGGTTAATACTTTATTTCTGTGTGTAAATCCATCATAATGCTCGTCTTTTTGCATTACTTCTACAGTATTTGTAAAAAAACTATTCCAAACTTGTTGTTGTAACGATTCAAAAGAACCTGAAATTTTATAAAATTCCTCTTCATTTATTTCGACTTCTTTACAAAATTTATAAACTGAGGAAGGTGTTTTTTCATTTTCCAATACATAATCCATGTATATGGCAACGAGTTGGTCTGGAGTCAGGTTTTCTTTTTTTTCAGTAGATGTGGCCGTCATATTGTTAAGCTTTATATTATTCAAAGTTAAACAATGTTTTACTTTTTACCTAAATTATTAAACAAAAATTAACATCGACAAATAAAACATATAAAAAACGAAAACGCGCTTCAAAGAATGAGCGCGTTTTCTAAACAACCTAACCAATAAATAAACAAACCAATTATAGGTATCTTTAAACTTTTTCGAGATTTCATAGCAAAAATCCCATCTAATATTTTTTACATTGCAAATATAATAATTGTTTAACAAAACAAACAAAACATTAAACAAAATTTGCGTTAAAGTTTTCTAAAAAACACTTTTAAATCAGAATGTCACTTTGTCAGTATACCTTCTTATGGTATCTTTTTTGAAACTCTATATTGTATTAATCGTAACAATTAAAAAAACCTTACACATGGCAACTGGAAATATTAATGTATCCGTTGAAAATATTTTTCCTCTCATTAAAAAATTCTTGTATAGCGATCATGAAATCTTCCTTAGAGAGCTGATTTCCAATGCAACAGACGCTACTTTGAAGTTGAAGCATCTTACCGGTATTGGTGAAATAAAAATTGAATATGGAAGCCCACAAATAGAAATAAAAATTGATAAAGAGGCAAAAAAGCTTCATATTATCGATCAGGGATTGGGAATGACAGAAGATGAAGTGCAGAAATATATTAATGAAGTCGCCTTTTCTGGTGCTGAAGAATTTTTAGAAAAATATAAAGATTCTGCAAAAGATACCGGTATAATTGGTCATTTTGGATTAGGTTTCTATTCTGCTTTCATGGTAGCAGATCAAGTTGAGATCATCACAAAAAGTTATAAAGATGAAGATGCTGCGCATTGGACCTGTGATGGTAGTCCTAAGTTTACTCTGGAAAAGAGTGATAAAAAAGAAAGAGGGACTGAAATTATCCTACACATAGCAGAAGATTCAGTTGAATTTCTGGAAGAAAGCAGAATAAGAGAGCTTTTACAGAAGTACAATAAATTTATGCCGGTTCCAATTAAATTTGGTACCCGAACAGAAACTACTAAAACCGGAGAAGGAGATGATGCTAAAGAGGAATCTTTTGAAGTAGATGATATTATTAATAATCCGAATCCGGCATGGACAAAACAACCATCTGAATTAAACGATGAGGATTATAAGAATTTTTACAGAGAATTATATCCAACTCAGTTTGAAGAACCTTTATTCAATATTCATTTAAATGTTGATTATCCGTTTAACTTAACAGGAATCTTATATTTCCCTAAGTTGAATAATGAGATGAATCTTCAAAAAGACAGAATTCAGCTTTACCAAAACCAGGTATTCGTAACTGATAATGTAGAAGGAATTGTTCCTGAATTTTTAACAATGCTACGCGGGGTAATAGATTCACCAGATATTCCGTTAAACGTTTCCAGGTCTTATTTACAGGCAGACGGAAATGTAAAAAAGATTTCGAGTTATATTACCAGGAAAATAGCCGATAAATTAAATTCTCTTTTTAAAGATAATCGTGAAGATTTTGAAAAGAAATGGAATGACATCAAAATGGTTATTGAGTACGGAATGCTTTCTGAAGAAAAATTCTATGAAAAAGCTGAAAAATTTGCACTATACCCTACAGTAGATGATAAATACTACACTTTTGAAGAGTTACAGGAGCAAATTAAAGCTACTCAAACTGATAAGGATGATAAACTGGTAATTCTTTATGCAAGTGATAAAGATGCACAACACAGTTATATTGAAGAAGCCAAAGCTAAAGGATATGAAGTCCTATTATTAGACTCTCCAATTGTAGCTCATCTAATTCAAAAACTGGAAACCAGTAAAGAGAAAATATCTTTTACTCGCGTAGATGCAGATCATATTGATAATCTTATCAAGAAAGAAGAAGATCAGATTTCAAAATTATCCGAAGAAGAAAAAACCAATCTTAAGGAAATTTTAGATAGTGTTGTTCCTACCTCTACTTATACAGTACAGTTGGAAGCTATGAACAGTAATTCTGCTCCATTTATAATTACGCAACCAGAATTTATGCGTAGAATGAAAGAAATGAGTGCAACCGGGGGTGGCGGAATGTTTGGAATGAGTAACATGCCGGAAATGTATAACTTGACAGTAAATACCAATCACGAATTGGTTGGACAGATACTCAATACTAAAACAAAGCCTAAACAAGAGCGATTGATTAAACAATCTTTAGATTTAGCACGTTTGTCTCAGAATCTTTTAAAAGGTGAAGAGCTTACCCAATTCATCAAAAGAAGTTTTGAAATGATAAAATAAGTTTAAATTTCATAATAATGTTTGACCGCTTTTCTATGCATTTATAGAAAGGCGGTTTTTTTTATAATCCGCAGAAGAAATACAACTTCATTATTTTGTAAATTTGGCCATCACTATTAAATCCATTACTATGCAAAAAGTATTTCTTACCCTTATATTATCATCTCTTGTATTCGCCTCTTGTAAACAATCAGAAAAAAAAGAAGAAGCGATCAGTGTAACAAGCACATCAGTTGATGTTGAAACTGTTACTGTCACTCCTGAAGAAAAATATACTTCAGGGATAGAAAAAGCCCATAAAATGAATGCTTTTATGGAAAAAGATGCCATTCAATTTGATATTGACCTCAACTTTGGTGGAAATGACAGATTAGATGCTAAAATCACCCTTGTTCCTAACTCTACCAAAATAAGAATTGATAAAAAAGATGGTAGTTCCCTGATTTATGATGGAAATGAGGTATATCTATCACCGGCTGATGCAAATGACCGCGGGGCCAGATTTGATATGTTTACATGGACTTACTTTTTTGCTTTACCTTATAAACTCAACGATAATGGTACTAAATGGAGTAATCTAGAAAAGCATTCATTAGAAGATCACAGCTACAATACCGCCAGACTTACTTTTGAAAACAATATCGGAGATGCTCCGGATGACTGGTACGTAATATACACCGATGAAAAAACCAATATGCTTCATGCCGCAGGTTATATCGTAACTTTTGGAGGGAATGCTGTAGAAAAAGCAGAAGAAGAACCACATGCTATTAAGTACAGCAATTATACAGATGTAGAAGGAATTCCTTTTGCAACAAACTGGGGGTATTACAATTGGACAGTTGAAAACGGATTTGCAGGTAAAATAGGTGATGCTACTATCAGCAATATTAAGTTCCTTTCTCCTGAAGCCGATTTTTTTAAAAAACCAGAGGATAGCAAAATAATAGCGCTATAACGACAATTAAACGATTCTTTTTCAGGTTTAAACTTATTTATAAGGATAAAAAGCACTTTTAGAGCAAAACGAATTATATTTATTTAATTCAAAAATTTGATTAAAATGAAAAAACATTTTTATGCAATCGTTTTCATCCTCATTTCTTTATCTTCCTGCAAAAAAGAAAAAAAAGAAGAGCCAACGGTTTCAAATTTTGTACTTCCTCCTATTGTAAATGTTTTTGAATCTTATCATCAGGGAACCCTAAAATTAAATCCCTTAAATGCTACTTCTGCGGGAGATAACAGGTATAATGATTTACTACCTATTGACATTTCTAAAGCGTATATAGAAGAAGCTAAATCTTTTTATAAGACCTATAAAGATTCCCTGGCAATGTATGGAGATGCTTTACTATCTGAAGAAGAAAAATTAAGTAAAGATATTCTAAACTGGGAGTTGAACCAGGCATTAAAAGGGTTTACATTCCGAGCAGAACTCATGCCTATCAACCAGATGTTCTCATTACCATTAACTATAGGACAATTGGGAAGTGGTAGCGGAGCTCAACCCTTTAAAACAGTTGAAGATTATAAAAACTGGTTGAAGCGTCTCGAAAAGTTCACGGCATGGTGCGATACGGCTCAAGTTAATATGAAAAAGGGAATTGAATTAGGGTATGTACTCCCTAAATCGTTAATCAAGAAAGTAGTTCCTCAACTTGAAAAGTTAGCAAAAGGTAAAACAGAACAAAGTTTATTTTTTCTTCCGGTAAAGCACTTCCCGGGATCTTTTTCAAAAGAAGAAAAAAATGAGCTAACCCATGCTTACACTTCTACTATTGACAATAAAGTTGTACCTGCGATTACCAGGCTAAACACATTCATTAAAACAGTATACCTGAAAGCCGGGAGATCATCGTCTGGAATTAATGCTATTCCAAATGGGAAAAAGTATTATGATTATTTAATCAAAAACTTTACTACTACAAATATGACTGCCGAAGAAATCCATCAACTAGGTTTGAACGAAGTAGAGAGAATATCTATGGAGATGGAAAAAGTAAAAAGACAGGTAGGTTATGAAGAAGATCTAAAATCATTTTTTAATCATGTAAGAAATAAAAGAAGCCTGATTCCATTTAAAAATCCTGGAGAAGTTATAGAAAACTTCAAATCAATTCATGAAAAAATGGAGCCAAACCTTGAGAAATTATTTGATCTCTCTCCTAAAACAGCTTTCGAAATAAGACGTACGGAAGCCTTTAGAGAAGCTTCTGCGAGTGCTCAATACAATCCGGGATCTTTAGATGGAACACGTCCTGGTATTTTTTATGTTCCCATTCCAGATGTAAAAAAATATAATGTGTTTTCTGATGAAGATTTATTCCTTCATGAAGCTATCCCCGGTCATCATTATCAGATCTCTTTGCAACAAGAAAACACAAACCTTCCTAGTTTCAGAAAAACACTTTGGTATAGTGCATATGGAGAAGGATGGGCCTTGTATACAGAATCTTTAGGTAAAGAATTAGGTTTATATGACGATCCATATCAATATTTTGGGATGTTAAGTGCAGAAATGCATCGAGCTATACGTCTTGTAGTAGATACTGGCTTACACGTCAAAGGCTGGAGTCGGGAAGAAGCAATTCAATATTCTTTGGCTAATGAAGCAGAAAGCGAAGCAAGTATTATTTCTGAGATTGAACGTTATATGGCTATCCCAGGGCAGGCGTTATCCTATAAAATAGGGCAGTTAAAAATCAGAGAGTTAAGAAGTAAAGCTGAAAATGAGCTTGGAGAAAAGTTTAATATCAAAGAATTTCACAATAAAGTATTAGAATCGGGATCGTTACCACTTAACTTACTCGATAAAAAAATCAATAGTTGGATTAATTCAACTAAATAAATTATTTATATTATCTGAATGGTGAATTCATGGCATTTATATCTAATGGCCGGTATTTATGTAATAATAGGCATTATCCATTTTATCAACCCTAAAGCGTTTATGAGGATTATGCCCAGGTATCTTCCTTATCATAAAGAACTGGTGTATTTAAGCGGATTAGCAGAGATCATCCTTGGAATAACTGTTTGTATTGCTGCGACTAAGGTCTATGCTGCCTGGGGGATCGTGGCAATGCTTATTGCCTTTTTCCCGGTGCATATTTATATGATTACCAATAAAAAGGCCAGCCTGGGACTTTCTAAATGGATTTTATACGGAAGGTTATTTTTACAATTAGGCTTGATCTACTGGGCTTATTCTTACACAAACTAGAAATGAGTTCATCAGAAAAATTAAACCTCCCCGGGGCTACTGTAGAGTATTTTCCTGATTTCTTTAATACAACTGAATCTGATCGTTATTTCAATTTATTAAAAGATGAAACTCCCTGGCAACAGGATGATATTACTGTTTTTGGAAAAACGTATCCGCAACCGCGCTTAACTTCATTATATGGAAATAATGCTAAACCCTACACCTATTCAAACATCACCATGCACCCCAATCTTTTTACTAAAGAACTTCTTGAAATAAAAAAAGCTACAGAAGCAGTAAGTGGGACACAATTTACAAGCTGTCTTTTAAACTTATACAGAAACGGACAGGATAGTAATGGATGGCATGCAGACAATGAACCTGAATTAGGTAAGAATCCTGTCATTGCGTCTTTGAGTTTTGGAGCAGAACGCTGGTTTCATCTAAAACATAGAAAAAACAAAGAACTCAAAACCAAACTTCTTCTTGAAAATGGCAGTTTATTAATTATGAAAGGAGAAACACAACACCAATGGCTCCATCAGATTCCTAAAACAAAAAAACAAATTGAACCTCGTATTAATCTTACTTTCAGAACAATATTTTAATGCTTACAAACTGTTTTTTACAAATTAACCTCCTTAAAAAATATCATTAAGAATTTTAGCCAGTCTTAGTCCTCCTTTTTGAAGTTGAATTTTAGCAGTATCAAAATGGTCGTACATATATTTATAACTCAATTTTTCACCAATATTTGCGGAGGCGTAAACTTCTTTTGCCATTCCCTGAGATTCATGAACCCAATCTAATAAAGAACTACTCTGGATTTGCTTTCGTTGCTTCTTTGTAATTTTTGGCAGATTATCTGATAATTCTGTATAGCTCATTCCATAACTATCTATCATATCACTATCCCATACTCTGTGCAAGTTACTCCCTTGCCCAAACCATTGTACCTGGATATCATTTCCTCCTTTATCTTCACCTCTACCTACATGAAGTGGTTGATGTAAATCCCCAATAAAATGTATCAGAAGTTTTAGGTAAAAAGCTTTATCATCTTTAGAAGAAGTTTTACTTTTTATGACTGCCACACATTTTTCAATACCTTTTATTAAATCTCCAAACTCACTAGGAGTTTCTTCTCCATATTTTTTATCAAAAGGAAAATTAACGTAATGCCAGGGTCCAAATTTGCGAAACCTATTGTCACTTTTAATTTCATCTGCATACGTAGAAGCTAATGCCAAACTTTGACCATCAAGTATCTTATTTATCGCTCTCCTGGCCTTCCCGCTTAAATAATTCTCTGCTACTTCTCCTACTACTCTATGCCCTGTTCTCCCCCAAACTATTGTATTAGAATATGTTAACTGACTAACTAAAAGAAATAATAGTATAACTCGCTTCATTTTTAATATTTTTTCAAAAGTAATTAACCTAAAATTAAGTTAACGTTAAAAATATTTGGTTTTTTGAAAAAATTTAATATATTTATGATATCATTTTAATATCAATTTAAATTTAAAACATATGTCAAACGAAAAAATAACCAATCTACCTAACGGATATCTCATGCTTCTAGTCGTATTTATATTGTTTGGAGGCGGGATATACATGATCATTACCACTGAGAACCCTGTTTATCTTATTTCAGTTATTGTAGGTTTTTTTACTGCATTTGGTTTTATTCTTGTAAATCCAAATACTTCTAAAGTCTTATTGCTTTTTGGTAAGTATGTAGGAACTGTAAAAAGAAACGGATTTTATTGGGCTAATCCCTTATATAGAAAAAGGAGTATCTCTCTACGCGCACGAAATTTTGATAGCGAGCGTGTCAAAGTAAATGATAAAATAGGAAACCCAATCATGATTAGCACCATCCTGGTATGGAAAGTAACTGATACTTATAAAGCTGCTTTTGATGTAGATAAATATGAAAATTTTGTTAGAGTACAAACTGATGCTGCAGTTAGAAAGTTAGCCAGTATGTATCCGTATGACAATTTTGCAGACGAAGGCCATGACGAAGACATTACACTTAGATCCAGTGTGAATGAGGTAAGCGAAGCTTTAGAAAAAGAAGTACAAGAACGGTTAAGCATGGCAGGGATTGAAGTTTTAGAGGCACGTATTGGTTATTTGGCTTATGCACAAGAAATTGCTAACGCAATGCTCAAAAGACAACAAGCCACCGCTATAATTTCTGCGCGTCATAAAATAGTACAGGGAGCTGTTGGCATGGTAGAAATGGCGTTAGATGAGCTTAGTAAAAAAGATATTGTAGACCTGGATGAAGAACGTAAAGCTGCGATGGTAAGTAATTTAATGGTAATACTATGCAGTGACAAAGACGCAACACCTGTGGTAAATACCGGAACATTAAATCATTAAAATTTAAACCTAAAGTTTTAAAAATAATAGTATTGCTCAAAAACATCTAAAACTACTTAATAATAAATAATGTGAGATACTTTAACGAAATACAAAAACTCCCTGGTTGGATTTATATAGTAATCGGCTCATCTTTTGTAACCGTTTTGATTCTTATTCTCAATCAATATACAAACACATCTTCTCCTTCTGAAAAAGAAGAATTACTAATAGTCTTAGTTGCTATTTTTATTTTAGAAGCACTTTCTATTCTATTGATAAGCAATACGAAACAAGAGGTAACAATAGATGCTAACGAGATTAGGTATAGGTATCTACCATTGAAAATAAAAGAAGTACAAATACCAATATCTAAAATTAAAAATTATGATTGTATTAATTATAATAATGTTAAATATGGTTATAGAGCAGGTCGTTTTAACTTTTTTGTAAAAACACCTTACATCACTATGATAGGAATTAGTAAAGCTATAAAACTTACCTTTACAGACAATTCTAATTTAATCATAGGAACTAAAAAGCCAGAGGAATTCATCCGGGTTTTAAATCACTATAAGAACAGGTATCATGAGGTCAATTAGTTAATATGTTAATTGAATTTACTAAAAATTAATTATGTCAAAAAAGAAAGCATTTGCACTGAGAATTAATGAAGAAATGCTAAAAGCTATAGAAAAATGGGCTGCCGATGAATTTCGCAGCACCAATGGGCAAATTGAATGGATGTTGATGCAAAGCTTAAAAAAAGCTAATAGAGAACCCATAAAAAAAGATGATGCTCAAAAATAATTTTTAGGTTTTTCTTAACACTCTAAACCTTAATTTTGGCTTTCAACCTTCTAACCAATGCAAAGCCGCTTATTATTTCTTTTACTACTATGGTTTCCTTTATCATTGTTGGCTCAAAAAAAGCAATTTTCAGTTAAACATATTAATGAAACTATTACCATAGATGCTTCTTTAGACGAGAAAGTTTGGGAAACAGCTGAGAGCGCCAAAGATTTTTGGCAATATTTTCCAACCGATTCCATTTTAGCACAACAACAAACCGAAATAAAAATGCTTTATGATGATAAAGTATTATACATTGGAATTAAAGTAAACACAGCTGGTAATGACTATATTGTTCCTTCATTAAGGCGTGATTTTAGAGCAGGAGGTAATGACAATATTAGTTTATTATTCGATACTTTCAACGATGGGACTAATGCTTTTTTATTTGGTATTAATCCGTATGGAGTAAGACGAGAAGCATTAATTTCCGGAGGAGGCTCAGATTTAAGAGGATTCAACACCACATGGGATGTAAAATGGAAGGGAGAGTCTAAAATATACGATAATTACTATATCGCAGAAATGGCAATCCCCCTCACCTCTTTTAAATTCAAGGAAGGAGAAACCAAATGGCGATTTAACAGTTATCGATTTGATACACAATCTAACGAGCAAAGTACCTGGGAACACATTCCGCAAAACCAGTTTATTTTTAATCTTGCGTTTATGGGAGATATGGTGTTCGAAAAACCATTAGGCGTTTCTAAAACTCCTTTTGCACTTATCCCATATATCAATACTCAAGCTGCAAAAGATTTTGAAGAAGACACTGATTTTAGTCAATTTAAATTTGGAGGAGATGCTAAAGTATCGATTGGCAATGGGATGAATCTCGATATTACTGTCAATCCGGATTTCTCTAATGTGGAAGTTGACAATATTATTACAAATCTAACCCGATTTGAAATTTCACTTCCTGAACGCAGGCAGTTTTTTATAGATAACAGTGATCTTTTTGCCGATTTTGGAGATAGCAGAGATGCAAATCCGTTTTTCTCACGGCGAATTGGAATCGCTCAGGATGCTAATGGCAATTCAATAGAAAATGAAATCATTGGTGGTGTCCGGTTAAGTGGGAAACTCGATCAAAACTGGCGTCTTGGCTTTTTAAATTTACAAACTGAAAAAGATGAAGCTAATGAGATTTCGAGCAATAATAATACGGTCTTCACGCTACAGCGAAAATTATTTTCACGTTCAAATATCGGATTCATTTTTGTAAACAGACAAGCTTTTGGAAGTGATGATTTTCTGGAAGAAGAAGATCGGTATAACAGAGTTGTTGGTATTGATTACAACTTAGCATCTGCAGATAATACATGGGTAGGTAGAGTTTATACTCATAAATCGTTTTCTCCGGATAGTCGTAATGAAGAAGATTTTTCTGCCGGCTTGAATTTAAATTATAATTCCAGGCGTTATAATTTTGGATTAAGAGCCACTTATGTTGGTGACGATTTCAGATCTGATCTGGGTTTTATCAGGAGAACAGATATTTTTAGGTTACAACCTAATATTACTCGTATTATCTGGCCGGAAAAAGGAAAAATAAACAGGCATGACATTCAATTTCAACCTGCATTTTTATGGAGGCCCGGATTGGATTTTCAGAATACAGATTACAATATTTCTACATCATGGAGAGCCGAGTTTAAAAATACTGCGAGATTATCTGCAGGTATAAATAACAGGTTTACTTTTTTAACATCAGCGTTTGACCCCACAGGGACAGAAGGTGCAATTCCTCTTCCGGCAGATCGGGGATATTACTATACCAGTTTTAACGCCGAATATCAATCTGATCGCAGAAAAGTTTTCTCTTATAGAATTTCTCCTTCGGCAGGTGCTTTCTTTAACGGAGACATTTATTCTATAGACGGGCAAATGAGTTTACGACTCCAACCTAATTTTTCAACATCTGTTAATTTTAACTATAATAGAATTGAACTACCAAATCCGTTTCCAAGTGCCACTATTTTTATCGTGAGTCCGCGTTTTGATGTCACTTTCAATAAATCTATCTTCTGGTCTACTTTGGTGCAATACAGTAACCAAAGTGACAATTTAGGTATTAACTCCCGTTTGCAGTGGCGTTTTGCTCCTTTATCAGATTTATTCCTTGTTTATACTGATAATTACTTTACCTTGAATACTTTTGCTCCCAGAAACAGATCAATCAATTTAAAACTTACATATTGGTTGAATATTTAAATGATCAATGGACTATAAAATTATATTTTCAGATTTAGATGGTACATTATTAACCAGCAAGAATGATGTATCAGATTTAACCATTTCTGAGATAAATAAAATCAAAGACAGGATTCCTTTAATACTGGTTTCTGCAAGGATGCCTAAATCTATGACTTATTTGCAGGACAGGCTAGGCATCAGAAAAGAACCTATCATTTGTTACAATGGGGCTTTAGTTATGGCTGGCAACAATGTTATTTCTTCTGTCACGATTTCTATGCCTGTCATAGAAAGTTTATACGGCATAGCTGTTAAAAATAATATTAGAATCGGACTCTATTTTGAAGACGAATGGTATGTAGAAGAGACCAGTGAACGTATAGAAAAGGAAATTTTTAATACCAAGGCTAAACCCGTTTTCAAGAAAACAAATCAGGTTATAGAAGATTGGAAAGAAGAAGGAAAATCTGCTCACAAAATAATGTGTATGGGAACTGAACAGGATACAGATCGTATATTTCCTGTTTTGAATGAGGTATTCGGAAAAGAACTAAATATCTACAGATCTAATGCCACATTAATAGAAATTGCTGATAAAAAGGTATCTAAAGTATCCGGAATTGAAACTATTCTTAAAAAGTTTTATCCCATTGCCTTAGAAGATGCTGTTGCATTTGGTGACAATTATAACGATATTGAAATGATTAAAGCCGTTGGACATGGTGTAGCTATGGGTAATGCAAGAGAAGAGCTAAAAGAGGTGGCAAATGCTACAATACTACATCACAAAGAAGATGGAGTTGCAAAATATGTTAAACATCTGTTCTAACGATTTAAAAAACAGTTAATTTGTATCAATTAAGATAATGTAATTCATGAAAAAAATATTTTTAATCCTATTCGCGTCTATTATTTTATATGGTTGTCCTGCTAAACTCAGAGATTATGCATACCAGGTGCCAGTTATAGCCCAAATAGACCTTGTTAATGTTGTTGATGATAAAGTAAATGTAGAAATTGATCCGGGGAGGTTTACACAAGAAACTATTAAATTCTTTATTCCAAAAACAGTTCCGGGTACTTATAGTTCTGATAACTATGGGCAATATATAGAAGACTTTAAAGCTATCGATTTTTCAGGAAACCTCCTTAAGGTTGATCAAATAGATGAAAACACCTGGGAAATTAATAATGCTACCACATTGGAGAGCGTTTCTTATAAAGTTAATGATACTTATGATACAGAAACTGAAAGAGACGATAAGGTTTTTTCACCAGCCGGAACCAATATTGATGCCGGAAAGAATTTTGTTTTGAATCTTCACGGTTTTGTAGGCTATTTTGATCGTCTGGATTCTCAGAAATACGAACTGATTATTAAATCTCCTAAAAATTTAAAAGGAAGCACCACCTTAAATAAGGTAAAAACTCCTCAGCCTACAAATTCAGAAATTGATTATGAAATAGATACTTATTTCGCAAACAGGTATTTTGAAATTATTGATAACCCTATTTTATACGCTGTACCAGATGTTGAAACTTTCAACATTAATGATATAGAGGTTACATTAAGTGTTTATTCTCCAAATAAGGTGTATACTGCCGCAAGCATTAAAGCTGATATGGAACGAATGATGAGCGCTCAAAAAACATTCTTAGGAGATATCAATAGTACAAAAAAGTATAATATCCTGTTATACTTATCTACATTAGAGCCTACAGATGCTCAAGGGTTTGGAGCTTTAGAACATCATACGTCTACTACAGTTGTTTTACCGGAAGCCATGCCTAAGCAAAACTTAATAGATGCTATGGTAGATGTGGTTTCTCATGAATTTTTCCATATAGTTACTCCGTTAACTGTTCATTCTGAAGAGATTCATAATTTTGATTATATCAATCCAAAGATGTCTAAGCATTTATGGATGTACGAAGGAATTACCGAATATTTCGCAAATATTTTCCAGATCAATCAGGGTCTTATTGATGAAGCCGATTTTTACGATCGAATTATGACCAAAATAAACCGATCTAAAACATTTGACGATACTATGTCATTTACAACGATGAGTCAAAATATCCTGGAAGAGCCTTATAAAGCTAATTATGCCAATGTCTATGAAAAGGGAGCGTTAATAGGAATGTGTATTGATATCATCATGAGAGAGCAAAGCAATGGGGAAAAAGGTATTTTGGATTTAATGAAACAATTATCCAGTACTTATGGAAGTGACAAACCTTTTAAAGATGACGAAATCATCTCAGAAATTGTTGCCAATACATATCCTGAAGTTGGAGATTTCTTAAATACTTATGTTATAGGCACTACTCCTATCCCTTATGAAAATTTCTTAGAAAGAGTAGGACTTACCTTCAATTCTAAAGCTGTAGAAACCAGGTATTTTTTCAATGGCCAAAATCCGTTTATCAATGTAAATCAAGGAAACGGAGAAATATTTTTCAGATCTGATATTCCGTTAAATAGCTTTTTAATTGATCTGGGCGTAAAAGGAAACGATATTATCAAATCTATAAATGGGATGGGATATAATCTCGAAAACATTAGAGATTTGATTGGTACGGCTACTGCCTGGAATCCGGGAGACGAGATTACTTTTGTATTGGTAAGAGACGGACAGGAAATTACTTTAAAAGGTGCTATTTCTAAACCTACAACCAAAGTTTCAACAATTGTTCCTGCAGAAAAAGCGAGTAGCTCTCAATTAAAATTGAGAACTGCATGGATGAAAAATTAAAATAATATTTATGTTTTTAAAAGACGGCAAATATGCCGTCTTTTTTTTGCTCATTTTTTTTGTATTTTGCCTAAAATAAATAATTATGACTCCTGTTTTTCCTAACGATACTATTGTGTTCGGTTTATTAATGCTAGCCCTGGGAATTGTTTTTTACACTTCTTCCAGGAAAAGCGGATTTTGGTATAAATTTTATAAAGTTGTTCCGGCACTATTGATGTGTTACATGATACCAGCTATATTTAATTCAGTAGGTCTTATTTCTGACGAAATCTCTCAAACCTACTATATTGCTAGCCGTTTTTTACTGCCTGCATCTTTAATTTTGATGACATTAAGTATTGATCTAAAAGCAATTTTCAATTTAGGCCCCAAAGCTTTAATCATGTTTTTGACCGGTACAGCCGGTATTATTATAGGAGGCCCTCTTGCTGTTTTACTAATTGCCTGGATTTCTCCTGAAACATTAGGAGGTACGGGGCCAGATGCTATTTGGAGAGGTTTGGCAACCTTAGCAGGAAGCTGGATAGGTGGAGGCGCTAATCAGGCAGCTATGCTGGAGATTTTTGAATATAACCCTAAGAAGTACGGAGGAATGGTTTTGGTAGATATCGTTGTTGCCAATGTTTGGATGGCGGTTATTCTACTAGGTATCGGTCAAAATAATAAAATCAACCGCTGGCTAAAAGCAGATGACAGCGCTATAGAAGAATTAAAAGCCAAAGTATCTGCATTTAGTGAAAAGGTAAATAGAAATCCGTCACTAACCGATTTAATGATTATTCTTTCTATTGCTTTTACCGGTGTAGGAATAGCGCACTGGGGTGCAGATAATATTAGTGCTTTCTTAACTTCAAGTTTTGATATTTTTAACGACAAAGGGAGTGCTTTATCTTCTTTTGGGTCGCAATTTTTCTGGATGATCAGTATCGCTACATTGGTCGGTATCATCTTATCTTACACCAAAGCCAGGAATTATGAAGGAGCAGGTGCCAGTAAAATAGGGAGTGTTTTCATTTATATTTTAGTAGCTACCATTGGTATGAAAATGGATTTAGGTAAAATTTTAGAAAATCCGGGATTAATTGCTATTGGAGTGGTCTGGATGACATTTCATGCGCTATTACTCATTCTTGTCGCTAAACTTATCAAAGCTCCTTATTTCTTTTTAGCAGTGGGTAGTCAGGCCAATGTTGGAGGTGCCGCATCTGCCCCGGTAGTAGCTGCAGTTTTCCACCCATCACTGGCAACTGTAGGAGCTTTATTAGCCGTTTTTGGATATGTGGTAGGTACTTATGGAGCACTGCTATGCGCAAGGCTAATGGAAATTGCTTCAAAAGTTTAGTTTTTAAATAAGAAATATTGATATTTGCGGTCAAATCAAAACACTTATGAGATTATTTTTAATTCCGGTTTTAGTATTATTAGCAATCGTTTCTTGTAGTAAAGATCAAAATAGAATGAATTTAAGCGGAACGGTTGAGGGGCTTAAAAAAGGGACGATTTATTTACAAAAAACAAGCGATACTACTCTTATAGTTATTGATTCTGTAGTTGTGGATGGAGATAGTAATTTTAGCTTTTCAGTACCTTTGGAAAGCCCGGAAGTATTCTACCTTTATCTTGACAAAAATGATGGAAATACCCTTAACGATCGTATTACTTTCTTTGGAGAAGTAGGAGATATTGTTATCAATACAAAAAGAGGTGCTTTTGAAGGGTTGGCCAAAGTAACCGGATCAAAAACAAACGAGAAATTCATGGAATACAGAAACATGATTTCTAATTTCAATACTACCGATTTAAAATACTATCAGGAAAGCATAAAAGCGCAACGAGATTCTAATGTAGTTAAGTTTGATTCCATTCAAAAACTAATTGACAGAAATAATTTGAGAAGTTATCTATACACGCTTAATTTTGCATTGACTAATGGTGATTCTTATGTAGCTCCTTACATTGCATTATCTGAAGCGTTTGACGCTCGTTTAAAATACTTAGACACTATTAATAATGCATTAACTCCGGAAGTAGCTAATTCCATATATGGAAAGAAATTACAAGCATATATTAAAGAAATCAAGGAAAATGAAAAGACAAATACTGAGAATTAGTTTTTTATAAATTAATCTAAAGAATTATTTCCCATTCCTAAATTACTTCTATTATTTTAAAATGTAAAAGTGCCATTTTGGAACATTACCACTTTTTTAGAGAGGTATTTTTTAAAGTTAGAAACTTTAAAAACCGTTTAACTCTTACTAAATTACCTCCAAGGTTTTAAAAACATATATATTATCTAAAGGTTATCCATTAAAAAGTAAGCACCAATTTACTACACGTAAGCAGATAAACCATCTTATTTAATGCATTCTAATGAATTTTCATTATTTCTAAGAACAAGAATGAGCCTCTATCAAGAAGCTCATTCCTTATTTATAAAACTGATAATCAGCACTTAATTTACTCGATTTCTCATAAGCATCGGTTTACTACATTACCTATAGTTACCAGCATATTCCCAGCCGCATCGCCGCTATGTTCGCTAAAAAGGTATACTATACCTTTTCTTTACGCGACATAATGTTAAAGAACTTTTTAATTCATTATTTTAAAAGAACATATATAAATATAATAAGAATATTTTCTTATGATTATCTACCAAAAGTAAGCACCAGTTTACTACACAAAAGAGAATAAATATTTTATTTAATGTACTCTAATAAGTTTTTATTATTTCTAAGAACAGGAATGAGCCTCTATCAAGAAGCTCATTCCTTATTTATAACACTGATAATCAGCACTTAATTTGCTCGATTTCTTATAAGCACCAGTTTACTACGTTACCAACATTACCCTAACGAGGATTTAACTTTAAATAATTGGTTAAAATCATTATAAGTATTGGAGATCTAAATTCTAGATATTTAAATTCTTTATCTGTTGTATGATTGAAATAATTAACCAATATATCAACCCCATCTTTATTAATACCAGAATATGATTGCTCAATAATTTTTTGCCTTAATTTTATTGATGTCTCTTTAGAATCATCTTTATCTAAAGAAATATAAGGGCAATTATTTAATATGTCAACTATATGGTCGTTTATAAAGAAACCTTGTTTATTCATTTCATCTAAACCATCTTCAATTACCTTGTTTTTAGGAATATTATGTATTTTTTGAATAAGCAATTGATAACTTTCTTTTGTTGGATCCTGAAAAATAATATTTTCGACTTTTCCCATTAATTTATAATAATCAAAAGATTCAATGCCATATATATCTTTTACTTTTAAATTTATTGTTTTATCAATGCAACGGTTTAATTTCTGTAAATATTCCTCGCCTTGAGATCTACATGAACTCAAAAAGAATAGCATTAAAACTATTAAGACATTATTTTTCATATTTAATTTTTAATTAGGTTTTGTAATAATGGGAAAAGATTTTCTGATTCTTCTTTTTATTACATCAAAATTATCTGAATGATGATTAATATTCCAGTTTCCATCATATGGTCCTCTATTTCCAGTTGGATTGAGTGTCTCACCAATAAAGCCTTCCGTATTTCGACCAAAAGGAACTAAAGAAGGTGATTTTAATCCTCTTTGATGAGTATCATTATAATTATTTATCCATAGAAAAACTCCAGGATTACTCTCCAAAGTACCTTGTCTATATAATGGGAAATTAAATGTAACATCTCTTCTTTTACCTTCTAAGTTTATTGATGCTTTACCAGATAATGACCCTACTTCATATGTGTTTTTAAAATAATTATTAGGGTTAACTTTATACTTTGATCTAGATAAATCATTTTCAACAAATGTAGTTTTCGTGTGATCAAATGAGAATAAAATTTGATCAAATACTCTTTGATCTGTAGCTAATTCCGATTGTAGATCTAATTTTAAAATTTGACTTCCAGTTACAGCTTCTACTTGTTCCCCTGAAATAACAGTTTTTCCTGCTTCAATTTTTTGATTTCCAATTATTTTTTCAGCTTGACCATCTTCTAAGTCATATTGTTCCTGTAAAGTAGCTGCACTATCGCCTTCTTCTGCTATGTAAGAGATTGAACCATCATCACCAACATTAGGAATCCATTCAGCAGCTCTTCCATCGGGATCAATAAATTTCAAGGGATTATTCATCATCGAGTTATATGGAGAGTATTCTATAAAATCTTCAGCTAATGGATCAAGGTTCATCCAACGTCCAAGAGCTGGGTCATGATTTCTAAAGCCAAAGTCTTGCCAATTTAATCCTAATTCTTCTTGGCTTTCTTTACCTTGATACTCAAACTTATGATCTCTACCATTTTGACCATTATTATATCCCTTGTGTTTAAGTCCAAAGGGATAGTAGTTAACGCATTTTTTTTACGCCACTCCCTTTTTTTGACCAGTACCCACCAGAGCCACTAAAAAATTTTAAAGAACGTGCCTTAAAGGTAAGACGTTTTTTACTTTTTTTATAACATTATCTTGATTTTATTACCTAGTAATTTACTCCTTATTCCCTCGCTCTACTGCCAAAGCTATCTTTACATAATGTGCTCTTATAGTAGCATTCATTTTTACTTTTCTGTACTATAAGCACACTATGTAAAATAGCCGCTAAGTTCTCTGCTTTTTAGTAAAATTTCGTTTTTTAGATAACTATCAGATAATCAGATATAAACGTAAAAACACCGTCGAGTTAGTCCCCATTATATTTAAGGGGGACTTTAAAAAATCCTTCGCAAAATAGTATTAGTTATGGTAAGATTTGGGGTAAAAGCTGACGCTCTTTTGACCTTTTAAAAAGGGATGATAGAAGAGGGCTGATGCGTAAGTGCGATCAGCCATTTTTAAAAGGATAGCCTAAGTGGCGATTGAACGTCACGTAAACAGGAGTTTGCTCCAAAATTTTTCAGTGTTTACTAGGGTTTTCAGAGGTTTTAGCGCAAAATTTATTTTATATCACAAATTTAGGCATCTGTTTTACAGTTGTTTATATATCGTAACGTTGCATTTGCACGTTACCCTCTTGCTTACGATTCTCTTTTGATTTTGTGTACACAAAGACACATCTTGATATGAGTTGTTTTTTGGTTTTTTAGGCGGTGGGGGGATGCGGGCTATTTTACATAGCGTTATTACGGGGCTTTAGTACCTGTAATGCAACGTTATGTAAAGATAGCTTGGAAGATGTAGGGGCAAGGAAGCAAAGCAAGCACAGAGGATTTTTACACCTAAAAAACTGGACTTGCTTTGCGTGGAGTTTAGTTAAGATTTAAGCCATTCAGAGATACCCTCCAGTTCTTCTTGTGGGTAACTCGCTAAAAGGATTTTTAAAAGCCAGTACATACTGTTTTGTAGTTCTTTTTCTTCTTGTCTATTTTCTATTTGAACTAAGTATAATAGTCCATCTAAAATAGCTTGTTGCATATAACCTAGTTCTGCCAGATCAGCTACAGGAAGTTTAATATAATTTTCTTCGGTGTGGGGATCAGTATGCAAAGTAAGCGCATACTTTCCAGTAAAATCTTTTGATTTCATTTTGTTACAGTTTTTTAAGGATTAAAAAGAACCCGTCTTAGCCTTCCTTCTGTACTGTAACATACAGCGCAAGGGTTTCCCTTCTTGCAGGCATAACGGGCATATCTTTATTAACGTATTCGCTAATTTTGTTACAGTTTTAAGGAGTAAATGTACAATGTTTTATTTTCTCTAAGGACTTCTATTTTGAACTTTCATTATGATAGTTTTTTAGTATCTTTGGTTTAATGGATTTTTTAACTGTTATAGGTATTATTTCCTCTTTTCTAGGGATTTTCTCGTTTGTAAAAAACGATACTTCATTATTTTCCCTTTTTAAAAAAATCTATACGTTTCATTTTACTGGTTTAAAAAACTTAAATGAGTTAAATTCAGACCTCCTAATAAAAAAAACTCTTTTTTAAAGGCGCCGGCAACTTAAACGCTATTTAAACAGTATTTAAACACCATTTAAACGTTCACTCACTTATCGGATGATAATTGTTAATTATCTCCTGTAGATTTTCCAGATCATCTTGCACATACTTTTCAGTAGAACTGATATAACGATGCCCTGCCATAACCTGTACTTTTCTAAGGTTATATTGTCTCGTCCAACCACTAAGTACAGAAGCTCTAATTTGATTGATATTATCTACTTTACTATTGTACTTTTTAAGTTTCTTTATAATATTTAAAATGGTATTTCCTAGTCGTGCATTGTTCGGGATAAAAAGACGTTCACTTTCTACCATTTTTCGCTGTTTTATTTCTTCTCTTGTCTCTTTGATGTATTCTAAAAGTTCGATCACTTGCCAGGGCTTTAATTCCAGTTCCCTTGCATTGGTTCTTTTACTACTTGGGATATAGATTTTCCCTTTGTAAATATTTACGTGGTTTACTTCTAATTGTATGAGTGATGTGGTATTTAACCCTTGATATACCATAAGTCCAATAATCACTTTATTTCTTTTAGCAGTTAATCGGTGGTAGGGATCTTTTATATTTTCTGTCTCGAAGGAGTAATATAGATCTTCTAATTCTTCGCTTTCCAGTAAATTATAAAGTTGCTTTTTTACAACACCTTTTATAATGATTCCTTCTGCTGGATTATCTACCCTGTAGCTTTGTTTCATCAAGTATTCAAAGTAGTTTTTTATAATCGCTAGTTTATGATTGACAGTACGTTTGCTGTTTCCTTTTCTGGTAAGTGATTTGGTATAGCTAAGCAGCTTTTTATAATCAATCTCACTTGCAGAAGTACCTTGTTTTATGCACCACTCGATAAATCTGGATTTGGCAAGATCATAACTTTCTATAGTAGTTTCGCTATAACCTTTGTTTTGTAAATACGCTTTATAGTTCATAATTGCTTTACTAGGTGTGTATAGATTTGAGTAGATTCTAAAGAGCTATGCCCTAAAAACTTGCTAATGCTCTCCATCTTCACTTCTGATTCTAAAAGGTGCGTAGCAATGCTATGACGTAAAGTGTGTAGGGTAATATGCTTTTCCTGTAACGTTTTATTGCCTGTGATTTCGATTAAGTGTTTTAAGCGGTTCAGCATACTTTGACCACTCATTCGCTTTCCATGACTGCTTACAAAAAAGGCTTCACTCTCATTGGCGTTATAAAATTCCAGTCGTGCTTCAAAAAGATAATCTTCTAAGATTCTAAGATTATAATCATTGATAGGTACAAAACGCTCCTTGTAATTCTTTCCTTTTCTAACATAGATTCTATCCTTATCAAAATAGATATCACTAACATCTAAGTGTACTGCTTCATTTCGCCTAAGTCCACAACTATAGAGTATGGTAAGTAGTGCCCTGTCTCTTAGCATGAAGCTTTCCTTTTCATGGCTATAAGTAGTAGCTAAAAACAGTTCTTTAATCTCATTTTGAGTTAAAATATCAATATGTTCGTTGTTGCTATACTGCTCCCATTTCAGATGAATATTAAAATGTTTGTAGTTATGATTTTTCAAGTACTCCTTAAATTTCTTTAGCGCCTGTTGGTGTTTGTTTAAATACGCATTACTAAGACCACCACTAGTACGCTCATTAGCTCTTTGTTGTAATTCTGCATAGTAATCTTTAATAGTTTCGTTACGCACTTCATTTAAAGTGCTAATGCCTTGCCTCTCTAAATAATAAAAGAACTCTTGCAGGTGATTAGGAAGATAGTAGATGGTGCTTTCTGCGTAGCCTAAGATGTCTAACCACTCTTTATAATTGAACAAAAGAAGCCTGTACCCATCGTTTTGTAAACGTAGTTTTTTCATGATTGTATGTGTTTTTATGACTTTTGTGAACTTCTTAGATAATCATTTGATTATCAGATATGCTAATGGTTCATTTTACCTAGTGAACCACTATGAACTACTTTGAACCTCTAATTGTTCTATCGTAGTTTTAAATACATTTTCTATTGTGTTGCTAGTGATTATATAATCATCATAAGTAACTACTTCATAGCTGTAACCGTTGCGCTTATCTCCTTTACATTTTCTAATAAGTTCTGACTGCTGTAACAGTAGCATATAGCGTTTTTGATTACTTGGATTAATACGCAAGTGCCTTCTGATTTCCGCATTGGTAAAAGAGGTTTGCTTATTGGCTTTTAAATAGGCTTTAAGCATTTCAAAAAATTGCCTGCAAGCTCCGTTAAGTATATCACTTTTACGAAGTAGTACTTCTTGTATAAGTGTATTCGCTTCCTGTATATCTTCGATGGTAGTTTCGATATATTCTTCTCCTGTAGCCTTATCATATTTCTTTTCCCGTTGCGTCTGCTTATAAAAAGTGATCGCTTCTATAAATTGTAAATAATGTGAGTTGGTTCTTCTAGGTTTAAAAACAGATCCTGGAAGCTCTAAAAACTCTGCATAAGGATTAATCACTTTAATCGGTTTTAAACACCGTTGTACATTCTGCAATAACCCTCTAGCTTCGATCTCGTTTTGTTCATTTACTTTTCCTGCACTAAGTAAACGCTGATAATCCATGATCTTTTTGTCTTGCGCTTCACTCTCGTCAATGTATAGCAAAAAGCTACGGTTGCTGTTATCTTCATAAACGCTTTCCTTTGTGGTACAACCTGCAACACTTACAGGGCCTTCTACTGTTAAGTGTATGGTTTTGGTAGTACCTTTTCGATCTTTATGAACCACCGTTTTTGTAATACGTTTTTTGCTCTGTAATTCCCGAAGAGGATAAAGCACAGATTCTGCGCCGTCTAAATCTTCGATTAAAATAAGTTTGTGTTGCAACTCTGTTCTATTGAAGTAATAAAAAGCATTGGCGCTAAGTACTGTAATTTCCACTTTATCTTCCTGTGGTATCAGTTCTGCAACTTTAGATTGCAGGTGTGTTTTTCCTGTTCCACTACTCCCTAAACTGATACAATGAAGTGGATTGCTCGTTTTTCTTGATGTAAAAATGAGGTACATCAATAATCTACTTATTTCCTCGCCAATCACTCCGGATTTTCCAATAAGCTCATTGGTTCGTTTTAGTAAGTCTTTAGATTTCAAAAAGTTTTCCGCTTCCTTTTGCTCTCTGGCTGATAACTCTTTGCTATACGGTTTAGTTGCTTCCTGCTCCTTTTCGATAAGTAAAAAACGGTAGTTCTCTAAAGCGTGTGTTAGCTCTTGTAATGTGCTACGAAGTACACTCGTTCCAACTTCCAACCGCTCTGCTGCTGTGCGTATAAACTTTTCTAGTTGGTTGTCATTATATAAATCAACATTATGTCTAAGTTTCGTGCTAGATTTTAGTTTATTGATGCTCAATGTTACCCGTAAACGATCCAACTGCGATAGTTTTATGCCACCCAATACACCTATTTCAAGATGCTTTCCTGTAAAACTGTAGTGATTTGGATGGGTGGTATTAAGCATGTTAAAAACTATTTTATAGTACTTATTGGTAACAAAACTAATAAATAGGTTCTAATATAACAACATTTATTTGATTTGTTTAATACTTATAAGTAACTTAAATTTGTTCTAAACCAGTAAAAACGGTTACTTACAATACTTTTATATGACTTTTGGAGAACGTATATTATCTATCAGGAAGCGATTAAAATGGTCGCAAGATGAGCTTGCTAAAAAGGTAGGAACATCTGCCCCCATAATTGGAAGATATGAACGTAACGAGATTAAACCTTCAATAGATACTGCTAAAGCAATAGCTGATGCGCTTGGAGTAACCATTGATTTTTTAATAGGTGGCGATGATACGGTAATGGATAAAGAACTTCTACAAAAAATTAAAGATATCGAGAGTTTTACCGAAGAAGAAAAAGCTAAAATCTACGACCTTATAGATATGGCAATCTCTTACCATAAAACCAAAAAAGCATATTCTTAAAACATAAAAAGCCACTCAAATTTAATTGAGTGGCTTCTCTATTTTTAAAACTAGTCACGCTTTACAAAATCGCGCCAGTGGGTAGTTTTATTCTCCAGAGAGTTTAATTTCTCTATTCTTCAAAATCTTCATAATTACCCTTTCTACTTGTTTACTATTTAAACCAGGTTTCATTCTTGGATGATATAATAGCTTTATAACATCTTTATCTAAATCCGAATATTCTTTAATATTAATATCTTCATCCGATTTATGCTCATAAAAAATACTGTTTTTATGACTTTCAGGGTCATTAGGTAAACCTGTACTTTGCGTAATTTCCTCTAGGATAGTTGATTCTTGAACAACCAATGAATCATTTATATCAATGAAAATTGAAGATCTGTATATATTATAACTAGTCCAATAAAATTCCATATATACAAATCCAGATAAATTATCATCTAAATTATCAGTAAGTTGCTGATAAAAATTTGGATTTACTTTAGCAATTTTTTCTCTACTACACAGATAAAGATATGAGTTACTATTTTCAAAGTCATCTGACAATTCAATTTTAAATCCATCCGTGGCTAATGTATTAAAGCTATTAATAGCATTTTGTATAAAAAACATTTGCTTTTCATATGTTTGATTTTTGTCTGTTACAACATAAAGACGCATGGGTTTTCTCCATTTAATGATCTTATTTACATTTTCATCGAATTCAGATTTTAAAGCAACCTCTTTAAAATATTCAATCAATTCAGATTCATAAGCAGTAGGCTCATAATCAATTCTAATAAATTTTTGATAAAGAAAGAATCCTAAAGATAGAACTATTAGAAGTATTACCAGTCCCATTTTTTTGTTACTCATCTTTTTAAATTGAAATATAAGGATAAAAATACAGTCAATAGTCATGACTGTATTTTTATCTAAACCTATTCTAACTAATTTCTTTTGGTTCCATCTCTATTCAAATAGGTCTTGTTACCATTTTTGTTAATATAATATTTTCCGCCCCTCGGTCCAGTTTGTACTGTTTTTGTTTGACCAGAAACTGTGACTGTTTGCCGTTTGGCACTAGATCTTGTTGTAGATTTTTTACTAGTTGCACTACTTCTTCCACTTCTTGTACCTCTAATACTTCTTGTGCCTCTAACACTTCCTGTTCTTGAACCACCACCTCTTTGTCTTTCTTGACCAATTTCTCTGTGAAACTGTCCTACCAAATGCCAAACACGGGCTTCTTCTCCTTCTTCCTTATTTTCAAAACTTCTGTAGACCTCAAGTTCTCTTAATGCAGAGTTACCCCATCCACTTGGGTCGTTATACCATTTCAGCCAAGCCTCTGGATCGACAAGAGGTTCTTTCTCTGTAACTACATCTTCTGTAGTTGTAGCATCTGTCGTAACTTCTTCTGAATCTGTTTCATTATAAACAGTCAGAACATCCCCAATTTCAACATTGGATTTTAAGCCTCCATCTTCTCCTATATAATTACTACCTAGAGTGCCTTCTACTAAGCCATTAGCTTGTTCAGCAGTGAATCCGTCTTGCTCTCCAAATTGTTTGAATAATGACCATGCACTATCACCTTTTTCTGCTTCATAGGATACTGATCCATCTTCTCCAACAGTACGTTTCCAGAATCGCCCATCTGGATCAATATAAAGTATAGGATTGTTAGTTGTATAAACGTATGGTGAATCATAATAGTAGTTCTCTGCCAATGGGTCAAGATTCATCCACCTACCTAGAGCTTGGTCATAATTTCTAGCTCCATAATCATACCAATTTAGACCAAGTTCTTCCTGTATCTCTTTTCCATTGTATTGGTATTTGTGATCTCTACCATTTTGGTTGGAGTTGTACCCTTTATGACGCAAGCCAAAGGGATAGTAGTTAACGCATTTTTTTTACGCCACTCCCTTTTTTTGACCAGTACCCACCAGAGCCACTAAAAAATTTTAAAGAACGTGCCTTAAAGGTAAGACGTTTTTTACTTTTTTTATAACATTATCTTGATTTTATTACCTAGTAATTTACTCCTTATTCCCTCGCTCTACTGCCAAAGCTATCTTTACATAATGTGCTCTTATAGTAGCATTCATTTTTACTTTTCTGTACTATAAGCACACTATGTAAAATAGCCGCTAAGTTCTCTGCTTTTTAGTAAAATTTCGTTTTTTAGATAACTATCAGATAATCAGATATAAACGTAAAAACACCGTCGAGTTAGTCCCCATTATATTTAAGGGGGACTTTAAAAAATCCTTCGCAAAATAGTATTAGTTATGGTAAGATTTGGGGTAAAAGCTGACGCTCTTTTGACCTTTTAAAAAGGGATGATAGAAGAGGGCTGATGCGTAAGTGCGATCAGCCATTTTTAAAAGGATAGCCTAAGTGGCGATTGAACGTCACGTAAACAGGAGTTTGCTCCAAAATTTTTCAGTGTTTACTAGGGTTTTCAGAGGTTTTAGCGCAAAATTTATTTTATATCACAAATTTAGGCATCTGTTTTACAGTTGTTTATATATCGTAACGTTGCATTTGCACGTTACCCTCTTGCTTACGATTCTCTTTTGATTTTGTGTACACAAAGACACATCTTGATATGAGTTGTTTTTTGGTTTTTTAGGCGGTGGGGGGATGCGGGCTATTTTACATAGCGTTATTACGGGGCTTTAGTACCTGTAATGCAACGTTATGTAAAGATAGCTTGGAAGATGTAGGGGCAAGGAAGCAAAGCAAGCACAGAGGATTTTTACACCTAAAAAACTGGACTTGCTTTGCGTGGAGTTTAGTTAAGATTTAAGCCATTCAGAGATACCCTCCAGTTCTTCTTGTGGGTAACTCGCTAAAAGGATTTTTAAAAGCCAGTACATACTGTTTTGTAGTTCTTTTTCTTCTTGTCTATTTTCTATTTGAACTAAGTATAATAGTCCATCTAAAATAGCTTGTTGCATATAACCTAGTTCTGCCAGATCAGCTACAGGAAGTTTAATATAATTTTCTTCGGTGTGGGGATCAGTATGCAAAGTAAGCGCATACTTTCCAGTAAAATCTTTTGATTTCATTTTGTTACAGTTTTTTAAGGATTAAAAAGAACCCGTCTTAGCCTTCCTTCTGTACTGTAACATACAGCGCAAGGGTTTCCCTTCTTGCAGGCATAACGGGCATATCTTTATTAACGTATTCGCTAATTTTGTTACAGTTTTAAGGAGTAAATGTACAATGTTTTATTTTCTCTAAGGACTTCTATTTTGAACTTTCATTATGATAGTTTTTTAGTATCTTTGGTTTAATGGATTTTTTAACTGTTATAGGTATTATTTCCTCTTTTCTAGGGATTTTCTCGTTTGTAAAAAACGATACTTCATTATTTTCCCTTTTTAAAAAAATCTATACGTTTCATTTTACTGGTTTAAAAAACTTAAATGAGTTAAATTCAGACCTCCTAATAAAAAAAACTCTTTTTTAAAGGCGCCGGCAACTTAAACGCTATTTAAACAGTATTTAAACACCATTTAAACGTTCACTCACTTATCGGATGATAATTGTTAATTATCTCCTGTAGATTTTCCAGATCATCTTGCACATACTTTTCAGTAGAACTGATATAACGATGCCCTGCCATAACCTGTACTTTTCTAAGGTTATATTGTCTCGTCCAACCACTAAGTACAGAAGCTCTAATTTGATTGATATTATCTACTTTACTATTGTACTTTTTAAGTTTCTTTATAATATTTAAAATGGTATTTCCTAGTCGTGCATTGTTCGGGATAAAAAGACGTTCACTTTCTACCATTTTTCGCTGTTTTATTTCTTCTCTTGTCTCTTTGATGTATTCTAAAAGTTCGATCACTTGCCAGGGCTTTAATTCCAGTTCCCTTGCATTGGTTCTTTTACTACTTGGGATATAGATTTTCCCTTTGTAAATATTTACGTGGTTTACTTCTAATTGTATGAGTGATGTGGTATTTAACCCTTGATATACCATAAGTCCAATAATCACTTTATTTCTTTTAGCAGTTAATCGGTGGTAGGGATCTTTTATATTTTCTGTCTCGAAGGAGTAATATAGATCTTCTAATTCTTCGCTTTCCAGTAAATTATAAAGTTGCTTTTTTACAACACCTTTTATAATGATTCCTTCTGCTGGATTATCTACCCTGTAGCTTTGTTTCATCAAGTATTCAAAGTAGTTTTTTATAATCGCTAGTTTATGATTGACAGTACGTTTGCTGTTTCCTTTTCTGGTAAGTGATTTGGTATAGCTAAGCAGCTTTTTATAATCAATCTCACTTGCAGAAGTACCTTGTTTTATGCACCACTCGATAAATCTGGATTTGGCAAGATCATAACTTTCTATAGTAGTTTCGCTATAACCTTTGTTTTGTAAATACGCTTTATAGTTCATAATTGCTTTACTAGGTGTGTATAGATTTGAGTAGATTCTAAAGAGCTATGCCCTAAAAACTTGCTAATGCTCTCCATCTTCACTTCTGATTCTAAAAGGTGCGTAGCAATGCTATGACGTAAAGTGTGTAGGGTAATATGCTTTTCCTGTAACGTTTTATTGCCTGTGATTTCGATTAAGTGTTTTAAGCGGTTCAGCATACTTTGACCACTCATTCGCTTTCCATGACTGCTTACAAAAAAGGCTTCACTCTCATTGGCGTTATAAAATTCCAGTCGTGCTTCAAAAAGATAATCTTCTAAGATTCTAAGATTATAATCATTGATAGGTACAAAACGCTCCTTGTAATTCTTTCCTTTTCTAACATAGATTCTATCCTTATCAAAATAGATATCACTAACATCTAAGTGTACTGCTTCATTTCGCCTAAGTCCACAACTATAGAGTATGGTAAGTAGTGCCCTGTCTCTTAGCATGAAGCTTTCCTTTTCATGGCTATAAGTAGTAGCTAAAAACAGTTCTTTAATCTCATTTTGAGTTAAAATATCAATATGTTCGTTGTTGCTATACTGCTCCCATTTCAGATGAATATTAAAATGTTTGTAGTTATGATTTTTCAAGTACTCCTTAAATTTCTTTAGCGCCTGTTGGTGTTTGTTTAAATACGCATTACTAAGACCACCACTAGTACGCTCATTAGCTCTTTGTTGTAATTCTGCATAGTAATCTTTAATAGTTTCGTTACGCACTTCATTTAAAGTGCTAATGCCTTGCCTCTCTAAATAATAAAAGAACTCTTGCAGGTGATTAGGAAGATAGTAGATGGTGCTTTCTGCGTAGCCTAAGATGTCTAACCACTCTTTATAATTGAACAAAAGAAGCCTGTACCCATCGTTTTGTAAACGTAGTTTTTTCATGATTGTATGTGTTTTTATGACTTTTGTGAACTTCTTAGATAATCATTTGATTATCAGATATGCTAATGGTTCATTTTACCTAGTGAACCACTATGAACTACTTTGAACCTCTAATTGTTCTATCGTAGTTTTAAATACATTTTCTATTGTGTTGCTAGTGATTATATAATCATCATAAGTAACTACTTCATAGCTGTAACCGTTGCGCTTATCTCCTTTACATTTTCTAATAAGTTCTGACTGCTGTAACAGTAGCATATAGCGTTTTTGATTACTTGGATTAATACGCAAGTGCCTTCTGATTTCCGCATTGGTAAAAGAGGTTTGCTTATTGGCTTTTAAATAGGCTTTAAGCATTTCAAAAAATTGCCTGCAAGCTCCGTTAAGTATATCACTTTTACGAAGTAGTACTTCTTGTATAAGTGTATTCGCTTCCTGTATATCTTCGATGGTAGTTTCGATATATTCTTCTCCTGTAGCCTTATCATATTTCTTTTCCCGTTGCGTCTGCTTATAAAAAGTGATCGCTTCTATAAATTGTAAATAATGTGAGTTGGTTCTTCTAGGTTTAAAAACAGATCCTGGAAGCTCTAAAAACTCTGCATAAGGATTAATCACTTTAATCGGTTTTAAACACCGTTGTACATTCTGCAATAACCCTCTAGCTTCGATCTCGTTTTGTTCATTTACTTTTCCTGCACTAAGTAAACGCTGATAATCCATGATCTTTTTGTCTTGCGCTTCACTCTCGTCAATGTATAGCAAAAAGCTACGGTTGCTGTTATCTTCATAAACGCTTTCCTTTGTGGTACAACCTGCAACACTTACAGGGCCTTCTACTGTTAAGTGTATGGTTTTGGTAGTACCTTTTCGATCTTTATGAACCACCGTTTTTGTAATACGTTTTTTGCTCTGTAATTCCCGAAGAGGATAAAGCACAGATTCTGCGCCGTCTAAATCTTCGATTAAAATAAGTTTGTGTTGCAACTCTGTTCTATTGAAGTAATAAAAAGCATTGGCGCTAAGTACTGTAATTTCCACTTTATCTTCCTGTGGTATCAGTTCTGCAACTTTAGATTGCAGGTGTGTTTTTCCTGTTCCACTACTCCCTAAACTGATACAATGAAGTGGATTGCTCGTTTTTCTTGATGTAAAAATGAGGTACATCAATAATCTACTTATTTCCTCGCCAATCACTCCGGATTTTCCAATAAGCTCATTGGTTCGTTTTAGTAAGTCTTTAGATTTCAAAAAGTTTTCCGCTTCCTTTTGCTCTCTGGCTGATAACTCTTTGCTATACGGTTTAGTTGCTTCCTGCTCCTTTTCGATAAGTAAAAAACGGTAGTTCTCTAAAGCGTGTGTTAGCTCTTGTAATGTGCTACGAAGTACACTCGTTCCAACTTCCAACCGCTCTGCTGCTGTGCGTATAAACTTTTCTAGTTGGTTGTCATTATATAAATCAACATTATGTCTAAGTTTCGTGCTAGATTTTAGTTTATTGATGCTCAATGTTACCCGTAAACGATCCAACTGCGATAGTTTTATGCCACCCAATACACCTATTTCAAGATGCTTTCCTGTAAAACTGTAGTGATTTGGATGGGTGGTATTAAGCATGTTAAAAACTATTTTATAGTACTTATTGGTAACAAAACTAATAAATAGGTTCTAATATAACAACATTTATTTGATTTGTTTAATACTTATAAGTAACTTAAATTTGTTCTAAACCAGTAAAAACGGTTACTTACAATACTTTTATATGACTTTTGGAGAACGTATATTATCTATCAGGAAGCGATTAAAATGGTCGCAAGATGAGCTTGCTAAAAAGGTAGGAACATCTGCCCCCATAATTGGAAGATATGAACGTAACGAGATTAAACCTTCAATAGATACTGCTAAAGCAATAGCTGATGCGCTTGGAGTAACCATTGATTTTTTAATAGGTGGCGATGATACGGTAATGGATAAAGAACTTCTACAAAAAATTAAAGATATCGAGAGTTTTACCGAAGAAGAAAAAGCTAAAATCTACGACCTTATAGATATGGCAATCTCTTACCATAAAACCAAAAAAGCATATTCTTAAAACATAAAAAGCCACTCAAATTTAATTGAGTGGCTTCTCTATTTTTAAAACTAGTCACGCTTTACAAAATCGCGCCAGTGGGTAGTTTTATTCTCCAGAGAGTTTAATTTCTCTATTCTTCAAAATCTTCATAATTACCCTTTCTACTTGTTTACTATTTAAACCAGGTTTCATTCTTGGATGATATAATAGCTTTATAACATCTTTATCTAAATCCGAATATTCTTTAATATTAATATCTTCATCCGATTTATGCTCATAAAAAATACTGTTTTTATGACTTTCAGGGTCATTAGGTAAACCTGTACTTTGCGTAATTTCCTCTAGGATAGTTGATTCTTGAACAACCAATGAATCATTTATATCAATGAAAATTGAAGATCTGTATATATTATAACTAGTCCAATAAAATTCCATATATACAAATCCAGATAAATTATCATCTAAATTATCAGTAAGTTGCTGATAAAAATTTGGATTTACTTTAGCAATTTTTTCTCTACTACACAGATAAAGATATGAGTTACTATTTTCAAAGTCATCTGACAATTCAATTTTAAATCCATCCGTGGCTAATGTATTAAAGCTATTAATAGCATTTTGTATAAAAAACATTTGCTTTTCATATGTTTGATTTTTGTCTGTTACAACATAAAGACGCATGGGTTTTCTCCATTTAATGATCTTATTTACATTTTCATCGAATTCAGATTTTAAAGCAACCTCTTTAAAATATTCAATCAATTCAGATTCATAAGCAGTAGGCTCATAATCAATTCTAATAAATTTTTGATAAAGAAAGAATCCTAAAGATAGAACTATTAGAAGTATTACCAGTCCCATTTTTTTGTTACTCATCTTTTTAAATTGAAATATAAGGATAAAAATACAGTCAATAGTCATGACTGTATTTTTATCTAAACCTATTCTAACTAATTTCTTTTGGTTCCATCTCTATTCAAATAGGTCTTGTTACCATTTTTGTTAATATAATATTTTCCGCCCCTCGGTCCAGTTTGTACTGTTTTTGTTTGACCAGAAACTGTGACTGTTTGCCGTTTGGCACTAGATCTTGTTGTAGATTTTTTACTAGTTGCACTACTTCTTCCACTTCTTGTACCTCTAATACTTCTTGTGCCTCTAACACTTCCTGTTCTTGAACCACCACCTCTTTGTCTTTCTTGACCAATTTCTCTGTGAAACTGTCCTACCAAATGCCAAACACGGGCTTCTTCTCCTTCTTCCTTATTTTCAAAACTTCTGTAGACCTCAAGTTCTCTTAATGCAGAGTTACCCCATCCACTTGGGTCGTTATACCATTTCAGCCAAGCCTCTGGATCGACAAGAGGTTCTTTCTCTGTAACTACATCTTCTGTAGTTGTAGCATCTGTCGTAACTTCTTCTGAATCTGTTTCATTATAAACAGTCAGAACATCCCCAATTTCAACATTGGATTTTAAGCCTCCATCTTCTCCTATATAATTACTACCTAGAGTGCCTTCTACTAAGCCATTAGCTTGTTCAGCAGTGAATCCGTCTTGCTCTCCAAATTGTTTGAATAATGACCATGCACTATCACCTTTTTCTGCTTCATAGGATACTGATCCATCTTCTCCAACAGTACGTTTCCAGAATCGCCCATCTGGATCAATATAAAGTATAGGATTGTTAGTTGTATAAACGTATGGTGAATCATAATAGTAGTTCTCTGCCAATGGGTCAAGATTCATCCACCTACCTAGAGCTTGGTCATAATTTCTAGCTCCATAATCATACCAATTTAGACCAAGTTCTTCCTGTATCTCTTTTCCATTGTATTGGTATTTGTGATCTCTACCATTTTGGTTGGAGTTGTACCCTTTATGACGCAAGCCAAAAGGATAATAATTGTTTTCTTCTCTTATCTCTATATCAACAGGATTACTATTGTTTTGATTCTTATCAGAATAAGAGAGCCTTATGTTCCCTAAATGATCTTTGTATTGGTAGATATAGTCATAAGAATTCCCATTAGGTTCTATATACCCCTCTGCATGGTTAAAGAACTGCAAATTGTTATTCTCATAGATGTAATTCCCGGCATATTCTGTGGTTGTTAAAGAACTAACCGCAGTGTTATTTACAATTTTCTTGATTTTTATCCCTGCGGCATCGTAAATATACTGAATATTTCCGTCAGGCAATACTACATGTGTAGGTAAATTTAAATGATTGTACGTAATACTTGTGATTCCTTTGTTACGATCTATAATCATATTTCCATTCTGGTCATACTCAAAATCATCATTAGTGTTGGTTCCATCTTTAAATCCATAGGTATCATTTCCGTTGTCTGTTACCTTGGTCAGCTTATTTCCACTATCGTAAGCATATACTAAATTGTCCATCACTCCAAAGGCAGTAGCCGAGTTATTGGTATGTCCTTTACGGTTTAAACTTAAAATATTTCCGTTTTTATCATAAGAGATACTCTGCAGGTTGTAATTCCCTGTATTGTCTATACCACTTTTAATTCTATTCAGGGCATCATAAGTGTAAGTATAGTTTTTAAGACTGTTATCAGTATTGGCTGATCTCCAATGGGTCTGGCTAATGTTTCCATTGTACAGGGCTGTTCCACTGGTAGGATCATTGTAGTTTATTTTAAAAGAAAACAAATCACTTCCAATATTATTTACATCATTAATAGCCTTTAGCCATCCTCTAACATTATAGCTGTAATCTATGCTTTGTAGTCTACCAGTATTTGTTACTTTTCCTCCAACCTCTTTTTCTATGAGTTGTCCTAGCTCATCATAAGTATTAGACACGATAAGCTCTTCGGGATGATTCCCAATCTTATGAGTCTGGGTCAATAGTCTTGCTGCATGATCATAGGTAAACTTCTCTATAGTGACTATAGGAGTGTTACTGCCTTTGGTATGGGTGGTCTTAGTCTCCAGTACTTTGCCTACAAAATCCAGTTTGGTCTCTACGATATCTGTAGTTCCCAGTTCTGTGTTTTTAGAGATCACATACACCGGTCTTCTTTTATAGTCATACCCTGTTAAGGTAGTGATCCATTTATTGGTGCCTAAGACTCTTACCTTACTCCCGGTAGCAAGGCCTTTGGTGGAGCTAATAATAGCGCTTCCAAAGCTGGTGGTAGCAGGAATAGAAAGCCCATCTTTATCAAAAACATCATTGTCATAATAGTTAATAGTATAGATTTTAGCAATCCCAGTTGGAATTGCATCATTTGTATAATAGTAGGGCACCTCTCCAACATTGTTAGCTATATCTGTTTTAGTTACAAACTGTGTAAAAGAAGAGGTACTATCTGCATATCCTTGCATAGTAGCTCTTGGAGTGTTCCCTGGTTGAATATGTAACCCTGTATAGGCTACTCTTCCAAAGGCATCGTATTTGGTAAAGAGCCATTCATTATTTAACCTTTGATTTGCATCTTGGGTCATCACTGGCTGATCGAGTTTGTTGTAAATGATGTATTCCCATCCCTTACCAGGAATTTTCTTTTCAATCAGTCGATTCCTATAATCGTATTTGTACTGGTAACACAGCTCATTAAGTTCTGTAGTACTTACTCCATCCCCGGTAGTAACCTTGGGAGGGATTACAAAACTCAGGTTCCCAAAGTCATCATATACATAATAGGTATCATGAGCGGTCTGGTTATCATAGGTTCTTTTTAACACCACCCTTCCTTGTTTGTCTGTAAACTCTTCTGTGGTATGATCTTTTCCAGAGGTCCAGTTCTCATCTTTAGTTACATTCTTATACAAGTCGTTAGCAGGATAAAAACTACCTGCCACCCATACCAGATTAGGGAGTTCTGTATTACCAGAGGTAAAACTCACCTCAAAGTAAGGCACTTCATTGGCAATATTGGTTAGATACTCAAAGCGGATCTCATGACCACTATCCATCTTCCAGTCTTCTCCAGGGGCTGCTTGTTTTATTGGCCTGTTTAGCGGTGAAGCCTCAAAGAGCGTCTCTGAGTAAGCATTCACATCTCCTGTAGCTATCCCTGTAAAGTCATCAGGGTAATGATCCTTATGATAGGTCTTGGTCGCCAGATCCTGATCTCCTGTTTTAAGGCTACCATAACCACTATCTGTAGTAGTATACGGCAGATACTCTTTACCCTGTCTTCCAAAAGCATCATACTGCATATGAGTCACCATATCCTTCCCATTGGGTGATTGTTTAATCCCTATGGATTGTAATCCCCTGCCAAGGCCATCAAAATAAGCCACCTGATCGATAATATCTGCATTGTACTGCAAGGCTGCATTATCAATACTACTCATAGCTACCTGAGGTACCCTGGTATAGATATAATTCTGATCGGTACTGATGGTCACCTGGTTATACGGATCAAAAAGACACCCATTACCACTACCGGGAGCTGCTACATTTGGACACTGATCGTTATTGTTAGTCACATAACCACTTGGTGGATGGCTATAGAAAAGACTAACATTAGGATCTCCATATCCATCTGAGTCACTATCCTGGTAGAAATACTGTGGGGTAATATTAGTAATATTAACATTACTATCATTAAGATCTCCTAAAGGCAATACATTTTGAGTATATCCACTTCCAGGGCTTGAACACGCTGATGTAGTGGAGATGGCAAAACCATCATGATCCGCATCCAGATACCAGGTGGTGGGTTGGGCGACGTTATAACTCACTGTTGTTGCTACTGACCAACATCCTGAACTATTGTTTCTTGCTCTAAGGTAGTATACCGAACCACTGGTTAGGGTAATACTACTATTGGAATTAGCTGTACTGGTCCCTGTGTTACTAGATTGCCAGTAGAAGGTAATCCCACTGAGTGGATTACCTCTGGTAAGTACAGTACTGCCGCAATTGTTGGTCACTGATGGTACAGCGGGTGGAGCCGGCACAGTGTTTACACTATAGTTTATAGTCTGTGCTGCTGACCAGCATCCTGAACTATTATTTCTTGCTCTAAGGTAGTATACAGAACCACTGGTTAGGGTAATACTACTATTGGAACTAGCTGTACTGGTCCCTGATGCGCTGGATTGCCAGTAGAAGGTAATTCCGCTGGGTGGATTGCTTCTGGTAAGTACAGTACTGCCACAGGTATTGTTTACTGATGGTGCAGCGGGAATAGCCGGCACTGTATTTACACTGTAGTTTACAGTCCTTGCAGGTCCCCAACATCCATTACTGCTTCTTCCCCTTAGATAATATACCGAACCACTGGTTCTTGTGATACTCACCGAGGAGTTTGCTGTACTGGTACCTGTGCTACTAGATTGCCAGTAGAAGGTAATCCCACTGGGTGGGTTACTTCTGGTAAGTACAGTACTGCCACAATTGTTGGTAATGGTTGGCGTTGCAGGTTGTGCTATAAAAGGAGTTACCGTGACTTTTATGGTATTGGTATACTTGGTTGTTCCACAAGAGGTTACTGCTCTTCGATACCATCTGGAAGCCGTAAGTCCTCCCGGTGGATTATACGTGGTAGCTGTAGCCCCTGAAATATTAGTCCAGCCACTAGAGCCATTATTGGAGTACTGCCACTGGTAGCTATACCCACTTCCCCCTGATGCAGAAGCACTGTTTGATAAAGTAGAAGGATCACCACTATAACATACCGTTTGGGTTCCGCTAATACTCCCGGGGTTAAAACTCACAATAGATACATAAACAGACCCTGAGCCTGTACTCCAGTTCCCACTACTGTTTCTGGCCCTTATATAATAGGTCCCACTGCCTTGATTGGCAGTAAAGGTACTTCCTGATCCAAGAGCGGTACTGGTACCATTAGCGTTTTTTCCCTGCCAGTACCAGGTGATACCATGAGGTGGATTGCTGCTTCTGGTTAAGGTAGCCTGCCCGCAGTTGTTATTACTCACCGATGGATTGCCTGGATTGGGGGGAATATCAGCAATGACTTCCACTCCCAGGGTAGTACTGTAAAACCCAAAAAAGGAATCTACTGAAAAAGCTTCTACATAGCCTGTCCCTGTACTGTTAAACTTAATAGAGGCTGAATAGGTGCTGCCCGAGACCACCTGGGCATTAGAAGAGGTACTCCAGGTGGTACTGGTTAAATTAGATACCCCTGAAACACTATAGACTTCTGTTCGTCCCTGGGTAACTGTTGTAGGGCCGGAGACACTGGTATCTCCGCCACCACCTCCACCTCCAAACTGGGCATAGAGCGGGCTACAGGTAAACAGTAATATCATACACCCTATAACCGATAGTAATTTAATATTGTCTTTCATCTTTTAAAGGGATTTAGCGTTTGATAAAATGTTGTTGTGTTACAATACTTTTAGCATTTCCAGAGGTTACCGGGATAAGTACCAAACGGTTGTTTTCTAGTGCAGCGATCTGCTGATAGCTTACATGGCCTTGTGTGTCTGTAATCTTTATGGTCCCTGAAGGGGTGAGGCTCCAGTTTCCGGTGACACTTCTGCCATCGGCCAGGGTTACCCTGTAACTTCCATCACCCCCAAAGTAGGTACTACGCCCTCTGTAGGCCTGTATCAATTGGGTTTTAAACTGTGGGATTGAGTCCATTTTTGCCTGGGTGGCAGGTTCTATAGTGGCAAAGGAAGTCACATCATCAAAAATCCAATTGCCAATGAGTCGTTCACCGGTGCTTTGTGCATGGGTAGTACTGCTACAAAGCAGTATAAAAAACATGCTTATACCTAGCAGTACTGCTTTTTTGTGTTTTATATCGTTTGTCATGTTGTTATTGGTTTTTATAGTGATAGGTATTTTCAGAGAGGATATGGCCATCGCCATCACGAACACGTTCAAGACGGTTAAAGGCATCATACTCATAGGTCATCGTATACCCCGAAGGATCTGTCATGCTAAGCACCCCTACTAATGGCTTATAGGTATAAGTGCTAATCAGTGCATTTGGGAATTGACCTCTTAAGTTATCTAAAGCGGTTTTTAAAGCTGCTTCGGTATCGTTTTCAGATAAATACTGAAGATTGGTAATTGTACCTGAAGGGATAGCATCATAATCCAGGTTCTCCAGTTTAGCAATAGGGTATGTATTATTATATCCCCAGATATAAGAAATAAAAGGTCCATCTTGCTGACTTACTTTCAGTACATTTCCAAAGCTGTCGTACTTATGGTATACAATCCTATTGTCCATAGCATCATTCCCCTTTTTAGATTTTATAATACCAGGTAGGGTGAGTCCATTTCCATCGGTTTTAAAAATTGTTCTGGAGATCATCTCTTCTCCATCACTAATGTTATGGGTCTGTATAGGAACACCTATTCTGTGTTCTGTCATATCATATTTAAGCCTGTTAATAGCTGCTAATTCTGTAGCCGATAAATTCTCACCGGGAAGATTATCAACATCATCCGGGTAGTACCACTTTCCTATCTGTACTTTATTATTGCTCCCAACAGTTTCTGTCTTTGTTCTTTGCAGATGAGCCAGATTTTCATAGAAGTAGTTCTGAGTCTGAGAAACCTGTGTAGGCAGGTAATGAATAGTCTGTTTTGAAACCGGTTTTACCCAAGAACTGGTAATGTGATACGTATCCCATATAAAAGTATCTCGATCATTAGCAATACCTGGATCGGCAATAGTTACCTTTCTAAATACCAGCCCGGTGGCTAGCCTGTCTCCCCCTGAAGATTCTGAAGATTCACTTACAAAACTTGTATCAAAATCATAAGTATTTATCTCTTCCTGGACTTTATCTCCAGTAGCATTATAAGAGGTCATATTAAGTAGCAGGCCTCTTTTCCAGGAATAGGAGATTGGGGGAAGGTTGGGAAAACCAAGGCTTGATCCGGGATAAGAGTCATTGTAATTGGTGAAGGTGTATACGTTTTTACCGTTTTCAGCCTCACTTTTATTAATCTCTGCTACCCTGGAGTATCCCACAGAATTTCCTGAGGCAGTAGATAACGGGTAAATACTCGAATAACCTCTGGCTATGTACGAACAAGTTGAACCGGCCGGATTTGATGTACTGGGTTCAGTAATAGAATAATAAAATTTTGGAACCCCTTGCAATATCCCGGAAGACTGGGTAGAATTCTCCTGGGTATATTCAAAAAGTCTTTCCAGATAATTGACCCCGTCAAAATCTCTTATTTTTTGAACTCTTACCCCTCCTGTAAGCTTATTATGTGGGCCTATGGACTGCTCTGTATGCCATTTTATCCTGGCTGTGAAAAGACATTCTGCCCCATCCACTTCAAAGACCAGGGTATAACTTCCCGCTGTTAAATTTAGACCATCTCCCCCTGTAGCCACAAAACGTCCCACTTCTTGTTGGTTACTGTCTAATATCTTAGCTATTGCTCCATTTTCTAAGAAGATCTGATTTGGTGAATTTCCACATTGATTGTTTATCTCTATTTGAAGGTTTTGATAACTGTTTTGAACAGTAAATGAATATTGATTCTGATGTATATTTTCAAAATCAGCATATTGTGTGAATCCGTCTATGGTATACTCCGTTGTGGTTTGATCTTCATAATAATCATTGGGTTCATAAAAGAATTCAGAAATTCCTTTGGTAGGATAGGTTATTTTAGTTAAAATATTGGCTTTACTATGCGTGGCACTTACACGACGATCTGCCCCTGGGATTAACTGTCCCGCAACATAAATTTGAGGAAGTATTGTGGTATTGTTATCTTTCCCGTTATAATATCCCCATAGGTCTTGTGCAAAACTAAAACGAGGAGGCAGGTTGACAGCCTCATTATATTGGAAGGTATGTTTTTTTGAACTGTTTACTTCAATAAGCTCAGTTAATTTTAACCTGTTGTCATCTTCTGTAGAAGTACCTGAAGGCCCAAAATAATCATAGATCATCTCAAATGATTTTATTACTGTGTTATCATTTGATATACTTACTTTTCTAAGAGCATGATTCCCTGAAAAATCTTGCCGGATATTAGAGCCGTTAATAGGATATGATGGATCATCAGAATAGGTAAACTGGACGCTTCCATTAGTAAAATCAATCCGATCCAATACCCTCTCGGTATGGCTTATGGTTTTTACACAACCATCGGCAGGTTTATTAGGACAACCTGATTGCAGAACTACTCTATGATAATCAGTAGCATCTAAAGAAAGCGTATACTGGTAAATAAATGTCCTGTAGGTAAAAGTAATCTCTTCCCCGGTATAGGTTGTTATCTTTGTAAGTTTCCAGCTTGTTGCTACATTATTATCTAAAAAATTAGAAACTCCTCCTGAAGGACAGGAAGACGATACAATAGATTGCCCCATTCCCTGGAACGTAAAACGGTTTCCCAT
The DNA here is from genome assembly GCA_009901575.1 of Flavobacteriaceae bacterium R38. Classification (GTDB taxonomy): domain Bacteria; phylum Bacteroidota; class Bacteroidia; order Flavobacteriales; family Flavobacteriaceae; genus Leptobacterium. The sequence continues at coordinate 371,900 of WXYP01000001.1, read as the reverse complement.
CTCATCTACAATATCAAAAGTACTTATCAATGGATCTGAGGTGATCTTAATGGCTTCTTTTGGAATAAGATGGATGTTCTTGTCCTGGTCAAAGATGAATTTTCCTGACCTGCCTAAAATACTGTATTGAAAAATATCAGGTTCCGGGTCTACATTACCTGCAACAGCATCACGGGCATATTGATAATCTGAAAAATTAGTATTAAAAGGACCGTTAGGGTCAAAAGAGCCATCTACTACAGGACGATCGATTCCTGTTCCTGCAAAATCCTTAATACCTGCAACAGACCTGGAAATCATACTCTCTGCATTTAATGTCCAACCCAAACCTACTCTTGAGGCTTTTTCATCAACCTTGATCCCTGATGGATGGTAGCTCAAACTAATGGGCACAGTAAGCCCGGATCTGGTTTGGATCTGGTATAAAGGGATATTAATATTGGCTGTACCGGTATAATGTCCGATAGGTATATTACCGTATTTCTCCAATTGCTGAACATCTGGAGCTGGTGGGATAATCTTGGGCAGCTCATAGCTTACCGCTTCCTGGCTATAGATAACCGTCAAATTAAGGCATAGTAGTACACCCCAAAGCAATACTTGTTTTTTCATAGGGAATAATGTTTGTTTATTTATTGTTTATACATTAAGAAAGTCAATATTAACTTTCTTAAAAAAGAAGGGGGATAAAATATATTTTGTAAGTTAATACACCTTAAAATTAAATAAAAAAATTTACATAATAAATAAAATCTTACTTTTATTTAAAGAAAATAAAAATATTATAAAAAATAAACACGAAAAACTCCTAAATAACCTATAAGCACTATTTAAACTCTCTTTTTACAGAAAGTAAAGAGTTGGAATAAATACAGGAAGTAGAGGAAATGTTTCTTTGAGAAACCGTAGAAGAATTATGAATTGCTTTTTAAATTGAATGTATTAGAAAAATACTTTTCAATTTAAAACTAAAAATCTCCAAAAGCTTTAACCCTTGGAGATTTAAAAAATATCTTTATGTAAACTTGCAGTAGTTATTTAAAAACTAATCAGCATTTAGAATTTTATTTCAGGCCGTTTACCTTTTTAATTAATGCATCACTCTTTTCTTCCAATTCTTTATTTACTTCTTTTAAGAGTGCTTTTCTGTTGTCTGCCTTTCTATCATTTACTTTTACTATCAACTCATCAAATACCGCTATTGCTTCATCTATAATTGCGTTACCTTCTTTAGTGTCGTTTTTACCATTCTCCATTTCCCATAGGTATACTGCATCAATAATATCACCTAGAACATTATTAATATCTTTTTTCAAATTTTTAATACTTGCCATAACTCTAATTAATTTCCTGCAAAAATAAACTTATTTACTTAAAGTAAGAATTAAATATAAACTTCTAAAAGTTTTGCTTGTGAGAAAGCATTAATCTTCACCTCTTTTGTCACTGCAGATATCAGAATGGTCTCCCCTCTTTTAATTTTTTCAACTCCGTGTTCATTAGCAATTTCTGCAACTCCATCAACGCATAAATAAATTGAAAATGAATCTCTTTTTTCTATATTAAATGTCTGACTCTTCTCTATATTTAAATAATTTGTAGTGAAATATGGGCAATCCACCATGGTATTCACTTTATTTTTTTCTTGCTGATAGTTTACTTTAAAATCGTCTTTTTTCTCATAATCAATAGCTTCTAATGCCAATTCTGTATGCAATTCTCTGGTATTTCCATCTTTATCCTTTCTATTCCAGTCATACACTCTATAAGTAATATCTGAAGTTTGTTGTATTTCTGCCAATACAATTCCTCCACCAATAGCATGAACTTTTCCTGTATTGATAAAAAAAGTATCTCCTTCTTTTACTTTTTCATAATTTAATATTTTCTCAAGAGCATTATTGTTCATATGTTCAACATACTCAGTTCTTGAAACATTTTTATTAAATCCTACAATTAATTCTGCATTTTCATCTGCCTGCATAATGTACCACATTTCTGTCTTGCCAAAACTATTGTGGCGTTTTTTTGCCAATTCATCATTTGGATGCAATTGAATAGATAAATCTTTCTTAGCATCTATAAACTTTATTAAAACCGGAAAATCATTTCCAAATCTATTGTACACTGCATCTCCTAATAACTTTTCCTGATGCGTTTTAATCAGTTGGGTTAGTGTAGTTCCTTTTAATGCTCCATTAACAACTTCAGAAATATCTCCGTCTACTGCAGAAAGCTCCCAACTTTCTCCTATAGCATCACCTTTTGCTTCTTTCCCTAATAAATCTTTTAGTTTGGTCCCTCCCCAAAGCCGTTCTTTATAAATAGGTTTAAATTTTAATGGATACATATTTTTATTATTTAAGTTGTTTTAAAATGTCCAGCGCCTTATCAATATGCTTAATAGCACTCATACTATTAAATACCATTACTACTTTTCCATTTTTATCAAACACATAAGTTTCCCTACCTGGTAATAATCCAAAAAGATTGGCTGGAATACCAAAAAGCTTTCGCACTGTTTTCTTTTTATCTGAGAGCAAAATAAAAGGCAGTTTATAATTACGTGCGAATTTCTCATGCATCTTTTCAGAATCTGAACTAATCCCTATAACTTCTGCACCTAAATCTTTAAACTCTTCATAATGATCTCTAAACGAACAAGCTTCTTTAGTACAGCCAGGAGTAAAGTCTTTAGGGTAGAAATACATTACAAAGGGTTGTTTCCCTATAAGAGATCTGCTATAGAAATCATTATTATCTATATCTTTAAGGGTAAACTCTGGTATTAGGTCTCCAATTTTTAAACTCATTACACACCTTTATATGTTACAAAATTTCGGGGGGTTTCATATAGTACTACTTCAAGTTCCAGCTCTTTTTCAATATGCTTTCTGAGTTTATTCCATATGACAACAGCAATATTTTCTGCAGTCGGATTTCGATCTTTGAATTCCGGAACTTCTACATTTAAATTTTTATGATCAAAAGCTTGTTCTATTTCATTATAGATCAAATCTTTTAAAACTTTCATATCCATTACAAATCCGGTTTTAGGGTCAATCTCTCCTGTCACGCCCACAATAAGTTCATAATTATGCCCATGATAATTAGGGTTACTACACTTTCCAAACGTTTTTGCATTCTCATCATCTGTAAAATCTTTTCTATAAAGCCTGTGAGCTGCATTAAAATGTGCCTTTCTATGTACTGTTACTTTCATTCGTTTAGTTTCTTTCTTTTTTTTCACAAATTAAAAAAGAATGCCTTATTAGAGTACCTTATTTTAGTATTTTTACTTCACTATAAAAATTTACACGTGAAATTATTTAAAAAAGTACTCAAATACAGTTTTATTGTATTAAGCATTTTATTTATTGTACTTTATATCCTGTTTTACAACTTTTCTACTCCAAAAAGTGATACTGAAATATTGGGGGACTTCTCTGAAAAAAATTATACCGCTAAGATACGTTATTTAGATTTTGATCATCGAAAAGTTCGTATTGTTTCGTCTAAAAGCACTTTTGACAAAACACTCCCTACTATCTTATTTGTGCATGGTTCAATTGGTTCTTCTACCGATTTTGAAGCATACATGACAGATGATGATCTTAATAATAAGGCTAATCTCATTTCATACGATAGAATTGGTTATGGACAACACCAGGGAGGAAATGTTTTAAACTCTATCGATAAAGAGACACAGTTGCTGGAAGAGGTTATTAAACAGTTTGATATTGAAAGGTTAATTCTTGTTGGGTATTCTTATGGCGGTCCGGTTGCATTAAACTATGCGGTAGCACATAACACAGAAAAAGTAGTACTATGCGCTCCTGCTTTATATGCCGATCATGAAAAAGTTCCCGGAGCTATAGCATTTTACAAATGGAAACTAACACGTTTTCTTGTACCAAGCGTTTGGAAAAGTGCTTCCAAAGAAAAGTTATCTCACGCCCAGGAACTGCTCAATTTTGAGGAGAAATGGCCATTAGTACATTCAGAAATTATTGGTATACATGGAAATGGAGATGGCATAGTACCTTATGAAAACTCTTTAACTTTAAAAGAAGAGCTTCCTGAAAACAAATTCAAACTGGTGACTATAGAAAATGAAGGGCACGGTTTGATATGGAGTAGCTTTAATATTATTAAAGAGGAGCTTTTAAAGTTGTTCTAGTGTATCATAAAACTTTTCAAAGATAATTTTAAACCAGGCTGTATAAAGTTCCGGTTGTAGCTCTATATCTTCTCTAACGCTCTCTAAAGGCATCCATTTCCAGGCTTCTACCTCATCTTTATTAATCGATGGTTCATCATTATAACTCCCGGTAAGTACATGATCAAATTCATGCTCTGTTAATCCATTATCAAAAGGAGCTTTATAAATAAACGATACTCGTTCTTCTAAACCGGTTGTAAACCCCATTTCTTCTTTAAGCCGTCTCATTCCGGCATCAATATTACTCTCTCCTTCCCGTTGATGGCTACAACAAGTATTTGTCCACAAGCCCGGAGAATGATACTTATCTAAGGCTCTTTGTTGTAGCATAAGTTCATTCTTATCGTTTAAAATAAAAACAGAAAACGCTCTGTGAAGAAGGCCTTTTTCATGTGCTTCTAACTTGGGCATCAGGCCTATTTGCTCATCATTAGTATCAACCAGTATTACTTTTTCTTCCTGCATAGTCTAAAAATAGTCTAACAAAGCTACAAAATAGACTAGGAAATTCATAATCTATACATCTTTCTAAAAAAACCAAATGGAATATTGTTTGAAAACTGTTACGGATTCACCCGGAGGTTATTGCTAACCTCCGAAGCTTCACCGTTGATTGTTGGCCCCCCAACAATTAATTTTAACCTAACAGTATATGAAGAATAATTTTTATATTCTCGTTAAAGAACTTAGAATGGAAAAACTTTTGCCTGTGTTAACTAAATCACTTTATTTTCCGTTCTTATAATTACATATTCAAATATATTTAATATGTTCGAATAAAACGGGTGGTTAAAACACAAAAAAGATACGGATTTACCGTATCTTTTTATTCATTTCTTATATGATGTGTATTTTATACAAATCCTCTGCTTCGGGCTTCTTTTAAAAGATCTTCATCATCTCCCTGTGTAATTCCAAAGAGTCCTTTTAAATGATTCTTTCTTTTTTCTATTGCACTAAGTGACAGTCCAATATGATTGCTTAAACTTTTTGTTTTTACACCTCTGGACAAATGATATAGTATTTTCATATTTTTCTCATCCAGAGAAAAGTCATTAGTAATCATCTGTCGTATATGATGATTAACCGTGCTACTGTAATAAGGAGGGTTTTTCAATACTACATTAAAAGCCAATAGTAATTCTGTAGAAGTCAAATCACTTTTAATGATAAAACCATCCGGATTAATTGTTTTGAGAATATTATTTATACGATGATTTTCATTATACATCGTTAAGATAATAATCTTAGCGTCTGGTAAGTATTCTTTAACGCGCATAGCCAAATCTTCTCCAGATGTAATTTTTTCTGTAGCAGACGGTGGTAAATTAATATCTATAAAAACCACATCATAAGGATTCCCTTGTGAAGCTGCTTTAATCTCTGTAAATGCACTATCACAATCTGATGCAGTTGTAATCTCTATGAAATAATCTGTATCTGCCCCCAACAAGGTATTCTTATACCCTTCTAAAATTATAGGGTGATCGTCAATAACTAAAATGTTGAGCTTTTTTTCCATAATCATTTAATATTTATTTTCAGGAGGGCCTTCATCAAATAGCAACACTAATGTTTATGTTTGTTCCTTGTCCTTTACTTGTTGTAAAGATAAGTTTTCCATTCAATTCTTTTATCCTTGTTTTAATATTTTTTAATCCGATTCCTTTTTTCGATTTTGAATTGTCAAATCCAACACCATCATCTATGATGTCAAATTCTATCTTATCGTCAACTTGTTTAAAGCCTATGATAATGTTTGATGCATTGGCATGCTTATTTATATTTTGTAACGATTCTTGTAAAATTCTGTAAAAATGAATTTTAACTTTATTAGAAACTCCTTCCCAATTTATAGAAGTATCATTTTTAAATTCATATTTTACCTGATCATTGATACTCATCTGCGCATCGATCAAGTTAGTTATAACTTCTGTATATCCCAAATTCACATCAAAAATTTCTGCATTTAAATCATGAGATATTTGCCTGATTTCTTGTTCTATCGATTTTAACTCGTTTAAATACCTGCTCCTGGTTTCTACAGCTTGCGAATCGCTTTTGGTATTGATACTATCTAAACTTAAACGGGTACCAAATAATTTACTCAAGACCCCATCATGCAATTCCTGAGACACTCTTTGTTTTTCCTGTTGTCTTCCTTCTTCTAATTTACGTTGTTGAGAGATCATTAAATTATAAATCTCTTCATTAGACTTCTGCTGAATTTGCTCAAACTTTAATTTTCTGTTTCGCGCTTTCTCCCTGATAATAAAATAAAGAAGCGTACTAAACGTAAAAACAATCAAAGTTACCCAGGTTAACAAGGTCACTTGTTTGGTAATCTTTATATTTTCCTGTTCGATAATATCGGTATCAAAACGAATTCTTGCAAATTTATTTCTTATCGCACGTTCTGCTTTTTGGAGACTATCACTAATGCTAATATATCGTAAAGAAGAAGTACTACCTTCTTTTCCTTTATTAAGTTTAGATAATAAGAGCAAAGGTTCCAGCATATCTCCATAATTTTTAGATTCTTCTGCCAAGTCTCTTGCTTTCCTGGCATAATTAAGTGCTGTTAAGGTATCTTCTTGAGAGGAATAATATTCAGCTAAATGAATATTACTCTCTATTGATCCGGCTATGCTTCCCAAACTATCTCGTACTTTTAATGAAGATAAATAACTGTCTGGTAGTTCTTTATTATTCCCATTTAAAAACTTAGCATGTGCTATATTTTCTAGCAAATTAACATTTGTCAATGGCCTTGTAGATAATACTTCTTTATAAGAAAGTGCTTTATAATAAGTTTTTATGGCCTCTCTATATTCTTTTTTATTGACATAAACCTGAGCCATATTATATAAAGACCCTACTTCTAATCTTTGATTTCTTATCTTTTTTCTTAACTGAAAAGCTTTTTGATGATATTCAATTGCTTTGTCGTAATTTTCTAATTGATTAGAAATAATCCCTAGATTATTATATGCAGACGATAACATTCTTTCTTCTCCAGATTCGGGTATGAATCTAATAGCTTCAATTGTGGTTACTTCTCCTCCAATAAAATCTTTTTCATTCTTTTGAGTAATCGCCATATTCAATAACATTCTCCCTCTATTAACACTTCTATTTGGTAACCTGCTATATGTTTTTTCTGATTTGTAAAAGTAATAGTAGGCACTATCATTTTTACCCTCTCTTAAATAATAATTCCCAAAGTAACCATAAGATCTAGCTATACTGGAGGAATCATTAGAAGAAGCGGCTAACAATAAGCTTCTTTTATTTTGCTTTAAAAAAGCATCATTATCTTCATTTGAATAATATATATAGGTTAATCGTAAAGAAGCTATATTTCTAAGCGAATCTCTTTTATTTTCTGTAGCCATTTTATAGGCTTTTTTCGCCAATAATAATTGTTGATCTACTTCTGATTCATCTCTGGACATATCCAGATAAACAACAATACTATCATTAATCTCTACATCTGTAACACTATCAATATTAATTGGAATAGATTTTTCTTCACAACTACAAATAATAGATATGAAAACTATAAATAAAAAAATTCTATTTAAAAATGATAAATTCATTTATACTTTTTTGAGGTTCTTAAAATTACTTAAAATATCTTTCAATGAAGGATATTTTAAAAACAAAAACGCCTAAAAATTATAATTTCTAGGCGTTTTTTTAATCTTTAGATTATTAATTATCCTTTTTCTACTTGCTGATCATCTTCGTCTACATTTTGAACCTCTATGTTATAAACACCTTCTTCTGCAGAATCTGGACTACATGATATAAATAATGATGAACTTAGGCATACTGCGGCAAATAATACGAATATATTTCTAGTAATTTTCATTGTTTTGGTTTTTAAGTTATAAATGGGTGAATTAATTTGAATCAATTAAAAAATTATTATCTTTTTAATTGTTTGTTTTTTATTCGTTGGTTGAAATAAATTGTTGATTAGATCTAATTCCATTTTTTAAGCTTATTTTCTATTGTTTTTGCAAAATTGTAAACCGATTACAGCAACTAAATTACATATAGAAAGTGCCTGGAAAGAATTTTTTACCACTCATCTAGTAGATAACAGGAATTGTGTAGTAGATGAACTATTTTAAAGGGTAGATGACAAAATATTGTGAAAAATCAGAATTCCAATACACTTTTTCTATTCATAACGTCTTTGATAGATTCTACATTCTTCTTATAAGAACGTGAAAAAGGAACGATCTCTCCTGAAGATTTAAGGGCACATTTAGATTTACCAAAATGTATCCGGGAAACTCTATCGGTATTAATGATATAACTGTTATGAATTCTTGTAAAATTTGCCGGTAGTGTATTTTCAAAGTATTTAAGCGTCTTAAAGGCACTTATTTTAGTGCCGTTTTTCATAAAGAAATCTGTATTGTTATTGTCAGCTTTAAGGTATTCTATATCTTCAATATCTACAAAACGGTAATCGCCATGCGATTTAATACAAATAGTCTCCGTCGCTGTCGCTTGCTTTTTTTCATACCGTAGAAGCGCTTTTCGAATCTCTCCCCTGTTGGTAGGTTTTAAAATATAATCTACTACATCATTTTTAATGGCTTGTATGGCGAAGTCGCCAGACCTGGTAATTACAAAAACATCCGGAAGTTCATTTAAATAATGCTTTAGTTCATTTAATAATGAAAATCCGCTGATGTTATTATGGAGTCCTTTGACTTCAACTTCCAGAAAAACTACTTTAGGTGTTTGTTCTAAAATTAAATCTATAGCGGATGCTTCATCTGAAGCAATACCTCTACAATAATAACCAGGAAAGTGCTTGAGAATGCCTCTAAGGTCATCTACAGCTTTTTCATCATTATCTATAATTACATAAGGATATTTCATAACTTAATGAGATTATGCTATCGTGTTTTAATCTAATTCTGGTATAGAAAATAGGGGGTGAAAAACATGTACTTTTATAGTGATCAAGGTACTACTATAAAAAAATATTTAGATGCGGTTTTCCCGCAAAAAAAATATGGATTTCATATTTAAAAACAAAAAAACACCCTCATTTTGAGGGTGTTAGTGTACTTTTATGATTTTAGGTTTGCTTTACTGAACAATTACGAATTCAGATCGCCTGTTGAGTTCATGTTCTTCTTCTGAACATTTTACTCCATTTTCACACGTATTGATCAATTGTGTTTCTCCATATCCTCTTCCGGTAATTCTGGAAGCATCAATTCCATTTTTCACAATAAATGCTATGGTAGATTTTGCTCTTCTTTCTGAAAGCTTAAGATTATATCTATCATTTGCTCTACTGTCTGTATGCGATCTTACATCTATCTTTAGATTAGGGTAATGTTCCATTACAGCGATCACCTTAGCCAGTTCAATCTCTGCATCCCCTCTGATCTTAGATTTATTTAAATCGAAGTAAATAGGTTTAAGACCTAATATCTTGGTAAGATCGTCTCCTATACCTGCTGTAATAGTATCTAATTCCAGTTCAAAATTTAGTACCAGGTCTTCTTCTTTAAAAGTGGCATCAACAAATGATTCTTTGGTTAAGTATCCTCGCTTTTGCACACGTATAAACTGTCCTTGAGTACAATCTATGGATACTTTATAATTTCCGCTTCCATCTGTAAATACAGATGTTACTACTTTATTATTTTCATCTATCACAATAACCTCTGCTTCTGCAATAGGCAATTTCGTATATTTATCTGTAACTACCCCGGTAACACTTCGGTCACATTTTTCTTTTAAAGGCGAAGTTTCTACAAGAATATATATATCGTCATTTCCTTTTCCTCCGTCTCTGTTAGACGCGAAATACCCTTCTTTGGTCGTATCATCAATAATAAATGTAAAATCGTCTTCAGAACTGTTTATAGGCTCTCCTACATTGAATATCTTCCCTGAAGAAGCTCCATTCAACTTATATGCAAATACATCGAGACCTCCTAATCCTGGATGACCATCTGAAGACAGGTATAGATTTCCTTCTGTACTTACAAAAGGAAAAGTTTCTCTCCCTTCTGTATTAACGTCTGGTCCTAAATTTTTTGGTTCACTAAAACTTCCGTCATTGTTGATATCTACAACATAAATATCCGAAAGGCCTAAGCTTCCTTCCCGGTCTGAAGCAAAATACAATTTGGTTTCCTCCGGGTTTAAAGCCGGATGAGCTGTAGAGAACTCATCACCATTAAATGGCAATTCTGTTACATTTTGCCATTCGCCATTGTTAATAGTAGCCCTGTAAATTTTTAGTTTATTAATGCCTTTACTATCTTTTCTATATTTTCCGTTACTGTAGTTACTACGGGTAAAATAAACAGTTGATCCGTCTTTAGTGAAGGCAGTAGTAGATTCGTGATATCTTGTGTTCAATGTTTTTGAAAACTTAGACGCGCCTATACTGTTCTCATCCAGAGGAGTTCCATAAAGATCTAAAAACGGTTGATCATTCCAGGAATGCTTATATCTTGAAAAAGTTCCCGTATCTCTTGCAGATGAAAACACCAGGTTCTTTTGATAAAAAGAAGGTGCAAAATCTGAATATTCAGAATTTAAAGGAAAGGGTTCTATTCTATATCTCCCGGACTGAAACTTGATCACCTCCAGATATTCTCTTTGTTCATCAAATAACTGTGCACGATTATCAGATTTTTTAGCATCGTAGAAACTTTGCATCATTTGATCTGCTTCTCCGTAGTTTTTTAATGCCTTCAAAGACTGTGCATATCTAAAATAGTATTCTGGTTCTGTAGTTTCGTCTTTAAGTTTAATCAGTTCTTTATACCATTTCGCCGCATTTTCATAATTGGCATTAAAGTAATAGGAGTTTCCTAATTTTTTAAAAATATCGGCAGATTTATACCCCTTTTCGGCAACTCTTTCATAGATGTCTATTGCTTTGATAAATGCCAGGTTATCATAGTTTTTTCCTCCCCTGGAGATTTTACGCTCCTGTGATAATCCTATCTGAGCGATACTAAGTGTTATATATAATAAAAGTATAGTTTTTTTCATAGTATAGGCTTTTAGAAAAATCGAGGTGAGACAAGTTTATCAAAGTTTTTGAATAATTCGAAACGCAGGAAGAATTCAAAAGAACCATCGTTAAATTGGGACCTTCCTAACTCTGTCACTTCTCTGTCGTAAGCTAATCCTAACAAGATAGAATCTGATACCTGGAATCCTACAAGTCCGCTAAACGCTGCATCCCATCTGTAAGCAACACCTAGGGTTAATTTGTTATTGTACAAGAAGTTTGCTGATAAATCTACCTGTAAAGGGGCTCCCGAAACTGCTTTTGTTAATAATGCAGGTTTAAATTTCCATATGTAATTCAAATCAAAAACATAACCGGCTATCAGAAAATAATTGATACGCTCTCTTGCAATAAACGAGACACTTCTACCATCTGCGGTTTGCAATGGAGATTCTTCAAAGTGATCTGTTTCTAATATACTTGGAGCAGATAAACCGAGGTAAAATTTCTGAGTATGATAATAAAGTCCAAGTCCAAAATTTGGAGAAAATTGGTTATCGACATTATTATCTGCTGTCAATTCGTTTGTAAACTGATTTAAGACTGTAAAGTCAATATTTAATAATTCTCCTCCTGCTTTTAATCCGAATGATAATTTACCGGTATCTGAAGTAGGAATGGTGTATGAAAAGGCTATGTCAAAATAAGTTTCTTCATTAACACCATCTCCAATTCTATCATTTACAATAGAAAGCCCTAGTCCTAATCTTTTTTTACCAATAGGCGAATGAATATTGAAAGTTCCTGTTTCCGGGGCACCATCTAATCCAACCCACTGACTTCTATATAAAGCTGCAACACTTAATACTCCTCTATTCCCGGCATAAGCAGGATTTACACTTAAAGTGTTAAATAGATATTGTGTGTATTGAGGATCTTGCTGTGCCTGTACCTGAGAGGACAAGGCTATCAACAAAAACGTTATTACTATATAATATTTCTTCATGCTAATTAAGTTATTTATGACTTAAATGAAAGGGGTAAAACTCTCTGTTGCTTATTATCTGTTTATATAAAAATGACCTGCTCTGCTTCGTCTTGGAACTCCGGGCGCTGCATAATCAATCACATAGAAATAGGTTCCTACCGGCAGTAATTCTCCTTCTCTTATCGTAGCTCTTCCTTCAGATCGGCCATCAAAGAAATTATTTAACGGATTATATCCTGTTGTTTCAAATACCAGTATTCCCCATCTGTTGTAAATACGTACTGTATTATCCGGGAAACTTTGAATATTACCTATGATAAACGTATCGTTCTGACCATCTCCATTTGGCGTTACCAATTCAAAAACTTCGATATCTCCATTTGGATCTGATTCAAATAAAATTACTGTTGGGTCATCTGGCTCACCATCACCATTGTTATCTATATCATCAGGATTATTAGGATCATCAGAATCATCTTCTACACTACCCACTGCAGAATTTGCTGTTACCTGGGCAATATTGGTAAATATTCTTGCTTCTACATCTTGAAGTGTTATGGTATGCTCTGCAGTAACACCAGCTGCATCACCAGGTGCTAATGTTGCTATTGGAGAGCCTCCGGTTATATTGGCATTAACATCTGTAACTACAATATTATCCAGTGAAATATTTCCTGTATTAATGACTGTAATCGTGTAATTAATTACTTCATTGGCTCTTGAGAATGTTGGCGAACTTGCTGCTTTCAAGAGTGAAATACTTGCTACCTGAGGTATTACAGTTACTGTTGGATCATCTGGGTTTCCATCGCCATCATTATCATTATCTGTTGCATCATCAGGATCATCTGATAAACTACTTATTCCTCCACCGTTTGGATCTTCTCCGTTAACTGTAGCTGTATTAGAGAAGCTTCCCGCATCTATATCTGATTGCAAAATGAAATATGTTCCTGTAAATGTGGTATTATCACTTGCTCCCGGCGCTAAACTTGCTATAGAACTTCCGGCGTTAACAATTCCCGGATCATCAATAGTAATATTAGAAAGCGTTACATTTCCGGTATTCGTAACTGTAAAAGCATAACTAATTGTCTCTCCTACATTTATAATTCTGTTTCCATTCTCATCATTAAATGTATCTACTTTTAGAACTACAATACCCGGTTCTTGTGGAAGAACTGTCACAGTTGGGTCATCAGGGTTTCCATCGCCATCATCATCTGTTGCGTCTGCAGGGTCGTCAGGATCATCTGATAAACTACTCACACTACCTCCAAGCGGATCTTCTGCATTTACCGTTGCTGTATTGGAAAAGCTTCCTGCATCAATATCTGCCTGCAAGATGGTATACGTTCCTGTAAATGTAGTATTATCACTTGCACCTGGTGCCAGAGTTATCGGCCCTCCTGCATTAATCACTCCGGGATCGTCAATGGTGATATTCGAAAGTGTTACATTTCCGGTATTGGTTACTGTAAAAGTATAACCAATAGTATCTCCTGCATCCACTTGACCATCTCCTCCATCATTAACTGCTGTATCAATTTTTAATAAAGTGATATTAGGTGCTTGCGGAATAACTGTTATCGTTGGGTCATCCGGGTTTCCATCGCCATCACTATCATTATCTGTTGCATCATCAGGATCATCTGATAAACTACTTACAGTACCTCCAAGCGGATCTTCTCCATTTACCGTTGCCGTATTGGAGAAGTTGCCTGCATCAATATCTGCCTGCGTGATGGTATACGTCCCTGTAAATGTAGTATTATCACTTGCGCCTGGTGCCAGAGTTATTGGTCCTCCTGCATTAATAATTCCAGGATCATCAATAGTAATGTTAGAAAGCGTCACATTTCCAGTGTTGGTTACTGTAAATATATAATCGATAGTATCTCCAACATCTACTTGACCATCTCCTCCATCATTCAAGGTATCTACCTTTAATAAGGTAATATCAGGTGCCTGTGGAATAACTGTTACTGTTGGATCATTATCTGTACCATCTCCTGGTAAAGTACCATCTAAGTTGGGGGTTTCTACTAATTCATCACCTGCATCTGAAACATCTGTTATTGGTGTTGCAGCAGTACCATCTGGTAAGTCAGGCGGTGTTCCTGTAGAAGTAGCACTATTTTGAACTCCTCCTGCATCTATATCTGCCTGTGTTATTAGATATGTAGCTGTAAAAGTAGCTGTTTCTCCAGGGGCTAATGTTCCTGCAGCACTAGCTGGTGTAACTCCTGTATTTTCTACGAAAGCAGGCACCGGTAATGTTCCTGTTCCTGTAAACGATGCAAGAGTTTCTGTAATTCCAACACTTGTTAAAGTAACATTTCCTGCATTTTCTATCGAATAAGTATATGTAATTTCATCTCCTACATCTGCTACTGTAGCGTCTCCTGCTAATGTGAGATCTAATACACTCGTTTTAGTAGTAATTAGTTGAGGTGCAGCTGTTATTAATGTTACTGTAGGGTCGTTATCTGTACCATCTCCTGGTAAAGTACCATCTAAGTTAGGAGTTTCTACTAATTCATCACCTGCATCTGAAACATCCGTTACCGATGTTGGTGCCGGAGTACCAGTAACTACTGGTGGTGTTCCCGTAGAAGTAGCACTATTTTGTACACCACCTGCATCTATATCTGCCTGTGTAATTACATATGTAGCTGTAAAAGTAGCTGTTTCTCCAGGTACTAACGTTCCTGCCGGACTAGCTGGAGTGACTCCTGTATTTTCTACGAAAGCAGGTACTGGTAGGGTTCCTGTTCCTGTAAACGATGCAAGAGTTTCTGTAATTCCAACACTTGTTAAAGTAACACTCCCTGTATTTTCTATCGAATAAGTATACGTAATCTCATCTCCTACATCTGCTATTGTAGCACCTCCTGCTACTGTGAGATCTAATACACTCGTTTTTGTTGTTGTTAACTGAATTAGACCTTCTCTCCAGTTTGGTTCTCCTCCCGGAGAATCTGTATCAGGGAATGGATTGTTTGCAGTCTGACCTCCGTTGGTTGGGTTTGTAACCGGATCAACAGTCAGGTCTACCAAATCAAAACTATCATCTAAACCGTCTGCATCTGCATCACCTACAGCTGGTACTGTATCTGCTATTCCATCATCATCGGTATCATAAGCTTCAATAGTATCACTTTCTCCATCAGCATCAGAATCTGTATCCAGATAATCCGGAACAGTATCACTACCTGTTAAGAAAGCTCCATCTGTATTTGTAGGCGTAATTGGTGTGCCATTGGTATCATAAGCATCATTTACACCGTTGCCATCTGTATCTGCTTCGTTGATACCAGGTGTACCCGGATCATCTACCAAAGGTGCTATATAACCTGCAGTTGTTTGTCCTTCTATATTATCTACTATTCCATCATCATCTGCATCAATATCTAAATAATCTGGTCCGTCACCTGCATTTGTAAACGAGTTTACCGGAACAAAACTTACTCCAGCTCCGTCTACTCCTCCATTTTCTGCTTCATCCGGGATTCCATTACCTCCAACGGCTCCATCAACACGTCCGTCCTGATCTACATCTGTTAAACCAGCTCCACTCTCTACTATATCATAAATACCATCATTATCACTATCTAAATCCAAATTATTTGGAATACCATCTCCATCGGTATCTACTCCCGGACAATCCCAGGTTAAATCTGTAAATAATATCGTAATCGGGCTATTATCTGTATTAGCTGTAATATTCCTGTAAGTAATCACTATTGAATCTACTGCATCCAAAAATGTTAAATTCAAATTACCATCTGGGTTGGCAGGTATAGCCGGAACTAGTGTTGGTACAAAATTTATTCCTTCAAAAGTATTTACTGCGGTATTTTGTACGGCAGAACCTAATGAAAAATTCAAATCTATCGGAGTTCCTCCTCTGCTTGCAACAACCTCTAATTGTTCTTGAAAGAGTGGGAATACAGATGCATTCACACTACGATCAATATCTACTATTGAAAAATTTAAATTTGTTACCGGCTGAGAAAAAGTAAGTTCATAGGTAATATCTCCTGTATTCAATTCATTTATTCTTCCTTGAACTTGTAGACCAGTAAATCCGTTAATCGCAGATGGAGCTGAAAAAAAGTTGCCTGTAATACCTCCACTAATACTACTAGTTACAGTTACCGTTGTGCCGTCTATAACTGTTGAAGCCACATTGGGTGTTCCTATAGTCGGATCTGCAGTGATATCCCCTGTAAAAGTTGCTACGTTCCAATCCAGTATACTTCCCGGAGTACAATTTAATTCTACGTTATCTGGAATTCCGTCATTATCATCATCTAAATCTGTAAGATCCGGAATACCGTCACCGTCAGTATCGGGGCTTACTATTACAAAGATCATGGCCGTATCACATGAAGTTGGATTTGCTGCATCACATATTTGATATGTAATCGTATAAGTTCCTGCCGGTGTATTTGGTGCTACTGTTACTGCTCCGGTAGTTGTATTTAATACTACTCCGGGATTTGTTGATGGAGTTACTACAGTTAATAATACATTTGCCGGAGTTAATGTCGCCGGATTACCGAGGACAGTATCATTGGCTAATACATCTGCTATTGCTGTTCCTCCTGTTGTTGCTCCTATTGCAACTGTATTGGTATCATTTATTGCATCTATACATCCTGAAGCTACAGTAAAGTCAATAACTGTGAAATTTGTACCTGTATAACCATCGGTACCAGAAGTAACCACTCCATTTGCATCTACAGTCACAGGTGTACCTCCTAAAATACCATCTAAATCGGGGTCTGTAAAACCAGCTTCTAATACATCATTACAGCCATCGCCATCTGCATCTAGCTCTAAGTAATCTGCAATACCATCAGGAGTTGATTCTGAATCAATTGGAGTAAAACTAACTCCAGCTCCATCTACTCCTCCATTTTCTGCTTCATCCGGGATTCCATTACCTCCAACAACTCCATCAACACGTCCATCCTGATCTACATCTGTTAAACCTGCTCCACTCTCTACTACATCGTAAATACCATCATTGTCACTGTCTAAATCCAAATTATTTGGAATACCATCTCCATCGGTATCTACTCCCGGACAATCCCAGGTTAAATCTGTAAATAAAATAGCTATTGGACTATTATCTG
The DNA here is from genome assembly GCA_009901575.1 of Flavobacteriaceae bacterium R38. Classification (GTDB taxonomy): domain Bacteria; phylum Bacteroidota; class Bacteroidia; order Flavobacteriales; family Flavobacteriaceae; genus Leptobacterium. Next base: position 354,537 of record WXYP01000001.1, on the reverse strand, counting down.
TATTAGGAGTAATATTTGTGTATATAATCGTAATTGAATCTACTGCTTCTAAAAACGTTAAGTTTAAATTACCATTTGGATTAGTCAATGGTGAAGGAGGGGCAGTAGGAACAAAATCAACCCCATCAAAATTATTTCCCCCTGCATCAGCAACTGCCGAGCCTAGTGAAAAATTCAATCCAACAAGATTACCTCCCCGAGTTGCTGTTACGTTTACTCTTTCCTGAAAAAGAGGAAATACAGATACATCATCACTTTGGTCTATATCTACTATTGAGAAGTTTAAATTTGTTACTGGTTGAGAAAAAGCAAGCTCATAAGTAATAGCACCTGCATTTAATTCATTTATTCTTCCTTGAACCTGCAAACCAGTAGATCCATTAATAGCAGAAGGAGCCGATAAAAAGTTGCTCGTAATGCCTCCGCTTATACTACTAGTCACAGTTACCGTTGTACCATTTATAACAGTTGAAGCTACATTAGGTGTTCCTATAGCCGGGTCTGCAGTAATATCTCCGGTAAAAGTTGCTACATCCCAATCCAATATACTCCCCGGAGTACAATTTAATTCTACATTATCAGGAATTCCGTCATTGTCATCATCTAAATCTGTAAGATCATCTATTCCATCACCATCACTATCCGGAATTACTGTAATGAATACTGTAGCTGTAGTACAAACATTTGGAGTTACAGCAGTATTACAAACCTGATAATTAATAGTTACTGTAGTACCTTCTTCTCCTGCTAAAGGCGTATAAATTAATTCCCCTGTTAAATTGTCAAATAAAACGGTTCCTCCTGCAGTTCCGGTTCCAAGATCTACTAAAGAAGTATTCACTCCTGCTAAGAAATCATCATTTGTTAAAACGTTAATGTTTCCGGATTGACCTTCACTTATTGCCAATGCGTCATTATTTGCTGTTGGCACCAATGGAAAATTATCAGTTACATCTGGGTTACCATCGTCGTCGTCGTCTGGATCTAACGTATCTATTATACCATCACCATCTGTATCTGCTAAAACTGTAATTGCTAAACTGGCAATATTAGAAGTAGCGCCAGGAGTATCTGATACTCGAAAATTAACATCTGCATTCCCAACATAATCTGTTGCAGGCGTAAAATCTACATTTCCGAGGTTATCTATCGTATAAGTACCAACTCCTGCAATAACCAACGGGCTTCCAACTATTCCTATATTGGCAGGATTTCCCGGATCTATCAGAGATACTGTGGTAGGGTCTAAATTTCCTTCAGTATCAGAAGAACCTGTTAAAACATTTATAGGAGTATTACCTGTTGAATTTTGTAATACCGTATTTCCAATATTATCAACAACTACAGGCGGGGTGTTAACAGTAGCGGTAAAAGGATCTGAAAATACTACTTCTCCTAAAAAACTAACAGAATTTTGTCTTGCTCCTCCACTAATAACTCTTCCATTTCTAAATCGTACTCTACTAACATTCGTGTAGTTTACAGATACTACATTAGATTCTGCTAAATCAATACCTCCTAATGAAGTGGTATTACTTTCAAAACGTGTAAATTCTCCATTAGTAGTTACAGTAAGGTTACCACTGTTAATCAGAGGACCTTGTATTGTATAACTATCCGGAACTACTACTTCAAAAAATTCTTGTCCGTCAACATCTACAGCTTGTAAAGTATAAGAATCTAACGGAATAGGTATCCCATTACTAACGGCATCTGCTGTACCATCAACAACAAAAACTAACTCCCATTCAATAAATCCATTCGCTGCTGTCGTCGTCGTCGTTGGTTCAAATCTATTATCAACACCTAATGTAGTATCTATACTATTTACTGAACTATTACTGATACTTATAATTGTTAATACTGCATCAGCATTAACACCTGAACCATTAACATTCACTTCTACATCTGTATACAAATACCTAGATCCTACTGCATTCAGTGTTCCTGATAAAAGTGTTGGTCCTTGCGTTCCTGCAAATGTCGGTGCAGATTGTCCAAATAGATTTGCAGACAAACTGAGAGCGAAAAATATAAATACAAAGATTCTTAATCTGGAAAAGATTGTAAAAATTTTCATAGGCTAGTTATATTCGTTAATATACACATACGAAATTTTTAACCCGTAGGTTTTGTATATGTATAAGAATAAGTTAATAGTCGTTTGGTCAATGCATTAAGTTTCTTACTAAAAAGTGTTAATGCTTTGCGAAAATACACTCAAAACCAAATGAAAGCAACGAATTTATCTTAAAACACTTAGCTTTTTAGACCAATGACTTCATTTGTTCGATAAAAAGTTCATTTTAACATTATTAATAAAAACATATAAGTTAATTTTTATCAAACAAATTGGTATTTTTGCCGCCCTAGGCTAGTTAATACAGCATATTTAGATACATGGATTTGATCACAGAGATTGCAAAACGAAGAACATTTGGAATTATTTCGCATCCAGATGCAGGAAAAACTACACTTACAGAAAAGCTTTTACTTTTTGGAGGTGCCATACAAGAAGCAGGAGCCGTAAAGAGTAACAAAATAAAAAAAGGAGCTACGAGTGACTTTATGGAGATTGAACGTCAAAGAGGGATTTCTGTAGCTACTTCTGTCCTGGCTTTTATTTACAGAGATAAAAAGATCAATATTCTAGATACTCCAGGTCACAAAGACTTTGCCGAAGATACATTTAGAACTCTTACAGCTGTAGATAGTGTTATTGTAGTCATTGATGTCGCTAAAGGAGTTGAGGAACAAACAGAGAAATTAGTACAGGTTTGCCGAATGCGAAATATCCCTATGATCGTTTTTATCAATAAACTGGATCGAGAAGGAAAAGATGCTTTTGACCTGCTAGATGAAGTAGAACAAAAATTAGGCTTAAAAGTTACTCCTCTTAGTTTTCCTATAGGTATGGGATATGACTTTAAAGGGATTTACAATATCTGGGAGAAAAATATCAACCTGTTTAGCGGGGATAATAAAAAAGATATTGAAGACACTATTGCTTTTGATGACGTTAATAATCCTGAGCTTGAAAAAATGATCGGTGATGATGCGGCTACAGATTTGAGAGACAACCTGGAATTGGTTCGAGAAGTATACCCTGCTTTTGATAATGACGCCTACCGGAATGGTGAGCTACAACCTGTATTTTTTGGTTCTGCTCTTAATAATTTTGGTGTTCGTGAATTACTGGATTGCTTTATCGATATTGCACCGGTACCACAACCTAAAAATGCCGAAGAACGCTTAGTAAAACCTGAAGAATCGAAATTTAGCGGATTTGTTTTTAAAATCCATGCAAATATGGACCCTAAACACAGGGACAGATTGGCTTTTGTAAAAATTGTATCTGGCACCTTTGAACGCAACAAGCCTTACCTTCACGTTAGGAATAAGAAAAAATTAAAATTTTCCAGTCCGAATGCTTTTTTTGCTGAAAAGAAAGAGATTGTAGATGTTTCTTATGCCGGAGATATTGTTGGATTACACGACACCGGAAACTTCAAAATTGGAGATACTTTAACAGAAGGAGAAGTACTCAATTACAAAGGAATTCCAAGCTTTTCTCCGGAGCACTTCCGTTATATCAATAATGCCGACCCTATGAAAGCCAAACAAATGGCCAAAGGAGTAGATCAATTAATGGATGAAGGAGTTGCGCAATTATTCACTTTAGATTTAAACGGAAGAAAAGTAATAGGAACCGTAGGAGCCCTACAATACGAAGTTATTCAATATCGATTAGAGCATGAATACGGAGCAAAATGTTCTTATGAAAACTTTCCTATTCACAAAGCGTGCTGGGTAGATCCCGAAGATGAGAAAAATGATGAATTTGCCGAGTTTAAAAGAGTCAAACAAAAATTCCTGGCAAAAGATAAACAAGGGCAATTGGTATTTTTAGCAGATTCTGCTTTTTCAATTCAAATGACACAACAAAAATATCCAAGTGTGAAGCTGCATTTTACTTCGGAGTTTGAGTAAGCAGGTTGTTAGTCGATTAGTTTATGAGGTTATGAGTACTTTTTGTGATGAATAGAAAGTACAATAGTGCTATAAGATTTAACAACTCACTAACTCAAAAACTAATCTCTGCTCGCATCAAAAGTCTTCTTCCCTATTAAAATTTCAAAAAACAGTTTAAAATCAGATATGAGACTCCATAATGGGTATTTAAAAGTTGCCGGTTTATTCTTCTCAAAGAAATAGTGTCCAACCCAGGCAAATCCGTAACCCACAACAGGTACTAAAAACCATTTCCATCCCCCTCCGAAATAAATAAAGAGGCCTATTAAAACAAAAACTAGAAAAGTTCCGACAAAATGGAGCATTCTACTGGTCTTATCCTTATGTTCTGTAAGGTAGAATTTATAAAATTCTTTGTATGTTTTAATTCTTTCTGCCATAACAAAGTCTTAAATTTTAAATCCTAATATACAAATTATATAGTATTGAGTATTGAGTATTGAGTATTGAGTATTGAGTGTTAAGTGTTAAGTGTTAAGTGTTAAGTGTTAAGTGTTAAGTGTTAAGTGTTAAGTAAAATTAAGATATCAATAAATCAACAACTTATAAATCAAAATTATAAACTTTCATATTCATGACTCTTCATTCTATATTCAAGTTTCCTGATCTTCTTGCTAAAAATAAAAACCGATCTGACTTTTAAAAAATCAGACCGGCTTATTTAAAATAATATATTAAAATTATTAAGCTTCTCCAGTTGGCCCAAAGTTAAGAGGGATTGGAGGTTGCTCGTAATCTTTTATTTCACCATGAGCGTTTTCAAAACGTTTAACATTATCATTTAGTGCTTTTAAAAACCTTTTTGCATGTTGTGGAGTTAGAATAATTCTACTCTTCACTTTTGCCTTTGGGTTTCCCGGCATCATACTGATAAAGTCTACTACAAATTCTGATACTGAGTGATTTATTATTGCCAAATTTGAATATGTTCCTTCAGCAACTTTCTCATCTAACTCAATATTAATTTGTCCTTGTTTCGATGAATCCTTTTCGCTCATTATTTAAAAATTAACTTCTTCTTTACCTGCCATAATTTCATCATATTCTTCCTTAGATCCTACAATAATATTATCGTATTCTCTCATACCTGTACCGGCTGGAATCTTATGACCAACTATAACGTTCTCTTTCAATCCTTCTAAGCTATCCACCTTACCATTTACAGCTGCTTCGTTAAGCACTTTTGTTGTTTCCTGGAAGGATGCTGCAGAGATAAATGATTTTGTCTGAAGAGAAGCTCTTGTAATACCTTGCAATATAGGAGTAGCCGTAGCCGGAACTACATCTCTGGCTTCTACCAGATTCTTATCAGATCTTCTTAAGATTGAATTTTCGTCTCTCAACTCTCTTGTAGAAACTATTTGTCCTGCCTTAAGATTTTCTGAATCTCCTGCATCAGTAATTACTTTTTTACCGAAAATCTCATCGTTTTCATTGATAAAATCATCTTTGTGAACCAATTGGTTTTCTAAGAAAATAGTATCTCCCGAATCTTTGATCTCAACTTTACGCATCATTTGACGTACTACTACCTCAAAGTGCTTATCGTTAATTTTCACACCTTGTAATCGGTATACTTCCTGTACTTCATTAACAAGGTATTGCTGAACCGCAGATGGCCCTTTAATATTCAGGATATCGTTAGGCGTTACAGATCCGTCAGACAATGGCATTCCTGCTCTTATATAATCGTTTTCCTGTACTAAAATCTGATTAGAAAGTTTTACAAGATATTTCTTGATCTCTCCAATTTTAGATTCTACTATAATCTCTCTGTTACCTCTCTTAATCTTACCGAAAGAAACAACTCCGTCAATTTCTGATACTACTGCAGGATTAGATGGGTTTCTGGCTTCAAATAATTCGGTAACTCTCGGTAAACCACCTGTAATATCACCCGCTTTAGCAGATTTACGAGGTATTTTTACTAAAATTTTACCTTCTTTAATTTTGTCACCTTCATCTACCATAATGTGGGCACCTACAGGTAAGTTATAAGAACGTAATACTTCTCCTTTACCATCTTTGATAAGTAGTGTCGGAATCAGTTTCTTATTTCTTGATTCTGAAATTACTTTTTCCTGGAATCCGGTTTGTTCATCAATCTCTACCTGATAAGTAACACCTTGCTCAATATTTTCGTAAGCAATACTTCCTGAGAATTCTGAGATGATAACTCCGTTATATGGATCCCATTGACATACTACATCTCCTTTTTTAAGCGCACTTCCATCTTTTACAAAGATTGAAGAACCATAAGGGATATTATTAGTACTTAAAGTGATTCCTGTTTTCTTATCAACTAATTTGATTTCGGCAGTTCTGGAGATTACAATATCAACTGCATTTCCATCTGCATCTTCACCTTTTACAGTTTTTAGTTCTTCTATCTCAGCAACTCCATCAAACTTAGTGATCAATTTATTCTCTTCGGAAATGTTACCTGCAATACCTCCTACGTGGAATGTACGAAGTGTTAACTGTGTTCCCGGTTCACCAATAGATTGTGCAGCAACTACACCAACAGCTTCTCCTTTCTGAACCATTTTACCAGTTGAAAGGTTACGTCCGTAACACTTACCGCAAATACCTCTCTTAGCTTCACAAGTTAAGGCAGAACGTACTTCTACAGCATCTATTGGAGATACTTCTATTTGCTTAACTGTTTCTTCATCGATTTCTTCTCCTGCACCTACTATTAACTCTTCGGTTAACGGATTATAAACATCGTGTAAAGAAACACGTCCGAGAATACGTTCTCCAAGAGACTCAACAATCTCTTCATTTTTCTTTAAGGCTTTTACTTCTACACCTCTTAATGTACCACAATCTTCAATATTGATGATTACATCCTGAGATACATCAACCAGACGACGAGTCAAGTATCCTGCATCGGCAGTTTTCAACGCCGTATCTGCAAGACCTTTACGAGCACCGTGAGTAGAGATAAAGTATTCTAAGATTGATAATCCTTCTTTAAAGTTAGAAAGAATCGGGTTTTCAATAATTTCTCCACCTCCCGCTGTCGATTTTTTCGGCTTAGCCATCAATCCACGCATACCGGTTAACTGGCGAATTTGCTCTTTAGAACCCCTTGCACCAGAATCAAGCATCATATATACAGAGTTAAACCCTTGCTGATCTTCACGTATACGTTTCATCGCTAATTCCGTCAATCCTGCATTTGTTGATGTCCAGATATCAATTACCTGATTATAACGCTCATTATTAGTAATAAGTCCCATGTTATAATTCATCATGATATCATCTACCTGCTTATTAGCATCATCAATCATTGTATGCTTTTCTGCCGGAATAATAATATCTCCTAAACTAAATGAAAGACCTCCCTGGAATGCAAATTTGTATCCCATGTTCTTGATCTTATCTAGGAATTCAGCTGTAGCCGGAACACTAGTCACTTTAAGGATATTACCAATAATATCTCTTAAAGATTTTTTAGTAAGTACTTCATTTACATATCCAGCTTCATTTGGTACTACCTCATTGAATAATACCCTACCTACTGTAGTTTCTATGATTTGTGGAACTAATTCTCCGTTTTCATTAAAATCTTTAGCTCTAACCTTAATGCTGGCATTAATTTCTACCTTCTTTTCATTATGAGCTATAATTACTTCTTCTGCAGAATAGAATGTCAACCCTTGTCCTTTAATAGGATGATCCGGAGTTGATTTTCTCATCTTGGTCATATAATACAGCCCAAGAACCATATCCTGAGAAGGAACCGTAATTGGAGAACCATTGGCAGGGTTCAGAATATTGTGAGAAGCCAGCATTAATAACTGGGCTTCAAGAATTGCTTCTGGTCCTAATGGTAAATGCACCGCCATTTGATCTCCATCAAAATCGGCATTAAAAGCCGTACATACTAATGGGTGTAGCTGAATTGCTTTCCCTTCAATAAGTTTTGGCTGGAATGCCTGAATACCTAAACGGTGAAGCGTAGGAGCACGGTTAAGTAATACTGGGTGTCCTTTCAATACATTCTCAAGAATATCCCATACTACCGGCTCTTTCTTATCTATAATTTTCTTAGCAGATTTAACTGTTTTTACAATTCCTCTTTCAATTAACTTACGTATAACGAAAGGTTTGTAAAGTTCTGCCGCCATATCTTTAGGAAGACCGCACTCAAATAATTTAAGTTCCGGACCTACAACAATTACAGAACGTGCTGAATAATCCACACGTTTTCCTAAAAGGTTTTGACGGAACCTACCTTGTTTTCCTTTTAATGAATCAGACAACGATTTTAAAGGTCTGTTTGATTCTGTTTTTACTGCTGATGCTTTACGTGTGTTATCAAATAAAGAATCTACAGATTCCTGAAGCATACGTTTTTCATTACGTAAAATCACCTCAGGTGCTTTAATTTCCATTAAACGCTTTAATCGGTTATTTCTAATAATAACACGACGATACAAATCATTTAAATCTGAAGTCGCAAAACGTCCTCCGTCTAATGGCACTAACGGACGTAATTCCGGCGGAATTACAGGAACAACTTTCATGATCATCCATTCCGGCTTATTCTCTCTGTTATCTTGTGCCTCACGGAATGCTTCTACAACTTGTAAACGCTTTAAAGCTTCTGTCTTACGTTGTTTAGAAGTTTCATTATTTGCTTTATGTCTAAGTTGGAATGATAATTCGCTAAGATCAATTCTAGCTAATAAATCAATAAGACATTCAGCTCCCATTTTAGCAATAAACTTGTTAGGGTCTGTATCTTCTAAATATTGGTTTTCTGACGGTAGCGTTTCAAGAATGTTTAAATATTCTTCTTCAGTCAGGAAATCGAGTTTATTTAGTTCTTCTCCTTCAGGATTCTTAGCAATTCCCGGTTGAATAACTACATAACGCTCATAATAGATAATCATATCAAGCTTTTTAGAAGGTAAGCCTAATAAGTATCCTATTTTATTTGGTAAAGAACGGAAATACCATATATGTGCTACAGGTACTACCAAGTTAATATGACCTACTCTATCTCTACGAACCTTCTTCTCGGTTACTTCAACTCCACAACGATCACAAACTATTCCTTTATATCGAATTCTTTTATATTTTCCGCAAGCACACTCATAGTCTTTTACAGGACCAAAAATACGCTCACAAAATAAACCATCTCGCTCTGGTTTATGTGTACGATAGTTAATAGTTTCAGGCTTTAAAACCTCTCCTCTTGACTCTGATAAAATAGATTCCGGAGATGCTAAACCTATAGAGATTTTACTAAATCTCTGAACTGTATTCTTATCTTTTCCTTTTGCCATAATATAATGGTGATAACGAATTAAGTATATAAAATTATTGAAATATAGTGGAGCTATACTCCACTATATCTTATTCTTCTAACCTGATATCTAAACCTAGACCTTTAAGTTCGTGCATCAATACGTTGAAAGATTCCGGCAATCCAGGTTCTGGCATTGTCTCTCCTTTTACGATTGATTCATACGTTTTGGCTCTACCGATAACATCATCAGATTTTACCGTTAGTATTTCACGTAATGTAGCTGATGCTCCATATGCTTCTAATGCCCAAACTTCCATCTCTCCAAATCGCTGACCACCAAATTGTGCTTTACCACCTAATGGCTGTTGTGTGATTAATGAATATGGCCCTATTGAACGCGCATGCATCTTATCGTCTACCATATGACCTAGTTTCAGCATATAGATAACTCCAACTGTAGCTGGCTGATCAAAACGTTCTCCTGTTCCACCATCATAAAGGTAAGTATGACCAAATCGTGGAATACCTGCTTCGTCTGTCAACTCATTAATTTCATCCAAAGTAGCTCCGTCAAAAATTGGCGTTGCAAACTTCTTCCCTAAGTTAAGACCAGCCCATCCAAGAACAGTTTCATAAATCTGACCAATGTTCATACGAGACGGTACCCCTAGCGGATTTAAAACAATATCTACAGGTGTTCCGTTTTCAAGGAATGGCATGTCTTCCTCTCTTACGATTCTGGCAACAATACCTTTGTTTCCGTGACGTCCTGCCATCTTATCCCCTACCTTAAGCTTACGTTTTTTAGCGATGTAAACTTTTGCTAATTTCATAATTCCTGCTGGAAGTTCATCTCCGACAGAAATTGTAAACTTATCTCTTCTCAACGCCCCTTGCAGGTCGTTTAATTTAATTTTATAATTATGTAAAAGATCTGCTACTAGAGTATTAGTATGAGCATCTGTTGTCCAGTTAGCCCCAGCTAAATGTGCAAAATCATCAACTGAATGTAACATTTTCAACGTATACTTCTTACCTTTTGGAAGTACTTCTTCTCCTAAATCATTTAAAACACCTTGTGATGTTTTTCCATTAATTAAAGAGAATAATTTTTCAACAAGTACATCTTTTAGATCGTCAAATTTCTTACTGTAATCTAACTCTAATTTAGTAACGTCTTCTTTATCTTTTGCTCTCTTACGCTTATCTTTAATAGCTCTTGAGAATAACTTCTTATCAATTACTACTCCTCTTAAAGAAGGTGAAGCTTTTAAGGAAGCATCTTTAACATCTCCTGCTTTATCTCCAAAGATTGCACGTAATAGTTTTTCTTCCGGTGTCGGATCTGATTCTCCTTTAGGAGTAATTTTTCCAATAAGGATATCTCCAGGCTTCACTTCTGCACCTATTCTGATCATACCGTATTCATCAAGGTCTTTTGTAGCCTCTTCAGAAACGTTAGGTATATCATTGGTAAGTTCTTCTGCTCCTAGTTTTGTATCTCTTACTTCCAGAGAATACTCATCGATATGAATTGAAGTAAAGATATCTTCTCTTACTACTTTCTCTGAAATTACAATCGCATCCTCAAAGTTATACCCTTTCCAAGGCATAAAGGCTACTTGTAGGTTTCTACCTAAGGCCAATTCACCTTTTTGAGTAGCATACCCTTCACAAAGTACTTGTCCTTTTTCAACTCTATCACCTTTTTTCACAATTGGCTTCAAGTTGATAGAGGTACCCTGGTTTGTTTTTCTGAATTTAATTAACTCATATGTTTTTGAGTCTTCATCAAAACTTACCAATCTCTCATCGTCAGTTCTATCGTACTTTATTGTGATCTTATTGGCATCAACATATTCTATAACTCCATTACCCTCTGCATTAATCAATACTCTGGAATCTGAAGCTACCTGACGCTCTAACCCTGTTCCAACAATTGGAGATTCAGGTCTTAATAAAGGAACTGCCTGGCGCATCATATTTGACCCCATAAGTGCACGGTTTGCATCATCATGTTCCAAGAATGGAATTAACGAAGCAGATATCGATGCAATCTGATTAGGAGCTACATCTGTATAATGTACTTGTGTAGGCTCTACTACAGGGAAATCACCTTCTTCTCTGGCAATTACTTTTTCCCTGTTAATCACACCTTCTTCTGTAAGCGGAATGTTTGCTTGCGCAATTAGTTTCTCTTCCTCTTCTTCTGCACTTAAGTAAATTATATTTTCTAAATCTACTTTTCCATTTTCTACTTTTCGGTATGGAGTTTCAATGAATCCCATTCCGTTTACCTTGGCAAATACACCTAGAGATGATATCAGACCAATATTCGGACCTTCAGGAGTTTCAATCGGACAAAGACGACCATAATGCGTATAGTGAACATCACGAACCTCAAATCCTGCTCTCTCTCTTGAAAGACCTCCAGGTCCTAAAGCTGATAAACGACGTTTGTGTGTAATCTCTGCTAACGGATTGGTTTGATCCATAAACTGAGATAGCTGGTTCGTACCAAAGAACGAGTTAATTACTGATGAAAGCGTTTTCGCATTGATCAAATCGATTGGAGTAAACACCTCATTATCACGTACGTTCATACGCTCTCTAATCGTTCTTGCCATACGTGCAAGACCTACACCAAACTGTGCCGAAAGTTGTTCACCAACGGTACGAACACGTCTGTTAGATAAGTGATCAATATCATCAATCTCTGCTTTAGAGTTGATTAACTCAATCAAATATTTAATGATCGTAATAATATCTTCTTTAGTTAAGACTTGTTTATCCATTCCGATATTCAGTCCTAACTTTTTATTCATTCTGTAACGACCAACTTCTCCTAAGTTGTAACGTTGGTCTGAGAAGAATAATTTATCTATAATACCTCTTGCCGTTTCTTCATCTGGCGGTTCGGCATTTCTTAATTGACGATAAATATGTTCTACTGCCTCTTTTTCGGAGTTAGTAGGGTCTTTTTGTAGTGTATTATGAATAATTGCATAATCACCTGCCTGATTCTCTTCTTTATGAAGAAGAATTGTTTTCACATCGGCATCTATAATTTCATCAAGATGTTCTTTCTCTAAAACAGTATCCCTGTCTAAGATGATTTCGTTTCTTTCAATAGATACAACCTCTCCTGTATCTTCATCAACAAAATCTTCATGCCATGTATTTAATACACGTGCTGCTAATTTTCTTCCTAAAACCTTTTTAAGGCCACTTTTAGAAACTTTAACCTCTTCAGCAAGATCAAAAATTTCTAAAATGTCTTTATCCCGTTCAAATCCTATTGCTCTGAATAAGGTTGTAACAGGTAATTTTTTCTTTCTATCGATATATGCGTACATCACGCTATTGATATCGGTAGCAAATTCTATCCAGGAACCTTTAAAAGGAATTACCCTTGCAGAATATAATTTTGTTCCATTTGCATGAAAGGATTGTCCGAAGAAAACCCCTGGAGATCGGTGTAACTGAGATACTACTACACGTTCTGCTCCGTTAATTACAAATGTCCCACTTGGTGTCATATAAGGGATAGTCCCTAAATACACATCTTGTACAATAGTTTCAAAATCCTCGTGTTCAGGATCTGTACAATATAATTTCAGACGTGCTTTTAAAGGCACACTATATGTTAATCCTCTTTCTATACATTCTTGAATGCTATAGCGTGGAGGGTCAACAAAATAGTCTAAAAATTCTAGTACAAATTGATTACGTGAATCTGTGATTGGAAAGTTTTCCATGAAGGTATTGTACAATCCTTCATCACCTCTTTCTTCAGGTTTTGTCTCCAGTTGAAAAAAATCTTGGAACGATTTAATCTGAATATCTAAGAAATCCGGGTATTCTGGAGTATTCTTAGCGGAAGCAAAATTTAATCTTACAGTCTGATTTGTGAACATCAATGGACGAAATTTTGATTAAAATAAAAATATAAATCGTATATAATGTTTATATACGCAAAAGGGTTTAGGCCTATCCCTTCTTTTGAGGGAAAGACCTAAACCAAGTTTTTAAGGCCTGGTTAAGCTTACTTAAGCTCAACTTCAGCTCCTGCCTCTTCTAGAGATGCTTTAAGAGCTTCTGCCTCGTCTTTAGCTACACCTTCTTTAATAGCTTTTGGTGCGCTATCAACAATATCTTTAGCATCTTTAAGTCCTAAACCAGTAAGTTCTTTTACTAATTTAACAACTGCTAATTTAGATGCTCCGGCTGCTTTAAGAATTACATCAAATTCTGATTTTTCTTCTGCAGCTTCTCCAGCTCCGGCACCACCTCCAGCAGCAACAGCTACAGCTGCTGCAGCAGGCTCAATACCGTACTCTTCTTTTAATATATCTGCTAATTCATTAACTTCTTTTACAGTTAAGTTAACCAATTGTTCTGCAAAATCTTTTAAATCTGCCATTTTCTATCGTTTTAAAAATTTTAAAAATATAATTTATTTAAGTGCGTACTAATTTATTTTTCAGATAAAGTTTTAAGGATACCTGCTATTGTACCTCCTCCTGATTTAAGAGCAGAAATAACATTCTTAGCAGGAGATTGTAATAATCCGATGATATCTCCAATAACTTCTTCTTTTGATTTGATACTTACTAAAGTATCTAACTGATCATCACCAATATAAACCGCTGTTTCGATGAAAGCACCTTTTAATACTGGTTTTTCAGATTTCTTACGAAAATCTTTGATCAATTTAGCAGGAGCATTACCAGTTTCTGAAATCATTAAAGAGGTGTTCCCTTTCAATGTAGATGGTAAGTCTCCAAAGTCTTTATCTGAACTTTCCATTGCCTTTGCAAGCAATGTGTTTTTTACAACTGCAAGTTTTATGTTTGCTTTAAAGCAAGCTCTTCTTAAATCTGAAGTTTCCTTAGCATCTAATCCTGATATATCTGCAAGATAAATAACAGAGTTGTCTGCTAACTTTTCAGTCAAGTTTTCTATTACTGCTGATTTTTCTTCTCTAGTCATGATTAAACTGCTTTAGGGTCAATTTCCAAACTAGGACTCATTGTACTAGACATATATATACTCTTAATATATACACCTTTAGCCGCAGTTGGTTTTAATTTAATTAATGTCTGAATAAGCTCATTTGCATTCCCTGCTATTTTATCTGCAGTAAATGAAGCTTTTCCTATACCAGCATGAACGATTCCTGTTTTATCAACTTTAAAATCGATCTTACCTGCTTTTACTTCAGCTACAGCCTTAGCTATATCCATAGTAACAGTACCTGTTTTAGGGTTAGGCATTAAACCTCTTGGGCCTAAAACTCTACCTAACGGACCTAATTTACCCATTACACTAGGCATAGTGATAATTACATCAACATCAGTCCATCCACCTTTAATTTTTTGCAGGTATTCATCCAATCCAACATAATCAGCACCAGCTTCTTTAGCTTCAGCTTCTTTATCCGGAGTTACTAATGCTAAAACTTTTACATCTTTACCGGTACCATGAGGTAATGTTACAACCCCTCTTACCATTTGATTAGCTTTACGCGGATCTACTCCTAATCGTACAGCGATATCTACTGATGCATCAAATTTTACGTTAGTTATTTCTTTTACTAGAGCAGAAGCTTCATCAACTGAGTACAGTTTATTCTTGTCAATTTTTGACAAGGCTTCCTTCTTTTTCTTTGTTAATTTTGCCATTTCGTGATTCTTTTAAGATTAAAAAGGCTTAGGTCCAGTTACTTTTAACCCCATAGATCTGGCAGTACCAGCTACCATGCTCATAGCAGATTCTATGGTAAATGCATTAAGATCTTGCATTTTGTCTTCAGCAATTGCTTTAACCTGATCCCAGGTAACTTTTGCTACTTTCTTTCTGTTAGGTTCACCAGATCCTTTTTTAATCTTAGCCGCTTCCATGAGCTGAACTGCCGCCGGCGGTGTCTTAATGATAAAGTCAAATGACTTATCTTTATATACCGTGATAACAACTGGTAATATCTTACCTGGTTTATCCTGTGTACGAGCATTAAATTGCTTACAGAATTCCATGATGTTAACTCCGGCAGCACCTAAAGCGGGTCCAACCGGTGGCGACGGATTCGCTGCACCTCCCCTAACTTGTAGTTTAACTACTTTACTTACTTCTTTTGCCATTGTTCTAATTTAAATTCGAAAGACTTCTATATTGGAAGCAGAAGTTTTTCTTTATATAATTTGTAACAGTTCTATACTTTTTCTACTTGCATATAACTTAATTCCAATGGTGTTTTTCTTCCGAAAATTTTCACCATTACCTCAAGCTTGCGTTTTTCTTCATTAATCTTTTCTACAGTTCCATTAAAACCATTGAAAGGTCCATCGATAACTTTTACAGTTTCCCCTAATATAAATGGAATCGCAACGTTATCTGTTTTTACTGAAAGCTCATCAACCTTTCCTAACATTCTATTCACTTCAGATTTTCTTAATGGCACAGGATCTCCTCCTTTTACCTCTCCCAGAAAACCTATAACTCCGGTAATTGACTTTATGACATGAACTATTTCCCCACCTAAATTTGCCTTCACCATTACATAACCAGGAAAGTAAACTCTTTCTTTGTTTACTTTTTTACCGTTACGAATTTGAATCACTTTTTCGGTAGGAACCAATACTTCATCTACATAATCAGAAAAGTCCAATCGGGCTATTTCGTTCTCAATATACGTCTTAACCTTATTTTCCTGACCACTAACAGCCCTAACTACATACCAATTTTTCACTAATGCTTCTGCCATTCCTCTCAATTTGTATTTAGTTAATTACCTATCAGATTAAAATACAAGCTTATTATTTTTTGAAAACCTGTATCTACACCCCAAATCGCTAAAGAAAATATGATAGAAAATACAGCAACAACAACCATAAGGTTCTGTCCTACAGCCCAGGTTGGCCATGTAACATTAGCTCTTAGCTCTTCGTACGATTCTTTGATGTATTTTAAAATCCCCATATCTTTAATTCTTTCAGAGAGACCATTATTATTTCAATTAATCTCTTGTATTTTTCTCTTCAATTTGCACGGGAGGAGAGACTCGAACTCCCGACACCTGGTTTTGGAGACCAGTGCTCTACCAACTGAGCTACACCCGTTTTTCTTGTGATCAATTAAACAATCACAAATGCTTATTTAATTTGAAAGGTATCCCGCTAAAAGCGGGACACCTTAATATATAACCTTAAACTTATGTTTAGTCTAAAATTTCAGTTACCTGACCTGCACCTACAGTTCTACCACCTTCACGGATCGCAAAACGTAAACCTATACTAAGTGCAATTGGAGATAACAAATCAACTGATATAGTTAAGTTATCACCAGGCATTACCATCTCAACTCCATCAGGCAAGTTAATAGTACCTGTTACGTCAGTTGTACGTACGTAAAACTGAGGACGGTAGTTGTTATGGAATGGAGTGTGACGTCCACCTTCTTCTTTTTTAAGGATATAAACCTCTGCTTTAAATTTAGAGTGAGGAGTTACAGAACCTGGCTTACAGATAACCATACCTCTTTTAATATCACTCTTTTCAATACCTCTCAATAAGATACCTACGTTATCTCCAGCTTCACCTCTATCAAGAATCTTACGGAACATCTCAACCCCAGTAATAGTAGAAGATAATTTTTCTGCTCCCATACCAATGATATCTACAGCATCTCCAGTATTAGCAACACCAGTTTCGATACGTCCAGTTGCAACAGTACCACGACCAGTAATTGTAAATACATCTTCTACAGGCATTAAGAAATCTTTATCTACATCTCTTTGAGGTAATTCAATCCAGCTATCAACAGCATCCATTAACTCAACTACTGTATTTACCCACTTTTCTTCTCCGTTAAGAGCTCCTAAAGCAGATCCAGCAACTACAGGACCGTTATCTCCATCATACTCGTAGAAAGAAAGTAGTTCTCTTATTTCCATTTCTACTAATTCTAATAATTCCTCATCATCAACCATATCCACTTTATTCATGAATACAACGATTCTTGGAACTCCAACCTGACGTCCTAAAAGGATGTGCTCACGAGTTTGTGGCATTGGACCATCCGTTGCAGCAACAACTAAGATAGCACCATCCATCTGAGCAGCACCAGTTACCATGTTCTTTACATAATCGGCGTGACCAGGACAATCAACGTGTGCATAGTGACGATTCGCAGTTTGATACTCTACGTGCGAAGTGTTAATTGTAATACCTCTTTCTTTTTCTTCTGGAGCATTATCAATAGTTGAGAAGTCTCTTATTTCAGAAAGACCTTTTTCTGCTAATACTTTTGTAATAGCAGCTGTCAACGTAGTTTTACCGTGATCGACATGTCCAATAGTACCAATATTTAAGTGCGGTTTGGAACGATCAAAAGTTTCCTTTGCCATGATTTAATAATTTTAATCTTAGTTATATATATTAATATTAGTGTTTTAATTCCTGCTAATATTGAGCCAATGACGAGATTTGAACTCGTGACCTCTTCCTTACCAAGGAAACGCTCTACCCCTGAGCTACATCGGCTTGGTAAATATCATTATTTCAATAAATAACAGATTATTCTATGACACTTTTACGCATTCATAAAATAATCTTTATCTTTCTTAGAAATATTTTGCCTTAAAAACACAATTTATCTCTACAGCTTTCGAGCAATTTTGTTTATATTTCTATAAACAAAAAAGTTTTCTTTTTACAATTTTCAAAAATTTTAATTTTCTAATAATCGCTTCTCGAAAACTTTTAGTGGGGAGAGCAGGATTCGAACCTGCGAAGACATAGTCAGCAGATTTACAGTCTGCCCTCGTTGGCCGCTTGAGTATCTCCCCAAATTAATTATTCTTAAGAACGTTTTTAAGAGAATTTTCACTCTCTCTTTTAGAGCCGATGGAGGGACTCGAACCCACGACCTGCTGATTACAAATCAGCTGCTCTAGCCAGCTGAGCTACATCGGCTTTTTGCTAAAAAAAAGCCCGCTATTTCTAACGGACTGCAAATGTATAGATTTATTTTTTTAATCAAAACATTTTTGAAAAAATTTTCATTAAAAATGCATTCTTAATTTTTCTTTTCTCTTCAACAAGACTCTTTCGAGCGAATTTGTTGCCGTGTCTATCCCCTCTTCAAACGTCTTGCACTGCTTTTTAACCATAAACTCATCTCCGGGCACATGCACTTTAACTTCTACGATTTTATTTTCTTTAGCGCTTGTGTTCTGGACTTTTAAATATACATCTGAATGGATTATCTTATCATAAAAATTCTCCAACTTATCCATTCTTTTCTGAATGAAATCTACCAGCTTACTATCTACCGTAAAATTTACAGATTGAGTGTTTACTTTCATTTCACTTTTGTTTTAGGGTTATACTTTGGTTTACGTTAGGCTAAGAATTATTTTTTGCTTCTTGGATGAGCTTTCTGGTGTGCTTTTTTTAACTCTGCTATACTATTATGAGTATATACCTGTGTAGAAGCTAAACTTGAATGTCCTAATAATTCTTTTACTGAATTTAAATCTGCACCTTGGTTCAACATATGTGTTGCAAAAGTATGTCTCAACACATGCGGACTCTTTTTTACTTTTGAAGATGCTTTACTAAAATAATTATTTATTACTCTATAAACAAGCATTTCATAAATTTTATTTCCATTCTTAACCAAAAAAAGATAATCTCCGGATTCGCCTGAACAGACTGTTTTTCTATACGTCAGATATCCCTTTATATTAGTAAGTAATTCATCTAACAATGGAATGATACGTTCTTTATTTCGTTTCCCTAAAACCTTTATTGTTTTTGCAGAAAAATCGACATCTTTTATTTTTAAATTGATTAATTCACTTCTTCTTATCCCTGTTGCATAAAACAATGCTATCATGAGATGATCACGTTTGCCTTCAAAAGTATCATCAAAAGGTATTTTGGTAAAAATATTTTCCATTTCATTCTCAGAAAAGGGCACTTCTATATTTTCAGGAACTTTTAAAGCTTTGTGTTTTAACAACGGATTTTTTTCTATACAACCTATTTTAAGCAAAAATTTATAATATGCCTTTAAAGCAGCTATTTTTCTATTTACAGACCTGTTAGACACCCCTGAATCAACCAGGAATACTATCCAGCTTCTGATTATCGCATAATTGACATGATCTATATTCTCAAGATCAAAATCTGCTTTACAAAACTCATAAAAGGAAGATAGATCTGTTTTGTATGAAGTAACAGTATGAGGCGAATAGTTCTTCTCCAGGAGCAGATAGTCTAAAAAAGCTTGAAACGGCATAGAAAATGATTAATAAGTAAAGTTAAAGTTTATTATTTAATCTATAATAGTATACACTTTCTTTATCTCAATACTCTTACAATAAAACTAGTAAAACGAAAAAATCCCGTTAAAAACGGGATTTTTTATCTTTTATGAAGAACAATTAAATTTCTTCCTGATCTCTTAAATGCTGAATATATTGAGCTTTCTGTATCTGACTTCTTCTTTCTACAGAAGGTTTCGTGAATTGTTGACGAGAACGCAACTGACGCATTGTCCCTGTACGGTCAAACTTACGCTTGAAACGCTTTAAAGCTCTATCTATATTTTCTCCTTCTTTTACTGGTATAATTAACATATCTTAACCACCTCCTCTCTTTTAGGATTGCAAAGATACATCTTTTTTCTATTTTAAATAAAAATCATTCATTTTTATTTTACAGACCACACAGAGTAGCTTTTTGGAGGTACCTGAATCTTAACCCACTTATCCCCTTGTGTAACTGGCTCCCAGTTTGAATGCCCTGTATAATCTTTTATCCTGGTATTAGACCAATTGGTTTCTATCCACCTTTCTTGCCAATGATCGGCATTATTTATATATACAATTAACCCGGCGTTATTATACCCGTTTCGCCTTGCTACATATTCGTTATCGTCTGTATGCAGTATATTAGTACTTCCTCCTGCCAGGTTATTATGAATCCAAATCAGGTTATTTAATCGTTCCTTATCTAACCACTCTTCATAATCTCTGTAAAAAATAGTTGGATAACCTTCATGAGTTAGAATGTATGTATACGCTAACATTTTCCCATTAAAGATTTCATCTGTATCATGATTTGTCACAAAAGTTACCGCACGTTGAGAATTTCTTTTCCACAACATATCGTCATTTAATCTATTTAGATTATTTCCTTCAAACGCATCTCTCATCCTGTAATAACATGCAAAATCAAATGCAGAAGCTTCTGCCTGTCCAGACCACCAATCCAGTGTTGCTGCATTTCCATCCCAGTATTCTCCAACTGTAAAACCGCCAACTTCATTTTTCCATTCTTTAACCACCCACGGCTCAAATCCTTTCACATAATCAAAACGCCATCCGTCAAATCCCATGACATTCTTATAATATTTAGCTACCGAATTAGCATTTTTCCATAGCCAGTCCTGAACATAACTTTTATGATGAGATAAATCTGGAAAACCACCAAAAACCCCCGTGTCATTATTACGTAAATCATTGGGATGAAAATCATAAGCCGAACGATTAAACAAACCAGACGCCGGTTTAAAATCGGTATAAGTATTACTATTGGTAAAAATATTAAATTCGGAAGCACCTCCGCTGTTGTGATTGATCACAATATCTGCAATCACACTTATATTGTGACTATGGGCTGTATCAATTAAGGATTGTAATTCTGTTTTAGAGCCAAACCTGGTCTCTAACGATCCATTCTGGTCAAAATTCCCAAAATCAAAATAATCAAAAGGATCGTATCCCATAGACAGAGGTCCATTCATCGCTTTAGATACTGGTGGCAACCAAATCGCATCAATTCCTGCATTTTGCCAGGAGGGTATTTTGGTTTTTACCTCATCCCACCAGGTTCCGCCAGCTGGAACATCCCAGTAAAATGCCTGCATCATGACTTTAGATCCGATTGACAGGTTTAAGTTTGAAATAGTTGCAGATGCAACTATTTGTTCATTTAGATTCAAAGCAGGCTCTAATTGCCTTTCGTTAATTTCTTCCTTATTACAACCAATCAAAGTTCCAATTGCAATAAAAAGCATTAGTATTCTTTTCATAATAGTTTCATTATTTTATAAGTTATCATCAATTTAGCAAAAAAACTATTTGAAAATTTTGAGGCAAAAAACGAAAACGTTGTAATTGGATAACTAATTAAAAGATTGTTTGAAAACCATTATTCTGTTGTTTAAAAACCGTAATTAATTTAAAATCAAAGACCTCATAAAACTAAAAAAGCGACAAATAAATTTGTCGCTTTTTTTATAATTTAATGTATTACCTAATATTATTTTAGAATATTTCTGGCAATTACTAATTTTTGAATCTCAGTTGTTCCTTCTCCAATAGTACACAATTTAGAATCTCTGTAAAATTTCTCTACCGGAAAGTCCTTTGTATATCCATACCCGCCATGAATTTGAACTGCATCGTTTGCTACTTTTACACAAACTTCTGAAGCATACATTTTACCCATAGCTCCTACAGTAGTAACCTTCTTATTGGTATTCTTTAAAAATGCTGCTTTATGTAACAACAATTCTGAAGCTTCTATTTCTGTTGCCATATCTGCAAGTTTAAAAGATACTCCTTGAAAACTACTGATAGGTTTCCCAAACTGGATACGTTCTTTTGAATATTTTAAAGCAGCTTCATAAGCTCCTTTAGCTATCCCTAATGATAAAGCTCCTATTGAAATACGTCCGCCATCTAATATTTTCATTGACTGGATAAATCCATCTCCTATTTCTCCTAATCTATTTGCATCGGAAACTCTACAGTTATCAAAAACTAATTCTGCTGTTTCACTGGCACGCATTCCTAATTTATCTTCTTTCTTACCGCTGGAAAACCCAGGAGTTCCTTTTTCAATAGCAAAAGCAGTCATTCCGTGAGAATCTCCTTTTTCACCAGTTCTTACTATTACAACAGCAATATCTCCACTTTTACCGTGGGTGATAAAGTTTTTTGCTCCGTTTATGATCCAATCATCTCCATCTCTTACCGCTGTAGTACTCATTCCACCAGCATCAGAACCTGTATTATGTTCTGTTAATCCCCATGCTCCTATCCATTCTGCGGTAGCAAGCTTAGGAATCCATCTTTGTTTTTGCTCTTCATTTCCAAAAGAAAGAATATGATTTGTACATAAAGAATTATGTGCAGCAACAGAAAGTCCAATAGACGGATCTACTTTTGCTATTTCTTCTATAATAGCAATGTATTCATGATACCCTAATCCGGATCCACCATATTCTTCAGGAACTAAAACTCCCATAAACCCCATTTCTCCGGCTTTCTTAAAAACATCAATCGGGAAAGTTTGAGATTCATCCCAATCCATTACATTAGGACGAATGTATTGTTCAGCAAATTCTTTGGCCGAAGCTGCTACCATTTGCTGAGTTTCTGAATAATCAAAATTCATTTGAGTAGCTATATCTAAATTCATTTTAAGCAGTTTTTAATCGATTGACAAATATACTCCAATTCTATTAATCTTTTCTAGCGGAAAATCTTGAATTTTTGTTAAATCATTAATCGAATTAATTCTTCCAAACTTACTTCTATAGCTAATTATTTTTTTTGCTTCCTCATAAGATAAGTATGGAATCTTACTTAATTCTTTGATAGAAACAGTGTTTATATCCAGTTTTTTAATTTCAGGTTGAGTTATGATTTTAAACTTATTCAAGACATTTTTTACAACTTCATCCTCCAATCCATACACTTCATACAATTGATCTTCTAACGAGTATCCGCCTAGCAATTCTCTATATTTTACAATACGGGCAGATAGCTTAGCTCCTATTCCATTAATTATTTGCAATTCTTCTGCAGTAGCAGTATTCAAGTCTTTCTTGATACTATTTTTGCGAATACCCTCCTTGTGGTCATACGTTTTTTTAGAAATAGCCTTGTTGTTTTGTTTATTAACCCATTCCGGAAATTTAAAATACGGTGAAATTATTGCCAGGAGTGAATCTGAAACCTTTGTTACTTTCTGAAATTCTTCTGCTGAATTTACAAATTGTCCTTGAGAGCGAAACAAGAGCAATCTATCGATTTCTTCAACTGACATTCCGAGAGTATATCCTTTATCATCAGATATATAATTAGGGTTAAAAGGAAAAATTCTTGAGCTTTTTGTTAATCTTACATCCCTTATAGAATCAATTTTCTCCTGAAAGGCCAGTATCTCTGTATCATCGGGATGAATATTGTCTTCAGAAGAAAAATCAACAAAAAAATACACCAATTGAAAGAGTACAATCAGTAACATTAAAAAGAAAATCCCACTTCGTTGTTGTCGTGCAAAAACAAAGTGGGACTTTAAATTTTTCATCTCAGTTGAGATTTATTTTATTTTTTCATACCTCGAATGGCTCCCATATATCTTCCTAATTCGTCTTTTACTTTAGGGAATAAGAAGAATAATCCAACCATATTCGGGAATACTAATGCCAGAATCATTGCATCAGAGAATTTAATCACCGCATTTAAAGTTGTAGAAGCTCCAATGATTACAAATATTAGGAATAGAATCTTATATGCTAAATCTGCTCCTTTACCTTTTCCGAAAAGGAATTTCCACGATTGTAATCCGTAATAAGACCACGAGATCATTGTAGAGAAAGCAAAAAGTACGATAGCCACTGTTAATATCTTAGAGAAATGAGGAATTACAGAATCAAAAGCTAAAGAAGTAAGTCCTACCCCTCCTATTGATTCTCCGGTTGCATTTAAAATTACATTTCCTGCACCATCACCACCATAAGTAAAAATTCCTCCTGAATTGTAGAAAATAACTACCAGTGCAGTCATTGTACAAATAACCACGGTATCAATAAAAGGTTCCAGTAATGCTACAACTCCTTCTGAAGCAGAATATTTAGTTTTTACTGCCGAATGCGCAATAGCTGCACTACCTGCTCCTGCTTCATTTGAAAATGCTGCTCTTTGGAAACCAACAATTAATACCCCTACTAATCCTCCTAGTCCGGCCATAGGCGTAAATGCTCCTTTAATAATCATTCCAAACGCATCATCAACAAAACCAAAATTAGAAAAGATAATTACCAAACATGCCAAGATATAGATCCCTGCCATGAAAGGGACAATTTTTTCTGTAACTGTTGCAATTCTTTTAATACCTCCAATAATCACTACAGCCACGATAGCAGCCATTATAACTCCAATCCAAAAACCATATGTTTCAAAAGAAATACCAATTAAACTGGTAAGTTGCGCAGCTGCCTGATTGGACTGAAAAGCGTTTCCACCTCCAAAAGAAGCCCCTACACAAAGTATCGCAAATAAACCTCCAAGGATTTTTCCAAAATTCCCTAGTCCTCGTTCTTTTAATCCTTTAGAAAGATAATACATCGGTCCTCCGTATACAGTACCATCTTCTCCTACATCTCTATACTTAACTCCTAACGTACATTCTACGAATTTTGATGACATCCCGATCAATCCACAAACAATCATCCAAAAAGTAGCTCCCGGTCCACCAAGTGCTATGGCAACCGCTACACCTGCAATATTACCAAGTCCAACTGTTCCAGATACTGCTGTTGTTAATGCCTGAAAATGACTAACCTCTCCTTCCTGACTTTCATCTTTTATAGTTCCTTTTATATCTCCGTCTACTGCCAAGTCAGATTTTCCTGCTCCATGGTGATCCAATTCATCATATTTACCTCTAACCGTATTAATTGCTACAGGGAACAATCTTATATTCGGAAATTTAAAATATAGGGTGAAAAATGTTGCACCTGTAACCAATAATAAAACTACAATAGGAATATCATATCCAAAAATAGGAACCGGGAACGGATACAATACTTTGTGTTCCCACCAGTCCGCTATAGGCTGAAACCATCTGTCTATTCGCTGCCCCAACCCTAGCTTCTCTGTCTCCTGAGCTAGCGCTATAATTGGAATTAATAATGTAAAAATTGAAAGAAGATATTTCTTCATAATATGTATTTTGAATTAATTTAAAGTTAGCCTTAAGTTTAAGCAGTCGCCAATATCCTAAAAAAAAAGTGTAAATCAAATTTTTGACAGTTAAATGTAATTCTCATGAATATGAAACATTTCATTTAATTTTCTTATTTGTTCTGGTCTTCCGAGCACCATAATCTTAGATTTTGGCAGCAATTTTGTATCGCCTTCCGGATTTACAATATAAGTTCCTGAAGGTTCTTTATAACCAATAACGGTGCAACCTGTTTTCTTTCTTAAATCCAGGTCGATTATAGATTTATATTGATAATTTTCGGGTAAATCTTCTATGGCTACTTCTTCTAAATTAATTGAGTTTTCTCCTTCTATAGAAAGCTGATCCATAAATTCGATCAAATCTGGTAAAACTACTAAAGAAGCCATATGATCCCCCCCTATCTTATCTGGCATAATGGTTTTGTTTGCTCCGGCCAGCATCAATTTTCTTTGAGAAGTTTCTTCTGATGCTCTGCTGATGATCACTAAGTCTTTATTTAATTGCCTTGAAGAAAGTACAATAAAAAGATTATCTGCATCATTAGGCAAGGCAGAAATTAAACATGCTGCTCTTTCTATTCCTGCAGACAGTAACACCTCATCTTCATTGGCATTACCTTCTACCATAAGAATATCTTCCTTATTATTTTCAACCAGGTCTTTATCTTTTTCGACAACCACAAATGGTCTGCGATAAGCTTTTAACTTTTCAGCGGCTTGTTTTCCATTACGTCCATACCCACAAATAATGACGTGATCACTCATTTGATGAATCTTTTTTTTCATTTTTCTTGTTTTTAATTGCTGAAAAGAACTTCTTGTCAATAAGTATTCTGTAATCACTGAAAGTGCATAAGCAAAAATGAATACACTGGATACAATAAGAGCTATTGTAAAAATTTTTGTTACATCGTCTACAGGCTGTACTTCTCTAAAACCAACTGTTGTAATTGTAATCACAGTCATATATACAGCATCTATCCATGAAAAATCTGCAAGAAATCGATATCCGAAAACTCCTGATAAAAGAACAAATAACAACAGTAAGACTGCTGTATAAATTTTAGATTTAAATAATTTAAACATATTTACAGGTCGAAAACTGATGTCCTCTTAGTATAAATTAAATCTTTTAGCTTTAACCAAAATGCAAGAGTCAAATAAACTGCAAACCATATTCCAAAGGTTGCAAAAGAAACATAGATAAAAAACAAACGCACATTTTTAGCTTTCATTCCTAATCTATCTGCTAATCTGGAAGATACTGCAAAACCATGTTTTTCAAAAAAATACCTTATGTTTTCCATGAACTTCATATAACAAAAATGATGATTTTTTACGAATAAAAAAAGCCGCTTAACAGCGGCTTTTCATACATTTAAATCTTAACTCTTAATATAAAGTATTCAATGCTGTTTGATCTCCTGATGTAAATGGACGATCTGTACCATTACTACATGCTAACATAAATGATCCTGCTTCAGGTCCTGCCGGAGTTCCCGGGATAAAGATAGCTCCTACTCCACCATCACCTTCGTTTACCGCTGAGCCTCCACAACTAAATGAACGATCAAAGAAATCTGTATGACGGAAACCAATAGCATGTCCTATCTCATGAGCAATTACAGTTACTGCATCTGCCGGAATAGATCCGTTTCTACCTCTAGGCGCATAAATTCTATTATTAAGCACTATAGGAGAAGCAGGGTTACCTGCTGCGTCTGGAAAGCCTGCACTTCTACCTAATATATTTCTAGGTAGCCGTTCTGCTAAAATATCTATATCTGCACCTGGTCCGTTGGCTCTTTGAAAAACCAATTCTAAATTCAATGCGTTATACCTCGCTAAAGCCTCATCAAAAGCAGTTTGAGTAATCGCAGGAAACGCTGTATCCATATAAACGCTAACCGCTCTTGGCGAACTTACTAAATTTGTAGTTCTGTAGTGTTCAGTATTGGCTACATCTCCGTTTTCTACAGAAAGTTGAGGAGAAATATCATTAATCTGTTCTACTGTTAAGAAAATATCGCCTTCTACAGCATAACCCGAAACACCATTCATAGTGGTTGCTTCTAAATCTGAAGTATCGAAACCTGCTGCACGCAGTTGTAACTCAACAGCTGCAAACTCTTCGTTATTCACAATTCCGTCTTCTGCATTGTCACTAGTACAAGAAACAAACATTGTAGTCGTTAAAAAAGCTGCACTCAATAAAAGTGAAAATTTACTTTTTTTCATAATTTTAATTTAATTTGATGGTTTATTATTATTTTTTTGCCAATATATTAACATTCTCTTAACAATATATATTTTAACATAAAAATTCGATAAATTGCATTTACGGTAATTAACCTACAAATTCATTAATGAAAAGATTATTCTGCTTACTTCTCTTTGTTTGTACTGTATCCGGTAGTTTTAGCCAGGAAAAATTTCCTGATATTTTTATAAAGGATTCAAAAAAATTAAATTATTCAACATTTACAAGAGGGTTTTACCTCATAAAGAGTACGGATATTAAAGAGTTTTGTAATTCTTATCCTGTAGAACTTGTTAAAAAATATAAGGAAAACTTCTACATTATCCGTTCAAAAGAAAATTTAACACTATCGGGGGCAGAAAAAACAACATTTTATGAAGTCAATAATGATTGGAAACTTCCTTCTCCTTTATTATCTGATTATAAAAATAATCGACTTCCCAAGAAGAAATTAAAAGTCTCTGTTCATTCTATCAACGGAACTCTTTTTAAATATGATTGGATTAGCATTTCTCCCAGGTCTAAAATAAATAGTGAGTATAGGAATAACTTTATCTTGGAAATCCCTTCAGGAGATTTTGAAAAACTACTTGCTAACCCATACATCACGCATATTAACTTGTATGCAATACCTAAAGTAGAAACTCCTGTAGTTGAGAATGATATTAGTGTTAACAGAATTAATAGAGTGCATAGATTACGTCCGGATTTAGATGGGGAAGGATTAGTTGTTTCTGTAAAAGAGCTATTGTTCAATACTGAAGATATTGATTTTAGAAACCGATTTTTTCTCACCGGGATTCAAGCCAACGAAGTAGATCCACACGCAGCACTCATTGGTACTGTGATTGGTGGGGGTGGAAATTCTTCTACTCAAGGACGTGGAGTTGCTAATGCTGTCTCTTTGACTTCATCCAGTTTCTTACGAATCTTTCCTGATAATGAGGAAATATTCATGTCTAATACTATTTCTGTTCAAAATCATTCTTATGGCACTAGAATTGAAAACGAATATGGAAATGAAGCTGCTGCTTACGATTTAAATACTAATACTTTACCTACTGTTTTACATATTTTCTCTTCCGGCAATAGCGGAAACTTAACGCCTGAAAATGGTCCTTATGCCGGGATTCCAAATTTTGCAAATCAGACAGGAAACTTTAAAGGAGCTAAAAATATAATAACAGTAGGAGCTATAAACAGGGATGGTGAAATTGATATCAGGAGTTCTAAAGGTCCGGCATTTGATGGAAGGGTAAAACCCGAATTGGTTTCTTATGCTCCCGGCGGAACTTCAGATGCTGCTGCACTGGTTTCCGGTGTTTCTATTCTATTACAACAAGCTTATCAGAATAATAACAATCGGCTACCTCCTTCATCTTTAGTCAAAGCAACACTCATTGCAGGTTCAGATGATATTGGTCCGGTTGGTATTGATTTCGAATCGGGTTATGGAAATTTAAATGCAGAGCAAAGTGTAAATCTTATCGATAACAATCAGATTTTTGAAGATACTATAACTCAAGATGAATCTAAATCTTTCAATATTACCATTCCTGCCAATATCAGGTTATTAAAAATTGCGTTGACATGGAATGATCCTGCAGCCAATCCAGGTGATGCTATAGCCTTAGTTAACGATCTTGATATGGTAATTACAGATGAAACTACTAATAATTGGTTGCCATGGGTATTGAATTCTTCTCCCAATATCAACGCTATTACTCAGCCTGCACAACGAATGGAAGATCATTTAAACAATGTAGAATTCATTACCATAGACAATCCGTCTTCTGGAAATTATACCATTACTATTACCGGAAATGAGATTACGACAACCAATCAAAGTTTTTCTATTGCATACGATTTAATTTCTGACGATCAGTTTCAATGGACTTTCCCTACAGCTGTTAATCCGTTAATAAGTGGAGAGGAAAATATTTTAAGATGGGATAGTACGCTATCAACAAGCGCAGGCCTGTTAGAATTAAATTTAAATAATGAAGGATGGCAGGTTTTAACAGATCAGGCAGATTTAAACAGTGAATTATTTAGATGGCCTATTGGTGACATCAGTGGTAATGCTCAATTGAGAATGACAGTTGGAGGAGAACAATATACCAGCGAAGTTTTTGCGATATCTCCCGAATTGTTAGCTTCTGTTTTATTTAACTGTGATGATGAAATACTTTTAGGTTGGGACGAGGTTCCTAATGCTACTGCTTATAATGTTAGGTTTTTAGATGACCGTTATATGGAAATTGCACAAACAGTTACCGATACAACTGCCTTATTAATCAAAAATGATTTTTCTGAAAGTTTCTTTTCTGTAGAGCCGGTTTTTGACGATACCATAGGAGTACCGGGAATAGCATTCGATTTTGAATTACAAGGAGTCAATTGTTATTTCAGGAACTTTTTTGCGTTTTTAGCAGACGATACCTTTGTAACTTCTACTTTAAATTTAAGCACTTCTATTAATGTTAGTCAGGTTATTTTTGAGAAAACATTAGAGGGTGTTACCCAAACTATTGGAACATTCACTCCTCCTTTTAATAATGACTTAATGCTCACCCTGGACGATCTTGAAATATCCGGAGGGACCAATACTTATCAAGCTACCATTGTCCTGAATGATGGAACCCGGATTCAAACCGAAACTGTTGACATCTTTTTCCCCTTCAACAACACCTTAATTCTTTTTCCGAATCCGATTAGACAAGGAGATGATTTGAATGTTATTTCATCTGGTGCAAATCAAACTTATGAAATTGTAGAATTAAGCGGAAGAGTGATTGCAAGTGGAGATATTCTTTTTATCAACGACCTCATCGAAATTAATCTCCTCCCTGGATTTTATATTTTTAGAACTATCAAAGATGGAAAAACTGTAGAGGCCAAGAAAATTCTAGTGAATTAACTTTTTAATATTGCGTTTCCTATTGCACAATGTAAACATTGGTTTTGAGTGCAATAATATCGATACAGTTGTAATAAGGCCTGGCTATCTATAGCAGAATCTAATTCTAACTTTAAAGCCTTAAATTTTTCTATAATCTGATTTTTTTCTGCAGGTAACGCAGTAATCCGCGCTATCAATTCTTCATCAATAGCATCTCCTTTATAACGAGCATAGCAAAATTGCAAAGGAATAATTGTATTAATGATCAGAAGTGAAATAAACTCTTTACTGACGTTTTTTTTGCGATATGCTGATGTTTTTCCAAATGTATAATGTGTCTCCCAATAATCTGAAGCTCTTACATTCAATACTACAAATGTCTCCTCTATATTTTTTGATAGGATTAATTTTGAAAATACATTTCTGTAGTTGGTATATACCATTGCTAATTGGGATAATCGAATTGTCGGGAAATTATTAGGGCGTAACCTAAAAAATTTAGGAGTAAATTGAGAGGCTTTTATGTCACTAAACTTTCTTTTTAAAAAGTTAAACCTTTCCAATAATTCTTTTTGATAAACATTTTCAACATCATTATCGTTTTTTAATAATCCGGAAACTCCAAATAAGAGTGCTTCTAATGATAATGCATCATGCTGAATCTTTCTGATAATATCAAAAGGAATCATTTTGGCCATCTCATAAAATGCATCCCCGTTGACTGTTAAACCAAAATTCTTTGCCAACATTCTGAATAAAGTCGCCTCCCAATCATTTTTTGAAGCTTCAAGTTCTTTAAATATCGGTTTTGATTTTTGCTCAAGCCGTTCTATATATAAACGTTCTTTCCAGTTATTTAAAATGAAACGATTTATATTTCTTATATTTTTTTCGCAATTGATAAATTTTTTCTCTCTTTTAAGTAATGTCTCATAGTTTGATATTAATTTTTCAGAAACATATCTTTTAAGCTCCAGGGTAGGGATAATACTTTCATCTTTCCTGAATACCACCATATCATCTTGCCACACTACATGAAGTACTACGTTGTTATAACGGATATCTTTTTCGTGATGATGTACATACCAATCTGAAGATTTTATATGTATTTCCAGGTTACCAGCCCATAATTGGCCTGCTATCGATAATTTCACATTGAAAAAATCGGGACCAGCATTTAAATTATGTTCTCCTACAGAAAAAATCTGTATAACTTCCCCCTGAGTTGTATTTAATTTAGTATTTTCAAATTTTCCATGTTTCCAGAGATAATGCAAAAAGTCTTCTCTCATTTTAAACTTAATTAAAGTTGTTATAAAAATAAGAATAATCTTACAAATGTAAATGACTAATTATATCAAATCTTTATTCATAAGCGTCTTTCCGGTGCTATGCTTATTCATTTTAATAAATGAAATTTTGTTCATTGTTTCTAATCCGCTACCACTTGGAAATTATGGACGATTATTAAGCGCTTCTGTTGTAGTTGTCTTTTTCGCCGGTTTATTTTTAAAACCAGTTCCCAGAACGCAAAGAAACTTAAATGTTCATTCCGTATTGATTGCTACAGGTTTTTTACTTAGCATAGCGGGTGATATTTTAGGTGGTAATTATTTAGTTAAAGAGATTTTGTTCAGTTTTCTATTAATTACCGGGTGGATTTTATATATAAAATGGTTCTCTGTGTTTAAAAACAGAGATAAAGCCAATATAATTCCAGGGCGACTATTACCAGAATTTCAGTTAGAAGATATAAATAAGGTAACAATAACCACATCGGCATTTAAAGGAAAATCTGCTATCTACTTATTCTACAGAGGTAATTGGTGTCCTTTATGTATGGCACAAATCAAAGAAGTTTCAGAACAATATAAAGAATTGGAAAAAAGAGAAGCTCAAGTCATTTTAATAAGTCCGCAACCACATAAATTCACCAGATCATTAGCAAAAAAACACGCTGTTAATTTCCATTTCATGGTCGATACTGAAAATAAAGCTGCCAAACAACTTGGTATTTCAAGCAAAAACGGAATTCCTGCTGGTTTTCAAGCTCTTGGATATAATAGTGATACAGTAATGCCTACAGTGATTATAACCGACAAAAACGGTAAAATCATATTTGCAGATTTAACTGATAATTACAGAGTACGTCCAGAACCTGCTACTTTTCTAAAAATTCTGGATGACGCTCAATAAATCATCAACAAAATACAATGATTAGGTTTCTTATCGAAAAGAAAAGAAGCATCTTCGTTTTTATAATCCACAACTTTACTTATTATCTAATCATGGTAATACTGCATCAATTATATAAACGATAAAGAAAATAGTTTTATCTCATATCATTACGGTATAAACTTAAGGATATTCATGATGAAACCCCATCAAATTAATATCATCATTTATTTTAAGGATTAAATCACATCATAAAGCATATTGATCACATCAAACCGCTGTTAAATTATAATAATGCGAATTTTAAATGTAGAAAGAGGAAGCCGAAAATCTTATTTAACAGAGTAGGTAGTACATAAAAGAATTATTATGGAAACTAAATCTTTAAAAAAGTTAGAATTAAATAAATTCCGAATAGGGAAATTAAACAATGAAGGGTTGCAAAAAGTAAAAGGAGGGTATGGAGAAGATGCCAGTAGAAATACAGCAGATAATGCCGGTTTGTGTATTCCTTCTTTTCATAATTGCTAATTATTTGAATATAAAAAAAGCTAGAAAATTGACTTTTCTAGCTTTTTTTAATATTGTTAAAAGAATTTTATTCAGCTACTTCGCCTTCCCATTCATTGAATCCTCCCATTAAATTATAGGTATTTTCAAATCCCAATTGATTCATAATTGTGCATGCCTGACCGCTTCGGTTACCAGATCTGCAATAGATATAATAATTCTTCGATTTATCCAGTTTTTCAACTTCATCAACAAACCCCTGACCCAGGTAAATATCTATATGTTTTGAATTTGGGATATAACCTTCTTCTACTTCTTCAATGGTTCTAACATCTAAAATTACTGTGTTATCATCTTTTTCGAGTTGTTCAACCCATTCTTCTTGTGTAAGATCTGCCATTTCTATTTTTTTGTTTTCAAAAATAAAAAATTAATTCATTTTGCCTGTTTAAGGAAAGCTTAAACTTTAATAGAACATCCAATGGCTTTAGTGCTGGTGATTTCGATTTCTTTACCACTCAACATTGCATCTACTGCATCTTCTACATATTTTGCCTCTACAGAAGAAGCATCCTGGTAATTATCATCTATAGCACCTATATACCTTACTTTATTTCCTTTAGCAGTTTTTTCAAGTAAAAATACGTGAGGTGTTCTTGTAGCGCCATATTGTGGATATACTTTTTGTCCATCATCCAACAGGTATGGAAAAGTAAATCCTTTTTCTTTTGCTCTTTCTTTCATCAAATCAAAACTATCTCCCGGTTGCTTTTTTGGATTATTAGGATTAATAGCAATAACCGGTACTCCTTGTGAAGCATATTTTTCATTTAAGGCAATTATCCTGTCTTCATAAGCTACTGCATATGGGCAGGTATTACATGTAAAAATTACAAGAAACCCTTTGGCATCTTTGTAATCAGAAAGTGAAACGTCTTTGTTATCTACTCCTGTTAATTTAAAATCGCTGGCATAGTCTCCTATTTTATAGCCATCTTTTACATTGGTAGTTGTACCAATTGTATATGCACCTAGTAAAAAGACAATAGCAATTGATAAGTGTTTAATTAGTCCCATTTGATCTTATTTTAAAAATTGTTGTACTGTATTTTCTAATTCTGCGTATTCAAAAGATTGTTCAAAAAACATCTTTTTTTCCTTATTGTAAACTATTGTTGCCGGGATAGCTCCAGACCATTCTTCATTTACTCTTGGAATCCAGTCGTTTTGTTTAGGGTCATCTAAAAGCATTATAGAAGATTTCAGATTATTATCTTTGATAAATGGTATTACATGTGAGCGATACATCCTTGGAAAATCTAAGCTCACTAAAACAACCTCGACATTTTCACCCTTATATTTCTCTTGAATTTGTTCAAAACTCGGTAATTCTGCTATGCATGGTTTACACCACGTCGCCCAAAAATTAATGACATAGGTTTTATCATCCTTTTTATTGAGAAAAGGCTCAAAACCATCAAAGTCATATACATTTAACGTTAAATCCCCCTCAATTAGTACATCTTTTGGCTTTAATAAAGAAACTTCTGTTTCATTTTCTCTTTGATTAGCAACACTCACAGTCTTTTTATCACTCTTGCAACCAAAAAACACCATTAAAGATACCAGCGTAATTATTCTTTTCATAAACATTTATAAACTTCCAATTTAACATCTAAGTATTTAATACTTAGCTTTTTTATCGTCTAAATTTAGATATCATTTATAATACTCTTCAAAATTAATGAATGTTTAACAAAAAATTATCAATTAAACAGGTTTTAAAATAAAAAATAAACATACATTTGTATATACAAATATTGTATCAACATGAATATAGAAAAATATATTAAAACATCAGCTGAGATTCCTTTGAATAAAAAGACAATAATACACTTGATGCTTGTTAACAATATGATCAAAGAAATTATAGGTGAAGGATTAAAATCTTTCGACGTTTCTATGCAGCAATATAATGTTTTAAGGATTTTAAGAGGCCAGAAAGGAAATCCAGCTAATCTATCTACTATTAATGAAAGAATGATCAGTAAAATGAGTAACACTTCAAGACTGGTAGATAAACTCATTGCAAAAAAGCTAGTTTGCAGAGCTATTTGCGAAAGCAATAGAAGAAAAGTTGAAATTGTAATCACAGAAGAAGGCCTTGCTTCCTTAGAAAAAATGGATAATGTTATTAATAAGGCAGAGCATACAATCACTTCAAAATTAAACACAAAAGAATTAGAAACACTCAATATATTATTAAACAAATTCTAAAAATCTATTTATGAATAATTATATAGAAAGCCTTCAGTGGAGGTACGCTACTAAAAAATTTGACGCTTCTAAAAAAATTTCAGAAGAAGACCTTAACGCACTTAAAGAAGTAATTCGTTTGTCTGCTTCTTCATATGGTTTACAGCCTTACAAGGTACTTATCATAGAAAATGATGATATTAGAAAACAATTACAACCTGTATCATGGGGACAATCACAGATAGTAGACGCTTCTCATCTCATCATTTTTTGTAATGAAATTAATGTTAATGACGACCTTATTGATAATTATCTCGAAAATGTTTCCAACACAAGAGGTGTAGCTATTGAAGAATTGAAAGATTACGGTGATTTTATGAAATCTAAGATTACTCCACTTACATCGGATGCTAAAATAAACTGGGCAGCAAAGCAGACATATATTGCTTTAGGAAATTTACTTTCAGCTGCTGCACAATTAAAAATAGACACTTGCCCTATAGAAGGTTTTGAACCCGATAAATACGATGAAATATTAGGATTAAAAGAGCAAGGATTAAAATCTACAGTTGCGGCTGCAATAGGATATCGATCTTCTGAAGATAAAACACAGTTTTTCGCCAAAGTGCGAAAGTCAACTCAAGAATTATTTAATACTATATAAATTTTAAAATAATTAATTAAAAAAGAAAAATGAAAAACAAAATTCTAAACATCGGACTTACACTGGTAATAGCTTTTAGCACATTAGCATTTACTACTTTAAACGAAGAAAAAAAAGAAATAAAAGTAGCTAACAGTAAAGTTACCTGGAAAGGATATAAAGTAACGGGTTCTCATTACGGAAGCATAGCTCTTAAATCCGGACATTTTATGTTTGATGGCGACAAACTTACGGGAGGTGAATTTATAATCGACATGACTACTATTAGCAGTGAAGATTTATCCGGAAAGGCTAAAGCAAACTTTGACGGACATATGAAATCTGAAGATTTTTTTAATGTTGCTAACAATCCTACTTCTTCTTTAGTAATAACTAAGGTAAAATCTAATGGGAAAAATGCTTATAAAGTAACCGGAAATTTAACTATCAAAGGAAAAACAGAAAAAATAGCGTTTGACCTTTCTATTTATGGAAGTAAAGCTACAGGAGCATTAAAAATAGACAGAACTAAATTCGGATTAAGATACGGATCTGGAAGTTTCTTTGACAACTTAGGAGATAAAACTATATATGACGAATTCGATCTAGTTGTAGATTTAGAATTCTAAAAAATTTCCATCATAAAAAAAGCCTCTATCCAGAGGCTTTTTTTGTTATATACAACACACCAAAAACAAAAAGGTTTAAAATTTTTATAAAACCAATTTTCTATTAGAAAATATTTTTATCTTTGGACTCGATTTTGAAATTTATGAAAAGAAACATAAATCATACTTGGTGGTGGAACTTACGAAACTCTAATTCGTGAGCTAACCGCTAGTGTAATATGATTAAAAATATACAAAGGTTTGTCTTTCACGACAAGCCTTTTTTTATTAATAAAGAAATATGAAGTTTACATTAAAAACACAGTATAAAAAGATCCTGGCAGATACTATCACACCAGTTAGCGTGTATTTAAAAATACGGGATAAATACCCTAATAGCTTACTCCTTGAAAGTAGTGACTATCATGCCAACGACAATAGTTTTTCATATATCTGTTGCAATCCTATCTCAACCATTAAGGTAGAGAATGAAATACTTTCTCAAACGTTTCCAAACGGAGATAAAGAAGAAATTAATATTACTAAAGAAGTCAATATTCCCAATGAAATTACTGCATTTTCTTCTCGTTTTGAAACTACAAAAAATGATTTCAAATTCATCAATAATGGAATCTTCGGATATATTGCCTATGATGCAGTTCGTTACTTTGAAGACATAGAAATTTCAAAGAAAGAAGATTCATTACATATTCCTGATATTTACTACGCAGTATATCAAAACATAATTGCCATAGATCATCTAAAAAATGAAGCTTATATATTTGATCATAGTTATGAAGGTGAAAGTAATATTGAAACTATTGAGCAATTATTAAAAGCTAAAAACTTCGCTACTTATAATTTTACAAGAGAAGGAAATGCTACTTCTAATTTAGAAGATGAAGGGTATAAAGAACATGTAGAATTAGCAAAAAAACATTGCTATAGAGGAGATGTATTTCAATTGGTATTGTCCAGAAGGTTTTCTCAAAATTTTAAAGGAGATGAGTTTAATGTATACAGGGCACTACGTTCTATAAATCCTTCTCCATATCTATTCTATTTTGATTATGGAGATTTTAAAATCTTTGGTTCTTCTCCAGAGGCGCAACTTGTCGTGAAAAACAGGCAGGCAGAAATACATCCTATAGCTGGTACTTTTAAAAGAACCGGAAATGATTTACAGGATGCAGAATTAGCTAAAAAATTGGCGGCAGATGAAAAAGAAAATGCAGAACATGTAATGTTGGTTGACCTGGCCAGAAACGATCTAAGTCGTCATGGAAGTGAGGTAAAAGTAGATACATACAGGGAGGTACAATTCTTTTCTCATGTCATTCACCTGGTTTCTAAAGTAACCGGGCAAATGCATCCTAATACAAATACGATGCAGGTAGTTGCAGATACTTTTCCTGCGGGGACATTGAGCGGGGCTCCAAAACACAGGGCAATGCAGCTTATCGAAAAATATGAAAAATGTAATAGAGATTTTTATGGAGGAGCTATTGGTTTTATGGATTTTGAAGGGAATTTCAACCAGGCAATTATGATCAGGACCTTCTTAAGTAAAAACCATCACTTACATTATCAAGCAGGTGCCGGAATTGTATCTGAATCGAATCCTGAAGATGAGCTCCAGGAAACGTATAATAAACTTGGAGCATTAAACAAAGCATTAGAAATAGCAGAAACCATTTAATGATGAAAAAAATATTAGTTATAGATAATTACGATAGTTTCACTTATAATTTAGTACACTATCTTGAAGATCTCGATTGTGAAGTCACTACCATCAGAAATGATCAGCTTACATTAGATGAAGTAGAAGCTTTTGATAAAATTGTATTGTCTCCAGGGCCGGGAATTCCGGATGAAGCTGGATTACTTAAAGACATTATAAAAACATATGCCGAGAAGAAAAGTATCTTTGGAGTATGCTTAGGGCAACAGGCTATTGGAGAAGTTTTTGGAGGTAAACTCATCAACCTGGATAAGGTATATCACGGTGTGTCTACAACCATCAATATTACCGCAGAAGACGATCAGATTTACAAAGGGTTAAATAAAAAAATTGAGGTAGGCCGATATCATTCATGGGTAATAGACCCTGATTTACCAAGTGATTTAATTGCTACATCATTTGATGAAAACGGACAAGTAATGTCTTTACGGCATAAAGATTACGACGTTTGTGCTGTACAATATCATCCGGAATCTGTATTAACTCCGGATGGGAAGAAAATATTAGAAAACTGGTTGAATAGTTAAATTACCTTTTGAATAAAGGCAAAATCTAGTTTCAATTACAAGTTAATAAACACTATATGAAAGAATTACTCAATAGATTAATCAATCACGAAACCATTTCTAAAGAAGAAGCAAAAAACGTATTGGTTAATATTTCCAAAGGATCTTATAATACCAGCCAAATTGCTGCTTTTTTAACCGTTTATATGATGCGAAGCATTACGGTTGAAGAATTAGAAGGTTTTAGAGATGCACTATTAGAATTATGCCTGGCAGTAGATTTATCACAATATAATATGATTGATCTTTGCGGGACAGGAGGAGATGGAAAAGACACCTTTAATATTTCTACCTTATCATCATTTATAACAGCAGGTGCAGGTGTCAAAGTAGCCAAACATGGAAATTACGGGGTATCTTCTAAATGTGGTTCGAGTAATGTTATGGAATACCTGGGAATCAAATTCAGTAATGAAAAAGATTTTTTAGAAAAATCGGTTGAAAAAGCCGGGATATGTGTTTTACATGCCCCGCTCTTCCACCCTGCCATGAAAAATGTAGCACCTATCCGAAGAGAATTAGCTGTAAAAACATTTTTTAATATGCTGGGGCCTATGGTAAACCCTGCGTTCCCTAAAAATCAAATGGTAGGAGTTTTTAACCTGGAGTTAGCCAGAATGTACGGATATCTATATCAAAATACAGATAAGAACTTCACTATTTTACATGCGTTAGATGGTTATGATGAAATCTCTTTAACAGGAAATACAAAAACAATTTCCAATACTACTGAGAGTATGATAAAGCCTTCAGATTTTGGAGTCCATGCTTTAAAACAAGAAGAAATTACCGGTGGAGATTCTATTGAAGATTCAGCAGCTATTTTTATGAAAGTGCTTAGTGGAGAGGGAACTACAGCTCAAAATAATGTAGTCTGTGCAAATGCAGGAATGGCTATTGCCACTGTAAAAGGATTAACACCTAAAGAAGGGTTTGAAAACGCAAAAGAATCACTTCTAAGCGGAAAAGGATTGGAAGCTTTAAAAAAGCTTCAGGAATTAAGTAAGAATTAATAGATGAACATCTTAGATAAAATAGTTGCAGATAAACGTATTGAGGTTGAACTTAAAAAAAGTATAGTTCCGGTTTCGCAATTGGAACAATCTGTTTTATTTGAAAGAGAGCCTGTCTCCCTGGCAAAGAAATTAAGAAATAGTACTACCGGAATTATTGCTGAGCATAAACGAAGATCTCCTTCTAAATCTGTTATTAATCAAAAAGTAAGTGTGCAGGATGTTACCAAGGGTTACGAAGATGCTGGTGTTTGCGGAATGTCTGTACTAACTGATGGAAAATATTTTGGGGGTTCTTTAGACGATTTAGTACTGGCAAAGGCTTCTTCGAATATGCCATTACTCAGAAAAGAGTTTATTATTGATCCTTACCAAATTATAGAAGCAAAAGCATATGGAGCAGATCTTATTCTTTTGATTGCTGCTGTTTTATCAAGAGATGAGATCAAATTATTCTCTGAGACGGCCAAAAGTATAGGTTTGGATGTTTTGTTGGAGGTTCACAATGAAGAAGAATTACATAAATCGATTATGCCAAGTTTGGATATGTTGGGAGTAAATAACAGAAATCTAAAAACTTTTGATGTTAGTATTGAAACCAGTAAAATACTTTCAGAAAAAATCCCTGACGATTTTGTAAAAGTATCTGAAAGCGGAATCAGTTCTATCGCAGCAATTAAAGATCTTAAAAACTTTGGTTTTCAAGGTTTCTTGATTGGTGAGAATTTTATGAAGACAGAGAATCCGGGACAAAGTGCAATAGAATTTATAAAAGAATTGGAAAAATAATGTCATTCCTGCATAGGCAGGAATCCAAAAACAAAATAATTATCTGGATAACTATAAAATATTTTATTCATTAATAAGTGAAAATTTAAAAGATTAATCACAAATTAAAAAAAACCGTGTCATTCCTGCGAAGGCAGGAATCCATATAAGAAAAATGTTTAAGAATGTTCATCAGTATTATGTTTATATAATTTCTAATAAAATGAATGGTACATTATATATTGGAATGACAAATGATTTAGAGCGTAGAATGTTTGAGCATAAGAATAAATTAGTGAGTGGATTTTCCAAAACATATAACTTAAACAAACTAATATATTTTGAAATATATAATCATGTAGAAGATGCCATTTTAAGAGAAAAAAGGTTAAAAAAATGGAAAAGACAATGGAAAATAAATTTAATTATTGAGAAAAACCCGAAATGGAATGATCTGGCAATTGACTGGTTTGAGAATAGATAGATTCCTGCCTATGCAGGAATGACAAATTAAAATACTTTAATTATTCTTACTGCTAGCCATTAATAGATTAACTATCAAGAAGGTCAATAAATAAAAATAAATTAAATCAACTCAACGTCATTCCTGCATAGGCAGGAATCCAAAAACAAAACAATTTAATAATGAAATTCAAAATATGCGGAATGAAACACAATGTAGAAGAAGTCGCTTCTCTACGACCCGATTATCTCGGATTTATTTTCTGGGAA
Organism: Flavobacteriaceae bacterium R38; assembly: GCA_009901575.1. Taxonomy (GTDB): domain Bacteria; phylum Bacteroidota; class Bacteroidia; order Flavobacteriales; family Flavobacteriaceae; genus Leptobacterium. Next base: position 313,020 of record WXYP01000001.1, on the reverse strand, counting down.
AAATCTTCCCGTCATTTTGAAAATATCATATCCGACCTTCCAGAAAACATAAAAAAAATCGGGGTCTTTGTTGATGCACCCTATGAAGAAATCATAGCAACAGTATCAAAATACAATTTACAAGGTGTTCAGTTACACGGCAATGAAAGTCCGCAATTATGTCTTCAGCTAAAAAAAGAAAAATTAGAAGTTATTAAAGTCTTTTCTATTAAAGATGATTTCGATTTTTCTGTTTTACAACCTTATGAAGAGGTTTGCGATTTTTATTTATTTGATACCAAAGGAAAACTTCCGGGCGGAAACGGATATACCTTTGACTGGAACGTATTAAACAAATATCCATCTGAAAAACCCTTCTTTTTAAGTGGCGGAATTGGTTTAGAGGAAGTAGAAAAAATAAAAGCAATCTTAAAATCTGATTTACCGGTATATGCAATCGATGTAAACAGTCGGTTTGAAATTAAACCTGGTTTAAAAAATACAGAGGATTTAAAACAATTTAAAAAACTTGTTTTCTTGAATTAAGAGAAAATAATAATGAATAAAGTTATGGGAACATATCATGTTAACGAAAAAGGATATTATGGCGAATTTGGAGGCGCGTATATTCCTGAAATGTTATATCCTAATGTAGAAGAATTACGACAGAATTACCTGAAAGTAATGGCTGAACCTTCTTTTCAAGAGGAATTTCATCAATTATTAAGAGATTATGTCGGACGCCCTACTCCTCTCTATTACGCAGAAAGGCTCTCTAAAAAATACCATACAAAAATATATCTGAAACGAGAAGATTTATGTCATACCGGAGCGCATAAAGTCAATAACACGATCGGGCAGATTTTAATGGCAAAACGCTTGGGGAAAAATCGTATCATTGCAGAAACAGGAGCAGGTCAGCACGGGGTAGCAACAGCCACAGTTTGTGCTTTAATGGGGATTCAATGTGTGGTTTATATGGGAGAAATCGATATTAAACGACAAGCTCCCAATGTAGCCAGGATGAAAATGTTAGGTGCAGAAGTCGTACCGGCAACCTCTGGCAGTAAAACATTAAAAGATGCTACTAACGAAGCAATTCGGGATTGGATTAATAATCCGGTAGATACACATTACATTATAGGATCTGTAGTTGGTCCTCACCCTTATCCGGATATGGTAGCACGTTTTCAATCGGTTATTTCAGAAGAAATCAAAAAACAATTACACGAAAAAGAAGGTAGAGAAAATCCGGATCATGTCATTGCCTGTGTAGGAGGAGGTAGTAATGCAGCAGGTGCCTATTATCATTTTTTGGATAATGCTGATGTTAACATTATTGCTGTAGAAGCAGCCGGAAAAGGAGTTCATTCCGGAGAAAGTGCAGCAACCTCTGCATTGGGTAAAGATGGAATTATTCATGGAAGCCGGACTTTATTGATGCAAACTAATGACGGACAAATTACAGAACCTTACTCCATTTCTGCAGGATTGGATTATCCGGGTGTCGGCCCTATGCATGCGCATTTATATAAAAGCGGGAGAGCAGAATTTATTTCTATTACAGATGATGAAGCCATGACTTCCGGTTTAGGATTATCCCAATTGGAAGGTATTATTCCTGCAATAGAAACTTCTCACGCCTTTGCTGTATTTGATCACAGGACATTTAAAGAAGATGAAATTGTAGTTGTGAATTTATCGGGCAGAGGCGATAAAGATTTAAATACCTATATAGATTATTTTAAACTGTAATTGATTTATTTAAAATTTTTGATTTAACATAAACAGATTCCCGCCTACGCAGGAATGACAATAAGATAAAAATGAACAGAATCAACAAAAAATTACAAGAAGATAAAAAATTATTATCTATATATTTTACAGCAGGATACCCTAATTTAGAAGATACGGTTCCAATTATCGAATCCCTTCAGGATTCCGGGGTAGATATGATTGAAATTGGTTTACCTTTTAGTGATCCGTTAGCAGATGGGCCAACCATCCAGGAAAGCTCAACACATGCGTTAAAAAATGGAATGACTACTGAAAAGCTTTTTGATCAGCTTAAAAACATCAGAAATACAATTGATATTCCATTAATTATCATGGGGTATTTTAACCCCATGATGCAATATGGCGTGGAAGCATTTTGTAAAAGATGCCAGGAAATTGGGATTGACGGATTAATCATCCCTGATCTGCCTGTAGATGTATATCATGAAGAATATCAGGATACTTTTGAAAAATATGGTCTTATTAATGTGTTTTTGATAACTCCTCAGACTTCTGACGAACGAATTCGATTTATTGATTCGGTTTCCGGTGGATTTATCTATATGGTTAGTTCTGCAAGTACTACTGGAGCCCAGAGTAGTTTTGGAAATACTCAAGAAGACTACTTCAACAGAATCGACGCTATGAATTTAAATGCGCCACAAATCGTAGGCTTTGGAATTAGTAATTCAGAAACTTTTAACCAGGCAATTCAAAAGGCAAAAGGAGCTATTATTGGTTCTGCATTTATAAAATATATTTCATCAAATCCAGTCGAAAATATTCCTCAGTTCGTAGAAAAAATAAGGGCTTAACTGACCTTCAAATAAAAAAGTCTCATAAAAATTTCTTAACTAAAGAATGGGTGTGTTAAAATTTTGCTAATTTGCTCCAAACAATCAGCATATTAAAATGAAAAATACGTTCACTAAATTCACTATAGCACTTTTTTTAAGTGCTTTTATTTTTTCTTGTCAGCAAGAAAGTAAAGAAACAGAAGAACACGATGAAGGGCTTTCTGTATCTTTTGAAAAATTCACATTAGATAATGGGCTTGATGTCATTTTCCATAAAGATGCATCAGACCCAATTACTTCAGTCGCTCTTACCTTTCATGTAGGTTCTGCAAGAGAAAAAGCCGGAAGAACAGGATTTGCACATTTATTCGAACATTTACTGTTTTTAGAATCTGAAAATCTTGGCAAAGGTGGTTTAGATATCTTAAACAGTAAAGTTGGTGGTTCTGGTGCTAATGGTTCTACAAGCAGAGATCGTACTAATTATTTTCAAACGGTTCCTAATGATGCTTTAGAGAAAATGATATGGGCAGAAGCCGATAAACTAGGCTTCTTTATCAATACCGTTACTGAAGAAGTACTTGCTAAAGAAAAACAAGTTGTTAAAAATGAGAAAAGACAAAGTGTAGATAACAATCCTTACGGACATACAAATTATGTGATAGGTAAAAGTTTATACCCTGAAAATCATCCTTATAATTGGCAAGTAATAGGTTCTTTAGAGGATTTACAAAATGCAACTTTAGAAGATGTAAAAGAGTTTTACAGAAAATGGTATGTTCCCAACAATGCAACTTTAGTAATTGCAGGTGATTTTGATTCGGCACAAGCTAAAGAATGGGTAGAAAAATATTTTGCTGAAATTAAACGCGGAGATGAAATTACGCCTTTACCAAAAAATACTCCTACCCTTGCCAGCACAAAAAAATTATATTACGAAGATAATTTTGCCAGACTACCTCAATTAAGGCTTACCTGGCCTACAGTAGAAAACTATCACCCTGATTCTTATGCTTTGGATGTACTTGCACAATATCTGACAGATGGAAAAAAGGCACCTTTTCAAAAAGTATTAGTCGAAGAAAAAGAATTAGCTCCTAATATGTTTATGTTTAACAGTACATCTGAACTTACAGGTGAGTTTAATTTTATCACCAGGGCTTACCCGGGTAAAAACTTAAACGATGTACAAGCCGCAGTTAATGAAGCTTTTATAAAATTTGAAAATGAAGGCATTGCTCAGGAAGATCTGGATAGGATAAAAATAGGGTTGGAAACCGATTTCTATAACGGACTCTCCAGTGTTTTAGGCAAAGCGTTTCAATTGGCACAATACAACATTTTTGCAAATGATCCCGGTTTTATCAATCAGGATATTAAAAATATTCTTGCAGTAACTACAGATGATGTGAAACGAGTTTATGAAAAATATATTAAAGGGAAACATCATATCATTACCAGTTTTGTTCCTAAAGGACAAAGCGAATTGATTATCACAGATTCTCAATTGGCAGAAGTAGTAGAAGAAAAAATAGTGCAGGGAGCTGAAGAAGAAATTAATCTTCCTGAAAGTTCAGAGTACGAAAGAACTGCATCGAGCTTTGATCGTACAGTTGAGCCTCCTTATGGTACTCCAGCTAAAGTTAAAGTACCAGATGTTTGGAAAGGAACCTTAGACAATGGAATGAAGGTATTAGGAATTGTTAATGATGAGTTACCTTTAGTTCAATTTAATATCAAAATTAAAGGTGGTTTATTATTAGATAATCCTGAAAAAGTTGGTACTGCTAATCTTTTAGCAGATCTGATGAACAAAGGGACTAAAAACAAGACCACTGAAGAACTTGAAGAGGCCATTAATTCATTAGGAGCTACTATTAATGTAAATGCAGGAAACCAATCCATTGAAATTTTTGGAAACACATTGGCGAGAAACTACGATGCCACCATTGCCTTATTGAAAGAAATACTTTTGGAGCCCAGATGGGATGAAAAAGAATTAACATTATTAAAACAGCAAACCATAAGCGGAATTATAAATAACAAAGCTAATCCTAATGCAGTTGCGGGCAGCCAATTTAATAAGCTTATTTATGGTAAAGATCATATTCTTAGTAATAGCCTTTCGGGTACAGAGGGTTCTGTAGAAAATATAACTATGGAAGATCTAAAAGCTTATTATAACAATAATATCTCTCCTTCTATTTCTAATTTTTACATTGTTGGTGATATTGATCAGGAAAAAGTACTTGCTTCTCTGAAAGATTTAGGAGCGTCATGGGAAAATAAAGAAGTAACCATTCCTGAGTACAAACTCCCTGAACCTGTAAATTCTTCCAAAGTTTATTTTTATGATATTCCTAATGCTAAACAATCTGTATTAAGAATAGGGTATTTAGCATTACCGGTAACAGATAACGATTACTATCCTGCAACAGTAATGAATTATATTCTTGGAGGCGGTGGTTTTGCTTCAAGACTAACTCAACAACTAAGAGAAGGGAAAGGATATACTTATGGAATCGGATCTGGATTTGGCGGTACAGAAATCCCCGGGACCTTTGGTATCTTCTCAGGTGTACGATCAAATATCACTCTGGAAGCAGTAGCATTAATAAAAGATATCCTGGAAGAATATCCGGAAACGTTTAGCGATAAAGATCTGGAAACTACTAAAGGTTTCTTATTAAAAAGTAACGCACGAGCTTTTGAAACTTTAGGGGCAAAATTAAATATCCTTGAAAATATAGGAGATTACAATTGGCCTAACGATTATGTAAAGCAACGTGAAGAAATAGTGAATAATATGACTATTGAAGAAATAAAAAGATTGGCTAACCAATATGTAAATCCGGGTAAAATGATTTATTTGGTTGTCGGAGATGCAGCTACTCAAATGGACAGGTTAAAAGACTTAGGATTTGGAGCGCCTGTTTTATTAAATAAGCCGATTGAATTGAATTAAAATCATTTTTTAAAATCAAATGATAAAACCCGGCGATGTGCCGGGTTTTATTTTTAATGGATTCTTCATCATTTTATTTTACCAAATACAGTCGATTTAGTACTTTTAAACCTAAATAACCATCCTATGAAAAAGCGCTTAACTTTTGTTTTATTTTTTGTTTCTTTCACTTTATTCGCTCAGGATTTTCAATCCAATTTAAAATCTGAAATACGACAAACCATAGATCAGTTAAGAGAATTCACTGCAATTCCAAATAATTCTCTTGAGCATAGTGATATGATGCGAAATATGACATGGCTAACCCGAGAATTCAATCAGCGTGGACTCAATTCTGCAGTGTTGGAAACTGAAGGAGAGCCATTATTTTTTGCGGTTACTCCTATAATTGATGAAAAGCCTACCGTTTTATTTTATATGCATTTAGATGGCCAGCCGGTAGATCCTGGTAAATGGGATCAAAGCAATCCGTATGAAGTTGTACTAAAAGAAGAAAAAAACGGAAAGTGGGAAAAAGTAGCCTGGGAAGTATTAGATAAAGAAATCAATTATGACTTACGTGTTTTTGGGAGGTCTGTCTCAGATGACAAAGGTCCGATTATAATGTTATTAAGTGCATTCGATCTGATGAAAAAAGAAGGAGTAGAAATTCCGTTTAATGTAAAAGTGATTTTAGACAGCGAAGAAGAACGAGGCAGTAAACCGCTTCCAAAAGCCGTTAAAAAATATAAAGAATTATTACAGGCAGATTTTTTAATTATTAATGACGGTCCGTTACACCCCTCTGAAAAACCAACCTTAGTTTTTGGTTGCAGAGGAATCACTACCATTAACATTACAACATATGGCCCTATAAAGCATCAACATAGCGGACACTATGGGAATTATGCTCCAAATCCGGGATTTCAACTATCTCAATTATTGGCATCGATGAAAGATGAAAATGGAAAAGTAATTATTGATGGCTATTACGATGGGATAGTTTTGGATGCAGCTACAAAAGAAATCCTTAAAAGTGTTCCTGATGATGAAGAAGCGATTCAAAAAAGATTAGCCTTCAAAACCCCTGAAAAAGTAGGTACAAATTACCAGGAAGCTCTACAATACCCATCGTTAAATGTGAGAGGGTTATCTTCCGGATGGGTTGGTACACAAGCAAGAACTATAGTACCAGATAAAGCTACAGCTGCTATTGATATAAGATTAGTTCCGGAAAGCGATGGAGAGCGTTTAAAAAATCTTGTAAAAAAGCATATTGAACAACAAGGGTATTATGTAACAGAGAAAACCCCAACTAAAGAAGAGCGTCTCAACCATGACAAAATTGTTTCTTTTGAAGGCGGAACTGTTACAGCTGCTTTTAGAACAGATGTAAATAATTCTTATGCCGCTTGGCTGGAAAAAATATTGTCAAATACATTTAATGAAGATGTTGTAAAAATAAGAATCATGGGAGGTACTGTTCCTACAGCTGCTTTTATTAATGAATTAGGAATTCCTGCTATTATTGTCCCAATGGTAAACCCTGATAATAATCAGCACAGCCCAAATGAGAACCTTAAAATTCAACATATCGCATACGGAATAGAAGCTTTTTACAATATTTTAAGTACTCCTATTAAGTAACACTCTAACATTACGACTTAAGATCATATCACTAAATAATCATTCTTATGAAGATCAATAAAACAACAATTACCTTTCTATCTTTATTAGTATACGCCTCAACATTTGCTCAAATCAATAAAGCCAGTTTAAGTCCGCAAACTAAATTAGAGCAAAATGTAGGTTTAGCCAAAATCACCTTAGAATACGGAAAACCCAGTGCAAAAGATCGTCCGATTTTCGGAGCTTTGATTCCATATGGTAAAGTTTGGAGAACAGGGGCAAATTCATCTACCAAGATTCATATTAGTGAAGATGTATCATTAAACAACAACAAAATACCTGCCGGTTCTTATGGTTTATACTCTATTCCCGGAGCTAAAGAGTGGACTATTATCATTCACAAAAACACGAAATTATGGGGAGCTGGAAATTATAATCCGGAAAACGATTTAGTACGCTTCAAAGTTCCTTCAATTCATTTAAAAGACAAGCAGGAAAGCCTGAATATCAGTTTTGAAAACTTCAATGCAAATGGTGCCGATTTAACTATTCAATGGGAAAATACCAAAGTAGTAATCCCTGTTTTTGTAGATTCTGATGCATTGGTTTACAAAGAAATTGAAGATAAGTTAATCAATGCTACCGGTGAAATCGCTGCTGCTACTTATTTTGATGCTGCTCAATTTTACTATGAAAAAGGTAAAGATTTAAATCTTGCTGCCAAATGGTTTGAAAAAGCTATTGAATTAAGACCTAATGCATTTTGGTACATTTATTACCGCGCAGAATTGGCTTATCAGTTAAAAGATTTTAAAACAGCAGAGACTAATGTAAAAAAGTCTTTAGCATTAGCTAAATCGAGCAAAGCTGGGGATTATGGTTATATCGCTAAATGTGATTTATTATTAGAGAAACTTAGCAAAAGCTAATTATTATATATCTTCTTTAATGAAGTAATTTTTGTATTGTAAGACCCTAAAGTCGAATGTAGTAAACTTTGGGTCTTTTTTCTTAAGTTGCCTATACAAGGGAATACTCCCTACTGCTCTGTTTGCAGCTCCGGAAGGAGAGGTCAGGGAAACTGTTTTTATAAATCGCTTTTTTGCTTCATTGCTTTTGTTTAAATCGTGATTTAATTCAAAAACATGGATTCTGGGAATTTCATTACTGATTAGCTTCAATTTGATATCATATTTCTTGATATGTTGTCTAAAAAAATATTCCGGGCCGTTTTTACTATTCCCTCCCGTGAATAACAAAGTATCTATTGTTGGGTGTTGCTTTAAATATTCTATTAAATCCCTTAATACGATATTTTGCATCCCTAAATCTGAGGCATCAATTTTTTCGCGCTCGCAACTTTCTACAATATCACACACTCCGATATGATGACTTATTAAAAAATCTTTTCGTTGCTGAATTGCCTCTTCAGAATGATCAAATCGTAAATTTAGATTATGAATCTTATCTATGAATAGCCACAATGAATTATAATAACTCCCATAGCAAAAATCTACATCCTTTTCCTTTAGGTCTCCTGTTGTAAAACGAGGGGGAGGTAAAGTGCCTACTATAAGTTTTTTGGTTCCCTTTGGGATATAAGGTTCATATGGATGTTTATGGAAGAACATTTATAAAATAGAATATACAATAGAACTTAATATAAAAGAAAGTAATTAACTTTTATTATTATTTTATAAATTCTTTCTAATCAAAATCGTCACTAAAAGTTCCTCTGTAACCTCCTTCAAAATTACGAGAAATACCATCAGAATCACCAACTCCCGAAAATGTTAATGTTATTGTTCTTTCTTCTTCATCATATGCTAATATGTTCAATTCAACCCTGGAAAAAGAATTTCCATCTATACGATATTGGTATGTTTGATCATCAGGATTAAAATCTGCTAATAATAAAAGATTTTCAGTAAATAAAGGTCCATTAAATTCAAATTCATAACTCCCTATAATTTCTTCATTTAAAGCATCACCATTAATATCAAATTCTATTTTATTTGCTGCTAAAGAAGAATTAACTGAACTACTTGAAATTTGGAGAATTAATCTATCTCTTTCTATATCTCCAAAACTAGGAACAAAGCCTAAAAATCCATGATTTATTGAAAACGTATCGCCAGAAATGGTAAATTCATTTCTAATATTCAGGTTTTCTTCAATAGTTTCTGTATCATTAGAATCACTGCTTGAACAAGAAAATAAAAGAATTGAAGCAAAAAGGAAAAAATATTTCATATTGATTAGGTTATTTTTCTTACAAATATAGAAATGATTCCTTCAAAACAAAATAGTTTACCTTAAAAGATTAAGTTGTTGTCTTGCTTTTTCAATACTTTCATTGTGTTTTCTTCTATTCTCTTTCTTCATGTGTTCTGCTTCAGTCAAAATTTCACTGTAAATTTCCCTGGCCTCTTCCGTTTTATTTCTACTCAACAATAAATCTGCAAAAACGATACGCTCTTTATAGTTAGAATATCGGGTATCTATCTGTTTTAATTCTACCTCAGCTTCTTCCCATTTTTCGAGGTTAGCAAGTGCTATCCCGTAATAGAATTGACTCTTAGATTTTTTAAAATCATTTGACTTTTCTATCCGTTTCGCATATTCAACAACTTTTTCATTTTGATTATCTAAGGAATAGGCTTCAATGAGCCTGGTAATCGTATAGTAATCATTTTTGAACATCCCTTCCAATGAACTTTCATAAAGTTCTATTGCATCAGTTCGCCTATTATTCTGTAAATAAGCATCTGCTAATGCAATTCTGTTTTCAAAAGTATTCGAAAAGTTCAATCGCTTTTCAAGGTCGTTAATCCGTTTTGTCGGGTTAACCAAATGTGTGATTTCATTTTGCGCTTTATCTACATCATCTTTAGAAAAAACCTGTGTAAAGATGTATACAAGGCAGCCTATTACAGGAAGAAGTATAATTAAGAAAAACCAATAATAATTTTTCCCGTTTTTATAAGCGTGATAAATACAAAATCCCTGAAATATTAAAATTAGGTAGTAAAGCATAACAAGGATTAAAAATATAATTTATCTTATAAAAACCAACTCATTATCCTTAGTGGTGTACTCTTCACTAAATCTATATCCTTCGTAATCAAAACCTTTAATATCATCAATTGTTTTAGCATCTTTATCCAGGATGTATCGTACCATAAGCCCCCTGGCCTTTTTCGCAAAGAAACTAATCATTTTAAGTTTTCCGTCTTTAAAATCCTTAAACTGCGGAGTAATTACCGGTACTTTAAGCGTTTTAGTGTCTACTGCACTAAAATACTCGTTACTGGCAAGGTTTACGAAAAGTTCTCCATCTTCTAATTCATCATTAAGTTTCTGAGTAATTTTCTTTTTCCAGAATTCATATAGATTTTTCTTTACGCCTACCGGTAGTTTTGTTCCCATTTCTAATCGGTATGGCTGCATTAAATCTAAGGGTTTTAAAACTCCATACAATCCGGAAAGGATTCTTAATTGTTCCTGGAGCTTATCCAGTTTATCTCCTTCTATCGTATATGCATCCAATCCCGTGTAAACATCTCCGTTAAATGCATAAACCGCCGGGCGAGCATTATCTTTAGTAAAAGGTAATTGCCAATCCTGATTTCTTTGCCAGTTCAATTCTCCTAAATTAGCCGAAATACTCATTAGTTTTGACAGGCTCTTAGGAGACTTCTTCTTTAAAATCTTATTTAAACGTTCTGATTCTTCTAAAAAATGTGGTTCAGAAAATTTAGTTGTAGGTAATGCACTTTCAAAGTCAAGCGATTTGGCGGGTGATATAACAATTTTCATATGTCAATTTTATTTTCTTAAATGATCACAGGAATACTTAATAATTAACAATAGCTACTATACTGTCTTATAGTTACTTTAGTCGTATTAATTATATATTCATTCCTTTTTTATTCAAATTTAAAAATGATCTTGAACATCACCTAATAGTTATCAAAAGACTTTTCAATACAACTATCAAGAAGTTTGATGCTTTGTATAATGACGCCATTTTTCAATGCATTCTTGCATGTCTCCAGGGATTTCTGAATCAAATCGCATAAATTGCCCCGTAACAGGATGCTCAAAACCTAAAGTTTTGGCATGAAGTGCTTGCCTTGGTAAAACTTTAAAGCAATTATCAACAAATTGCCGATATTTCGAGAAGGTAGTACCTTTTAAGATTTTTTCTCCTCCATAACGCTCATCATTAAAAAGGGTATGCCCAATATGTTTCATATGTACCCTTATTTGATGGGTACGCCCGGTTTCTAATTTACAGGATATTAATGAAACATATCCCAGATTCTCTATAGTTTTATAATGAGTTACAGCTTCTTTACCTTGTTCTCCATCTTCAAAAACAGTCATTTGAAGCCTGTTTTTTGGATGCCTGCCTATGTGCCCTTCAATAGTTCCTTCTTCTTCTTTCAAGCTTCCCCAGACAATAGCAATATATTCTCTTTCACTGGTTTTATTAAAAAACTGTTTGGCTAAATGCGTCATAGCTTCCTCTGTCTTGGCAATCACAAGCAAACCACTGGTATCTTTATCTATTCTATGTACCAAGCCAGGGCGTTCATTACTGTTTTTTGGAAGGTTTTCAAAATGATAAATTAAGGCATTGATGAGTGTCCCGCTATAATTACCATGCCCGGGATGAACAACCATTCCGGCTGGTTTGTTTACAACCAACAATACATCATCTTCATAAACAATATCTAAGGGAATATTCTCAGGAGTAAGCAAGTATTCGTGTGGAGGGTGTTCAAATAACACCTTAACCTCATCGTTTGCTTTTACTTTATAGTTAGATTTAACCGGAGTTCCGTTGACCCAGACATTACCATTTTTTGCAGCTTGCTGAATTTTATTTCGGGTAGCATTTTCAATAAAATTCATCAAAAATTTATCGACCCTTAAAGGTTCCTGTCCATTTCCTGCCTTAAAATTATAATGTTCATATAGCTCATCGCCTTCTTCATCTACTTCGTTCTGATCTCTCATTTCTTTAATGCCCCTCTTTTATTCTTCTATAGTATAACTCCCCTTCTTTCCATTTCCACAAATCAATTCTACCTTAGAAGTTTTTGTCAAATGATCTCCCGGAACAATGTATTTTCCATTGTGTTTTATCTGGAACACCATATCTTCTCCAATTCTATCAATATATGTCACCTTATCTACTATCAGGCCTACAGCCAGAAGTTTTGACTCTGCATTTCGCCTGGTTACCTGGATAACATCGGGAACAGTAACTTGTCGGTATCCTGACGGATTTAAAATGACATAAATTTTCCTGTTCTTTTTTACTTTTCCTCCAGCTGGCGGATTCTGTTCTACAACCGAAAAACGAGGAAATTTAGGGTTAAAATCTGTAGAATCTTTTAATTCTAACCTCAAATTTGATTCATTAATAATTTTGTTGGCCTCATTCATAGTTTTTTTAGTAAGATCGGGTACAGTGATATAATCATTGTGATTAGTTGAAACTTTTAACCATTGTAACAAAATAAAAATTAAAACAACTGTAGCTATAAGAGCAAAACCTATTTGTTTTAAAAATGTCTTACTTAAAATAAACTTTACCAAACCCATGAATTATGTCATTTAGGAAACAAAGATATAAAAACACAATACTTTTTTCTTTACATCAAATAAATGATATTTTTGTTTAACGATTTTTTTCATCGTTTTGTATATATATGAAGCAGAATATAGCGATAATAATGGGTGGATATTCGAGTGAATATCAAATATCTTTACAAAGTGGAAAGGTGGTTTATAAACATTTGGACAGAGAAAAATTCACACCTTATCAAATTCATATTTTTAAAGAAAAATGGGTGTATGTCGATGACAACGAAAACGAGTTCCCAGTAAATAAACACGATTTTTCTATTGAAGTAGCCGGTCAAAAAATAACTTTTGATTGTGTTTTTAATGCTATTCACGGATCTCCCGGAGAAGATGGTTATATACAAGCTTACCTCGCATTATTAGATATCCCGCATACAAGCTGTGGTTTTTATCAAGCTGCATTAACATTTAACAAACGAGATTTGTTAGCAGTTTTAAAACCTTATGGAATAAAAGCCGCGACTTCATATTATGTTAACAAAGGTGACGCCATTGATGTTGATAACATCATAAATACAGTCCACCTTCCTTGTTTTGTAAAAGCAAACAGGGCCGGAAGCAGTTTTGGCATTTCCAAAGTATATTCAAAAGAAGCACTCATTCCTGCCATAGAAAATTCATTTTTGGAAGACGATGAAATTATAATTGAATCATTTTTAGATGGCACAGAGGTAACTGTAGGAGTTATTAAATATAAAGGGAAAACAACAGTACTACCTATCACTGAAATTGTATCAGACAATGATTTTTTTGACTATCAGGCTAAATATGAAGGAAAATCTCAAGAGATTACCCCTGCTCGTATTTCTAAAGAATGGGAAGAAAAAGTTTCACAAATTGCGATAAAAATTTACGATCTTTTAAAAATGGAAGGATTTACCCGAAGTGAGTTCATTTTTGTTGATGACGAACCCTATTTATTGGAAGTAAATACAGTACCAGGTTTCACAGACGCCAGCCTGGTGCCTCAGCAAGCAGCAGAAGCCGGAATTGATTTGCCTGACCTCTTCGGAAATGCAATTCAGGAAGCTTTAAAGAAAAAGAGTAACTTTAATCAATAAATTCAAAGTAATAATGAAACGAGCATGTTAAAAATTTTATCGCACAGAAGAATGATTAATAGCGAACAGCATGTGACCTTTCAAAAACAATAAATATAAACACATGAAAAGAGCTATTTTCCCAGGATCTTTTGATCCGTTAACCTTAGGGCATTACGATATTATAAAACGCGGAATCCCTCTTTTCGATGAAGTTATAGTTGCCATTGGGGTTAATTCTACCAAAAAATACATGTTTACCCTGGAAGAACGAAAAAAGTTCATAGAAAATGCTTTTAAAGATGAACCTAAAGTTAAAGTTACCACATACAAAGGATTGACAGTTGATTATTGCAAAGAAATTAATGCAAATTTTATACTTAGAGGGCTTAGAAATCCTGCAGATTTTGAATTTGAAAAAGCTATTGCGCATACCAACAGAGAACTATCAAAAATAGAAACTGTTTTCTTATTAACTGCAGCCAGAACTTCTTTTATAAGCAGTAGCATTGTTCGTGATGTAATCAGAAATAACGGAGATTACACAGTATTGGTTCCGGAAAGTGTAAGAGTCAAAAAATAGTTTCGTCAGAGAAGAAAATCAACTAATTTATTGATATAGAATAATCATGTCTAATTTTCATATGAAAGGAATTAAAACTTCATTAATTCTCCCCTGTTTGTTGCAGCAAATTTTCTCATCAAAATATACGTATTAATACGTATAGGAGTTTCTGGAAAAATCAGAGAAGTTTGTTATTTTGTATCTTTAAATATTGCTAATCCTATTAATGCTCGTGAACTAATGAAGAATAGATGGTTTAAAACAGAGGCTGCAAAATATGCTCTTTATGGTATCATCTTTGGTTTTCTTTTTCCAATAATAGCCATTACTATTGATTTACTGAGAATGGATTTGAGTTTCTCTGTAAATAATATCATTTATGTTCATAAAAATTTCCCCATCCATTTCATTATAGATACAGCTCCTTTTTTCTTAGGGCTTTTTGCCTTTCTTGGGGGGCTCGCAATGGATAAAGTAAAGGAGCAGAATAAACTCATCTTGCTAAACGCAAAATTCAAAGATACTTTCTTAGCGAATATGAGCCATGAAATCAGAACTCCTATGGCAGGAGTAATAGGAGTTATCGATTTATTATCCAAAAGCAATAATTTAAATGAAACAGAAAGGAACCATATCGAGATTATCCATCAGTCTTCAAATGATCTGCTTAAAATAATCAATGAAATTCTTGATCTCTCAAAATTGGAAGCTGGTAAACTAGATATCCATACCACAACTATCAATTTTAGAGCACTTATTAATCACGTTTACGGATTGTTTCTTGCCACTAGTAAATCAAAGAAAATCAATCTTATTACAGATATATCGGAAGAAATACCTGAGTATATAAAAATTGATGGAAACAGAATAAATCAGATATTATCAAACCTGGTAGGTAATGCGATAAAATTTTCAGATAAAGGAACTATCAAAATAAAATCTACCCTTGTAGAAGAACAAGAAGATACTATTAAGGTTAAAATCGAAGTCATCGACCAAGGAATCGGTATTAGTCAGCAAGAGCAAGAATGTCTCTTTTCAGAATTTAAACAGGCAAATTGTAATAAATCTAAACCAGGAACCGGATTAGGGTTGCACATTAGTAAAAAATTAGTTCATTTAATGGATGGCGATATAGGAGTTATCAGCGAAATAGACAAAGGCAGTACTTTCTGGTTTACTTTTAATACTGTAAAAAGTACAATTAACACTCACAAAGGTGTTAATAATAAAAAAGCCGTTTTATCATCTACAAATGAAAATTTAAAAATAGGATTACATGTTCTATTAGCTGAAGATAACAAAATGATTTGTGAGGTCATTAAACATATGCTTTTACGGCTAGGATGTTCTATAGAGATTGCTAATAATGGTAAAATAGCTATCGAGAAATTCAAGCAACAAAAATTCGATTTAGTATTAATGGATATTCAAATGCCCGAAATGGACGGGATAGAGACTACTACTTATATAAAAAATAATTTCTCTGATAGACCTCCTATTATTGGTTTAAGTGCTAATGCTTTAAAAGGTGATGCGGAAAAATATATAAGCATGGGGCTAGATGATTACTTAACCAAACCCCTAACTTCTATTACACTAAAAAACAAACTTCAAGAATGGTTTAAAAAAGAAGAAGTTATCTAAACTCATATTTCTTCAAACTGAGTTCAATAATATTGTTTCTCCGGTAACATTTTTTATTAAAAGTATTATAGTTAAAGATTATATTAAATCAAAATCTATAAAATAGTTATTTTTGATTCACAATTAACTTCCAATACTATTCATATGAAGCGCTTTTTTATCTTTTTCTTAATTATTGTAGCATGTCAGAATCAAGAACAAGAAGAAAAAGAATCTTTTTTAACTTTATTTGAAAGCAGCAAAGGAACTGAGACACCAGAATATCAAGAGGTTATCGATTTCTATATAGAATTAGCCAGGGAATTCCCCGAAATAAATATTAAAACCATGGGAGAAACCGATAGCGGACTTCCACTCCACATTGTTACTTTTAATGATGATGGAGAATTTAATTTTTCCAAAATCAGAGAGCGAAAAGCAATACTTCTGGTAAACAACGGAATTCATCCCGGAGAAAGTGATGGTATAGATGCAACCATGTTATTCTTTAGAGATTTGGCAACAAATAAAGTAAAAATACCTAAACGTACAGTAATTGTTACCATCCCTGTTTATAATATTGGAGGAGCTTTGAATAGAAATTCTACAAGCAGAACGAATCAAAACGGACCACTTGAATACGGATTTAGAGGTAATGCCAGAAATTATGATTTAAATAGAGATTTCATCAAAAATGACACTAAAAATGCAAAAGCATTTGCCGAAATTTTTCACTTAGTACAACCCGATGTTTTTATTGACAATCATGTGAGTAATGGGGCAGATTACCAATACACTCTTACCCATTTATTTACTCAACACAATAAATTAAATGGTAATCTGGGAGCATATTTACACACTTCTTTAATGACAAAATTAGAAGATTCTTTAGCTTCAAAAAACTGGGACATTACACCTTATGTGAATGTATTTAATAGGACTCCCGAAAGTGGTTTTTCACAATTCATGGATTATCCAAGATATTCTACAGGCTATACTACATTGTGGAATACATTTGGGATGATGGTAGAAACTCACATGCTTAAACCTTATAAACAAAGAGTTGAAGGCACATACGAACTCATGAAAAGTATGGTAGATATCATTGAGGAGGATAAAGATACTATTAAGACATTACGAGATGAAGCCTTCAAAGCGTACTCCAATAAAAAAACATATCCGTTAGATTGGGAAATCGATACAACACAATCAAGCATTCTTAAATTTAAAGGATTCGAAGGAGAAAACATTAAAAGTGAAGTAACTCAATTCAACAGGTTAAAATACAATAGAGACCAGCCTTTTACCAAAGATGTTGTATATCAAAACTACTTTAAGCCAAAAAAAGAAATTCAAATTCCCGAAGCATATGTCATTCCGCAAGGATGGTGGAATGTAATTAATCATTTATCTCAAAATATGGTAGAAATGACCCAGATTGAATCGGATACTACTATACAAGTTCAGACTTACAGCATTGAAAATTATCAGACCCGAACGGCAGCTTACGAAGGACATTATCAACATTTCAATACTACTGTTTCACCATCTTCAGAAACTATCGCTTTTAGAAAAGGAGACATTATTATTTATACCAACCAGCGAGCAATCAGATATCTCATTGAAACATTAGAACCTGAAGCTCCAGATTCGTTTTTCAATTGGAATTTCTTTGACACCATTCTACAACAAAAAGAAGGTTTTTCTCCTTATGTTTTCGAAGATATTGCCAAAGAATTACTGGAGAACGATGCAGATCTAAAACAACGATTTGAAACTAAATTGGCAGAAGAAGAAGCATTTGCAAATAATTGGTATTCACAACTTGACTGGATTCATAAACAGTCTGAACATTATGAAAAAGCGCATTTAAAATATCCTGTTTTCAGGATTTTGAAAGCTGATTCTGAAAATTAGATATAACAATCTCAATGTTCTGATACGAATTCTTTAAGGCTTCGGCAATTTGTTGCGTGTCTTTCCAATCCACTATCTCAATTCCCTCTTCGTTTTGCGGAATAAGCTTTCCTTTATAACTGGTATTCATCAAAAACCAATGCGTTTCTTTTAGTTTAAAAACCCCATTCCTCTCAAAAACATGATATGTAGTCTCCAGGAATCTATCAATTTTTAGCTGCTTTACTCCCGTCTCTTCTTCTACTTCCCGAACGGCAGCTTCTTCTATAGATTCCCCTTTATCTAATTTCCCTTTTGCCATGTCCCACTTACCGTTTCTATAAATAAAGAGTATTTTATCTTCTTGATTAACAACAAGTCCGCCAGCAGCTACTACTACCGGAAGTTTGCTCTTAAACAGAGCAAGTAATTCTGCTTCATCTTTATGAAATAAGTAGGCTTTTTTAATTTTTCCTGTATTCAGTTGTTCAATAACCTCTTCAATATTAATAGTTTCTAACAAAAACACTTCACGGTCATCTTCTTTGACAATCTTATTTGTTAATATTACTGGGGATTCATTAATAAAAACTTTATACATTTGCACTATGGTTTTAGATAAAGACACCGCTAAAAAAACTGCAGAGCTCCTTCTGCAAATTAATGCAATAAAGCTGAATCCAAAAAATCCTTTTTCATGGGCTTCAGGTTGGAAATCTCCTATTTATTGTGACAATAGAATAACGCTTTCATTCCCTCCTATCCGTAATTTTTTACGTGAAAATATGGCTAAACAAATAGAAATGGAATACGGAAAGCCAGATGTCATAGCCGGAGTAGCCACAGGCGCTATTGGCATAGGCATGCTAGTCGCAGAATACTTAGGATTACCATTCATTTACGTAAGGCCAGAACCTAAAAAACACGGAAGAGGAAATCAAATTGAAGGTTTTCTCGATAATGGTCAGAATGTAGTAGTCGTAGAAGATCTAATCAGTACAGGTAAAAGCAGTTTAAATGCAGTAAAAGCACTTAAAGAATCCGGAGCAAATGTAAAAGGTATGATGGCCATTTTCTCTTATGGATTTGATGTGGCAGAAGAAAATTTTGAAAAAGACCGGGTAAAACTGAATACGTTGAGCAATTACGATTTTTTATTAGAACAAGCCATTGACACGCATTACATTAGTGATACAGAATTAGAAACCTTGAAAGACTGGCGATTAAGCCCTTCTACATGGAATCAATAACTTAGATAATATTTACAAATGACTATAGACGGCCCAAAAACAACGGTTAATAAATCAAATCAGGATATCTTTAATTTTTTAATTGATGTAAAAAATTTTGAAAAGTTAATGCCAGACAGTATTAGCAAGTTTGAAGTTTTAGAAGAAGGGAAATTCATTTTTGCATTAAAAGGAATGCCGGAAATCATCTTAAAACTTAAAGAACAACAACCGCATGATAAAATCGTTTTTGGAGCTGCCAGTGATAAATTACCTTTTTCTTTAACAGCAAATATCAACGAATCAGGTGCAGATAAAAGTGAGGTACAATTAACATTTGATGGTGAATTCAATGCCATGATGGCTATGATGATCAAAGCACCTATTACTAATTTCATTGGAACTTTAAGTGATAAAATGGGGCAATTATAATTGATCAATACATCAATTTTATTTCTTTTAATTCATATTCTGAAAGTATATCGTCTTCCAACAACACTTTAAGTTTACCTAAAGGAGTTATTCCTTTAATAAAACCCATGAATACTTCTCCTTCGTTGTTTTTGAATGTAGAAGGCTTATCTTTTCTAAATAGATGACTTTCATATTCATCAAATAATGATTGGTAATCTCCTTTAGCAAGAATTTTATCGTACTCTTTTATTTGCTGAACAATTAAATGAACAATTTCATCATGATTAAAATTCTTTCCGGTAAGCAATTTCATGGATGACACATTTGGCAATCCTTCAAATTTTATCTGATTTACATTGAGTCCTATTCCAATAACACTCTCATAAAGCGTATTGTGTTTAATTACATTTTCTATTAAAATACCACAGATTTTGTAATTAGCTGACAAAATGTCGTTTGGCCATTTTATTTTTAAATTGGGAATTCCTAATAATCGTAGCGTCTTAAAAATAGAAAGTGACACTACTATACTTATGTAAAATTGTTGTTCTCCGGTAATATACTGGATTCGGGTATATATACTAAAAGTCAGGTTTTTATAAGGTTCTGAGCTCCATACAGCTCCCATTTGCCCTCTACCGGAAGTCTGCTCTGCAGCTATAACAATCGTGTAATTTTCAAGTTCATTTTCTAAGCTAATCCTTTTTAGATAAGAATTTGTAGAATCAATGGCATCAAGTTTGATTATAGTCATGTAGCAGGAGTTAATCTATTATGCAATCTTTATGTTAAATTGAATAGTTCAAAAAACAAAAAAGTAATAACTTTGTGTAAAATAAAAAAATTTAATGGCAATAAAAAAAAGTAGTCCAGATCAACTTATAGCAGTCATTTTAAAAGGGATAGAAGAGGTTAAAGGAAAAGATATTAGTATTTTAGATTTGAGGGAGATTGAAAACACGGTTTGTGACTATTTTATAATCTGTAATGGTACTTCAAATACACAAGTTAACGCCATTGTAAATTCTATTCAAAAAACAGTTAGTAAGCAAATAAATGACAAACCCTGGCATGTAGAGGGAGAAAACAATGGAGAATGGGTATTAATGGACTATGTTAACGTAGTAGTTCATATTTTCCAAAAACACATAAGAGAATTTTATGATATAGAAGGATTATGGGGCGATGCTAAAGTAACATCTATATCAACCAATTATTAATTATATATTAAGTAAAAATTAATGGCTAAAGATAATAAATCGAATACCAAGAAACCTAAGTTTAGTTCTTACTGGATTTATGCAGTTATTTTAATAGTGATTATAGGCGTAAATCTATTTTCAGGTAGCGGGAGTTGGCAAAAATTGAATCCAACAACACCATCAGAATTACAAGAATATCTTAAAAATGGTGATGTTGAAAAGGTTTTAATCATTACTAATACGCGTCAGGCAAAGGTTTTTCTTAAAGACGAAGCTTTAACTAAAGATGTCCATAAGGGAACAGAAAACAAATCTTTCATTCCTACCAGTGGTAAAACTCCACATTATGAATTAAAGTTTGGAGATCTTCAAAATTTTGAAATAGAGCTAAAAAATACCGTAAAAGAATACAATCTTGATACAGAAGTTGAGTTTACTACAGAATCTAATCTTTTTAGTGAAATTATACTTTCTATATTACCATTTGTTTTACTTATTGGGATTTGGATCTTTTTAATGCGTCGTATGTCTGGAGGGGGTTCTGGTGGTGCCGGAGCACAGATTTTCAATATTGGAAAATCTAAAGCCAAACTATTTGATGAGAAAATAAACAGCAGAGTAACATTTAAAGATGTTGCCGGCCTTGAAGGTGCAAAAGAAGAGGTTCAGGAAATTGTTGAATTCTTAAAAAGCCCGGAAAAATATACTTCTCTGGGAGGTAAAATACCTAAAGGAGCTTTATTAGTTGGCCCTCCGGGAACAGGAAAAACATTATTGGCAAAAGCTGTAGCTGGTGAAGCTAAAGTACCTTTCTTTTCGTTATCCGGTTCAGATTTCGTAGAAATGTTTGTAGGTGTAGGAGCTTCCAGGGTAAGAGATTTATTCAAACAAGCAAAAGATAAATCCCCTGCAATAATATTTATTGATGAAATTGATGCCATAGGTAGAGCCAGAGGGAAAAATAATTTTACCGGATCTAATGATGAGAGGGAAAATACCCTAAACCAGCTCTTAACAGAAATGGATGGTTTTGGCACTAATACTAATGTTATTGTATTGGCAGCTACCAACAGGGCAGATATATTAGACAAAGCCTTAATGAGAGCAGGTCGATTTGACAGACAGATTTATGTGGACTTACCGGATATCAGAGAACGTAAAGAAATATTCGAAGTTCATTTAAGACCTATTAAAACATCTGAAACGTTAGATTTAGACTTTTTAGCCAAGCAAACTCCTGGATTCTCCGGAGCAGATATTGCTAATGTTTGTAACGAGGCTGCATTAATTGCTGCAAGAAATGGAAAAAAGGCCGTTGACAGACAAGATTTCTTAGATGCTGTCGATAGAATAGTAGGTGGATTAGAAAAGAAAAATAAAATTATCACTCCTGAAGAGAAAAGAACTATTGCATATCACGAAGCCGGACATGCAACGGTAAGCTGGATGTTAGAATATGCCGCTCCATTAGTTAAAGTAACTATTGTGCCTAGAGGACAATCATTAGGAGCTGCATGGTACTTACCAGAAGAACGTCTTATTGTAAGACCTGAACAGATGTTAGATGAAATGTGTGCCACTCTTGGAGGTAGAGCTGCAGAAAAAGTAATTTTTAATAAAATATCTACCGGAGCTTTAAGTGACCTGGAAAAAGTGACTAAACAAGCCAGAGGAATGGTAACTGTTTATGGACTTAATGATAAAATAGGTAATTTAACTTATTATGATTCGAGTGGGCAAAATGATTATGGTTTCTCTAAACCATATAGTGAAGAGACTGCATTAACTATAGACAGAGAGATTTCTCAGATTATAGAAAAACAATACGATAGAGCAGTTAGCCTTCTGGAAGAACATAAAGACAAGCTTACTGAACTTGCTGAGCATCTTTTGGAAAAAGAAGTAATCTTTAAAGATGATCTTGAAAAGATTTTTGGAAAACGTCCTTTCGAAAAAGAAGAAGAGGAAGAGGTAATCGACAATTAATATTTTATAAAAAAAGCCCAATATTTTTACTTTAAATATTAAAATTTTAAAATGTTGGGTAATATTTTATAACTTTACAAGAATAAGGTTACAATAGCTCCAAATTCTATATGAGTTTGTTCAAAAAGATTTTCGGCTTTAAAAAGACAAAAGGGTCATCGGAAAATAATCCGATTGAACGCAGTAAATATATGCCGGAAATCAATCTTCCGATTGATGAGAAATTTACCATTAATTTTAAAAAGAACGGTGGAAAATTTATTTATTGTGATTCTACAGAAGAAGTTCTTCAAAATTTTGGAAATATAATTTCTGAAAATTCCTGGGAAAATACCAGCGTCTATTGTACTAATGAAAAACTTCAAAAAAAGTTTAAAGGATTTAATATTAAGTTTTCAAAAGATCGTAGAAACACCCAAGTATTTTTAACGGCATGTGAAAATCTTGTTGCAGAATTAGGAGGTGTTTTAGTAAGTTCAAATCAAACCAGTGAACAAAAACTTCACGATCTACCCGATAATTTTATAGTTTTTGCAGCCACCAGTCAATTGGTTAATACCATAAGTGAAGGGTTACGAAAGATTAAAAGCAGAAATAAGAATAAAATTCCAACAAATATTACTACTATCAAACACTTCAACGTTAAAGAAGAAAAAGATTTCCTTTCGTATGGAAGTAGTTCAAAAAACTTATATTTGCTCCTTCTTGAAGATTTATAGAAATATTGTTTTCAATTAACCTTAAAAACACCAATAAAATTAATTTTCCTGCTGAAAATTACCGGGATAATGCATAAACAAAGTGATAATCTCTTATGATTTTTATTACATTAAAATTATAAATAGATGAAAGAACTCTTAAAACGATCCATTACTGGTATTTTATATGTTTTTTTATTATTAGCTGCTGTTTTTTTAAGTAATGACGCTTTTGATTTCTTATTCTTAATTTTTGGTTTAACCTGCTTATACGAATTCAAAAAAATTATAAAATTAAGAGGTTATTATATTTTTATTGCCTTTTTGATAGTCTGGTGGTTGTTTATTTATCTCGTGCAAGAAAAAGCCATTATTAGAGTTTTCTTAATGTTATGCTGTACAGTAAATATCATTCTTACTATTAATCTTTTTTCAAAATCGACAATACGTTATTCCAAAACTCAGAAATTCATTATAAGCTTATTCTACATTGGAGGAGGCAGTATTTTTCTCACTATGATTCCATACATAGGGAATCATTTTGCGAAGTTTTTAATAATGGGTATCTTTATAATGATATGGGTTAATGATTCTTTTGCCTATCTCGTGGGTAAAACTTTAGGAAGAACCAAACTCTACGAAAAAGTATCTCCTAAAAAAACTGTTGAAGGCTTTATAGGCGGATTTATTTTTACTTTACTCGCTGCATTTTTTTTATGGAAATATGATAAAGGGTTAGAACTTAACCAATGGCTTGTACTAGCTGCCATTGTAGTGATTACAGGTAGCTTAGGCGACCTTATAGAATCAAAGTTTAAAAGGAATGCAGGCGTTAAAGACAGTGGAGCAATTTTACCTGGCCATGGCGGATTATTAGATAGATTAGACAGTTTAGTTTTTGCAGCTCCATTTGCATATTTAACATTACAAATTTTCAGTTATGTTTCATAAAGAAGGGCATAAAATTATTTTAATCACCTTATTACTGACCATAGGTATTTCCCTGGGAGCAGAATACTTTATTCCTATAGTCTGGTTAAAAACAAGCCTTCAATTAATAGCTATAGTACTTTTAATATTAATCCTTCAATTTTTCAGGAATCCAAAACGTCATACCAATATAGATGATACTAAGATCATAGCTCCTGTTGATGGAAAGGTGGTTGTAATTGAAGAAGTCTTTGAAAAAGAATACTTCAAAGACCAACGCATACAGGTTTCTATTTTCATGTCTCCTATCAATGTTCACGTGACACGTTATCCTTTAAGTGGTGCTATTACGTTTAGTAAATATCATCCGGGAAAATATTTAGTAGCCTGGCACCCTAAAGCATCTGAAGAAAATGAAAGAACTACTGTTGTCGTTAAAAATCCGACTTACGGAGAGGTGTTATACAGGCAAATTGCCGGAGCCATGGCGAAGCGTATTGTAAACTATGCTAAAA
This sequence comes from Flavobacteriaceae bacterium R38, assembly GCA_009901575.1. Classification (GTDB taxonomy): domain Bacteria; phylum Bacteroidota; class Bacteroidia; order Flavobacteriales; family Flavobacteriaceae; genus Leptobacterium. Next base: position 288,136 of record WXYP01000001.1, on the reverse strand, counting down.
AAGATATACAAGTTGTCCAGGGAACAGATGCCGGATTTATTAAATTTGGATCCAGAGTCGATCTTTTTCTACCTCTTGACTCAGATATTAAAGTTAATCTACACCAAAAAGTAAAAGGAGGCGTTGATATTATAGCAAGCTAATGAAAACAAGTGAAGAATTAGACTTAAAATTTCAAGAAGCAGTTGATAAGATAAATAATTATACGCAACCGCTTCCTGCCGATCTATTGCTTAAACTGTACGCCTACTATAAAATTGCCAATAAAAATTTTAGTAACCCTGGCAGTAAAAAACCTTTGATAAACGCATTCAAAACCAATGCTCTTTTTCAAGCGAAAAATATAAGCGAACGTGAAGCCAAAGAAAAATATATCGAATTAGCCAAATATATTCTGGATACCAATTACAATAGCAAGTAGGGTTACGCTTGCTCTAAACCAGCCAGACTTTCTTTGATCATTTCAATTTTTGCAAGAGCATCCGATTCTTTTTTCCGTTCGGTAGTTACTACCTTTTCAGGGGCATTATTAACAAAACGTTCATTAGACAATTTCCCCCTTACAGACTTTAAAAATCCTTCTGTATAACTTAATTCTTCTTTAAGTTTTTTAATTTCTTCTTCAATATTTACTGCTCCGCTAAGAGGAATGTAATATTCATTAGATTTAACTCTAAACGAAAGTGCCCCGTTTACTTTCTCATTTACATAATCAATAGTTTCTATATTTCCCAACTTCATGATTACATCATCAAAAGTTGTAGAAACCCCATCATTATTTATTAGAGAAAGTGACAGTTTATCTTTCTTAGGAATATTTTTTTCTTTTCTGATAGTCCTGATACCGGCTATCACTTCTGAGGCGTGATTAAATTCTTTAATAATTTGTTCGTCTATGCTTGTCTGTTCCGGCAGTCTTGAAATAATTAATGCATCTTCTGGCGCTCTCTCTTCGATATGTTGCCATATCTCTTCTGTTAAGAATGGCATGAAAGGATGCAATATTTTAAGGTTAGATTCAAAGATTTGAATAATAGATTCGTAAGTATTCTTATCAATTGGTTGCTGATAAGCAGGTTTTACAATTTCCAGTAATTCAGAACAAAAATCATCCCATATCAATTTATAGGTAGCCATTAGCGCATTTGAAATACGATATTTAGAAAAATCATCTTCAATTTCAGCCAACACTTTTTGGAACCTGGCGTTATACCAGTTAATCCCGATTACAGAAGATGAAGGTTGATTGATATTCTCATCAACTTCCCACCCTTTAACCAATCTAAAAGCATTCCATATCTTATTGGCAAATCCTTTTCCTTGCTGACATAAAGCTTCATCAAACATTAAATCATTTCCGGCAGCAGAACTCAACAATAGACCAACTCTAACTCCATCTGCTCCAAATTCTTCAATTAATTTTAGCGCATCTGGTGAATTCCCTAATTGTTTTGACATTTTTCTACGTTGTTTATCTCTAACCAAACCTGTCAAATACACATTAGAAAAAGGTTTTTCTTTTCTGTATTCATATCCGGAAATCACCATACGAGCCACCCAGAAAAAAAGAATATCCGGACCAGTCACCAAATCATTAGTAGGGTAATAATAATTTATTTCTTTATTATCCGGGTTCATGATTCCCCCAAATACACTTATAGGCCATAACCATGAAGAAAACCATGTATCTAAAGAATCTTCATCTTGCTTTAGATCTGATAACAATAATTTATCGTTCCCTGTTCTCTCTATGGCTAATTTTAATGCCTCTTCTTTACTTTCTGCAACAACAAAATCTTCTTTATGCTCTCCATAATAGTATGCAGGGATCTGTTGCCCCCACCATAATTGACGTGAAATATTCCAGTCTCTTATATTTTCCATCCAATGGCGATAGGTATTTTCAAACTTCTTTGGAAACAATTTCACCTCTTCATCTTCCAATACCGCTTTTATTGCTGGTTTTACCAGCTCTTCCATCTTAAGAAACCATTGATCTGACAATCTTGGCTCTATAACTGCTTTTGTACGTTCTGAAGTACCAACATTATTGGTATGAGCCTCTGTTTTTAAAAGAAATCCGTTTTCTTCCAACTCTTTTGCGATTTCTTTTCTAACTACAAAACGGTCTTTACCTTCATAATGTAATCCGTGACCATTCAAAGAAGCATCCTCATTGAAGATATCTATAAATTCCAGTCCATGTTTATCTCCAAGGCCTTTATCATTAATATCATGTGCAGGTGTCACTTTTAAGCATCCTGTACCAAATTCCATATCAACATACTCGTCTTCAATAATAGGGATTACCCTGTTACAAATAGGAACTATTGCTTTTTTACCTCTTAAATGTCTGTAACGCTCATCTTTTGGATTAATACATATAGCAGTATCTCCTAAAATAGTTTCTGGCCTGGTTGTCGCAATCACTACTTTTTCATCACTCCCTTCTATGGAATATGACAAATAATACAGTAATCCTTGTCTTTCTTCATAATTTACCTCCTCATCAGATAGCGTAGTTTTTGCTTCAGGATCCCAATTAACCATGCGATACCCTCTGTAAATCAATCCTTTTTGATATAAATCGACAAAAACTTTAATTACTGATGCTGACATATCGTCATCCATCGTAAACTTAGTTCTATCCCAATCACAAGAACATCCTAATTTTTTTAATTGTTCTAAAATAATTCCCCCATGCTTATCTGTCCAGTCCCATGCATGCTTCAAAAATTCTTCCCGTGTTAAATCGGATTTTTCTATCCCCTCCCCTTTCAATTTAGCTACCACCTTTGCTTCTGTAGCAATAGAAGCATGATCTGTTCCGGGAACCCAGCAGGCATTGAATCCATTGAGGCGAGCTCTTCTAATCAACACATCCTGAATCGTATTATTTAACATATGTCCCATATGCAATACCCCGGTAACATTAGGAGGCGGAATTACTATTGTATACGGAGTTCTATTATCTGGTTCTGAATGAAAATAATTGTGTTTCATCCAGTACGAATACCATTTATCTTCTACCTCAAGTGCATTATATTTTGATGGGATTTGCATAGTTTGGTCTACTTTTTGACGATAATTTGCAAAAGTAGCTATATCTAAAAGATTTTAAAAGGAATCGCAGTTTATTTTGATTCTTGTAATAAAAGTAGTTATTTTTACGTTTCACTAAAAATGAAAACCATGAAAAAATTTGTTGCTTTAGCATTTTTTGTCATTATGGGTATGGCCCTAAACGCCCAGACAAAAACAGCGAAAATTGAGTTTAAAGAAGACACTATCGATTATGGTGATATTTCCAAAGGTAGTGACGGGGTAAGAGTTTTTGAATTTAAAAATACAGGGAATGCTCCTTTAGTTATTTCTAATGTTGCCTCCAGTTGTGGATGTACCATTCCAAAAAAACCTAAAGGACCAATTCAACCTGGAGAAACGGGGGTCATCGAAGTAAAATATGACACTAACAGAGTAGGTCCTATTAGAAAAACTATCACAGTTACTTCTAATGCAGAAACTCCTAATGTTGCTCTTAAGATTAAAGGGAAAGTAATGCCTCCCGGTCAAGGTACAAGATAAGAGCAATCAAAAAAGTACTATAAAAAAAGCCCGATCGGGCTTTTTTTATAGTACTTTTTTTAATCTAAATTCAAATTTTAATTCTTTTCCCTCTCTTTCTACCGTTAATTTAATTTTTTTACCTGGCTTTTCATTTAATAACTCATTTACTTCCTGTAAAGAATATCTATATGTTTCTCTGTTATTAATAGTTACCAGTATATCTCCTTTTTGCAATCCTGCTATTTCTGCCGGGCTTCCTTCTCTTACTTCTGCTATTTCTTTTGCCGGATGCAGAGCCACTTTATAATTTAATTCAGCTAAAGCCGTTATACCTCTTGCTCTCCCTCCTATAGTATTAACCTCATTTCCTAAATTTGATTCCAATTCTTTTACAAAGCGTATCCCATTATGTTGCAATTCTATACCACTCATGTTATATTTAAACGGTGACTTAAAATTTGCATTTTTTCGCAATGTTATTTTTTTTGAATTATAATCAAGAATAACATGAAATCGTTTTAGAATCTCTGCTCCAAGACTACCATTCCTATTATTTTCTTTTTTAATATACCTAATTGAAACAGAATCCGGAAAGGAAACTTTTGCGTCTTCTAATTGAAAAGTTCCTAAGTTAAAATTATTTACCCGGGACCTTTCTCCATAAATACTACCACTTAACCCTCTCCCTAAAAAATCTTTAAAATTATTTTTAGGAACATTTATCTTTTTAGCTTTGTCTTCAAATAACCATAAAGCATCACTACTACCAGAATCAATAAGTAATTTAACTTGCGTATTTACAGAATCATTGAGTGTGACATTAGATAATACATATGGTCTATCTCTAAATATCTCAAGATCAAATTGTTCGCATTTTTTACACTTTTTATATTTATAACTAGTGCTTTCATAAAATTTTATTTTTTTAGAGACATAATTGATATCCAGAACGAAATCTTTAATAAAATCATGGCCTATTATCCCATGAACCGGTATACCGAGATTGGGCGAAAGATCTATATCTTCATCAAGTACCACATAAAGATCCTGATCATTATTATAGATTTTATTTATTTTAAACCTATTTCCTTTAGAGTGATATGCCTTTATAGCATCTCCCTCTCCCAGCCCTCTAATAAATACCTCTTTGACATTTTTAATATTGAGAGAGTCATCGGCTAAATTGAATAATATAGGCTTGCTAACTCCCGTATCTAATATGAAAGATAACTCTACCCCATTTACTTCTATCGGCAGAATTATAAGGTTATTTATAAATTGAAACGAAACCGTTTCTTTTTTAATATTCTTAGAAAATTTAAAAGATTTTTGTGCGTTGGATGAGAATGGTAAAAAAAGAAAATATAAAACAATTAATCTTATCACAATTATTCGAGTTAATTAAGCATGGGCAATTTACAAAATAACAAAGCTCTACCTAATTAATATATTATTTAACATTATTTAACTTAGGAAAACAACTCATAGATATATGATGTCATTTTAAATATATTTTGCAAATTTGCAAAGTTAAAAAATTCAATACATTATGCCTGCTGTTTCTGAAAAGGGTTTAAAAATGCCCCAGTCTCCAATAAGAAAATTAGTTCCTTTTGCTGAAGATGCTAAAAAAAGAGGTACTAAAGTATATCATCTTAATATTGGACAACCAGATATTAAAACTCCAAAAATAGCTTTGGAAGCTGTTAAAAACAACGATTTAAACGTCTTAGAATACAGCAGAAGTGAGGGATCTGAAGTTTACAGAGAAAAAATAGCTGCTTATTACAAAAAGCAATCCATATACGTAAATTCAGAAGAGATCATAGTAACTACAGGAGGATCTGAAGCTTTACTATTTACAATGGGTACTATTGCAGATACCGGTGATGAAATCATCATTCCGGAACCTTTTTATGCAAATTACAACGGTTTTGCAACAGCGGCCGGTGTCAATATTGTTCCTGTAGTTTCTAAAATAGACGATAATTTTGCATTACCTCCAATATCTGAATTTGAGAAACTAATTACTCCAAAAACAAAAGCTATCTTGATATGCAATCCGGGGAATCCAACCGGATATCTCTATTCAAAAGAAGAGATTTTAAAATTAGCCGAAATTGTTAAAAAGCACGATCTCTTTTTAATTGCAGATGAAGTCTACAGGGAATTCACATACGATGGAGCCGAACACTATTCAATCATGCAAGCCGAAGGATTAGAAGAACATGCAATCATTATAGATTCTGTTTCCAAACGTTATAGTATGTGTGGCGCAAGAATAGGATGCATCGTTTCAAAGAATAAACAAGTAATTGACGCAGCTTTAAAATTTGCACAAGCCAGATTATCTCCACCAACATATGCGCAAATTGCAAGTGAAGCCGCTCTGGATACGCCTCAAAATTATTTTGACGAGGTGATAACAGAATATGTTTCCAGGAGAAATACCTTGATTTCTGAATTAGAAAAAATTGACAATGTAAAAGTAGCTAAACCCAAAGGAGCTTTCTACTGTATCGCTGAGCTTCCTATTGATGATGCTGATGATTTTGCACAGTGGATCTTAGAGAAGTTCCAACTGGATAATGAAACTGTAATGGTAGCTCCGGCTGCCGGCTTTTATTCAACACCGGGCATCGGCAAAAATCAAATCCGAATCGCTTATGTTTTAAAAGAGGAAGATCTTATAAAAGCAGTAGCTGTATTAAAAGCAGCATTAAAAGAATACACATCATAATTGATGCTAAGAGAAAACATATCATTAAAGCCATTCAATACATTTGGTATTGATGTAAATGCAAAATATTTTATCGAAATCTCTTCCGAAGAAGAGTTAATTAAAGTCTTGGCCTCAAAAAAAAATCAAGAAAAGTTTATTTTGGGTGGTGGTAGTAATATGCTTTTGACCAAAGATATAGATGCCTTAATTTTATATCTTAATATAAAAGGAAAAGAAATTGTTTCTCAAGATGAAGCTTCTGTTACTGTAAGAGTTGCAGCAGGAGAGAATTGGCACAATTTTGTATTATGGTGTATTGAAAACGATTACGGTGGTCTGGAAAACCTTTCTCTTATTCCAGGTAATGTTGGTACTGCTCCTATCCAAAATATTGGTGCTTACGGGGTAGAATTAAAAGATGTCTTTATTTCCTGTGAGGCTATCCACCTTAAAACATTAAAAAAACGAACTTTTACATTATCCGATTGTAAATTTGGTTATCGAGATTCTATTTTTAAGCATGAAATTAAAGGAGAATTCGTTATTACTGCCGTTAATGTTAAATTGAGCAGAAATAATCATTCATTAAACACTTCTTATGGTGCAATTGAGGAGTTTTTAAATAGTAACGAAATTAACACTCCTACCATTAGAGATGTTTCCAATGCCGTTATTGCGATCAGAAAAAGTAAATTACCAGATCCTGATGAGATAGGAAATAGTGGTAGTTTTTTTAAAAATCCAATTATCTCAGCTTCAGATTTCAAAAAATTATCTTTAAAATATCCTTCAGTTCCCAGTTATAAACTGGAAGATGGTAAAGTAAAAGTTCCTGCAGGCTGGCTTATAGAGCAATCAGGTTTTAAAGGGAAACGTTATGGAGACGCCGGAGTTCATAAAAATCAAGCTCTTGTACTTGTAAATTATGGAAACGCCAGCGGATCAGAAGTATTAAAATTAGCAGAAAAAATCCAGAAAACTGTAGCAGAAAAATTCAATATTCATATTGAGACTGAGGTAAATATCATCAAATAAAAAATCCTCACCAGAGGAGAACTGATGAGGATTTGTCCCAAACTTAACTAACCTAAACTAGCTACTATTATTTCGGTAACTTTATCAATTAACGTCTAAAAAAAGAGTAATCTCAATTACCGTTTGACATTAATTTCAACAATAGTAGGAGTCCCTCCTTATTTTAAATCTATTAACTAAATATTTATAAATTTAACTTCAATGTACTTATATCTTTGGTTTAAATATTTAATTAATAAATTTGAATGTTTTTCGTTACACTTTATGTACGTCTGATTTTTCTATTTTGGATTAGTTAGATTTCATAATTTTTTGTTAATCTATATTTTTTTATGGCGGAGTTATTAGAAAAACATATTGTTCAACTCTTGATGGAGCAAGATGAAAAGGGAATGTCTCTATTATACGATTATTATGGAGATACGCTTTTAGGGGTTGCATTCAAGGTAACAAAAGACGAAGATCTTGCAAAAGATGTTTTGCAGGAAAGCTTAATAAAGGTCTGGAAAAAGATTCATAGTTATGATCCGAAAAAAGCTAAATTGTTTACCTGGTTATTCAGAATTATACGAAATACAGCTATTGACAGGATCAGAAGTATTAACACAAAAGCAGATCAAGAGATCCAAGTTGAAGTTTCTAACGTATATAACCTAGGAGTGAATGGCATAGTGCCCGAACATATGGATGTACGGAAGCATTTAAATTCGCTGGATGAAAAATATCAAATTGTATTGGAAGCCCTGTTTTTTAAGGGCATGACCCAACAAGAAGCCAGTGAAGCATTAGATATGCCCTTAGGAACAGTTAAATCAAGACTAAAAATAGGCTTGAGAGAATTAAGAAAAATTTTTAACGCTCCAGTTATATTATTATTAATTGTTTGGATATGAAAAAAGATATCGAAATATTTTTAGAAAGCGACCTGCTTGAAAAGTACTTAATTGGTTCTACAACCGAGAAAGAAGCTATACAGGTAGAGCACTATATTTCTAAGTATCCTGAAGTTCGTACTACTTATGACGAGTTACAGGATAATTTAGAAAATTATGCACGTTCATTTGCCATAAAAGCTCCTGTAGAGCTTAAAGAGCAAATTTTAAATGACATACCAAAAGATCACCACAATTCAACCTATAGAGTACCATGGTATTATGTTGCAGCAAGTGTAGCAGCAATACTCTTCTGTACCTCATCCATTTTCCTTTGGTCACGAAATAGTATGCTGTCAAAAGAGAATTCTATAGTTTCGAGTGAACTTATGGATTTAAAAAATGATATTCTGGTTACTAACACCAAACTGGAAGACATTAAAAATCAGTTTGTAGTGCTTAACAATCCGGAAACTCGTAAATATGTATTGAGAGGGAATCAAAGAGCTAACAATCTAAAAACAGTAGCATACATTAACCCTGTAGAAAAATTATCTTTAATAAATGTAGTTTCTCTTCCTGATTTACCAGAAGAACAGGTTTATCAGATGTGGGCAGATGTCAATGGTGAAATGGTCAGTTTAGGAATTTTAAAAAGAAACGAAAACGAATTGCTATCTATTCCTTTTAAAGAAAATGCAAGCAGTTACAACATTACTATTGAACCTAAAGGAGGAAATATAGAAGCAACAGTTGATAATATCGTTGCCAATATCCCTATCAAATAAAAAATTAAATTTTATTATAATCTTATCAAAAACTTAGCTTTTACAGGGCTAAGTTTTTGTATTTTTGTACAAAAGTTTTTTAAATGAAATTGATATTATTAACTATAGGACTTATGGCGTTAGCTTTTGCTGGCATTGCTATTAAGATATGGGGAAAAAAAGATGGTAAATTTGCAGGGACATGTGCTAGCCAAAACCCTTTTTTAAATAAAGATGGGGAAGCTTGTGGTTTTTGCGGAAGAATGCCAGACGAGCAAGAATGTAGAAATATCGAGACTAAATAAATTTAGTAAAAGCGCTATATGCTTATACTACTACTCTACATTTACATCGCAGTTGTAGTAATCCAATTATTATTTTTTCTTTTAATTTTCAGGACTTTTGCATTTCACAAAGAAATGCAATCTTCTATACCTGATTCCTTCCCACCTGTTTCTGTTATTATTTGTGCAAAAAATGAAGCACAAAACCTAAAAGATAATCTGCCTTCTGTATTAAATCAGGAATACCCGGAATTTCAAATTATTCTTATCAATGATGCTTCAAGTGACAACACACTAGAAGTCATGAAAGCTTTTGCAAAAGGAGATTCAAGAATAAAAATTGTAGATGTAGAGAACGCCGAAGCATTTTGGGGTAATAAGAAATATGCTTTAACCCTGGGTATCAAAGCATCAAAATACAATCATCTCTTATTTACAGATGCAGATTGCCATACAAATTCTAATTTATGGATTCAGGAAATGGCAAAAAAATTTACTCGCAAAGAAACTATTATCCTTGGTTATGGTCCTTATAAAAAAATTAAAAAATCTTTTTTAAATGCACTCATCAGATTTGAAACCCTTATCACTGCTATTCAATACTTTTCATATGCCAGAATAGGCATACCATATATGGGAGTTGGAAGAAATCTGGCTTATCACAAAAGTGAGTTTTTTAATAACAAAGGCTATATTAATCACATGAATATAAAAAGTGGTGATGATGATCTTTTTATAAAAGAAGTAGCAAAAAAAGATAATGTAGCCATTAATTACTCTTTTAACAGTATTGTCTATTCAAATCCTAAAGAATCTTTTAAAGATTGGTTTTTACAAAAAAGAAGACATATCTCTACAGCTACACATTATAAATTTTATCATAAATTTTTATTGGGAATTTTTTACCTCTCTTCTTTTTTGTTCTGGAGCTTATTTATTTTTTTATTGATCATTAAATTTAATTGGATCACAGTAATCTCATTAGCTTTATTAAGAATATTAATACAATATATTATTTTTGTGAAATCTTTCAGGAAACTACATGAAAATTCATTATCGCTGTACATTCCTCTTTTAGAATTATCACTTATTGTTTTTCAATTTGCTATATTTATCGTCAATAGTATTTCAAAACCGACATATTGGAAGTAACGCCCCATTTAATTAAAAACGCTATAAAAAAAGCAAAAGCGGCAGATCAGAAAGCATTCAGTTTTCTATTAGATCATTTTTGGAATGATATTTATGCTTTTCAGTTATTAAGAACCCATAATGAAAATGATGCTGAAGATATTAGTATTCAAACATTTTCAAGAGCTTTTGATAAAATAGCCAGTTACGATGAAAAATATGAATTTAAAACCTGGTTAATCACTATTTCCAAAAACATCCATATAGATCATATAAGAAAGCAAAAATCAAGTATCATCAATCAGGCAATACAAGAAGAAAATAATGCCGTATATGAAGTAATGGATGATACTCCAACCGCAGAAGATAAGCTAATTACGGAACAAAATTTAGCCAAATTACTGCGTTACATAAAAAAACTAAAACCTCACTATCAAAAAGTAATCAATTTAAGATATTTTCAAGAGCTAAGTTATCAGGAAATAGCTCAAGAATTGGAAGAGCCTTTAAATAATGTAAAAGTTAAATTATTAAGGGCAAAAAAGTTATTAGCCGAGATTATTCAAAATAAAAAACAATAAAATGCGTAGTTTCTTAAAAAAGCTGGGACCGGGATTACTCTTTGCAGGGGCTGCCATAGGTGTTTCTCACCTGGTACAAAGCACCCGGGCAGGAGCTGATTTTGGTTTCGGACTCATTTGGGCATTATTGCTGGTTAACCTCTTTAAATATCCTTTCTTTCAATATGGCCCAAAATATGCTCTGGCTACCGGAGAAAGTCTTTTAGATGGATATAAAAAACTCGGAAAATGGGTATTGGTGTTATACTTCATCCTCAGTTTTGCCACCATGTTTACTATACAAACAGCAGTTACTATTGTCACTGCAGGACTAGCGGTAAAATTATTTGGAATTACAGATAATTTAGTACTTTGGAGTACTGTAATTACAATCATTTGCTTATTAATTCTTACCATAGGAAAGTATAAGCTCCTGGACAACTTAATGAAATTTGTAATTATAGCCCTGGCCTTAAGCACAATAATCGCTGTCGTAGTTGCGATATCAGGTTCCAGTGACAGTTATAGCTTGCAACAAGTATTACCAAAAAACAGTGTTGAAATTGCTTTTTTAATTGCTTTTATGGGTTGGATGCCCGCGCCTTTTGACATTTCAATCTGGCATTCTTTATGGGCCATAGAAAAGAAAAACGCAGATAAAAGTTATACGCCTAAGAATTCATTATTAGATTTCAATGTTGGCTACATCGGTACTGTTGTACTTGGAGTATGCTTTGTAAGTTTGGGAGCCTTAGTCATGTATAATTCAGGAGAAACTTTTGATAACAGAGCTGGTGTATTTGCAGAGCAATTAATTAAATTATATACTAATAACCTGGGAGATTCCAGTGCTCTTTTTATAACTATTGCTGCGTTCACAACCATGTTCAGTACTACTATCACCACCTTAGATGGTTCACCGAGAGCAATGGCACATGCTTCTAAACTATTAGCAGGAAAACTGATCAAGCATTCTTTCATTTTTTGGATGATGGTTTTAGTTATTGGAACAATCGCAATTTTTGTTTTCTTTTTGTCTGAAATGGCATTACTCATCCAAATTGCAACTATACTATCTTTTATCACAGCACCTTTTTATGCTATAGTAAATTACAGGTTAATTACCTCCAAACATACTCCTAAAGAGTTCCAGCCCGGTATTAGCATGAAGGTTTTGAGTATTCTTGGAATAATTTTCTTAATATTTTTTAGCGGATGGTACCTTACCACCATTTAATTTTTTTAAGAGATTAGTCGTATCTTTGTCCTTATAAAGAATTTCTATGAGTACAGAAACTGCTATAATTCCTAAGCCTCAAAAAGGAAAACCTAAATGGCTAAGAGTAAAATTACCTACCGGGAAGAAATATACAGAGCTTCGCGGATTGGTTGACAAATATAATTTACATACTATTTGTACTTCTGGAAGCTGCCCAAATATGGGTGAATGCTGGGGAGAAGGAACCGCTACTTTCATGATTTTAGGAAACATCTGCACACGTTCATGTGGATTTTGCGGTGTAAAAACCGGAAGGCCGGAAACTGTGGATTGGGAAGAGCCTGAAAAAGTTGCACGTTCTATCAAAATAATGAATATTAAGCATGCTGTTGTTACATCTGTTGACAGAGATGACCTGAAAGATATGGGTTCTATTATCTGGGCAGAAACAGTAAAAGCTATTCGACGTATGAATCCAAACACTACTTTGGAAACTTTAATTCCTGATTTTCAAGGAGTAGAACGCAATATAGATCGAATTATAGAAGTAGCTCCAGAGGTTGTTTCTCACAATATGGAGACCGTTAAGCGTTTAACCAGAGAAGTACGTATACAAGCTAAATACGAAAGAAGTCTGGGAGTTTTAAAATACTTAAAAGATCAAGGAATCAGAAGAACCAAATCTGGTATAATGCTAGGTTTGGGAGAAACTGAAGAAGAAGTGATTCAGACATTAAGAGATTTAAGAGCTGCTAATGTAGATATTGTAACCATTGGTCAATATTTACAACCTTCAAAAAAGCACTTACCTGTTAAACAATTTATCACCCCGGATCAATTTGATAAATACAGGGAAATCGGACTTGAAATGGGATTCAGACATGTGGAAAGTGGAGCATTAGTAAGATCTTCATATAAAGCTCACAAGCATATCGACTAAGGTTTCTCGTTTCAAAGATTATTTTACATTTCAATATGAAAAAGATTAATATAGCTATTAACGGTTTCGGCAGAATAGGACGAACCGTTTTTAGGCTACTTATTGACAATCCTAATATAAGTGTAGTTGCTATTAATGACTTAGCCGATATAAATACACTAAGTCATCTTCTAAAATATGACAGTATCCATGGTGTTTTAAAAAATGATATAGATGTAAGTTCAAATACGATCACTATAAACAATCAGACAACTACTGTTTTAAATGAAGAGCATCCAAAAAATATTGATTGGACTCCCTTCAATATAGATTATGTAATTGAGGCTTCGGGAAAGTTCAAAACAAAAGAAACATTAAAGCATCATTTAAAGAATGGAGCAAAAAAAGTGATTCTGAGCGTTCCTCCGGTTGACGATACTATTAAAATGGTGGTCCTTGGAGTTAATGAAGATATTTTAGATGGTTCTGAAGAAATCATTTCGAATGCTTCCTGCACTACAAATAATGCTGCTCCAATGATAAAAATCATTAATGACCTGTGCGGGATAGAGCAAGCTTACATAACCACTGTACATTCTTATACTACAGATCAAAGTTTACACGATCAACCACATAGAGATTTAAGAAGAGCAAGAGCCGCTTCTCAATCTATCGTACCTACCACCACCGGTGCAGCTAAAGCATTAACCAAGATATTTCCGGATTTAGCAGATACTATAGGGGGGTGCGGTATTAGAGTTCCCATACCTAATGGTTCTTTAACTGACATCACATTTAATGTTAAAAATCCTACATCTATTGAAGAGGTGAATAATGCTTTTAAAACTGCATCTCAGGGTCGTTTTAAGCACGTTTTGTCATATACCAAAGACCCTATAGTCTCAATAGACATTGTAGGTAACAGGTATTCGTGTACTTTCGATTCGCAAATGACTTCTGTCATAGGAACCATGGTAAAAATCATTGGCTGGTATGATAATGAAATGGGATATAGCAGCAGAATTATAGAATTAATTGATCATATTAACAAGAAATAATTATATTTACTAATTAAACTTGACCTGTGAAACGTTGTTTTATATATCTTTTATTAGCCCTATCCTGCTGTTTTGTAGCTAATGCGCAAGACGAGGAAACTATGAAAGATAGCTTTAATGATCTTATCAGAAGAACCCATTATCATAAAAATAAAGCCAAATATAAAACAGCTTTTACTACATTAGATCAGGCTTCAAAAATCGCAGATACATTAGATAATGATAACTATCGTATAGAATGCAATAATTTATTTGCTCAAATCTATCTCGACATTAAAGAATACGATGAAGCCGAATTTTATTTAGACTTATCTGAACACTACCTAAGTTATAATGAGTACGATTATGGTAATGTAACCTCAAAAGGCCTAAAAGCTTCATTTCTTGCCGAAAAACGACATTACTACGAGGCTATCCAGGTCATCAGGAGTGCGAGAGAAGCATTAAACAGAAAAGATAAAAACCTCTTAAATTATCTTTCTTACTTTGAAAGTATTGTATACTATAAAAGAAATAGTCTCGACGAAGCCAAAGCTATTTTAGAAAAAATAGGAAGTTTAGAACATCCTCATGAAAAAAATTACTTAAATGCTAAAATTCTGACGCTACGCAGCTCTATCTATTTTAAAGAGTCAGATTATGAAAAAGCTTCTGCAACTGCAATAGAAGCACTAAACATTGCCAACGCTATTGATTTCCCCATTTTAAAAATGGAGAACAATAAGATGTTAACCGATATTTATGAGCTAACTGGGGATTACAAGAAAGCTTTTTATCATTTTAAAGAAGCAGAAAAAATCGAAGCTGCTTTATCTGATCCTCGGGTTATTGAAGAGAGAAATGCTTACTTAAAGGAACAAAAAGACAATTTTGAAAAAAGGTTGATCATACAACTCACTAATGATGTTCAAGAAGGAAATCAACAAGTAAATATGTCAAAACTTACTTCTGTTTTAAGTTCTGCATTACTTATTATTATTTCATTGCTCACCATTTCTCTTTATAGAAATAATCAAATCAAGTTTAAAACGAATGACCTTCTTCTTAAAAAGAACCTGGAATTAGAAAATGCCAGAGACGAAGCAGAAAGAGCGATGCAAGCCAAAGCTCAGTTTTTATCGACCGTAAGTCACGAATTACGTACTCCTTTATATGCGGTTACCGGATTAACTCATTTATTATTGGAAGAAAATCCAAGTGATAGTCAAAAAGAACATCTTAAATCGTTAAAATTTTCCGGAGAGTATTTGCTAAATTTCATTAATGATATCTTACAAATAAATAAAATTGAGGCTAAAAAACTTTCTGTGCAGAAAATTCCTTTTAATCTCAAAAAGGTACTAAAAGACGTTGTAGATAGTTTGCATCAAACGGCAAAAGAAAATAACAATACTATTGAGTTAACACTAAGTAAAAAACTACCTGTAGAACTCATAGGAGATCCGCTGAAATTATCTCAAATACTAATTAATCTGATTGGTAACGCTTGTAAGTTTACCGAAAAAGGTGCCATAAATGTAATTGCCGAAATTGTTTCTAAAGAAAGAGATAAAGTAGCCATATGTTTCAAGGTTAAAGATAATGGAATAGGAATATCTAAAGAATTACAAGCTACTATTTTTGAAAGTTTTGCACAAGGTTCTATACAAATCAACAGAAAGTATGGCGGAACCGGTCTTGGACTTACCATAGTTAAAAGCTTGCTTAGCTTATTTGACTCTGAAATAAGATTGGAAAGTGAAATAGGGAAAGGAAGTACTTTTATGTTTGATATTGACTTTGAAATCACCAAAAAAGAAGAAACGTTAACTTCTGAAACTGTGGTAGAAGTCGAAGATTCTTTCTTTGAGAATATGCACCTTTTGGTAGTAGAAGACAATAAAATTAACCAGGTGATCACTAAAAAAATGCTGGTTAAAAAAGGAATGACCTGCGATATTGCCAATGACGGATATGAAGCCATTGAAAATGCAAAAAACAATACATACAACGCTATTTTAATGGATATACATATGCCTGGAATAAGCGGATTAGTAACCACTAAAGAAATAAGGAAATTTAACGATAAGATTCCTATAATTGCTCTGACAGCAATGTCTTTAGATGAAAATACAGATGATTTATTTGAAGCGGGTTGTAATGATGTAATCACCAAACCTTTTAAGCCGGAAATATTCTATGAAAAGATAGGAAACAATATCCTAAAGAATATAGAGGTTAATATCTAAAAAACTTCCCCAGTTAGCAATAGATGCTAATTACTTATTATTATTTTCCACAAATTCAATAATCATTTTATCAAAAGTTTCTGCCTCATCAAAAAGAATATACGTTTCTATAGGTAGATAGTATAAATGATCAAGTTCTTGATAAAGTCGAACATAATCTTTCTCTGTAGTAACAATAATTTCTTTTTGTTTAAATTTTTCGATTTCTTTTTCAGAAAAATGATGATGATCTTTAAAATTCAAGTGCTCAAAGTTTAACTCTTTGGCTTTTAAATGATGTATTAAATGAGACGGATTAGCTATCCCGGTAATCAAAGTAAAAGATTGTTTTTTTAATTCGTTAATTTTTAATTTTCTATCAGAGCTGTAGAAATGATCATCATAACGAATACTACTAAAAAACACTTTTTGATGTCTCCCAGGTTTTATTTTTTGAATAATTTGTTCTTTTTCTATTGTATTTAGGTTTTCAGGGCATTTGGTCACCACAATAGCATCTGCTCTTTTTGCCTCTCGCTTATTATCTCTTAAATTACCGGTTGGCAGCATAAAATCATCAACATACAGATCATTATAGACGGTAAGCAATATATTTAGCCCTGCTGTTACTTTCCTATGCTGAAATGCATCATCTAAAAGAATAGCTTCAGGAGAATTTTTAAGATCTCTCAGTCTCGATATTCCTTCCCTCCTATTTGCGTCTACCGAAACTATAATATCGTTATACTTTTTAAAATATTGAAAAGGTTCATCTCCTAATTCTTGTACCGTTGTTGTATCTTCTGCTATTAAAAATCCTTTAGACTGCCTCTTATACCCTCTGCTAAGCGTCGCTATTGTCATTTCTTTTCGAAGCAAACGTATCAAATATTCTATCATAGGAGTTTTTCCGGTTCCCCCCACACTTAAATTCCCTATACATATCACAGGAAATTTGTATGAAACCGATTTAAATATATTTTGATCAAAAAGAAAATTCCGGATAGAAACTATCAACGCATATATTAGAGAAAACGGGAATAGTATTTTTCGCAGTAAAGCCATCAGGGCGAAAGTATAATATTTTATCTTTGAATAAAAATATACACCAATGATTGTTCAACAACTTTTGACATCAATTGAAGAATTTGCTCCTTTAGATTACGCAGAAGATTTTGATAATGTAGGCCTGTTGGTCGGAGATCGGCAAATGGAGATCACAAATGTTTTGGTCACTTTAGATACACTCGAAAATGTAGTAGATGAGGCTATTGAAAAAAACTGCAACCTGATTATAAGTTTTCACCCGATTATTTTTTCAGGCCTGAAGAAAATAACCGGGAAAAATTATGTAGAGAGAGTGGTTATTAAAGCCATAGAAAATAAAATAGCTATCTACGCTATTCACACTGCTTTGGATAATTCTTTTCAAGGCGTTAATGCTAGAATCTGTGATGTTTTAGGTATAGGAAATAGAAAAGTTTTAATTCCTCAAAAAAATACTATCAAAAAACTAATCACATATGTTCCAAAAGATAATGCAAACAAACTAAGAGAGGCTTTATTTAATGCCGGTGCCGGAACTATAGGAAATTATAATCAGTGTAGCTTTAACAATGAAGGAACCGGAACTTTTAATGGAGGCGAAGGATCTCAACCTGTAAAGGGAACTCCCGGCACGATTCATTATGAAGCAGAAATTCAAATTAATGTAACCTTTCCTAAACATAGAGAAAAAGCTATTTTAAGTGCCTTATTTAAAAATCATCCTTATGAAGAAGTTGCTTATGAAGTCATAACAATTGAAAATACAAATCAGCATATCGGAATGGGAATGGTAGGAGAATTAAATACTCCAACAGACGAAGTTTCTTTTTTAAAATTTCTAAAAGAACAAATGAATGTGTCTGTGATCAGGCATTCCAAGCTATTAAATAAAAAAATAAATAAGGTAGCTGTATTAGGAGGCAGCGGAGCTTTTGCCATCGAAGCCGCAAAAGGAGAAAAAGCAGATATTTTTATCACAGCCGATATAAAATATCATGAGTTTTATAAAGCAGAAAACCAGTTGATTATTGCTGATATCGGTCATTTTGAGACAGAACAATATACAAAAAACCTTTTAGTTGAGTATCTTAAGGAAAAAATTCATAATTTTGCCATCATTTTATCAGACAGTAATACTAATCCTATCAAGTATTTTTAACATATGGCAAAGAAAACAGAAGCTACCGTCGAAGAGAAATTAAGAGCATTATACGATTTGCAGTTAATTGATTCCAGAGTAGATGAAATTAGAAATGTAAGAGGTGAATTACCATTAGAGGTTGAAGATCTGGAAGACGAAGTTGAAGGTTTAAAAACCCGTCTGGATAAATTAGTAAATGATTTAGATAACTTAAATCATGAAATTGCCAGCAAGAAAAATCTAATTGAAGATGCTAAGGCGCTTATTAAAAAATATAATGAGCAACAAAAGAATGTTAGGAATAACAGGGAATTTAACTCACTTAGTAAAGAAATCGAATTCCAGGAATTAGAAATCCAGCTAGCAGAAAAAAATATCAAAGAATTCAAAGTTCAGATAGAGCAGAAAAAAGAGATCATTTCTCAAACTAAAGAGCGTTCTTCAGAACGTGAAAGCCACCTTAAGCACAAAAAAGGTGAGTTAGATGCTATTATGGCAGAGACTGAAAAAGAAGAAAAAGCTTTATTAGATAAGTCTGTAGAATTTGAAAAATTAATTGAAGAAAGATTAGTTACTGCCTATAAGCGTATAAGAACTAATGTTAAAAACGGATTGGCAGTAGTTGCCATTGAAAGAGGAGCTTCAGGAGGTTCATTCTTTACTATTCCACCTCAGGTACAAATGGAAATTGCAGCCAGAAAAAAAATAATCACTGATGAGCATAGTGGAAGGATTTTGATTGACCCTACTCTAGCTGATGAAGAGAAAGAAAAAATGGAAAAATTATTTACATCTTTATAAAAAGATTTTTTCCATACATATAAAACAAAAAAACTTTGCCAAGGCAAAGTTTTTTTGTTTTATAGTCTTCATGAATTTGATTATCCTTTTGCTTTATTCTTCAATAGATTAAGAATGTCTTCTTCTATTTTTTTATGATCCCATTCTTCACCACTAACATCTGGGTTAGCCTTCATCACTTCATCCATAACTTCTTTTTGCATATCCCCTAGTCTTAAAGCTTCTTCATAAGGTTCATTACTAAATGTCACCCTACTGTAAAGAGGCACCCACTTATCAGGATGTTTTTCAGAAAACCATTTTTCAATTTTCTTTCTTAATAAAAAGTTTTTATCGGCTGTTTTACTACTCATCTCAACAAAATTCCTATAACTTAATTCTGCTATGGCATCTGTATTTGATTTTCTTTGCTTTTCATATTCTTTAAAGATAGTCTCCCAGTCATCTTCATATAAATTCATCAGGTCGTCTAAAACCCTAATATCTTCAAAACCTGCATTCATTCCTTGTCCGTAAAAAGGAACTATAGCATGTGCAGAATCTCCAACCAACGCAACTTTATCCCAATATGTCCAGGGATAACATTTAATAGTCACCAAAGCACTGGTAGGGTTATTAAAAAAATCCCTGGTCAGGTTATTGATATCTTCTGTAATAAAGGGAAAATTAGATTCGAAAAATGCTTGTACTTTCTTTTCCGAGTTTAAACTTTCAAAAGAGTTTTCTCCTTCAAAAGGCATAAATAATGTACAAGTAAAACTCCCGTTGAGATTGGGCAAAGCAATAAGCATAAATTCACCCCTCGGCCATATATGTAAAGAGTTTTTTTCTAGTTTATGAGTTCCGTCAGAATTAGGAGGTATTGTTAGCTCTTTATATCCTGTATTTAAGAATTTCTGAGAATAATCAAACCTACTCCTTCTTTGCATTTTATGACGGGTCCTGGAAAAAGCACCATCTGCTCCAAAGATCAAATCGTATTTATGGCTCTCCCATGTTTCATTTTCTTCACTTCCTACATGAAGTGTAGCTCCTGCAAGCGTAACGTCCATCACTTTAGATTCAAAAATAAAACGAGCGCCTTCCCGTTCTGCCAGATCAATCATTTTCTTGTTTAAAAGCCCCCTGGAAATAGAATAAATAGCTTCTCCTTCTTTCCCATAATGCTGAAAATACATAGGCTTATCCAATACATGGATAGCTCTTTTATTCATAGCTATTGCTATCTTTCGAATTTCATCACCTAAACCTACACGATCCAACGCCTGCCACCCTCTTGTAGACATCGCCAGGTTAATGGAACGTCCTGAGAATTCAATATTTCTAATATCTGGCCTGCGGTCAAAAATATCGACTTTATGCCCTTTTCTTCTTAAATAGATTGCTAAAAGTGAGCCTACAAGGCCGCTACCAACAATAGCGATTTTTTTTGATGTTTGCATGAATAAAATTGAAAAGAATTCTGCTGATGCATAAAAACATAAGATCTCAAAAATAGTGAATTTAGATTACATTCAATATATACTCTAAAAGCAATAAAAAGTTAAAAACTTACAGATAGTATTTTTTTGTTATATAAATGTAATGTAATCCAAAACAGATCGTCTAAACGTATATATAATAACGATGGACAATCCGCATAATGCGTCTATATATTTTCACTACTGAAACCCTTTGCTTTTATTGCAAAGGGTTTTACTATTTAAGTAACATATTTATTTTTGCTAACCATAATTAAATGTAATTTTTAACTTTATTTACAAACCATAAAATGAGTAAAAGTTTTAGTGAATTTGCCACAAATGCTATTTTAAAAATCTCCAATGAAGAAGTCTTGAAACAATATTCTTCATCCAGACAAATTGAACTTTTTACATTTATATGGGCTAAAAAATCACCTATAAAAATAATAGTAGATAGTATTCCTTTCACTATCCAACCCAATCAAATTATAGCATTGACTCCTATTCAATATTTTCAATTTCTGGAAGGAGAAAATGCTATTGTGTATCAATTTAACAAGGAATTTTATTGTATTAAAGATCACGATAAAGAAGTAAGCTGTACAGGTATTCTTTTTTTTGGGAATTCAATTATTCCAATTATTGAAATTGACGAAGACGAAATCAATAGTTTTGACCTTACCCATAAAATGTTTCTTGAAGAATTAGAAACTGCAGATAATATTCAGGCAGAAATGTTAAGAATGCTGATGGCCAGATTTATTATTAAATGTACACGTATTCTAAAGTCTAAAGGAAGTTTAAGTAAAACATATGAATCGAGAATAGACATTATCAGACAATTTAATTTATTAGTAGAAATGCATTATAAAGAGTCTCATAGTGTAGCATTTTATGCCGAAAAAATGAATAAATCTCCAAAAACACTTTCCAATAGTTTTTCAGAGTATGGCAAAAGTCCAATACAAATAATACACGAACGTATTGTACTGGAAGCTAAACGCCTTTTATTTTATACCAATAAACCTGCAAAAGAAATAGCATATAGTTTAGGTTTTGATGATGCCCCCCGATTTAGTCGTTTATTCAAAAAAAATATAGGGCTCTCTCCTATCGAATTTAAAAAAAAGAACGTCCAGGCATTATCAAAAAACAGCATCAGTAATTAAACATACTGATTCTTAATTAGTTAAGAAATCTTCTGTTTTCTATTTAAAAAACAATTTCAAAAAAGGGAAAAATTGACAAGTAGTCGGGAAAAAGGTACATCTCTCATATCTTATTTGTGATGCATCTTTGCATCGCCTAATAAACAAAGGGCTAGACTTAAATTAAAATATAAATTATTAACGATATAATATTATTATGAGCACATTTAATGTACCAACCAGAGAAGAGGTTAGCGCTAATAATCAAGGAATTTTTGACAACTTGAAAAATGCTTTAGGATTTGTTCCAAATTTATATGCTACCTATGCACATTCTGATACCGCTTTAGAAAATTACTTAAACTTTGCTAATGCAAAAACTTCTTTAAGCGCTAAAGAAAAAGAGGTAGTAAACTTAGCTGTTAGCCAAGTAAACAACTGTTCATATTGTTTATCTGCACATACTGCAATAGGAAAAATGAATGGTTTTACAGATGATCAGATATTAGAATTAAGAGCCGGAAAAGCTTCTTTTGACAACAAATTAGATGCTTTAGCAAAATTAGCTAAAAATATAACTGAAAACAGAGGAGCTACAGACGTAGACGTTTTAGAAAATTTCTTTAACGCAGGTTATACTAAAGGTAGTGTAGTTGATGTAATTTCATTAGTTGGAGACAAAACTATCAGTAACTATCTTCATAAAACTACACAAGTACCTGTAGATTTTCCAGAAGCACAATCATTAGAAACAGAAACAGTTTAAATTAAAATCAATATATAATTATTAAAAAAGAGTAAAAATGAGAAAATTATTAGCAATCGTAGTATTAGTATTTGCTTTCGCAAGCAATGTATCAGCTCAAGAAGTAAAAAAAGTTGCTTTAGAGCAAACTAAAGGTGAGTTCACGCAGAAAGAAGTAAAGCTTTCAGCAGGAACTTATGTATTTGAAATTTCAAATAACAATGTAGGTCATGATGTAGGTTTTGTTTTAGTACCAAAAGGAAAAGATGCTAGCAATCCTAAAAATCACATCAAAAATGCATATGTGACTAAAGCTGTTGCTAACGGGAAAAAAGAGTCTACAAACAAAGTGACTTTGAAAAAAGGAGAGTATGTTTATTTCTGCCCTCTTAACCCAACTCCGCAGTATACATTAATTATTGAATAATAGCTTTTATAATTAATAAAAAAAAGGGGCTTGTTTTAAACAAGTCCCTTTTTTCTTTTGATACTTTTTTATCAGATCAACTAATTATTCCATCTACAATTCCATAAGCTTCAGACTCTTCTGCATTCATCCAGTAATCTCTGTCAAAATCTTTCATCACCTTATCAAAAGGTTGTCCGCAATTTTCTGATAGAATTTTTGCACCTAACTCTCTGGTCTTAATAATCTCTTTAGCCTGAATTTCAATATTAGAAGCCTGACCTCTGGCACCTCCACTTGGTTGATGAATCATAACCTGAGCATGAGGGTAAATAAAACGCCTTCCTTTTTCTCCTACAGATAACAATATAGACCCCATTGAGGCAGCCAGACCTGTACAAATTGTCGAAACGGGACTTTTTATGGACTTAATAGTATCATAAATAGCAAAACCAGAAGTTACATAGCCTCCGGGGCTATTTATAATTAATTTAATCTCTTCATTATTAATTAAATCAAGATATAACAGACGATCAATAACATGTTTGGCAGAATCGTCGTCTACCTGTCCCCATAAAAAAACTTTGCGTTCTTCCAGAAGTTTAGCATCTATGGTATCTTGAATTTTATTTTTTTTATTCATTATTACAGTTTTTATTTCTCTAACTAAAATAGAGAATAAATTTGTATTTATTTCCCTCCATACAGTGAAAATCTATTCTTTTTTGTGTAGCGTACAGAGCATCAGATTTATAATTCAAACAAATTCGTAAAAAAAGGTATCTAATTAAAAAGTTATCTTTGCATAAAATTAAACTCCATGAAAAAATCAATTTTATTTATTTTTCTATTAGCTATAGCTTTTAGTTGCAAAACAGAAAAAAAAGATGTTGCGCAAGAACCGGTAAAAGAACTTTCTATTCTTGAAAAAATAGCTTATGCACATGGCTATGAGCAATGGAAAAATGTTAATGAAATCCAATTTACTTTTAATGTTAATAGAGATTCTGCTTCTCATTATGAACGTAATTGGACCTGGAATCCTAAAACAAATGATGTAACTTTAAAAACTGCTCAAGATACTATTAGTTATAACAGGCAACAGTTAGATAGTACTAATACTGCTGCAAATGGTGGTTTCATTAATGATAAATATTGGTTAATAGCTCCGTTTAACCTGGTATGGGATAAGAATATCACACATGAGCATAGTGAAGAATCTGAAGCTCCTATCTCTAAACAAAAAATGCAAAAACTAACTATTGTTTATAGTGATGAAGGAGGATATACTCCCGGAGACGCTTACGATTTTTACTTTGGAGACGATTATATCATTAAAGAATGGGTATTTAGAAAAGGTAATGCAGAAGCTCCCTCTCTAACGACTACATGGGAAGATTATGAGACTTATAACGGACTTAAAATTGCAAAAGTTCACAAACGTGATAGCGGAAGTTGGAAATTATTCTTCACCGATGTTGTGGTAAAATAAACTTCTCAATAAAAAATATTTAAACCTGAAAGATGTTAATGCCTTTCAGGTTTTTTTTATCTCTTTATTCTATTAAAATAACTATATTAGAATAACAAAGGTTTTCAAAAAAGGTAAAATGAAAAAGGAAATTCACAGAGCAACTACTAGAGGGCATGCAAACCATGGATGGTTAAACAGTCATCATTCTTTTAGCTTTGCAAGCTATAATAATCCGGAAAGAATGAACTTTGGAGCCTTGAGGGTTTTAAATGATGATGTAGTAGCTCCCGGAATGGGTTTTGGTAAACACCCGCACAATAATATGGAAATTATTTCCATCCCTCTTTATGGCGATTTGGAACATGAAGACAGCATGGGAAACAAAACAATTATTAAAGAAGGAGACATTCAATCGATGTCTGCCGGTACTGGTATATCACATAGTGAATACAATAAAAACAGTGATAAAGAAGTACACTTTTTACAAATCTGGATTCTTCCCAAAGAAAGAAATATACCTCCGAGATATGATCAAATCAGTATCAAAGACAACGATTATCATAATAAACTATATCAAATTGTTTCCCCCAATGCTAAAGATGAGGGAATAACAATTAACCAAGATGCCTGGTTTCATATTGCCAATTTGGATGCTGGAAAAGAAATAGATTACACGCTCAAAGGAAACAATACCGGCGTTTATACTTTTATTATTGAAGGAGACGCTACCATAAATAATGAAAAATTAAATAAGCGTGATGGCTTAGGTATTTCTGAAACCGACACCCTTTTTATTAAGGCTGATACTCATGCTAAGATTCTACTTATGGAAGTACCTATGCATTATAAATTTGGCTTTTAATTTATTTAGTTAAAATACCTTTTTTAAGTATTTGCCCAAAGCGATACATATCTTCAAAAGAACAATAGAAAGGAACTGGTGCTAATCGAATCACATTAGGTTCCCTCCAGTCTACAATCACCCCTTCTTTCATTAAGTAATCAAATAATGATCTTCCTTCCCCATGAAGGAAAACCGATAACTGGCATCCTCTTTCAGGAGGGGTTATAATTTCAAAAGTACTACTTACCTCTTTATCTATTTCTGTTAAAACAAATTCTAAGTAAGCAGTTAAGGTAATTCTCTTTTCTATCAATTCATTCATTCCCACCTCTTCAAAAAGGCTTAAAGAAGCTAAATAAGGAGCTACAGACAAGATAGGAGCATTGCTCAATTGCCATGCCTCTGCATTTGGCATAGGATCAAAATGAGGTTCCATTAAAAACCGGCGTTCTTTATTATGCCCCCACCATCCTTCAAAACGAGGAATATCTTTTTTTCCCAAATACTTTTCATGAACAAAAACCCCTGAAGCATTACCCGGACCTGCATTCATATATTTATAACTACACCAGGCAGCAAAATCTACATTCCAGTTATGCAGTTCCATTTTTATATTTCCTGCAGCATGAGCTAAATCCCAGCCCACTTTTGCACCTACCATATGACCTGCTTTTGTAATAGCTTCCATATCAAAAACCTGTCCGTTATAGTAATTTACTCCACCTATAAGTACCAGAGCTAACTCATTTCCAAATTCTTCTATTTTTGAGATAATATCTTCTGTTCTCCAAAAATGCTCTCCTTCTCTTTTCTTAATAGTTACAATAGCTTCTTCAGGATCAAATCCGTGAAATTTTACCTGGCTGGCCAACATGTATTGATCTGATGGAAATGCTTTTTCTTCACACAAAATTTTAAAACGCTTAAGAGTAGGACGATAGAAAGAAACCATCAGCAAATGAAGGTTAACAGTAAGCGTATTCATTACTGTTATTTCTTCTTTTTTAGCACCAACTATTTTAGAAAGTGGTTCCGCCAGGCGTTCATGGTAATCCCACCAAGGCTTTTTAGCATAAAAATGCCCTTCTACAGCCAACTCTTTCCAGTCATTCATTACTTCATTTACATATGCTTCAGTTCTTTTAGGCTGTAACCCTAAAGAGTTTCCTGTAAAGTAAATCACTTCTTTATCATTCACCTTTGGGAAATTAAATTCTTCCCTGTACTTTCTTAGTTTATCTTGCTGATCTAATTGCTGCGCAAATTGAAGCGAATTTTGAAATTGCATTCTTATTTTCTGTTTTATTCAAAAATAAGCATTCAAAATTAAGTAGATTTGCTAAAAATTAAAGAATGCATTTTTTATCAGAAGTACTGGAAAAATATGTAGCAGATCATTCTGAAGATGAGCCTGCAATATTAAAAGAATTATCCAGAGAGACTCATTTAAAAGTATTACGCCCTCGTATGCTAAGTGGTCATTTCCAGGGAAGAGTTTTGAGTTTATTAACCAAGATTGTATATCCTAAATCGGTTTTAGAAATTGGAACCTATACAGGGTATTCTGCTATCTGTATTGCTGAAGGACTTCCTGAAAATGGCAAAATTCATACTATCGATGTCAACGAAGAATTAGTAGAATTTCAAAAAAAATATTTTAAGAAAAGTGGTTTCCAGGAAAAGATCGTTTCATATACAGGAGATGCTTTAGATTTAATTCCTGAAATGGATTTAAAGTTTGACCTGGTTTTTATTGATGCCGATAAACCTAATTACAGTAATTACTTTGACATCATCATTGAAAAGATGAATCCGGGTGGTATTATACTTTCTGATAATGTATTATGGAGTGGTAAAGTAATCGAAGAGCATCATAAAAATGATAAAAGTGCTACTGCTTTAATTGCCTACAACAAAAAATTAAAAGAAGATCCAAGGGTTGAAACTGTCTTATTACCAATTAGAGATGGTTTAACTATAAGCAGGGTTTTATAAGTTTTTTTCTAAATTAAATTTTGGCTTTAAAGAGTTATAGGATTTATAAGATATCACAGCCAATAAAAAGCCCATAACTGCACCTACAAAAATATCTAACGGGTAATGAACACCTACATAGATTCTACTGTAGCAAAATAAAATTGGCCAGAGAAAAAACAAATAGTAGTAGTTAACTTTTTTCTTCACAAAAGAAATCACCATCACCGTAATTACAAAAGAACTCGAAGCATGTCCTGAGAAAAAGCTATAATTTGTAGGGTTTTTAAGTATTCTTGCAGCCGAGCTTATAACCGGGTCATTATTCGGTCTTAATCTTGCGACCAGTTCTTTTACAGTCTCAGTAAATAACAAGTTAAGAAGAAGGGCTCCAACAATAAAAGCAATGATAATCAATGCTTCTTTTTTGGAATACGATTTAAAAATCAGAAAAATAAAAAAAAGAAAAAGTGGTATCCAGGTGAGTATATTAGTTATAAGAATCCAAAGAAGATCATAAGTTTCTGTTCCTAATTGATTAAGGTATAAAAATAGAGCTTCATCGTGTTCTAATAATTTATCAAACATTAAAGTTTACGTTTTATAGAACCTGTAAAATTTTCTATTTCATCTTTAACTTTAGTCACTTCTTCATTAAGTTCTTTAGTAATATCGGTGTCAATATCAGTATCTATCCCGTGCTTTTCTGCACTTTTCTGGATTTCATATTTTATCTCATTGGATGCATCTTTTAACTGGCGCATTCCTTTTCCCAACCCTCTTGCAATTTCAGGGATTTTATCTGCTCCAAATACCATAACCACAATAAAGATGATAAATATTATTTCTGTACCTCCAATAAATAAAGACATAACTAATTTATATATTATACAAATATAATGAAGTTTGATTTGTACCCATAAAAAAAGCCGATCTTATAAGATCGGCTTAAAAAATAAAATCTTCTTTATTAATTATTTATTATCAGTTCCCTGTTTTTGTTTATGCTCAGGTTTTGGCGGCCTTGGCAATAAAGCTTTTCTGGAAACTTTTTCTTTTCTGGTTCTGGAATCTATACCAAAATATTTTACTTCTAAGATATCTCCCATCTTAACCACATCTGTAACATTATCTGTACGTTCCCATGCCAATTCTGAGATATGAAGTAATACTTCGTTACCTTTAGCTTTAGTATATTCTACTACTGCACCAAAATCTAAAATCTTAACTACTTTTACCTCATAAGTTTCTCCTACTTTCGGTTTAAAAGTAATCGCATCAATTTTTGCAAGTACAGCATCAATACCTACCTGATCTGTTCCTAAAATCTCAACTAGACCTTCTTCGGTAACCGGATCTTCATTAATAACAATAGTAGTTCCTGTTTCTTTTTGAAGTTCCTGAATTACTTTACCTCCAGGTCCAATAAGAGCTCCAATATAATCTCCAGGAATGGTAACTGATACCATCTTTGGTGCATGTGGTTTTACTTCAGAATTAGGATTATCAATAGTATCTGTCAATTTCCCAAGAATATGTAAACGTCCGTCTTGAGCTTGTTTTAAAGCATTTACCAGAATCTCATAAGAAAGTCCTTTTACTTTAATATCCATTTGACAAGCAGTGATACCATCTGCAGTACCGGTAACTTTAAAATCCATATCACCTAAATGATCTTCATCTCCTAAAATATCCGATAAAACCGCATATTTCCCGGTTTCACTATCAGAAATCAATCCCATAGCAATACCAGAAACTGGTTTTTTAAGCTGAACTCCGGCATCCATAAGTGCCATAGTACCAGAACATACAGTAGCCATAGAAGATGAACCATTAGACTCTAATACTTCAGAAACTACTCTTACAGTATAAGGGCAATCTTCAGGAATCATTCCTTTTAAAGCACGCTGCGCCAGATTACCATGTCCTACTTCTCTACGTGAAGTCCCTCGTATTGGTCTTGCTTCTCCTGTTGAAAATGGTGGGAAATTGTAATGCAAATAGAATGACTCTTCTCCTTCATACGATGGCATATCAATTTGATTAGCTTCTCTTGAAGTTCCTAAAGTCACAGTAGCTAATGCTTGTGTTTCTCCCCTGGTAAAAATAGCAGAACCATGAGTAGAAGGCAAATAATCTACTTCACACCATATAGGTCTGATATCGGTTGTTGTTCTTCCGTCCAGACGAAGTCCTTCATTTAAAGTTAAATCTCTTACGGCTGTTTTTTCTGCTTTAGCATAATATTTTGATACTAAACCTCCAAAATCTTCCAATTCTTCTTCAGAAAAAGTACTTACTATTTCTTCTTTTATTTCGGCAAATGCAGCACCTCTCTCTTTTTTAGAAGATCCGGCTTTTGCCACAGCATATACTTTATCATAAGCCATTTCGTGAATTTTTGCAGCCAGCTCTTCATCTTCTCTTTCCGGCTCATATTCACGTGTTTCTTTCTTTCCAAATGCTTCGGCCAGTTTAACCTGAGCCTGACACTGTACTTTAATAGCTTCATGAGCAAATTTAATTGCTTCAACCATTTCTTCTTCAGAGATTTCATCCATCTCTCCTTCCACCATCATCACTGAATCTTCAGAAGCTCCAATTACCATATCGATATCAGATTCTTCCAATTGTGCCCTGGTTGGATTGATGATAAATTCTCCGTTGATTCTACCTACTCTAACTTCAGAGATAGGGCATTCAAACGGGAAGTCTGAAAGTTGAATAGCAGCAGATGCTGCTAATCCGGCCATAGCATCCGGCATTACATTTTCATCGTGAGACATTAATTGAATCATTACCTGTGTCTCAGAATGATAATCTTTTGGGAAAAGCGGACGTAGCACTCTGTCTACCAATCGCATCGTTAATACTTCACCGTCACTTGGCCTTGCTTCTCTTTTAAAGAATCCGCCAGGGTAACGTCCCGCAGCTGCAAACTTCTCTCTATAATCTACTGTTAAAGGTAAAAAGTCTACATCATTTTGCTGATAATTGGAAACTACAGTACATAATAACATACATTTTCCAGATTGAACAACAACAGAACCATGCGCCTGTTTTGCTAATTTTCCGGTTTCGATAGTTATTTCTCTACCGTCACCAAGGTCAATGACCTCTCTAAATACTTTAGGAATCATATTCGTTTTTAATTAATTAAACAATGGGCGTTGTGTTGTTGTAGTTGTTGTGTCCCAATGAAAAACCAATATTAATAGCTTTTTATTTTTGAAGTCATTAACTTCAAGTGAGTTCTTAAACTCTATTTGATTACTTTCAAGATTATAAAAGTAATATTTAAATAAAAAAGAGGCATTACGCCTCTTTTTATTTATTTTCTTAATCCTAATTCTTTAACTATGGCACGATATCTTATGATATCTTTTTTCTTTAAGTAATCTAAAAGACTTCTTCTTTTACCTACTAATTTTACCAAAGAACGTTCTGTATTAAAATCTTTACGATTTTTCTTTAAGTGTTCTGTTAAATGATTAATTCTGAAAGTGAACAATGCAATTTGTCCCTCTGCTGAACCGGTATTCTTCTCTGATTTACCGTGCTTCTTAAAAATTTCTTCTTTTGCTTCTTTTGTAAGATACATGCCAATATTGTTTAAATGATTTTTATGTATATGATAATTTTATTTATCAAGCTGCAAATATAGGTATATTTTTAATATTCAATCATTTTACTACTTTTTCTTTTTAAAAATTAAACCTTTCTGAAAATAAGTAGTCTTAAATAACATAATCAACAACGTTTTACTTATGAGGACTATAAAATTGATAACATTAAGCATTTTTTGTTTAGGATTATGTATTAGTTGTAATAATGAAGGAATTGACAGTGACTTAAATTCTGAAGTACAGGAAGTGGTCATTTCTGTAGAAGAAATACAAATTGCAGATGAAGGAGCCTTAATCTCAGAAGAAATTACCGGTATTATAGAAAATATAATAACCAACGAAGAAGTGGCAACCACACAGGCTGTTCCTTTTAGCGCTGCTAATGCAAACTTTCTCCCTGATTGTGTAACTATTTCTACAGTTGTTTCCGAAAATAGTGTGGAAAGAACAATAGCATTTGAAGGATCTTGTGAGCTCCCTAATGGAAATATCCTTAGCGGAACTATTAAAATGAGTCATGAAAGAGACATTACACTTGCTACTCGAACCATTAATTTTTCTTTAGAAAATTTTGTTTTTAATGATGTAAGTGTAGAAGGATCATCATCTATTGTAAGAGTCAGGGAAAATGAAAATGGAAATCCGCAATCAACAGTTACAACAAATTTTGATGCGATCTGGCCAGATGATACTTCTGCAAGTTTTTCCGGATTAAGAGTAAGGGAATTAATAGAAGGTTCCGGTACTCCTACTCTAGGTGACAACGTTATTTTAATTACCGGAAACAGATCATTTACCAATAGAAATAACGTCACTTTTCAAATGGAAATCACACAGGAATTAAGAAGAGAATTTGCTTGTAGATTTATTGTTAGTGGTATCTTAGATATAACACGGGGAAATCGTTCTGCCAGTTTGGATTTTGGAGATGGTACTTGTGACAACAGAGGTTTATTAACCAATGACGAAGGGGAGACAAGAGTGATAAATTTAAGAAGGTTCAGATAGGATATTCTTCTATTTTCTAATAAAAAAACACCTGTGAAAAAATTTCACAGGTGTTTTTTATGTAATACTATATCGAATTTAAGCCCTTACTTCTTGATTCTGTACTAAATCAAGATATAAATTCACTTTATCTTTAAGATCTCTACGATGAGTAATAAAATCCAGAAAACCATGCTCTAATAAAAACTCTGAGGTCTGAAAATCTTCCGGAAGGTCTTTTCCTGTAGTATCTTTGACTACTCTAGGTCCTGCAAAAGCAATCAGCGCTCCAGGTTCTGCTATATTAATATCTCCCAACATTGCATAAGAAGCAGTGGTTCCTCCTGTGGTAGGATCTGTACAAAGTGATATATACGGGATTCCTGCTTCTGCCAATTGTGCCAGTTTCACCGAAGTTTTCGCCATTTGCATTAAAGAAAGTGCAGCTTCCATCATTCTTGCTCCTCCGGATTTAGAGATCAACAAAAAGGGGGTTTTACTTTCTATAGCATGATCAATAGCTCTGGCTATTTTTTCTCCAACAACACTTCCCATAGATCCTCCTATAAATGAGAAATCCATACAAGCTACTACTAAATTTTTCCCTTTTGATTTCCCGACAACTGTTCTTACAGCATCTTTCAATCCTGTTTTTGATTGAGCATCTTTCAATCTGTCTTTATACTTTTTAGTATCTTCAAAGTGTAATGGGTCTTTAGCTGTCAGATTAGAATTTAATTCTTTGAATTTATTATCATCAAAAATAATTTCAAAATATTCTTTACTTCCTATTCTTACATGATAGTCGTCTTCCGGACTAACATAGAAATTCTTTGCTAAATCTTCTGCTTCAACTATTTTTCCTGTTGGAGACTTATACCATAATCCTTTCGGGGTGTCTTTTTTCTCTTCCGTGGAAGTTTGAATTCCTTTTTCTTTCCTTTTAAACCAAGCCATTCTCTTAATTTCTTTCAGGTAAATAATTAAGGTCAACTGTTTAGGTTGACCTCTCTCTAAATTTCAGAATTTTATAACGTATTTACATTATTTAAATCTTCAAACGCTTTTTTAAGTCGTTCTACAAAAGTATTCTCTCCAAGTCTTAACCATTTTCTCGGATCGTAATATTTTTTATTAGGTTGATCGTCTCCATCAGGGTTTCCTATTTGAGACATCAAATATTCTTTGCTTTCTAAAACATAATCTCTCACACCTTCTAAGAATGCATATTGAAGATCTGTATCAATATTCATTTTTATAACTCCATAACCTATAGCTTCACGAATCTCTTCTACAGTTGATCCTGAACCACCATGAAAAACAAAATCAATATGATTATGAGGTACTCCATATTTTTCAGAAATAAACTCCTGAGAATTCTTAAGTATTTTTGGAGTCAATTTTACATTTCCGGGTTTATAGACCCCATGCACATTTCCAAAAGCTGCAGCTATCGTAAACTGATCGCTCACTTTACTTAATTCTTCATATGCATAAGCAACTTCTTCTGGTTGCGTATATAATTTGGAATCGTCTACATCACTATTATCTACTCCATCTTCTTCGCCTCCTGTAATTCCTAACTCTATTTCTAAAGTCATTCCCATTTTACTCATCCGAGCCAAATACCGCTTACATATTTCAATATTTTCTTCTATGGGTTCTTCAGAAAGATCGATCATGTGAGAACTGTAAAGCGGCTTCCCTGTCTTTTCAAAATGTTCTTCACTTGCGTCTAACAACCCATCAATCCAAGGGAGTAATTTTTTAGCACAGTGATCTGTATGTAAAATAACAGTAGCTCCATATTCTTCAGCCAATTTATGCACATGTAATGCTCCTGCAACTGCTCCTGCTATGGCTGACTTCTGATTTTCGTTAGAAAGTCCTTTTCCTGCATTGAATTGCGCTCCTCCATTGGAAAATTGAATGATTACCGGTGCATTTAATGCAACTGCGGTTTCCAAAACTCCATTTATACTATTGGATCCCACTACATTAACAGCAGGTAATGCAAAGCCTTTGCTCTTAGCATAAGAGAAGATTTCTTGTACTTCTTTTCCAGTTGCTACACCTGGTTTAATATTATGATTCATATTTTTTTCAGTTAGTTGATGCAAAAGTAATAAAATTATAAAGCTTAGAAAGGATAATTTATACCTATATTATAGACTGCATTGCTGAAATTAAATTCTCTAAACCACCTTCTACCCGGTTCATTAGAAGGATTATGGGTTTTAAAGCCTGTATCAAATCTTAATACCAGGAAACTAAAGTCATATCGCAATCCAAAACCAGTTCCCAAAGCAAGTTCTCCTAATGACCTCAATCCATCGAATGTCGCATCAGGGTTTTCTACATCATCTAACGCATTCCAGATATTTCCTGCGTCTGCAAAAAACGCGCCTTTAAATCCTCCAAAAAGATTAAAACGGTATTCCAGGTTAAATGCAATTTTTAAATTCGCTTCATTGAAATCGTTAATATTATCTGTAGTTCCCGGTCCCAAAGCATAAACTTCGTAAGCTCTGTTATCATTAGATCCACCACCAAAATAACTTTGAGAAAACGGGATATTACTCGAATTTCCAAACGGATACGCAAAGCCAAAGAAACTTCTAAAAGCCAGCACTTCATTACCTAAATCCCAGTACTTTATATAATCAAACTCTGTTTTTAAATATTGAGAATATTGTACTCCAAAAACCAGGTTATTTCCATTTTCGTCTTCATTGAAATTTACAACGCGGGATAAAGCAGACAACAAATTTCCGGCGGCTTCTAATTTTACTCTGAATTGTGAAAAATTATTATCGTCAAAACCTTGCCGGTTATTACGTGTATGTGTAAAACTTGAAGCAAAAATTAAGTTATTAGCTGTTAATCGATCTCTAAGCTCACTTATACTCCTTACTTCTTCAAAATTATCAGAACCCTGGGCAATATCAGGTACCCGATTGTTAAGTACATCGTCAATAAACTGATCTGCTTCATTCGGAATATTTAAATCGTCTCCTGCAGGAAAATCAACAGCCCTTGCTATATTATTTAAGCGGTTAAAAGTATTATCGTATACATTAAAGAAATTCTGAACATTCAAATTTCTGATAAACTCGACATTTATCAATTCAAAAGTATTTCTTTTGAAGGCATTTGGTGCCCAACTATAACTTAAAACACTATTTAAATTTTGGCGATCTAAACCTATATTATTTTGAAAACTTGTTCCTAAAGAAATTCTTGTTTGAGGAAAAAATGATTTCGGAATTAGCTTATCAGTATTAAAAGGAAGGAAAATCCGGGGAAAATTCAAGCGTATATCTCCTCCTACTTCTGCAATATTAAAAAACCTGTTTTCTGTCTGATCTGTTAAATCTGAAGAAGATCCTACAGAGCCTCTTGCCGATAATTCTAATGTTTCTGCTCCTCTGAATATATTTCTACTAATTAATGAAGTACTGAACGATATTCCCACATCCTGAATATTGGAATGTGAAACATCTGTATTAAAACCTAACGAGAATTTTGGGCGAGGCGACAAATAAATATTTGCATTTAATTGATTATCTGTACTATCTACATAAGTGTAATTTATATTTGGGTATTTAAAAGTTCTGAGGTTACTGATTTGCTGATTTGTTAATGATCTGGCCGATTCTTTATAAATGTCTCCCGGGGTAATAGCCACCACATCTGTAAGTGCTTTTGGCTTATACCTTAATTCATCTTTATAATAGATTCTATACCGATCATAATCAACATAATTAAGTGTATCTCTTCCTTCACTAAAAATATTGACCCTATTTATTGAATGCACCTTATAAGGTATGTCTCTGACACTATCTCCGTCCCTTTCAACAAAGTTATCTATACGAAGTTCTACCGGCATTAGAAAATCCTGAGTCCCTGACGTAGTATCCCTTCTAATATCAAAATTGATAGAAGTAGGCTGAAATCTATAAATTCCGGAATTGGCAAAAATACTAGCTAACCTACTACGTTCTGCTTCAAATTTAATTCTTTTATATTGCTCTCCCTGCTTTACAAACGATGCACTTTTATTAAGCTCATAAATAGAATCAAGGTCTTTTGAAATAATATTTTGAGAAATCGAATCCAAATAATAAGCTTCTCCTGTTTCTACCTTATAATTGATTGCAGCTCTCTTATTTTTCTTTTTCAAAGTATCAACCTCATAGGTAACATCATTATTGAAATATCCCTCATTAATATAATACTGATTTAATCGTATAAGGTTTTTTTCTGTTTTACTTTTATCAATGATGACAGGAGCTTCTCCTGTTCTTTTTAACCAGTTATTAAATCCTAATTTATACTTACCTAATTGAATTACTTGTTTTTTAGAATATCTCCTATTCAATCTTTTTTCCCTTTTGGGATTTCTCTTCAGCCATGCGTTATATGTACTGTCCGGATTTTCTTCTGCAATATTATAAATGTGCAATTTTAAGGGAATCCCTAATAATGAAGTATTGGGCTGTTGAGACAACAGGTTTTCTATTGCAGCGTTTCCTGTTTTTTTATCGTTGACTGTAATATTGTTCTTTGTCAACAGTAATTCATCATCTTTTACTCTTTTAACAGCATCACAGGATACTAAAAAAACAATTAAAAAGATTACATTTATTTTTGTG
Organism: Flavobacteriaceae bacterium R38; assembly: GCA_009901575.1. Lineage (GTDB taxonomy): Bacteria > Bacteroidota > Bacteroidia > Flavobacteriales > Flavobacteriaceae > Leptobacterium. The sequence goes on along the minus strand of WXYP01000001.1, from coordinate 251,484 downwards.
AAAATATTTTTCAAGTCAACTCTACAGATTTCAAATCAAAAATACACTATTTGTATGGTTACCAAAAACCAAACCAAGCTTATAATCAGCTTACATCAAAAAAAATACCGAAATAAGCATTCTTTATTTATAGCCGAAGGAATAAAGGTGATTCAGGAGCTAATAAACTCTAAACTTCAGCTACATGAAATTTATTGCACAAATAAAACTGTTTTTGAGGAAGCAAGAGTAGATTTTCAGTTAATTTCTGAAAAAGAGTTAAAAAAAATAAGTGCGTTAACGACCCCTAATAATGCTTTAGCGCTTTTTAAAATACCCGAACCGCAAAAAATAGATACAAATGGTCTTATTTTGGTTTTAGATGATATCAGGGATCCCGGCAATTTAGGAACTATTATCAGATTGTGTGATTGGTTTGGTATTAAAGATTTAGTTTGCAGTAATGAAACAGTAGATTGTTATAATACCAAAGTAGTACAGGCAACAATGGGATCTTTAGCGAGGGTTAACATTACATATACAGACATTTCAGATTTTATAAAAAACAGTGATTTACCTTCATATGCCGCAACCATGAATGGTACTAATGTTTATAAGAGTAGTTTGCCATCTCCCGGAATTCTTGTCATGGGTAACGAATCTAACGGGGTTTCAGAAAAAGTTCAGGAAATCATTGATCATCAAATTACAATTCCGCGTTTTGGAGACCTGAAGAAAACAGAAAGTTTAAATGTAGCCACAGCCACAGCGATTATGTTAAGTGAATTCAGTAAAAATTTCGAATAGTACCCGGTTCTTTTTGTTTTTGCTATTCAAAAGTAAAATTAACAAATACACCTCTGGTATATAAACTATTAATATTACCTGTCCATGGGCTATTTGGATCTGCATCAGGAACTAAATCATCGCTTATAGCAAACACACCTCTTATGGATGGAGAAAATTTGAAAAAACTCAGGTAAAAATCAATTCCAAAACCTACTTCGTAATAAAAAGTATTTGTTTTTGTCCTGAATGTTCCATTACTATTATCGTCAACACTATCTTCATTACTAGCCAAGTTTATAGAAGTAGAAACTCCTCCAACAACAAAAGGTTTAAAATTTCCTAATCGTTTGGTACTCGCTTTTAATAATAATGGAAAATGGATATAAGTAGATTGTACTTCTCTTAGAAAATTATTAGGTTGAGAAGAAGGGAAATTAGGAAACCCTAAATTTCTTTGAGCAATATATAAACCTGGTTCAAATCTAAGGTCAAAATGATTACTAAGCCTAAGTTCTGCTATTAACCCTACATTAAAACCTGTGGTTTTTGCAACCTGAACATCGCCGAGGTTTTCATTATAATCAAACTGATAATCATATTGATTAAAACCAAGAAAAAAACCAAAATTAATTCTCTTTAAATCTTCGTTCTCTAAGTTAATTATCGGGTCTTCATTAAACTGTGCAAAACTTCTCTGATTTAATAAAAAGCTAATCAGGATTAAAAAAAGCAGTTTTTTCATTTATTTTAAAAAATTTTTATCCTTTTGTTGATCAAGCAAAGAATTAAATTTGTTTATACTCATCTCATACCATTACTTTGATGCAATGTAAATAGTAGACACTCCAAATGTTTGGGGTCTATCCTCCACATTTATAAACCCAATTTTACGTAAAATATTGTTGAATTTTTCTCCATATGGAAAAATAGAAGCAGATTCTGATAAATATTTATAGGCAGACCTGTCTTTTGAGAAGATTTTACCAATGGTTGGCAAGATAAATTTGCAGTATGTTTTATAACCTTGTTTATAAGGAGTTTTAGTAGGCACAGAGGTTTCCAAAACCACAAAAGTTCCTCCGGGTTTTAAAACTTTATAAATTTCTGATAAGCCCTTTTCTAAATTTTCAAAATTTCGAACTCCAAAAGCTACCGTAACTGCATCAAATGTGTTTTCTTCAAAAGGCAATTGTTCACTATCTCCTATGATCATACTAATCACATTATTAAGTTTTGCATCAATCACCTTTTGTTTTCCTACTTCTAACATTCCCGGAGAAATATCTAAACCTACAATCTTTTTTGCTCCTGTTTTTACCAGGTTAATTGCCAAATCTCCGGTCCCTGTAGCTATGTCTAAAATAGAATCTGGCTTCGCATTTTCTACTATTCTAACCACCTTTTTTCGCCATTTAACATCAATCCCAAAAGAGATTACCCTATTCAGTCCGTCATAATTTTCAGATATCGTATCGAACATTTGCGTAACCTGTTCTTTCTTACCTAATGTTGAATTTTTATAGGGAGTGGTTTTTTTCGACATTTATTTTTTTTCGCAAAGATAGTATAATCAAACTTTTATTAGGTGAAGATTACTTAGCTTAAAATTCTAATGTACCATTAATCTAATTTTACATTATATTTGTATAAGGAAACAGTTGATTTTTAATGAAAATAATAATTGCAGGCGCCGGTGAGGTGGGATTTCATTTAGCAAAACTTCTTTCATATGAATCTCAGGACATCATCCTTATCGATACAAATAAAGAAAGTCTCAACTACGCTGATACTCATCTGGATATTAAGGTATTAAAAGGTGATGCTACTTCAATAAATGTATTAAAGGAAGCAAATGTCTCTAACTCTGATTTAGTAATTGGTGTTACTTCTTCAGAAACGACAAACATTACATTGTGTGTATTAGCTAAACAATTAGGATGTAAAAGAACTATTGCCAGAATATCAAATACAGAGTTTATTGATAATAAAGAGGAAATTCGCTTCACAGATATGGGAATAGACGAGCTTATTTCTCCTGAAGAATTGGCAGCCGAAGAAATTCAGTTATTATTAGATCAATCTGCTTTTAATGATAGTTATGAGTTTGAGCATGGAGCACTTATTATGGTAGGTACTTCGCTCCAAAGAACAGCACCTTTTGTTGGTAAATCTGTAAAAGAAGCGGCAAACATTTTCCCTGAATTGCATTTTGTTCCCATTGCTATTCAACGTTTTGGAACGCAATACACCTTAATTCCAAGAGGAGATACCATATTTAAAGAAGGAGATCAGGTTTATTTTATCACTTCAAAAGAAGGGGTTGATGAACTTTACAAACTTACCGGAAAAACCAAAGAAGACATAAAAAATATTATGATTCTTGGCGGGAGTAAAATTGGTTATAAGGCTGCCCGGCAGTTATGTCATAATAAGTTTAGAGTAAAACTTATTGAAACAGATAAAAATAAGGCATTAGATCTTGCAGACGATTTACCAAATGCTCTTATCATTAATGGGGACGGACGTAATGTTGAATTACTGGAAGAGGAAAGTATTAACGAAATGGATGCTTTTATTGCGGTTACCGGAAATTCTGAGACTAATATAATGTCTTGCCTTGTAGCAAAATCCAAGAACATAAAAAAAACTATCGCCCTGGTAGAGAATATGAATTATTTTCAGCTATCTCATTCCATAGGTATAGATACTCTCATTAATAAAAAATTATTGGCAGCCAACAATATCTTCAGACACATCAGAAAAGGAGAAGTTGTTGCTTTAACACGCCTGAATAATTTAAATGCAGAAATCTTAGAATTTATAGTTAAACCTTCATCTGCAGTAAAAGGAAAAATAATAAAAGATATCGATTTTCCCCGTTCTGCAATAATCGGAGGCGTGATACGAGATGGAAAAGGTATAATAGCATTAGGTGATTTTGAAATTAAAGCAGGAGACAGGGTTGTTGTAGGTAGTTTACCTCGCTCTATTTCTAAAGTTGAAAAACTATTTTTATAACCTCCATGAAACTCAATACCAAAATCATCTTTCATATCATGGGCTTATTACTCCTGTTTAATGGAGGTTTTATGCTCATTGCCGCTCTCATTAGCGGGATTTATAAAGATGGTGTAACCTTAGAGATTTCCCTGGCTGGCATTACTACTATTCTCTCCGGAACATTATTGATGTTTGTCACAAGAGATCATCAAAGAGAGGTAAAGAAAAAAGAAGGATATATTATTGTAGCTTTTGGGTGGATAATCATGTCCATTTCGGGCACACTCCCCTATATTTTTTCTGATAGTATTCCTGATATCACCAATGCATTTTTCGAAACCATGTCTGGTTATACAACTACCGGAGCCTCTATTTTAAATGATATTGAATCACTTCCTGAAGGAATTTTATTCTGGAGAAGCACTACGCATTGGATCGGAGGAATGGGAATTATCGTTCTCGCCATAGCTATTTTACCATTACTGGGTATTGGAGGTATGCAATTATTTACCGCTGAAGCTCCAGGGCCTAGTGCAGATAAACTTCATCCAAGAATTACAGATACTGCAAAAAGATTGTGGCTAATTTATGTAGGATACACAGCAGCAGAAACTATTTTATTAAGCATAGCCGGAATGTCTTTCTTTGACGCTATTAATCATTCTATGGCAACGTTATCTACCGGAGGGTTTTCAACAAAAAATGCCAGTTTAGCACATTGGAACGACACTCCTGTGATACAATATATCGTTATTCTGTTTATGTTTTTAGCAGGAGCCAATTTTATTCTTAGCTATTTTGCTTTTAAGGGGAAAGTTCAAAAAGTGATTAAAGATGATGAATTTAAGTTTTATTTCAGGGGAACTATTTTCTTCACAATCATTGCTTTAATCGTCGTTTATTTCCAAACAAATACAGCAGCTACAGATTATCATCCTTCAGTCTTAGGACCATTAGAGAGTTCATTAAGGCATTCTCTTTTCCAGGTTTTAGCTATTATTACAACTACCGGTTTTGTAACTGCCGACTTTACAGCCTGGACTCCTTTTCTAACCGTATTGTTTTTTGTTTTAATGTTTTTAGGAGGGTCTGCAGGTTCCACTGCAGGAGGAGTAAAAATAGTTCGTCATATGCTAATGGTACGTAATGGTATTTTAGAATTTAAAAGAGCGCTACACCCCAATGCTGTAATTCCTGTCAGGTATAATAATAAGTCTGTTCCCGGAGAAATCGTATATAATATCCTGGGATTCTTTATCCTATACATGTTGATGTTTATTATTGGAGCTTTAGTTCTTGGTCTTCTTGGTTTAGATTTTGAATCGGCAATCGGAGGTGCTGCGTCTTCTTTAGGAAACGTAGGTCCTGCTTTTGGAATGCTGGGACCTCTTGACAATTACGATGCTCTACCGGTTTTAGGGAAATGGTGGTGTTCTTTCTTAATGCTATTAGGCAGGCTTGAACTATTTACAGTACTTATTTTATTCACCCCTTATTTCTGGAAAAAAGCTTAACATAAAAAAAGCTCTAAAGATTATTTAGAGCTTTTTTAATATACTTTTCAGGTAAACTTAATTAAGTACCTCTTTTATTCTTTTTACAGCTTCTTTTAATTCATCTTCTGAAGCAGCATATGAAATACGAATACAATTCGGATTTCCAAAAGCTTCCCCTGTAACTGTAGCTACGTTTGCCTCTTCCAATAAGTACATTGAAAAATCTGAAGCATTATTTATGGTTTTACCTCTTAATTCTTTTCCAAAGAAAGAAGTAACATCCGGGAAAATATAAAATGCTCCTTCAGGCACATTTAATTTAAAACCTTCTATCGCTCCAAGTAATTCCAAAACCATATCTCTACGCTTATGGAACTCATCAATCATGTATTGAATTTTACTTTTTGGAGCCTCCAAAGCTGCTATAGTAGCTCTTTGTCCTATTGCATTAGCTCCACTGGTTACTTGCCCCTGCATCTTGTTACAAGCTCTTGCAATCCATTCCGGAGCTCCAATAAAACCGATACGCCACCCTGTCATTGCAAACGCTTTTGACACTCCATTTACAGTAATAGACCTATCGTACATCCCTTCAATACCTGCTATACTAACATGATCTCCAACAAAATTAATGTGCTCATAAATTTCATCTGAAACTACATAGATATTATCATGCTTTTTCAAGACAGCCGCTAATGCCTCTAATTCTGATTTAGAATAAACAGAACCACTAGGATTACATGGAGAGCTATACCAAAGCATTTTAGTTTTTGGTGTAATTGCTGCTTCCAATTGTTCCGGAGTCATTTTAAAATCATTTTCAATTGAAGTTGGCACCTCTACCGGAACACCTCCTGCCAGCTTTACAATATCTGAATAACTCACCCAATAAGGAGCAGGTAAAATCACCTCATCACCGGGATTAATCATTACCATTGCCACATTAGATAAAGATTGCTTAGCTCCTGTAGACACTACAATCTGACTTGGTTGATAGGTTAACCCGTTATCTCTTTTAAATTTATTAATGATAGCCTCTTTTAAATCTCCATATCCATCAACCGGCGGATAACTACTGTAATTATCATTAATTGCCTGTATGGCAGCATCTTTTATAAAATCGGGTATATTAAAATCCGGTTCACCAAGACTAAGTCCTATAATATCTTTCCCTTGTCCTCTAAGCTCCCTTGCTTTGGCAGCCATAGCCAAGGTAGCCGACATAGACATATTTACAATTCTATCGGATAATTGATTATTCATTCTGGCGAATTATTTAGTTATTTATGAAAATTGAACGGTTGGTTTTTTACCTAATTCTTTTAAATGTTTAAAATGAGAAGCTACTGCTTTTCTGGTTGTTTTATGTTCAAAATAAGGCAAGTTAAATTCCCTGGCAGTATCTTTTACAATTTTAGAAATTTTAGTGTAGTGTATATGACTGATATTAGGGAAAATATGATGTTCAACCTGATGGTTCAATCCTCCGGTAAACCAATTTACTACTTTATTTTTAGTAGAAAAATTAGCTGTTGTGAATAACTGATGTATCGCCCAGGTATTTTTCATAGTTCCGGATTTGTCCGGAACCATGGTATCTACATCTTCTATAACATGTGCCAATTGAAAGACAATACTTAAGATTAAGCCTGCTGTATAATGCATCACGAAGAAGCCAATAAGAACTTTCCACCAGGCAATATCTAAAACTATCATAGGTAATACTATCCAAATTGAAAGGTAAATAATCTTTGTCACGATCAATAAACTCCATTCTTTTACCGGATTAGGGAATTTACCATATGAAAGCTTTCTTTTAAGATAACCTCTCATTTGTTTAAAATCTGTTGTAATTGCCCAGTTAATAGTCAATAAACCATACAATAAAACAGAATAAAAGTGTTGAAACTTATGAAAACGATGCCATTCTGCATGCCTTGAAAAGCGCATTATTCTACCCGCATCTAAATCTTCATCATGTCCATGTATATTAGTATAAGTATGATGAAGTACGTTATGCTGAACTTTCCAATTATACACGTTTCCTGCTAAAATATAAATACTGGCCCCCATTAATTTATTAATCCAGGGTTTTGAAGAATAAGAACCGTGATTTCCATCATGCATCACATTCATCCCTACCCCGGCCATTCCAACTCCAATCACAATAGTCAGTAATAATTTAATCCATTCATTAATATCAAGAGTCAGGATTAAAAAATATGGAGTTAAAAAGATAGAAAACATGATTACTGTTTTAAGGTGCAGTTTCCAGTTTCCTGTTTTTTTAATTTTGTTTTCTTTAAAATAGGAGTTTACCCTTTGGTTAAGTGTTTTAAAGAATTGGGCGGGATCTTTTCTTGAAAATCGTATTGTTGTATTGGACATCTATATATTCTGTATATTTTCTTTAATCTTTCTTTTTATATAACGCATTAAAGCGAAAAAGTATACTTTTTATGCAAAGGTAAGTATTTATGTTTTGATGATTCTGTTAACATCGTATAAATAAGTTCACAAAAAAGCTATTTTTGTGGAAATTTAACACTCTTAAATGGATCGTATTCGCAACTATTTTCCAAGCCTGTCTCCAGACCAATTAAAGAAGTTTGAACTATTGGACACACTTTATAAAGACTGGAATACAAAAATCAATGTAATTTCAAGAAAAGATATTGATCAATTATATCTTCGCCATGTGTTACATTCTTTAGGAATTGCCAAAGTACAGTCTTTCTTACCCGGATCTTCTGTTTTAGATGTAGGTACCGGAGGTGGTTTTCCCGGTATTCCATTAGCAATTCTATTTCCTGAGACTCAGTTCTTTTTAGTCGATGCTATCGGAAAAAAAATTAAAGTAGTCAATGAAGTTGCTACTGCTCTGGATTTAAAAAATGTAAAAGCCGAACACACTCGTGTAGAAAAAGTCAAAGATCATTTTGATTTCATTGTCAGTCGAGCCGTAACCAATATGCCCGATTTTGTAAAATGGGTTCGAAAAAAAATTAAAAAAGAGTCAAAACACGAGCTCAGAAACGGAATTCTATACCTTAAAGGAGGAGATCTCGATGAAGAATTAAAATTATTTAAAAGTGTTCAACAGTTTGAGCTTAATCAATATTTTGAAGAAGATTTTTTTGACACCAAAAAAGTTGTTTATCTATCTATAAAATACAAGCCTTAAAGATTAAGACATAACCTGTAGTTTCTTATTCTGTCTCTTCTCTTAAACACGTAATTTTCCAGGTAGGGAATACTATTTTTTCGGTTTTATCAACCCATTCTCCAATCCATTTATATCCTTTTTTAGAGATATCATAGAATGTTAATCGATAATAACCTTCCATTCCGTTAGGTGCTGCCTGTTCCCGATAAAAAACAAGTTTTCCATCTTTTTTATTTCCTTCCCAGGTTCCTAGTGTTGCCGTTGGAGCATTTGAAGAATAATAATGAACATACCAGCGGCTACTATCTGCTATATATTGCCTGATACTTCCCGAATGCCCTCCATCAGATTTTAACGTTTCATCTTGTATTCCTTTTCCATTCATAATGTACTTAAAGGTCCATTTCATGTCTACTGGTTCTGCCCAGCTTTGATCTGGTTTCCTGTTTACAGATTTACAATCACAAACTCCCAACAAGGGTTCAAAATCTTTGATTTGCTGCGCGGCTTCCGGGTTGGCCCTTCCATAAGGAAATTCTTTTGATGGTTCATAATCGTATTGTGAAAAAACGAATAATGGGATTAAAAAAAAGATACTGAAAGTGATTTGTTTAATTTTCATGGTACTGATTGTTTTTCTTCAAATCAATGAAAAAATCAATCAGCTTTCTACTGAAATGCAGAGAACAAACACTTCTTTGCAGTAAATCAGGTTAAAGAATTTATAAATTGAATTCAGGAAAGAAAATCTTTTACACTTTTTAAGTTACTTTTTGAAACCGGAATTTCGGTTTCGTTATTTAAAGTAAGACTCGGAGAATTCGACAAATTAAATTCTTTTGTCATGTTCATATTGACAATAGCTTTTCTATGTACTCTTAAAAAATTGCCTTTTAATTTTTCTTCTAAAGCTTTTAGAGTACTTCGCATCGTATAATTATCTCCATTGACCAAATGAACTTTTACACAATAATCATCTGCTTCAATCCAATTAATATCTGCTACAGGTATAATTTTACGTTTATTCCCTATTTTAATATTTAAAATATCTGTTTTATCGCTAAGCTTAGGCCGTAATTGCTGATAGAGAGTTTCGTTTGTATTTTTTAACTCTATCAACTGGTGTACTTTTACTTGTAATTTTTCATTGATAAAGTATAAATGTAAAATAATAGCTATTGTAAAATAACCTAATGTAAAAATTGGCATTTTCTGAAACATGTAAAATGTTACATATTCCTTAAACAACAAAGAGAATGAAAAAATTTCTCCATTAAAAAATAATCGAATATTTGCTATTATTAAAATACATAGACAAACCAAAAACAGGATAAATATCATGTATTGTATAAGAGCATTAAAGGTGTATTTTTCTTTTTGAGCATTTCTTTTAGCATATTGTACCAGGAAAAAAGAAGCAATTACCCAAATACCCCAGCTTAACACCTGCCTTTTAAGTATTACCGTAAATGAAGCTTCACCTAAATTAAACCTTTCGATATAGAAAATTTGCTGAAATGTTTCAAAAGTAATTGCCAGTACTACAATAAACACAATTATAGCAATACTTTGTTTTGATGGTGATATATATTCAAACTTTCTAAAAAACCTCATCATTTTTAAATATACTAATAATTGTTCAAGTTATTCATTTGATTTTATTGAGTGTTTATTTGCAAGCTTTGATACTTAATATTAATATATAACTTGAATTCGATAAAAAACAATCTTTATAAATGAAGATTCTTTGATAGCGTCAAAAACTAATCTTTTTTCAAGGATTTATACAGTAAAATCAGGTAACAATAATGGCATAATTAAAAACTTCAAATTGCTTATTACCTAAATTAATCCTATCCCGTAAGCTGATTTCCCTAAAATTCAGGAGTTTTTCTATGCTTAGTACCCTGTTCATATGAATACACTAATTTAATTAGTGTAGCTTCGTCATACATTCTTCCTAAAAACTGAAGTCCGGCAGGCAAATTCTCTTTGGAGAAACCCATTGGCACTGTAAATGCCGGTTGACCAGTATGCGGTGAAATCACCTGGCTATTATCACCTTTGTATCCTTCGATAAACGAATCTATTTTTGCAGGTTTATGATTCCAGCTAGGATAAATAATTGCATCAAGTTTTAATTCATCCATCTTATTCTCTATTGCTTCCCGGAATGCAATCCGTCTTAGATCTGTATAAGGATCTCCACATTCTATTTCAGGATTTACAGCTCTTCCGTTACTGTTGACAAAACTTTCTAATCCGTTTTTTGCATATTCTGATTTGGTACCTATCCGAATAATGTCTTCTAATGTTTTAATAGTATCTCTTTTAACATAGGTAGCCAGAAAAGCTTCTACATCTTCTCTAAATTCTGAACACCATTGATTCTGTCTTAAATTCGAGAAATCAGGAATTTCTAAAGTATCAACAATTACTGCACCTAAAGATTTAATATCACTTATAGCATTTTCAAATAAAGTGTTGATTTCGGGGTCCGGATCATCATCACTCAGTTCTCTCAGTACTCCTATCCTTGCTCCTTTAAGTCCGTCTTTTAAAAGAAACTGTTTGTAGTCTTTATGCGTTTTTCCTTTAGAATACTCTGTAATCTTATCATCCGTATCATATCCCACCATCACTTCCATTACTCTGGTTGCATCTTCTACTGTCCTACACATCGGACCTACTACATCGTTTCGAAGGTACAACGGAACAATTCCTTCCCTGCTTATCAATCCTAATGTAGTTCTAAATCCTACTAGCCCACCATGAGATGATGGTCCTCTTATAGAATTCCCTGTATCTGTACCTAATCCAACTGTTCCAAAATTGGCTGCTACAGCTGCTCCTGTTCCTCCGCTAGAACCCGCAGGAACATGTTCTAAATTATATGGATTCCTTGTAGTTCCGTGTGTTGAGCTTTCAGAGTGCATGGGACTAAAAGCCCATTCTGCCATATTTGATTTTGCAATGATGATAGCTCCGGCTTCAACAAGTTTTTTTATGATAAATGCATCTTCATCCGGAATAAAATCACGAAGTGCCAATGCTCCTGCAGTCGTGGGAAGTCCTTTGGTATTGATATTATCTTTAACTATTAACGGAATACCATGAAGAGGCCTAAAAACTCCTGTTTCCTGATATTCTTTATCTAACGCTTTTGCAATTTTTAACGCGTCAGGATTCACCGTTGTTATTGCGTTCAATTTATCATCTGATAATTTAATCCGGTTTAAATAGGCTACTACCAACTCTTCACTGGTATACACTCCATTTTTATAATTTTCATGTATAGCAGAAATGGTAAGTTCATCCAATTCAATCTCTTTTTCTTCTGCTTGCTTTTTTTCCTGTTTACAGCCGATAATCAAGAAAATTGTCATTATTAAACACAGTGTTTTTTGCATATACGATATTACTTAGTTAACAGTAGCGTTTCCTACTATTTTTATTTCTTTTTAGTTCCCATTAGATATAGAATAATTCCCGGGCCAGATTTTAACTTGTTTATCTCCCATACATAACTTTCTTTATTCTCTAAACTATCGATAAGATCATGCATTTCTTTTACAGAATATGTTCTTAGTGATGAAACTATACCATCCCACCAAACAATTAATGGTACAATAGGAATCAAGTATGTAAAAATAATCCTTCCAATATTAAAAGGCCGTATAAAAGGTGTTGTAAACAATACTGTCAAAGGAGAGAAAAACATTGCTATTAAACTAGGGATGCTTCTCTCCTGAGCTTCAAATATAGCTATAGATTGTTCTGAGTTTACAGCATTTTGAAGAATCTGTCTGGCATCATCAACTCTAAAATGGTGAAAAGACAAAAATTGAGTTCTAAATCCTCTTAAGTTTTTAGGAACATCTCTTGCATCAACCGGATTAATAACATATTCAAAATTATCTGATTGTTTTTTACAATATTCAAACGCTTTGATATTTGGGAAATAATCTGTTAAAAGTATTTTTAATTCGGGAATGCTCTTTTTTAATTCAGAATTCAACCATAATAATCCGCCACCTCCACCTGAGGCCAGGTCTATTATTTGATTCGTTTGGGACATTTCCAATCCTTTCTTAATTACAGGAATTACAGGTTTGTAAAGTTTAGTTTTATTGGACAAGAATTGTAAAAAATCTGTCCCATAATTTCTTAAGAAGCCTGGCAACCACTTTTGATCTTCAAATTCAAATAAATGTAGTCTCCCCATGCCTATATTTCAAAAGTTTAGTGTCTGTCAAATAACTCTTTAACATGTGGTTTGGTGATTTCAATAATAGTAAATATTCCTAAGAGGATTCCAAGCACTCCAGTTAAACAATTTAAAATGGCTACGACAAAAATAAAATTATAATGCCTTCTTTCCTTTATATACTTTGCGGTAAGAAAAGTGAATATAGCTATGATAACAGTGATTATTAGTCCTATCCCTCCTATAATGATAAAAACAATTCCGGGATTAAAAGGTTCAGCCCCTGTATCATCTATAAAACCTTCTATATTTCCTATAAAAACACCTATCAATCCATATGCTATAAAGAATAAAGCAAAAAGAGAAGTTAAAATACCTTTAACTATATAAAGTATTCTAAATGTATCCAGGTTATTAGGTTGGTTGTTCATATTTGGTTATCTTAATTAGTATCTATTTTGTTAAAGATATGAAATTGCTAAAAAAATTTATAATTCTTTTAAATACTATAAAGCTCAATTAATCATATAGCTTCATCGCCATATCAAAAATAGTATGGATTTTCTCCAGGGGGATATCTTTATTAGGGTCAATCATCAATAATTTGACAAAGGTTCGGTTTCCTTGTATCAAATCAGGGTGTTCAATTTTCACACCTTTACCAATTGCGATATATGGAAATTGTGTTCTCTTATCTATCCACAAATAACAGAATATCTGGTTTTTATACATAAAACAAGGGAGACGATATTTCCATTGAGGTTCAAAATCCTTATTGTAATTTTGGATAATTATTTTAAGAGTCAATAGACAACTTTTAACCGGTTCTTTTTTATCCAAATAAAAGTTATCTATTTCTCTCATTACATAGTTTTGATTATTAAACTTCTACAGGCACTAACCAATTGCGTTTATCTTCAATTCTTCCTGATCTCAGTCCATTAATTTCATTGTGAAGCATCTTGCTTATACTTGACTCATCTATATTTGGCAGCACCATTTGTGTATCATTATGCGTAATTTCTGAAATATGTGAAACCACCGCCGCTGTTCCCGAACCAAATGCTTCTTTTAAATCTCCTCTTTTATAAGCCTCTACAACCTCATCGATAAAGATGTCCCTTACCTCAACTTTAATATTCTTCTCTTTTAAGATATCAAGAAAATAGTTGCGCGTTGTTCCTTTTAATATAGCTCCTGAGAGTTTCGGGGTCAAAACGGTATCTCCTATGACAAAAAATAAATTCATCATCCCAGCTTCCTGAACTTTTTTAAATTCCGGACCTTCCAGCCAAACTATTTGATCAAATCCTTTTTGTTTTGCCAATTGGCTTGCCATTAATGATCCTGCATAATTACCTCCTGTTTTTGCTTCTCCGGTGCCTCCGGGTACAGCTCTTATTAATTCTTGTTCTGTAACTAATTTTACCGGTGTTGAAAAATAAGGCTGAGCAGGAGCCGTATAAATATAAAATGTATAGGTACTGGAAGGCACTACAGATAAAGTGTTCTCTGTAGCAAACATGGTAGGACGCACATACAAAGCACTTCCCTCTGCTTTTGGAATCCAATCAATTTCTGTTCCTACTATGGCTTTCAAGGCTTTTAAAAAAATATCTTCCGGAACCTTTGGCATACACATACGTTCTGCCGAAAGATTAAACCGTTCTATATTTAAATCCGGGCGCAATAATTTTGGAATCCCGTCTGTACCTATTGTCGCTTTCATTCCTTCAAAAATACATTGACAATATTGTAAAGCTTTAGACTGAGGATCAACTGTAAATCCCTGATAAGGAACAATCCTGAAATTATTCCATTGTCCTTCTGCATAGTCCATTACAAACATATGGTCTGATGTATACTTTCCAAAAGGAATATTATCAAAATCAATATCTTTTAACTTCGAATTTTCAGTTTTTGTAATTTTAATATCCATTTTATATTCTTTGTTCAAAATTTTATTACTCTAGTTATGTGTGTTGATCAATCTTTGAATTAAACTTTATTTCTTATGAGCTATTCAATAGACTTTACATCGAATTACATATCGATTTGCCAACTAAATTAATGAAAAAACACAAATTTGAACCTTGTTAAAACGGAGTTTTACATGAGAAAAATCAGAAATAATAAACTTTATATAATCTGTTATAATTAATAAGTTAACAGCCTATTATTTTTACATCCAAAATACAGTTGTATTCTTGTTAATCTCTATGTCCTAGTTCTTTTCGGGGGCTATAAATTTATATACCAATCCGGCTAAAACTGCTCCGACTATTGGAGCTACCCAGAATAGCCATAATTGCCCCATAGCCCAATCTCCTACAAATAACGCCTGACTGGTACTTCTCGCAGGGTTTACAGAAGTATTGGTTACCGGTATACTTATCAGGTGAATCAATGTTAACCCCAATCCTATAGCCAGGCCAGCAAAACCTTTTGGAGCTTTTGAATGTGTTGCCCCTAGAATAATGATCAGGAACATAAATGTCATCACTATTTCGGTAACTAAAGCAGAAGTCACATTGTATCCATCCGGTGAATGTTCTCCATAACCATTAGCGGCAAAACCTCCTATTTCAAAACCTGATTTTCCACTTACAATCAGATACAAAATACCTGCGCCGGCAATTCCTCCTAAAACCTGTGCTATGATATATGGCAATAACTCTTTTTTATCAAAACGTCCTCCAATCCATAGTCCTACAGATACTGCCGGATTAAGGTGACAGCCCGAAATGTGCCCTATAGCATAGGCCATAGTAACGACTGTTAATCCGAAAGCAATAGCTACACCTACAAAACCGATTCCTAATTCGGGATATCCTGCTGCTAAAACAGCGCTTCCACATCCTCCCAGCACTAACCATAAGGTTCCGATAAATTCTGCAATTAATTTTCTCATTTTTGTTGTTTTTAGTTATTGGTTATTAATGAACTTGTTTGGTTGTTTTCTTATATCAATCGCAATAATTTTTCCAGATAGTAAATTACAAAATAAAAATAACTATCTGTTAGCGTGTATGAATAGATGAATTTAATGTGATAAGGCAATTAGGTAATCAAACAGTGTAGTTTTGTAATACAATAAAGTGTTATTGTATCAGCTTTTAATCAATGATTTCTTTCCATTTTTCAGATTCTGTAAAATCCTTTATCACCAGATTTCGTTTGTTAAGTAGGTTTATCATGTATTTTTTCAAGAATAGTTTATCTGCTATTTGACCTAAAATTCTAAAAGGAGATTCATAATCAAAGATATCTATCATTAATGTTCCATTTTCAAATGATGAAAAATGATGT
Organism: Flavobacteriaceae bacterium R38; assembly: GCA_009901575.1. Classification (GTDB taxonomy): domain Bacteria; phylum Bacteroidota; class Bacteroidia; order Flavobacteriales; family Flavobacteriaceae; genus Leptobacterium. The sequence goes on along the minus strand of WXYP01000001.1, from coordinate 235,538 downwards.
TCATGTCTGAATTTTTTAAAAACTCCTTCTACCATTTCATCAGTGAAATGATTTGGTTTTTCAAATTCTATAATCTTAGAAGTTAATTTTTGAGTAACACCAAAATGTTTTGCTTTCCAGGTAACACTCTCATTTAATTCAATTAAACCACTTGTTCTACCTGCAATTGCTTCCTCATTAGTATGTTTTGTAGAAATCTTATGAAGATCAATACTCCTGGAAAGGTCAAAAACAATTCTTTTATCAGCTTTTATTTTTGTCTGAAGTTCAATTTTTGGCATTAGTTTTTACCTGTATTAAATTTTATAGCTGTAATGTCCAATAATTCTATAATCAAAGAGGCAGTCTTGTAATACTTGACCGTTTCCTATGTTATGTACTATTAAATTTCGTTTTCCATCATTAGATTTCTTGTCAACAACAATCCCTATATGAGTTATTCCTCCACCTAAGTTCCAACAGACAATATCTCCCGGTAAATAATCATTCGGATTTTTTGTAATCTCTTTTTCTACACCTTTTCTCTTAAAAAAGGTCATCAGGTTTGGGACTCTTCTATGATCAATATTTTTATCTGTGGTTTTCAACCCCCATATTTTTGGGTATAAACCAAAGTTAGCTTTCATATCTTCATGAACTTTCTTTTGTAAATCAATTCCAATTTTTCTGTATGCTCTTATTATCACATCTGTACACACACCTTTATCGGCTGGTACATCTCCATTTGGATAATCGATTGAAAAATAACTAGGATCATAAGTTACTTTTTGTTCAATTAATTCCAGGGCACAATCAGATAATTTAACTTTAGAAGTATCAGCTTGCCCTAAACAAACTTTGATAAAAATTATGAACGTAACAAGAAACAGCTTCTTCATATGTTAACACTCGTATTTATGTTTTTACTGAAAATGAGAATCTCAATACCTAATTAGTTTACTTTTTTATTAAACTTATAAGAACCCTTTCCATCAGTTACTATGATTTTATATTTCCCTTGCTTTAATCCAAGATAGCCATTTTCAGATTTGTTACTTATTTCAGTTATATCAAATGGTATAGCTTGATTTACATCTTCCCCTTCTTTATATGCTAAAATCATCACGGGAAAAGTAATATCGATATCATTTAATATTATCTCCACATTCTTATTCTCATTTTCAAACAACCAATTTGGTCTTTTATTTACATATTGAGTATTAGGATGAAAAACTGCAATATCTGCCCAGGCTTCTCCTCTTTTATAACTAAAAGGTTTATTTTTTTCATCTATAAGAATAGATGGCTCTTGTATATCTAATGATTTTAAAAATGGATGATTTAATTCCGGTTTGCTTTTCTCACTGTAGACAACTTGATTAATTGTAAATGGATCTATTCCTGTATACTCTTTTAACCTTTCTGCCATCGCTTTTTCCCATGAACTATGCTTCCCTTCTAAAACATGGTCAAAACCACAATGAATTATAAATTTTTCACCAGGCTTAGTTTCAATAACCTTTTGTATGTTTTTTGCTTGCTCAATTTCTCTTAATTTCCTGTTTACATTTTTAGTTTGTTCATACGGAAAAACATTATATCCTATCTCTAAAGCAGTTCGTATTAAATCTCCAAACTGAGGGTCTTTAATATAATATCCTGTATCTAAAACAGGGTATTTTCTTTTTAAAAGTAATGAATCAAAACGTTCTCCATTTCCTAGAGCTTCAAGGCCTAAATTTCTATAGCCATTGTCATACAATCTTTGAAGCAATGATTTTGAAAACATCCGATGAAAAGAGTTATGATGTGCTTCATTAATTATTATTATCTGGTTTGATTTTGACTCTTCTAATATATAATCTGCAGCCGATTCAATTCTGTATTTATTATTAATAGAGTCAACTTCTTTTTGTGAGAATGTTATCGGATTTCTTCTAAACCCTAAATCCCAGTGTCTTAATGCGTTTTTATAATCCCCTTTTGCTGCATAATCTGAAGCTGAATATTGATATTTCCATGGAGTAGTATCCAGAGCTACTTTATTTTCAATTTCTGAGTTAAATTTATATTCAGTTGTATAATCTATTTTCTCAATTTTTCTGACATCTTTACCGCAGCTTAAAATTCCAACTAAAACCAGTTTTACAAGAATTATTTTAAAAATGTTTTTTGATTGCATAATATTACATTTTAATAACAATCAAATATAACTAAATAATTAGTTATAACTAATTATTTAGTTTAAAATATATTTTTAATTAATTTTATTTCTCTAACTGCTTGACTAATTCTCTTGAAACTACTGTGTCATATATAATTTTGAGTTTATTAATCTTATTTTGAGGATCAAATTCTATAATATCAACAACATCAAATGCTACTTCCTCATTATTTTTTAAAGTCCATTCGTATTTAAAATAAAGCGCTAAACTATTTGAAGTTTCTTCTTCAAAGATCCCCAATACACTCAATTTGGAATTTGTAGTATCGTTATCTAGTTCACGGTAAAATTCATCGGCTTTCTTAGTTCCATAAACCGGAGAATCGACAACTCCATTTTCATTGAATAGCGCTATTACCTCATCAATATTTCCTTTTTCAAGATATTCTATATACTTAATAGCGATCTCTTTTTTTGTCATTGTAACGTATTTTTTTATTATCGATTAGGTGATTTTTTATAAGTAATTAAGAGGCTGAAATTTATTCTTTTTTACCTATTTCTGACAATTCATATCTATTCTTTATAAATAATTTTTGTCCTATGTAAAGTATTAATCCAAAAATAAAATAACGTAAAATAGCAAATACTGATCCCATAATTGTTATCAATCTATTTGAATTCAAACGGTTAAAATAGCTAAAGTACACATCTTCATAATTCTTCAATATAAACGGGGTCGCAACAATTGGGTAAATGAATTGTAATATTTCAATACCTAAAAAACTAATTATCCAAAAAACAAAGATCTTTTTAATATTTTCCTTAGAGTAATTATCATTTTTTATAAACCATTTTAATATAACAATCTCAGCAATAATAAATATTAATAATACTGATAGTTCAGTAATCCAAAAATTCAAAGAAGGTTCTATTCCTATTAAAATTTGAAAATCCCGAACCCCCATCTTAATTAAATAAGTCAATACATTTAATGTGCTTATTATAAAGGCTCCAATACCTATAAGATAAACTAATTGTCTTTTATTTATTTTAATCAATGTGGATTGTTTAGGTCTAAAAAAATTATTTCTTTTTTACCACTAGTGTTTTTGCTAAAATATCTCCTAGCCTTTGTTTTTTGTCAGTACTGGTAACAATAATAAATGCGAGTAGTCCAAAACACCAATGAATATCTATCGGATCAACAATTCTTCTTTTTATAGTTCTCCATAATGTTAATTCATCTTGATTTTCAGAAATAATTTCTAACCCTACTGTCCAGTGCCCAAGGGTAGTTTTAAACTTCCATTCAGAAATTGGTAAATATAAAAACCAAAAAATAAAAGGGGCTAGTCCCTTTAAGCCTGAAGCAGAGTAAGATCCGTCTTCCTGAAGTTCTCCGAATTCATAGATGTAAATAATAAAGAAAGACCAAATAATAATATAATCGATAATCGTTGCTATTGCTCGTAATCCTCTGTTAGATTCGTATACTTCCTCTCTCATACTTTTTATTAATTAATTAATTAAAAGTAGGAAAATGTTTTCAAAAATAATATTATTATAAAACAGTATTTAATTTATTTCTTAATTCTAAGAAGTTTCATTTTAATCAGAAATAATCTATTTCTAAGATTTCATCTCAACCACCATTTCAATTTCGACTGCCCAGTTTCCGGGAATTACCATTCCGACAGCAGATCTAGCATGACTTCCATTTTCAAATATCTTATTTAAAAAATGGGTAGCTCCGTTAATAACACCAGAAGTATTATCAAATCCGGCACCTACATTTACCATTCCTAATACTTTTACAACCTTTACAATATCATTGACATCGGCTATAGCTCCAACTGCCTGAAGGCATTTATAAGCACATATTTCGGCAGCTTTATATGCCGTTTCAAGATCTACATCTTCCCCAACTTTTCCTTTGATTCCTGTTTCTCCTAATAACGAGACTTGTCCGGAAGTAAAAATTAAATTTCCTGACCGGACTGCCTGATGAAAATCTAATACTTTTAAACCCGCCGGTTCATAATTATATCCCAGCTCTTCTAATTTTTCTGTTACCATTTTTATTTTTTTTTAATTTTAAAATAGATGCCTCTAAGTTTATAAAAAAGTTACAAAACAAAAAAACCTGTCGTCATTAATCAACAGGCTTTTTTTGTTATCCTAAAAAGAAATCTCCTTTATAACTCATAGATTTTTATTAAAAAAATCAATAGCCATTTCTAAAGTCTTCTCATGAATTTCTTTTCTATTTACATTAGGATGGTCTACCGTAAGTTGCGGTAATATTTTCTTCCCAAATTCTGTGCCTTCATTTAAAAAAACGTAATGCCCGACATTTTCATCAAAAAGATGCAGTTCACTGGTTGTTATTAATTGATGGTAATTTTGTGCATTATTTTGAATTGGTGTGTTCTGATCTCCTTTTCCTGCTACTATAAAAACAGGAGCTGTAATCTCTTTAGTTTGCTCATTAGAATAAAATCCGAAACCTACCGCCGGAGCCATCGTAAAAAATGCCTTTATTCTTTCGTCTTTAACCCGGTCTTTATATTTGTTATAAGATGCTATGATTAAACTATCGGTACTAAAATTAATAACTTCATCAGTTTCAGGAAATTCCGGAGGTAGTCCTGAATCTGATGCCGTATCACTATACCTGTCTACATGTCCGCCTGCCAGAGCTATATTTGTGTATCCTCCTAATGAAAATCCAACACCTCCAATCCTTGAAATATCAATTTTAGCCCCTATTTTTGAATCATTAATAACCTGGGTAAGGAGAAATTGAATATCAATAGCTCTTTCCCACCATTTTAAAAATTCCCTCGGAATTTTATTGAAAGAAGAGTTTCCGTAGTGATCTACAGTTATTACAATATAACCTTCCTTAACCATCTTTTCAACAAACCAGGTTAGCGAAAACCGATTTCCTCCGGTACCATGTGACACCATTAAAAGTGGAAATTTTTGATTTGGCATGCTCGCATCAGGAATTGTTTCAATACTGACAAAAGGCTCTCTCTGTTTCTCTGAAGTATTATTTTCTTTTAAAGTATCCAAAGTCGGGTACCATATTTCTGTAATTAAAGGGCGATCTCTGGATTTGTCAACATATGTTATTGATTTTTGTCCTATTTGAAAATTAGCGTCAACTCCTCTTGAAGAACATGAAACAAAAGAGGTTAATATGAAAATTAATACTGTATATTTTTTCATGATATTGGTAATGGTTGTTTACATGGTTATAGATTATCAAAAAATCTTTTTGTTACACCTTTTTACTTTAAGTCATCTTATTCAAGGTTTTATTTTTATAGCTTTACCCGGTTTGTTTCTTTTTTCAATACTATTAGGGTAATGATATAAATTAACACTATACTAAAAGGTATTGTGATGAATCTATACTCAGGAAGCAAGTACCATAGAAATACAATCAAAATGGTTCTTGTTAGCATATGAAAAATTTCAATCCAATGATTTATAATCCATGAAAACGGAATCCACATTAACCCTGTCAAAACACCCACAGATAATGGTAGAGATGTATGATCAATCTGGAAAAATGGAATTGCTATAGCATATACCAAAACGGATTGTCCAATCACAAAAAGGAATAGCGAATCAAATTCGTTCTTAGGTTTCTTTTTATCAAGGTAATTTTCACCGGTGAATTTTGAGATAAACAATCCTAGATATACGATACTTCCAGTTCCTATAAAAGTTACCCAAACAGTAATCAACTCTGAGAAAAAAACTCCAATTAATCCGATTATCAACCAAACGATTAATCCGGCTAATGGAGTAGCAAGGAATTTTCGATTAGAAAATTCTATACGTTGTTCTTCTAAGGTTCTTTTCATTTATCTTTTTTTCTCATTACGAGTCCGAACACTACAGAGAAAAATAAAGTAAAAACGAAGTTGAGAACAAGATTTGCAAAGAGCATATTCCATACACTTCCATTGGTCACTATATGGCTATCCATATCTGCTTCAGTATAGTCTCTTCCTATTTCCTGATGTCCTTCCAACAAAATATTATAAATCTGTTCCCTGTTAATCTCATAGAATTTAGTGCTGAAATCCGGTTCTATGATAAATCTGAAAATTAGATTGTAAACGATGATTAAGGCAGAGCTCGCAACAAAAACCCAAAGCCCAAGTCTAATGATTCTTTTTAATGTTAAAGGCGGTGTAGAAATCTTTTTATAGTGGTATATCGAGATAAAGAGTACAATTGGTAGAAGGTATGCTCTTGCTGTGGCATACGACTCACCTAAACCATCTCCGTAGTAATTATAATCCAAATGCAATCCCATTATGATTAGTATGATATTATAAATCGTGGGAATGGCAGCCAGGATGAGTCCATATTTTAATGCAAATCTGGACAATGATAGTCTTTCTAAATCCATATTAATTTTTAATTTTATGTTGTTTGGTTCTCATAATTAATCCGGCAATTAGAGAAATAATCAAATTTGAGATAGTACCATATAGTAAAAGTGCCGGAGCGACTCTTTTAAAGTGATCTATATTTCTTTCTTTAACAAAAGCTTGAAAAGTTTCTTCTGTACGTTCTTCCGGGTTCAGGGAAATGTAATGTTCAAGTTCGGCATCCCAATTTAATTCGTAATAGGATTGATAATAATCAGGCTCTATGATTATCAAAAAAACAGCATCATATATCGTAATTAAAACAGTAGTTATAATAGTAATTAAAAACCCTATTTGAAGTGCTTTTTTTAATGTCAAAGAAGAGTTATTCGCTTTCTTATATCTATAAATTGCAATGATACTTGTGACTACAATACTTATAAGAAACAATAATATTTGTTGAACAAGAACCTCACGTGCTTTATCCATTTCTAATACCAGAAGGGCGATTCGATGTACAATCAAAACAGCTCCGCTAATAACTGCCCATTTCAATGTAAATTTGAAGGCATTCATTCTCAGAATCATCGATGGTTATTTTAGTTTATTCAAAAAAGCTTTTACTGCTACCCAATATTCTTCTGCATAGGGTTGTCCATTCCACAAGACCCTGGAACCATGGTCTCCTTCACCTTTAGGAATAAAGTGTGTGACGTTCTCTTTTGAGTTATCCTTTAAGAGTTGATTTACTCTAGGCACTTCTTCTAAAGAAGAGGTCATGAAGATCGGTTCTTTTATTTGAGGTATTACCCTGGATAATTGACTGGCCAAACCACTAAAGCTTATGACTGCTTTTGTATTCTCATTTCTAGAAGCTACGAGAATGGCAAAATTAGCAGATAAGGAACTTCCCCAAATGATTACCTTTTGATTGTATTTTTTGAATAAATAGTCAACAGCTACGTTTATCTCTTGCCCTGTTCTTCTTTGAATCAACCCTCTATCATTTCCTACATCTGTCCCTCTGCCTAGTGTTTCATTATCATGAGCTGCAAATTTTCCTCCTCCGCTTAGATCTATTGCCAAAGCGTTATATCCCATTTCATTTAGTTTAGGGGCGATATCAGCATATTCATACTTATTGGAGCCTGCCTGATGACCTAATAATATCACGGGTTTATTTATTCCTATATCGTATAAATTACCTACAATTACTCTATCATCCGGAGTCTTAAATTCAACTTTCTTTGCAGGATATTTTTTTGTGAATTCATCGGCTATAGGCTGCTCAGCATCCTTACTTGCTGTTTTTTCCCGTTCTTCTTTAATCAGCTCGGCTATGATTTTGATCTCTTTTATTTTTCCTTTAGGATCTAAAATAATAGAAGAAGACCTATCTTTTGTTTTTTCATCTTTAAAATCATAGAAAACAACAATTTCATTTGCATTGTATTCTTTTAAAATAACCTTGTCAATTCTTTTAAATACATCTGCAAAAATTTGTTCTAAGAGTTCTGGTCTCAATTGCTCTTTTGTGAGAAGAGATGGAATTGACATTTCAGTACTTATAAATGGTTGTAATGCCTGACTATTTTTTGCCTGAACAGCTTTTTGAAATGCGTCAAATTGTTTATTGTAGTCTTGTGCTTTAAGATTGAAAATAACTAAAAAAGCTGTTAGTATAAATATACTTATCGTTTTCATGATTATAATTATTTAAATGATACTACTAAGTAAATTCAAAGCAATGTTCTTTTATCCAAGGTGTGATATAGCTGTACAGCTATGTGATGAGTATTTGGAAATTTATGATATAATAATTATACCTTGTTTTATACCAAAAAAATAGTGTTTCATAACAGGTATCACTCTTTTGAAAATAAGAGCATTATCTTTGAAAGATGCGGTTTAGTAAAATAGAAATACTATTAAATATTCTGTTTTGGGTATTCTTTACCTGGCTTTTTGTTTTTAATAATACCACAATGGATGTTGTTAGTTTTGAGATCATTGATGGAAAAAAACAGAAAGTATTAGAGCGAAACTATGTCAAGCTCTATACATTTATGACATTACAAGTCCTTAGCATTCTATTTATTTACATAGAGTTGTATTTTATACATCGCTTAAAAAAACCTAAAGCTGTTAGAAATTTTATACTAAAATCTATATTTCTTTTCTTTGTAACCTTCACTATTCAGACTATTACTGTTTTTTTATTTTATACTTATTACAATAGATTAGATGAGTTAAAAGACGCTAACAGTTTCAATGCTTATGCAATTATGAATATTTTTTATATCGCTGTAGCAATTTGCTACGGTTTTACTAAAAAATGGATACAACATGAACGAGAGAAACAGCAATTGGAATTGGTTAAAAACCAAGCCGAACTCAACTTACTCCGTCAGCAATTACAGCCACATTTTTTATTCAATACCATGAATAACCTAATGGCCATGGTGAACCAAAGTGATAATCCTAAATTAGCACAAAGTATTGACAAACTCTCGGGTTTATTACGCTATGTGGTATATGATACGCAACAATATCAAAAAGTAACAATAGCCAGGGAGATTGAATTTATCAGAAACTTTGCAGAATTACATCTTTTGCGTTTTGAAGAAGATGAAATCGATTTTAAACTAAACGTTACAGGTGACCATGATTCTCAAACCCTGGAACCCGGTATCTTTTTATGTTATGTTGAAAATGCATTTAAACACGGGGTACAACCCGAAGAAAAAGCGTTTATTCATATTAATATAGACATCTCTAAAGAGAATTTCATTCATTTTGAAATAGAAAACTCTATTCAAAAAAATCCTTTACAAAGAGAAGAGGGTGGCTTTGGGGTAAAAGCTAATAAAGAGCGTTTAGATTTAATCTATCCTGATCAATATTCGTTAACAACAGAAATTCAATATTCACTAACTACAAAAGAAAGTGAAACCTATAAAGTCCAACTAAAAATTATGAGCAAATGAAAGTAATTATAGTAGATGATGAACCTAAAGCCATAACACTTATCAGTTCGTATTTATCACATTTTTCAGATTTTGAGTTGGTACAGACTTTTAGGAATGGACTAAAAGCCCTGGAGTTTTTAAATACTAATGCTGTTGATGTTATTTTTCTTGACATCAATATGCCACATTTAAGTGGGCTCTCCATCTCTAAAATGATTCCTAAGGATACCGCTATTGTTTTTACAACAGCTTATGCTGAATATGCTGTAGAGAGTTACACCATCAATGCTTTTGATTATCTCTTAAAACCCATTAGTTTAGAACGTTTTTCCAAAACCATTTCAAAACTCACAGCAAAATTTAATACAAAAAACACTATTGTTCCTGTTAATACTGAATCTAAAACTATTTTTATCAAAAGTGGTTTAGTGACGCATCAAGTTGCATTACAAGATATTAGTTATCTTGAAAAAGATGGTAATTATATTTATTATGTTACTGCAGATACTAAAATCATGGCAAGAGAAACAATTGCCGAAGCGCTACAAAATCTTACAGGCGATTTCATTCAAATTCAGAAATCATATATCGTAAATTTCAAAAAAATCGAAACTATTGAAACAGATTTTATCACTATAAGAGCAAATAAACTTCCTATAGGTTCACAATATAAAAATAAGCTAATTTCAAAAATGAACTCGGAGCATTAAAATCTCTATCATCTTTTTTCCTTCAGGATAATAAAAATCTGCTTTATCAAGATTAATAAATCGATGAGTACGTTTTTCAACCGGAAAATTTAGTGTTGTGACAATACATTCATGTATTACTTCAGATAGTTTGGATTTGATTTGATCCAGATGAGTTCGCAGTCCATAAACTTTGATTTGTGGTATTTTTAGTTTTATTTATAAAGCTATTGCTTATGGAGTTTCCATTTTTTGAAGACCTCAACAACTATTAAAACAGTTCCAAAAAGTGTCACTAATTTCCCCAAAACAGGGTGGTTACTAAAGGAAGTTATTCCTAAAACAACCAAGATAATTCCGAGTTTTGATCCGTAACTTTCTATATTTTTCTTTTTCATCATCTTCATATTTTGAATAAAAATAACTATAATATATGATCAATACAAAAGCCTCTAATCACTATTCATAATTAGAGGCTTATTCTAACCAAACATCTATCAATTAGATCTCTCAAAATTAATTGATACTCCATCTTCAATGAATAAGATGAGTTGATCATTATTAATAGTATATCTTTCTGATCGATATAACAATTCGAAATATGTCGCTTCGAAATTATTTAATTCTTCTTCGCACAATTGGTCCGTCGAATATAATTCTTCAAAAGAAATTTTATCATTATTAAGAGAAAGCAGTTCTCCTCCATACAAATTACAAGTTGAAACTCCGTTTAACTCATAGGTTACAGTATCACTTTCCTCTTTGGAAAAACTAATACTTACAAGAGAAGGAGGCGTCAATTCAGTTCCAGAGCTTAGGTTAATCGTATTTAAAACCCAATCTCCTGAGAGCATTTCAAATTGTTCGGTATTGATTATAGCAGTGACCGCATCGTCACTATTATTCACATCTACATCGGGTTCAATTTCATTTTCTTCACTGCAGGAAGAAAACATCAAAAAAGTTACAATTGATAATAATAAAACAAAATTTTTCATCACGCTTATTTTTAGTACTTTAAAATTCGGTATTATTACTATTGAATAGAGTGTCAATGTGATGAATCCATTTTTTCTTGTGACGTAATTTGTTGAGAATATGATATCATCTGTATCCTTATATTTTATAACAGATATTAATATGTTTATAACAAGATGGGATCATAAAAAAAGTCTGTTGATTAATAATCAACAGACTTTTTTAGTATTATCGACAATAAATCAGATTACCCTAAGAAAGGATATCTGTAATCTACTGGTGTTACAAATGTCTCTTTAATTAAACGCGGAGATACCCAACGCATTAAGTTTTGTGCAGAACCTGCTTTATCATTTGTTCCAGATGCTCTGGCGCCACCAAAAGGTTGCTGTCCAACAACAGCACCTGTAGGTTTGTCATTGATGTAGAAGTTTCCTGCACTATTTTCCAAAGCTTTGGTTGCTTCTTCAATAGCATAACGGTCTTGAGAAAAGATAGCTCCGGTTAATGCATATTCTGAAGTTGAATCTACTAATGTTAATGTTTCATTCCATTTTTCATCTTCATAAACATATACAGTAACTACAGGGCCAAATAACTCCGTACACATTGTTTTGTATTGAGGGTCTGTAGTCAATACTACTGTAGGCTCTACAAAATATCCTTTAGATTTATCATAGTTCCCCCCTGCAAATATGCTTGCATTATCATCTTCTTTTACCTGGTCAATATAACTTGCCAGTTTATCAAAAGAACCTTCATGAATCACTGCAGTAATAAAATTGCTCATATCTTCCGGCGATCCTGGTTTATTGAACGAAGCTAAATCTTCTTTTACATATCCTAATACCTCATCTGCAATAGATTTTGGCAAATACACTCTTGAAGCTGCGCTACATTTTTGCCCCTGGAACTCAAAAGCTCCCCTGGTAATTCCTGTAGCAACTTGCTTAGGATTTGCAGATGGGTGTGCAACTATAAAATCTTTCCCTCCTGTCTCTCCTACGATTCTTGGGTATGTTTTATAAGTGTTAATATTGTTTCCTATTTTCTTCCAAAGTTCTTTAAACACAAAAGTAGAACCTGTATAGTGAATTCCTGAAAAATCCGGGCTCGCCAATACAGTATCTGTAACCATCACAGGGTCTCCGTAAACAACATTAATCACACCATCTGGCACCCCTGCTTCTTTGAAAACATCTACAATAACTTTTGCAGAAAACACCTGGCTATCACTAGGTTTCCATACGACTACATTCCCCATCATAGCTGCACTAGCTGGTAAATTTGCTGCAATGGCTGTAAAATTGAATGGGGTAATTGCATATACAAATCCTTCAAGTGGTCTGTATTCTACTCTATTCCATATCCCTTCTGCAGAATCTGGTTGTTCTTCATAAATTTGCGACATAAATTCGACATTAAATCGTAAAAAGTCGATAAGTTCACAAGCTGCATCTATTTCTGCCTGATGAATGGTTTTAGACTGAGCTATCATTGTAGCTGCATTAATCTTAGCTCTGTAAGGGCCTGCAATTAATTCTGCAGCTTTTAAAAAGATTGCTGCGCGTTGTTCCCAACTCAAAGAAGCCCATGCATTTCTAGCTTCTAATGCTGTTGAAATTGCTGTTTCAACATGAGATTTTTCTGCTAAATGATATGTTCCTACCACATTCTTATGATCATGTGGAGGCGACATTGTGCGCGTATTTCCTGTGCGAACTTCTTCACCATTGATATACATTGGCACATCTACATTTCCTTCAAAATATGTTTTATATTGTTTTAAAACCTGTTCTCTTTCTGGTGTTCCCGGAGCGTATGATTTTACTGGCTCATTTATCGCTGTTGGAACCTGAAAAAAACCTTTTCCCATGATATGAAATATGTTTTTAGATTAAATTTTGTCAAAGGTAATAAATACGAAACCGTTTTCGAATATAATTTAATCTAAAAGTATCTTAATTAACTGCAAAAGGAGCACAGAGTTTAAAAGTAGGTATGGTTACTTTAAAACGTTTAGTAGTAGTAAAGTTAACCATCTTGTAGAAACCCTTCATAGAGCCTATAGGTGAAGACAAAAGACATCCGGAGTTATAGGTATGAGACTCTCCCGGTTTTAAAACAGGTTTTTTTCCAATCACTCCTTCCCCATCTACTGTTTCAATATCATTTAATGAATCGTAAATTTTCCAGTGTCTTGCAGTAAGTTGTACCGAGTCTTTACTTTGATTTTCTATGGTAATCCTGTAACCAAAAGCATAATGCATCTTATAATTTTTAAAGAATGTACCTTCAAAATTAGTTTCTACAGAAATTTTAATGCCTTTAGTTACTTGTTGAATCATAACTTATATTTAATTTTTTTAAATACAATTGTATAATACGTTCAAAAAAGAAGTGGGAAACTCAAAAATACACATTTTATTAATGCGATGTATTAACTTCTTTGATAAAAATCTCTTAAACTATTGTTATTTAATAAATTAAAAAGGATTTTCTAGTTAGAAATATTTACAGAACTGGCACTTCCAATACCAATAATACTATCGTACATATCTCCAAATTTACGATAGTAAACAATGACTAAATAGTTGTTTTCAGTTTGAAAATGATTCCCGGTTACTCTTACAAAGTCTAGTTCTCCTTCATTATTCAACACAGCATATCTGTAATTATAAAAGCCTTGTTTTAAAAGAATTGAGGTTTCCAAAAGTTTACTTTCTTCATTATACCTAAGCTCATTTTCTTCTCCCAGCTCATAATTATTAAACTTCCCATACACATATACTTTATCCAATCCGATACTATTGTCGTATTCAAGTGCAAAGTGTACACGTGCATAATCGGCTTCCGTATCATTATCTTCTCCATCCAGGGTTCTAACTACAAAATCTCCGTTAATATCCGGATTAAAAGTGTATTCTAAATTTCTTCTATTCACATCATTGTACAGATAATGATTGTAGAGATCGTTAAGTTCGACACTTAAAATTCCGTTTCCCACAGTCCTTATCGTCTTATTATCAAAGAATAAAAATTCATTCAACCCATCAAAAGATGTTTCTTTATCATATTTATAGATCAGTTGATTCCCGGAGAAAAACTGTGGTTTCACTCCTGTTATAACAGATTGCCAGTTGTGATTTTGAAGAATGGTTACTTTCACTTCCTGTTGCGGATTCACCAAACGAAAACCATTAGTATTAATGGTAAATTGAACAACCTGTTTTTGATAAATCTCACTTAAGTCTCTTGTTCTTTTTAAATATGGGCCCACAGTTACTGCATCACTAAATACTATAAACCTACGTGAGAATTGTAACTCATCATTACTATCGTAAATCTTTAACATATAGTTTCCTGTAAGCTTTAATCGTGTTAAATTATTAGGAAATGTCAGTTGATAATTTGAATACGGTTGAAGTGTATTATATGAATTCTGATAATTTACAATACGCTGATTGTCTGCTCCATTTAAATATTGAGGCTTAGAAAGTCTTGAAGGCGTCCAGTCATAATTACAATGTATAATTTTATAGTAGTAATCTGCTTCTTTAGCTCTGATGTCATCAAAAGATAAAGTAAAAGACTCCCTTAAGCGAACAATCGGGAATTGATCCCCCTCATTTTCTCCTTTAAAAACTATTGATTTAATATAAGACGGTGGGCTAATTTCTTCTTCAATCTGGCCAAAAAGACTACCCGTACTTAAAAAAAGAAAAAAAATTATTTGTTTAATCATATCTGTATATTCTCTCGAATTCTTTTGGGTAAAGATAAACAAAATGTATGCCTAATTATTTTTAACTATTCCTTCTATAAATTTATGCAATTTTATTAGGGAAACTTTTTTTTAAATCATTAAATTTGCACGAATTTTTAGTTAACTAACAAAGATCCAATATGTCAAATGACATCCGTATCAAGAAGGGGCTGGATATTAAGTTAATTGGTCAAGCAGAAGAAACAACAGAAGAGGCTGTACCAAGTAACATCTACGCTATTAAGCTCTCAGATTTTCATAGTATTACTCCAAAAATGCTTTTAAAAGTTGATGATAAAGTAAAAGCCGGACAGGCAATTTTCTTCAACAAATCTAATGAGGATATGCTTTTTGTATCTCCGGTAAGCGGTATTATTACCGAAATAGAGAGAGGTGCAAGAAGAAAGATTTTAACGATTAAAATCCAGGCAGACAAGGAGCAGGTTTATGCAAATCAAAGTGCTTTTAACCTAGAAAGTGCTTCAGAAGAAAGCATTAAAAAACATTTATTAAGTGCAGGTTGCTGGCCCTTTATAAAACAAAGGCCATATGATATCATTGCTAATCCGGAAAATAAGCCAAAAGCCATTTTCATATCAGGGTACGCAAGTGCACCTTTAGCCGCTAATTACGATTATGTACTGGCAGGTAAAGAAAAAGAATTACAAGCAGCAGTAACAGCTCTTTCCAAGCTTACAGATGGGAAAGTTCATGTTTCTGTTTCAAAGAAATCTACAGCATCTCCACTTGCTAATCTAAATGATGTAACGGTTCATAGAGTTTCCGGACCACATCCTTCAGGAAATGTAAGTACTTTAATAGCTAAAGTAGACCCTATTAACAAAGGAGAAATTGTCTGGACATTAAACCCGCAAGATCTTGTAATAATAGGAGAATTGTTACTTACAGGTAAGTTTAATGCTGAGCGAATAGTAGCTTTAGCTGGTTCTTCTGTAAAAGCGCCTAAGTATTACAAAACAAAAGTAGGAGCAGAAGTTTCAACCTTTTTGTATGATGCCGGAGTAAAAGACAATAATATCAGAGTCATCAACGGAAATGTTTTGACAGGTTCAAAAATTACTCCTGATGGTTATTTAGGATATTATGAAAATACAGTTACTGCCATTCCGGAAGGAAACGACTATGAATTCTTCGGTTGGAACAAACCTGTGTTAAATAAAGTATCTACTTCCAGAGCTTTAACATTTTCATGGTTATTTCCAAATAAAAAGTACGACCTAAATACTAACACCAACGGTGAACATAGAGCCTTTGTGGTAACAGGAAACTATGAAGAAGTATTTCCATTAGATATTTATCCGTTACAGCTTTTAAAAGCGAGTATGGTTAAAGATCTTGATCAAATGGAACAATTAGGAATGTATGAAGTTGCTCCCGAAGATTTTGCTTTAACTGAGTTTGTTTGTGTATCAAAACAACCACATCAGCAAATTATAAGAGAAGGTTTAGACTTAATGTATAAAGAAATAGGTTAAACAATGGGCTTAAAAAATAATTTACATCAGTTAAAAGAAAAATATAAAGGCACCAAAATGGCACCTGCTTTTAACGCTATACATACTTTTTTATATACGCCTAACGAAACAACACATTCGGGAGGCCACATAAGAATGGCAGACGATTTAAAGAGAACAATGAACACGGTAATTATGGCCATGGTTCCTTGTTTGATTTTTGGAATGTTCAATGCGGGATACCAACATTTTAATGCATTGGGTACTCCGGTAGATTTTCTATCGATGGATGCTTTTTTAATCGGACTCAAAAAAATATTGCCTTTAGTAATCATCTCTTATGGTGTAGGATTGGCTGTAGAGTTCATTTTCGCAATGATAAAAGGTCATGAAGTAGAAGAAGGATATTTAGTTTCAGGGATGCTAATTCCTTTAATTGTTCCTGTTGATATTCCACTGTGGATGTTGGCAGTGGCAGTTATTTTTGGAGTAGTGATAGGAAAAGAGGTATTTGGAGGTACCGGGATGAATATTTTGAATCCGGCACTTACCGTAAGAGCTTTTTTATTCTTTGCTTATCCTACCTGGATGAGTGGTGATAAAGTATGGGTTCACGGTGCTGTGGAAAGAGCAAATCAAATGGCAGCAGGTCAGGATGTTGATGCAATTTCGGGAGAAACTATCTTAGGAAGTTTAGCTCAAAATAATGCTCCGGGTTATGATGTAGCCGATATGTTTTTTGGGTTTATCCCAGGTTCTGTAGGAGAAACTTCTACTCTACTTATATTATTAGGAGGATTATTTTTGATTTTCACCAAAATAGGAAGCTGGAGAATTATGCTTTCAGCCACATTAGGCGCATTGGTAATGGGACTCATTTTTAACGGTGTTGTTAATGCCGGATGGATCACAGAATCAAGCAAGTTTTACGGATTGATGAGTACAGAGTTCTGGCACCACTTAATCATAGGAGGTTTTGCCTTTGGTGTGGTCTTTATGGCAACCGATCCTGTAACCGCTTCACAAACCAATAAAGGAAAATGGATTTACGGATTTTTAATCGGATTCATTTCTATCTTAATCAGAGTCTTTAACCCGGCATATCCGGAAGGAGTTATGTTAGCAATTCTATTGATGAATGTTTTTGCTCCTACCATAGACCATTATGTGTTACAAGGCAACATTAAGAGAAGAATGAAACGTCTAAAACTTAAAACTGCTTAATATTATGGCAATTAACACAGAAAAAAACTCGTACACCTTATTCTTTGCCATTGGAATGGTAATAGTTGTAGGTTCTTTATTGGCTTTTGTTGCTTCCGGCTTAAAACCAAACATTAAAGAAAATGAACGTTTAGAGAAGCAACAGAATATACTCTACGCTATGGGTGTTGATGAAAATGGAGATGATCCGGGAAGCGTAAACTTTATCTCTACTGATAAAGTAGCAGCAGAATTTAAAACATATATCACAAAACAATTGATTATCCAGGGTGATAACGTTACAGAAGATGATCAGGCTTATCTTATTGATCTGAAGAAAGAAGAAGCATTAGCAAAAGATGAAAGTTACGAAAGACGCTTACCTTTATTTGTTGGAGAAAAAGATGGAAAAACATTTTACATTGTTCCAATGAGAGGAAAAGGGCTTTGGGATGCTATTTGGGGTTATGTTTCTGTAGATGAAGAAATGGTAGTTCAAGGCGCATTTTTTGATCATAAAGGAGAAACTCCTGGTTTAGGTTCTAATATCAAAGAACGTTTCTTTATGGACGATTTTAAAGGAGAAAATTTGTTTAATGGCACTTCTTTTGTGGGGATAGATGTAGCAAAAGGAAATGCAGATCCTTTAAATAAAGATAAATCAGATAATCAGGTAGATGCTATTGCAGGTGCGACTATTACAGGTAATGGAGTTACTGCAATGATCAAAAAAGATCTAAGAATGTATTTACCATATTTCAATTCATTAAAAAATTAAGCAATGGGATTATTATCAAAGAAAGACAGTAAATTAATATTAGATCCTTTAGCAGATAACAATCCTATTACTATCCAGGTACTTGGTATTTGTTCTGCACTTGCAATTACAGCGCAATTAAAAGCTTCTGTGGTAATGACAGTATCTGTATTATTTGTGCTTGGAGTTGGAAACGTAGTTATTTCTTTAATGAGAAATATTATTCCGTCAAAAATCAGGATTATAGTACAATTAGTAGTAGTAGCAACTTTAGTAATTATAGTAGACCAGGTATTAAAGGCATTTTCTTATGAACTTAGTAAAACCTTATCTGTATTTGTTGGTTTAATTATTACGAACTGTATTATCATGGGACGTTTTGAAGCCTTTGCTTTAGGTAATGGTCCATGGAAATCTTTCTTAGACGGAATCGGAAATGCACTTGGATACGGAGTTATCTTAATCATAGTTGGATTCTTTAGAGAATTATTAGGTTCTGGTACACTTTGGGGTTACAAAGTTTTAGGAGATCCTATTGCTAAGACTGGACTATACGCTCTGGGGTATGAAAATAATGGTTTTATGCTACTGTCGCCTATGGCATTGATAACAGTTGGAATCATTATATGGATTCAACGTTCCAGAAATAAAGCATTAATAGAAGAAAATTAAAAAAATATTATCGGTTAGCAGTTAATTCAACTAAAAACGGAAATTAAAAAAATATGGAGCACGTAGAATTATTTTTTAAATCGATTTTTATTGACAATATGGTATTTGCCACGTTCTTAGGAATGTGTTCTTACCTTGCTGTTTCTAAAAAGGTAACTACTGCGGTAGGGTTAGGAGCCGCTGTCATCTTTGTAATGGCAATTACAGTACCCTTCAACTGGTTATTAGATCAATATATTTTGAGAGATGGTGCATTAGCATGGTTAGGCCCTGAGTACGCATCATATGATCTAAGCTTTTTATCATTCATCTTATTTATTGCAACTATTGCAACCATGGTACAGTTAGTAGAAATTGTAGTGGAGAAATTCTCTCCATCTCTTTATAATTCACTGGGGATTTTTCTACCGCTTATCGCTGTAAACTGTGCTATTTTAGGTGGGTCATTATTTATGCAGTCCAGAGAGATTCCTTCTTTTGGATTAGCTTTTAATTATGGTATTAGTTCTGGTATCGGTTGGTTCCTTGCTATTTTAGCAATTGCCGCTATTAGAGAGAAAATCAGATACTCTAACGTTCCTGCCCCTCTTAGAGGCTTAGGAATCACTTTTATAATTACAGGATTGATGGCTATTGGTTTCATGAGTTTTGGTGGAATGCTTACCGGAGGAGACGAAGGAGCAGAACAAACACCTGAAGCTGCTAAAGTTGAAATCAAAAAAGAAGATTTAAAAGAAACTGTATCACAAAATACAATCGAAATAAATGAATAGTATGATATTCTCATTAAGTACTGCAGGAACCGTTGCTGCAACTGTTGCTGCCTTTATGGTAATTACACTGGCACTAGTGGGATTGCTATTATTTGTCAAACAAAAATTATCACCTTCAGGACCTGTTAAAATAACCATTAACGGAGAACGTGAGATCGAGGTTGCTTCCGGAGATAGTTTATTATCTACGTTAGGATCTCAAAAGATATTTTTACCTTCTGCATGTGGAGGTGGTGGTACATGTATTCAATGCGAATGTCATGTAAATTCTGGTGGTGGAGAAGCATTACCTACAGAAACACCACATTTCTCAAGAAAAGAACTACAGCACGGAGCACGTTTAGCTTGCCAGGTGAAGGTAAAACAAGATATGAATATCACTATTCCTGAAGAGGTATTTGGTATCAAAAAATGGGAAGCTACTGTTGTACGTAATTACAATGTAGCATCTTTTATCAAAGAATTCGTTGTTGAGTTACCTGAAGATATGGATTACAAAGCTGGAGGTTATATCCAGATTGAAATTCCTGAATGTGAAGTAAAGTATTCAGATATGGATATTACTGCACACCCTGAAGAACATGAAACTCCGGATAAATTCCAATTGGAATGGGATAAGTTTGGTTTATGGGATTTAAAAATGAAGAATACAGAAGTAGTAGAACGTGCTTATTCTATGGCTTCTTACCCTGCAGAAGGAAGAGAAGTAATGCTTAACGTACGTATTGCAACTCCACCATGGGATCGTGCTAAAAACGGTTGGATGGATGTGAATCCTGGAATTGCTTCTTCATACATTTTCTCAAAAAAACCAGGAGATAAAGTTATCATCTCTGGACCTTATGGTGAATTCTTTATCAACCCTTCTGAAGCAGAAATGCTATACGTAGGTGGTGGAGCTGGAATGGCACCAATGAGATCTCATTTATACCACTTATTCAAAACACTTCAGACCAACAGAAAAGTTACTTATTGGTACGGTGGACGTTCTAAAAGAGAATTGTTCTATTTAGATCATTTCTTAGAATTAGAGAAAAACTTCCCTAATTTTAAATTCTACTTAGCACTTTCTGAGCCGTTACCTGAAGACAACTGGACCGTTAGAGAAAGTCTGGATGGTGAAGGAGATGGTTTTGTAGGTTTTGTACACCAATGTGTAATTGACAATTATCTAAGTAAGCATGAAGCTCCTGAAGATATCGAATTGTATTTCTGCGGACCACCATTAATGAACCAGGCTGTTCAGAAAATGGGGGAAGATTACGGTATTCCTGATGAAAACATCAGATTTGATGACTTTGGAGGTTAAAATGAAATTAGAGTTATAATATAAAAAGGTCGGGTAATAATTACTTGACCTTTTTTTGTACTAA
Source organism: Flavobacteriaceae bacterium R38 (assembly GCA_009901575.1). GTDB lineage: Bacteria > Bacteroidota > Bacteroidia > Flavobacteriales > Flavobacteriaceae > Leptobacterium. The sequence continues at coordinate 214,343 of WXYP01000001.1, read as the reverse complement.
TCAAACTATGGAAGTACTTACAGAACAGGAATTGCATTATTTAGCCATGAATATTGTAGGTAAAGAGCTGGAAAAAGATGGCTTTGAATTTATTACTGTAAATAGTAAGCTTAAAAAAGATCCGCAATTTGTTTGTCTTAAAGACAAAAAAAAGCATTTTGTTGTTGTTAAAGCCATTTCACACCCTGATGATCCAACAACTTATGATGTCGTGTACATGGAAACCATAAAAGAACACGCATTAAAATTTGAAGCCAAAACATATTATGCAGGAGTAAGATTAAGCAACGCTAAAGATTTTGAAAAACCAGTTTATAAAAATGAAAAATATGTTGTTGAATATACAGGACTTATTGAAATTTAACCGTCTGGCTATATGTATCTTAGTTCTTTCTTTAATTTCTTGTAAACAACAACAAGAAGAAAAATTAAAAGTTGAAACCGGCTTTGCATTGGGCACTACTTATCAAATAAAATATGAAGGAGTCAATACTGATGTCGTCATAAAAAAAGAAATTGAAAACATTATAGAAAAGGTAAATAAATCTATGTCTACCTATATCCCTACCTCTGATATTTCAAAAATAAATCAAGGAGATTCAACAATTGTTATTGATGCCTATTTCAAAGAGGTATTCTTAAAATCTAAAGAGGTTTGGAAAAAAACCAAAGGGAATTTTGATCCGACTGTGGGTAGTCTTGTCAATGCATGGGGGTTCGGGCCTGAAAAACAATTAAATAATATTACCAAAGAACAAATAGATAGTATCCTTAATTATGTTGGTTTAGATAAACTTACACTTACGCCACAAGGAAAGATTTTAAAACAACATCCAGAAATTTTCCTGGATTTCAATGCCTTAGCCAAAGGTTATACCATAGATTTAATTGGCAGAATGTTCCATAAAAACGGGATAGAAAATTACCTCATCGAATTGGGTGGTGAAATACTCGCTAAGGGTAAAAATCCGTCAACATTAAAAAGTTGGGTTGTAGCGATTGATGACCCCAGGCAAGATGATTCTAATCCGGAACGTCCTTTTATAGCAGCTTTAAAACTGGAAAATAAAGCCATGGCTAGCTCGGGGAATTATCGAAAATTCAGAATAGATCAGGATAGTGGAGAGCGCTATGTGCATACCATAAACCCTATAACCGGTTATACTCAAAAAAGTAACATTCTGGCCACCTCTGTTATAGCTTCAACCTGTATGGAAGCAGATGCTTACGCCACTGCATTTATGGCTATGGATTTAGAAGACACTAAAAATTTACTTTCTAAGTTGCCGAATATAGAAGCGTATATTCTTATCGCTGGAAATGACGATGATATAGAAATCTTTACTACAGAAGGGTTTAAGAAGTTACTTATAAATTAAACTTCTGCTAAATTCTAATTTTCAATTTTAAAAAATCACTGTATTCTTCTTATTTATTTGAAGCTACATCTTGATAAACACGTATAGCTTTGCCTAAATTCAAAATACTAATTTTTTGTTAAAATATATATACAGACTTGTCTGAATATATTAAATATACCTACTTTTGAACCCAATAAAATTGATTCATAAAATAAAAAAGTAAGAAAATGAAAAACAATATTTATACATTCTTATTGGCATTAGTGCTAATAAGTTGTGGAAATAATAATGAACCACGAAAAACAAATAAAGCATCAATGATAGCATTAGAAACAAATTCAACAGAAACAACTCCGGTAAAATCCCGTACTAAAAAAATTAACGGTATCAATATTTTTTATAGAGAATCCGGGAATCCTAAGAATCCTACTTTAATTTTACTGCATGGTTTTCCTGCTTCTTCTCATCAGTACCGAAAAGTATTAAATCAATTAAGTGATGAATATCATATGATTGCTCCTGATTATCCGGGTTTTGGAGAAAGTGATTTTCCTTCTGAAGATGAATTCACTTATACTTTTGATAATATTGCAGCTGTAATGGATGCTTTTGTACAAAGTTTTAATTTAGAACATTATTCTTTAATGATACAAGATTATGGTTCTCCGATAGGCTTTAGAATAGCTACTGCTCATCCTGAAAAAGTTACTGCTATTATCAATCAAAACGGGAATGCGTATGAAGAAGGATTAGGAGAAGCCTGGGCTCCTATTTTTGATCTATGGAAAGAAGATACAGAAGCACATAGGCAAGTTATTTTACCTGTATTTTCTTTGGAAGGACTTAAATGGCAATATACCCACGGTACACGTAATCCGGAAAACATTAATCCAGACACCTGGCAATTGGATTATGCGCGTCTTTCCAGGCCAAACGCTCACAAAATTAACACTGATATTTTCTATGATTACCAGAATAATGTCAAACTATATCCTACATGGCAAAAATATATGAGAGATCACCAACCTCCTATGCTTATTGTCTGGGGTAAAAACGATGCTTTTTTCCCAGAACCGGGAGCAGCTGCTTTTAAAAAAGATCTTAAAAACGTAGACTATAATATATACAATACAGGACATTTTGCACTAGAGGAAGATGGTGATGCCATTATTAAAAAAATGCGCGAGTTTTTAAGTAAACTCTAACGCTGAGAATAGAAGTTTTCAATTATATTTGAAACATGCAAAATCATCAGGAAGCAAAATCAAGAATATTAAAAGCAGCAGAAGCACTCTTTCATAAACAAGGGTATAACAATACTGGTATTAACCAGATTATAAAGGAAGCTAATGTCGCAAAAGCCAGTTTATACTATCATTTTAAAACCAAAGATGATTTGTGTATAGCATATCTGGAGCAACGTAATACAGTCTGGAATGAAAGCCTCTATAATTACACTAAAGAAAGAGATGATAAAGTACTTGCCGCTTTCGATTTTTTAATAGAGAATAACAACACCTTCGATTTTCGGGGGTGTAGTTTTCTTAATATGCTCTCTGAGACCTCACCGGATAAAAAAGAAATTTTTAATCAAATGCAACAACACAAGAGAGGGTTGCTTTTATTTTTTAAAACAGAATTAGAAGATTCCGAATTGGCTTATACTGTATATTCCTTATTTGAAAATGCCATTATTGAGAGTCAATTATTCAGGAGTCAGGAGCCTGTTTTACGTATCAAAAAAATAGTTTCAGATTTAATGAATAATCGTTCATAAGACTTATTACTCCTATTTATTTTTTGGAAAAATGATTATTTACTACAAACAGGAAGTATCTCTCCTTTTGCTAAACGGTATTGATCTATTTTTTCTTCGGATAGTGTAGCAGAATAATCAATTTCATTTACTTGAAATCCAATGCTTCTTAATTTATCAAAATAATCACGGCCGTATACACGAACATGGTCGTATTGACCAAATATTTTAGCTCTTTCTGCAGGATCTGTAATGGTATCGTCTTCAAAAGTAACTTCTCTGTTCAGGTCTTGCGGAATTTGAAAGATTCCCATTCCACCAGGTTTTAAAATTCTGTATAATTCCCGCATAGCTTTAGTATCATCAGGGATATGCTCCAATACATGATTACACAGAATAACATCAAACTCATCATCTTTAAAAGGCAAATCGCAAATATCTGCTTTTACGTCTGCTAAAGGTGAATTGAGATCTGTTGTTATATACTCTAGATTTTGTTGTTTTCTAAAACGTTTATAAAATGCTTGCTCCGGTGCAAAGTGCAATACTTTTTTAGCAGATGAAAAAAAATCGGTTTCATTCTTAAGATAAAGCCATAAAAGACGATGACGCTCTAATGAAAGAGTCCCGGGAGACAACACATTGTCTCTCGGATACTCATATCCGTAAGGCAAAAAAGTTCTGAAACTTTTATTATCTATAGGATCTGTATAGCGACTTCCCCGAAGAAATAAACTAAATACAGGCTTTACAAAATAACTGATCCTGATTAAAAATGGTCTCGGAATTAAGTTCAGAAAAAATTTAAACAGCTTTTTCATTGATGTTTTAAGAAACTAATGTCTTCTGCCTGAATTCGTCTTCTTCATCACTTTCTATCCCTAATGCTTCGTATATGTATTTAAAAGTGGATAGTAATTCCGGTTTTCCGTTTACAATAGCGACATCGTGTTCAAAATGTGCACTAGGCTTTCCGTCTGCAGTTAATATTGTCCATCCGTCACGAAGTTGCTTAATTCTATGTGTTCCCAAATTGATCATAGGCTCTATAGCCACAACCATTCCTTCCGAAAATTTCTTTCCTCTTCCTCTTCTTCCATAATTAGGCATTTCCGGATCTTCATGCATTTTTCTTCCTAATCCATGACCAACTAATTCTCTTACTACACCATACCCATGACTTTCACAATAGTTCTGAATAGCATATCCTACATCTCCTACCCTATTCCCGGTTTTAAATTCACGAATTCCTACATAAAGGGATTCTTTGGTTACTTTTAATAACTCCTTTGTTGCTTTATCTACCTCTCCTACTTCAAAAGTATAAGCATGATCTCCATAAAACTCATTTTTCAAAGCCCCACAATCAATAGAAATAATATCTCCTTCTTCTAAAGGTGTGTCGTTTGGAATACCGTGCACTACCTGTGCATTCGGACTCATACACAAGGTATTTGGAAAATCATATAATCCTAAAAATCCGGGAACAGCTCCATGATCTCTAATAAATTCTTCGGCTAATTTATCCAGTTGCAAAGTAGTAACTCCCGGTTGCACTTCTTTAGCCAACATTCCTAAGGTTTTAGAAACAATTAATGCACTCTCCCGCATTAACTCAATTTCTTCTAATGTCTTTGTTTTAATCATAAGCTACAAAGGTACACATTCTTATGAATTTTGTAGAGATTGATTGTTAAACTGTTTTTGTATTCTGAAGCAAAAATTCTGTTTGATCTGCATCCATGTAAACTATGGGTAAAGCATAAATCACAGGCATTTTATCTCTGTACATTTCTTTTATTTTTTTATTGATCTCTGCAAATAATAAGGCTTTAGTCCTGGCAATAATCAATACCTGTTTTGATTCTGATAATTGTTTAGCATCTGCAGCTCGCTTTTTATATGATACTTTCTCTATACTATAACTCTCTACAATCAATTTTTCATTAACTAACAGATTAGTGATTGCAGTAACTTCATCTTGTTTTTCTACTATAATATGTACGAGTACCATGTCACATGATTTTTTAGTTTTTCAACAATTCAGGAGCCAACTGTTTATTCTTTTCTTTATTCAAATACCTTCTCAACACGCCTCCTTTTATATGATTGACATCAAATTCCATTACAAATGCTTCTGTATCTATTTGATCTATGACTTTATAAGCTTTCCGGATATCTATACGATTTATGACAGTATGAATAATATCAAAATCTTTAATCTCTCCATTATTCCCATATCCGTGTACGCCTTTATAAACTGTAATACCGGTTCCCATACTTTTAAGAATACTTTCTTTAATCTGACTATTCTTTTTTGAAACTACCATCAATCCGATAAAATCTTCAAAACCTTCTATCATAATATCGGTAACCTTGGCCGTCACCATAAAAGTGAGAATAGAATACATTGCTATTTCGACCGAAAGTATCAAAGCTGTAATACTAAATAACACTACATTAAACACCAGTACTACTTTTCCTATACTAATCCCATAACGATCATTTAAATAAATACCAAGTACTTCAGAACCATCGAGTACAGCACCATTGCGTATGGTAATACCAATTCCCAATCCCATAAAAAGTCCTCCGAAAATAGCAATAAGAAGCTTATCGGTTGTAATTATACTAAACGTTTCGAAATGGATAGAAACAGCAAGTGCTATTATACTGATTATAGATTTTACTAATGTTCTTCTGGCCATTGTAAAATACATTAACAACAATGCGGGGATACTCAACACTATTAAAAGAATTGAAACATTCCATTGCGTTTGAGTATTTATCAAAATAGATATCCCTGTAATACCTCCTTCCATAAATCCGTTAGGCAACAAAAAAGCTTTCAACCCTATACTGGCAAATAAAACTCCTAATGCAATCTGGAAATATTCAGATAGTAATTTAAGTACTCGTTTTCTATTCCCTATGGATTTCATTGTTCTTACATTTTTATGGATTTACTACAGTATCCGGATCTATTGCTAAACTATTAAACAGTTTTACTTTGGTTTTAAAAAGCTTATTCTGTATTTCTATTTGCTTAAGTTGAGAATCTATAAGTTTACGTTCTCTGGAATTAATCAAAAACACAGAGCTTTCCCCAACCCCAAACTTTCGTTCTTCTGCTTTCAGCAATACATCATAATCCCTGGTGATTTGATCAATTAAAATGATCTGATCATTAAAAGATAACAATTCTCTATAGTTGGCTTCTATTTTATTTTGCAGCTGCAATCGTTCTGATCTATAATTGAGTTCTGCATCCTGAACTTTATATTTTGCCAGCTTCAAATCTCCCCGTTCTTTTCTAAGAAAAAGATCAAAACTAAATTTAAATCCGGCTTTAAAATCCCTGGTATTAAAGGTATTTAACTGATCTCCATCACTGGAAAGAAAATTATAATTAGCATCTAACCTGGGTTTCAGCTTATCTGCTTTAAATTTTTTATCTACTTCGAGGGACTTAATTTTTTGCTGTAATGCGATTATTTTCGGGTGTTGATCCAGTCTAACCTCAGATCCTAAATTGTTATTGATTTGTAATGTCTGATCTATAGAAACATCTAAGTTTTCATCCGGAACTACATTATCCTCCAATTCTACAGGGATATTATCTTTGATCCACAAAAAATTTGACAATGCTAATTTTGATTTCAGGTATTTTAATTCGGATTGTTCCAGTTCCAGTTGCCTGTTTCTGATAGTAATCCCAGCTTCTATGGTATCTATAGCAGCTTTATCACCACGAATAACCTGAGAACGTATCCCTTCATATCGTATTCTTGAATTTTCCAAAAAGCGTTGAAAAACGGTAAACTCTTTATATGATTTTAACCATTCAAAATAGGCAATACTTGCATCTGTTAAAATTTGATTGACTTGCAGTGTTCGTTCTGCCTGGGACAATTCTCTAAATATTTTTGCTTTTTTTAGAGTCGCCATTCGTTTATTAATAAACAATCCCTCTCCTAAAGAAACAGACACTCCCGCACTAAAAAGCTGACCATCTCCCGGAATGAAATTCTCAGGATTCAAAAAAGATCCGTCGTTATCATCAAAACCAGCTTTAAACTCTACCCCATACCATGTAGGTATTTTCAAAGTAGCATTAAGGATGTCAAAATAATCAGATCCTAAAAATTCTTTTCCATCATATCCAATTTCCAGTTTTGGATCAAATCCGCCTCTTGCCTTCAACACCTCAGCCCTGGCAGAGTTTACCAATAAATCGGCTTGTTTTGCTATTGGGTGAAACTTCTTAACTATAGTGAGGTACTCTTCAAAATCAAATGTTGCTTGAATCCCATCTATTATTTCTTCCTGAGCTTTCAAAGAAGCTGACAAAATAATAAACAATAACAAAAGAATTTTTCTCATTTTTTTGCTGTTTTGGTATTTACCGCATTTGTCGGTTGATAATAATTAGGTGGAAAACCATTCAACTGTCTCCATAATTCAAACCAAATAGGAACATCTTCCAGCAGCGCTATGGTAGCTGCACCAGATCCTACTCTGATATCTGTAGGCCACTCATGGTCTTCTTCATCCGGGGCCAACAAAATCCTATACCCTCCATTGTCACTAATAAATGTTTCAATTGCTACCACTTTTGCGCCATAAGTTCCATAGGATACGTTAGGCCACCCACTAAAAACAATAGCAGGCCACCCATCAAATTGAACTCTGACTTTTTCTCCAAGATGAATTAAAGGCAAATCTATTGGCCTTACATAAGTTTCTACTGCCAATTCATAATTTGAAGGCATGATACCTACCAATCGTTCCCCTTCTTTAAAAGTCTCTCCTACTCCTGCTCTTATAGCTTTATTGATAAAGCCACTTTGCGGTGCTCTTATATAATGTAAATCACTTCTATACTCGTAATTGGTATATTGGTTTTTTAATTTGGTTACCTGAGCTTCTGTATCGTATTGACTGGACTCTGCTGTAAACTTATCGCTTTGTGCCTTCGATATTTTATCTGTAAATGCAGCTACAGTTCTATTGATCTCAATTTCGGCATTAATGACTTCATTTTTACTTGCCAATAACTTATTTTGCTGAGATACTAATTTTGCTTGCGTTTCCTGGAGTTTTAATTTCTTCTCTTCAACATCTGTCAATGACTTTAACCCTTCTTTATTTAATTGAGAAACTCGGTTATATTGTTTTTCAGCTATGCTTATGTTTGTTTTAGCAGCCTCAAAATCAATGCTATCACTTTGAACTTTTAATTTAGATTGCAATAATTTATTATTCGCCTGTTCTAATTTTAATCGACGTTCATTCTGAAGGGCGCCTATCTGTAAATTAAGGGCTTTTACTTTTTCTTCATATGAATTTACCGCCCTGCTTTTTGCATTTATTTGATCTTCTGTTCTGGAAAGCAAATTTGGATCAAAATATTCATTTTTGATCTCAGAGATAAATAAGATCGTATCTCCTTTATTTACGAAATCCCCTTCTTTAACATACCATTTCTCAATCTTTCCCGGGATAGGTGATTGAATAGTTTGCGGACGATGATCTGGTTTTAATGTAGTTACATATCCTTTTCCTGAAATATTTTGGGTCCACGGCAATAACAAGACAATTAAAACAATTCCTGCGAATATCATTAAAAGCCTATTAAAAAACCTGTAATCTCTTTTATGAGATATTTTTTGCATCGCGCGGTATTCTTTTAAATCTACCTTACGATTTAATTTATTATGAGATATATTAAGCATTTTCGTTATCGTTTATGATTTGACCATTTTCTATGGTAATTACTCTACTACATCCTTTCTTCCATCTTTTATTATTGCTAATAACAATTAGAGCCCACGGATTTGAAGGATCGGTTAAAAAATCAATAATCCTTGTAGTTTCTGATTCTTCAAACTGATCTAACGGATTTTTTAAGAGCAATAACTTTGGCTTTTCTACTATACTTCTTGCCAGTACTATTTTTTTCGTTATCGTATATGACATTTGTTTTCCTTCAGGATAAATGATGGTATTTAGTCCTTCCGGTTGTTCTTTAACAAACTCGGTAAGCCCGGTTTTTTCTATTGCCCAATACACGTCTTCTCTCGAAATATCTTTGTTCCCAAACGTTATATTTTCAAGTATTGTCCCTTCAAACGGAGATTCTTCTGTAAGAGATTGCCCTAAAAACGATCGGTAATAATTAAGGTTGATAGAGCCTATTGAAGTATTATTCACATAGATTTTTCCAGTAGTTGGAGTTATTAACCCAGCTATTAATCGTAATAATGTAGTTTTCCCGGAGCTATTTGATCCGTTTAACAAGATATTACATTCAGGGTTAATTTTTAATGAGATATTCTCAAGGATTTGTTTGCCTTCTGGAACTTTAAAACTAACCTTATCCAATTCTAACGTAAAGCTTTCTGACTCGCTAAATGGTTTCTCACCAGTTTGAGGTTCCAGCTCTTTATCAACTACCTGTCCTAATTTCTCCAGTGAAGTTAGAACATCATAAAAAGACTCTAACCCTTTGATCATTTTCTCAACAGAATTTATAATTAATAATATGATAATCTCTGCTGCTACAAACTGACCAATATTCATTCTCTGATTTAATACCAAAATCCCTCCAATTAAAAGCAAACCAACTGTGATGAGAATTTTAAAACCAATCATTTGAATAAACTGCAGTACCAGCACCTTAAAGTGTCCTTCCCTTGCTTCCAGGTAACCAGATACCAAATTATCTGTTTTTCCCAGGGCATGTTTTGTCTTTCCTGACAACTTAAAACTAACAATAGTACGTGCTACTTCCTGTAGCCAATGTGCTACTTTATATTTATTCTTAGATTCGTCCAAACTAGTTTGTAATCCGCGCCGCGCCGTTAATTTAAATACTACATAAACAAGGAATAGCAACAAAAGTCCATACAGAATAAAAAACGGATGATAAAAAGATAACAGCAATAATCCGAAAATAATTTGCAGTATAGCAGCCGGAAAGTCTATTAAAACTTTTGATAAACCTTTCTGAATTGTAAGTGTATCAAAAAAGCGGTTTGCCAATTCCGGCGGATAATAATTACGCAACTCACTCATTTCGATTTTAGGAAATCTATAAGCAAATTCAAATGAAGATCGTGTAAATATTTTCTGTTGTATATTCTCTATGATACGCATCTGCATTAGCTCCAGGGCTCCTACAAATCCAACACCTAAAGTCACGAGAACGACCAGGACTATCCAGGAGGTGCTAATTTGAGCACTCTGAATCAAATTAATAATTGCCTGGATACCCAACGGTAATGACAAGCTCACAATTCCAGCAAAAATTGCATAATAAAAAACTTGTAACACATCTCTTTTGTCCAGCTGTAATAAACTCCAAAATCTGTTAATTGGAGAACGTTTTTCTTTTTCCATAGCGTGATTGATTGTTTTATTTCTTCAATGTTGAAAAAACTAAATCTGTAAAAAAACTTGTAGGGGTTAATGAAGCATCACAATCTGTTATAGAATTAAAATGCTCTTTTAAAAAATGTTGATGCAATGCACCTTCAACAACAGTTGACATCAGACTTTTTGCATAAGGATAATCCGGATTCAACTCGGATACCATTTCTGATAATCTATTAATCAAACGTTTATAAATAGCAAAAAAGCCTTCTTTATTTTCTGAGTCAACTTCTTTTGTTAAATAGGATTTAGAATATTCTGAGATGATAATTTTATTAAGTAAGACTTCATTAATATGAGAAAAAGTACTGTCTTTCTCGGTTGTCTTTGTTACCATCTCTAATGCAACTTTTAATTTAAGTTCAGGATCTGAGATACTGTGAGTAGCAAACACCAGTTTATACTCAACCCAACCCCAATACCAGGAAGTCAGATACAATAACAACTTGTGTTTATTTTCAAAATACCGATATATAGAACTTTCATTAGAGCCAATTTTTTCTCCTAGCTTTTTAAATGTAAAGTTCTCAAAACCCAATTCGTAAATCATCGAAATACTGTTCTCTATTACTTTTTTCCCTAAATCTGAAGACTCAGGATCTTTCAAATAGATCTTTTCGTTGACTTTGATTTTTAATTCAGATAGTATTCTATGCATTACCAAATATTTTACATGCAAAAATAATAGTATTACTATCAATTATGCAAATATTAGTATTGTTTTAACAAAAAAACCGATGGTAAAGCATCGGTTTTTTTGTTAAAATTATAATTTAGAACACTCTATACCAATGATTTACAAGTCATTTCTTTTGGCTGTTCTATTCCAAGCAGTTTAAGGATTGTTGGAGCTATATCTCCCAAAATTCCATTGTTGATGGTCTTAATATCATCATCCACTAAGATCAACGGAACCGGATTTGTAGTATGTGCTGTATTAGGACTACCATCCGGATTAACCATGGTATCACAATTTCCATGGTCTGCTATAATCATAGAAGTATATCCATTTTCTATCCCGGCTGTTACTACATCTTTTGCACATTCATCTACCGTCTCACAAGCTTTTATTGCTGCTTCCATTACACCTGTATGCCCTACCATATCCGGGTTAGCAAAATTTAAACAAATAAAATCCACCTCTCCCTTTTTTATTTCAGGAACAATAGCATCTCTAATATCATATGCACTCATTTCCGGCTTAAGGTCGTATGTTGCTACTTTAGGAGAAGGGCAAAGCAAACGTTCTTCTCCTTCAAAAGGTGTTTCCCTCCCTCCATTGAAGAAGAAAGTAACATGAGGATACTTTTCAGTCTCCGCTATTCGTATTTGCATTTTCCCTGCATCAGAAAGTACTTCTCCCAATGTTTTTTCAATATTGTCTTTATTGTAAATGACATGAACATGATTAAAAGTTTCATCATAATTTGTCATAGTAACATAATACAATGGAAGTTTTTTCATTTGATATTCCGGGAAATCTTTTTGACTCAAGACTTCAGTTAACTCCCTCCCTCTATCTGTCCTAAAATTAAAAAAGACAATTACATCATCTTCATCAATTGTAGCAATGGGCTTATTATCATTCTCACTAACAACAATGGGTTTAATAAATTCATCTGTTATTCCTTCTTCATAATTACGTTGCAATGAATCAAGGATATTATTAGTAATTTCTCCTTTACCATGTACTAACAACTCATAAGCTAATTTTACACGTTCCCATCGCTTATCCCTGTCCATCGCATAATATCTGCCTATTACAGAAGCTAATCTTGCATTACTGTGCGAAAGGTGATTTTCAAGATCTTCAATATATTTTTTACCACTTTTTGGATCGACATCTCTACCATCTGTAAATGCATGGACATACACTTCTTTAAGATCAAAACTATCTGCTGCGTCTACCAGGCTTTTTAAATGATTGATATGTGAATGCACCCCTCCATCACTTAACAATCCTAAAAAATGTACTTTTTTACCTTTCTGTTTTGCATAATTGAAAGCATCTTGCACTACTTTTTCTGATTTAAGGGTATCATTTTTTACAGCAAGGTTAATTTTAGCCAAATCCTGATAAACTACCCTTCCCGCTCCAAGATTCATATGACCAACTTCACTATTTCCCATTTGCCCTTCAGGCAAACCAACATTCATCCCATCGGTTAGTAAATTAGCATTTGCATATTTACGATATAAAGAATCTATAAAAGGAGTATTAGCCTGATCTATAGCAGAGATTTTTGGATCTGGAGATTTTCCCCAACCATCTAAGATTATTAAAATGGCTTTTTTATTCATTTTTTATTTTTTTTCAAAGATACTAATGTTAGTTCTTAGCCAATCAAACAAAATACCATTATCGATATTTTAATAAAATGTTATTAAATATTAAAATTCATCAACATATTGCTTATTTTTTAACATTAAATTTAGTTAAAAAGTTAATTTTTTGTTATTTATCATTTTTTTCTGTTACACAATCAAAATAATGTCGTCACTTTAATACAAGTATTTAAACAGTCATTTCACAAACCATCTTTCATTTTTTAACAAATCAATTCTAATAATTATTCATCATGAAAAAAACTGTTTTTATTTTAACCTTTGCATTCGTTGCATTCATCAGCAATGTAAATGCATCAGACATCACCACATTCACACCTAATTCAAACACAACTGATACAGAAATCTCAAGTAATTTTAGTATCAACTCCTTTTTTATGGCCGTAGCTAAAGGAGACATAAACACCGTTAAGAAACTTATTGAATTTGGGGAAAACGTAAATCAAAAAACAACATCAGGAATGACACCGGCCATGTATGCTGCTCGCTATAATCGTGTAGAAATTCTAGAACTGTTAATTGAACACGGAGCCGATCTTAAAGCTAAATGCAAATTAGGCTATAAAGCAGCTCATTACGCAAAAGCTTCAGATTCAAAAGAAGCCATGAGAGTTATTAAAAATGCTCTTAATAGTTAAAATCAAAAGACTGTTTAAATAAATAAAGCCCTATCTTTTGGATAGGGCTTTTTAACTTTTCTTAATGCTCTGAATTAAAAAAACGGGTAACCTGTCATCATTCTATATATAAATGCATATACAACAATGCTAATACCTGCAAAACACAACCAACTCATGGATTTAAGAATTGCTACCTGAGGGTTACCTCCAATCCCCTTAAAAGCATCAACATAAAGTTCTCTAAATAGTAAAAATATCCTCATACGCTATTAATTATATTAAACACAAAAACTATTGTTTAACCATAATCAAAAGTGAAGTTATATTCAGCACAAAAACCTTATCAATGTAATAAACGGGGCTACGTTTAGTAGCAATAAGTAGTAGAAAATAGCTTTAGGGGATAAACTTTCAACAAAATTAAAAATTCTTTCTCCCCCAATACATTAAAAAAGACGAAACACTAAAAATATAGATAATGTGCAATTTTAATACAAAAAATTAAAGCACGAGTATAAAATCGACACTTACCTTCCCCTGTATTTTACAATAGCTTCTTTGATTTTTTGTATCCTATTGTCAGGATCAGGATGTGTACTTTGAAATTCAGGAACTCTATTAGGACCTGCAGCAGCTTTTAAAATATTCATGACTCCAATCATTTCTTCCGGGTCATAACCTGCTTTCAGCATAAAAAGCACCCCTAAATCATCACTTTCTAATTCATCACCTCTTCCATTTTTTAAAAGCGTATTTTGTCCTATCCCATTTACAAGGCCTCCGGCATCAGCACCAACAGACGCACCCATAGAAACTGTTTTCCAAAAATTACTTTCAGCTATCCTTTCGGCAGAATGCCTCCCTATTACATGGCCTATTTCATGCCCTAGCACTCCGGCCAATTGACTTTCGTTTTCTAGTTGTGAATAAAGCGCATAAGTAATAAATATTTGTCCACCCGGAAGCGCGAACGCATTAATTGTTTTTGCATCTGCCAGTAAATGAAATTCATAACGGTAAGGTGTTTCCCTGGCTATGCTATTTTGAACTAATTTATTACCTACTGCATCTACAATGGCCTGGTAACGATCATCGGGATATAATCCTCCATGTTGTTGTGCCATCTGAGGAGCACTTTGCAACCCAATAGCTATTTCTTCTTCCGAGCTAATATCTATATTTTGCACTCTCCCTGTATAAGGATTGGTTTCTTTATTATTACATTTCCTTATAAAAGCAAAAGCTACAATTGCCAACCCTATTAAAAGCCTTATTTTTAAATTACCTCTTCTCATGAAAATAATTAGTTCTGCTTAAAGTTACAAAATATCAATATAATTCAGGATTTATGCCCAAAATGTGATCACGGTGATAAGTATTTATGAATTCATCATCTAAATACTCCTTTCCTAATAGTTGTTCATCAAAAAGTACTTTTTTTATATCAATCTTTATATACTCAGTTAACATCTGTTTTGATAACGCCCTATAACTGTAGTGCCATGGCTCATATTCAAATCCTTTTCTATTTGCATTATCAGTATACACCAGGTAAAATCCGAATGAATTCGCATGAAGATCCATCCATTCTTTAAACTTACAAAACGGACCATTTCCATGAAACTTATCTGCAATTAAAACATCTCCGGAATATTTTCCATTATCATCTATAACATCTATATCTGTGCCCCAATGATGTCTTGATGTACCCGGTATTGTAGAATATTCAATTATTTTTCTGATGCTTTTTTCCGGAGATAAGCCTGAATTCGTAAATCGGCGATATTTAGATTCATAAATAGCTTTTTGCCTGTCAAAATTACGATAACCGGATACTACTTTTATATTAATCCCTTCCTTTTTAGCTGCTGCCTTCATTTTAAGAAATGCTTCATACGCTTCTTTTCTTAAACCTATTCCTTCTCCAAAAAGCTCCGGATTTCCTTTACCTATCAATTCATCTCCAGAAAAATTCTGTGCAATTAATGAAATTGGAATCATCATTACAAAAACAATAATAAAAAGAGTACTCTTATGAAAAGAAGCAGGCATCTTGACACATAATTTATTCATTTTCAACACTTTTACTTATTTTAAAAAGTTTAACCTTTATATTTTTATAAATGACTTCTCTTTTAAAACTTAATCCGCACTTTATCAACACGTTCTCAGAAGAAGAATTATCAGGATGCGCATGTGCATATATTTCTTTTAATTTTAAAGTATTAAAACCATATTCCAGAGAAGCTTTTGCTGCTTCTGTTGCATACCCATTACCCCAAAACTCTTTATAAAATCTATACCCTACATCTACTATTTTATCGTCTTCATGATATTTAAGTCCGCACCAACCTAAAAATTTACCATCATTTTTACGCACAACCGCCCATCTCCCCATACCATATTTCTTGTATTCATTACTAGTATTGATAAAGCGTTTAATAGCTTCTTTAGGAGAGCTGTCATGGTCACTTGTATATTTAATTACATTCGGATCACTATTTATTTTCTCAAAATTTTCTGCATCCTGATCTACAAATTCACGTAAAAAAAGCCGATCTGTCTCTATTATTACATTAAAACCTTCCATTTCTTATATCGTAAAACAAAAATCTTTATTCTCTTATAATTTTACTTTACTTATCTCTCTACTAAAGTAGCTCTTAATTAAGCAGATATAAAAAATATTAAATTTTCTTCATTTTTTTCTTTGAATAAACTTAACTATTTATTTATATTTGCATCCGGAAATGCGAGAGTAGCTCAGTTGGTAGAGCGTCAGCCTTCCAAGCTGAATGTCGCGAGTTCGACCCTCGTCTCTCGCTCTTGTAAAAGCCTATCTTTAAGATAGGCTTTTTTTATAATATTACTTTACTGTTTGTTGCTAATTCAAATGGTTTCTTTCCAGCTTCAAAAATCCTGGCTTCTAAATTCCCCTTTAAGGTTATTTCATCTCCGGTCACACTTAACCAACTTCCTTCTCTTAAACCTACAACAGGAACTGTATTAAATTCATGAAATTCTTTTATTCTTGTTTCTCTTGTTTCTCCCTTGTGTTTGCTTCCCGGAATCGGATCCAGGTAATGCGGATTGATATTAAACGGAACAGCTTCTAATGTTTTAAAACTAGGAGGGTAAATAATTGGCATATCATTAGTGGTCTGCATACTAACTCCTGTAATATTAGCCCCTGCACTTGTTCCTAAATACGGGAGGCCTTTTGATATATTCTCCCGTAAAGGGGTTATAAGTTTATTTTTATACAACTCTGTAACCAGTAAAAACGTATTGCCTCCCCCTACAAAAATACCATTGGCTTTGTTAACAGCTTGAACAGGATCTTTAAACGAGTGTATCCCAACCACTTCTTTTTCAAGAGATTCAAATCCTTTTTTTGCAATTGAAGTATATTCATCATAACTAATCCCTCCTGGCCTTGCATAAGGCACAAACAGAATTGACTCTATCTGTGAGAAAAACGTATTGAGCTCTTCTTTTAAATATTCAAGATAGCCACTTCCGTGTACTGTAGAAGTACTTGCAATTATCATTTTTTTCATTACATATATTTTTTCGTAAATTTAAATAATGCCACTATTTAACAAAAGTTTAGTTTGTTCTATTTTTTTATATGCTAAACTTATAATTTCTTTATGTTATGAAAAACTTACTTACCATTTTACTTCTTGTTTTTATTTCTGTACATGTATCTGCTCAAGACAATGATCGTGTTATTTTAAGAGGTCAGGTTTTGTATAGAAATAGTTTTATCCCCAATGAAAATGTAGTAAATATTACAACTCAGAAAGCAACCATTACTAATGAAAATGGAGAATTTGAAATTTATGTAAAAAGTGGAGATGAATTAGTGTTTACTGCTGTAAATTACAGGATACGCTCTGTTACTATTAATGATGAAATTCTAAAAAACAACCGGTTGGTTGTAGAAGTGAGAGAAAAAGTTACAGAATTGGATGAAGTAGTGATAAGTCCCGAAGATAAACAGGCGTTTTTACAACTTAAAAATGAAGAATTCAAACAATTTAACTATGAAGAAGATGCAAGTACAGAGATAAAGAATACTGCACTTTCAGTTTCAGAAAGAGGGCTTCAAAACGGACTTAATTTTGTAAATATTTTTAAAGCCATATTTAAACAAAAAAAGAACACCGATGAACCTGAGAAAAGAGAAATCAAATTAAGTGCTGTTTTAAGACAGGTTTATGATGATGATTTTTTTACAAAAGATTTAAACGTCCCTTCCAACAAGATCAATGAGTTTTTATACTATTGTGACGAAAAAAGACCTTCAAGGGAGTTATTACAACGAGCTAATGAGTTTGAACTTATTGGTTTCCTTTTAGAACAAAGTGAATCGTATAGAAAAGCTTTAGTTTCTGAAGAATAACATATTAACATACTTATTCCTTGTCGTTTTTTATTCTGCAACTGCTCAATTTTCAAGTTCAGTTAAGTTAAAAGGGAAAATTTTAAATAAGAAGAATGATGTAGAAGGAGTACACATCATAAATAAAAGAACTAAAACAGCAACAATATCAGATAAAGAAGGCTTTTTTGAGATTATTGTACAAAAGAAAGACACTTTATTATTTTCCGCTATTCAATATGGGGCACAATCAGTCATTATTGATGAAGAATCATATAAAAAAAGGGAGTTATCAGTTACTCTTGAAGTACAAGTGACAGCATTAAAAGAAGTAATTTTAAATCTGTACAACTTATCAGGTAATCTGATTATAGACACTAAAAAAGTTATAAATGAAGACCGGGTATCTGCTGTTTCTCTAAATTTACCAAACGCACATGTAAAATTAAAAGCACAAACAGAAAGAAAATTATACGAAGCAGATGGACAGCCTTACATACAAGTTGGCTTAGGATTTGTAGTAAATTTAAATCCTATTGCTAACGTTATAAGCGGAAGAACAAAAATGCTCAAAAACAGACTTGCTATTGAACAAGTTAAAGATAAAAACGAAATATTTAAACATCATTTCGGGAATAGTTTTTTTGTAGAAACCTTAGAAATCCCATTAGAAAAAATAGATGATTTCATACTTTTTTGTTCTTTGGATGACACATTTGCTACTACAGTGAAGACAAAAAACAAACTTGGTTTGATAAAGTTTCTTCAAGAAAAAAGCACAGAATATCAGGAATTAAACTATTTAGAAAAAAACTAATGAAATATATTTCTTCTATAATATTACTATTTCCATTAGTATTATTTGCACAAGAAGAAACGGTGCTTATTAATGGCGAGATAACTATTGAACTCGAAGGTGTAGAAAAAGAGGGAATTCACATCTTAAACCTTACTTCTTTAGTGGGTACCATCACAAAAAAAGACGGAACTTTTCAAATACGTGGAAAAGTCAATGACACAGTATTAATTTCAGCTATTCAGTTTAAGACCAAAAAGATAGTCTTGTCTTCTAATCATATCCAATCAAAAACATTAAATGTCCAACTCTTACCCAATGTTACCGAACTGGATGAAATTACTTTAAAACCTCATGAATTAACAGGAGATATTCTAAAAGATTTAAGGTCAATCAAAACAGTATATGATTCTGTAAGGCCTACAAGATTAGGGTTACCAAATACATATGTAAAAAAAATATCAAAGAATAAACGCAAATTAATTTCTTCGGGATCCGGAGGAAACCCAATTGCACTATTAATAAACACCATTAACGGAAACCGAAAAAGGCTTAAAAAAATCATTCAGTTAGAAAAAGATATTTATAAAAGAGAGACAACAAAAGAAGAGTTTGACAATACTATTTACTATGATTATTTAGGAATTCCTGAAGGTAAAATTGACGATTTTATACACTTTTGTTCTTTAGATAGTAAATTTGAAGAAGTTACAGCAACCAAAGACAAATTATTACTACTAGGTTTCTTAGAAGAGAAGAGTAGAGAATACAAAAAAATTAATGATCCAGAAAAAGACTAATGAAGCAACTATTTTTAATCATTTTATGTTTCCCTTTAACTCTTTTTGCGCAAGACGAGAGTGTTATCCTTAATGGTAAAATAACAAATGAAGCTGCAAACTTAGAAGGGATTCATATTCTGAACCTTACTTCTTTAGTGGCTACAATTACCAAAAAAGACGGAACTTTTCAGATCAATGGAAAAGTCAATGATACCGTATTAATTTCAGCTATTCAGTACAAAACTCAAAAAATAATTCTCAATACAGATCAAATACAAACCAAAACACTAAATGTTGAACTTATTCCTAACATTACAGAGCTGGACGAAGTTGTGGTAAGGCCGCACAACTTAACAGGAAACCTTTCAAGAGATCTAAAAGAGAATCCGAGTATTTATGAAAAAATTAGTCCTTCAAAATTAGGGCTACCAAATGCGTACGTAAAACCTAAAACACAAACAGAAAGAAGGCTTTTTGAAGCAAAGAGCGGAGGTGGTATCCTCCCTTTAAATCCTATAATTAATGCTATCACCGGACGTACTAAAAAATTAAAAAATCAATTAAAACTAGAACGAAAAGAAAAAAAACTAGAAGCTACCAAAGAACAATTTAATACCGCTTTATATAGCGAGTTTCTAAAAATCCCGGAAGATCGAATAGACGATTTCATCTATTACTGTGCTGTAGACAATGCTTTTATAGCAGTACAACAAACAGAAGACACTTTTTTAATGCTAGAATTATTACGAAAAAAAAGTATTGAATATCGCAAAGTAAATAACCTCAATTAACAATCGCCTTTTGCAATCTTCTATATTATGGAATACTTTTTGTTTATTTTTGAAAAAAATATGTAGTTAACTCATGAAAAACACTATAAAGATATCGGTATTATTTCTCATTATTCCTTTGTTATTATCATTTACCGCTCATAAATTTTATTTAAGTGTTACTGAAATTAATTATTCCGAAAAAGATAAATCTATCCAATTATTAAGCAGGATATTTATTGATGATTTAGAAGAATTATTAAATGATCGCTATGAAATCGATTTAAATCTTACTTCATCTAACGAATTAGAAAATGCTGAAGACTATATCGAGAGGTATGTAAAAAGCAAAATCTTATTGAAGATCGACGGGAAAGACGTATCTTATAATTTTCTGGGTAAAGAATATGATAACGATGTTATAAAATGCTATTTAGAAATCGAGGATATTGATATTAACAGCATAGAAACCATTGAAATAGAGAATCAACTCTTTTTTGAAACCTTTGAAGAACAACAGAATATTGTTCATTTTAAATTTAAAAGAAAGAAAAAAAGTTTTATTCTAATCAAAGAAAATGATAAAGGATTGTTAAATTTTTAACAACTCCTGATAACGCATCTATTTTTTGAGTAATTTTCCGCTCCTATTAATTTAATTTTTTATAATGAAGACTATTAAATACTTCTTACTTGCGTTTGTATTTGTCTCGGTTAACGCATTTGCACAAGACCAAGAGCAATCTAAACGTAGGCCAGGTCACACCAATCAAAACAAATTCAAACAATTGTATGATGAATTTGCAACGCCTAATATGTTTAGAACAGGATCTGGGGCTCCGGGACCGGCATATTATCAACAACAGGCAGACTACAAAATGAATGTGGAGATTGACGATGAAAAAGCAAGGTTATCTGGTGACGAGACTATTACTTATACTAATAATTCTCCAGATCAGTTGACTTATCTTTGGGTACAATTAGATCAAAACATGAGAGCCAGAGATTCTAAAACTCCTCTAATTCAAGGAAGCAGAATAACTCCGGCCACTACAGCAGGAAATTTTGCCAATACTTTCTTTAAAGAACGTTTTGACGGAGGATTTAATGTTCTTGAAGTAAAAGATACTAATGGAAAAAATTTACCTCACATCATCAACGGTACTATGATGCGCATTGAATTGCCTAAAGCAATGAATACCGGGGACAAATTCTCTTTTTCTATTAAATGGTGGTATAATATTAATGACCACGTGAAAGACGGAGGACGTTCTGGATATGAGTATTTCGAAGAAGATGATAATAGAATTTATGCAATGGCTCAGTTCTATCCTAGAATGGCAGTATACAATGACGTAGAGGGTTGGCAAAATTCTCAATTCTTTGGACGTGATGAGTTTGCGTTACCATTTGGAGATTTTGAAGTAAATATTACTGTACCTGCAGATCATATCGTAGATGGTACTGGTAGATTAACTAACAGAGAAGAAGTATTTACTAAAGATATGATGGAGCGCTACAGAAAAGCGAAAAAATCATATGACAAACCAGTAATCATAGTTACTCAAAAAGAAGCTGAAGCTGCAGAAAAGAAAAAGAGTAAAAAGAAAAAAACCTGGAAATTAAAAGCTGAAAATGTACGTGATTTCGGATTTGCATCTTCTAGAAAGTTTATCTGGGACATGATGGCTGTTAAAGTAGGTGGTAAAGATGTAATGGCGGTATCATTATATTCTAAAGAAGGAAATCCGCTTTGGGAGCAGTGGTCTACAAATGCTGTAGCCAGTACATTGAAATCATATTCAAGAATGACATTTGATTACCCATATCACAAAGCAATTTCTGTACACGTTCCTATGGGAATGGAGTATCCAATGATATGCTTTAACTTTGGTCGTCCTGACAAAAACGGAAACTATAGTGATCGTACCAAATACGGAATGATTAGTGTAATTATTCACGAAGTAGGGCACAACTTCTTCCCTATGATTGTAAATAGCGATGAGCGTCAGTGGACATGGATGGATGAAGGATTAAATACATTCTTACAGTATGTAGCTGAGCAAGATTTTGGAGAGTGGTATCCTGATGCATTATCAGAAGGCCACGAGTCTTATCCATCTCGTAGAGGGCCAGCAAAGAATATCATCCCTTACATGGGAGGTAACCAAGACTTTATTGCTCCTATCATGACTAAAGGATTGAATACATACCAATTTGGTAACAATGCTTACGGAAAGCCAGCAACAGCACTAAACATACTTCGTGAAACTATTATGGGGCGTGAATTGTTTGACTATTCATTTAGAGAATATGCAAATCGCTGGAAATTTAAGCACCCTACACCAGAAGATTTCTTTAGAACTATGGAAGATGCATCTGCTGTAGATTTAGATTGGTACTGGAGAGGATGGTTCTATACTACAGATTATGTTGATATTGCTATAAAAGACGTTAAAAAATATTATGTGTCGTCAAAACCAAACGAGTACGGTAAAAATATAGCGCAACGTTTCAACAGAGATATCAAAGATTTTGTATTCTTAGTGGAAGAAGGTAGCGAAGATTTTGAAGAAAGCCTTCGAAATACATCTCCTTCTAATGCATCTTCAACATTAAAAGAGTATATCGCAGATAATTTTACTAAAGAAGAGCGTAAAAACATTAAGAATCCTAAATATTTCTACAATATTACATTCGAAAAACCAGGTGGTTTGGTAATGCCAATCATTGTAGAATATAAATATGCCGACGGGACTTCTAAAACAGAAACATATCCTGCACAAATATGGAGACTTAATGATAATGTAACCAGCAAGTCTATTGCTTCTGAAAAAGAAATAGTTTCTATCACTGTAGACCCTAAGCTAGAAACTGCAGATGTAGATACAGAAAACAATTCCTGGCCTAAAAAAGAAACTAAAAGTGACTTTGATAAGTTTAAGGAAAAAGTTAAAGGAAAATAAGAATATCTATTTTCAAAAAACAAAAGCCTCGAATTTCGGGGCTTTTGTTTTATCAAACACTTAATAACAGTATATAAAATCAATATTTAATTACACTGTACAGCTATGATTAAGTATCTCTTTTTATTTTTTTTACCTGCCACCATCTTTTCCCAAACAAGATATGTAGATGATATTTTTCCTTCTGCCTTTAAAACAACATACGAGTACAGCAATAAAGGAGGTGAGTCTTTACAATTAGATTTCTATTCTTCAAAAGATGACTCTTTAAAAAACAGGCCGCTAGTTGTTTTCATGCATGGGGGCGGATTTTCTACCGGGTACAGAAACGATGCTGAAATCACAAAACTAGCCAAAGCTTTTGCCAAAAAAGGATATCCGGTTGCTTCAATATCTTATCGACTAACCAGAAAAGGTAAAGGATTTGGTTGCGACACACCGGTTAAAGAAAAATTAGAAGCTTTTAAACTTGCCGGAGAAGATTTGCTGGATGCCGTTTGTTTTTTATCTGATAAAAAAGAGCGATTCAAAATAGATCCTTCAAAAATAGTTCTTGCGGGTAGTAGTGCAGGTGCAGAAGGTATTTTAATAGCCACATACAATAAATCGCTTTTTTTTAAAAATAATGATCGTTACAAAAACATCAAACCTGTAGCCGTAGTTTCATTGGCAGGAGCAATCTTGAATGTAGATCAAATCACAAAAACCAATGCCGTTCCCGGAGTTTTTTTTCATGGCACCGAAGACCCTTTAGTTCCTTATGCAACTGCTTCACATCATTACTGTGATCCTGAAAAGTCTGGTTATATGATACTTCACGGGTCTAAATCTATCACAGATAAGTTAAAAACATTAAATAGTAATTATCTTTTATACAGTATTAAAAATGCAAAGCATGATATATTTGAAATTACAGAAGAAAAGCTAAAGGTTATTTTCGATTTTTTAAATACCGTGGTCATTCATAAAAAAGGCTATCAAAAATCGATTCTCAGATAAGCTTAATAATTATTTATTTCAAAAAAGGTGGATATAATAATACCCACCTACCTTATAATGTTTTTTGTTAATCCCTATGAAGGCACACAAAATCCATTTACACTACCTGCTAAAGCACAAACACTTCCCCCAAATAAGCTTTCTGCAGTTGAGTCACAACAATCTTCATCTGTTTGACAAGGAAATCCAAAGAAAGCAGAGTCTCCCCCTCTAACCCATTTCTGTTCTTTTTTGTCTAATAATTGAATTCTTTCTAATTCTAAAATTTTTTTTAACATAATCTAATTAATTAATGATTCATTTAACACCTGATTTCTTTAAAGACACTCAGAGTTTATGTCTATCCTGAAAAAAGATATTATTAGAGTTCATTGAATGCATTCGCCATACAAGTAACTTAAAGTTATTGTACTAAACATTCAAAATAAATCTGAACTCTTGAAGGGGGGAATTGATTAAGAATTTAATCATTACAATTATCTATAAAAATATATTTCCAGGGATTTAAAAGCAAGATTTTAAACTACATTTAACACTAGAGTACTCTTAATCTAAAAAATATTTTTCTTTTTTGTAACATTTTGGTAACATCATACGTATAATCAATAGCGCGACAGCGTTTAATTAAAAATTACAGGAGAAAGAATAGATGAGACAGCTCAAAATCACAAAGCAGGTAACCAATAGAGAAACTGCTTCTTTAGACAAATACCTACAGGAAATTGGAAAAGTTGATTTAATTACAGCCGATGAAGAGGTAGAATTAGCACAGCGTATAAAAGCTGGTGATCAAATCGCTTTAGAAAAATTAACAAAAGCTAATTTGCGTTTCGTTGTTTCTGTTGCTAAACAATATCAAAACCAGGGTTTAACATTACCAGATCTTATTAATGAAGGTAATTTAGGTCTTATTAAAGCTGCACAACGTTTTGATGAAACACGTGGATTCAAATTTATTTCGTACGCTGTATGGTGGATTAGACAATCAATCCTTCAGGCATTGGCAGAGCAATCACGTATAGTAAGATTACCGCTTAATAAGATTGGTTCTATTAATAAAATCAATAAAACATATGCCTTTTTAGAGCAGGCACATGAAAGGGTACCTTCTGCGGAAGAGATCGCCAAAGAACTGGACATGACAGTTAATGACGTAAAAGAATCTATGAAGAATTCCGGACGTCATGTATCTATGGATGCACCATTGGTAGAAGGTGAAGATTCTAACTTATACGATGTATTAAGAAGTGGAGAATCTCCAAACCCTGATAAAGATTTATTACATGAATCTTTACGTACAGAAATTGAACGTGCTTTAGAAACATTAACGCCAAGAGAGGCAGATGTGATTCGTTTATATTTTGGTTTAGGAGATCAACATCCTATGACTTTGGAAGAAATAGGAGAAACTTTCGACTTAACCAGAGAACGTGTACGACAAATAAAAGAGAAAGCAATCAGGAGGTTAAAACATACTTCCCGAAGTAAAATATTAAAAACATACTTAGGTTAAACTTTACAACAGTTTATCATAACTGTTCGTTTTTTGATTGATGAATGACCCCGGCTGATTACCGGGGTTTTTTCTTTAAAAACTTAATTTCTCTATAAATGATTCATACGATTTGCTATTTTAGTACAGCTCATCCATCACTTCAACAAGAAGAGTTAGAATCTTTATTTATCTACAGTAAAGAAAATAATCAAAAAAAAGAGGTTTCGGGAATCCTGGTTCATGCAGATGGTAATTTTATGCAAGTACTGGAAGGGGATAAAAAAACAATCAATGAGCTTTATCAAAAAATTGCAAAAGACACCAGGCATAGTAATATCATTAAAGTCCCTATTGTAAGCTATGAACACCGAATTTTTGAAGATTATGATTACGGATTTACAATCATTGATGATCGATTAAATATTGAAAAGTTAAATAAATACCTGAATTGGTTAAGTCATTACCCATCAAATGAAATAAACAGGTTTGTTAAATTACTTCAGCAATTTATTAAAAACACATGATCAAATAAATTGTTTGATTATCCCTATTTTTGCATCGATCTAAAACAGCAAAAATGACTTCAAAATTAATAGCTCCTTCTATCTTGGCAGCTGACTTCGCAAATTTACAGAGTGATATTGAAATGGTAAATAAAAGCGAAGCCGATTGGTTTCACATTGACATTATGGACGGGGTTTTTGTTCCTAACATATCATTTGGAATGCCGGTTCTTGACGCAATCTCCAGGCACGCTAAAAAAACAATTGATGTGCATTTAATGATTGTAGACCCAGACAGGTATATAAATACATTTGCTTCATTAGGAGCCGATGTATTGACAGTGCATTATGAAGCTTGTACTCATTTACACAGAACATTACAGGCCATTAAAAATGCAGGAATGAAAGCTGGAGTAGCTTTGAATCCGCATACAAATGTCGATTTACTGAAAGATGTAATACAAGATATCGACTTAGTATGTATTATGAGTGTAAATCCTGGGTTTGGCGGACAGTCATTTATTGAGAATACTTATAACAAAGTACATCAGTTAAAAAACATCATTATTGAAAAAAATGCAGAAACTATTATTGAAATTGATGGTGGCGTAACTTCAAAAAATGCAAAAAAACTAGTAGAGGCTGGTGCAGATGTATTAGTAGCAGGAAGTTTTGTATTTAAAAGTGAAAATCCGACGGCTACTATCCAGGAATTGAAAAATATTATAGCGTAAATGAAATCATACGATATCCTGATTGTTGGAGGAGGTCCTATTGGAATAGCTTGTGCATTAGAAGCAAAGAAGAAAGGGTTAAATTATGTGATACTGGAAAAAGGATGCATAGTTAATTCACTTTTTAACTATCCTACCAACATGCAGTTCTTTTCCACTTCAGAGAAACTGGAAATTGATAATATTCCTTTTATCAGCAAAGAAAATAAGCCAAAAAAAGCAGATGCTTTAGAATATTACAGGAGAATTGTATCGTCAAATGATATCAACATACAGCTTTTTGAGAAAGTTACTCAAATAACTTCTAAAGAAAATGTATTTAGCATTACTTCAGAGAAAAGAAGTTATGAAGCCAATCATGTCATTATTGCTACCGGTTTCTATGATATTCCTAAAAAAATAGATATTCCGGGAGAAGATTTACCTAAAGTTTCTCATTATTACAGAGATCCTCACTTCTACGCTAATCAGGAAGTCGCTGTAGTCGGAGCTAGTAACTCTGCTGTAGATGCAGCTTTAGAATGTTACAGAAAAGGTGCTCATGTTACTATGGTAATAAGAGGGCCTGAAGTAGGAAAGCGTGTAAAATATTGGGTTAGGCCGGATATAATTAACAGAATCGAAGAAGGAAGTATTAAAGCATTTTTTAATACTACAGTAAAAGAAGTTAAAAAAGATAAGCTGATATTAAATACTCCTGAAGGGGAAAAAATAATAAATAACGATTTTGTATTAGCGCTTACCGGGTATAAACCTAATTTTAGTTTTCTTAGAGAAATTGGTATCAAATTGTCTGATGATGATAAACTCCTGCCTCAATACAATCCTGACACCATGGAAACTAATATTTCTAACCTTTACCTTGCCGGAGTTATTTGCGGAGGGACAGAAACTCATAAATGGTTTATTGAGAACTCCAGAATTCACGCCAAAATGATTATCGATAATATTCTTTCTAAAACAAGTGTAAAGAATGTTTAACAGAAATCGAAATCGTTTAAAAGCTTTTGAAAAAATTGCAGAAACCTGGGTTACAGACCTAAAAAATTATACAGAAGATCAATTGTATATAAAACCTTCTGAAGATCATTGGAATTTGGCAGAACTCTACGATCATATTATGCGTGTGGCCAGAACATACCAGATGCCCAATTTCCAAAAATGCCTGGACAATACAGGTAGTGAAGGGCCTGCTAAAAACATCAAAGCTTACCTTATTTTTGATCTGAATTTCCTTCCGCGTAGAAAAATCAGAATAGCTTCTTTTCCCAAAGAAATCATTTTAAACTTTACTCCAGAAAAAAGAGCTAAGCAAGAACTCATAGAAGATTTTAATACATTTATAGCAGAAACCAGGCAATATGCTTCGTTTCTTGACAATTATAATAGTAAAGCTAAGAACTTCCATCCTTTCTTTGGTATGATCGATGCCAAAGATTGGTTTTCTTTAGTAGAGATACATATGCGGCATCACCAGCCTCAGAAAAAAAGATTAGAATCATTATTCCAATAGTTATTAATTATGAAAATTAAGTTTAATTTTTTCCTTCGTTCTTTTTCCATTATCGCAATTTTATTTTTCACTTCTCAAATCACTTTGGGTCAAAGTATAGAGCAAAAAGAAATGGCAAAACTTTCTTTTCTGATTGGGGATTGGAAAGGTACCGGAAACAGCATTCCTAAAAACAAAGCAGGAGATTATACTGCTTTAACTAAAGTCAGATACGATTTAGACGGAGAGTTGTTGGTATTAAAATTACGTTCTTTTAGAGGAGATACTCCTGTTTTAAGCTTACATACCATTATGTATTATAACAAAGAAGACGGTCATTATCATTACAGGGCGTATACAAAAAATGGTGCCCGCCCTTTTAAAGGAACTTTAGTGAACAATAATAAGCTGGTTTTAAAACTGGGTGAGAATTACAGGCTTACTTTCCAGAGAACACCAGAAGGAGCATTCAATGAGTTTGGGGAAAAGCTTGTAGATGGAAAATGGATTAAAAACTTTGAAGACCTTCATTTTCCGACTTCAGAAATTACATCATTTTAGTCTATTTGAATCAGAATTCATAATTCAACATTCTCTTTAGTATTTTATATAAATCGGGAAGTTCTTTCTTAAACTCTGTCGGGCTTTCTATATAATGTTCAACACAAACAGCAAAAAACTCATACATGTTTGTATGGGCATAATCTCTTAGATAAGCAACTTCTTTAATAGTCTGGCTATATTCATCGTTAGCCAGTAACTTTTGTATCGCTAAAAATCCTCTGGAAAAGAGTATCGAACTCGTATCCCAGAGTTGCATACTGTTATAGTGTAAAGCATGAGAAAATTCATGGATTCCCAGATTCAAGTTATCATTCTTTATTTCATATCCTTTCAAAAAATGTTCCCATGATAAAACAACAGCTTTCATTGCGGGGTTAAATTCTCCTATATGGTCTTGTTTTTTTATTTGTGAATAATATGAAGACGGGTAAATCAGAATTGTTTTTACAGATTTGATACTGTAATTGCGCATTCCGAAAGTCAGCATCACTAATGTTCCCGTAATCAATAATTTCATCTCATCAGTAATTGTCAAGGGTGCCACTGTTTTAAACTTCTTTCTTTTAGACAGAACATTCATTCTATGCTGAAAAATTCTTTTTTGCCTGGGCGTTAATTTCTTATAAAAAGAAAAATTGTTTTCTAAGAATTCGACTTCTTCTGGTGGTAGTTTTTTAAAAAAAAGAACCGCATTTATAAATAATGGTTTCTTAAAAATACGGGCATACAAGATATCTATCACTGCAAACACAAGATATCCTGCCAATAGAAATGCAATTAATACTATACTATTTTCAATAATCATAAGACAATAGAAGGTAGTCAATTTTTATGATATTGATATATAACATATAAATAATTGTGTTTTCTTTAGCATTAGCATGGCATCTAAAATAACAATGAAGATTATGGAATTGATGTCAGTTTATTAATCCATTTATTCCTGCGTTTTCATACTATTAATTTTCACTATTATTCCGGTTTCTCCACATGATTTTCATTTTTGTATTATCTATTTTTATCTCCTAATCATGACTTATAAATTATGCTAAAAGATATTTTAAAATTAAACGGAGTTCAACAACTGAACAAAAAAGAACAAAATAATATTAACGGAGGGGTACAATTCCCAATTGGTTGTTCAACGCGTAGGGATTGTTTTTTTATTGATCGTGCAGCACGGTGTGTAAACGGACTTTGTGTCTTCCTTTAATTTTTTATGAAAAGCGAACCGAAGTTCGCTTTTTTTAGCTCTCCTCTTAAATCTAATTCTAAAAACACTTAATTATCTGTAAATCAAAATATTAAATATTTAGTTTTTTTGTAAAACCATACTCTAAAAATTACGCTTAAAATAAAAATAACCGCAATGCCTATATTTGGGTGTTAGCAGCAATATAAACAAACATCAGCCATAGAATAAACGACATGCACTTTACGAAAGAAAATTTAATTGAGCTTCATAATAGAATAGTGAATTTTGCGGATGAGAATCTTCAAAAAATTAACGAGCTGAATATTGACTTGAATGATGAACACGATAGTTCTTTTGTAGGAATGATTATTAAACAACATTCTATGAATAAAGACCTATCACTTCTCTATTCATATAAAGAAATTCAAACGTTAACGTCTGAATTTATTTTATATCGATGTTTAATCGATGATTACATTCATATTATTTTTATTTCTGACCAAGATGATAAAAATGAAATGTTTACAAGACTCAATGCAGATGCTTTATCCAAAAATTTTAAAAAACTTTCAGATTTAGCTGAATTGAATGAAGAAAAACTTGGCGGAAATTATCCTTACTATCCTACTTATGCAATGATGGAGGAAGTAAAACAAAAAATGAAAGATTCACCTAAACGGCAAGTGCATTTTTCTAATAAAGATGAATTCAGGTTTAAAACATTCAAAACGACAGGAAATTTAATCAGAGATTTAAATGATAATGACCCAAATTCTCATAATTTAAGAAGAGCTTATTTTATTTGGAGAAAATATTCGGACTTCGTACACTATTCAAATTTAGCGTATGAAGAAGAAAATGAGATAAATCCTGCCGAAGACTCAACTTATACGGAATATGCAGAAATTATCTCTTATTCATATTTAGTGACTCTAAATTGTCTTCAGCATTTTGTAGAAAAATATGGATTAGAAATAATTGATTCGAAGAATTTAGCTGAATATTATGCAAATACTGGACATCAATAAATATAGCTGCTAACAATCTATAACCGCAATTCCGAGTAGATTCCCACTCGGAATTGCTAAAGTCAGTGTTTAACCCTAAATTTAAGTAACTATAAACCGTAACTGACGGTTATACGAGACAGTTAGGCAACATTTAAGAAATGACCGAGAACCAAAAAAAATCTGACAAACAATACGTCGCAAATATGACTAGAAAATACTTTAGCGGACAGATTTCTAAAAAGGAATTATTGGACAACTTTCCTGACTATGAGAATGACTTTAAAATGCGACTTCTTTATCATCGGATTAAAAACAAACCGATAAAAGGTTGGCTGTTTGGTGTTTCAAAAAAAACTTATGTCAAATATCTTAATGAAATCTATGAAATAATAGAAGACTTGGAAACTAACACGTTAAGGTTTAAGACAATGAAAAGACTCTTTAAAGAATTATGGATTCAATCCAATTATTGTTCTGAACCAATTGAGCAAATGTCGATGACGGTATTTGAAGTTGCGAAATCAACATCAAATTCAAAAGAAGAAATAAGAAGGTATTTAAATATTCTTGTTGACCAAAATTTTATTATCAAAACATCGGACAAACCATTGCTTTATGAATTCACAGAATTTGGAAAGCAAATAAAAACTGATTTGGATATTGAAAAAATAATAAAAAACGTTGCCTAACACCGTGTAAAAATAATTGCTTGGTTCCAGCCTACTCGGAAAATCCGTAGGATTTTCCTCTGGTTCGTTCCATTTTTAGTAAGTTAGTTGCTTAATCACGCAACTATCCTTACACCAACCGTTAGGCACAAGCTGAAAAAAAACAATGGCAGAATATATAAATCCATTTGCAGATAGAACGCATTACCACGAACACGCTGAATGGATTAGCGAACATTTGGATAATTTTTTTGATAAAGCTTCAATGTCAGTTTTCCACGAAATTCCAACATTGGATTTACACCTTGACGTTTATTTCATCAAGCCAGAAAATACTCAATTCAACGTTCTTCTGACCTCTGGAATGAGCACTCTGAAAATGGGAGTGGATGAACAAGCTGGAAATCCAGCGAAATTAGAATTTGCCGAATTAATGATGCTTATTCCTAAAGAAATAGAATTTGAACAAGTTTACTCTGGAGAAAATAAAAACGATTGGATTATTTCAATACTCAAGCAATCAGCTAAATTCCCCCATTTTTACGACACTTGGATTGGAATTGGACACACATTGCAAGCGGAAATGGATATGTCACCTTACTCAAGTGAAACTGATTTTGTTGGAGCTTTAATTCTTCCGTCCGTGACATTTGACAAAGATTTTACCGAAATCCACAAAAATGGACGGAAAATAAATATCTACAATGTTTTTCCACTTTATAAAGATGAATTGGAATTCAAAATAGAAAATGGATATAACAAATTGCTGGACTTATTAGTTAAAGCTAATGGAAAAGAAGTTTTGAAACTGAATAGAAAAAGTCTAATCCCAAAGAAATTGTTTTGGAACAAAATAATCAGAAATTAATAGAAACAACCAGTGCCTAACAACGGCTATAGTTCATTACGGCTGAATTCCTAACCGGAATTCATTGCTATTTGCTATCTTTCAGTTACGACGGAAAATCATAGCTGATTTTCCGCAACGAGCCATACACAAAACCGTTACCAACTATAAGCACTCTAGCCTCTAAAAACCAATGCTAATAAGTTAAAACTTGTTAAATAATAAATTTTGGTGTATTTTAGCACCAAATAAGCATCTCATGAAACGACAAAGCATTTCTTTTACTGAACCAAATGATAATTGGTTAAAAGCTCAGGTTGATAATAAAGAATACTCAAGCAAAAGTGAGCTTGTTAATGATTTAATTAGACAAGCTCGCAAACAAAATAAACAAATTGATTGGATTGCTGCAAAACTAGATAAGGCAGAAAAAAGTGGATTTACTTCTGACAATAAACAGCAAATTTTATCTCAATCCAAGAGTTTATTAAATGGCTAATTACAAATTAAGTAATACTGCCAAGGAAGACTTAATCAGAATTCATCATTATGGAGTTAGTAGATTTAGTATGGCGCAAGCTGATAAATATTTTGAAGCTTTTTTTGAATACTTCGACATCATTGCTAAAAGACCTTACTCATTTGAATCGGTTGACTTTATAAAAAGTGGATATAGACGTTGTGTCTGTGGCACGGATAGCATTTATTACAAAATAAATAATGATGAAGTGGAAATTATGGCTATAATAGGACGTCAAGATTTAGATAATTTATTATAAAATTACAGTTGGTAACAAGGTATAAAAAACATAGAGCTTTGGGGTTTAATCGAAAGGAGTGTGTTTATTTTTAAAGTCGTCAAATATAAAATTTGGCTTTTAAAAAAGAGAAAAATTAAAAAAAAATATAAAAATTCGGTTCTGTGTTTATCAGAAAAGTTAGTGTCTTTTTACACGCTACATTTCATACACAAACCGTTACCACACATTTGAGGAACTATTCGGAATGAAAAAATGAATCATAAAACAGACATAGATATATCCGAATTTCATTCTGACATTAAAAAAGCTATTAAACTGATTGGAGGTTTAGACGAAAGCCCAACGGATGAAAAATTATTGGACTTGTTTAACCAAAACGGAATTAATGAAAATCACGCAATCGAAATCTTGACTTTCCTACCAATTGCATTTGTTCGAAAAATGTTACCGAAAATGGATTGGAGAGAAAGTTATATTGAACAACTGTCTGACAAAAAACGACGGTCAAAGCAGTTTTCTGAAAATCAATTTTATTCAATAATCGAATCCGAAACAAAAATATATTTCGGAAACAGACCTGAAAGTGAAGTAATACTTAAAATTGCTGGACGTAGTGTTGAATTCAAAGTAATCAATGACTTGTTGCTTAAAAATGAAAACGCTGACATTGCCGAGATTAAGTTCACGGAAAATATAATAATCCGAAATGAATAAAAAACTAACTTAAGATATAACCACACAAAGCAAAGAGTACTACCGCACACATTGCTTTTTTGCCAACGCTGAAAATAAAAATGAATAAATGTTACTAACGATAACAACGACATATAAAAACACAACTGATTTAGGGTTTTTGCTACACAAACATCCTGGCAAATTACAGACTATTGATTTAGCAGTAGGAAAAGTACACATATTCTATCCTGAAAGTAGTGAAGAAAAAACTACTGTTGCATTACTTCTTGATATCGATTCAATTGATATGGTACGAGGAGTGAGAAATCTTTCTGGTAAAGGATTTTCACTTGGACAATACGTAAACGACAGACCTTATGTGGCATCTTCGTTTATGAGTGTCGCTCTTTCCAAAGCATTTTCAACTGCAATGAATGGAAAATGCAAAAACAAACCTGATTTAGTTGATATCAAAATGCCTTTCGAGGTGAAAATTTCTGTGCTTCCAGCACCCAAAGGTGGAGAACTCCTCATCCGAAAATTGTTTGAGCCTCTAGGCTATTCAGTAAATGTTGAACGACATCAATTAGATGAAAAGTTTGAAAGCTGGGGAGATAGCATGTATTACACAGTTTCACTTTCAAACGAAGTGAAGCTAAAAGATTTACTCTCTCATTTATACGTCTTAATTCCTGCATTGGACAATGACAAACATTATTTTGTAAGTCAAAACGAAATAGATAAACTCTTGGAAAAAGGAAAAGGTTGGTTGGAAAATCATCCCGAAAAAGAACAAATTATAAAACGATATTTAATCAATCTAAATTCATTATCTCGTCAAGCTTTAGAAAGACTCAATGAAGGAATTGAAACAGAAGATATCGAAGATGAAATTTCTCAAGAAATAAAAGAAAAGAAAGAAACACTTCATCAACAGCGATTAAAATTAGTTTTAGAAAAGCTTAAAGAATCTGGTGCCAATAAAGTAATTGACTTAGGCTGTGGCGAAGGAAAATTAATCAGAATGATGTTAAAAGAGAAGCAATTTCATAACATCACTGGAATGGATATTTCGTATTCTGAACTAACCAAGTGCAAAGAACGATTGCATTGGGACGAAATGGCTCCAAGACAAAAAGAAAGAATAGACTTGTTTCAAGGAGCGTTAACGTACAAAGACAAAAGATTAGAAGGGTTCGATGCTGCGGCAATTGTGGAAGTTATCGAGCATATGGACGAAAACAGATTGAAATCATTTGAACGAGTGGTTTTTGAATTCGCTAAACCCAAAAATGTAGTTCTAACAACGCCTAATGGCGAGTACAATGTGATGTATGAAAACTTGGATGCAGGAACAATGCGTCATATCGACCATAGATTTGAATGGACAAGAAAAGAGTTTGAAAATTGGGCAAATCAAGTCGCAGAAAATAATAATTATACGGTGCAATTCTCACCAATCGGCGAGGTAGATGAAAAAGTAGGAGCACCTTCACAAATGGCAATATTTGAATATGGAAATTAAAATACCTGAATTATCATTGGTTTTGCTCATTGGTGCTTCAGGTTCAGGTAAAAGCACTTTTGCAAACAAATATTTTAAAAGACATGAAGTCGTTTCATCTGATATTTGCAGAGGAATCGTTTCTAATGATGAAAACAATCAAGCAGCCACAGGTGATGCTTTTGATTTACTGAATTTCATTATTGCTAAACGACTAAAAAATAGACTTTTAACTGTTGTAGATGCTACCAATGTTCAAAAAGAATCAAGAAATAAACTCATAAACTTAGCGAGAGAATATCATACTTTGCCTGTTGCCATTGTGTTGGATTTACCACAAAGAGTTTGCGAAGACAGAAACGACAAACGTGATGATAGAAACTTTGGAGGACACGTAATTCGTCAGCAAAAACAACAACTCAAACGTTCGTTTAAAGGTTTAAAAAGAGAAGGCTTTCGCAAAATATACAAGTTTAGCTCAGAAGAAGAAATCGCAGAAATCACTCAAATTACTCGTGAAAAATTATACAACGATAAAAAAGACTTACACGGTCCTTTTGATATCATAGGAGATATTCACGGTTGTTATGATGAAACCATAGAACTGCTTGAAAAACTGAATTATCAAATTGCTTCGGTTTCAGATAATGGAAAAAATTACGGAATAGATGTTACGCATCCCGAAAACAGACAAGTTATTTTCCTTGGAGATTTAGTTGATAGAGGACCAAAATCGCCTGAGGTTTTGAAACTTGCAATGAGTATGGTAAGAAGTGGTGTTGCACTTTGTGTTCCTGGAAATCACGATTTAAAACTTCAAAAAAAATTGAATGGTAAAAATGTTCAGCTAAAACATGGTTTAGCTGAAACAATGGGACAATTAGAACAAGAATCAGAGGAATTCAAAGAAGATGTAAGAGAGTTTCTTTATAGTCTAATTTCTCATTATATTTTAGATAATGGAAAATTAGCCGTTGCCCACGCAGGAATTAAAGAAGAAATGCAAGGACGTGGTTCGGGTACTGTTCGTTCATTTTGCTTGTATGGAGAAACTACAGGAGAAATTGACGAATTTGGATTGCCTGTTCGCTACAATTGGGCATCAGAATACAGAGGAAAGGCAAAAGTTGTTTATGGACACACGCCTGTTCCAAAGGCTGAATGGCTCAATAAGACAATAGACATCGATACAGGCTGTGTGTTTGGTGGTGAACTTACGGCATTACGTTATCCAGAAGAAGAATTGGTTTCTGTTCAAGCAAAAAAAGTCTATTGTAAACCTGCAAAACCTTTGCAAACAGAATCTGATTCTAATTTAAGTCATCAACACAAGTATGACGATTTATTAAATATTAATGATGTTATAGGTAAAAGAATAGTTCAAACTCGGTTACGAAACAATCTAACTATTCGAGAAGAAAATTCAATTGCAGCCTTAGAAGTAATGAGTCGTTTTGCTATTAATCCAAAATGGCTAGTTTACTTACCTCCTACTATGTCTCCTTGTGGGACAAGTGAATTGCCAAACTATTTAGAACATCCGCAACAGGCTATCAATTACTATAAAAAACGAAATATAGAAAAGATAGTTTGTGAAGAAAAACATATGGGTTCTCGTGCGGTTTTGGTAGTTTGCAAAGACGAACAAACTGTTTTAGAACGCTTCGGAATTGAAAAAGAGGGAATTGGAATTTGTTATACTCGAACTGGAAGAAACTTTTTTAATGATGAAAAAATTGAAAAAGAGTTTTTAAGCCGAACTCAAAAAGCCTTAACGAGCTCTAACTTTTGGGAAAAACATAAAACAAATTGGGTTTGCTTAGATGCAGAATTAATGCCTTGGTCTGCAAAGGCACAAGCATTATTAAAAGAACAATACGCAGCAGTTGGAACATCTGCTAAAAATGCGTTGACCGAAGTTGAGCAAGTATTACAACAAACATCGAAGAGAAATATCGAAGGAATTGATGAACTTCTTAAAAAATACAGCAACAAACGAAAGTCAATAGATAAATTTATTGATTCATACAGAAATTATTGTTGGAATGTAGAAAGCATTGAAGATTTCAAACTTGCTCCGTTCCATATTTTAGCAACAGAAGGACAAGTTCATACCGATAAAAATCACGAATGGCATATGGAAAACATTAAAGAAATATGCTTGGCAGATGAAAAAATATTCAGAGTTACGCCATACAAAATTATTGATACTCAAAATGAGGAAAGTATAAGTTCAGCAACTCAATGGTGGACTGAACTGACAGAAAAAGGTGGTGAAGGAATGGTCGTAAAACCATTTGACTTTATAAGTTATGGAAAAGAAGGACTTTTACAACCTGCTGTAAAATGTAGAGGAAGTGAATATTTAAGAATTATTTATGGTGCGGAATACGATACGCCAGAAAATATGGAGAGACTTAAAAACAGAGGACTTTCCAAAAAACGTTCTTTAGCATTAAGAGAATTTGCTTTGGGAATTGAAGGACTGGAAAGATTTGTAAGAAAAGAACCTTTAAGACGAATTCACGAAAGTGTATTTGGAGTTTTGGCTTTGGAAAGTGAGGAAGTTGACCCGAGATTATAGCCAACGCAAAGTTCAAGCACATTGCAATCCTCGTTCCTGCGATTGCAAAGAGCTTTCACGCCAACGCTTGACGAACGGAATGAAAAAAGCCAGCAGAGAACAATGTGTATAAGTAATAGCGGTTTAAGTGATAAAACGAAAGTATAAAAGTAAAACAAGGGTCAATGCAAAACCGAAAGGTTTGTGAGTATAAATCCGTTACTACTCATACACGAGACCGTTACAGTCTCAAAACCTATAAATTTAGGTTTTATATTTAAGTAGATACCTGAGGAGAAAATCAAATATGAGAATCTCAGAGGATTAAAATGAGTTTTGAGACAGACTGACGTTATATGTAATCGATATTTAACTTTAGCCTTATTTGCTAAATACAATCTCATCACTTTTTTATTGATTTAATTGATTCGTATAGTTTTCAAGCCTGGTATCAATGATTCTATCAATATCTTCAATTGATTTTTTTAAGTTTTCAATATAGGAAGCAGACATTTCAAGATGTTCCAGGGCTTTATCGATATCATTCGAAGAAACTTTTAAGTA
Source organism: Flavobacteriaceae bacterium R38 (assembly GCA_009901575.1). Classification (GTDB taxonomy): domain Bacteria; phylum Bacteroidota; class Bacteroidia; order Flavobacteriales; family Flavobacteriaceae; genus Leptobacterium. Next base: position 175,551 of record WXYP01000001.1, on the reverse strand, counting down.
ACTCGGAACAGCCAAAATACTCTCAATATTAGTTATCGAATCTTCTATAGCCTCTATCTTTTCAGTTAATGTATATTTTAAGTTGTTGTCTAAAGTATTCGAATTTAATTCTTTTATATCGTTAGTTTTCTCTTTAATGATATTCCATTTGATAAAAAACTGTCTGCCTACTGCTTGTTTTACAGATTCATTTCCAGAGCTATTTACTTGTTTCAAGAAATGAGGTTCAGCTATGGTCATTAATCCTCCCACCTCAGTTCCTAATCTCCTGGTCATATTAAAAACCTTTCTTATAATTTCTAAGCTGCTTTGGTCAATTTCTAATTGTTTATCAATTTTCTCTTTGATAGAAGTAAGTTCATTAAGGATTTCTTCTTTCTTATTTTCCTGAATCTCTTTCTTATCGGAGGGTGTCCAATATGACTTGATGGAAGAAATAAGTTCAGGAACAATTTTTATTGCGGTACTAATGATTTCAGTTTCCATATTTTATTTAATCGACGCCCTAAAGTAAGAAATTTAAACAAGAGAGGCTATTTTTATAGTTACTGTTGAATATGTTATTTTTCCTTCTTTCTCTAAAAAACATCTATTAAATCTGCAAGATTCTATAAATCCTTTGTTTAAAGGATCATTACTTTTATTCCTCTAAAATTACAGCAACTATTAAAGTATTAAGTAATGCAAACCAGAAAACAATCATTTCTAGAGAGTTTGATCAATGTAACTATTGGTTTCTTCATTACTATGATTTCATTATACATTATATTTCCAATATTAGGAATAGAAAGTAATTCAGGAAAAAATATAATCTTAACTTTATACTTTACTATCTTAAGCATAATAAGAAATTATTTTTTAAGGAGATACTTCAACAAAAAATAAAAATGTCATCCGAAAAAAGGAAACAAATAAAAACAAAATTACATTCCCGAAACAGAAATCGGGAACGATATGATTTACAGGCATTAATAGTTTCTAATCCTGAATTAGAAAACTATATTAAACCAAATAAAAACGGACAAGATTCTATTGATTTTGCTAATCCAGTGGCCGTAAAAACCTTAAACAAGGCATTATTAAACCATTATTACGGAATAAAAAACTGGGAATTTCCCGACGAAAATCTATGTCCTCCAATACCGGGAAGAGCAGATTACATTCATTATGTAGCCGATTTATTAGGAGAACACAATTTTGGCAGAATTCCTACCGGAGATAAAGTTACTTGCCTGGATATTGGTGTTGGTGCTAATTGTATTTATCCTATTATTGGGGTTGTAGAGTACGATTGGAAGTTTATCGGTTCTGATATTGATCCTAAGTCTATTGAATCTGTTCAAAATATTGTCAATTCTAATGATCTTCTTAAAGGTAAAATTGAGTGTAGATTACAAAAAAATCCTAAAGATTTTTTCTACGGAATACTAGACAGAGAAGATCAAATCGATTTGTCGGTATGTAATCCCCCGTTTCATTCCTCTATTGAAGCAGCTCAAGAAGGCACCAAAAGAAAAATAAAGAATTTAACAGGGGAAAACGTAAAAACTCCTCAACTTAATTTCGCAGGAATCAGTAACGAACTTATCTATGATGGCGGTGAATATAAGTTTATTCATAATATGATTAGAGAAAGTAAAAAATTCTCAAAAAACTGTTATTGGTTTTCAACTTTGGTATCCAAACAATCCAATTTAAAAGGAATTTATAAAGCATTAGAAAAATATAAAGTAAGTCATGTCAAAACCATTCTGATAGGAACCGGAAATAAATCCAGCAGAATTGTAGCCTGGACATTTCTTTCTAAAGAGGAGCAGAAAAAATGGAGAGACACAAGATGGAAAACAAAATAACCAATAATGAGTATTGCATTAATTTTTGAAAATAAAGACCCAAAGCCCTGGGCAAAAATATTACAAGAAAAAATTCCGGATACAAAGGTTGAGATATATCCGGATGTTCAGAATCAACATGCTATTGACTTTGTAATTTGCTGGAAGCCTAAACCTAATATCTTGAAAGAGTTTCCCAATATAAAAGTTATTCAATCTGTTGGTGCGGCCATAGATCATATTACAAGCTCTCAAACTCTTGAGAATCATCATATAATTACGCGAATTGTTGATAACAAGTTATCGAATGATATGTGGGAGTTTCTACTGACAGTTATCTTATCTCAGCTAAAGAACAATACTATTTACGCCAGGCAACAACAAACCAAAATATGGACACAACACTCTTATGCTTCTATTAAAGATACTACTATTTCTATTTTAGGTTTGGGAAGTATTGGCGGTCATGTTGCTAAAAAATTCGCAGAATTAGGATTTAAGGTAAAAGGATGGAGTACTTCTGAAAAAGATATCTTAAATGTAGAAAGTTTTAGTGAGAAAGAAGTGTTAAATCCCTTTTTAAAGGATTCAGATTTTCTAATTAACCTGTTACCACTAACGGAAAAAACAGAAGGGATTTTAAATAAAGAGCTTTTAAAAAAGTTACCAAAAAATACCTTTTTAATAAATGTTGGCAGAGGTGAACATTTAATAGAAGAAGATTTAATTGAACTTTTAGATAACGGCGATCTTTCGGGAGCTTTATTGGATGTATTCAGAGAAGAACCTCTACCCGAAAAGCATTCTTTTTGGCAACATCCAAAAATTCAGATCACTCCACATGTGGCAAGCTTAACCAATATAGAAAGTGCAACCGATCAAATTGTTGAAAATCATCGTCTGTTTCTGAATAAAAAAGAATTATTAAATACAGTTAAATTAGAAAAAGGATATTAACAGAAGAGTAATATTTAAAATTTATGGAAGGTCGTTCTTCTCTTTTTCAAAAAGTTAAGTCATCACAAATTGTCTCTTTTTTTCAGGAGTTACCCTCAATTTTAAGTAGCATTAGAAAAAACATCAAATCATTTTACTCCAAAAAAGAAATCATTAATCAAATAACATATTTAAAGTTTTAGAAATAATCTTATCTAGGTAAAAAATCAACATAATTGTACTAAATTTATCATACAATATTAGAGAATTGGTAAGAACGGATAAATACATAACCTTAGAAGGGATATACAAATGGATTGACACACTCAATTTAGAAATTGACAGTATGGAGGTTAAGAAAGGGGATGTATTTCTTAAGCAAGGTCAAAAATGTGATTATTTTTATTTCGTAATTGATGGATTAATACGCATGTATTACTATGATTTAGATGGCAATGAGGTTACACACTGGTTTTCTTCTCAAAATATGATGGTTACTTCACCTGATAGTTTTTTTCAAAAAAATGAAAATATATTAAACCTTGAAGCACTCGAAGATAGCAAACTCCTGCTAATAACTTATGAGCATATCGAAATTGCATCTAAAGAAATTCCAGGTTTTAATAGCTTATTCAGAAAATTGCTTGTAGACTTTATCGTTAAAATGAGTAGAAGAGTCATGGGCATTCATACTCAATCTGCAGAGTACCGGTATTTAAAATTGATAGAGCAATATCCAAATATTTTTCATAGAACAAAACTTTCTCACATCGCTTCCTATCTGGGTATTACCATACAAAGTTTAAGTCGTATACGAAAAAAACTAATCTCATAATCATTTTTTATCATAGGGTAAATCTTTCTCCCTAAGTCTTTTCGAATTTTGTATTAGAAAATTTAATAAGCTGTTTAATACCTTATTATAAATGAAACAAAAATGGAAAGCCACGAAGTAATAAAACATTCATACCCAGGGAGGTATTTACATGTAGATAACAGCCTAGCCTTTGTTAACGACAAAGCACTTGCACTTGAAAAATATAGTAAACCATTTCAAAAAGAATTGGGAATCGAAAAAATAATGGAATTACCAATATAGCACTTCTTGCAAGAAGATCACTCCAAAGAAATCTCTTTCTATTTCCTAAAGATGATAAATAATGAGTGCTTACCCTTTTTTACTATAGGGCAAAAGAACCAGATTCAAGCAGTCATAATTTACACTCGATATTAATAAAAACACAAGCTATGAACAAAGCTTTAATAACAATAATAAAAGGACAGTTTTCAGATGCTCAGATTCGCAGTCTAGAACAAATAGTTCTGCAAAACTATAGGATACATATCTCTAAGGGAGACTTAAAAATTGTATGGAACCTTATTCCCAAGGGCAATACTTACAGGAACAGCGAAATCATACAACCTTCAATCATTAGTATTGGGTGTGAGGTGGGTTTTCCACAGGAAAGCAGACTTAATATGTTCGAAAGCCTCTCTAAAGATTGGTTATGTATTACTGGCCAACATAATGACGACCTCATAATAGCAATTATAGAAGCGCCAGCATTTGAGGCTTTTATTTCTAAGAAAAGTGAACATTTAACTCACTATGGAAAAGTAAAGTTTTATTTAAATGTCATGCTAGGCCAAGTATTTAATAAAGCACGTAATGGTTATTACGCTTTTAATTCATCATTTTAAAAAACCAAAATATGCCTGTTTATATAATACTTACAAAAGAAAAGCTTATCGATGAGCAAATGCAAAAGATCTCTAAAAAGATTACTGAGATACACTTTAGAGTCACTGGCACTCCATTAGAATATATAACGGCAACCTTCATGTCTGGATATCAACTAAAAAATCAAAACAAGCTTACCCTGTTGGGTAATATTCGAATTGGAGGTAATAGAACTTCTATAACTATTGAGAAATTAAAATCAGAATTGATAAATGGAATTGCCGCTGCCTTAAAATTAGATTCATCAAAGATTGGTATCGATTTTTTGGGCATCAAAGCACATTGGGTGTCTAAAGGGAATGAGGTTCTAACAGAACCTGGGCAGGAAAATCATTTGATTATAAACAAAAAAATCAAAACAATTTGATTTTTTAACCTATGGTAAAAGACTCCATTCCTACTCGTTATAACTTGCACTCGAATTTAAAAACAAAAAATAATCAAAAAAGTTTAACGCATTAAAAATAAAATTATGAAAACAAGTAAAACAGCATTAATCACTGGTGCAGCTGGTGGAATTGGAAGTGAATTTTCAAAAATTCATGCAGAAAAAGGCGGTGATATTGTTGCCATAGATATGAATTCAGATGGTCTAGCTGAACTTAAAGACAAGCTGGAGTTCCAGTATGGAATTAAGGTTTATACCATAACAAAAGACCTTACAGAAATAAATGCTTCAAAGGAGATCTACGAAGAGTTAAAAAACGAAGGTATTGAAGTTAATTATCTGATTAATAATGCTGGTTTTGGAGGGGTTGGAAACTTTCACGAAAGAACATGGGAACAAGATTTAGCAATGATTCAAGTTGATGTTGTTGCATTAACAGGCCTTACTAAATTCTTTTTACCAGATTTTATTAAAAGAGATGAAGGGAAGGTACTTAATGTTTCTTCTACAGTAAGTTTAATCCCTGGCCCTGGTCAAGCAGTATATTTTGCTAGTAAGGCATTTGTAACCTCATTAACACGTTCAATCTATGGTGAATTAAACGACTCAAGTGTGACAATCACAGCTTTATTACCTGGCCCAACCGAAACAGGGTTTGGAGCTCATTCAGGAATGGAAAAAACATCGATTTACAACAAAACAGCAAGCCCTGCTGAGGTAGCACGAGATGGTTATGATGCTATGATGGAGGGTGAACTTGAAATTATTTCTGGCGTATCTGGAATGCAGAAACTTGAATTTAAGCTTGTACCATTCGTTCCTCAAAAGAAATTAATCGAAAAAATAAGAAAAGGTCAGCAGACCAAATAAATCATTAACAATTACATAAACAAAAATCATGAATACAACACAAAATAACGAAGCTCTCTTGGACAACCAAATGAAAGAGTTGGTTGATAATCAAAGAAAGTATTACAATACAAATGCAACATTATCGGCAGGTTTTAGAATTGAGCAACTAAAAAAACTAAAGTCTCTTTTATTAAAACATGAAGAAGATATGCACCGTGCAATCTTTAACGATTTTAGTAAATCTAAATACGAAAATCAATTAATTGAATTTTATCCATTATTAGACGAAATAGACGTTGCTATTAAAAATGTTAAAAAATGGATGAAACATAAAAGTCTGAAAACAAATTTATTCAACTTTCCTGCTAAGAGTTATTTAGTTCCAGAACCACTAGGAGTAAGTTTAGTTATTGGGGCTTGGAATTTACCTTACAATTTATCATTAACACCTCTTATTGGATCAATGGCTGCTGGTAACACAACTATTTTAAAACCAAGTGAATTACCTGCAAATACAAGTGCTATAATGGCAAAGATCATAAATGACAATTTTGATCCAAATTACCTTAAAGTTGTTGAAGGTGCTATTCCAGAAACGACAGCGTTATTAAAACAACGTTATGATAAAATCTTCTTTACTGGTAGCCCAATGGTAGGTAAAATTGTTAATAAAGCAGCAGCAGAGCATTTAACCAATGTTACTTTAGAGTTAGGAGGAAAAAATCCATCAATTTTTACCGAAGATAGTGATCTTAAGATGGGAGTTAAGAGAATGATTTGGGCTAGATTCGTCAACTCAGGTCAGTTCTGTATCACAGCAGATTATGCATTAGTACATAAAGACAGAAAAGATGAGTTCCTAAAACTAGCTGTTGAAGAAATTGAAAAGCATAACTTTTCGATAGAAAATAAAAACTTTGTTCAAATTATTAACGAACGAAACTTTGATAGAGTAGTTAAACTAATTGATCCGGAAAAAGTATATTATGGAGGGACTTATGATCGAGAAAAGCGAGTTATAAACCCTACTATTCTTAATAATGTTACTTTAGATGATGCTGTAATGCAAGATGAAATATTTGGACCTGTTTTACCTGTAATCGAATATGAAACTCTGGATGAAGCTTTTGAAATCATCAAAAGATACGAAAAACCATTGGCTGCTTATCTTTTTTCTAATGATGCTACTGCTAAGAAACGCTTCTTAAAAGAAATTCCATTTGGTAATGGAGCTATCAACGATTGTGTAATGCAGATTTCTAATCCTAACATTCCTTTTGGTGGAGTTGGAAACAGTGGAATGGGGCGTTACCATGGTAAATATAGCTTTGAGTGTTTCTCTAATTTCAAGGGCATTCTTGACAAACCAACATCTTTAGAAACCAATTTGAAGTATTATGGATATAGCGACAAGCGCATGAAAATAATGAAAGCTTTAAGTTAACCGTATCATACAAAAAAACTAAAGATAATTATGAAACTAAAAACTCACATGCATTGTCGAAACTATAAAGGCAATGCATGCTTGATTTTAAATTTAATATAAATGAAAAAACAAAAATTAAAACTCCAAGCTGAAAATGAAAATCTTAAGAAATTCATTTTTGCATTTTTAATGGGACTAGTAACAACATGTATAATCTCTTTTTCCATTGTAGCAATAAACATTGGCTTTAACGAGCGTTTTATTAAAATTTGGTTTAAATCTTGGGGATTGGCATACATTCTTGTAATTCCCGCTATTCTATTCATAGCACCACTTATTGATATGTTAATAGATTATATTTTCAAAAGAAAAAAGGTAAATGTTAAACGTTAGACACTGTACTTTAAAATTTCAATTGAAAACACTTTTATGGAAAATCAATTCAGTTCATCATGGGAATTATTACGAGAAAAAGTATTTCTCTGGATAGACAAAGCTATATACAATTTCCCCAATATTGTTATAGCAATTCTAGTCTGTATTATTTTTTATTGGTTATCCAATACAGCCAATACTATTATAAACAAATCATTAAAAAGGCATATAAAACAATTATCTATCAGGAGTTTAATTGCTAGATTAGGCTCCTTGTTGATATTGTTTTTGGGATTGGCATTAGCACTATCAGTATTAAATTTAGACGGTACGTTAAAAACGTTACTCGCTGGTGCCGGGGTTACTGGTGTAGCTCTAAGTTTAGCATTACAGGGTACGCTATCCAATACATTATCTGGCTTCTATCTGGCAGTTAACGATATTCTTGATATTGGTGATTGGGTTGAAACTAACGGATTTAGTGGAGCAATTGTAGAGATCAATCTCCGAAACACAAAATTAAAAGAAGCCGATAATAATATTGTTGTCATACCTAATAAAGAAATCATTGAAAAGCCATTCAAGAATTTTGGACTTACAAAGCGTGTTCGGACAACCATTAACTGTGGAGTTGCTTATGACTCTAATCTCGAAGAGGTAGAAAAGATAGCTACAAATGCAATAAGTGACATTTTCCCACCATCTGAAGATGAGGAAGTAGAGTTATACTTCAGTGAATTTGGTGATAGCTCTATTAATTTCATACTTCGGTTTTGGGCAAATGCAACCGAAAATTTAACTGCGCTTCAGGTTAAGAGCAAAGCTATAAAAACGCTGACACAATCATTCGATGCACATAATATTGAAATTCCGTTTCCTATTACCACAATTGTCCAACGGTAGCTTATTGGGTATTGAATACGTATGATTGAAGAGTTAGATAATTACATTAAATCATTTTTGATTTTCAAGGCTATATCTTTTCCGTGAAGATATCCAATTTCATATATTTCACGAATCTTACTTATGGTAAAAGTTCCATAGTTTTCTAATTCCATTGGGTTTATGGACCATGTACATAAATCTAATTTGTTTAAAGATTCATATCTATTTGAAATACGGTAAGCTCTATCAGCTACATCTATTGAGCTGTTCAGTTTTTCCTCGGTTATTTTACGTAACGGACTAACATAGACTCCAAGCACGTTTTTCGATTTCTCAATTATTGTTTCTACTGGAAAATTATTGATAATCCCACCATCAGAATACAACGAATTATTTATTTTGACTGGTGCAAAAATAAATGGAAAAGCACAAGAAGCCATTAATGGTTTCATTAAAGATCCAGAATTAAATATTTGTAGCGTCCCCTTTACAATGTCTGTTGTAGCTACGTGTAGTTCTATTTCCAGGGATTCAAAACTTTTGCCTCTAAAATATTTCTTAAACTCTCCCATCAATATCTCTGCATCTAATAAACCAGCTTTAGACCAAGTAAAGGCTTTTAGTTTAAAGAAGTTTTTACTTGTAATGATTTCCATGATTTCATCTGCAGAATGACCAGAGGCATAAAATGCACCTGCCAGTGCACCCGCACTTGTGCCTGCAATACACGTTGGCTTTAAATTGTGCTCTTCTAAAGCCTTTATTACACCAACATGGGCAGCTCCTTTAACACCTCCTCCTGATAATACAATCCCAAATTCATGCATGCTTCTAAACTTTTTAATAAATTAAAATCGTTTCAATGACTGTCTAAAGGTATCAGATACTTCGGCCGATTAAAAACAGATCTATAATAATTTAGTTATCTTATTTCCCAATATCATAAAATTTATTCTTATAACAAATAAAAATTCTAAGCTGTGCTTACAGGCATTATCATAACATCATATCTATTGGCATTTATTACTGGAATTATTGTAATTTTTAATACCAGGTCTTCAACAAAAGCACTAGCTTATCTTTTTTTGGTATTCACTTTTCCAGTTTTAGGGATGATTGTTTATTATACTGTCGGGGTCAATTATCGTTCGCATAAAATGTATTCCAAAAAGCTGGAAATAGACAAAGTTGCCTATCCTAAATTGAGAGAAAGAATAGGAGAATTTTCAAAAAACATTTTGAACAAAAATAAAAAACGGTTAAAACACTTTTCCAAATTGGTGCATTTGGATAATCTGGAAAACCAAATCACAATTAATAATAAGACCAAATTATTAATCAATGGTGAGCAAAAGTTTGAAGAGGTGATAAAGGCATTGCAAAAAGCAAAACATCATATACATATTGAATATTACATCTATGAAAATGATACCATAGGAAATCAAATAGCAGAGATTCTGAAAGAAAAGGCGCAAGATGGGGTCAAAATTAAGTTTATCTATGATGATTTTGGCAGTAGAAGCATTCATAGAAAACTAGTAAAAGACTTAAAGACATCTGGTGTAGAAGTATTTCCATTTTATAAATATTGGTGGCATGTTTTTGCAAGTCGGGTAAACTACAGGAACCATCGGAAAATTATTATAGTCGACGGCGAATTAGGTTTTGTGGGAGGTATAAATATTTCCGACAGATATATAAACCCGAATACATATAATCTGTTTTGGCGGGATACACATTTAAAAATTGAAGGCCCGGCTGTCTTGATGTTACAACGAACTTTTATTGGAGATTGGAATTTTTGTTCCAATCAAAAAATTGGTGTAACAGAAGAGTATTTTCCAATAAGAGATCTTTTAGACAGCGATTCAGGCGAAGAACTCGTCCAGATAGTCGCTTCAGGACCAGATTCTGACCATCCCAATATATTGTACTCCATAATACAAGCGATTATGGCATCCAAAGAGGAGATTTTAATTACAACACCTTATTTTGTTCCTGATGACTCCTTAATCAGTGCGCTAAAAATTGCAAAACTTAGTGGTGTAAACTTAAAATTATTAGTTCCTGGAATTTCAGATTCAAAAATAGTTAATTCGGTTTCACATTCTTTTTATGATGAATTATTGGATATAGGTATAGAAATTTACAAATATCAAAAAGGGTTTATCCATGCTAAAACTATGGTGTGCGATTCCAGGCTAGCCATTATTGGAACCGCAAATCTAGATCAAAGAAGTTTTGATTTAAATTTTGAAATAAACGCTTTAGTCTTTAATGAAAAGTTGGCTATGGAGTTGTCTAATGCTTTTTATGATGATTTAAATAATGCCATAAAAATTGACCCAATTACATGGAAAAACAGACCATATACAGAGAAATTCATTGAACGCGTGGCTAGATTGATATCACCAATGTTTTAATTTTATTTCCTATTTCTAACCATCGATATCATAATATAAATTCCAAATATAAAGGACAAAGAAAATCCTATAGCACCAAGTAAAGGAATACCTCTAAACAATGGAGGCATTTTAGCCAAAACTAATATAGATGAGCCTATGGATAAAGCCGCTATAATAATGGCAAAAACTATTCGGTTAGCAATCTCTCCAGACGATTTTTGAAAGTCTTTAATGCCTATATGTTGATGAGTCATCACAAATTTTCCTTCTTTTACTTTTCTTATTATGTCATTAATGTCTTCAGGAAAATTATCAATTAACTCCATATAATCCCTGTAACGTTTTAAGTTCTTCTTAAATATATATTGAAGACTCAAACGTTTATGTAAGATTTTCTCTTTGTAAGGCATCAAATTTTCTGTAATATTATAATCAGGGTTTAACTTTACAGCTACACCTTCCATTAATATAAGGCCTCTAATTAAAGAGTTAAGATAATCTGGCAATACAATATTGTTATTTGATAATATGCTTTTGAATTGGTTTAAAACAACATCAATTTTAAAATTCTGTAACGTTGTATTAGAAATATTATCAATCATCTCATTTAGTTCCAATTCGAATGATTTGTAATCCTTTATATCATATTTTACCGCAATGTTTTCTATTGAAAGGGAAATTTTTCTAACATCTCCTTCTAAAAAGTAAATTATTATATTTTCCAATACTTCTTTGTTCCGGGATAATACTGTATCCATCATCCCAAAATCTATAAAACAAACCTGGCACGAATCCGGTAATATCATTATATTTCCCGGATGAGGGTCTGAATGAAAGAAGCCATGTACCAATACCTGTTCTAAATATAGATCGGTAATTACATTGGATATAGAATGTGGATCTATTTTGGCTAACTTGAGGGTTTCAATATCGGATACCTTAATGCCATCAATAAATTCCATACAAATGATTTTGCTGGTGGAAAGATGTTCATATACGGTACTAACGTAAATAGATTCATTATCTTCAAAATTTTCAGCAAACCTTTTATTATTCTCAATCTCCTCTAAAAAGTTGAGTTCTTTTCTGATACTCTTTTCAAACGTTTGTAAAATACTACCAAGGTTAAGAGTCTGGATTTCATTACTGAATTTTTCTAAACTCTTAACAAGTTGTTTCATTACAGCGATGTCAGCTTCTATAGTTTCTCCTATATCTGGCTTTTGTATTTTTAAAACTACATCTTCACCATCTAGTAATTTTGCTTTATGAACTTGAGCCATTGATGCTGTTGCTATAGGTTCTTTCTCTATTTGTTGGAAATGCTCCTCTACCTGTATCTGTAATTCTTGTTCAATGACAGTTATTACATCAAAACCTTCAACGACAGGAGCGTTATCTTGTAATTTTTCAAGTTCCGAGATCAATTTGGGAGGAATAATATCATCTCTACTACTAAAAATCTGTCCTAATTTTATGTAGGTTGGCCCCAGTTCTTCCAGCACCATTCTTACTCGCTCAAAAGTAGAATATGAAAGATTCTTTTTGACTGTATTGTGATTTTTAAGATAGTTTTCTGGAATAATCTTATTCAAACTACTCTTAGACACAAAGTCTTCAAAACCATATTTAATAAGAACATTCACTAGTTCTCCATATCTCTTTAATCTTTTTTTACTCGATAATTTAGAAGGAATCATATCATAGTCTTTTTAAGTTAATCATGTCTTTACAGATATAATATTCTGCTTTAAAAACTTAACTCAAAGGTAAATACAGTCTAATGTCTATTTTTTACCATAGGTTAAAAACATCTGATTTTCTTCATTATAACTTGCACCCATATTTTCGAAGTTCTCGAATATAGATATAGAATTAATTAAAAACTTTAAATCAAAAAATTATGAAAACTTTTATTAAAACCGTTAAAAACTCAGTCAAATATTGGTTCTTGCCATTATTATTTGGTTTAGTATTTATTGGCATTGGGGTTTATACATTTTTTACTCCAATAGAATCTTATTTAACCCTTTCCTTATTATTCAGTGCTTCATTTTTAGTATCAGGTGTTTTTGAAATTGTATTTTCTATTTCAAACAGGCATGAGATCGATAGTTGGGGTTGGTCGTTAGTCTTTGGGATAATTACCGCTATAACTGGCCTCTTATTATTGATAAACCCTGAAATTTCAATAGTTACCTTACCTTTTTATTTAGGTTTCTTATTATTGTTTAGGTCTATGGGAGCTATCAGTTTTTCGCTTGATTTAAAAAGATATAGAGTATTAGATTGGGGAAATTTAATGGTGATCGGTCTATTGGGAACCATATTTTCTATCCTACTCTTATGGAACCCTTTATTTTCTGGAATTACAATAGTAATTTGGACAGGGTTAGCTTTAATTTCTACCGGAGTATTTAGTATATGGTTCTCGTTAAAACTTAGAAAACTTAAATAATATTTATTGTGATTTAGTAAAAAAACTATTGATCAAATAAAAACGGGGATTTTCAATTAATTATTGAAAAATCCTCGTTTAGTGACACCGGTAGGTAGGATTAATCGCTATGTTCGTGATCTCTCAAAGCTCCATTTTGAAAATCAAAAAAACAATCGCTACGCTTTATTTCAAAATTCGTAATTCATAAGTCGTAAATCTAAAATCATAAATCGTACATCAGGATTACTCACTACGCTCGTGATCCCTCAAAGCTCCGCTTTGAGAATCAAAAAAATAATCGCTGCGCTTTATTTCAAAATTCGCAATTCATAAGTCGTAAATCTAAAATCATAAATCGTACATCAGGATTACTCACTACGTTCGTGATTCCTCAAAACTCCATTTTGAGAATCAAAAAAACAATCGCTGCGCTTTACTCCAAAATTCGTAATTCATAAGTCGTCGTAAATCTAAAATCATAAATCGTACATCAGGATTACTCACTACGCTCGTGATCCCTCAAAACTCCGCTTTGAGAATCAAAAAAACAATCGCTGCGCTTTACTCAAAAATTCGTAATTCATTAATCGTAAATCTAAAATCATAAATCGTACATCAGGATTACTCACTACGTTCGTGATCCTTCAAAGCTCCGCTTTGAGAATCAAAAAAACAATCGCTGCGCTTTATTTCAAAAAAGAAGCGAGCTTCTTTTTTGAAACTCGCTTGACCTTGAACCTTTTTTTGATTCATTCGTGACCCCGGCAGGATTCAAACCTGCAACCCTCAGAGCCGAAATCTGATGCGCTATTCAGTTGCGCCACGGGGCCTTATATTTTCTTTCCTCCATCTCCTTCCTGCTGCACTTTTTAAATATTTTTCTCTATCTATTGCCTCTTCCCTGGAATTAAAAATTTCTTTATAAATAATCTCCCAGGGTTTAAAAGCTTTTGTCGATTTTGTTTTTCCGTTATTATGTTCTTTTAATCTTTTCTCATAGTCTTGTGTCATTCCAATGTAATATCTATCAAAACTAGGACTATATAAAACATATACAAAATACACTCACTTACTTTTTATCTCAAAATCCATGCGCCCCGCCCGTACCGAACGGTACGTTCGGGCGGGTATTCAGCTGAGCTACGTGGCCTTATATTTCTCTTAAGCTAACTTTTGCTTTACTATAGTTGAAATAGTTTTACCATCTGCTTTCCCGGCTAGTTCTTTAGAGGCTATTCCCATCACTTTCCCCATATCTTTCATTCCGGATGCTTCTGTTTTTTCAATAATTGAAGTAACAATCTTTGTTATTTCTTCTACACTTAATTGCTCTGGTAAAAACTTTTCTATTACAGCAGCTTGTGCTATTTCAGGCTCTGCTAAATCTCCTCTTCCCTGCTCTGTAAAAATAGCTGCACTATCTTTACGTTGCTTTACTAACTTTTGCAATAATTTAATTTCATCATCTTCACTCAACTCTTCTTTAGCGCCACTATCTGTTTTCGCTAAAAGTATTGCCGATTTCACAGCTCGTAATGCTTCTAAAGCTACACTGTCTTTAGATCGCATTGCTGCTTTCATCTCATCCATTATTTTGTTTTGCAAACTCATGGTTATCTTATCTTTATTCGGACTGCGAATATAATAAATAACCCGAAATCTATAATAGATTTCGGGTTAAAATAATGCATAGTGAGTAGGCTAAGCGATTAAATATTGTTAGTCTACGTTATCATGTAAAAAAGAATTATTACTTCGCAGTTGCATTTCATCATTACTATCTTTTCCTAATGATAATCGAGAGGATTCATCTTCATTAACTTTATCTTCCAGATTTACTCCCATACGTTTATAAGCCGGTTCTTTCTCTATTTCATCTATTCTTGAAATATTATTCTGAAATTTATAATTGAACTCTTTCAGCTTATTTCTCCTTTCTTCTGCACGTAATTTTAAAGTATCTTCAATAGAACAGTTCATAGGATCTATTTCTGCTTTTTCTTCAGCAGCTGTTGATTGACTTACAGCAGTCTTCTTTTCTATCATCAACTCTTCATCTAATACAGCAGGCTCATTTTCTTTTGCCTTTGCACTGGTAAGCTGATCTTCCATCTCCATATAATCATCCAGGCTATAACGTTTTTCACCCTGATCTGAAACCTCCGTTACAGGAATTACTTCTATAGGGTCTTTTACATCATAATCTTTTATATCGTCAGAAAGATTAAATAAAACCACATTATCTTGCTTTTCTTCCTCTTCTTCAATATTTGCCGGCATATCAAAAGATAGCGTTATCTGACTCTTATCTTCAGGAATAACTTCTTCTGCTCCTACTACTTCAATATCTTTTAACTGCGGGGTAGTATCTACAATAATAAAATCTTCTTCTTTAGCTTTTACTTCTTCATAGACTACATCTATATTTTTGATAATTTCTGAAGTAGGAATTAATTCTAATCCGGTATTCTCATCTTCTGTTAATGTATGCCTGATAATCTTCTCCTCTGGTTTTTCTTTTGCTACTTTAATTTCTTTAGGCAGTTCAAAAGTTGAAAAAGATGCTTTAGGTGATAATTCCTGTACTGCTTTTTGTTCTTCTTCTAAAGTATGAATGATTTTCTTGGCTTCAGTATTAACAATTTCATGTTGCTGCTCTAAATCAAAACCTGTGGCAATCACAGTTACAGAAATAGCATCTCCAACATTCTCATCTTCTCCAACCCCCATAATAATGTTAGCTCCATGCCCTGCTTCTGCCTGAATATGATCGTTGATTTCACCAATTTCATCAATAGTAATTTCTTCGGAACCTGAAACTATAAGTAGCAATACGTTTTTAGCTCCTGTAATTTTATTATCGTTTAACAACGGTGAATCTAATGCTTTTACAATAGCATCTTTCCCTCTGTTTGCTCCGGAAGCAGATGCAGATCCCATAATAGCAGTACCACTGTTAGATAATACTGTTTTAGCATCCCGTAAATCTATATTCTGAGTGTAGTGATGTGTAATTACTTCTGCTATACCTCTGGCTGCAGTTGACAACACTTCATCTGCTTTAGAGAAACCAGCTTTAAACCCTAAATTACCATATACTTCTCTAAGTTTGTTATTATTGATAACAACCAACGAGTCTACATGTTGTCTTAAATTTTCAACTCCTTTTTGTGCTTGTTCATTACGTGTCTTTCCTTCAAACAAAAAAGGTATAGTTACTATTCCAACTGTAAGAATATCAAGATCTTTAGCCATTTTAGCAATAATAGGGGCAGCTCCGGTACCTGTTCCGCCTCCCATTCCTGCAGTAATAAAAATCATTTTAGTATTGGTGTCCAACATTGTCTTAATGTCTTCCATACTTTCTATAGCTGACTGTTCTCCTACATCAGGATTTGCTCCTGCTCCCAATCCTTCTGTCAAAGAAACTCCTAATTGAATTTTATTAGGGATTGGACTATTTTCCAAGGCCTGAGAATCTGTATTACAAATTACAAAATCCACACCCTTTATACCTTGCTGAAACATGTGGTTAATCGCATTACTACCACCTCCGCCAACACCAATAACTTTAATAACGTTACTTTGGTTTTTAGGCAGATCGAATGCAATGTCCCCGAAATCTGTGTTGCTACTCATGAATCTTCTTTTTGGGTTTTATTTTATTTACTATCGTTTGCTTATTACTTTTTTACTCTGCGTTGTCTAAAAAGTCTTTTAACTTCTCTGACCACTTTTCAAAAATTGATTTTCTTTCTTTTTTTGGTGCTGACTTCACTTGTGAATCTCCCGAAGAAGATGTCGATTCGTCAACAATTTCTTCTTTTTCCTCTTCCTCTGCATTATACTCAGGTGATTTATGCTGTCTTTTTAAAGCATTCATGACCAATCCTACTGCTGTTGCATAAAGCGGACTCGCAGTTTCTGCATCTGAATCACCAGCCAAATGTTCATTCGGATAACCAATCCTGGTATCCATACCTGTAATATATTCTACTAATTGCTTGAGGTGTTTTAACTGGCTTCCTCCACCGGTAAGAACAATTCCTGCAATTAATTTTTTCTTCTGCTCTTCATGACCATAATTCTTGATCTCCAGGTACACCTGTTCTACAATCTCAACTACTCTTGCATGAATAATTTTAGAAAGGTTTTTAAGGGTAATTTCTTTAGGTTCCCTTCCTCTTAATCCTGGAATCGATACTATTTCATTATCCTTATTTTCACCCGGCCAGGCAGATCCAAATTTTATTTTTAACAATTCTGCCTGCTTCTCTATAATGGAACATCCTTCTTTAATATCTTCTGTAATGACATTTCCTCCAAACGGAATAACGGCAGTATGCCGGATAATACCATCTTTAAAAATGGCTAAATCTGTAGTACCACCTCCTATATCTATCAGCGCCACTCCAGCTTCTTTTTCTTCCTGGCTAAGCACTGCGTTCGCAGACGCTAATGGCTCTAATGTAATTCCTGCCAATTCTAAGCCTGAGCTCTTAACACATCTTCCGATATTTCTGATTGATGACACTTGTCCTACCACTACATGAAAGTTGGCTTCCAGCCTTCCTCCATACATTCCTACCGGCTCCTTAATCTCTGCCTGCCCATCTACTTTGTATTCCTGGGGTAATACATGAATAATTTCTTCTCCCGGTAACATTACTAACTTATATACCTGATTACACAACTGATCTACATCATCTTCATTTATTACTTTGTCAGAATTAGCTCTTGTTATATAATCGCTATGCTGTAAACTTCTAATGTGTTGTCCGGCAATCCCAACAACCACATCTTTAATTTGAAGACCCGAAGCAGATTCTGCTTCCTGAATAGCTTGTTGTATAGATTGTATTGTTTGCGTAATATTATTAACCACACCCCTGTGCACTCCAAGGCTTTTGGATTTTCCTATCCCGAGAATCTCGATCTTTCCATACTCATTCTCCCGACCGATCATGGCCACAATCTTAGTGGTACCTATATCTAAACCTATTGCATATTTACCGTTTTCCATAAATTTACTTTTTGGTGCACACGACCTGATTATTGTACTGCAAATTCACTATACTGTATTGCGCTAATGTTTTGTCTTTTTGAGATTTCTGATAAAATGCTTTAAAATTTCTGAACTTCCGTTCCATTTGATCAACATCACCCAGCAATACTATAAAATCGTCTATTCTCAATTTTAATTCAAACTTATTTCCCCGTTTATGAACACCTACTATATTCTTATTCAGAAAATCATCCTGTTCAATAAATTGGGACAATGCAAACACATCATCCAGTTTATTTTTATCAATTGTTCCTGTTATCAACGGAACCCTGGCTGAATAAACAGGTGACAAAGGCATCCATTTTCCTTCTGCATCAATATAAAAAGGCTCCTTCCCATGAACTCTCGCTATAGGCCTTCTTTGTTTTATTTTTGCTCCAAGTTTCCCATTTACAGTTAAATATACATGAGCCTCTTGAATCATTTCATTTGTATTGAGGGTATTCTCCAACTTACCCAAAGCTAAATTTTCTTTGGCTACGTTTATAAGAGTGTCCTCATTTTGTATTAACAATTTATTAACCATAGGATAAGTTATAAAATCGTTATTCCCTTCTACAAAATCGATATCCATTGTAGACAATTTTCTCCTATTGTTTCTTTCATTAGTAAATGAAAACAATACGATAATCAAAAACAGGCCGCTAAAAAACTTAATGTAATTCCAATTAAACTTCATAACTCAATGCTTTTCTTATTTTTTCGACTTCAACTCCAATATCTCCAGCTCCCATTGTTAAAATAACTTCTGCTTGAGAAGCTATTATCTTTTCAGGCAATTCTTCTTTACTCAACAATGTTACATTGTCATGATTCATTTGCTTCAACAACCAATTTGAATCGATTCCTTCAATGGGCAATTCTCTGGCCGGATAAATGTCTAACAATATCACTTCGTCAAACTTTGATAAACTTGTTGCAAAATCTGCTCCAAAATCCCGGGTTCTGCTAAATAAATGAGGTTGAAAAACAGCAAGGTTCTTCTTTCCCGGGTACATTTCTGCTATCGCATCATGAACAGCATTTATTTCTGTAGGGTGATGCGCATAATCGTCTATAAAAACAAGTGTATCTGTTTTTATATGATAGGTAAATCTTCGCTTTACTCCTTTAAAAGTTTCCAGTGCTTTGGCGAGGCGGTTGGCAGGGGTGCCCATCTGAACCGCCATCGCAAAGGCCACTAGTCCGTTTAACAAGTTATGTTGCCCTGGCTTGTTAAACTTTACACCCCGAATCGACTCGTTAGGTGTTTCCACATCAAATACGTAGGTCGCATTTTTTATTTTCAAATTCTTTATACAATAATCAGAATCATCATCAATCCCGTAAGTAATTCCGTTAATCGGAAGTCCGTTTCTAACAAACAGGGTTCCGTCAGGCTGAATTCGTTTAGTAAAATCTATAAACGACTGATCTAAAGCTGATTTCTCTCCATAGATATCCAAATGATCTGCATCCATAGATGTAATACAAGCTATGTCTGGAGACAGATGAAGAAAAGAACGATCATATTCATCTGCTTCAACTACAGTTACCTCGTTTCCTTTTATTAAAAAGTTACTATTAAAATCTTCTGAAATACCTCCCAGAAAAGCGGTAAGAGGTGTCCCTGTTTCATTTAAAATATGAGCAAGAATGGAAGATGTAGTTGTTTTTCCATGAGTTCCTGCCACCGCCAGGCAAAAAGAATCTTTTGTAATTAATCCTAGAACTTCAGCCCTTTTTACTACTTTAAAATCAGATTGTTTAAAGAAATTATATTGTTTATGATCTGCCGGAATTGCCGGTGTATAGATTACTAAAGTATCACCTCTTCTTTTATAAGTTTCAGAGATTACATCAATCTTATCTTCAAAATGGACCTCAATACCCATAGCTATTAAATCTGAAGTAATAGTTGTTGCAACTTTATCATACCCAGCTACATTTTTATCCAAAAATTTAAAATAACGTGCCAATGCAGACATCCCTATGCCTCCAATTCCTATAAAAAAAACGTTATTTATATCTTTTAAATTCATTTTAAGAGTTTCTCTATCTCGTCTACTATATGCTTTGTTGCATTGGGAAGCGCTAATTTTTTCATATTGCCTCCCATGCTCTTTTGTTTTTCTTCGGATGCTAATAATGATGAAAATGTTGCTTCAAAACTGTTTTCCAAATCAGATTCTTTAATTAGAATAGCACCGTCTTTTTCTTCTATTGCTTTGGCATTTTTAGTCTGATGATCTTCTGCTACATTAGGTGATGGAATAAAAATCACCGGCTTACCAACAATACACAATTCTGAAACCGAGCCTGCTCCTGCTCTTGAAACAATAATATCTGCCACCGCATATGCCAGATCCATTCTATCTAAAAATTGATATACCTGCACTTCTGATGAATGGTATTTTTTATATTCTTCATAATAGAAGCGTCCGCATTGCCAGATGATCTGAATATTATTTGCTTTAAAAAACGGCAACTCTTTTTCTGCGGTCCGGTTAATCATTCGAGCTCCCTGGCTCCCACCTATAATTAATACAGTTTTTTTATTGGCATCCAGTTTAAAATACTCTTGCCCTTCTTTAAGCTTAGATGCTATTTCCAGTAAATCTTCACGAACCGGATTCCCGGTCTTTACTATTTTTTCTGCAGGGAAAAATCGTTCTAAACCATCATAAGCAACACATATCTTTTTCGCCTTTTTTGCTAACAACCTATTGGTAATGCCAGGGAATGAGTTTTGTTCCTGGATAACACAAGAAATTCCTTTAGATGAAGCTATTTTCATCAATGGGCCACTGGCATATCCACCGGTACCAATAACTACATCTGGTTTTTCTCTTTTTACTATTCGCCTGGCATTCCAAAGACTATTAACTAATTTAAACGGAAATGATAAATTCTTTAATGTGATTTTTCTTTGTATTCCTGAAATCCACAATCCTTCTATTTTATAACCCGCGTGAGGTACTTTTTCCATCTCCATCCTTCCTTTCGCTCCAACAAATAGGAAAGATGCATCAGGATATCGCAATTTCAATTCATTTGCAATGGCAATAGCAGGATAAATATGTCCTCCTGTTCCTCCTCCCGATAATATGAATTTATAATTGCTCACTTAAAATATCTAACGGATTTAAATTATTCTCTTCTTTTATAGCTTCTTTAGCTTCTTCTCTTTTGGCACTTACACTCAGAATAATCCCTAATGCAAGACAAGTCATCCAGATAGAGGTACCACCACTACTTATTAATGGTAATGTTTGTCCTGTAACAGGAAATAATTCTACAGCTACTGCCATATTAATAAGTGCCTGAAAAACAATTGGAAGCCCTACTCCAATGGCCAGGAGTTTTCCAAAAACAGTTTCAGATTTATGAGCCACTATAACTATCCTGAATAACAATAGCATGTATGCAAAAATGAGTACCAGCGCACCTACTAATCCATACTCTTCTACTATAATCGCATAAATAAAATCTGATGTACTCTGAGGCAAAAAGTTCTTCATTACACTCTTACCTGCACCTTTTCCTACTACTCCACCTGTGGCTATGGCTATTTTTGCTTTTTCAATTTGGTAATCTGCATCTGCATCACTCTCCGGATTCGTAAAGTTATCAATCCTGCTTATCCAGGTATCCACCCTATTTGGAAACAGGTCCGGAAATGCTTTAGCAGTAAGGACAAACATCGTTAACGCCAAAGCACCAACCCCTACAATAATCCCTAAATATTTTATAGGGTATCCTCCTAAAAAGCAAAGCACAAGCACCATAAAAAACAAGATGGCAGTCGTTGAAAAGTTTGCCGGGAGAATTAGAATATGAATGATAAAAACAGGCACCCACAAAGGCCATATAGTTTCTTTAAACTTTACTGTTTTATCTTTTATTTTAGACAGATAACGAGCTATATAAATAAGCAAAACCACAGAAGCCAGGGTTGATGTCTGGAAAGTAACACCAACAAAAGGGAGCCTTATCCATCTGCTAGCATTGGCACCTCCTATGGTATTTCCTTGCCCCAGGGTATATATCAATAATAATATGGTAACCGGCAATGCAATAATAGAGAGTCCTCTAAAATATCGATAGGGTACTTTATGCACAGCATAAATAATAGTAAAACCCAGTAATAGCAACATCCCATGTTTTAGCAAATGGCCAATGGAAGTTCCTTTTCCAACTACGTAAACCAAATTAGTACTGGCACTATATACCGGTAAAAAAGAAAACAAGGCCAACAGGGCCACAACTGCCCAAATAGCTTTATCCCCTTTAATATTTTTAAAAATCGTATTCATTCTTATCCCTACTTAGAAATGAATTACTTTTTATAATTTTCGAATTGCTGCTTTAAATTGCCTGCCTCTGTCTTCGTAATTTTCAAAAAGATCAAAACTTGCACATGCAGGGGAAAGCAGCACAGCTTCGTTTCGCTCTGCTATTTTATATGCCATTCTTACAGCCTCATCCATATCAGTTGTTTCTACAACCAGATCAACAATATTCCCAAAAGATTTTACAATCTTAGTGTTATCTATCCCCAAACAAATAATTGCCTTAACTTTTTCTCTTACCAGAGGCAACAACGGAGTATAATCGTTCCCTTTATCCTGTCCTCCTACAATCCAGATCGTTGGAACCGTCATACTGTCTAATGCATAAAAAGTAGCATTTACGTTGGTTGCCTTAGAATCGTTGATGTATTGGACATTAAAAATTTTAAGTACTTTTTCCAGACGATGTTCAACTCCATGAAAGTTTTCTAAACTCTCTCTAATCGTCTGCTTTCTAATTTGCAATAACTGGGCGGCAGTAGATGCTGCCATTGTGTTTTTAATGTTGTGTTTTCCTTCTAGTGCTAATGTGTCTGCTGGCATAGTAAATTGTTCGTTAGCAATGTTTATTATTATATTATTCTCTTTCAAATACGCTCCATTTTCTATCTCTTTTTCTACTGAAAATGGTAAAAGTTTAGATTTGACTGGGTGTGACTGCAGCCATTCAGTAATTACTTTATCATCTGCATCATAAATAAGATAATCTTCCTCTGTTTGATTCATCGCAATCCTGAATTTTGATGCTATATAATTCTCAAACTTGTTGTCATATCTATCTAAATGGTCTGGTGTAATATTGGTGATGATAGCTATATGCGGTTTAAAATCGACAATCCCATCCAATTGAAAACTACTGATTTCCAATACAAAATTTTCTTTATCAGATGCTGCTACCATTTGCGCAAAACTATCACCAATGTTTCCGGCCATACCTACATTTAATCCGCCTTCTTTCAAAATGTGATTTGTCAGCATTGTTGTTGTTGTTTTTCCATTACTTCCTGTAATTCCAACAACAGTTGCTTGTGTATATCCGGATGCAAATTCAATCTCTGAAATCACCGGTATTTTTTTTTCTTTTAGCTTTTTAACCAAAGGAACAGTATCTGGTATTCCAGGGCTTTTCATCACCAGGTCTGCATTTAGAATTTTAGCCTCCGTATGCTGACCCTCTTCCCATTCAATCTCAAAATTTATAAGAACGTTTTTATAATGATCGGTTATCGTGCCTTTATCAGAAACAAAAACCTCAAATCCTTCCTTCTTTCCTAAGATAGTAGTCCCTACTCCGCTTTCTCCGGCTCCTAAAACGACAAGTCGTTTCTTTATTTTTGATTTTGGATTCACGATCTACGATTTCTGACTGTCTTAATTGAAGCTACAATAATTGATAATAACTCGTTAGCTTCAGAATGCAATCTTTTTACCTCTCCATTTTCCTTTTCACTTATTTCTAAAAAAATTTCTAAGAAATACATACTCTCATCTGCTTCTTCCTCTACAATTTTCAGTTTATTAATAAAATCTGCATCGGATTTTGCCCGACAAGCTGCTCTGTAATTTGCTCCAACTGAGCTTGAGCATCTAATCAATTGCCTGCAAAAAGCATCAAATTCCCTATTTATTGGATATTTCCCACATAAATTCCAGCAATCAATTGCAAATCTTCTTGTTCTATTTTTTAACACTTCTTTCATTCAATCATAAATCGTAAATCGTACTTCGTAAATCATGAATCGTACTTTATCACTCCTCTTATCTTAATTTCAAGGTTACGATAGTTACAATCGCCAATACAATTCCGGCAATCCAAAATCTTGTTGTGATCTTACTTTCGTGATATCCTTTTTTCTGATAATGATGATGCAATGGAGACATCAAGAGAATGCGTCTTCCTTCTCCATATTTTTTCTTTGTGTATTTAAAATAACTCACTTGCATCATTACAGATACCAGTTCTGCTAAAAATACTCCGCACAAAACCGGGATCAACAATTCTTTTCGAACAGAAATAGCAATAACTGCTATTATCCCACCTATCGTCAGGCTTCCCGTATCTCCCATAAATATCTGGGCAGGATAAGTATTGTACCATAAAAAACCTACCAAACTCCCTACGAATGCAGCTATGTAAACTGTCATTTCTCCAACCCGGGGGATATACATGATATTCAGATAATCAGAAAAGATAATATTACCCGATACCCAGGCAAAAATCCCTAAAGTCAATACAATTATTGCAGAAGATCCTGCTGCCAAACCATCTATCCCATCGGTAAGGTTAGCTCCATTTGAAACGGCAGTAACTATGAAGATAACCAGAGGGATAAATATTAACCATGCATATTTCTTATAATCTTCTCCCAACCAGGAAATAAGGCTTGAATAGTCAAACTCATTATTTTTCACAAAAGGAATTGTTGTCTTGGTCGATTTCTCTTCTCGTCTAAATTCTTTTTCCGCAGGACCATTCACTATAACTTCCTGTTGCGTAATTGGAGTAGTTAATTCTTCTCTTATAGTTACATCTTTATGAAAAAACAAAGTACACCCAACTATTATACCCAGACCGACCTGCCCCAATACTTTAAATTTTCCTTTTAGTCCTTGTTTATCTTTTTTAAAGATTTTAATGTAATCATCTACAAAACCGATGATTCCCATCCAAACGGTAGTGATGATCAGCAAAATGACATAAATATTATCCAACCTAGCAAATAATAATACCGGGATAAGTGTAAATACAATAATAATGATCCCTCCCATTGTTGGCGTACCTACTTTTTCATTTTGACCTTCTAAACCAAGATCTCTAATGGTTTCACCTACTTGTTTTTTTCTTAAAAACAAAATCACTCTTTTCCCATAAATAGTTGAAAGCAACAGGGACAAAATAATCGCCATTGCTGCTCTAAAAGAGATGAATTGAAATAATCCAGCTCCAGGGATCTGATAGTTTTTTTCTAAGTATTCAAACAAATAATATAACATCTAATTAATTTTTGTTTTCCAGGACAAGCCCTCTTGGTTAGTGTTTACTTCTTTAGTTTTTCTAAAAATTCCTGTGCAATTTTATAATCGTTAAAATCTTTCTTTATTCCGTTAACCTCTTGATAGGTTTCATGTCCTTTTCCTGCTATTAAAATAATATCTGTATTTCCTGCCAGCTGACAAGCAGTTTTAATGGCTTGCTTTCTATCTGTAACAGATAATGTTTTTTTAAAATTCTGAGGCTCTACTCCCTCCTCCATATCTTCAATAATAGCTTGCGGATTTTCACTTCTTGGATTATCTGAAGTAAAAATGACTTTTGTACTCAAAGACGAAGCTATGTTTGCCATCAAAGGGCGTTTAGTTTTATCTCTATCCCCACCGCAACCTACTACTGTTATCAATTCTTCATTACCGGTTCGGATACTATTAATAGTTTCTAATACATTTTTTAATGCATCCGGAGTATGCGCATAATCTACAATTGTTGTAATCTTTTCTTCAGAAATAAAATATTGAAACCTTCCGCTAACACTTTCTAATTCGCTTATATAGCGTAGTGTTTCCAAGTTCTCCATCCCAAGTAAATCTGCCACAGCATAAATCGACAAGATATTGTATGCATTAAACGAACCTATCAACCTTGACCATAGCTCGTTATCATTTATTTTTAATAACAGGCCGCTAAACTGATTTTCTAAAATATTTGCCTTATAATCTGCATACGATTTTAAAGCATAAGTATACTTTTTAGCTTTGGTATTCTGAATCATTACCAATCCATTCTTATCATCTATATTCGTCAATGCAAAAGCCCTTTTAGGCAGATCGTCAAAAAAGGTTTTTTTGACATCTCTATATTCTGCAAAAGTTTTATGGTAATCTAAATGATCGTGCGTCAGGTTAGTAAATACTCCTCCTTCAAAAGAGAGCCCTTCGGTTCTTTTTTGATGTATTCCATGAGAACTCACTTCCATAAAGCAATATTCAACACCGGCATCGCTCATCATTGCTAAATATTTATTAATTGCAAGGGAATCAGGAGTCGTATGTGTAGCATCAAATTGCTCATTGTCTACCATAACTTTTACCGTAGATAATAATCCAACTTTATAGCCTGCTTTTTTAAAGAGCTGATACAACAAAGACGTTATTGTAGTTTTCCCATTGGTTCCAGTAACTCCTATTAATTTTAAGTTTCGCGACGGATTATCATAATAATTAGATGCTATGTAAGCTAAAGCACTTTTACTATCTTCAACCTCAATATAAGTAACTCCATTTATAATTTTAGCTGGTAATTTCTCACAAATCACAGCTATAGCTCCCGCAGCTAGTGCTTTATCGATATACTCATGTCCATCAACCTCAACTCCTTTTATTGCTACGAAAACATCATTCAAGGATATTTTTCTTGAATCAAAATGAACTTCATTAACAGCTATAGCTGTATTACCGCTAACTGCGTTAATATTCACCCTATACAATATGTCTTTTAGCAACATCACGACAATCTCAATACAATAATTTTATTCGCTTCTATCTTTTCTCCCGGGGGCAAGGATTGTTCTTTTACTTTCCCATTTCCTTCTATTCTCACATGAAATCCTAAGTTTTCCAAGAGAGAAATTGCATCCATTCCGCTCATTCCTTTTACATTAGGAACTACTTTATAATCTTTATTTGCTTTTGCATAATATGACTGATAGTTATTTTCCAGTTGATTATCTTTAATATCAAAATCGTCAACTGTTTCTATCAACGGAGAGTTGGTGTAAATTTTTTGAGCAATACTTTTAAATACCGGCCCTGAAACATCTGCCCCGTAAATCCCTTTCTTCTTATTAGGCTCATGAATAACCACAATACACGAATATTTAGGGTTTTCCGCAGGGAAATAGCCTGCAAAAGTTGAAATGTACTGTAGTTTATCATTGTCTTTTGACGCATAGTTTTTTTGACAAGTACCTGTTTTTCCTGCCATTGAGAAGCTTTCCGAATACAATCCGTGTCCTGTCCCGTGTTTCTTTTCTACAACATTCTTTAATAGTTGTTGCATTTTTGCAACCGTACTTTTAGAACAGATAGAAGGATTGATAACTTCTCTGTCAAATTTTAAAATCGTTTTATCCCATTCTCTTACTTCTTTAATCAATCTCGGCTTCAACATCTCCCCTCCATTAGCGATTGCATTATAAAAAGCTAGTGTTTGAAGCGGTGTTAAAGAAACTTCATAACCATAAGCCATCCATTGTAATGAAATTCCGCTCCAGTTTTCTTTGTCATTAGGATGAGGAATATAGGGTACACCTTCTCCAATAATAGGCAAATCAAGTTTTTTGTTCAGCCCCATATTGTAAAGGCGATTCACAAATTTTTCCGGATTCTTTTTGTAAAAACTATCTATAATCTTTACAATCCCGGTATTTGAAGAAACCTCAAAAGCTTTTGAAGCAGTAATTTTACCATACCCTCTTCTATTCGAATCTCTTACCTTATACCTTTTATAAAAAGTAAGTACTCCGTTTTTGGTATCTACAATATCATTAGTATCTATTACTTTATCTTCTAATGCTGCTATCATAGACATCAACTTAAACGTTGAACCTAACTCATGTGACTCTCCAATTGCATAATTAAGTCGCTCATAATACGTTCCTTCTTTAGTACGACCTAAATTAGAAATTGCTTTAACCTCTCCAGTCTCCACTTCCATTACTACTACCGTACCATGATCTGCTTCGTATTTTTGAAGTTGATCCATTAAAGCATGATGTGCAATATCCTGAATATTTATATTGATGGTAGAAACGACATCATAACCATCTTTAGGCTCTATTTCATTATCGTCACTGATAGGCTTCCATTGCCCTTTTGCTATTTTTTGTTTTAGGCGCTGCCCTTCTTTTCCTCTTAAATATTGCCCGAATGCTCCTTCTAATCCAACCCTGGTTACATATCCGTTCTCATCAAAACGCTCATACCCTACACTACGCTCAGCTATTTTCCCCAACGGATGCTCTCTTACTGTACGCTGCTCGACAATAATCCCTCCTTTATAGGGTCCTTTTTCAAATAGCGGGAATTTTTTTAATCGCATATATTCACCATAACCCAGATTTCTCGTCAATAGCAAATAGCGATTTTTTGTTGCCCTGGCTTTCCTTAGTTTACTCTGATAATAAGATGAAGATTCGCCCAACATTACCGATAATGAATCTGATAAGCTTTTTATATTGTCTTCAAAGTTTTTATCAGATGGAGTTATAGCATCAAAACGAATATCATACCTGGTTACCGAAGTAGCCAGAAGGCTAAGATCGTCCGAATAAAGATTTCCTCTGTTAGGCTGAATTGTAAATTTCTGAACAGTACTGGCTTTTGCCATTTCTCTGTACTTGTTCCCCTCCATAGTCTGAATAGAAACCAACTTACCAATAACTGCCAGTGCCAGCAAGAACATACATCCGGCTACAAAGTACAATCGGTTCAATATGCTTTTTTCTTTTATCGGCATAACAATTATTTATCAGCAGTTATTCTTATTTTTTTAGGCGGCTCTTTGGAAGCATACAACCCTTTCTCTTCTAATTTTTCTGTTATCGCTGATTCCAGTTTCAGTTTTTGCAATTCAGATCTTGTATCAACAAATTCACTTTTTAATTCTTTTACATCATTATTTAAATCGGCAATCCCGATGACTTTTTTATCTACACTATGAGCACTGGCAATCATCAACACAGCCAATATTGAAGCAAACAGGATAAACCTCCAATTCTTAATCGAATCCTCACTAATTAAGAACTTACCTTTTAATATGTCTATCACATTTTTTCTCATAGTTTTTCTGCTATCCTAAGCTTAGCGCTTCTCGCCCTGTTATTCTCTTTAATTTCTTCTTCAGATGGAACCACCAACCCTTTAACTTTTTTAAACGGAACATTAATATTCCCATAAAAATCTTTTTCTGGTTTTCCTTCAAACATTCCGTCCCTTATAAACCTTTTCACTAATCTATCCTCTAAAGAATGATAACTAATAAGACTCAACCTTCCTCCCTTATCCAATAAATCAGGTGTTTGCAATAAAAACTCTTTCAACACTTCTATCTCCTGGTTCACTTCTATTCGAATAGCCTGATAAATCTGAGCCAGTATCTTATGTTCTTTAAATTTTGGCAAAAACCGCCTCAATACTTCTTTTAACTGATCTGAAGTTTTTATCAACTCCGTTTTTCTAGCCGATACAATTTCTCTTGCAATAGCCGAGGCATTTCTCAATTCCCCATAAACCTTCAAGACATTTCTTAAATCAGTTTCCTCATATTCATTAACAACATCATAAGCAGAGACACTACCTTTCTGATTCATCCGCATATCCAAATCTGCATCAAACCGGGTAGAAAACCCCCGCTCTGCAACATCAAACTGGTGCGATGAAACTCCAAAATCACCTAGAATCCCATCCACTTTTTTTACCCCATAAAATTTTAAGAACCTTTTTATATATCTAAAATTCTCATTGATCAATACAAACCTGTCATCTTCAATCACATTTCGCCGAGCATCTTCATCCTGATCAAAAGCTATCAATTTTCCTCTCTCCCCCAACCGACTCATAATCTCCCTGGAATGCCCTCCTCCACCAAAAGTCACATCTACATAGACACCATCTTC
Organism: Flavobacteriaceae bacterium R38; assembly: GCA_009901575.1. Classification (GTDB taxonomy): domain Bacteria; phylum Bacteroidota; class Bacteroidia; order Flavobacteriales; family Flavobacteriaceae; genus Leptobacterium. The sequence continues at coordinate 145,205 of WXYP01000001.1, read as the reverse complement.
TTTAATAGCCAAACCATCCACGGTTTCTTTAAGCAATACCGGATTATGATAATTCGACCTCATCGTTTCCTCCCATTACTTCTTCAGCCAGATCAGCAAAATCCAAGGCTGCATCATCTATTGCTTTTTCATACTTATCTTTATCCCATATCTCTACAATACTACCTACTGCAGACAGCACCACTTCTTTCTCAATACCTGCAAAACCTATCAGGTCTTTAGGAACCTGCAAACGCCCTGTCCCATCAACTTCCAGAATTTTAACCCCCGCCGTAAAGCGCCGTATAAAATCGTTATTCTTCTTTTTAAAGCGATTCAACTTATTGACTTTTTGCATCAACACATTCCACTCTTCCATCGGGTACAACTCTAAACATGACTGAAACACAGAACGCCTCACCACAAAACCCTTTTGAAGTATCGGGTCCAGTTGATTTTTTAAGGCCACAGGAATTTTCACTCTCCCCTTTGTATCAGCCTTACATTCATATGTACCAATGAGATTGATCACTTAATTTAACCGGTTGTTTATTTCTTTATTCAAATATATGTAAATATTTCCCACATTTTACCATATTTTACCACATTGTTGATAAGTTCTGCTTTTTTGTAAACAAAACATTAAAAAATATTTGATTTTCAACCTGTTAAAAAACATCCGGATATTTAAAAATCAGCATCAAATTACCGAGATTAATAAAGCTTTTTGAGGTATTTCATTAAAATGGATTATATAATATTGAAATGACTATATTTGTTCTTTTTAGAAACAGAACTAGCCGTTAATGGTACACAATATTAAGAAGGAGAATAAATTCAGTTATCTGGAAGTTGGAGAGGGTACCCCAATAATTATCTTACATGGATTGATGGGTGGTTTAAGTAACTTTGATGACGTTACTAAATACTTTTCTACCAGAGGATATAAGGTGATTATCCCCGAGTTACCCATTTACACAAGATCTTTACTAAAAACTAATGTAAAGAGTTTCGCAAAGTATCTTGAAGAGTTTATAGCATTCAAAGGATTTGATAAAGTTATTTTATTAGGAAATTCTCTAGGTGGACATATTGGGCTGTTAAACACAAAATTATACCCTGAAACAGTAAAAGCACTAATCATCACCGGAAGTTCCGGATTATATGAAAGTGCGATGGGTGGCAGTTACCCAAGGCGAGGCGATTATGAAGTTATTAAAAAGAAGGCTCAAGATGTTTTTTATGATCCTGAAGTAGCAACAAAAGAGATTGTTGATGAAGTTTATGCTACCGTTAACGACAGAAATAAATTGGTTAAAACCCTGGCTATTGCCAAAAGTGCCATAAGACATAATATGGCCAAAGATTTACCATCTATGAATATTCCTACCTGTATTATCTGGGGGAAAAACGATACGGTTACTCCTCCTAATGTAGCAGAAGAATTTCATGAGTTATTACCTGATTCCGATTTATTCTGGATTGATAAATGCGGACATGCAGCAATGATGGAACATCCACAAGAATTCAATGAAATTTTAGAGGCCTGGTTGACCAAGCGCAATCTATAAATAATAAAGGATGGACATAAAGTCGGCAGAATTTATCATTAGTAATTCTGATGTGAGCAAATGCCCGAAAGAACAGCTTCCGGAATATGCTTTTATCGGCAGATCTAATGTTGGTAAATCTTCTCTGATCAATATGCTGACTAACAGAAAGAACCTTGCAAAAACATCCGGAAGGCCGGGAAAAACACAATTAATTAATCATTTTAAAATTAACAACACCTGGTTTTTAGTTGATTTACCGGGTTATGGTTACGCAAGAGTTTCTAAAAAGGCTAAAAAAACATTTCAAAAATTCATCACTAACTATTTCGAAAAACGCAAACAATTGGTTTCTGCCTTTGTTTTGGTAGACATTCGACACGAACCTCAAAAGATTGATTTGGAATTCATGGAATGGTTAGGAGAAAATGGAATTCCGTTTAGCATTATCTTCACTAAAGCCGATAAATTGAAACCCGGAGCCAGTGAACGAAATGTACTCAACTATAAAAATGAAATGCTAAAAACCTGGGAAGAGATGCCTATGCATTTTGTTACTTCATCTTCCAAAAACACAGGTAAAGAAGATCTTTTAAATTATATTCATCAAATTAATGAAGAATTAAAATCCAACTTTAACTAATATTAATCTCTTCTGCTCTTACTTCAATCACACCCATTAATTCTTCAACAGTTTCCAGTTTATTTATTTCTTCAGTAGACATAAAAACCTGTAAGTCTGAATCTTCCTGAATCAAAATTATCGGATATGTAAAAGCATGTTGAAACTTGGATTTATATTTACTCTCGTATTCATCAATATGCAAAAACTCCATTGCAATATCAGTCTCTTCTCTAAACTTTTTCCAGGCCGGTCTTACTTTAAAAGTGCCATGAGTAATATCACACAGATGACATTGGTATGTCTTCGGACTTATTATTTTATGCGCAATATCCAAGTATTCATTTAATTTACCCGAATTTGCATTGTATATAAATATCAGCTTAGATTTCATACTTCCTAAGTCGATTTATTAAAACGCTTCTTACATTTTAAAATACAACCTCACTGCTTAACATTAATCTCTTCCTGCTATAATATCTTCAACTTCCGAAGGAAGAGCATTTAATTTGATATTACCTTGCATATTGACAATCACAAGATCGTCCCCATCTTTAACTTTTAGAACTACCTCTTTTATTTTATTCTTTTTATTATAGGTGTAGAAATCGATTTTTGTTCCATCTTCACGATAATAAAACAGTTTTTCATAATCCGGATTTTCAACCAGATCATCAAAAGTATCATCTATTTGCTCTATGTTTTCAGAAACCACCATTACATGATACCTCCTAATCCCACTCACTATTTCTTTAAACTCTCTAACATCTTCATTAGGAACAAATAAGTGCACTAAAAAAGCAGGCATCCCAATAGAAATATCTGCTGCTTTTCTATTTTCTTTTTTAAATTCTTTGTATGGTGTTTTGGTTGCGCAAGAAAATGCAAACAGTGATACCAGACTTAAGCAAATAATTCTTTTCATGATAGTTTTGTCTTTATTAAATTAAGACGAACTACCTGAAAAGTTGTTACATCAATTCTTTTTAAGCTCTAGTTTTTCGGCAAAATAATCACAGAAATCTTTCATTGTAGCAGTCATTTTCTCATCTTGAGTTGCTTTATAAAAGGTGTCGCTTAAAGTTACTAATGTTTGATGAAAAAAGAGTTTCATCTCGTCAACCGGCATATCTTTTGTCCAAAGATCAATTTTAAGTGTTTCTTGCTGTTTACTATCCCAAATAGATAACAGCATCGCTTTAGCTTCTTCATTACTTACGCCTCCATCTTCTGCAGACCACCTTAATTTTTCAGGTACTCTGTTTTCATCCAATTCTACAACCAAATTAATATTTGAAGTATGCGTTTTTGACATTATTTTCTGGGTTTAAATTTTGATTTATTAAAGATCACATCAAAAGGTGTCGTCATTAATTCCTGCAAAGATACATCATTATTATCCATATAAGCACGTACGATTTGCCATCCGATGTACCTTCCTATTCTCCCCGGCGACTCTGCATCTAATTCTAAATAAAATTTTGAAAAAGGCGCTGTTTTTATAAATCTTTCCAGCAACTTACTATCTGTAGAAAAAAGCAAGTCTCTTTCAACAAAATACCGCCAGATTTCACTTTCATTGGCTTCAGACCATGCATATTCTTCTTCAGTATAACCAATTTTTTCTGCATCAGTCTTAAAAGGTATCAACACATCTTTCAAATACAATTCTTTTCCATAAAAAATCATAGATGCAAGAAATTCTCGATTCCTAAGAACCGGTATTATTGTATTAGCAAAAGCAGATGCAGCATCAGAGGCCATCATTTCCTTATTCATATTCTTTCGAATATAACCTTGTATGCCATCATAAAACCTGTGATTCTCCCCCAGGTAAGTATCTAATGAAACAAACAAAAAATCATCTGTATAAATCACCTTATTTTTATAATCAACATTGGAGGTCACAGTGATAATCTTACCCGGAATTGTTTTTTCAGGGAAATAATATTTAATATGCTGGAGTAATGACTTTATTTCTATTTCCTGATCTTCAATCCCAGGAAACTCTTTTGCTACTTCATTATTCAAATCAATTTGAAGTGTATCTTTAATCTGTGTAACCCAAAGACTGTCTGGAAATTGTTCAGGAAACAAAAAAGGATATTCTGCTTTCAAACTTCCCAGGTTTTCAACTTTAACTTGTGCAAATTTTCGATCAAATCTATCTGTTTGAACATCTAATTGTATTGCTGCAATTTCTTTTTCTATTTTATTTTCTTTTTGACAGCTAACTAACGCAATCAAACAAAATAATACGATGAATATTCTCATAAAAAAAATTTAACCTCTGACTTAAAACGTATATATGTTTTAATAATTTTACGAATCCGTTATTTTTGCTGTACAAAAATAATCTTTCGTCATTAAAATCCGTTTATATGAAAACTGAAAAAGTTATTAATCACATTGTCAACTGGCTAAAAGAATATGCAGAAAATGCCAAGGTAAACGGATTTGTAATTGGTGTTTCCGGGGGTATAGATTCTGCCGTCACCTCTACTTTATGCGCCAAAACCGGATTACCAACTTTATGCCTGGAAATGCCCATTCACCAAGCAGAAAATCAGGTTAACAGGGCTATTCAACACATAGAATGGCTTAAGAGCAAGTATAAAAATATCAGTTCTGAACATGTAGAATTAACCAAAGTTTTTGATCAACTGGTTAGCGCATTTCCTCCGGTAGAAAATGAAGAATCCAGATTCATGTCACTCGCCAATACTAGGGCCAGGTTACGAATGACCTCTCTGTATTATTTTGCAGCATTAAATGGTTACTTAGTTGCAGGAACCGGAAATAAGGTAGAAGATTTTGGTGTTGGTTTTTACACCAAATATGGGGATGGAGGTGTCGATTTAAGTCCGATTGCAGATTTATTAAAGACTGAAGTTTTTGAAATAGCCAAACATCTTGACATTGTAAAGTCTATACAAGTAGCTCCTCCTACAGATGGCCTTTGGGGGGATGACCGTACAGATGAAGATCAAATAGGAGCTACATATCCAGAATTAGAATGGGCGATGAAAATGGTTGAAGAAGGTAAATCTATTAGCGATTTTGAAGGAAGAGAAAAAGAAATTATGACTATTTATCTAAAATTCAATACTGCAAATAAGCACAAAATGCTTCCAATACCTGTCTGTACTATCCCTGACAATTTAAAAATGTAAAAAGAACGAAAATTCGCAAATCTCTTGTAGAATCTTTATTTTTTATTTACTTTTACCTTACCCTTAACCCTCGAACCTATGTATAGTACAATGGCATCATCGTTATAATACTATAAACGTGCGCATAACACACTATGTAATGGTTTTAAATATTTAAAGACTAACTTCTAAACCATTTTATTATGATTAAAGTTTTAGTGGCTGACAACCATCCAATTGTACAAGCAGGAATTGCGGCTGTTTTACAGGATTATAAAGAAATTCAAATTTCTGGAACCGCAAACACCACAGAAGAATTATTTGAACAACTCGCTAAAAAGAAACCCAATTTAGTTTTATTAGAAATGGATATTCCTGAGATTAACGGAATAACCGCTTTACGAAAACTTAAAAAAGATTATCCGGAAGTTAAAGTTTTAATGTATAGTGCTCAGCCAGAAGATGTGTACGCTATTAGTACGTTGAGAGCAGGTGCTTCAGGTTACCTTTCAAAAAGTAGTGACATATCACTTATTCCGGAAGCTGTTAATAAAATTCACAACGGTGGTGTATTTATTACAAATGAATTGGCTCAGCGTTTAGCAGTAGATGAAAGCACAAATAAACCACGTAGATTCTTTAGAAAATTATCTACCAGAGAAATTGAAGTTTTAAAACTTCTTGCTGCAGGTAAACGTAACAAACACGTTGCAGAAGAATTAAACCTTAATGAGAAAACTGTAAGTACTTACAAAGCCCGATTAATGAGAAAGCTTAATGTAGACAATCTTGTTGACATGCTACAACAAGCTAAAGCTTTAGAGTTATTGCAGTAATGCTATAAAACTCTGTTGAGTTTATTAGATAACAACTTTTTTAATTGATGATAATTCATGATCTCTTCCAGAGTTTCACGGTTATCATCTTTTTTTTCTATTGTTTTTTGCCCCAAATCATTCACACATTTATCTATTAAATAACAACGAAGACTTAAAATGGTTTCACTGACTAATTGACCTACTGTTTTATCTTTATCTTTTACATAGATCTCTTTACTCTCCCAATCGTGTAGCTCATACTTTTCTTCATCCATTAATATGGAAGTAATCTCTTCCGAAGTTTCTACATCTGCCTCATTTACGTACTGTTCTATTGCAAACTCTGTATTTTCACTAAACTTAGCAATTAACTGAGAATAAATCTTCTTAAATTTAGGATTAGAAAGCTCTATCTCGTCTTGTTGCAAATCAAGATACAATTTTTCATAAACCTTCATTTCATGAACTTCAGGTTCTAAAACCAATTCTCCTTTTTCGTTTTCTTTTAAGATATAATCTTCAAACTCTTCTTTTCTATTCCCATAAAGCAAAAGGATTTCAATAATTTTTCTTTCTAAAAGATATTGAACATCTACCTTTTCTATAGCTTGTTTTTCTCTAACAACTTCAAAAGCTTTTTGAGATTGTTTGAATTTTTTATTTGCTTCAGAAATGTCTTTTTTTCCTAATTGAGCTAAAGTATTAAAAAGAACAGCTTCAGAGATTTCCATAATCCGAGAGCATTCCTGTACATATACCTCTCTTTGGATTCTATCTGGAATTTTTGAAATACTATTTACAATATCCCGTATAGTTTCTGCTTTCTTTATAGGATCGTTCTGGGCTTGTTCTACTAATAATGAAGCTTTAAACTGAATAAAATCTTTTGCATTTTCCTGAAGATATAACACCAGGTCTTCATATTCATTATTTTTTGCAAAACTATCAGGGTCTTCACCCTCAGGGAAGGTACAGACTTTCACATTCATCCCTTGCTCAAGAATAAGATCTATTCCTCTTAAAGAAGCTCTCAAACCTGCTGCATCCCCATCAAATAATACAGTGATATTATTGGTAAGCCTGTTAATTAATCTGATTTGTTCCGGAGTTAAAGCAGTTCCACTAGACGCAACAACATTTTCTATTCCTCTTTGATTAAACTGAATAACATCTGTATATCCTTCAACAAGGTAACAGTTATTTTCTTTGGCTATTGCCTGTTTTGCCTGATAAATACCATATAAAACTTTACTCTTATGATAAATATCACTCTCCGGCGAATTCAAATATTTGGCTGCCTTTTTATCAGAAGTGAGTATTCTACCTCCAAAACCCAATACTCTGCCACTCATAGAGTGAATAGGAAACATCACCCTTCCTTTAAAGCGATCAAACTGTTTTTGTTCTTTGACTATGGTAAGCCCTGTTTTTTCCAGAAATTCCAGTGCATATCCATTCTCAAGAGCTTCTTTGGTGAAAGCTTCCCATTCATCTAAAGAATAACCAAGTTTAAACTTTTTAATCGTTTCATCAGTAAACCCTCTTTCTTTAAAATACGTAAGGCCTATTGCTTTTCCTTTTTCTTTATTCAGAAGGGTATCCTGAAAATATTTCTGAGCATATTCAGAAACAAGGTACATGCTTTCCCTTTCATTGGCTTGTTTTTTTTGCTCCTGGCTTTGTTGAGTTTCTTCTACTTCTATGTTGTATTTTTTAGCCAGATACTTAATAGCTTCAGGATAAGTAAAATGTTCATGCTCCATTAGAAAAGCTACTACATTTCCTCCCTTACCACTACTAAAATCTTTCCATATCTGTTTTACAGGAGAGACCATAAAACTAGGAGTGCGTTCGTCTGAAAACGGACTTAAGCCTTTAAAATTTGAACCTGATTTTTTAAGCTGTACAAAATCGCCTATTACTTCCTCTAAACGAGCAGTTTCAAATACCTTATCTATGGTTAATTTTGAGATCAAATTCTTTTACTTAAAGCGAAAAGTAAAAATACTCAATTTTGTACTTTTATGTATATCAATATACATATAAAACCAATATGTAATTATTGTATTAGTTTATAAAAATCTGCTTCAAACTTTGAGTAAACTTCTTCATATCTGTTATTACTCAAAATAGTCAAATATTCATTGCTTTCAGGTAAATATAATGCCATTGTTTTATAGCCTGACCAGCTTCCATTATGATACACCCATTTACCTTTATTATTTGTTAAATATATAGCAAAACCATATCCATATTTTTTTGAAATACTATCTGTAGTAAACATTTGTTGTTTACTTTTTTCAGAAATTAAAGTATTATAATGCAATGCTTTTTTCCATTTTTCAAGATCTAATATGGAAGAATAAATTCCGCGGGGTCCAACAATACGATTCATCCAATGAATATGCTTATGATTTTTATCTTTTTCAACACTACGATATTTCTTTTTCTTGTCATTATATGTATATCCTAAAGCAATATTTTCATAATCTGGAATAAATTTCTCGTTATTCTGCACTCTGGATTCGAACATGCCTACTGGCTTAAAAATGTGTTCTTCAATATATTTTTCATAGAATGTATTACTTAACTTTTCAATAATACTTCCTAAAATCACATATCCTGTATTATTATATTCATATTGGCTTCCCGGTTTAAATTTCAGCTCTATTTTTAATTTAGATAATACTTTTATTACGTCCTGATTTGTAGCTTGCTTTTTACGATCCCAGTTTCTTTTATCATAAAGTATTTTTTGATAATCCGGAAGGCCTAATTGATGTCTTAATAAATGTTCTACGGTTATATTATCATATGGAAAATCTTCGATAATTTCACTAACTCTAGTATTATAGTTTACTAAATCTTTTTCAACTAATTGAACAATAGCCAGAGCTGTAAATTGTTTACTACAAGATCCTAATTCAAAAATGGTATGAATATTTAGTGGTTTTTTAGTTGAAAAATCACTATAACCATAGCTATTCGCAAAAAGAATTGAATCGTTTTTAGAATAAAATACATTTCCATTAAATCCTTTTGCTACGTATGCTTTGGCTAAACTATCGATACGATTAGACAGTTGTGCATTTGTAATTATAAAATACAATATAAAAAAGTACAGTAAACTTAATTTTCTCATGTTGTATTCAATCACAAATGTTAATGTCTAAGAATTTCTTAATATTAAAAACCCATCAGTTCGAGCCTGCCTTTGTCGGCAGACAGGTTTTCTTTTGAGAAACCACTCGAATTGACGAGTTTTATTTAAATACACTACAAATTAATTTAATTATTCATTAAAAGGAAATTCAATTTTTAATCTAAATCAAATCTAAGTCCCAGAGAGATATTTCTTTGTTCAGGCTGGTCATCATTGAATATCGGATTTAAATCGTATTTTACATATAACCCAGTAGATCCCCAACCTATGTAACCACTAAGTCCGTAGACAAGGTCATTTACATTAAAGTCTCCTCTTATTTTTTCTTTTACACGTTCGCCATTATTTACAAATTTTAATTTTTGACGAGTTCCAATATTGAAACCTCCGTATCCTCCAACTCCTATTTTAAGTTTTTTATGTGTTGAGTAACGAACATAGCTTTCGCCTTCTCGTTTTCTTGAAGGCCCAAATTCAAAATGAACAGGTACAACTAAATTGGTATTTCTGATTTTAGATTTATCAAGATCAAACTCAAATTCCTGTAGCGTTGTTTGTCCGTTTTCATCTACAAATATTCTATTCCCTGTTGGTTTTAAATTGTTAATCTGAAATGACAAACCATACCTAAATCTCAAAAAATTAGTATTCTGAAAAACTCGTGTTCTCCAGGCCACTCCAATTTCAAAGAAGCGAGAACCTGCAAACCTGTAATCTGAATCATTTAAAGAAACACCATCTTGAATTGCATTATTAAATCCTACAGCTAAAACTAAATCTGAAGTAGTTCTTCTATCATACTTAAACTCTCTTTTTCTATCATTCTTATTGAATTTAATCCCAAGAAACCTTCCTCCATCTTTTAACGCACTTCCTAAACCTACATCGACATATTCAACAGAGTCCAGTTTACTATCATTTATACCATTTCGTTCTAATAATGCTATTCTATTATCTATGATAGCAATTCTGTTTTCAATATTTAAAGCATGTCTCACAGCAGCTTCTTCTTTGAGTTCCTGTGCTTTCTCACTATTTATTTCTTTTGCCTTTAATTGTTTTTCTATCTCAATAACTGTTTTTTTCAATGCATTTTTTTCTTCCCGAATAATCTTTTCCTTTTCTTTCTCAAGTTTTTTTAACTGATTCGATTTTTTATTAAAACTGACATTTTCTACTGTTTGCGCATTTAAAGTATGCGTACCAAAGACCACCATTGCCGTAGCAATATAAAGTATAAAATTCTTCATAATATGTTCGTTATTGACTATTTAAAAGTGATAAATAGTGTATTTGATTAATGAATTAATGATTGCGTTCTGCTACTGCCGTTTTCACTTTTGAGTACCCATTTTTAATTGCTTCGAAGACTTTGTCTCTAAAAGATCTATCTATTTCTCCTTCTACGTCTAGAAGAAGTGCTGTAGCATCTACTTTGTTATTCTTTAATATTCTCTGAGCATTGATTTCTTTTTGAGCCTTATCTAATAATGCATTAATTTCTGCATCTGTAACAGCTCCATTTTGCTCATTTAATTCTGAAATAGAAGCCAGAACTTCTATTACTTTTTTATCTATTAAACTATCTTTCTTTTGTTCTACACTGGCAAGAGATTCTAATGTTTCTTTTTTCGTATTCATTAAAAGTGTCTTATCATTGTCTATCTCTACCACCTCCTGATTCTGAATAATGTTGTCTTTTATTAAAACATCTTCTTTTTTAGGAGCTTCTTTTTCAGTTTCTTCAACCTGAGTTAATACTGGTTCTTTACTAAAATCTATTTCCTGTTCTTTATACTTTTCTGTAACACTGTCTTCAATAGTTGGCGGATTACTTTCTACAACCGATGGTTCATTATCATTCTTTACATCTGTATTTATAAAATTCAGCATCACCATTATTCCGATAAATACTGCTGCAACAGCTCCATACAGATATCTGTAATTAAATCGGTTGGTTTTTTTTTGAACCATTTTTTTTTCTAATAGCTCCCATGCATTCTCAGAAGGCTCTATCATTCGAGAAGAAAATTTCTCTTTAATTTGTTCTTCAAAATTATTTAGTGCCATTTCTTTGTGTGTTTCGTTTTAAAAAATTCTCTTTCAACATTTTCCTTGCTTTAAACAATTGAGATTTTGAAGTTCCTTCTGAAATCTGCAAAAACTCTGCTATTTCTTTATGACTGTATCCTTCAATAGCCTGCATTACAAATACAGTACGATATCCTTCGGGAAGCTCATCTATCAACTGCTGAATTTCATCAACCTCAAGAGAAGCAACAGCATCTATAGCTATTTCTTTATAGTTTTGCGGACTTTCTTCTATAAATGTCATTTTTTTTCTAGTCCTCAAAAATGAAATACACTCCCTTACCATTATCTTTCGTATCCAACCTTCAAAACTTCCTTCAAATTTAAAGCTCTTTAAATGTGTAAAAACTTTTGAAAACCCACTTATCATTACATCTTCTGCATAATGAATGTCATTTATATACTGCCTGCAAATGCTCAACATTTTTGGCGAATAGGTTACAAATAAATAATGCTGCGCTTCACGATTATTCTTCGTAGCCTTTTTTATCAGATCTGTTTCGTTTTTATATAATTGAACTACTTTCAAAAGCAAATGATCAGGTTTTCTTTTTATATAGACGCAAATATTTTATCGAGGGTTGCCTCGTCACACAAAAAAATCTATTTTTTTTAATTCGATTTATATTAAAGAAGTGTTTAAATGGTATTTGTTACAATAAAAAAATCTATTTTTTTCTATCAATAACATAGTTAACCATCAACTCTAATGCGTTTTTATAGCTTGAATCGGGATAATCTGAAAGTATAGTCAGTGCTTCTTGCTGAAATGCTTTCATTTTTTGTTCTGCATAAGTCAGTCCTCCTTTTTCCTTTACCAAAGCAATAACTTCTTTAACTCGTTTCTTATCCTTATTATGATTTTTCACTGAATTAATCAACCAGTTCTTTTCTTTTTGAGAAACATGATTAAGTGTATAGATAAGCGGAAGTGTCATTTTTTGTTCTTTAATGTCTATTCCCGTAGGTTTTCCAATACGAGCATCTCCATAATCAAACAAATCGTCTTTAATCTGAAAAGCCATCCCAATGAGTTCGCCAAATTTTCTCATCTTTTGCACTTCTTCAGATTCAGGTTTTACAGAACCGGCTCCCAGGGCGCAGCATGAAGCAATAAGTGTTGCTGTCTTCTGACGAATAATTTCATAATAGACATCTTCTGTGATATCCAGCCTTCTTGCTTTTTCAATCTGAAGTAATTCTCCTTCACTCATTTCACGAACGGCAACTGAAATAATTTTCAGGAGGTCAAAATCTCCATTATCTATAGAGAGTAATAATCCTTTAGACAATAGGTAATCACCTACTAAAACAGCAATTTTATTTTTCCAAAGTGCATTTATGGAGAAAAAACCACGCCTGCGGTTACTATCATCTACCACATCATCATGCACCAAAGTTGCTGTGTGGATAAGCTCTATAACAGAAGCCCCTCTATAGGTTCGTTCGTTCACTTTCCCGTTGGAAATCATTTTAGCAACCAGAAAAACAAACATAGGTCGCATCTGTTTTCCTTTTCTGTTAACTATATAATGTGTGATACGGTTGAGTAGTGCAACTTTAGAAGACATAGAATCGTAGAACTTTTTTTCAAAAAGCTCCATTTCATCATGAATGGGTTCTTTAATCTGTTCTACGATTTTCACAGTCAGAGACTGATTTAAATATTCATCACAAACCTACTAAAAAAGTATGTGATACCAAAAGTATAATAAAAACGTTTGTCAAGATTTATTTGCCAATTGTCCACAAGCTGCATCAATATCTTTTCCTCTGGAACGACGGACAGTTACAACAATTCCGTTTTGCTCCAAAAAACGAACATACATATCTATGGCTTCCTCATCGGCTTGTTTAAAATCTCCATCATCAATAGGATTATATTCAATAAGATTCACTTTAGAAGGCGCGAATTTACAAAAGTTGATTAACGCTTTTACATCTTTTAATTGATCGTTAATACCTTTCCATACTACATATTCGTATGTAATTCTGCTTTTGGTTTTCTGGTACCAATATTCTAAAGCTTCTCTAAGATCTGAAAGTGGAAAGTTTTCATTGAAAGGCATAATAGAAGTTCTCACTTCATCTATTGCAGAGTGAAGAGAAACCGCAAGTTTAAACTTCACCTGATCGTCTGCCAGTTTTTTAATCATTTTTGGAACACCGGAAGTAGAAATTGTGATTCTTCTTGGAGACATTCTTAAACCTTCTTTAGATGTAATTTTGGCAACTGCTTTAAGAACATTATTATAATTCATGAGTGGTTCTCCCATTCCCATAAACACAATATTACTCAAGGGCCTGTCAAAATACAATCTACTTTCATTATCAATAGCAACCACCTGATCATAAATTTCATCCGGATTCAAATTTCTCATTCGTTTCAACCTGGCCGTTGCACAGAACTTACAATCTAAACTACATCCTACCTGGCTCGACACGCAAGCTGTAGTTCTTTTGGATGTTGGTATTAAAACAGATTCTACAACCAAGTCATCATGCAATCGCACAGCATTCTTGATAGTTCCATCACTACTGCGTTGCATCTGATCTACTTTAATATGATTGATTACAAAATGAGCTTCCAGCATGGCTCTAACCTCTTTAGAAAGATTAGTCATTACATCAAAAGAATGTGCACTTTTAATCCACAACCATTCATATACCTGATTTCCTCTAAATGCTTTTTCTCCCTGGCTTTCAAAAAATTGCCTGAGTTGTTCTTTAGTAAGTGCTCTAACGTCTTTTTTAACCGGATGCATTGTACAAAAATAGGTAGATTTAAATTATAAAATTATTAAGGAGTGTTTTAAAATAATTCGTAAAAAGAGAAGTCCCGTAGTTTACGGGACTTCTCTTTTTATTTGTATCGATTCAATTACAATATAAGCATTGCATCTCCATAAGAATAGAAACGGTATTTTTCTTTAACCGCTTGCTTATAGGCCTCTTTCATTAAATCATGCCCTGCAAATGCAGAGACCATCATTAATAAAGTAGATTTAGGTGTATGAAAGTTTGTGATCATACAATCTGCAATACTAAAATCATATGGAGGAAAAATAAATTTATTGGTCCATCCTTCAAATGTGTTCAAGGTTTTATCTGAAGAAACAGAACTTTCCAGTCCTCTCATCACAGTTGTACCTACAGCACACACTTTTCTTTTATTGGATTTAGCCGTGTTTACAACATCACAAGCAGTAGTGTCTATAGTTAATTCTTCACTATCCATTTTATGTTTGGAAAGATCTTCAACTTCTACCGGGTTAAAAGTACCTAATCCAACATGCAAGGTGAGTTCTGCAAAGTCAACCCCTTTTATTTCTAATCTTTTTAACAAATGTTTTGAGAAATGTAATCCTGCAGTAGGTGCTGCAACTGCACCTTCATACTTAGCGTAAATTGTTTGATAACGCTCTTCATCTTCTGGTTCTACTTCTCGTTTGATATATTTTGGCAGCGGAGTTTCTCCTAAAGTTTTTAGTTTCTTTCTAAACTCTTCATAAGAACCATCATATAAAAATCGTAAGGTTCTACCTCTGGAAGTAGTGTTATCAATTACTTCTGCTACCAGAGTCTCATCATCTCCAAAATACAGCTTATTCCCTATTCTAATTTTTCTGGCCGGATCAACTAAAACATCCCAAAGACGTTGCTCTGCATTTAATTCTCTTAAAAGAAAAACTTCAATACGAGCTCCAGTCTTTTCTTTATTACCATATAAACGAGCAGGAAATACTTTTGTATTATTTAACACCATTACATCTCCCGTATCAAAATAATCAATAAGATCTTTGAAGTATTTATGCTCTATAGTACCTTCTTTTCTATTTACAACCATTAAGCGAGCTTCATCTCTATCTTCTGATGGATATTCTGCTAAAAGGTCTTTTGGAAGGTCAAAATTAAAATGAGATAATTTCATATAAAATAGGTTATATTTTTAAAAATGAAGCTGCAAATATACAATCTGGCTATAGGCGTTGTCAAGTAAATCTATGATTATTTACTATTTGTAATTTTACATGTTATAGGAATGGTTGATAATTCCCACTTTTTTCATGTCTTTCCAAAAATCGGGATATGATTTAGAAACTACCTCAGCATTTTTAATTTTAACCGGCGCTTTTAATGCTAATGGAGCAAATGCCATCGCCATCCGATGATCATTATAAGTAGCTATTTCTATATTTTCATTTATCTTCTCTGAAGGGTAAAGCGTTAGTGTTTTATCTGTTACTTCAATTTTGGCACCTAAATTGGTAAGTTCAGTTTTTAATGCCTCTAAACGGTCTGTTTCTTTTATTTTTAAAGTATGTAACCCTGTTAAATGGCATCCTATTCCGTTCCCAAAACAACTTACTGCAATAGTCTGGGCTATATCAGGAGCATGAGTTAGATCTAATTCTATATTTTCTGATTTCTTACTATTTGCTTTTTTTATAATCCGAATAGAATTCTCCCCAAATTCTGTTTCTATCCCAAAGTGTTTGTATATTTCTACAATCACACTATCTCCCTGAAGACTACTTTTCTTATAACTGGACAATGTTATATCTGCTGTTTTAGAAAGTGCGGCTATTCCATAAAAATAGGAAGCAGAACTCCAATCGGATTCTACAACCATTTCTTTATCTTGAATCGTTTTTGTTGGAACAACTTTAATAGTATTTTCAATAAATGTATTTTTTATTCCTAATTCAGAAAGTAATTCCAGGGTCATTTGCAGGTAAGGACGCGAAGTAATTTCTCCTTCTAATTTAAGTATTAATCCGTTTTCCAGCTTCGGAGCGATTAACAATAAGGAAGAAATATATTGACTACTTACATTTGCTTTTAAAGAGACTTCATTCTTTTTGAGGATTTGCCCTTTTATACGAAGAGGAGGGTATCCTTCATTTTCTTCATATGCAATTATTGCTCCCAGTTTTCTTAACGCTTCTACCAATATTTGTATCGGACGTTCTTTCATTCTTTCTGAACCGGTAAGGACAATTTCTTTATTATCCTGAACAGAAAAAAACGAAGTAAGAAATCGCATTGTCGTTCCTGCATGATGAATATCTATCAGTTTATCTTCTGTAGTCAATGCTTTTTTCATTGCATTAGAATCATCAGAATTGGAAACATTAATCAATCGGATATTCGGATATAAAGCCTGTAAAAGTAATAGACGATTACTTTCACTTTTTGACCCTGTTATTTTGACAGATGCCGATATATCATCTGTTTGCGATGTTAATTTTAAATTCACCCGGCAGTTTATTTAGCAATACAATTTTTATGAAAAAACATTCCTGATTTTACAGGTATGTTGAGCAAAGATATGCACTATTAAAGACTTATTTCAACTTCTCATTATTATGATGCCTATCATGATCACGCTTTGTTTTTTTCTCCATTTTTTTATCAAAAGCTTCCTGAAGATCAATACCCGTTTGATTGGCTAAACAAAGTACCACGAAGACAACATCTGCCAGTTCTTCACCTAAATCTTTTGCCTTATCGCTTTCCTTTTCACTTTGCTCCCCATATCTACGGGCAATAATACGTGCTACCTCGCCAACTTCTTCTGTAAGTTGCGCCATATTAGTAAGTTCGTTAAAGTAACGTACTCCATGTGTTTTAATCCAATTATCAACCTCTAATTGGGCATGCTTAAGTTTCATTTCTTAAAAATTTAGATGATTACAAATATCATCGATTCTTATTAAATTAAAAAAGTTCTGTTCTAATATTAATTACAGAACAGAACTTTTAATTAGTTTGGAGATTAAACTTTATACTTTACTTAAAATTATTTTCTCAGATTCTTTAGCTACAACCTGGTTATAATACTCTTTTAAAGACTCGTAGTAGATAGCAGGGATTAATGAATTGTTTATATCTTGAGTTACAATTAACTGGATCTTATTGCCTTTGCTAACTATATTAAATTTAAAAGTCCCCAGGTTATCCGGCAATCCTAAAGCTTTATTCTCAGGTAATGATTCTACCTGATAATTTTCAGGGATTTCAAGAATTATGGTAAATTTCTTTTGATTTGGATATTTAAAATCTACAGGATATTCTCTTTTCTGCGCTTTGAATGGGTTTTCTTTTTGTGCAAATAATAGCATCGGATTGATATACAACTTCCCTCCTATCTCCTCGGTAACATCTTCTTTAAAGAAATTATAAGATTCTACAATAGGCTTAGAAATATCTTTTCCATTAGCGATTTTATATTCTGAAATCTCCATTCCTTCAAACTTATTTTCAAGGTCTTCTAAATATTGCTCTCTATCTTGTCTCAATAGGTTTTGTCTAAAATACAGAGCCATTTGATCACTACATTGCATTCTCAATTTACCTTCTGCTGTTCCATCTTCTGATACTTTAGCACTAACCATATATATTTCTTTGGTTTTCTTTGAAGGTAATAGATTAATATTTTGTGTACTACCATTCTTTTTGATAAGCATTCCATCCCAGTTTAAAACTCTCTCTGGCAATACATTAGGATAGGAATATTTATCTGTAGCATCCAACAAAATCATTCCTTGTTCTAATTTAACTGCAGTGATTACGTAATTGAATCCTTCCCTGGTAGGAACCAACGGAATTCCATGTCCTTTTGTGCTCACTAAAACCGGATTAGCATCAACGCCCACATGACGCAACATCGCCGTTAACATAAGGTTTATATCTGCTACATTTCCTTTTTGTTCTTTAAATGCATTTTTAACTCCTAAATCTGTTGTAAAACCATAATAACCATTCCAGTTCATCTTAGATTTTACATAATCAAAAATCAGCGCTGTCCTCCGTAATTTATCTGATGTTGAACTTACAAGTTCATCTACTTCTTTTTTAAAATAACTACTTTTGTTAAGTTCTCCCCCAAAGCTATTAAAACCATAAATGTTTTTAGCTACAGTTTCCCAGCTAGTTGCGTAATTTTTATAAGGAGAGCCTGGAAAACGAGTTGAAGTTAGTTCAAACTTTATTGCAGTTCTATAATTATTAATGTTATTCGTATAACCTTCACTTTTCATAGAAGGCACATCTTTCGCTATAATACTATAAGTATTCTCCATAAGTTCAACAGCTTCAGTGGAAACTGTAGTTTTTACCCGGGAACTACCATCTAATCCGGCTCTTTCTTTAAATTGTAAATTAATTGTTCTCTTTTTTTTAGATTGATTAAACACAATCGGATAATAACCTTTACTATGCGTTTTAAACACAAAATACTCTGGTATTTCTACATCAACTTCTGCATAATCTACAGGGATACTATGTTGAAGTGAAAATTCATCTAAACTCGTATAAAAAGGAGACACAATTTTGTATTGAAGGTCTAAAACACTTCCTGCTTTGACATTAGGCATTGTTATTTTAGTCCTCCTCCTGTTTTTATTTATTTCTTCATTAAAAATACCGTCTTTTTTAAGTTTGGTCTGTACTAATTTCCCTTCATTGATATTAACTGTTATTCCTTTTATAAATATCACTTTTTCTTTATTTGAACCCGAGACATATAGAGGAATTTCTGTTGTTGCCCAATCAAAACCATCTTTATTATAAATTTTTATTCTTTGCTTTACCTCAGTTATCAATGTCCAGCCATCATTTTGTTTATAACTAAAATAGCTTCGTTTTTTCTGATAAATAATAGCCGCTTCTGTATCTTTTTCTAATTTATGATTAGTCTCTGCTGCTAATTCTTTTGGTACTTTTCCAAGTTTAAAATTATCTTGTGCATCCAGAAAACCTGTTAATGTTATTACAGATAAAATTGTTAATAGATATTTATTCATAATTAATTTATTTAAGAACACATTGGTATGGTTATTTTTTAATTTAATGCAGAGTTTTTTTTATGTTTTTTGTTTAATTAACACTAGTTTTAACTTATCGTTCTTAGCAATTTGCCTCCTGAAGTTTCTGTATTTGTTGTAATCTTCTTTGGCATAAGTTCCTTTTTTAATAAAAAGTTTTCTTTTGTATAAAAGTTCTTTTGCCGATTTCATTTCCATTTCCACTTCATAAGTACCAAAATCATTTTCGATCTTAATTGGAGTTACTAATAATTCCGGAGAAAAAGCATCAGGCAGGGTAATTGTAAATTCATCTTCGTCTAAAAACCCTCTCATAATTTCAAATGCTTGTTTTCTATTCCTATATCTTCTTGGGATATTAGTATTTACATCAAAAGCATTGACCTGAAGCAAAATACGGTCGTTAATTATTTCTCCATATTGTTTTGCAGCAACATCTATTTCTTCTTTGAAAAGAATTGCTTTTTTATTGTTGGTAAGCTGAATATTATTGACCTCTAACCCATTAATGCTCCCCCAATATCTTTTATAATATTCGTCCTGTTTTTGATCTGACAGTGATTTAATTCGATAATGATTATTATATTGAATTCCTTTAGTTTCTATCGTTACTTTTCCTTGTATTTCTCCGGTTTCAGACAAACTATAAGATGCTTTAGTAAACATCTTGTTTTCTTCATTTATGTATGATTTTGTCCTTTTTATCTCTCCTCCTTCCGGTTTTATTACTAATACATCCCTATCGTCTGTAAAATTCCCCAAAAATCCAAAGGGTAAAACCTGGCTCGTACACTCTAGCCAGATATCTTCTTCTCCATTAGGAATATTCAATATCACATGATTACCTTGCATAGAAGCAAATCCTGGCTCCATATTTTTCTTTCCATAACCATCACCCGCATAAACAACACTGTAGTAAGATTCTATTCCCTGGGATTTTAATAGTGCTTTGGTATAGTTTGTTAGTCCTTTACAATCTCCATATTTTACCTTATCTACCTCTTTAGCATGAATAGGCATCCACCCTCCAATTCCCAATTGCACACTAATGTATCTTGTATTTTCCTGTACGTATTGGTAGATTCTTTTAGCTTTTTCAATAGGATCATCAATTCCTGCAAGCATACTTGAAACTTTATCTATAGTTTCAGGAGATAAATCATCTCTATTAGTCAATAGTTTATCGTATTGCCATTTTCCCATTGATTTCCAATCACTAGCCTGTCCGTCAACACCCTCTAAGTGAAATTTATCCAGCCCTACAATTAAAGAAGGTTCGGTTTTATGGTAAGCAGGACTCAAATCCTCCCTGGTAACAGAAGGTAGATTTGACAATTCGTAAGAAATGTAATTTGTTTCATTTTTTTTGATAATGTCATACCCTTCAAAATTCTTTTCCTTAATTCTATATTTGACTTTATTATTATGAATAAACTTATATTTACTTTTCTCAGTACTAACTAAATATTCATCTACAGGATGCCAGCCTCTAATAAAGGCTGTATTTTTTGTACTAATAGTATATGATATCTCAATAGTATAAGGATATGATGTTGGCGTATACGATACATATTTCACCCTATTGTCTTCATACAGGGAAAAGTCCTGAGCTGCACTTACATCTTTGAAATCGTTTTTCTTAATTTTTCTTATTTCTTTCCCTAACTGATCATAAACACGTGCTTCTATTTTTCGTATTTCTATACCAGGATCATAATTGACAAAAGCATTTTCTGCACCTCTGCCATTTTTATTTAAAATCGTAACTATCCGGTGCCTAGTCACTTCCATTTTACTTAAGGACGATAGATTGATTTCAGTCTCGTCTAAACGAACTATTGCATTGGCTTTTTTAGTAAGTCCTTCAGGAATACTTAAATAAGAATAATCTAAATTTTGACTGTAGGCTTCATAATAAAAGACGCAAATAAACAGTAGGAGTATAGGTCTGATATTCATTTTTTAACGTTTATTTATTAGTCCAATAATAGGAAAAAATTCTTCAAAATAGAAAGAATTTTCGTTAAAAAATAAGAAAAAACCTATAATCTTCTATTTTTTATCTTTTGTATCGATGATAATTGTTACCGGACCATCATTTAGAAGTTCTATTTTCATATCTGCGCCAAAAACACCTTTACCCACTTCTTTTTTTATGTCTTTTTGTAACTGAAGAATAAATGCTTCATAAACAGGCTTGGCAATATCTGGTCCGGCCGCTTTTATATAAGACGGGCGATTCCCTTTTTTTGTAGAAGCATGAAGTGTAAACTGACTTACAACAATTGCATCTCCATTGGTATCGATTAAAGAAGTATTCATGACTCCGTTTTCGTCATTAAAAATTCTCAACCGACTTATTTTTCCACTTAACCAAATAATATCTTCTTGAGAATCTGACTCTTCAACACCTAGAAGAATAAGTAATCCTTTATTTATAGACGATACTTCTTTATTATCTACAACCACCTTTGCCCTGGTGACTCTCTGGATAACTGCTCTCATAGGTGTTGGTATTATTAATTTTCTCCGTAAATATCTGTCCTGTAATTTTCGTCATCTCCTTCCAGGATTTGCCTGTAACTTTTATATCTGCTCCACGGAATTTCATCATTTTCCAAAGCTTCTTTAACAGCACATTTTGGTTCATCAATATGGAGACAATTATTAAATTTACACTGACCTTTAATTGCAAAGAACTCAGGAAAATAATCTCCCAATTCACTTTTATCAATATCTACTATTCCAAATCCTTTTATCCCGGGAGTATCAATAATCCTGGCTCCAAAGCTCAAATCAAACATTTCTGCAAAAGTAGTTGTATGTTGCCCTTGCCGGTGTTGTTCTGATATCTCTGCAGTTCTCAAATTAAGATTAGGTTCTATATGATTTATCAATGTAGATTTCCCTACTCCCGAGTGACCGGCAAACATACTTACTTTGTTTTTCATCAAACCTGCTACCTGGTCTGTATTCTTACCGGTTTTTGAAGAAATCCCGATACATTCATATCCAATTTCGCGATATAGTGCTGCCAGGTATTTAATTTCTAAAAGCTCATCTTCATTATAAGTATCTATTTTATTGAACAATAGGATGGTTTTTATTTGATAAGCTTCTGCTGTTACTAAAAAACGATCAATAAAAGTGGTGAATGTTGGCGGATTATTCAAAGTAATCATTAAAAAAACCTGGTCAACATTGGCTGCTATAATATGAGTACGCTTAGAGAGGTTAACAGATTTTCTGACTATATAGTTTTTCCTGTCGTGAATATTAGTAATGATACCGACAGTCTCATCACTTTTTGTTTCCAATTCGAAATCAACAATATCACCTACCGCAATTGGATTAGTGCTTTTTATACCTTTTATCCTGAACTTTCCTTTTATCCTGCTTTCAAAAAAAGATCCGTCTTCAGATTTTATGGTATACCAACTCCCGGTAGATTTATAAACAATTCCCAACATTTTCTTTTATTTGGCACTATAATTGTGAATTTCACGTTCAAATAAACAATTTAATTAATTAATAAACATATTAAATCTACGATTTATGAAAAAACTTTTTTTATTTGGTATTTTAACTGTATTCTCAATAGCAGGTGCATTTGCTCAACAATATGAGTATAAAGTAATAACAAGTGTAGAATCTATTGTTCCTAGCGGATTAGGTAGGTCTCGTATTGTTTCTGCTTCGGAAGAAAGAGATTATAAAGAGTTTACGTCACAAAGATCTGAAGAAGATAATACCCGAAACAAATCTAAACGAAGTGATATTCGTGTAAAAGGTTTTGAAGAAACCAAATTACTTAACTTTTATAATTTAGGAGGTATTCGTTTCCAGAACATTGCTGCTAATGATGCCTTAATTACTTCTAAAATCAATACGATGATTACAGAAGGATGGGATCTTGCTTTTGTAGTTAGTGGTGTAGAAAGTGAAGGTGGAAAAGGAGATGGAAAAGGTATTTTTATAACCAGATATATTTTCAAAAGAGCTAGATAAAGCTTATAAAAAAAAGCCCCGTAACGGGGCTTTTTTTATGCGTTTATTATTTTTTCCTGGTGATTAATTGATTCTTGATGTACTGCTTTAAAGATTCTGAGCACAAATTCTTCACTCAATCCTTTTTCTTCTCCTTCTAAAATCATTTTCCCTAAAATTTCATTCCATCTCTTACTTTGTAAAACCGCTACATTTTTCTTCTTCTTCAGAGTTCCGATTTCATCTGAAACTTTCATACGTCTACCTAAGGTTTCTATAATCTGATTATCGATTACATCTATCTGGGCTCTTAAATTACCTAGTTTCCTGTTAAACTCTTCGGCTTCATCACTTTCTTTTCTAATTCTCAGATCTTTCATAATTTGAACTAATGTGTCTGGAGTTACCTGTTGAGCCGCATCACTCCATGCATTATCAGGGTCAAAATGCGTTTCAACTATAAGTCCGTCATAATTAAGATCCAATGCAGTCTGACACACATCAAATACCATATCTCGTTTCCCTGTGATATGTGAAGGATCACAAATCAATGGCAAATCGGGGAATTTATTTTGCAATTCAATAGGCAACTGCCATTCCGGTATATTACGATATTTGGTTTTTTCATATGTAGAGAAACCTCTGTGGATCACTCCCAATTTTTTTATATCTGCCTTGTATAATCTTTCTACTGCTCCAAGCCAAAGTGCCAAATCAGGGTTTACAGGATTTTTAACCAACACTATTTTGTCTGTACCTTTTAAAGAATCTGCTATTTCCTGAACTATAAAAGGACTCACAGTGCTCCGGGCTCCTATCCATAAAACATCTACATCATGTTCTAAAGCCAATTGTACATGTGTTGGATTTGCCACTTCGGTAGCAATAAGCATCCCTGTTTCTTCTTTTGCTCTTTGTAACCATTTTAATCCAATTGCTCCTACTCCTTCAAACATTCCCGGGCGTGTACGCGGTTTCCATATCCCGGCTCTGAGCACTGTAGCATCTGTATCTTTTAACTGATGTGCTATATTCAATACCTGATCTTCGGTTTCTGCACTACATGGTCCGGCAATTACCAGTGGATGTGGAAGTCCGAAATCATCTAACCATGTTCTTAATTCTTTCTTATTTTCCATATTGCAAATTTAGGTAGTCTTAATTATTATTCCGTTTAATATCTCTTTTATTCTATTTGTATTTTCCATTTTAGTATAAATCTCTTTGAAATTATCCGATTGCATCAATTCTTTAAACTCCTTAAGATTAGAAATGTATTCTTCTAAAGTTTCTATAATATTTTCTTTGTTTTGTTCAAAAATAGGAGTCCACATATCAGGAGAACTCTTTGCCAATCGTACAGTACTTTCAAATCCGCTGCCAGCCATATCAAAAATATCACGTTCATTTCTTTCTTTTTCAATTACTGTTTTTCCTAACATAAACGAACTGATATGTGAAAGATGGGATACATAAGCAATATGTTTATCATGTGAAACCGGATCCATATAACGAATACGCATCCCAAAACGACTAAAAATCTCCATAGCTTTTTCCTGGAGTTTGAATGCTGTTTTTTCTACTTCACAAATAATATTGGTCTTTTTATCAAATAAGCCTTTGATTGCTGCATCCGGTCCTGAAAATTCTGTCCCTGCTATAGGGTGAGAAGCTAAGAAATTTCTTCTTTTAGGATGATTGGTAACCGATTTACAAATTAAACTTTTTGTAGAACCGGCATCAATTACCAGGGTGTTATCTCCTGCTTTATCCAATATGTTAGGCAGTTCACGAACCAACATATTTACTGGTATCGCTACTATTACCACATCTGCCTTAGCTAAAGATTCTAACACTCCTTCTTTGTCTATAAAACCTAATTCCAGAGCCTGTTCTATATGAGTTTTATTCGCATCGATTCCGTGAATTATACTCTCCGGGTAATTCGCTTTTAAATCAAAAGCCATCGACCCTCCTATTAATCCTAACCCAATAATATATACATTCATCACCTTCTGAGTTTAAAATCTATTTATTGCTTCCTTAATTTTTTCTTCTGTCACACACAGTGAAAATCGTATGTACCCTTCTCCATTTTTCCCAAAAACAGTTCCCGGAGTAATAAAAATATCTTTATCATATAGTATATCATCAATGAATTTTTCTGCAGACACCCTATTTGAAGAAAGCTTTGCCCATATAAACATTCCAACTGTGTCTTTATCATAAGTACAGTCTAATATTTCACATAGCTGATAGATTAATGCTCTTCTTCTTCTGTAAGTTTCATTAATATTAACAAACCAATCTCCAACACTGTTTAAAGCCTGAACCGCTCCTTTCTGGATTCCGTAGAACATTCCGCTATCCATGTTACTTTTAACTTTCAAAATAGCATTTAGATTTCTCTGATTTCCAAGCACCATACCTATTCTCCATCCAGCCATGTTAAAAGTTTTACTTAATGAATTCAGTTCCAAAGCAACATCTTTAGCTCCGTTTACAGAAAGAATACTTTCCGGTTCATCATTTAAAACAAAACTATACGGATTGTCATTCACTAAGAGTATCTGATGTTTTTTTGCAAAAGCAACCAGTTTTTCAAATAAATTAATGCCTCCTTTGGTCCCGGTTGGCATATGCGGATAGTTTAGCCACATGATTTTAACTTTTGATAAATCTTGTTGTTCCAAAGCATCCAAATCCGGAAGCCAGGCATTCTCTTCTGTTAAATCATAGTATACAGGTATAGCGCCTAATAATTTAGTGACCGAAGTATACGTCGGGTATCCCGGATCCGGAATTAACACCTCATCTCCTTCATTTAAAAAAGCCATACTAATATGCATGATTCCTTCTTTAGATCCCATTAATGGTAATATTTCATTTTCCGGGTCTAATGCTACTCCGAAGTATTTTACATAGAACTCTGAAATAGCTGCTCTCAATTCCGGTAAACCCTGATAACTTTGATATTGATGTGCAGAAGCATCATTCATTGATGTTTGTAATGCTTCAATTACTACTTTAGATGGTTTTAGATCTGGACTTCCTATTCCCATATTTATAATAGGCTTCCCTTTTGCCACCAGTGACCTCACCTCTCTCAATTTTTTTGAAAAGTAATATTCTTCTACTGTGCTTAAACGTCTTGCCTCCTGAATCATATCCTTGCGTTTTTATATTCTCCTAATATTTTAAAATGGTGTGCCATAATTTTTAAAATTGCAATGGCTTTCTCATAATCTTTATAAGCATCAAAGGTTACATCAACAAAAAAAGAATACATCCAGGGTGTCTCGATTTTTGGTAACGATTGTATTTTGGTCAGGTTAAGTTTACAATCGCTAATTACATTTAAAATTGCTGCTAAGCTTCCACGTTTATGGTCCAATTCAAACTTCAATGAAGCCTTGTTAATTTCTGTTTTTTGTACTCTTGATTTTTCGGTTTGCACAATTACAAATCGGGTTGAATTATCATTAATAGTCTGTATTTCTGCTCCTAAAATCTCTAAATCATATAGGCTCGCTGCTGTTTTACTTGCAATAGCTCCTATCTTTTTTAATTGTTGATTGTAAATTCTTTTTGCTGTTTCTGCAGTATCTGAAGCCTCTACTAATTTAATATGAGGGTATTTTTTGAAAAAAGATTTACACTGCAACAAGGCCATAGGATGTGAATGCACCTCTTCTATTTCATGAATAGATTGCCCTCTTAAAGCCATTAAATTATGATGGATCTGCAAGTAATACTCTCCTGTGATATGTAATTCATACTGATCGATTAATGCATAATTTGGAATAATCGACCCTGCAATAGAGTTTTCTATTGCCATTACTCCTTCTTTCACTTCTTTATGTATCAAACGATCTACCAAAGTATCAAAAGACAAACATTCATTTATGCTTAGTTCTTCCTGGTAATACTGTTCTGCCACCTGGTGATGAAAAGACCCTTTTATGCCTTGTATCGCTATTGTTTTACACATAGTTTAAATCACAAAAAAAGTCCCGTAAAAACGGGACTTTTAAATATTGTTTTATAACAACTATCTACAACAGCCCCATTCTTCTTTTAAAAAAATAAAAGAAGTAATAAGTGTTCCAGAAATAAGTCGTTGTAATCATTTCGATTTTCTATATTTCAAGTTGCTAAAGTACTTATTAATTTAATATAAAAAACCTTTTTTTATTTTTTTTTGAGTTTGTTAAAAAATAAAGGAAGCTATTATCAAAAAGCTTCCTTTTTACAATGTATTTATGAATAATAACCAAGTATATAAGTCTATTAAATACAAATATTCATTACTCAATACTATATATCCTGTCCTATTATCTTCAAAAAGGTAGAAATGGACAAGCCTGGGTTAATGTTACCCAAATTCTACAGTTTTATATGGAATCCGAAATTATTCTGTATAAACAGGTAGAAAAACACCTTGATCTAAGTAAAATAGAAATTACCATTTAAACATTCTCTCTTATTGTTATAAAATCATAAAGAATTAGGTTTAAAAAGAAGCTGTCTTTCAACAGCTTCTTTTACTTTTTAGCATTTATAAAATAAAAAATATACTTTAATTAAAGTATATCTATTTATTAAGCACAAATACCATTACCCGGACAAGAAGCCGTCTCACATCCTTCTGTAGGCCCACAATTCATAGTAGGGCAACTATTAGTTCCTCCAGGGTCACAACCGTTGTCTGTTTGAATGCCACAAATACCAACACCCGGACAAGAAACAAGTGTTCCTGTACCTCCTACTATACTATTTTTTTCATTACTTAAGTGAGAAATAGACTTTTTATTAAGTTTTAAACTTTTAAGATTCTTTTTTTTCATTTTGAAAGTTTTTAAAATTGTTTTTAATAAGTTTTTTTAAATACAATAGTGTGCACATTATCATATTCTAATAGTGCTAAGTTATTCTTCAAATACAGACAAATCAATCATTTAATACCTAAATTCAAGAATTCAGGCATTCTTATCTTCTAAATATGGTATACGATAATTCTTTAATTTATATCCAGAATTTATAATTTTTAATTAAGGCATTGTTACATTTATTTTGAGGCTTTATAACAGTTATAAATTTTCTTTTTACTAATTTTCTTTTTTTAAATTCTTATAAATTATAACAACAATACATCAATTATGAAGATTAGAATTTTTCTTCTCTTATTTTTTATTTTTTATAACGGGTATGCTCAAATTAACGCAGATAACTCAAAAGATTCTTTAGCCAATAAAAGTTATAAATACCTTATGGATAGATTTGGTGCTTTTTATTCCAATTATAACGATGAATCACATAAAAAAGCTGCTGTTTATATGAATGCACATTTAAAAAAAGCAAAAAAAAATGCTGATAGTACAAAAGTAGCTTATAGTTTTTATTTATTATCCTCAATTAATATTGATAAGTATACTTTAGCACTTCAGTATGTAGATAGTGTATTTATATATAATAAAGGAAAAAATAGAGATTTGGATTATTTGTTATATAATCGAAAAGGTTATTTATATTATCATAACTTTGAATATAAAAAAGCACTAGATAGTTATGTAAAGGCTAAAAAGTATATTGATTCTGATTTTCAAAACTCTCCAAGATTACAATATTCGCATCTAATGAACGACTATAGTATAGGACTTATTATGTTAGAAATTGGAAATATTACAGAGGCCTTAACTATTTTCAAAAAATCATATAATACTGCTCTAGATTATAATTTTCAAAAACTTCATGTAGAGGATTATTTAAGAATATCACATGGTTTATCCTATGCTTATTTAATTAATCAAAAAATAGATTCTGCTGCTTATTACAATCAACAGGAAATTCAAGAAACAATTGTTCATAAAAATCTAAATCATTATAACAGAGCTAGAGCTACAGAAGGGTTTATTAATTATGAGAAAGGTAATTATAAAATGGCATTGGACAGTATGCTAAAATACCTGCCTTATTTAAAAAAAATGCATAGCGATCATGATCTGACAACTCTATATCTATATACAGGTAAGAGTTATAGTAAATTAAATAATTGGCCTTTAGCATTAAAACAATTTAAAAAAGTAGATACTATTATTAGAAAAGCTAAAAAATATACTTATGTAACACGAGAAAATTATAGAATATTACATGAATATTATAAAGAACAGGGAGATTTACAAAATAACTTACTATACTTAGAACGACGGATTGGTTATGATAGCATTTTATACAGTAATAATACGTATCTAAAAAACACTATAGTTACTAAATATGACACACCTAAGTTAATTGAAGAAAAGGAAAGCTTAATCAAAAGACTTGAAAATAAAGACCAAGTCAAATCAAAAATCCTTCTTTTAAGTATTACAATTGCAATAGTATTTATTTTAATAGCATTCTATTATTATAGAAAAAGAAATATTTATAAAAAAAGATTTAATAATCTGATTCAAAAAGAAACTCTAGTCCAAAAAGAGACTCAAAATAATATTATAAAAAAGCAAGAATTATCAGTTCCTGAAAATATTATAAATGACATTTTAGAAAAAATAGCGGTTTTTGAAGCAAAAAATGGATTTTTAGACAATACGCTTACTTTAATTAGTCTCTCTAAAAAATTTAAAACAAACAGCAATTACTTATCTCGTATTATCAACTATCATAAAGGAAAAAATTTTAGTAAATACCTTTCAGATTTAAGAATAGCCTATGCTGTTAAAGTGTTAAAAGAACAACCTAAATTAAGAGAATATACGATTAAAGCCATTGCTTTTGAGGTTGGTTTTAATAATGTAGATACATTTACTATTGCATTTTACAAGCAAACAAAAATTTATCCTTCTTACTATATAAAACAATTAAAAAAACAAACATGAATTCATGAATTCATGTAAACAGGAACCTTAAGAACTTATTATAAGGCTTTATATTTAGATCGCTTAAGCATATATAAAATATTAACCTTATAAATTAAAGTATATGAAACGTAAGAATAATAATTTAAGTTTAAATAAAAAAAAGGTTTCCAAACTCATCTATAATCTAAAAGGAGGAGATGATACTCAAACAACAAGTCTAGCATGTAGTATTAATCCTTGTATAGATACTTATAATAACTCAGATTCTTTAAATCCATATTGTCTAAATGCAGGTTCAGGAGATTATTGTAATGGATAAAGCACTTATATAAAAGAAGCTGTTTTTCAACAGCTTCTTTTATATAAGTATATTTAACAAATTCCAGCACCAGGGCAAGAAATTGTGCCACAACCTATTAATGTATCGTTACAACCTTGTGTAGGTGGCGGACAACCTGCGGTAGCTCCACAATCGTTGTTTTCGGTAGGACAATTGACATCATGCGTAGGACAACAGATGCCTACCGGATGACATGAAATTGTATTAAACCCTCCAATTACTCCATTCTTTTTATCCAGATTGGAAATAGATTTTTTATTTAATTTCAGACTTTTAAGGTTCTTTTTTTTCATTTTAAAATTATTTAATGGTTAATTGCTTTAAAGCGTTCCAAAAATTCGAACTTCCCAACCTCCGGGACATGGAACACAGCTCGTTTGCGTAGGGTCTGCTCCATTAGCAATTGCACTGGACAATGCTGCATTACAAAATCTTCTCTGTGAATAGCAAGCACTACCTATAAAAGGATCTCCTCCCCCGCTCAGGAAACCTCCATTAACTTTTGTTTGTTCTTTTTTATTTAAAATTTTACCAAAACTTGAAATGTCTTTGATCATAAACTATATTTATTATGGTTAATATTTTATTTTTAATGCTTAGTGTGCGCACTATTCAAGCATTTATTTATCACTAAAATTATTCAGCTATTGTTCATAAATCAAGTAAATAGAAGGTATATTCATGAATACGGAGTTCATATTCATGAATATACTTCGAAGCATCTCAGAAATAAAAAATGATTTAAAATCGGCTAATTTCTTAAATAGAAAGCTCTATATTTACAATACTTTGGAGATGGTTTTAGCATAAAAAAGACAAAATACTTCAGATAATATTGTATTTATTTTAATTATTTCTCTTTCATTAAGTTTTGAAAATATGAGTACCAGGATTGTAATAGTATTGGTTTTATCAATTCTTTGTTCGCAAACAGTAAAGCCTCAGAATGACAATTCGATCGACTCTTTAACTGCCAAAAGCTATGAATATTTATATAGTAAGATAAGTGATTTTTACAGGGCGCCTTCATTAGGTACTATTTATGCTAAAGCATATTTAGATAAAGGATTAAAAAACAATGATAGTGTAAGAATTACCAAAGGCTTCTATTATTTATCTGAAATAAACAGTAAAACTTATAGTGTTTCTTTAGATTACATTAATAAAGCTATCTTATATGATAACAAATCAAGTTCTATTACGCCTTATATCTATAATCAAAAAGGAAGTTTGTTTCATATTAATGGAAAATACAAAAATGCCCTGGACAATTATTTAGAAGCAAGAAAACAAGTAGTTCACTTCAATTTACCTGATTTATTTATTAAAATAGATTATAATATCGGATTGGTCCGATTACGAATTAAAGATTTTGATAATGCCCTAAAAGCTTTTAAAAAAAATTATCAATATATAATAGAGAATGACCTGCAGCAGAAAAAAAAGATAAACTATCTCAACTCACTAAGAGTTTTATCTATAGCATATTTATATAAAAACGAATTAGATTCTGCTTCGTACTTTAATCAATTAATGATAGAAAAATCGAAGGACTCTATCAATGATAATGATTACAATTATAGTGTATCAAGAATTTTTCAAGCCTATATAAATTATGAGAAAGGAAATTACTCAAAAACTATTGATAGTATATCAAAATACATCAAAAAAGGAACTAAAGACAGTGTAAATCTCGCTTTATCTTATCTGTATTTGGGCAAGAGTTCATATCACTTAAAAAAAGAAGAAGAGGCCTTAAAACAATTTAAAAAAATAGACACTATTGTACTTAATACAAAGAAATATATATGGGAAATTGAAGAAAACTATGAAATTCTTCGTGATTATTATCAACAAAAAGGAGATCTTGAAAATCAACTTATTTACCTTGAAAAATTAGTCAATTTTAAAACAAACTTATACAATAATGATTCTTACCTTAAGAATACACTTGCGCATAAATATGATATTCCTGAATTAATCGCAGAAAAAGAAACATTAATCTCCAGATTACAAAAAAATGATCGTAAAAAAGCCAATACAGTTTATCTGTTATTAATATTTATTGCGGGCCTTATTTTATTAAGTTATTATTTCTACAGAAAACGAATTATTGATAAAAAGCAATTTGAAGTTCTTTTACAAAAGAAAGAAAATCATCTAGACGATAGCATGTTAAAAGTCACTAAAAAAGAATTAACAATTCCTGAAGATATCGTCTCTAACATTTTAAAGAAGATCATTGTTTTTGAAGAACAAAAAGAATTTTTAGATAGTTCTATTACCCTGGAAAGTTTAGCAAAAAAAATTAAAACTAATAGTAATTATCTTTCAAGAACTATTAATTATCATAAAAATAAAAACTTTAGTACTTACCTCTCAGATCTTCGTATTAATTATACTCTTGATCTTTTGAAAAAAGAACCTAAATTCAGGAATTATACCATAAAAGCCATAGCATTTGAGGTTGGATTTAAAAATTCAAAATCTTTTACCAATGCTTTTTATAAAGAAACAAAGCTTTATCCTTCTTACTTCATTAAAGAGTTGCAAAAAAGAGAATTTACCGGGGTAGATTCTTGAAAATGGACAACCATTGTTGCATTAAAAGCTCATATATAACTAAATTTCACTACGTTTTAATTAATGATAATCTTAAAAAAGTAGTATAATGAAGAAAAACAATGTCAGGAATCTATTTCTAAATAAACGAAAAGTTGCCAATCTGGCGAATCCTAATAAGATAATGGGAGGAATTGTAAGTCTTGCCGGTCCAGGAGGTGTTCTTTATGATATTCACACAAATCCGTTAGATACAAATACCAATCCGTTACCCACAGCCCAGGATACTAATACAAACGTAGGAGATACTATTACAGAAATTACAGAGACTGCTCCCCAGGTTACAACATCAGATCCTCTTGGTGGTACAACTACTAGCGGACCTCCGCCTCCGCCATTTAATAATACGACATCTATGATATGCTAACAAATTAGTTAATATATAATCAAGATATGATATCCCCCTGAAAAAAGGTATCAGGGGGATATATTAATTAAAATGGTTGGTTATTATAGTTCATCTTGATATTAAAAATTTCCATTCTTAATAGAAAAATCAAAACTGTATTTAGCATTCAAGAGTACAGGTAAAAGATGGAATACAGATCGATGCAGTTTCAGGGTCAGGAATAGTATCTTCATTAAGACATGCTCCAGGGCCATTTACACAAGTATGGTCAAAACGTGTATTACCAGCATCTAATTCAGTACCTCCAATCACTTTTGCAGATTGAAAATTAGAAACAGTTTTTTTGTTTAAATTCAGGTTTTTTAATCTCTTTTTTTTCATTTTTAAAAAATTTATAGTTAGTGATTAATTAGAATACTTCAATGCGCACTTTATAGTATTTTACTATCACTAAACTATTTTTTTTTCATATAAAGAACAATCTCATTTTAAGTCGATTCATGAATGAGAACTCCTTATTCATGAATTGACTTTTGAAAAATCCCTAAAAAGAAAGTTTATAAAAATGTATTAATTGTATTCAGGCATCAAACTTTAATCTATTATTGAAAAGTACCAGAAGAACATCGTTATTATATAATTAAGATATTATATCCCCCTGAAACAGTATCAGGGGGAGTATTGATTAAAATGATTAGCTACCATTTTTCATCTTGATAATAACCGAAGAGATTTTTTTTCTAATAAAAAAATTAACATCCAATGAAAGTACAGGCTGTTGCAGTTTGATGTTTTGTACCAGTATCGGTAATTCCACCACATACTCCTCCTCCATTTATACAGGTGTGGTCATAACGTGTAGCATCACATCCCAGGTCTTGAGATTCTCCACATTCTCTACAAGTACAAGTAGGCGCTACATCGCAACCATCCGGGAAACAACTATTTGTTACTCCTCCTCCACTTACTGTTCCTGATTTAAAATTAGAAATGGTCTTCTTGTTTAAACTTAAACTTTTCAGTTTCTTTTTTTTCATGATTGTAATTTTAAATTATGGTTTAGTTAGAATGCTCTTTTTGTGTACACTTTTAGCATTTCTTCAAGTTTAAAATTATCTTTCAATCAAACTACAACCAATCTTTCGATGCATAAATTCATAAATTTACCTTTTTTCATATGGTAAAAAGCATCGCAAGTGTTTAAGAAAAAACTCTATATTTAACTGTAAAGATGATCTTAAGAATAACCATATTTTCTAAAACAGCTAACCGACTAATGATTCTCCGTATAATCTCTTTTATCTTATTCTTATTTATAATACAAGCCGGTAATTCTCAGAATATCAATCAAAATGATTCATTAATAACCAAAAGTTATAAAGATCTTTATGAAAAAATAAAAATTAACTATGACAATGTTGAAAAAGGGAATATATATGCCAATGCATATTTAAAAAAGGCAAAAAAAAGAAACGACAATTTAAGAGCTGTAGAAGGGTATTTTTATTTATCAGAAATTAACACTAAAGATTTTAATAACTCTTTAAAGTACCTGGATAGTGCTTTATTATATAACAGAAATAACAAATCTGTATTTACTCCAAATATATATAATCGAAAAGGAGCCTTATTACATATAAAAGGAGATTATAAACTCGCACTAGAATATTATTTAAAAGCTAAAAAAAACATCAATTCTTACAATAATCAAAATTTTATTAATTCAGTTGAACATAACATCGGTTTAGAACGATTACGTATAAAAGATTTTAAGAATGCTTCAATAGTTTTTAAAAACGGATACCAATATCTTGTAAAAAACAATCTAAAAACTAAACATATTAATGATTATTTAAATTTCTTACACTCACTTTCTATCTCTTATTTTCATGATAAAAAATTAGATTCTGCATTTTATTATAACCAATTACATATTAAAGAAGCTAAAACTTATAATAAATTATCCCAATATCACACTTCAAGAATAATAGAAGCATATATCAATTATGAAAAAGAAAACTATCAACAAACTATTGACAGCATATCAAAATACTTACCTCAAGTAAAAGGAACGGTAGACAGTATTAATCTTGCAATATCAAATTTATACCTGGGTAAAAGCTTAAAAGAAGTAAACAATTGGAAAGCAGCATTAAAGCAATTTAAAAAAATTGATACCATCATTCAAAATACTCAAAAATATGCATGGGAACTCAAAGAAAATTATGAGCTTCTTTACAATTATTATAAAAATAAAAACGATTTAAAAAATCAACTTCTCTATATTGAAAAACAACTTCATTTTGACAGTATTTTAGATAGTAATGGTGATATTTTAAAAAACTCTATTTCAAATCAATACGATATTCCTAAACTTGTCTCAAAAAAAGAAATATTAATAACTAAACTTAAAGAAAAAGATCGTAAAAAATCACAAGCCATCTATCTTACCATTATATGTACAGTACTTTTAGTCTTAATAACTTTCTTTTTCTTTAAAAGGCGAGAAGCCAATTATAAAAAACGATTTGAAATTCTTCTCCAGGAAAAAAAAATCCCCCATAAACCTCTTAGGGCATTAAAAAAAGAGCTTAAGATTCCTAAAGATATCGTTTCTGATATTTTAAATAAGATTACGGTATTTGAAGAACAAAAAGGTTTTTTAGATGGTTCAATTACCTTAGATAGTTTAGCCAAAAAAATAGAAACTAACAGTAATTACCTTTCTAAGGTTATAAATTTTCATATGAATAAGAACTTCAGCGCTTATCTTTCAAACTTAAGGATCAATTATATTGTTGAAGCTTTAAAAGAACAACCTAAATTAAGAAAATACACTATTAAGGCTATTGCCTTTGAAGTTGGTTTTAATAACGTAAAATCTTTTACCGATGCATTTTACAAGCAAACTAAAATACATCCGTCTTACTATATCAGAGAACTCAAGAAAAAGGTAAAATAGCGTAAATTCATGAAATTATGCATTTATAATTTTCTAATAGGTAATTTATACAGTTACTTTCTAAGCGTTATATAAAAATTAAATTTTAAAAAAAGAACAATGAAAAAACGCAGACAAAAAGGTTTAACTCTGAATAAATACCGTATTGCAAAATTGATAGATCCAAATCAGTTAAGAGGCGGCACTAATACTAATACCACCGA
The DNA here is from genome assembly GCA_009901575.1 of Flavobacteriaceae bacterium R38. Lineage (GTDB taxonomy): Bacteria > Bacteroidota > Bacteroidia > Flavobacteriales > Flavobacteriaceae > Leptobacterium. Next base: position 108,678 of record WXYP01000001.1, on the reverse strand, counting down.
TGTAGACAGTAACACAAACCCAATAACAATGACCAATTGTGATAATTGCGATACGACAAATCCGGAAACGGAATCATGTACATGTGGTCCTCTTACTGCAACTACAAACCCTACTGGAGTAACAATGCCTCCTCCTCCAGGTGGCACTACTGGTATTGCAGGTACTTTAGACTGTCCATAAATACCGTTGTTAAAAAAGCTTATAAAAGTTCTGATACATTTATTGATCTTTTAATTTGAAATCCAAAGAAAATTGCTTTCCTGATAAAATAAATTTATTTTCGTTTTATAAAATTCAGGAATGTCGATTAAAGTAGCTGGTATTACCAAAAATTACGGGGCTCAAAGAGCGCTCAACAATATTTCTTTTTCTATCGAAAAAGGTGAAATCGTCGGTTTTCTAGGGCCCAACGGAGCTGGAAAATCAACCATGATGAAAATATTGACTACCTATATAAAATCCAGTGACGGAGATGCATTTGTAGACGATTTTAATGTAAACGTTTCTAAAAGAGAGGTTCAAAAAAGTATAGGTTATTTACCAGAACACAATCCGCTCTATCTGGATATGTATATCAAAGAATACCTGGCTTTTAATGCAAATATTTACAAGGTTAAAAAAGAGAGAGTACAAGAAGTTATCGAACGTACGGGCTTGACACCTGAGGCTCACAAAAAAATAGGCCAGTTATCAAAAGGATATCGACAAAGAGTGGGATTAGCTACAGCGCTTTTGCACGATCCAAGTGTACTCATCCTGGATGAGCCAACTACCGGACTTGACCCTAATCAATTGGTTGAAATAAGGGAACTGATCAAAAGTGCAGGAAAAAATAAAACAGTTTTACTTTCTACACATATTATGCAGGAAGTCGAGGCTATCTGCGATCGTGTTATCATTATAAATAAAGGAGAAATTGTTGCCGATAAAAAACTCTCGGAATTACGAGAAGATAATGAACAAATTATTGAAGTTGAATTCGACTACCGCGTCGAAGATGTACTTTTACAACAGTTACCTCATATTGAAACTGTCAAAAATGTTCATGACTTAACTTATGAACTTCATTTTTCTTCAAAAAAAGACATGCGATCTGTAGTTTTTGATTTTGCACATGATAACGGACTCAAAATTCTTCAGCTTAATCAGAAGAATAAAAACCTGGAGAGTTTATTTAGGGAACTGACGTCTTCGTAGATTTTTCTACTTCGCTCAATACGGTCTCAATAAGTTGATTTAGCTCATCTTCTATCCCGGGATTAGTTACGTTCGTCAAAATAGAAAATACCATATTTTGTTCCGGATACACTCTAAAGACTGCATATCCTCCTATCCCGTTGCCTGTATGCCCAAAATAAGGCCTGTTACCAGTATCAAAACTGCTTTCCCAACCCAATCCGTAATACGTAAGATTTTTATTTATTTTTTGAGATTCAACAAATTGAGAAGCAATCTCTTTGGGGATAAAATCACCTTTTAAATATGCATTTCCAAATTTAGCAACATCATCCGAAGTCGAAAGATATCCTCCTCCGGCCAGTTTAAAATAATTGTCAACCTCAGCTGCCAAACGAAACCTTCTTTTTCCTCTCTTAGAGTAGAAAACTGCTTTATTTGCTATAGTGTCATCATTCTTATCTGGGAAAGTATGAGTAAGTTTTAAAGGATCTATGACTTTTTCTTTAATGACAGCCTCATAAGAGGTTTTTAAAACTTCCTGGATAGCCAAAGAGATCAGTACCCAATCATAACTATTGTACGCGTATGCTGTTCCGGGTTCAAATAGTAAAGAATCATTTTCAAATAACGCTACTCCTTCTCTAATAGATAAGTTTTTTTTATTAAAAAATTCCCGGCCTTTATAGGTTCGGATACCTGCAAGATGTCCACCTAACTGCCTAATAGTAAAATCGTATTTCTTTTTAGGGAAAAATGGCACGTAATCGTAAAGAGAGGCATCCAGATCTATTTTTTTTTCTTCAACCAATTTGGCCAATCCTGTAGCCGAAATCGGTTTGGATACACTTGCAATTCTGAATAATGTGTTTTTAGGGTCTACAGTTTTTTTCTCTTTTATATCTGCATAACCATAACCTTTTTGCCAAAAAACTTCATCATTTTTGATCACTGTGATGGCAATACCCGGAACCTTCTTTTTTCTAATCAGTTTATGTATAATGCGCTCTCCTTTTTTTATTCCTTTTCTTCCCTCAATATTCTGGGCAAAAAGAGTTTGAAGACATGAAAAAAAACCGATCACAATACCTATTATAATTTTTTTGTTCATTAATTCCTGAAAATTAGCCTTCCGTCAAAATGCTCTGTCACCTCAACAGTCTCCGGCCTATTAAACAGTTGTACATCTCCTGTACTAAAAATGTCTCCTTGTATACTTATAGTCGGAAAAAGAAGCATATCATTAGTACCACGATGAAATATAGTAATATTTTCTGCAATTAAGTCTTCTCCTTCAAATCTACTGTTACCTGAAACAAAATTTATATTAAGATTAGTAGTAGTACCTTCTATAAAACAATTGGAAAGATTGTTGAATATTACTCTTATCGAATTATTCCTGACATTTAAAAAAAAGTTCCCGGTACTTAGAAACTCACTCCTAAAATCTTCAGAAAGGATTACTAAATCCGGAAATGTCAAGACTCCTTCAGAACGGATATCAAACTGAGTAGAGCTTCGTATCTCTGTTACGTTTGGTGCAGTCACTGTAATAAGAGTTGTTGCTATTTCTCTAAAAAGATTGCATCCATTATTATCTCTTAAAATCAATTGACCTTCAATCACCTCTGTTTCCACATCATTGATTAAATTCTCTCCTGCTTCAACCAAAACCTCAAAATTGTCTCCTTCCCTAATAATCATTCTCACATTTTCTTCTACCAAAATCCTCGAAAATGCTGTAACCTCTCTCGTTTCAGTAATTATATTCCCTGTAGTTTGAAAACAATCTGAAGCACTTTCACTATCACAAGCAAAAATTATCAATATCAATATATATATTAATCTCTTCATTTTACAATCTTATACCTATCCCAAACTCCACATTTTCTGCCTGGGCACCATGTGATTTTAATGTTAATGAACCATATAGTTTTTTACCAAAATATCGTTTTAAACCAGCCCTCAAATATACTCTATCCTCAAAAGAAACAGGCCAATACACATAATATCCGACTTGTGTGAGAACTGAAAATCTATTTACAAATAATTCATGCCCGGCAAAAACTCCTACTCTTTTAAAATCTTCATCGCCTTCTATTTCGTTTTCAGGGAAAGCTATACTTTGAAACCTGATGTATTTCTTTAGAAAATTTGAAAAGAAAATTTCACTTCCCAATTGTATTGCACTTTTTCTATTTAAACGTTTATCTGCATAAGCCGAAAGTATATAAAATGGAAAAACACCGCTGTCTATAATATCGCTTTCGTTGACACCACTTCTAAAAGCAAAATTAAATTTTACAGGCTCTGTATACTTTTCTTTAACCAATGTATTCTGATATTCCGGTAAGTCTTCATCTAAATTATAAGTGACCCCAACATTTAAGCTTATACTATTGACACTGGTATTAGGGGCTTTAAAATTTGCATTGCTATAATGTATCAAGGCCAAACCTGCCTGTAATCCAAAACGATCAATGATATTTTCTTTTTTATAATTGATTAAAACATAAGTACTGCTTAGTAAACGACTTCCAAAAGCAACATTTCTAAAGTTGGTTTCTTTATCAAAAGGATTAGTAGCAACTGCCAGGCCCTGGCCTACACGAAATAGTAAATTACGCTTTAAAAAATAGAAATTATAGTGGGCATAGATGCCGTAATTCTCCCCAAGAGATTCATTTTTAAAATTCTGGTAAATAAAAGAAGCTCCAAAATCCGGGTAGTTGTAATGTTGTTCCCAATCTTTAAACCCAAAGGTCTTCCTGTTCCAGCTTAAAATGACTCCCTCTGGACGATCTGTTATTAAAGGTAAGATATCATTATTATGATTTATGATATTTCCATAAAAATAATTGACATCAAAGTAATCTGAATACTGTTTTTCCTGAGAAAAACACACAGAAGTTATAATTGCAGATAATAGGAAAAAAAGTCGCTTCATTGCCTTAGGTGACAAATGTAGCACATTTAAAAAATTTCTTTAGCAATCATTTTAATATTATCTGCTTTTCCCATCGAATAATAATGTAAAACCGGTATTCCTTCTGCAATTAATTCTTTACTCTGTGCTGTACACCACTCTATTCCTACCTGTCTTACAGCCTTATTATCTTTACATTTAACGACTTCCATAATTAAATCATCAGGGATATCTACATTAAAACGATGCGGAATTAAATTCAGTTGTTTTTTTGTAGCAATCGGTTTTAATCCGGGAACAATTGGTACTGTAATTCCTGCTTTCCTACATTTCTTTACAAAGTTGAAAAAACGCTGATTGTCAAAAAACATCTGGGTAACAATATAAGTAGCCCCGGCTTCAATTTTTTTCTTCAAAAAATGAATATCACTATCTAAACTAGGAGCTTCCAGATGTTTTTCGGGATAACCAGCTACTCCAACACAAAAATCGGTTTTCGCTTTATTTTCCAGGTCTTCATCCAGATATTTTCCATTGTTAAGACACACTATTTGCTTTACCAGGTCTGTTGCATATTGATTTCCGTCTTTTTCGGGAGTAAAATAAGTTTCACTTTTAACTGCATCTCCTCGTAAAGCAACTACATTATCTATCCCCAGAAAATCAAGATCTACCAAAAAGTTTTCTGTATCTTCTCTTGTAAATCCACCACACAGAATATGAGGTACTGCATCTACATTATATTTATTTTGAATTGCAGCACAAATCCCTACCGTTCCGGGACGTTTCCTAACTACTTTCTTTTGTAGAAGTCCGTTCTCTAATTCTTTATAAATATATTCTTCTCTATGATAAGTAACATCTATAAAAGGCGGATTAAACTCCATTAAAGGATCGATTCCATCAAAAACCGATTGAATGTTTTGCCCTTTTAAAGGAGGAAGTATTTCAAAAGAAAATAATGTTTTTCCGTTTGCTTGTTTTATATGTTCTGTGACCTTCATCAGTTTATTCTTATTATTTTGTCAGATGTCATCTGTTTTATTTTTTTCATTTTTTGCGTTCCTTTCGTTTACACTTCAGGCAGGCTTTCGGTACTCGCTTTTTTGTTAGTTTATCATTTTAAAAACAACAAAAAGAGCTCAAACATGACCTCAATCCTTAACGCTTTACTAAGTTCTCTTTAAAAAGAGTAATTAATCAGCCAAATTCGGATTCAACCATTTTCTCGCTTCATCTAAAGGAATACCTCTCCTTACAGCATAATCTTTTAACTGATCTTCTTTTATTTTTCCCAATCCAAAATATTTACTTTCCGGATGACTTATATAATATCCAGATACTGAAGCTGCCGGCCACATTGCTAAACTTTCTGTGAGTTTTACTCCTATTCGTTCTTCTACATTTAATAATTCCCAAATAGTATTTTTTTCCAGGTGATCCGGACAAGCAGGATAACCAGGAGCCGGACGAATTCCTTTATAGCTCTCTTTAATCAGTTCTTCATTATTCAATACTTCATTATTTGCATACCCCCAGTATTCTTTACGAATTTTTTCATGTAAATATTCAGCAAAAGCTTCGGCAAATCTATCTGCAAGAGCTTTAACCATAATAGCATTATAGTCGTCGTGATTCTCTTCAAATTCTTTGGCCAGTTTTTCGGTTCCAAACCCGGTGGTTACACAAAAACACCCTATATAATCTTCAACTCCACTTTCTTTAGGAGCTATATAATCTGATAATCCGATATTAGATTTATTCTGATGTTTTTTCAATTGCTGACGAAGGCTTAAAAAGGTTCCTGATACTTGTTCTCTGTTATTATCTTCATATACCTGGATATCATCATCATTAACAGTATTAGCTGGAAAAATGCCATAAACAGCTTTGGCTTTTAGTAATTTCTCATCAACAATTCGCTTGAGTAATATTTTAGCATCTTTAAACAAAATTGTAGCCTGTTCTCCAACTACTTCATCAGTTAAAATCTGAGGGTATCTCCCATGTAAATCCCAGCTTCTAAAAAACGGACTCCAATCAATATAATCTTCCAAAACTTTCAAATCCAGGTTTTCTATAACATGAACTCCTCGTTGATTTGGTTTTTCCGGTTGATATTCACTCCAATTGAGTTGTAATTTATTTTTCCGAGCAGCTGCAATAGGCAAATATTCTTTTTGTTTTCCTCTTGTTAAAAATTGCTCCCTGAATTTTTCGTACTCTTCTCGGATTTCTTTTTTGAAAGACTGATTTTCTTCCTGAAGTAAATTCCCTACTACAGTAACGGCTCTGGAAGCATCATTGACATGCATTACCGATTTGGAGTAACTGGGTGCAATTTTCACTGCTGTATGAGCTCTTGAAGTAGTGGCTCCTCCAATCAATAACGGAATATCCATTTCCCGTTTTTCCATTTCTCCGGCAAGATATACCATCTCATCCAGGGAAGGCGTAATAAGTCCGCTAAGCCCAATAATATCAACTTCTTCTTTTGCAGCTGTTTCAATAATTTTTTCCGGTGGCACCATCACTCCTAAGTCCACAATTTCATAATTATTGCAGCCCAACACGACTCCAACTATATTTTTACCAATATCATGAACATCCCCTTTTACTGTGGCCAGCAAAATTTTACCGGCTGCTTCCACTTTCCCGTCTTTTTCTGCTTCAATAAAAGGCAATAAATAAGCAACAGCTTTTTTCATTACCCTGGCCGATTTTACTACTTGCGGTAAAAACATTTTTCCGCTTCCAAATAAATCTCCTACTACATTCATCCCTGCCATTAAATGCCCTTCTATTACTTGTATTGGTTTGTCAACACTTAACCTTGCCTCTTCAACATCTTCGGTTATATATTCATCGATTCCTTTAACTAACGAATGTGTAATACGCTCCTGTAAAGGTGTTTCTCTCCATGCTAAGTTCTGTTTATCTGCTACTTTTCCATTTCCTTTTACCGTTTCTGCAAAATCCAGCAAGCGCTCTGTAGCATCATCCCTTCTATTCAGTAAAACATCTTCTACATGTTCTAATAAATCTTTAGGGATATCATCATAAACCTCTAACATTTGAGGATTAACTATCCCCATAGTCATTCCATTCCTGATAGCGTGAAATAAGAATGCCGAATGCATGGCTTCACGAACAGTATTATTCCCTCTAAAAGAAAAAGAAACATTACTCACTCCTCCACTCACATGAGCATAAGGAAGGTTTTCCCTGATCCATTTTGTAGCTCTAAAAAAATCAAGAGCGTTTAATTTATGTTCTTCCATTCCCGTAGCTACCGGGAATATATTAGGATCGAAAATAATATCCTGGGGAGGAAAATTCACTTTATCAACCAAAATGCGATAAGAACGTTCGCATATTTCAATTCGGCGCTCATAGTTATCGGCTTGCCCAACTTCATCAAATGCCATTACTATCACAGCCGCTCCATACCATTTAATCCTTTTTGCATGTTCGATAAAAGTTTCTTCCCCTTCTTTAAGACTTATCGAATTAACCACGCATTTTCCTTGTACTACTTGCAGTCCTGCCTCAATAATTTCCCATTTAGAGCTATCAATCATTATCGGAACCTTAGAAATATCCGGTTCTGAAGCAATAAGATTAAGAAAAGTAGTCATCATTTTAACACCATCGAGCATTCCTTCATCCATATTAATATCGATGATTTGTGCTCCCCCTTCAACCTGGGATCTTGCAACACTTAAAGCCTCTTCAAATTTTTCTTCTTTAATCAGCCTTAAAAATTTTCTCGAACCTGTAACATTGGTACGCTCTCCCACATTAATAAAGTTACTTTCGGGCGTAACTATTAAAGGCTCAAGACCAGAAAGTGTTAAGTATTTATTGTCGTTGTTTTTCATTTTATTATTGACTACATCGAATCTTCGATTTCCTGTTTTTTACAGAAGTTCTATATTATAATTACTATTCGTCATTGCGAGGAATTTTAAAATGACGAAGCAATCTGTTCATTTAAAGATTACTACCATCAGGCAGGCTTCACTTCACTCGTAATGACATTTTCAATCTTACGTGGTTTGTATCTGGCTGCAGCTTCTGCTATCAGTCGTATATGCTCTGGCGAGGTTCCGCAGCACCCACCTACAATATTCACTAAGCCATCTTCTAAATATCCTTCAATATGTGCCTGCATCTGTTCAGGAGTTTCATCATATTCACCAAAAGCATTAGGTAAACCGGCATTTGGATGGGCAGAGGTATAGAAATTGGTTTCTTTTGATAATCGCTTTAAATAGGGTTGTAATTGATCTGCTCCCAATGCACAATTAAATCCGACACTTAACAACGGAAGATGAGATACAGAAATCAAGAAAGCTTCAACAGTTTGCCCTGATAATGTTCTTCCGGAAGCATCTGTGATAGTACCACTTACCATTACCGGGATTTCAATATTTCTCTCGTCTTTTACTTCTTGAACAGCAAACAAGGCTGCTTTTGCATTTAAAGTGTCAAAAATAGTTTCTACCAAGAGTAAATCTACTCCTCCATCTAATAATGCTTCTATCTGTTGTTTATATGCTATTCTTAATTCATCAAAAGTTACTGCTCTATATCCGGGATCGTTTACGTCTGGCGACATGCTAGCTGTTTTATTGGTAGGCCCAATAGAACCTGCCACAAAACGTGGTTTATGTGGTTCTTTCTTCGTGAATTCATCGGCTACTTCTTTAGCTAATTTTGCAGATTGGTAATTCAGTTCATACACCTGATCTTCCATTTCATAATCTGCCATAGCAATAGTAGTCCCGGAAAAGGTATTTGTTTCTACAATATCTGCACCTGCTTCAAAATATTTAGCATGTACTTCTTTGATTGCCTGAGGTTGAGTAATCGATAATAAATCGTTATTTCCCTTTAATGAAAGATGGTAATCTTTAAATTGTTCTCCTCTAAAATCTTCTTCAGTGAACTTGTACTCCTGAAGCATGGTTCCCATAGCTCCATCGAGTACTAAAATCCTTTTTTCTATTTCTTGCCAGACCGTATTCATTCTTATTCTTGTCATTTCTGCCTTCGCAGGAATTTATATTATAATTATTTGTCATTGCGAGGCCTCTTAAAATGACGAAGCAATCTAGTTACTCTAAAAGATTACCTGCCTACCGTCAGGCGGGCTTCGCTTCACTCGTAATGACGGTGTTTTAATGTCATTTCTGCGAAGGCAGCATGACATAATATGCGTTAGGGATAGATGCGGTATCCTTTTGAAAAAAGATATAGCAAATAGCCCGGCCACTTTTTAAAGTGGAACGCCATAATTAAAAAATATATCAAGAAATAGTGAGGATAAAACCAGTAGACAGAAAATCTACTGTTGTCATCTTTCCAAATTTTAAAAAATCTGGTAGAATTTAGCACCTTCTCTATTTAGAATAGAGGGTTGCTAAGGCTTAAACGGGTCTATTCCCTACACCTTTCTTGATAACACAATATGTCGTTATTTGAACTTGAGTACAAATAACGGTATTAAATTTATTTTAAACAATACTTTTTACAACTTCCTTTTTGGCTTCTTTTACTGTACCATCAAAGCCTTGTATCCCCCCTACTGTAGTGTACTTCATCACATACTTCTTATCCGGATAGATACGTTGGTAAGCACTCTGACACATGATAGCTGCCTCATGAAAACCAGATAAAATCAATTTTAACTTCCCTGGATACGTATTCACATCACCTATAGCATAAATCCCCGGGATGTTCGTTGCATAATCATACGAGTTGTCTACCTTGATCGCATTCTTCTCAATCTCCAAGCCCCAATCTCCTATCGGCCCTAGCTTTGGAGATAATCCAAATAACGGTATAAAGTGATCCGTCTCTCTTAAAACCTCTTCTCCATTATTGTACTTTATCGTAAGCCCTTGTAACTCATTGTTCCCATGTAAAGCGGTCACCTGAGCCTCAGTCATCAATTCTATCTTACCAAGCTTTGATAACTCTCCTACCTTCTCTACAGAGTCTAATGCACCTCTGAATTCATTTCGTCTATGTACCAATACTACCTCTGAAGCTACATCGGCCAAAAAGATACTCCAGTCTAATGCAGAATCTCCTCCTCCGGCGATAACTACTTTCTTCCCTCTGTACACCTCAGGGTCTCTTATGATATAAGAAACACCCTTGTCTTCATAATTAGCAATATTTGGAATCGGTGGTTTTCTGGGCTCAAAAGAACCTAAACCTCCAGCTATAGCAACTACAGGAGCATGATGTTGGGTTCCTTTATTGGTAGTCACTATAAAACTACCATCTTCAAGCTTTTCAATAGTCTCTGCGCGTTCTCCTAAGGTAAAACCTGGAGAAAACGGTTTGATTTGTTCCATAAGGTTATCTACCAAATCTCCCGCCAATACCTCCGGAAATCCGGGAATATCATAGATAGGTTTCTTGGGATAGATCTCTGAACACTGACCCCCAGGTTGTGGCAAAGCATCTATCAAATGCGTCTTTAACTTTAATAGTCCTGCTTCAAAAACCGTAAATAATCCCGTTGGACCGGCGCCGATGATTAGTATATCTGTCTTTATCATTTCAATTTAGTATTAAAACTTAGCAATAAGTATTGAGGCTTTTTACTAAGGATATTTAATTTTTATTTTATCAACCCTTCGGTTACTTCATTCATTTTTTCTACTTTCTCTTCAAAGTCCCCTTTGAGTGTTTTGCGATATTCATTAAGGTTTTTAACCAACTGATCTATATCGTCTGGTATTACCTCTTCAAAAAATTGTCGTAATCTTTTTGCTGTAGTAGGAGATTTTCCATTCGTAGAAATAGCTACTTTTACATTTCCTTTAGTCACTATCCCTCCCAGGTAAAAATCACAATATTCCGGGGTATCTGCTACATTAACCAGGATATTTCGCTCTTTTGATTCGTGGTAAATTTGTTTATTTACCTCTAAATCATCTGTAGCAGCAATAACCAAATTCTTGTTTACCAAATCATTGGTTTGATATGCTTTTTCTATTAATGTTACATCTGGATGTGATGCTGCCAACCTTTTTATATCGTCTATAAACCAGGTAGCAACTACAGATACTTGTGCATTAGGGCTCGATTTCAACATAAACGAGAGTTTCTCCAACCCAACATTACCTCCACCTACAATAAGTACATTCAATTGATGTACTTTTAAAAAAATAGGGTATAGTTCGTTTTTTTCCATATCAATTATATCTGATGTGATATCGAAATCACTTCTTCGTAAAAATGCTTTAGCTTATGACTTTCTCTCACGACTTCACCAATTACAATAATTGCCGGAGAAGACAGTTCTTTTTCTTCCACAACTTTCTCGATAGAATTGATAGTTCCTACTCCTAATTTTTCTATTTCAGTTGTTCCGTTCTGAATAATTGCAACAGGGCAGTCTCCTTTATTTTCCTGCTGAAAAATAGAAACAATCTGATGCAGTTTACTCATCCCCATTAGCACCACTACAGTCGCTGTAGATTGTGCTGCATGATAAATATCATTAGATAATTTTCTTTCGGAAGTCGTTCCTGTTACGACCCAAAAACTTTCTGCTATTTTACGTTTTGTCAAAGAAATTCCCTGATAAGCTGGTACTGCTACCGAAGATGATATTCCCGGAACAACCTCAGTTGGTATCCCAAAACTTTCTACATAATCAATTTCTTCTGTACCTCGTCCAAAAATAAAAGGATCTCCTCCTTTTAAACGTACAACATGTCCGCTTTCAAAAGCATTATCAACAATTAACTGATTAATTTCATCTTGTGAATATGCATGTATTCCTTTTCGTTTGCCAACAAAGATTTTCTTTGCTTTTTTTGGCACATATTCTTCTAGCAATTGCTTATTAACAAGTGCATCATAGAGCACCACATCTGCATCTGCTATCGCTTTTGCTCCCTTAATAGTTAACAAATCCGGATCTCCCGGGCCTGCTCCTACCAATGTTAATTTTGGTTGACTATGACGCATGTTCTACTTCTTGTTTTCTGAATGCATCTGCTTTTTTATAAAAACGTTCTGCCTGATCTAAATACTGAGCTGCAAATGCTTCAGTAGGTTCATTTTTATTGATCTGATATACTACATCTGCAAAAGAACCTTCAACATTTATTTTATTAGTTTCAACAAACAACTCATCAAATTGCTTTACAATTCCAGCCTGTGTATTTGTCTTTTTATTTTCCCCTAATAATAATGCTTTTGCGGTATTAATATATGAAGTGTAAGAATGATAAATACTATCTGCATATCTTCCTTCATTGAAAGCTTCTTTTGCATTATCTAATTTCTCCTCACTTTCAAATAATAAGGTTGCAACCAGGTCAATCACTACTCCTGCACATTCTCCAATTCCTACTGCTTTGATATATGGTTTATTATGTCCCCAATCTATAAAATCATCTTCTACCAGATTTGTAGTATCAGATAAAGGCTTTAAAAATTCATAAAAATATTTTTCCCCTTGTCTCACGTAATAATCTACAAAAGTTTCTCCTGTATTAGCATTTTGCTCGAAATCGTCTAAAATTAATCGCAATGCCTGAGGCCCTCTTTTACTTGGTATTTTAATTACCTTATCTGCAAATCTTCCTTGTCCATCTCCTAAAACACCTCCACCTAATAGAATCTGTAATGCTGGAGCTACCATTTTATTCGAATTAATCGACATTCCCTGGAAACCAATTTGAGCCATATTATGTTGACCACAAGCATTCATACAACCACTAATTTTAATGGTTAAATCATCTTTTCCTATAAACTGTGGGTATTCCGCTTTTATAACATTTTCTAATACTTCTGCAGTTCCTGTGCTACTTGCAATTCCCAGGTTACAAGTATCAGTCCCAGGACAAGCAGTAATATCTAATATGGTATTATATCCTATAGCTGTAAAACCAAGCTTATTTAATTCCTGGTAAAAGAAAGGCACCAAATCTTCTCTGACGTGACGAATTAATATATCCTGACGTAAAGAAAAACGAAGCTCATTAGCTGCATATTTTTCTACTAAATTTGCAAGAGCACGTGCTTTATCTGTATAGAAATCTCCAAGTTTAACTTTTATTCCTATAGAAAAGAACCCATCCTGTTTCTGCGGAATCAAATTTGTTTGCTTCCAGGCTTCAAAAGCAGCCTGATCTTCAATAACAACTTCCGGAGCAGTAACATTTGTATTTAATACCGGCTCATATCCGGAAGTTTCTATTTTATAGGTCTGGTTGGACAATGCTAATTGTTGTTCTTCAACCAATTTAATAAAGGCTTCTAAACCTATATCCTTCAATAAAAACTTCATTCTGGCTTTTAATCGCTTAGCTCTTTCTCCGTGGCGATCAAAAACTCTTAACACTCCTTCTGTAAAAGGAATAATTTTATCTTCTTCGAGAAATTCGTAAGCTACATCTGCATGACGCGGTTGCGATCCTAGTCCGCCAGCCAACATTACTTTAAATCCTCTTTTCCCGTCTTTTATTTTTGGAATAAATCCAAGATCATGAATATAACTTAACGCAGTATCTTTCTCATTAGAAGAGAATGATATCTTAAATTTTCTTCCCATGGCCTGATTAACAGGATTTCTAAGGAAAAATTTAAACATGGCATCGGCATACGGAGTAACATCAAAAGGTTCATCTACATCTATCCCTGCAGTCTCACTAGCAGTAATATTTCTAACCGTATTCCCACATGCTTCACGAAGCGTAATTGCATCTCTTTCTAACTGTGCCCATAATTCCGGAGTTCTTTCCAGACTTACATAATGAATCTGAATATCCTGACGGGTTGTAATATGCAAACGACCTGTTGAAAATTCATCAGACACTTCAGAAATACGTCTTAATTGCTCACCGGTTACTTTTCCGTAAGGAATTTTAATCCGGATCATCTGTACTCCTTCCTGACGCTGACCATAGACACCTCGTGCCAAACGAAGGCTACGAAATCCTTCTTCATCTATTTTACCTTCATTAAAAAGGTGAATCTTTTTTTCGAGCTCTATGATATCCTTTTCTACTATCGGATTTTCTATTTCTGTTCTAAAACTTTGCATATTAATCTAGTTAGTCTATAGATTTATAGTTATTATGTCGCTAAAGTACAGTTTTATTAACAAACTCCTCTTACTTTTTATTATTTTTAACTTATTAGTGCCTGATTGAGATCATTTATAACATCGTCTACATGTTCTAAACCGACAGACACTCTTACCGAACCATCTGTAATACTTACTTCCAGACGATCTGCCTCAGATAATTTACTATGTGTAGTAGATGCAGGGTGTGTAACTATAGTTTTAGCATCCCCCAGATTTGCAGAAAGCGAACACATTTTGATACTATTGAGAAACTTTCGGCCAGCTTCAATACCACCTTTAATTTCAAACGCTATAATATTCCCACCTAGTTTCATTTGTTTTTTGGCAATCTCATACTTAAGATGTGATTTTAAAAACGGGTACTTCACCCAATTCACATTGGGGTGCTTTTCTAAAAACTCTGCAACTTTTAGTGCATTTTCACAATGTTTTTCAACTCTGATTGCCAGTGTTTCTAAACTTTTTGAAAGTACCCAGGCATTAAATGGCGATAATGCCGGACCGGTATTTCTTGCAAAAAGGTAAATTTCTCTAATTAAATCAGATCTCCCCACTGTAATGCCACCTAATACTCGTCCTTGTCCGTCAATCAATTTAGTCGCAGAATGAATTACTAAATCGGCACCAAATTTTATAGGTTGCTGTATATAAGGCGTAGCAAAACAATTATCGATAACGAGAATAAGATTATGTTTTTTTGCAATCCTCCCCAGCATCTCTAAGTCAATAATATCTACTCCGGGATTTGTAGGCGATTCTGCATACAATATTTTAGTGTTTGGCTGAATGAAAGCTTCTATATTTGCTTCTTCTTCATTGATATCAAAATAAGAAGTTGTAATGTTCCATTTTGGAAAATACTTGGTAAATAAAGTATGAGTAGAACCAAATACAGAACGTGCAGATACAATATGATCTCCACTATCCAACAAAGCTGCAAAAGTTGAAAAAACAGCAGCCATTCCCGTAGCAAAAGCATAACCGCTTTCTGCTCCTTCCATTTTACAAATTTTATCTATGAACTCAGTGGTATTAGGATTGGTAAACCTGCTGTAGATATTTCGTTCTTTTTCTTCTGTAAAAGAAGCTCTCATATCTTCTGCATCTTCAAAAGAAAAGCTGGATGTTAAATATAAAGGTGTTGAGTGTTCCTGAAAGCTTGTTCGCTCCAGGTGTTCCCTTATAGCATTGGTTTCAAAATGTCCACTCATAATTGTTCTCCGTTTAAAACCACATCATATTCAATTGTAATATTTTTATCAAGAGATTTTGAAACAGAACAATATTTATCAAAACTTAACTGTGCTGCCCTTTTAGCTTTTTCTCCTGAAATATCTCCTTCTAAAAATACTTTTACATAAATTCCTTTAAAAGGGGTAGCATCATCAACCTTTTCTCTGTTTCCTTCTGCTTCTACATGGTAAGAAGTGATTTCCTGGCGTTGTTTTTTTAGAATATGAATGATATCGATAGCACTACATCCGGCTACTCCCATTAAAAGCACTTCCATAGGGCCAGCCCCATTTACATTACCATCTTCTCTACCATTATTATCCATAAGGACTTTATCTCCACGTTCATTTTTTGCTTCAAAAAGATATTCGTTGTCTAATCTGTCTAATGTTATTTTCATGATTTTTGTTTTTATCATTCCTGCGAAAGCAGGAATCTATTGATTTTATTTTTAGTTTTTATATAATTTGGATCCCTGCCTTCGCAGGGATGACATTCATTAATTTATTTGAATTTATTTCTTCTCTGCCAATCGCAATATATCTCCAAAAACACCTCTTGCAGTTACTTTAGCTCCTGCCCCGGCTCCCTGAATCACTAGCGGGTGTTCTCCATATGATTCTGTGTAAATTTCAAAAATTGAGTCGGATCCTTTTACTTGTCCTAACGATGTGTTTTTTGGAACAGATATTAATTTCACTTCTAATATTCCGCCATCTTCTTTAGATAAATCGCCGTATAAATCTCCAACATAACGCAACACATGTGCTTCTTTTTGATTTTCCTTTATTTTTTGATACACCAAATCTAATTCATCCAAATTATTTAAAAAGTGATCTGCATCACCATCTCTAAGATGCTCCGGGATTAGGTTTTGAATGCTCACATCTTTAAACTCATTTAATAAATCCAGTTCTCTGGCTAAGATCAATAATTTTCGACCAACATCATTTCCGCATAAATCTTCTCTTGGGTCTGGTTCTGTAAATCCTAAATCAATAGCATTTTTCAACAAGGTACTAAAAGGAAGATCTTCTTCTGAAAACGTATTGAACAGATAACTCAAAGAACCTGAAAACACACCTTTAATCCTCGTTATATTTTCTCCCGAAAGGTGTAACCATTTAATAGTATCTATTAAGGGTAACCCAGCACCCACATTTGTTTCGTAAAGGTATTCTTTTTGATTTTTATTTAGGGTATTTCTCAATGTTTTATAGAAATCATAATCGATTGTATTTCCTATTTTGTTTGCAGAGACCAAATCAAAATCATTATTTATCAATGCTTCATAGTTATCTACAAAATTTCTACTTGCAGTCACATCCACAGCAATTAAATTCTCCAACCGGTGTTTCCTGGTGTGTTCAATAATTTTTTCAACAGAGTATTCTTCTTCACGTTGTTCAAAATCTGATTTCCAATTTTCATTAATACTTTCACGACTATTTAAAAGCATTTTTCTCGAATTCGTAATAGCAAAAATATTTAGATTGAATCCTCTTCTTCTAAGGATCTCCTGATTACTTTCTTTTAACTGGTCGATTAGCGTACTCCCCACTAATCCTTTACCAAAAACTGCGATATTAATCTGTTTCATGTATTTATATTTATTATTTTTCAAAGGTCACATGCTGTTCGCTATTAATCATTCTCTTGTATGATAAAGCTTTTAACATATTCGTTTCATTTTCTTTATTTAAAAACTTCTTTTAATACATTAGTTAATTGCTCAAATTCAATTAAAAAAGCGTCATGCCCGTGAATCGATGTAATGGTTTTATGAAATATGTTTGTTTTTACTTTTGACAATGCTAAAAAAGCCTCTTTATCTTCTTCCGGAGTGAAAAAAAGATCTGAATCTACTGATACTATATGGATATCGGATTTTATCCCTGAAGCTACTTCTAAAAAACTACCTCTGTCTCTAGAAATATCAATAGTAGCTAATAAATGATTCATCAATTTATAAGAGGATACCTGGAATCTTCCCTGTAACTTTTTTCCATGATGCAATAACCAGCTCTCTACATTAAAAATTTTTAGTTCTTCATTCAATGATCGGTTAAATTTTGTTTTGAATGATTTCGGACTCCGATAACACAACATTGCATGTAAACGAGCATCATGAATAGGTTGTGATGAATTATTTAAAATCTGATCTTGTATCAGACAATTGGCCATTAACCAATCTGTAGATTTCCAATCGGAGGCAACAGGTATGAGGTTCTCTATCAAACTCGGATAAGATGCTGCTATTTCCCAAGCTATCCCACCACCTAAAGAACCACCAATAGCTGCAAAAAGTGATGCTATGTTTAGCTTTTTTAATCCTAAAACAAAAATTTCGGCAATATCCCTGGCTACAAAATCTTTATAATTTTCTATTGTAAAATTGTCATAGCCATTTCCGGGGATATTAAAAGCTAAAACAGAGTAAGTATTAGTATCTATTAATTTCTTATCCCCAATCAACGCTTTCCACCAGCCTGAATCGCCTGTCACTTCAGAATTTCCTGTAAGCGCATGATTTACTAAAACTATCGGAGCTTCACCAAGTGATTGACCAAAAACCTGATAAGATAATGGAATACGATTATAAACAACACCTTTTTGTGTTGTGTAATCTAATATTTCTATATGTTGTAATTTGCTTTTCACGCTAACAATAATTAAAATTGATTGTTATCAGAAAAGCATTCACGTGAAGTAAATGTTCTTGTTATCTTTCCTTACGCAATGCAAGGTAGAATGTAGCACCTTCTTTAATAAATTAAAGGGTTGCCAAGGCTTCACAGGGTCTATTCCCTCTGCCTTTCTTAATAACAGATCAAAATGTAATTGAACTTTTGAAGGCGCAAAATAATAGAATTAATTTTGAACCGACAATATTTTTTTCAAAATTTTATAAATCAAATGCTTTTTTCACAGCATCTACATAATCCAGTTTCTCCCAGGTAAACAATTCTACATCCATAGTTTTTGGATCTCCGTTAGGCTGAGTAAATGTTTTACTCACTGTTTCTGCTTGTCTCCCCATATGTCCGTAAGCTGCAGTTTCGCTATACATAGGTTGACGTAGTTTCAAACGATTTTCAATAGCAGCCGGACGCATATCAAAAACTTCTGATATCTTCTCAGCAATCTCTCCATCAGTCATATTAAAAGGACAAGTACCGTAAGTATCTACAAAAATACCCATAGGTTCAACCACTCCAATTGCATAAGACACCTGCACTAAAATCTCATTACAAACACCGGCAGCTACCAGGTTTTTAGCAATATGACGCGTAGCGTAAGCAGCACTTCTATCTACTTTACTAGGATCTTTACCAGAAAAAGCACCTCCACCATGAGCACCTTTACCACCGTATGTATCTACTATAATTTTACGTCCTGTTAAACCGGTATCTCCATGAGGTCCACCTATTACAAATTTACCAGTCGGATTAATATGATATTTAATATCATCATTAAACAACGTCTTTAAATGTTCTGGTAATTTAGCAACTACTCTTGGGATTAAAATCTCAACAATGTCTTTTCTGATTTTAGCCAGCATCGCATCGTCTGTATCAAAATCGTCATGCTGAGTAGATACTACAATAGCATCAATTCGTTGTGGTACATTATCGTCACTATATTCAATAGTTACCTGACTTTTAGAATCTGGTCTTAAATAGGTAATATCTTTATTCTCTCTGCGTAATTCGGCAAGCTCAATTAATATTTTATGAGATAAATCTAATGCAAGCGGCATATAATTTTCCGTTTCACGAGTTGCATATCCAAACATCATTCCTTGATCTCCGGCACCTTGCTCTTCTTTACTCGCTCTGTCTACCCCTCTGTTAATATCATCAGATTGTTCATGGATGGCAGAAAAAACACCACAAGAATTCCCATCAAACATATACTCACTCTTAGTATAACCAATTTTATTAATGGTTTCTCTGGCTATTTTTTGAACATCCAAATAGGTATTAGATTTTACTTCTCCTGCAAGAACAACCTGCCCGGTAGTAACTAATGTTTCACAAGCAACTTTTGAATCTTTATCAAAAGCTAAAAAATTATCAATTAAAGCGTCACTAATCTGATCTGCTACTTTATCCGGGTGCCCTTCACTTACAGATTCGGAAGTAAATAAATATGCCATAAATTCTAAATAATTATGTTGTCTAAAAATATTAAGATTTGACGACTTAAATCAAAGGAGTTTACAAACTGAGTAAAAAATTCAGTAGAACTGCTTTAGCATTTTTATGTCACACTTGATTTTTAAAGAGTCGACACAAAAGAGGTTGCAATCAGTCAAATCTTTCCTCTTTCAATTAATTGTGCAAATGTAGAAAATGTTTTTTTATAATATACCAGAATTTCAAATCTGTTTTATAGTTAATTAAAATCCCGAAAAAGAAATAATAGCTATCTTGTGCAACCTAATATTCTTCATTTAACTATGTTACATTTCAAAAATATTTTCTACGTTTTATGTTTGCTGCCATTCTTAGCAATCAGTCAAGATAAAAAATCAACTAAATGGGATGTTTCCAACCCGAAAGGCGATTGGAATTTTAAAGAAGTTCCTTTATCTACAGATGAAGGTACCTGGATGAATCTCGATGTAAGTCCCGATGGAAAACTTATCGTTTTCGATCTTTTAGGTGACCTCTACAGCATCCCTATTTCCGGAGGGACAGCTAAAAATCTTCGTACAGGACTCCCATTTGAAGTACAGCCCAGATTTAGCCCGGACGGAAATAAAATTTTATTCACAAGTGATGCTGGTGGTGGTGATAACATCTGGACAATGGATAAAGATGGTAGTAATCCTAAACAAATAACAAAAGAACACTTTAGATTACTTAATAATGCTGTTTGGACTGCAGATGGCAATTCATTGATTGCAAGAAAGCATTTTACTTCCGGCCGTTCTTTAGGAGCCGGAGAAATGTGGATGTATCATATCACAGGCGGAAGTGGAATACAGTTGACTAAAAGAAAAAATGATCAGCAAGATGTAAACGAGCCGAGTACTTCTCCTGATGGAAAATATCTATATTACAGTGAAGATGTCGCTCCGGGAGGTTTTTTCCAGTACAATAAAGATCCTAACAAACAAATCTATGTGATTAAACGCTATGATTTTGAAACAGGAAAAACGATTACTGTAACTGGCGGACCAGGCGGAGCTGCAAGGCCTCAAGTCTCAAGAGATGGTAAGAAATTGGCTTTTATCCGTAGGGTTCGTACCAAATCTGTATTATTTATTCACGACCTGGAAACAGGGGAAGAATGGCCTGTATACGATCAATTAAATAAAGATCAGCAAGAAGCCTGGGCCATTTTTGGAGTTTATCCTGGTTTTAGCTGGATGCCTGGAAATAATGAAATAGTATTTTGGTCCGGAGGAAAAATTAACAAGGTTAATATTAACGATTTAAAAGTTGAAGATATTCCTTTCAAAGTAAATACCACATTAAAAATAGCAGATGCTGTTGCTTTTAAAAACAAGGTAGATACAGATAATTTTACAGCTAAGGTAATTCGCCATGCTATTACTTCACCAGATGAGAAAACTTTAGTTTTTAATGCTGTCGGATATCTGTGGAAGAAGAAATTACCTAACGGTAAACCTCAACGAATTACAAAAGCAATCGATTTTGAATCAGAGCCTTCTTTCTCACCAGACGGAAAAGAACTGGTTTATGTGACCTGGGATGATGAAAATTTAGGAGCTATTTATAAAATTGCCCTTAACAGAGGTACTCCTGTTAAACTTACTACTAAAAAAGGAATATACAGAACCCCTGCTTTTTCTCCTGATGGCAAAAACATTGTTTATGTAAAAGAGAATGGAAATAACGACCAGGGATTAGCTTTCTCATTAAATTCTGGTATTTATACCATGAAATCAGACGGATCTAATCATAAGAAAATATCTAGTGAAGGTGCTTTTCCTATGTTCAATAAAGATGGGAGTCGTATTTTCTATCAGAATGGAGGATATTATTTTGGAAATCTCACCAAGAGCTTAAATAGTGTTGATATAAACGGAAAAGAGAAAAGAGTACATTTAAAATCGAAACATGCTAACCGTTTAGTACCGAGCCCTGATAATAAATGGATTGCTTTTTCTCATTTACACAAAGTGTATCTGGCTCCTCTGGTTATTACCGGACAAACTGTTGATATTGACAATAAAACAAAAGCATTTCCTGTTGCTCAAGTAGCCAAAGATGCAGGAATCAATCTTCATTGGTCTTCAGATAGTAAAAAAATCCATTGGACTTTGGGGGAAGAATATTTTACCAATAAAGTATCAGATCGTTTTACTTTCTTAAAAGATTCTCCGAATAGTATTCCTCCAATTACTGAAAAAGGAATTAAAGTAGGATTGTCTGTAAAAAATGATAAACCTACAGGCAAAATTGCCTTAAAAGGAGCTCGAATTATTACTATGGAAGGGGATCAGGTAATTGAAAACGGGACGATCATTATTTCAGGAAATAAAATTGAAGCCATTGGAAACGCTTCAGAAGTAAATATTCCTTCAAATGCAAAAGTTTATGAGTTAAACGGAAAAACAATTATGCCCGGAATTGTAGATGCACATGCACATATTGGGGCTTTCAGATATGGTTTAACCACTAAAAAGCACTGGCCTTTTTATGCTAATCTTGCTTTTGGGGTAACTACAGCACACGATCCGTCTGCACATACCGAGACTGTATTTGCATTATCCGAAATGGTAAAAAGCGGAGATATGGTAGGGCCTAGGTTATTGTCAACCGGATTTATTCTTTATGGCGCCGAAGGAGATTTTAAAGCTGTTATTAATAACCTGGAAGATGCACGGTCTTCAATAAGGCGTACCAAAGCTTTTGGAGCATTATCTGTAAAAAGTTATAATCAACCTCGTAGAGAGCAGCGTCAACAAGTACTTCAGGCCGCAAGAGAGGAAGGTATTTTTGTAGTTCCGGAAGGAGGTTCTACTTTTTACACCAATATGTCTATGATCATGGATGGCCATACCGGAATAGAACACAATATTCCTGTTGCTCCTGTTTATAAAGATGTATTGACGCTTTGGGGAGAGAGTAAAAGCGGCTACACTCCTACTCTTATTGTGAATTATGGAGGACTTAACGGAGAATATTACTGGTATGAAAGAACGAATGTATGGGAAAATGAAAAACTTTTAAAATATACACCAAGAGGTATTATTGATGCACGCTCAAGACACAGGACTATAGCTCCGCAAGAAGAATATGATAATGGACATATTCTGGTCTCTAAAGCTACAAATGAGTTAGCTAAAGCAGGGGTAAAAGTAAACCTGGGAGCTCACGGACAATTACAAGGTTTAGGGGCTCACTGGGAATTATGGTTATTACAGCAAGGAGGAATGTCAAACCTGGAAGCACTAAAAACTGCAACTATCAATCCGGCAACATACATTGGGATGGGAGATGAAATCGGATCTTTAAAAGTTGGAAAGCTAGCCGATTTGGTTATCATGGATAAAAATCCGCTAGAGAACATTCAAAACACCAATTCCATTATTTATACGATTGTCAACGGACGCATGTATGATACCTCAACAATGAACGAAGTTGCTAATCGTCCTAAAGAACGTGGTTTATTCTATTGGGAAAACAATAAATACAATGCAGCTTTCCCATGGCATGAAGAAACACATAGTTTTACACAACCCGGATGTGGATGTAATTTGGGAAGACAATAATTAAATTTCAATTCTCAAAGTTCAAAATTCAATGCTCAATAAAATGATTTATGAAATCGAAATATGATTTAGAAGATCGATTAGTCAAGTTTGCAGGAGATATGATTATTTTTACTAATACTATAAAAAATGATTATGCCGGGACACATCTAAAAAATCAATTAATTAGATCTTCGACAAGCCCTTGTTTAAATTATGGAGAAGCACAAGCTGCAGAATCTAAAAAAGATTTCATCCATAAATCAAAAATATCTGTTAAAGAGTTAAAAGAAACTAGAGCTGGATTAAAGATTTTAAGACAAATTAATTATGGAAAAGAAGATATTAGAAAAGGTTTATTAAATGAATGTGAAGAATTAATAGCTATCTTTTCAACCATTATTAAGAATACAAAGAATAATTCTTGAAACTTGAGCTTTGAATATTGTAATTTGAAAATTTTAGATTACTTATCTAAAATGAGTTAAAAAATTAAAGTTAAAATATAAAAACCCTCTTGGCTCTTGGCTCTTGGCTCTTGGCTCTTAAAAAATTATAAAACTATGAAATATTTAAAAAGCTATATCTCAATAGGTGTTTTGTTATTATTTATTAGTTGCAACAAAAAAGAAGAAGGACAAAATTTTGATGTACTTATTTCTTCTGTAAACATTGTTGATGTGGTTTCAGGAAAAGTAATCGAAAATCAAAGCGTTGGAATCAATGGAGATACTATTGCACTTATTGAAAGTGCAGATAAATCTCAAAACCATACCGGAGCAACCACTATAGATGGAACCAATAAGTTTATTATGTCGGGATTATGGGATAATCATGTTCATTTTAGAGGTGGAGAAGAATTAATTAAAGCCAATAAGGACTTTCTTAAACTGTTTATAGTAAACGGAATTACAGGAGTAAGAGATGCTGGCGGAGATTTAACACCTGATGTTCTTGCCTGGAAAACGGCTATCAACAATAATAATTTAATCGGACCAGCTATTTTTACTTCAGGTCCTAAGCTGGATGGTCCTAATCCTACATGGGCAGGATCTATTGAAGTAGAAAATGAATCACAAATCATCACGGCTATAGATTCTTTAGAATCTTTAAATGTTGATTTTATTAAAATTTATGATAGTAGAATATCAAGAGAATCATACTTAACTATCCTAAAAGAAGCTAAAAAAAGAGGAATGCTTACTTCCGGACATATGCCATTTACCGTAAACTTAGGTGAAGCTATTGAAAACGGAATCGGTTCTGTTGAACACCTGTATTACATATTAAAAGGATGTTCGAGTAAAGAAAAAGAGATTACCGAAGCTGTTATAAGAGGAGAAATGGGATTTTGGGATTCTTTTGAAGAAGTAATGAGAACTTATGACGATGAGATCGCAAAAAATACTTTCGAAGCCTTAAAACAACAAAACACTCACGTAGTTCCTACGTTACATATTGGAGATGTTTTAAGTTATTTAGACGAAAATGATCACACTACAGATGAATATCTGTCTTATATAGATCCGGGTATCATAAAAACCTACGAAGGTAGAATCAGAGGTGCTTTGAATGCTTCACCTGAAGCAAAAATCAGAAGGAAAAATTTACAAAAAATGTTTGTTGAATTAGTTCCTAGACTACAGAAAGCAGGAGTTAAAATGTTGGCGGGTTCAGATTCCGGAGCTTTTAATTCTTATACCTACCCTGGCATTTCTTTACATAAAGAATTGGAGGAGATGGTAAAATCTGGATTAACTACACAAGAAGCATTGAAGACTTCTACATATAACGGAGCTGCTTTTTTAGGTCATGACGATCACTATGGTACATTTGCTCTGGGAAAATCGTCAGATTTAATCATTTTATCAGGGAATCCATTAGAAGATATTACAAATACAAGAACTATAGAGTATGTCATCTTAGGAGAAACGGTTTTAAATAAAGAAAACTTAAATCAAATGTTAGCTACTCTAAAAGATTAGAAACAAAGAGTCTAAAAAAATTATGGTAGGTGTCTCGACTTTTTTCGACCAATCTAAAGATTGATAAATCAATTTACAATGAGTAACAAAAAAGGATTTGATATACTGCATGATGGTTCTGTAAATAAATCTACAGGGTTTACTAAAGAAGAAAGAGAAAAATACGGGTTAAGAGGGCTTTTACCTCATGCTATATCTCCGCAAAAACTTCAGGAGGACAGAATGCTGGCTAGTATGCGCAGAAAAGCATACGATATAGAACGTTATATCTTTCTTTCTACGCTTCAGGATAGAAATGAAAAATTATTCTATAAAATGGTGATGAATAATATTGAGGAAATCATGCCTCTTATTTATACACCTACTGTTGGACAGGCTTGTAAGGAGTTTTCTCATATTTTCAGACACTCTAAAGGGTTTTATATCACCCCCGATGACAAAGGGCAAATTCATAACATTTTAGACAATTGGCCGGAAAAAGATATTAGAATCATTGTAGTTACCGACGGACAACGTATCCTGGGGCTAGGAGACCTAGGAGCTAATGGAATGGGAATACCTATCGGGAAATTAGCATTGTATTCTGCCTGTGCAGGAATTCAACCTCATCAATGTTTACCAATAATGTTAGATGTTGGTACCAATAATGAAGAAATACTTAACGATATTCTTTATTTAGGATATCCGCATAAAAGAATAGAAGGAGAAGCTTATCTTGAATTGGTAGAAGAATTTGTAATGGCTGTCCAGAATAAATATCCTAAAGCACTTATCCAGTTTGAAGATTTTTTAACTCCAAATGCATATGCACTACTTAATGAATACAAAGAACGTGTACTGTGTTTTAATGACGATATTCAAGGAACAGCTGCGGTTACCCTGGCAGGAGTTTATGCCTCTACCAGGATTACTAACAAGAAATTTTCAGATCTAAAGATTATGTTTTTAGGTGCAGGTTCTGCTGCTACAGGAATTGCAGATTTGATGGTGACTGCTTTTGAAGATGAAGGGCTTTCCAACAGTGAGGCCAGGAAACGTCTGTGGTTTGTAGATTTAAATGGATTGGTGGTTTCCAGCAGAGATGATTTGATGCAGCATAACCTTCCTTATGCTCATGATCATGAACACCTCAATTTTGTAGATGCTATAAATAGTATTCAACCGGATATTTTGATTGGAGCCACAGGAGCGCCCGGTACTTTTACAAAAGAAGTCATTGAAACTATGTCAAAAATTAATGATCGTCCGGTTATTTTTGCCTTATCCAATCCTACATCAAGAGCAGAATGTACTGCACAACAAGCTTATGAATGGAGTAATGGAAAAGCAGTATTTACCAGTGGAAGTCCGTTTGACCCCGTTACTTATAACGATCAGATATTCAAACCTGGTCAAGGTAATAATGCTTATATTTTCCCAGGTATCGGTTTAGGTGCCATAAGTTGTAACGCAAGCACTATAAATGACACTATGTTTCTTACAGCTGCAAAAACTTTGGCAAACTTAGTAGATCAAGAAGATATTAATTTTGGAGCGTTATATCCACCTTTAAAAGATATTCGTGATGCCTCATTACAAATAGCTGTAGCTGTAGCTGAAAAAGCATATGAATTGGATTTGGCAAGAGATGAAAAACCGGAAAACCTGGAGCAAACGATTGCGAATTACATGTATGACCCAACGTATTAGATATCATATAAATTAATGAATCAAGCAGAAAAACTTATCCAATTACTAAACTTAACACCTCATCCTGAAGGTGGTTATTTTAAAGAAACATACAGAAGTGACGGAAAGATAAATGAGGATAGCCTCAATAATTCGTATTCCGGAAATAGAAATTATTCGACTGCTATTTATTTTCTTTTAACTTCTGATCAATTTTCTTCATTTCACAAAATACATCAAGATGAGGCATGGCATTTCTATGACGGAGTACCAGTGAAAATTCATATGATTTCAAATAACGGAGATTATTCTAATGTAATTGTTGGTCGTGATTTTGACAAAGGTGAAGTCCCTCAATTTGTTGTCCCCGGCGAGTATTGGTTTGCAGCAGAGGTTATTGAAAACAATTCTTTTTCTTTAGTTGGATGTACTGTTTCTCCCGGATTTGACTTTAATGATTTCAAATTAGCCAAAAGAGAAGATTTAATACTAAAATTTCCTCAACATAAAGAAATAATTACCAAATTTACACGATAATTCGAAGTGTAAAATTGCTATAAAACCATGAAAGCTATCATTTATAATTCCTTTAAAGGACCAGTTACTGTTGAAGATGTTTCTTATCCTCAACTTAAAAAAGACGGAGTCATCATCAAAGTTATGGCAACAGGAATTTGCAGAAGTGACTGGCACGGTTGGCAAGGACATGATGCCGATATTGTATTACCACATGTCCCGGGGCATGAATTGGCAGGAATTATTGAAGAAGTGGGTAGTGATATCAAGAATTTTAAAAAAGGAGATCGGGTAACTGTCCCTTTTGTTTCCGGATGTGGTCGTTGTGGAGAATGCTATTCAGGAAACCACCAGGTTTGTGAAAATCAATTTCAGCCCGGATTTACAGCATGGGGTTCTTTTGCAGAGTATGTTGCTATAGATTATGCAGATATCAATCTTGTAAAAATTCCTGATTCTATGTCATTCGAAACTGCCGCAAGTTTAGGATGTCGTTTTGTTACTTCTTTCAGGGCTTTGGTAAAACAGGCAAAAGTATCTGCTGGCGAATGGGTTGCAATACACGGGTGTGGAGGTGTAGGTTTATCGGCTATAATGATTGCAAACGCATTAGGAGCTAATGTCATAGCTATTGACATTTCTGGTGATAAATTAGAATTTGCTAAATCTTTAGGAGCACATCAAATTATTAATGCTACAAAAGTTGATGATGTAGTTGCCGAAATAAAAGCTATCTCACAGGGTGGAACTCATGTTTCTTTAGATGCTTTAGGGAGCAAAATAACTTGTCATAATTCTATTTCATGTTTACGAATACGAGGCAGACATATACAAGTTGGACTCATGGCAGGAAAAGAAGCATCTCCTGAAATTCCAATGGGAAAAGTAATTGCTCATGAACTGGAAATTAAGGGGAGTCACGGAATGCAAGCTTATGAATATCCCTCTCTGATGGAAATGATTCTATCCGGAAAAATACAACCGGAAAAACTCATTGGTAAAACTGTTAATCTGGATGAAGCTGCTGATATACTGATCAATATGAATAACTTTCAGGAGCATGGAGTGACAGTGATCAATCAATTCTGATATTTTTCAAAACATTTTTTTAGTTTTTTTACAGGAGGAAGTTGTATTTTAACTGATCAAAGAAAGTATATTTAACTGTAACCAATAGTAAATGAAACTAACTACACTCGATTACAGCCTTATCATAGGTTTTTTTCTAATTGTTCTTATCATAGGAATTGTCGTATCCAAAAAATCAGGAAAAAACACCTCCGAATATTTCTTGTCAGGCAGGAGCATGCCATGGTGGCTATTAGGATTTTCTATGGTAGCAACTACTTTTTCTACAGATACTCCTAACCTGGTTACTGATATTGTTCGTACAGATGGTATTGCAGGTAACTGGACCTGGATGGCTTTTCTATTAACCGGATTGTTAACCGTATTTATATATGCCAAATTGTGGCGTAAATCTAATGTAACTACAGATATGGAATTCTACGATTTGAGATATGGTGGAAAACCTGCTCATTTTCTAAGAGGATTCAGATCTGTTTATCTCGGTGTTATTTTTAATGTAATGGCAATGGCCGCTGTTAATCTGGCTGCTATTAAAATCGGGCAAATCATGTTGGGATTATCTCCTTTAGAAACAGTATGTATTGCAGGGTTAATTACAGTAATCTTTAGTGCAATTGGAGGGTTTAGAGGAGTAGTTTACACAGACTTTGTACTTTTCTTTGTAGCTATAGTAGGTTCGGTTGGAGCTGCATATTATCTGGTTAATTTACCAGAAGTAGGAGGAGTTGCAAATTTGATAACGCATGAAAATGTAGCAGGAAAAATATCATTACTCCCTGATTTCTCAGATACAGAGGCACTCATCGGGATATTAATTATCCCTTTGGCCGTACAATGGTGGAATTCCTGGTATCCTGGTGCAGAACCAGGAGGTGGAGGGTATATTGCTCAACGTATGCTGGCCGCAAAAAATGAGAATCATGCCATTGGAGCAACATTCTTTTTTAACATCATGCATTATGCTTTGCGCCCGTGGCCATGGTTTTTAGTAGCTTTAGCCTCATTAGTGCTCTACCCGGATATTGCCAGTATCCAGCAAGCCTTTCCAAATGTCGAAGAAGGAAAACTGGGGCACGATCTTGCTTATTCTGCAATGCTGACTAAATTACCAAGTGGACTTCTAGGGTTGGTCTTAGCCTCTTTAGGTGCCGCTTATATGTCAACTATTTCTACGCATTTAAATTGGGGATCGTCTTATGTTGTAAACGATTTTTACAAACTACAGGTTAACAAAAATGCCTCCGAGAAAGAATTGGTAAACGTAGGAAGAATTTCCACAGTTGTATTAATGGTTGCAAGTGCGCTTATGGCATTGCTTCTTACAAATGCTAAACAATTATTTGACATTATCCTGATGTTTGGAGCCGGTACCGGTCTGATTTTTATTCTACGATGGTTCTGGTGGCGTATTAATGCATGGAGTGAAATATCAGCGATGTTCTCTTCAGGAATTATTTCTATTTTGCTCAATTTTACTGCTCTTGAAACCATCTTATTCAATCATACGGATAATTCCGGAGCTGTAGTTGAAGGCTTACTCCCAACCTGGGCAAAATTTCCGGTGGTTGTTTTGGTCACCAGTATAGTTTGGTTAGTTGTAACTTTTATTACCCAACCGGAAACTAAAGAAACATTACATAATTTTTATAAACAGATTCAACCCGGTGGACCCGGATGGAAGAAAGTTGTTACTGAAGCTGAAAACGAGGGTATATCTATTGTAGATAAAAAAGAGAAATGGAATGTCCCCTCCGGAATTTTAGCAATGATATTAGGTTGTATTTTAGTTTATGGATGTCTTTTTTCAACAGGAAACTGGGTTTACGGTAATATTAACTCAGCGTTATTATCGAGTGCTATAACAGTAGTTGCAGGCTTTCTCCTTATACAAGTATGGAAACGCATGAAACAATCTATTTTATAAGACAGTATTAATCTAATTAGTATAAATTTATAAAACCACACGCCAGATAACGTGTGGTTTTTAATTACAGTGAATGATTCACAAACTAAAAGTCCTAAAACTAAAGATCGTATTTGATCCCAAAGACTACATACCTGGGCTGAACAAAATATTGATTTGAACTAATCAAAAAGTCATTAAAAGAACTCCTGTTAATGGATGTAGTATTTAACAGATTGGTTCCTGAGATTTTAAATTCCCACGGACTTCCTTCTTTTTGAAAATATAAGGTGGCATTCAAAAAATCATAAGAATTATTTACATCGTTATTTTTATTGATAAAATCTGTATACGTATAATCTGCAATAAATAAGAAATGTTTTAAAAATTCAATTTCAGCATTAGCAAAAGGTGCATTCGTAACAAACTCTGAATTGGTCTGACTTCCTTCATAATTATTAATTGTTTTATCAAAACCAATCTCAAAATTAGGAGCCTCTTTAAAATTAGTTTCAAGCGACAGTCTATAATTTTGTGTAAATGATTCATTGGTATTCTCCACACCATCTATTTCATTATTAATACTTGAAAAAGATAAATTTGTACTAGCTCTGGTTTTAAACCATACAAATCGTTTTTCATATGAGCCATTTGCCGACAAAACATCATTTATTGATCCTGAATTTATAGGAGATAATACCTGGTTGATTCCGTTAAAAATCACCGTATTATTAATCCCGTCTACCGTTTTGGTATAGTTTACACTTCCATTAATATTGGTGAAGTTAAATGAATTGAAATTGGCATATCTTAGGGTAAACCGGTGAAACAACTGATTCTCTAAATTTCTATTTCCGTCAAAAAGGGTATTATAACTGGATATTGTTGTTCCTTCTACAAGATTGTTAATATCTGTAAATTCTGCATTTAACGCATAATTCAACGTAATTGATTCTGATCTTCGGATATTGTACTTTGCATATAATTGAGGGAGTAACAAGGTTTTATTCAATGTATTCCCCACTCCAAATTGTGTGTCTTCTGTATTATAGAAATGAAGGTTTGCTCCAGGACTGATAATAAAAGATCCAAACTTTACTTTATAGGTGAGCCCAAAATACACATCAGAAAAATTATAATCGGCATCATTATTAAAACCATCTCCCAAATTATTCTCTACAGGATTATTTGACAAGCGTTGATTAATACCAGAGCTTAATTTTTGATTGCTGAAACTACTTCCTGCTATGAGATTTATATGATTCTTTTTATTCAACACATAATAGTAATTAACAGAGACATCAAACTTATTTGTAATAATATTTTTGTCTTGCAGTAAATTAAAAAGGTTATCATTAATTAACGGTAACCCACCCCCAAAAGGTACTTCCGAAGTGATTAAATCGAAAATAGGATCTTGTTCTTTATACTCATGTTGCGCCTGAACAGAAAACACATTTTTTGAGTTTTTAGCATAAAAAGCGTTTAAACTTTGTTTAATAGAAAAAGGAGTTTGACTATTATTGGATTGAATCGTATTCTCTACTCCAAAGAAGTTTGATAAACGATTATCATTTTGCTCCAGTTCAGATCCTTTTATAAAAGCATTGTAACTTACATCTAATTTAGCGCTAGGAGTATATTTTCCGGAAAGCTTCAGCAATCCTGATTTATTTTCCTGGTTGATATTAGATTCTAAAATTTCCAGATTATTTGTGTCTTCATTTCTAATATAAGTACGAAGTGTCCTCGTTCTTAAATCGGTATCAATATCTGATCCTATTAAAAATCCTGAAAAATTCCATTTTTTATTCGGATTAAAACTGAAATTCAATGCTCCAAAATTAGAAATGACATTTGCGGCCCGATCATTTTGTTGTAATGCAAATCCCAGGTCATCAGAAGAAATATTTATAGACGACCCTGACCTCCCCGCTAAATTGCTAAATCCGCCATTAAATCTAAAATAGTCTTGTAAAGTAAAAGCCTGCTCTCCAATATTGTTGACATCTCCTATAAAGTTCAAACTTCTTTTAGGACTGTAATAAAACAAATTAGCATGCGCAAAATAACGTTCATCATCACCTGCACTCGCTGCAATATCTCCGAATAAGATATTTTTCTTCCCTTCTTTTAATTTAATATTCAAGGCCAATGATTGCTCATTATTCAAACCACGAGTAGGTGCTACTTCATTAAAATCCTGTAATAGTTCTACCTTATCTACTGCATCTGCAGGAATATTTCTTGTGGCCAGTTTTGTATCGCCATCAAAAAACTTTTTACCTTCTACCAATACATTATCAACCTTTTTACCCTGAACCTTCACCTCCCCGTTTTTATCTACTTCAAATCCGGGGAGTTTTTCAAGAACATCTTTCAATTTCTTTTCTTTTCCGTTTGCAAAAGCATCTGCTTTATATACAATAGTATCTCCTCTTACAGAAATGGGAAGTTCTTGTACGACTTCTACACCTTCTAAAACATTGGTATCCTGAAATAAAACAATTTCCTTTACTATTTTTTCTTTACTGTCTCCAATTACGAGCTGCTCTTCTTTTGTTTTATATCCCAGGTAACTCACTTTTAAAGTATACGTTTTATTTTTTGGTAAAGACAATGCGAATCTACCGGTATCGTCTGTAATCGCATATGATTCTATACCTTTAGTCTCAGGGTTTAACGCCAGAACATTTGCCAACTCCAAAGGTTGATTTAGAGAATCTTTTACAACACCTTCTACTCTCACATTCTGAGCACTCAGTTTTGAGCAAAAGATTCCCAGTCCTATAAATAGGATACTTAAAAACTGTTTCATTTTTTGATTTATTTTTTTCTAAAAAAGATGTAAAAAGGTCTAGGTTCTGAATTTAATTAGCCCCCTATTTTTATACTAAATGTATTTCCGTTCTTTTTCCCTTTCTTTCCTCCGCCGTAAATTTTGTTCATTTCTTCCACCTTCTTTTTCACGATTTCTGCAAATTCTTCTCCATTTACTTTTTTCCCTTTTTTAGGTTCAATGATTTCAACTTTTTCTTTAGGATTTAAAACCACTTTATTACAAATCATAATAGTGCTTCCATCATTTATTTCAAGAATAAGTCCGGGTAATCCCCAGTGCGTAGAAGGTCCGTGAGAAACTGGTATTTGAGGAGTATACCATGCCGTTGTTACTATTTTTCTCTTCTCTACTTTTTTATCTGATTCGGCATCATCTTCATTTTTATTAAAACTGGTAAAAGATTGTACCTCTATTTCTCTTGTAAAAGTAGCTTTATAACAGGTATAATTTCCAATTTGCTTAGTTTCGTTTTCCAGTTTCCAATCTCTTTCTTCCAAAGCATCCTGAACTAAAAATTGCTTACTAAAAGATTCTTGCTGATGCGTATACGTTTTATTTTTTGTATCTCTGTAAAGAATATCACCTTTTCCACCTGCTCCTATAGTAATTGCATTTATCCTTATTCCCCCTGATCCTGTGCTGGCATCTCCTAAACTTTCTACCTCCTTATACGTAGAAGCCGTTTTATTAAAATTCAATACATATTCTTTTTCAAATTGTTTTTTAAGCATCTCATTAATCTGCTTTTGTTGTCCACTTAAAGCAGAAGTACTATCCAGGGTAATCTCTACTTTTCTCTTTGTCTTATAATAAGCTACCCCTTGCAATTCTTGTGCATGTATTGATCCTACGGTAAATACAATACCCCAAATCATCAAATTACGTATTAAACTAATCATGATATCTATTTTTAAAGTTTCTTCTCCACAAAATTGCAGTATGGTAATCCGATTTTGAGTTAACCAGTGTTAACGTGTGTTAACCGATTCTTTTTAAATTGTTTATTGTTAGTACATTTGATTTGTGAAAAATAAAAATCATCGTCTGATCATTTACTTTATAGCCATTACAATAGTGGCTACTATTGCTATTCAGGTATATTGGA
This sequence comes from Flavobacteriaceae bacterium R38, assembly GCA_009901575.1. GTDB lineage: Bacteria > Bacteroidota > Bacteroidia > Flavobacteriales > Flavobacteriaceae > Leptobacterium. Next base: position 74,382 of record WXYP01000001.1, on the reverse strand, counting down.
ATATTAAAAATTACGAAGCCAATAAGCAACAACTTATCAATGAAGTTCAGATTGCCTTTGATAATGGAGTTGAAATCTATTATACAGACCTGGCAAAAACAAATGTGATTACGTTTACTACAGAAGCCGTAAATGGTAAGACCAGTTATTTCTTAAAAAATGTTTCTAAATCGATAACCTTAAAAACCGATTCTCTCGATATAATGATAAGAGATACTTCGATTAAGAAAGGAGTAAACCCAATTTTCAATAAAGCGCTGTCATTAAGTGATTCATTAAAAAAATGTTGTTCAAACGCTTCTAAAAAAGATACTTTCTGGGTCAACAAAAAGTTTTCTGTCGATTCTATAATCAATGTACAAGGAATTTCCGGAGTTTCTGTTGTCAAAGACACATCTCAGGGATTAAATAAAATAAGAGAACTCACCAATAAAATCATTATATCATTAGTCAATGATTCTATAGAATTTAGCAAACTTTCTCCAATTCTAAATGAAGAATTTGAACGAAAAGGAATTGCAATGAATTTTGCATTGGCTCATTATTCAAAAAACGATTCTCTTATCGGTAGTTTTAATGATATTAATGATCAAAAATACAAGCTATTTACGTTCTCTAAACCTACTTACCTTCCCAGGCAAGAACAATTAAAAATCCTTTTTCCTAATTTGAGTTTCCTGACTTTAAAAAAGGGGCTTACCGGTATATTATTGTCTTTTTTATTATCTGTCAGCATTATAGCTTGCTTACTTTATTTACTAAAGATCATTAATAAGCAAAAAGAACTGGCCGAAATTAAAAACGACCTCATCAGTAATATTACACATGAATTTAAGACTCCTATTGCTACGGTAAGTACAGCTTTGGAGGGAATAGAACGATTCAATGCCAATGATGATAAAGAAAAGACTAAAAAATATCTTGGTATTTCTAACCAACAGCTTAAAAAACTCCATTCAATGGTAGAAAAGTTGTTAGAAACCTCAACTTTAGACAGTGATAAACTATTACTAAATAAAGAAGCTGTAGATATCGTCAAAATACTTAATAATTTAACGGATAAGCATCAAATGATAGCTCCGGAAAAATACATTTCTTTTAAATCTAATATTGAAACCCATATTGTTGAAGTAGATCCTTTTCATTTTGAAAATGCTGTATCTAACCTTATTGATAATGCTATTAAGTATGGTGGAGACACTATAGAGATCAATTTGAATTCTGTTTTAGATTCTTCTGAAATCACAATTGCAGATGATGGAGGTTCTATAGAAAAAGGGCATCGGGATAAAATTTTTGATAAATTTTACCGAATTCCAACAGGTAACCAACATGATGTTAAAGGTTTTGGCATTGGTCTTTATTATACCAAAAAGATTATTGAGAAGCACAACGGATCTATTCAACTGGTCCCGGACATTAAACATACTATTTTCAAAATACAATTATAGTTTATGGGGAATACTGTAAAAGTTTTACTTGCTGAAGATGAATCTGCACTTGGGCAGATTGTAAAAGAGAGTTTAGAAACAAGAGATTTTGAAGTGCTTTTCTGTAAAAATGGTGAAGAAGCGCTACAGGTTTATCAAAAAGAAGCCCCGGAAATATTAGTATTGGATGTAATGATGCCTAAAAAAGATGGGTTTACTTTGGCCAGGGAAATTCGAGAGAGGGATCAAAAAACTCCTATTATTTTTCTTACTGCAAAATCGCAGACTAAAGATGTTGTCGATGGGTTTAATCACGGAGGAAATGATTATTTAAAAAAACCTTTTAGCATGGAAGAGCTCATCGTTCGTATTCATGCTTTATTAAAAAGAGTAAAGACAATTAAAAATACCGAAGCGATAAATATTGGTGCTTACACATTTAATTTCCCAAAACAATCCTTGGGGTTTAATGATGAAACTCAAACATTAACTCATAGAGAAGCACAATTGTTATATCATCTAAGTGAAAAAAGAAACAATGTTCTTGACCGTTCTGTCATCTTAAAAGAATTGTGGGGAGACGACGATTTTTTTAGTGCCAGGAGCATGGATGTTTTTATTACCAAACTTAGAAAAAAGCTTAGTAAAGATGATACTATTCAAATTGTAAATATTCGTGGGTATGGGTATAAGTTGATTTGTTGATTTACCCCTTCCTGTCTCTAAAGCTATATCTAATTCCTAAATACTAACCCTCCGATGTTTTTAAATTATTTCATCATAAAAAAATTACGGTACATCGATTTTTTCAATCATTATTTATATTTATCGAGAAGTTTTCTTTCTAAAAGATGATATCTTGTATATTTACAGTTGAATAAAAACTGTCCTATTAATTAAGAATCGTCAAAGAAAGATAATATGCATGTAGCCATAGCAGGAAATATTGGTGCCGGTAAAACTACACTCACAAAACTCTTATCTAAACATTTTAAATGGGAAGCGCATTTTGAAGACGTTGTAGACAATCCTTATTTAGATGACTTTTATACTCAGATGGAACGTTGGAGTTTCAATCTACAAATCTATTTTTTAAACAGCAGATTTCGACAAATATTACAGATACGAGAAAGCGGTAAAAAAATAATACAGGACAGAACCATCTATGAAGATGCTTATATTTTTGCACCCAACCTTCATTCTATGGGATTAATGACAAACAGAGATTTTGAAAATTATAAATCTTTATTTGAATTGATGGAAAGCCTTGTACAATCACCAGATCTTTTAATTTACCTCAGGAGTTCTATCCCTAACCTGGTAAATCAAATTCACAAACGCGGGCGTGATTATGAAAATTCAATATCTATTGATTATTTAAGTAGATTAAATGAGCGCTATGAGGCCTGGATACACACTTACAACAAAGGGAAATTACTTATTATTGATGTAGATAATCTAAATTTTGTAGACAATCCGGAAGATTTAGGAGATGTAATCAATAGAATTGATGCAGAACTTCACGGTTTGTTTTAAAAACACCATCAATCTCTTTTTACTTTTTTTACACTGATATACCCTGCCTCTTTGACTATCTCTTGTCCTTCGTCACTCAAGATATAATCAATGAAGTTTTTGGTAATTCCTTCTGGTTCTCCATTAACAACAATGAACAAATCTCTCGTAATCGGGAATTCTTTCTTTTCAATTTTTTCTAGAGATGGCTCTACAGTATGTCCATCTGGCATAATTACACTTACTCCTTTGACATCTTTACTTAACCAGGCATTAGAAAGCATACCTATGGCAGCATCACTTTCTTCAATAGCTAGTTGTTCTTCATTATTAGAACCAACTACCAGATCTGCTCCGGGTGCATCTGCAGTTTTATCCCCCATAATAGCTTCCATAAAAACATGACGTGTCCCTCTTGATTTTTCTTTATCTACACAAAATATTTCTTTATCGGGCCCACCAACTTCACTCCAATTTACTATTTCTCCTTTGTATATTTTAGCAATTTGATCCATAGTAAGAGCTTGAACACCCGACTCATAAATCTCTGACGATACCACAGGTACAACTGCATCTCTACCTATAGAAATAGGATTAAATTCTACTCCTGGATGTTGCTCCATTTCTTCATAAGTAATGTTACGAGAGGTCATTCCTATATGTACTTTTCCTGCTCCTAATTGATGGATTCCAATTCCGGATCCTCCGGAATTTACAATGATAACGGTATTTGGATTATTCTTTTTGAATTGTTCAGCAGCATCAGACAACACTGGTAATACTGTAGTACTACCAGATATATTAATAGATTCTTTAGTATCGCATGCAACAAAAAGAATACTTATGACAACTATTATAAAAGAGTACTTTATTCTCATAAATAAGGTTTATTATCAACTTAAAATACACCTCGGTCATCTCTTTGTCGGAATGAATAACAAAAACTTGTCTGAGAATTATACTTTAACATTTATGAAATAATAAAAATTCTCATCTTACAAAAAAGAAAACACTCTCATTATCAAGCATAAACAGGATTAAAAATTCACTTTTTCTTTAAATAATAAGTAGTCGCTAGATTTTGGGAGCTTTCTCTTAAATTAGCGCAAATATGTTTCTGTAAAATCGGATAACTATTGATATGGAAATGATTAATCGAAGAGATGTTCAGACAACCTGTATTTCCTGTCAATAGATGTATATTTCTAAGCCTTAAAAGATCATACATAACAATATGATAACATTGAACTGGAAACAGATTTTAATATTTGCATTTTAAATAAATACTAAATGGATAATATTTACTTATTAATGATTATTGCTTTGGCTGTACTGGCAATTGCAGATCTTGTAGTTGGCGTAAGCAATGATGCAGTAAATTTTCTAAACTCTGCAATAGGTTCCAAAGCTATTTCTTTTAGAACCATTATGATTCTTGCTAGTATTGGAATTGCTTTTGGAGCTATTTTTTCCAGCGGATTAATGGAGGTAGCCAGGAAAGGGATTTTTAATCCGGGGGAATTCTATTTTAATGAGATCATGTTCATTTTTATGGCAGTAATGATTACTGACATTCTTTTATTAGATTTTTTCAATACTCTGGGGATGCCTACTTCTACAACTGTATCTATTGTATTTGAGCTTTTAGGCGCTGCTGTAGCCATCTCTCTTTTTAAAATTTACGGGGGCGAAAACAATGAGACTTTTGCCAATTTACATACCTATATAAATACCGCAACAGCTACTAAAATTATTTTTGGTATTCTATTATCCGTTTTAGTCGCCTTCTCTGTAGGTGCTGTTGTACAATATATTTCCAGGCTTATTATCACATTCAATTTTGAAAAGAAAGCAAAATGGGTTGGTGCTGTTTTTGGAGGTATTGCATTAACTTCAATTGTTTATTTCATTTTTATAAAAGGAATAAAAGGGACTAATTATGCCAGTTCTGTTGTTCAAACTTTACACTCCGGAAGTGCAGACGGATTATTAGAATGGGCAAATACCTATTTTAACGCAACATTCGAAACTGTTAAAGATTTTATAGAGGCGAAAAAAAATATTTTAAAGGTCAATTCTGAGAATAATATTGTTACTGTAGGGATGACCCTAACAGGTTTCCTGGAAACTTATGTCATACCCATAGTCATAGCGTGCCTGGCTATTTTATCATTAATATCTTATGTGTTTATCATCTTCTTTAATGTTAATATTTACAGAGTTGTTATAGCCATAGGTACTTTTGCCTTGGCACTTGCTTTTGCCGGAAACGATCTGGTTAACTTTATTGGAGTTCCAATAGCAGGATGGCAATCTTATGAAGCCTGGGTAGCATCTGGTGTTCCGGCCGGAGAATTTTCAATGGATGTGTTAAGCAGTAAAGTAAACACGCCTACTCTACTTTTATTATTTGCAGGAATTATCATGATTCTTACACTTTGGTTTTCTACAAAGGCAAAAAAAGTAGTTAAAACATCTATCGATTTATCTAGCCAGGAAGCTACTCAAGAGCGTTTTCAACCTAATTTCTTGTCCAGGGGATTTGTTCGCTTTGCAATTAGTTTATCAAAGACAGTGACATCTGTATTGCCTGAATCGACAAAGAAAAATATTGAAGAACGATTCGAAAAACCTATGGTATCTATAATTAGCAGAAAGCAAGACAAGCCTGCTTTTGACATGGTGAGAGCCGCAGTAAATCTAATGGTAGCAAGTGTACTTATTTCTATGGCTACTTCATACAAATTACCTTTATCTACTACCTATGTTACTTTTATGGTTGCTATGGGGACATCATTAGCAGATAGAGCCTGGGGGAGTGAAAGTGCTGTTTACAGGGTTGCAGGGGTATTAAATGTCATTGGAGGCTGGTTCTTCACCGCTATAAGTGCTTTTATTGCAGCAGCAATAATGGCTTCATTAATCAGAGTTGGTGGAAGTCCTGTGATTGCAGGATTATTGTTTGTAGCTGTAGTCTTATTGATAAGAAACTATATAAAACACAACAAGAAAGTAAAAGAAGCTAAAGTAGAAAATCGTCTGCGAAAAGCTGAAAGCAGATCTATAAAAGGTGTTATAGAAGAAAGTGCCGATAATATTTCTAATGTGGTTGACAGATGTAACAAAATTTACACAACTACCATTAATGGACTGGCAGTCCAGGACTTAGCAAAATTAAAAAAGAGTAAAAGGGGAGTTTTCAAGTTGAATAATGAAATAGATGAATTAAGAGACAATATCTTTTATTTCATTAAAAACTTAGACGAAACCAGTGTAGGAGTCAGTAAATTTTATGTTCTTATCTTAGGTTATTTACAGGATATGGCGCAATCTATGGAGTACATCACTAAAGTAAGTCATAAGCATATCAATAATAATCATAAGAAATTACGCTTTAATCAAATAAAAGAATTAAAAGAAGTTGAACAAAAGCTAAGCATCTTATTTGATAAAATTAAAGCTGCATTTGACAATAGAAACTTTAATGAAATAGGGCTTTTATTAGAAGAAAAACAAGAGTTATTAGAACAAGTTGCTCAAAAGATAGAAAAGCAAATTGAACGCACCCGGACAGCAGACGAATCGAGTCCTAAAAACACTACTTTATACTTTAGTCTTCTGTTAGAGAGTAAAGATTTGATAGAAGCCACTATGAAATTGCTGGAAGAATATGATACAGAAGGGAAAAAAGATAATAATCTCTTATAGTTAGAATTAACTAAAAGGTTAAGTAATAAAAAAACCGCATCGTAATAATTTATGATGCGGTTTTATTTTTATCTCATTTTTCTATTTGAATGATGATATAAAATAGGTTTTAGAAAGGTTTAGAAATCGTTTATATCCCATCTATTTTATCTGCTATAACGTTAATGAAAGCCTATTCTTTCTATTCCTGCTAAAGCAAACAAAGCAGTCTTAAAATCATTACTATGTTATCTAATGTGTAGCTTTTGCTTTCTCAGGAATGATGTCTATTTGTAACTTAATTGATAGTTGACTAATCACCTTCCAGGTTCATCTAATTTATTTTCCAGACAATAATCAATTAACATTACCTTGATGATGATACGTAAGGAAAAGGCAAAAAAATAAAGCTATACTTTTCAGCATAGCTTTATTTTTTAAACTGTATAGAATGTGATTATTTGTGCTTTCTTATTTCTACTTTTTTAATCACTTTATTTGCAGCATCAGTAGTTTCTTCCTGAATAAGTTCAATCTGAGCCTTTACATCTGCCACAGTTCCTTCTACTATTCTTTCTTCTGTAGTTTCTTTTCCATCAACAGTAGTTGTCGTTGTAATTACTGCTTTTGCCAATTCATCTCCTGAAACATTCATTTCTATTTTAATCTCTTCTCCTTTAGCATAGCCTTCTTCTACAGCATGCCCTCCTAAAATCGGAGCAATTACCAGACCTACTAAACATGTAAGTTTAATCAGGATATTCATTGATGGTCCAGAAGTATCTTTAAAAGGATCTCCTACAGTATCTCCGGTAACTGCTGCTTTGTGAGCATCAGAACCTTTATAAGTCATTTTACCATCTATCTCTACCCCTGCTTCAAATGATTTTTTAGCATTGTCCCATGCACCACCTGCATTGTTTTGGAAAATAGCCCACATTACACCACTTACACAAACACCTGCCATATACCCTCCTAAAGGTTCAGCTCCAAATAACATTCCTATAATTATTGGAGTAATAATAGTAATTAATCCCGGAAGTAACATTTCTCTTAAAGCTGCCTTTGTCGAAATATCTACACATTTTGCATATTCCGGAGTTCCTTTACCTTCCATAATTCCTGGAATTTCTCTAAACTGGCGACGTACTTCCTGTACCATCTCCATTGCAGCTTTTCCGACTGATTGCATAGCTAAAGCAGAAAAGATTACAGGAATCATTCCCCCGACAAATAACATAGCTAATACATCTGCCTTGAAAATATTGATTCCGTCTATTCCTGTAAAGGTTACATAAGCTGCAAATAATGCTAAAGCAGTTAAGGCTGCAGATGCAATTGCAAACCCTTTACCTACGGCAGCAGTTGTATTCCCAACAGAATCTAAAATATCTGTACGTTCACGAACTTCAGGATCTAATTCACTCATCTCTGCTACTCCTCCTGCATTATCTGCTATAGGTCCGAATGCATCTATCGCAAGTTGCATTGCTGTAGTTGCCATCATTGCAGAAGCCGCCAATGCAACACCGTAGAATCCTGCTAAAGCATACGATCCAAAAATAGCTGCTGCAAATAGTATCACAGATAAAAAGGTAGATTTCATTCCTACTGCCAATCCTGCAATAATATTAGTCGCTGCTCCTGTAGAACTGTTCTGTACAATATCTAAAACCGGTTTCTTACCCAAACTTGTGTAATATGCAGTTACGATAGAGATCAAAGCTCCTACGGCAAGACCAATACAAGCTGCACCAAATACATTGATAGAAGCTACTTCTCTAAGGCCTTCTCCAAAGAAATTCATATTCATTGTTGCTGGTAACATCCAGTCTATTAAGAAATAACTAGCTATTAAAGTAATTCCAATTGAAACCCAGTTTCCTGTGTCTAATGCTTTTTGAACTTGTGCTTCTTTTGCATCGTTACTTGAAATACGTACTAAAAAAGTTCCTATAATCGATGCCAACACACCTACTCCTGCAATCACTATTGGTAATAAAATTGGTCCCATTCCTCCAAAAGCATCTGTAAACGGAGTTCCTGCAGACATATCTTTGATCAAATAATTTCCTAATACCATCGCCGCTAATACAGTCGCAACATAAGATCCAAATAAATCTGCTCCCATTCCGGCAACATCTCCCACATTATCTCCTACGTTATCTGCAATTGTAGCTGGATTACGAGGATCATCTTCAGGAATACCTGCTTCTACTTTACCTACCAAATCAGCTCCAACGTCTGCTGCCTTTGTGTAGATTCCTCCACCAACACGAGCAAATAACGCTATAGATTCTGCTCCTAATGAAAATCCTGCTAATGCTTCAAGAGCAATAGTCATTTCTTCATAAAAAGAAGCACTTCCTGTGATAAACATTTTTATAAAAATGAAAAACAGTAAGCTTAACCCTAAAACAGCCAATCCAGCAACACCTAATCCCATTACAGTACCACCTCCAAAAGATACTTTTAGAGCTTGTGGCAAACTGGTTTTAGCAGCTTCGGCTGTACGAGCATTAGCTTCGGTAGCAATACGCATCCCTATGTTTCCTGCCAATGCAGAAAAAATGGCTCCTAAAATAAAAGCCAGTATAATTATATAATGAGTCGTTGGTACAAAATATGCTATTGCCCCAAGAGCAATAGATGCAATGACTACAAAAATTAATAATAAGCGGTACTCAGCACCTAAAAAAGCTAAAGCACCTTCTTTAATTGCTTTAGAAATGCCTTGCATTTTTTCATTTCCGCTAGGTTGTTTTTTTACCCAGGCCATTTTTGTGAACATAAAAAGTAATCCAATAATGGCTAGTACCATCGGCACAAAAATCATATTTGATTCCATATTTTGTATTTCAGTTAATTATTTACTTAGGGCGCAAAAGTAGTAAAATGAATATTAATTAAAAAACCTTTCAAATGATACATCTGAAAGGTTTCTACATGTAATATAAATAATTACAATTTATATTGTAAAATTATTGTTTGTTTTATGTTCGCTATCTTCATAACGTGCGATACATTTATTTAAAATTTCATAGGCTTCATCTGCATTTCCCCAACCTCCTACATCAACTTTTTTCTTTTCCAAATCTTTATAAACCTGGAAAAAATGAGTAATTTCTTTTTTTCTATGCGGATTCAGATCTTCAATATCATTATAATTATTCCAAATAGGATCTGATACAGGAACACACACCAATTTTTCATCAGGGCCTTTTTCATCGACCATATGAAATACCCCTATAGGTTTTACTTCCATCACACACATAGGGAATGTAGGTTCTGTACCTAAAACCAGTACATCTAAAGGGTCTCCGTCTAATGCCAGGGTCTCCGGAATAAATCCGTAATCTCCCGGATACATCATTGAAGAAAACAGCATTCTGTCAAATCGGATTTTTTTTAATTCAAAATCGTATTCGTACTTATTACGACTCCCTTTCGGGATTTCAATTAACACATCAAATGTTTGTTGTCCTTTTGGACTCATATCTATTGTTTTTTAGGGCCGCAAAGATACAGAAGTCATTAAGTTTAAGCAATAAAACAAAGCTTCCTTTTTATAAAAAACAGGTTTTATTTCTATTTTTTATTTGTATTTATTTTAACATTATCAGTCTTAACAAATTCACTACCTTGTAGCTCTTAATTTTAACTAATTAATTAGACTATCATGCGACTCGTATTACTTTTATTATTATCAACATTTTTATCTTCAAATCTGGTAGCCCAGGATAAATCCTGGCAAGGCAAGTTTGAGCCTATCGACAATATGATTGCTCCTCCTAATTCTTTTAGGTCTGCCAGCGGAGCTCCCGGAAAAGCGTATTGGCAACAAAGAGCAGATTATAAAATAAAAGCTCAACTTGATGAAAAAAACAATATTCTAACAGGAGAAGAAACTATTACTTATTACAACAATTCTCCAGACGATTTAAGCTATTTATGGATTCAACTGGATCAAAACGTTAACAGAAAAGAAAACGAAGGATTTAGTTATACTGTCGGAAATGTAAGAAACGGTATTGATACCAGAAGTATGCAAATTTTAACGCGTGCTATTGATTTTCCAGCTGGGTATACCATAAAAAGTATTAAAGATGCTTCTGGTAAAAATTTAAAATCGTTTGTTAATAATACCATGATGAAAGTTATATTAGATGCACCATTAAAAACTGGTGAATCTATATCATTTTCAATAGCCTGGTCATATCATATTACAGATCGTAGTTTATTTAGATTATCCAGAGAAGGATTTGAATATTTCCCTGAAGACGACAACACCGTATATTTAATTGCGCATTGGTTCCCTCGTATGGCTGCATATACAGATACTGAAGGGTGGCAAAATCAGCAATTTCAGAAACTAGGAGAGTTTGCCCTTGAATTTGGAGATTACGATGTAGAAATTACAGTTCCTGAAGATCATATCGTTGCAGCTACAGGTGCATTACAAAACCCAAATGAAGTTCTGACAAAAGAACAGATGAGCAGAATGAATAAAGCCCGTACGTCATTTGACAAACCGGTTTTAATTGTGACTCCTAAAGAAGCTGAAGCTAACGAAAAGAAAAAAGCTAAACGCACAAAAACATGGAAATTAAAAGCTAAAAATACTCGTGATTTTGCATTTGCTTCCTCTCGTAAATTTATCTGGGATGCACAAGCAGTTAAGCTTCCTACAAATACCGTAATGGCCATGTCTTTTTTCCCAAAAGAAGGACTTCCGGTATGGAGTGAAGAGTCTACAAAAGCTGTTGTTAATGCTTTAGAAGTATATTCTGAATCTACTTTCGATTATCCTTATCCGGTAGCTATTTCTGTTAACACTTCTAATATCGGAATGGAATTCCCGATGATTAGTTTTAATGGAGGAAGACCAAGAGACGGAAAAATGAGTGAAGGAAGAAAAGCAAGTATGATTGGTACTATCATCCATGAAGTTGGACACAATTGGTTTCCTATGATTGTGAGTTCTGACGAACGTAAATGGATGTGGATGGACGAAGGGTTAAATACTTTTCTACATCAAAGAACAGTTGAAGAACGTTACCCCAACTTTAATCACACGACTCCTAAAAGCATTGTACCTTATATGAGTGGAGATAAAAGTATCATGCGTCCAATTATGACTACATCAGATAGTGAAAGTCTATTTAGAATTGGATCAAACTTTTACCAAAAACCAACAGTTGGGCTTCAAATGTTGAGAAATTCAATAGTTGGAAAAGAACTTTTTGACCAGGCATTTAAAGAATATGCTAATCGATGGAAATACAAGCATCCTAATCCCGGAGATCTATTCAGAACATTAGAAGATGCAACAGCTGTTGATCTAGATTGGTTCTTTAGAGGATGGTTTTTTACTACAGATAATGTAGATATGGAATTAACAAATGTTAAATGGTACAAGATTGATGATAATAAAACTAACGCTAAAATAGAAGACAGAGACGTTGATTTAAAAATTAACGCAGAAGGACAAAACAGAAGAGATTTTTCTGGAGGAGCTGAAGTTATTTCAATGGTTGCTACACCAGATAACAGTTATGGAGGTTTCTTATCTCGTGTAGATGAACCAGAAATCCGTAAGCAACTGGAAGGAAAAAATATCTATGAGGTTGCTATCAAAAATGTTGGCGGATTAGTAATGCCTGTTACTATTGAATGGGTTTATACTGATGGAACTAAAGAAATAGATAGATTACCCGCTACTATCTGGCGTTTAAATGAGCATGAAGTTAAAAAGACTTTTGTAAAATCTAAAGAAGTAAAAGAGGTGAATCTTGATCCTAATTTTGAATTTGCTGATACGGATACGAAAAACAATTCTTTTCCTAAGGTAGATCAGGAATCTGATTTTGATAAATTTAAAAACAAGAACTAAATCAAATCTTAATTTACAAGCATAAAAAAGCCTGAAAAGTTGAACTTTTCAGGCTTTTTTAATTTAATAATTATATCATAATCAGAAGAAGAATCCAAATGCTCCTGTCACACTAAATCTTCTCGCATCCGGCAGGTCTAAATAATTTCCTCTGAAATTAAAATCGATTCTAAACACTTTAAAAATATTTCCTATTCCAAAAGAATACTCCCAGTAAATCTGTTCATTAGGTGCTAGTAACGGAATATTTGTAGGTGAACTCAACGCAATATTAGCATCTGATAAATCTCCCCAAATGCCTCTTACTCCAACAATTTCTCTCAAATTAAGATCTCTGAGCCATGGAATACGTGAAAATAAGCGCCCGCCAAAATTCTGCTCTAAATGCACAGAGGCATAGGTATCGGTTACAAACTCATAAAAATCCAGGTTAGGAAAAGTATTAAAAATGGAAAAGAAAGTTTGGTTTCCGGGTACCGGACTCAATAATGATAATGGCACATCTCCAAAAGTTTTACCTAATTCGACAGTCGTCAACAAACGTCCTAATCCTCCTATTTGAGTTGGCTTCCTGTAAAATAACTGAACTTTACTAAAATCAAAATCATTATCTGTAAACCCATCAAATCCTTGAGAATAACTAATAAGAAACCTGGAAAAATCATCATTTACATTCACGCGTTCTACCCCATAACCCAAAGTTTTTCTTTTTGGTGTAACTTCTAAGGCTACATTAAGTTGTACCTGCTTTACTTCAGAGGAAACTCCGGTAGGAGATTCAGGATTAACATAATCTAAATTAAACTCTTCGGGTAAAGCAGATTTTAAAGTCCTGTACGATCCTCCGGTCCTCAAAATGACATTCCTAAAAGGTTCAAACTCAATAGCAGCAGTTGTTAAATTTATATTGGTCAACGTATTGTTTGCACTGGTAGTAAAAATTGCAGAAGATGCGAAACTCCTACCCAATACATCATTCGTTGCTGTGAGACTCACACCAATCTGTTCAATATCCCTTCTGTTCCCCCCGGAAATAATAATCCGGTTTTTCCGATCTATTAACCATTTTCCGGAGATCCCGTATTTAAATTTATTATCTTTAAAACCATAAGCGGTATATCCTTCAAGCCTCCATGCATCATTTGAACTAAAAAAAGTACGCCCTCCTGCCCTAATACGCAATCCTTCGGCTTCGTTTGCTCCAAATGTTGAAAACACAGGCCCGAAATCAAAATTCAGTTTATCAAACTCGTAATAACCCGTGGCCAATACAGTTCCCACACTATACAGTCTTTTGAATTTTGGAACCGTTAAAATGGTATCGACTAACTTATAGATTCCTTTTTCATCTTCGTTGAGTTTCTCCAACCTGTTTTTTTCCCAAAAATCGTCATCTCGATTATACACCTGTTCATCATAAATATCTACTTTTCTATCATAGAAATTACTCGGCTTCTCCTGATCAAATTTATAATTATCATAGACCGTAGTACGTTTTCCGTAAATCCCTCTCGATTTTTCTTTTTTATTAAGACTAAAATCACTTAGAAAATAATCCCTTTTTAAAAGAAAAACAGAATCGTTTACTACATCAAACTCCTGTTCTATATAAATTTCTTTTACCCAGTTTATATTAGCACTTTTGGTAGCAGCCATATTAATTTTTTTAATGGCAAACGTGCTATCATTTACCCAGAAATCACCTTTAAAAGTGAGCTCATTTTTTCGTCTTGGGTAATAAATAATATTATAACACCATTTATTATCTATGTAGGCAGTATCTGCGAGCACATAATTATAAACATCTATTCCTCCCCTGGATAAAGGGCTCACAAAACTCTTATCGAAAAATTTCAGGTAGTTATTATAAATATCATAATCTGCATATAAATCCTGCACAAAAGCTATTATACTCTGGTTACTGTCAAAACCAGAATTCTTATTCCCTACAAGTTCTTCTTTAATTTTTTTGAGTTTATTATCTCCATATACTTTAGAGAAGGCTTCGTTTATAAATATCGGGAGGTAGGTTTTTCCTGTTATCCTTGAAGTATCTAAATCATCAAAAACAAATTCCAGGCCTTTAAATAAACGACTATTTATCATAGCACTATCAATAGTATTAAAATCAAATTCAATTTTCTCGTATTCATCATACTCGTATTGTTTGAACTTATTAATACCATTTTCACGTTTCTTAGCCCATATTTTACGTAAAATATCTATTGCCGGGTTATTTTTCTTGGATTGCTTCCCAGTATAAACAACTACCTCATCCAATTGTTCGCCTCCGGCTACCAATACAATATTAAGATCGTAAGTCACTCTTTTGGTCAATTCTATTTCTTGTGTAGTATAACCTATAAAAGAAACTATGATAGCAGAATAGGTATTCTCAGATTCGAAATAGAATCTTCCATTATCATTTGTGATAGTTCCTTCGGAAGAGTTTTTAAAAATAATATTGGCAAACGGGACTGGCTTACCTTCTTCATCAACTACGACTCCTCCTATTTTTGTTTGCGACCAGGCAGATAAGGAACAAAAGAGCAGAAAAAAGATACCCAAAAAAATCTTTCTCATTATTTTATTTATTTTATTGGCACTTACTGATAAGAAATTATCATGCCATAATTTTAATTTAAAACAAAAAACTTCACCATTTTATTAGTGAAGTTTTTATAACGCTTAAACAGTATCTTTTATTTGTATAAAACTTTCTTTACTGCCTTAATGACATCTTCATGGTTTGGTAACCATTCTGCCAATAAAACAGGTGAGTACGGCGCAGGTGTATCTGCTGTGTTTATTTTGACAATTGGTGCATCCAAATAATCAAAAGCCTGTGACTGAACCTGATACGCAATTTCAGTAGCTACATTACCAAAAGGCCAGGCCTCTTCCAGTATCACCAATCTATTCGTTTTTTTAACAGAATCTATGATTGATTTATGATCCATAGGACGAACAGTTCTCAAATCAATGATTTCACAACTGATCCCTTCTTTTTCTAGTTCGTCTGCCGCTTTATATGCTTCCTTAATTATTTTACCAAAAGAAACAATTGTTACATCATTTCCTTCCCTTTTAATATCGGCTACACCTAAAGGTATTGTATACTCTCCTTCCGGTACTTCTCCCTTATCTCCATACATTTGTTCTGATTCCATAAAAATTACAGGATCGTCATCTCTTATTGCAGATTTTAATAATCCTTTTGCATCGTATGGGTTTGAAGGTACAACTACTTTTAATCCCGGGCAGTTTGCATACCAATTTTCAAAAGCTTGTGAATGTGTTGCTGCCAATTGACCGGCAGAAGCTGATGGTCCTCTGAATACAATCGGGATGTTTATTTGCCCGCCACTCATTTGACGCATTTTTGCAGCATTATTTATAATTTGATCTATTCCTACAAGAGCAAAATTAAAAGTCATGAACTCTATAATTGGTCGGTTACCATTCATAGCAGACCCTACGCCGATTCCGGCAAAACCTAATTCTGAAATAGGAGTATCTATAACTCGCTTAGCTCCGAATTCATCTAACATTCCTTTAGAAGCTTTATATGCTCCATTATATTCGGCAACTTCTTCTCCCATTAAATAAATAGATTCATCCTGGCGCATTTCTTCGCTCATTGCTTCGGCAATAGCTTCTCTGAATTGTATTGTTTTCATGTATTTGTGATTATGACAGCAATATTATTTCGTTTTCTATCAATAGAAAAACAAAAGTAATAATTAAATCCTAACTTTTGATGATCCGTTTTTACTAAAAATAACCAAAATGAGCACTTTTGTTATGAAGCTTTTTCATAAGGTTTACTTTGTATTTCTTCTTTAATTCACCAATTGCCCTGACTCAGCATTATCTTTTACTTATATCCCTGAAAAATAAAGTTAAATGTTGTCTAAAATATACTATGCATGCATAGTATATTATGTAAATTATCAGTATCTTCGTCGACATATTATTAAATCAAAAATAAAAGATCTTAGAAATGAAAATATTAGTGTGTATAAGCCATGTTCCGGATACTACATCTAAAATCAATTTTGCTGACGGAGATACTAAGTTTGACACCAATGGTGTACAGTTTGTTATTAATCCGAATGATGAATTTGGTTTAACCAGGGCTATGTGGTTTAAAGAAAAGCAAGGTGCCAATGTAACTGTTGTTAATGTTGGTGGTGCAGATACAGAACCTACGCTAAGAAAAGCTCTTGCTATTGGTGCAGATGAAGCCATCCGTGTTAATGCAGAAGCTACAGACGGAGCATTTGTTGCACAACAATTGGCTGCTGTTGTAAAAGAAGGTAATTACGATTTAGTTATTGCGGGTAGAGAGTCTATTGATTATAATGGTGGAATGGTACCGGGAATGTTAGCTACGATAATTGATGCAAATTTTGTAAACACTTGTATTAGTCTGGAGGTAGAAGGAAACAATGCAACTGCTGTACGTGAAATAGACGGTGGAAAAGAAACTATCACTACTACCTTACCATTAGTAATTGGTGGACAAAAAGGTTTAGTTGAAGAAAGTGATTTAAGGATTCCTAACATGAGAGGAATTATGATGGCTCGAAAAAAACAACTTACCGTTCTTGAACCGGTAGATGCTACATCTAAAACTTCTGCAGTAAAATTTGAGAAACCAGCTCCTAAAGGTGCGGTTAAGTTAGTATCTCCTGATAATTTGGATGAACTTATCGACTTACTACACAAAGAAGCAAAAGTTATTTAAATCACACACATTAAAAAGAAATTAAAAAAGAAACTATGTCTGTCTTAGTATATACCGAGTCTGAAAATGGGAAGTTTAAAAAAACTGCTTTTGAAGTTGCTTCTTATGCCAAAGAACTCGCTGATCAATTAGGTACTTCTGTAACAGCTATAAGTATAAATGCTGAAAATACAAATGAATTAGGTTCATATGGAGTAGAAAAAGTATTGAACGTTTCTAACGATCAATTAAACGATTTTAATGCAAAAGCATATGCCAGTACTATAAAACAAGCTGCTGAAAAAGAGAATTCAACTGCTGTGGTTATTAGCTCTAGTGCAGATAGTAAATTTATTTCGCCTATTTTATCTGTTTATTTAAACGCAGGATACGCTTCCAACGTTGTTGCATTACCAGAAAGCACTGCTCCTTTTAGAGTAAAAAGAGCTGCTTTCACAAATAAAGCTTTCAATGTTACCGAAATAAACACTGACGTAAAATTAATCGGTCTTTCTAAAAATTCTTTCGGAATTAAAGAAAACAGCGGAGCTGCAAATGAAGAGTCTTTTTCTCCGGAACTGGATGATGCAAATTTCACCAGTAAAGTAACTGCTGTAGATAAAGCAGTTGGAACAGTAACCATAGCAGATGCAGAAGTTGTTGTTTCTGGCGGTAGAGGATTAAAAGGACCAGAAAACTGGGGACTTATTGAAGATTTAGCACAAACATTAGGAGCTGCTACCGCTTGCTCTAAACCTGTATCCGATTTAGGATGGAGACCTCACAGTGAACACGTTGGACAAACCGGAAAACCAGTAGCCTCTAACTTATACATTGCTATAGGTATCTCTGGAGCTATTCAGCATTTAGCAGGAATTAATTCTTCTAAAGTAAAAGTTGTTATTAACAATGATGCAGAAGCTCCTTTCTTCAAAGCTGCAGATTATGGTGTTGTAGGTGACGCTTTTGAAGTAGTTCCTCAACTGATAGAAAAATTAAAAGAATTTAAAGCGCAAAACGCATAATTTTTGTTAAATTGTACCCGTTAAGGGCTGTCTAAAATTGGGATATCCTAGTATTAGACAGCCCTTTTATTTTAAAGGTTTTTATGAGTTTAGTTCGTTTAAATATAAAAGGTATTTCTTATAGTCAGACACAGAATGGAGCTTATGCACTTATTCTCAATGAAGTAGATGGTGAAAGAAAACTCCCTATAGTTATAGGTGCTTTTGAAGCTCAATCTATAGCAATTGCTTTAGAAAAAGAGATAAAGCCTCCAAGACCCCTGACACATGATTTATTTAAGAATTTTTCAGATCGTTTTGAAATTATAGTAAAGCAAGTAATCATTCACAAACTTGTAGATGGTGTCTTTTATTCCAGTATTATTTGTGAACGGGATAAAATTGAAGAAATTATAGACGCCAGAACAAGTGATGCCATAGCATTAGCGCTTCGCTTTGATGCTCCAATCTTCACCTATAAAACTATTCTTGACAAGGCTGGGATTTATCTTAAGTTTTCTGCAAAAGACAGTGAAGATAAAAAAAGTGAAAGCATTATTGTTGACGAAATCTTAGCAGATTCAGAAAGTTCAAAATCTTCTCCTTCTTCATCAGAAAATTACAAATCATATTCTCTTCAAGAGCTCTATACAATGCTGGATAGTGCAGTTACCAATGAAGATTATGAAAAAGCAGCGAAAATAAGAGACGAAATATCAAAGAGAGAAACGAAATAAATTCATCTATGAAGAAAATTTTCTTTTGTCTATTTACATTATTATTTATTTCTACCAGTGTCTTGGCTCAAGATACAGAAAATACTTCCAATTTATCTCAGATTATACCAAGCCAGGGATTCTCATTCAATAGTTTATGGAGAGGTATCTTAGGAATGACTGTTTTGATTTTAATTTCATTTATTTTTAGCAGCAATCGAAAGGCTATTAATTGGAAAACTGTTGGACTAGGGCTTGGAGCACAATTATTTTTAGCTTTTGGAATACTTAAAGTTTCTTTTATTCAAAAAACATTTGAGTTTATTGGAGGTCTATTCGTACAATTACTTAATTTCACACAAGCGGGAAGTGAATTCTTATTGGGAGGAATGATGGATGTTAATACTTATGGTTTTATCTTTTTATTCCAGGTGTTACCAACTATCATATTTTTCTCTGCACTTACCTCTGTTTTATTCTATCTTGGAGTTATTCAAATTGTCGTAAAAGGGCTTGCCAAAGCACTCACCAAACTCTTAGGTATTTCTGGTGCTGAAAGTTTAAGCGTAGCCGGAAATATTTTCTTAGGACAAACCGAAGCCCCTTTAATGATTAAAGCATATCTGGAAAGAATGACCAGGTCTGAAATTCTGTTAGTCATGATCGGTGGTATGGCTACAGTTGCCGGAGGAGTTTTAGCCGCTTATATTGGCTTTTTAGGTGGTGATGATCCTGGATTAAGACTTCAGTTTGCAAAACATCTCCTCGCAGCTTCTGTAATGGCTGCTCCCGGAGCTATTGTGATTTCAAAAATTTTATATCCGCAACAAGAATCAATCAACACAGATGTCAAAGTATCTTCAGACAAAATAGGTTCCAACATCCTTGATGCTATTTCGAATGGTACTACAGAAGGACTTAAATTGGCCGCTAATGTCGGAGCCATGCTTTTGGTATTTATTGCTTTTATAGCGATGATCAATTATGGTTTTTCAAAAGTCGGTTATATAGGAAATTTAAATGACTGGATATCTAATAATACGCCTTATCAAAATCTTTCATTAGAATTTATCCTGGGATACACGTTCGCTCCTTTTATGTGGTTAATAGGAGTGGCTAAAGAAGATATTGCTCTTATGGGGCAACTATTAGGAATAAAATTAGCAGCTAGTGAATTTGTTGGCTATATACAATTAGCAGATCTCAAAAACCCTGAAAACCCTTTGCATTTCACTTATAATAAATCGATTATTATGGCGACTTATATGCTTTGCGGTTTTGCAAATTTTGCTTCTATAGGAATTCAAATTGGTGGTATTGGCTCTTTAGCCCCAGGGCAACGAAAAACACTTTCAGAATTTGGATTAAAAGCCGTTTTGGGAGGAACATTAGCTTCTCTATTATCTGCAACCATCGCAGGCATGATACTTGGCTAAACGTTGATAACATTTTAATAAATTTAAAAGCTTTTTCTCTTCATGTAAAAAGCTTTTTCTATTTTAGTTTCGACCTATAAAGACGACGAAAATGAAGCAGTATCACGAGCTTTTAAAGCATGTATTAGAGAACGGAAATCAAAAAGGAGATCGTACAGGAACAGGAACTTTGAGTGTTTTTGGACATCAAATGCGATTTGATTTAAGTGAAGGATTCCCAATGGTGACTACAAAAAAGCTTCATTTAAAATCTATAATTCACGAATTACTTTGGTTCTTAAAAGGAGATACTAATATTAAATACTTACAGGAAAACGGGGTACGTATCTGGAATGAGTGGGCTGACGAAAATGGAGATTTGGGTCCTGTTTATGGTTATCAGTGGAGAAATTGGAACGGAGATGAAATTGATCAGATAAAAGATATCGTTAAAACTTTAAAAAACAATCCTAACAGCAGAAGAATGCTCGTTTCTGCATGGAATCCAAGTGTTTTACCCGATACTTCTGTTTCTTTTTCTGAAAACGTAGCTAACGGAAAAGCTGCTCTACCTCCTTGTCATGCTTTTTTCCAGTTTTATGTAGCCGATGGGAAATTATCTTGCCAATTATACCAAAGAAGTGCAGATATTTTTCTTGGAGTTCCTTTTAATATTGCATCTTATGCCTTATTTACAATGATGATGGCTCAGGCTTGCGGCTATGAAGCAGGAGAATTCATCCACACCTTTGGAGACGCTCATATTTACAATAATCATTTGGAACAGGTAGAACTTCAATTGTCAAGAGAACCAAGGCCATTACCAAAAATGATCCTGAATCCGGAAGTAAAAAATATTTTTGATTTTACTTTTGACGACTTTACGTTGGTTGATTATAACCCGCATCCACATATAAAAGGAACAGTAGCGGTTTAAAACTTAATTTATCAACATCTTTACTCATAATTGCTTACGGTTTTATCACATTCTCTTTAACTCCTGTTTAACTATTCAAAACAGGTAATCTTATATAAAATACGTATCTTTAAGGTCAATTCACTTTAGTCTAAAAATGATTGCTACTGATACTATTCTGGATTTTTTTCTCCAGACACGAAAACATACCGAAGACATTTGTATTCCCCTAGAAACTGAAGATTACGTAGTCCAACCTGTTGTTGACGTATCTCCTCCTAAATGGCACCTGGGGCATACCACATGGTTCTTTGAAGAATTTATTTTAAAAAAATATGTTCCCGGTTATAAACTATTTAATGACGATTTTTCTTTTGTGTTCAACAGTTACTACGAAACTGTTGGTAAGAGAGTAATTCGATCAGATCGAGGAAACTTATCCAGGCCTGGTGTTTCTCAGGTATACGAATACCGTAAATATGTTACCAAAAACCTTGAACATTTTATAACCGAAAAAGAACTATCAGATGAAATTCACAATTTAATTGAAATTGGAATACATCACGAAAAACAACATCAGGAATTATTAATAACTGATATCAAGTTTATTTTAGGAAATAATCCGCTTCTTCCGGAATACTCCAGTGATTTTAAAGAGAATCCGATTGAAAATTTTCAAAGGGAATGGATTCACATTCCCGAAGGCGTTTATGAGATTGGTCATAACGACAATACTTTTTGTTATGACAATGAACTAGGAAGGCACAAAGTTTTTCTACATGATTTTGAAATTTCAAACAAACTGGTTACCAATAAAGAGTATATAGATTTTATTGAAGCCGGAGGTTATCAGGCGTTTTACTTATGGCATGCAGAAGCCTGGGACTGGGTAAATCAAAAAAACATTAAAGCCCCTCTTTATTGGCATAAAATTGAAGAGGAATGGTATCAATATACGTTAAGCGGACTTAAAAAGGTAATTCTAGACGCTCCTGTAACGCACATTTCATACTATGAAGCTTTTGCATTTTCACAATGGAAAGGACTTAGATTACCAACAGAGTTTGAATGGGAAGCATCTCAAGCTTATTTTAAATGGGGAAGCCGATGGGAATGGACAGAAAGTGCGTATTCTCCATATCCCGGTTATGAAAAAGCAGATGGAGCTCTTGGAGAATATAACGGGAAATTTATGGTAAATCAAAAGGTGTTAAGAGGCGGCTCTGTAGCTACATCAAATCATCATACAAGGCATACATATCGCAATTTTTTTCATCCTTATTTACAATGGCAATTTACCGGGTTAAGGTTAGCCAAATGATAACGACCAATCACATATGAAAACCGAAACAACCACTTCTTTTGAAACCAAGTTTGAAGAAGAAGTATATGAAGGGCTTACTGCTTCTCCAAAATTTTTATCTTCTAAATATTTTTATGACAAAATAGGAGATAAACTTTTCCAGGATATCATGGCGCTTCCAGAATACTATTTGACGAACTGTGAGCTTGAAGTAATTTCTAATCACACAGCAGCCATAGCAGAAATATTTAAGGGAAGAGATGGATTTGATCTCATTGAATTAGGAGCTGGAGATGGTAAAAAAACAAAGGTTCTATTAAAATACCTGGATGAGCATCAATACAACTTCAATTTTCTCCCAATTGATATTAGTCAGAATGTATTAGATCAGCTCAAATCATCACTCCGGGAAGAACTTCCTAATGTTAACGTCTATCCACAACAAGGAACTTATTTTGAAGTCCTGGAAAGATTATCCGAATACAATGAGAGAAAGAAAGTAATTATGGTTCTGGGGTCAAATATTGGAAATTTATTACATCCTCAGGCTATACATTTTCTTAAGGATATTCAAAGATCTATGGTAGAAGGAGATCTTTTATTCATGGGATTTGATCAAAAGAAAAACCCGCAAACAATCCTGGATGCTTACAATGATAAAACCGGGGTAACAGCGGCCTTTAATAAAAATATATTAACGAGAATAAACAATGAGCTCGATGCTGATTTCAACTTAGATGACTTTCTTCATTGGGAAGTTTATGATCCTGAAACAGGAACTGCTAAGAGTTTTTTAGTATCAAAAAAGACACAAAAAGTAAGCATTAAAAAATTAGAGCTTGAAGTAAATTTCCAGGAATGGGAAACCATTCACACGGAGATCTCCCAAAAATACAACGATGAAATCGTTAATTGGTTAGCAGAAGAATCCGGACTTAAAATAGATGGCCAATTTACAGATAGCAAGAATTATTATAAAAATTACATATTTACTAAATCGTAAAATAAAAATATATGAAAGCAATATGGAATAATACTGTAATTGCAGAAAGTGATGAAACTGTTGTTGTAGAAAACAATCATTACTTCCCTCCTAACTCTATAAAAAAGGATTTTTTTAAAAATAGTGACACACATACCAATTGCCCGTGGAAAGGTATTGCCTCTTATTATACTATAGAAGTAGATGGTAAAGAAAATAAAGATGCTGCCTGGTACTACCCGGAAGTTAGTGAGTTAGCTAAAGGTATTAAAGGTCATGTAGCATTCTGGAAAGGTGTTACTGTAACTGAATAAGATACAAAATGTCAACACTAAACCAAACACAAAACAAACTTCACCATTTATCTCAAACACTGGCTGCATTTAGCAATAGTTATTTGGATAAAGCAGAAGACGATAGTCAATCTAATCTTCTATGGTCTGTAGAAAAAGAGGCTATTATATCCAGATCTGTTAATAATATTCATTTAGAATTACATATAAAAGACCTTGTCTTGAAGCTTGTTAGTCCAACCGAAACGATAACGTTGGATGTTCTTGGCTTAGCAAAAACAGATTTAGACTCGTGGTTGAAAAAACACTTAAGCTTAGTTAGTTTAGACGAAAATCGTTTTAATTACAATCTAGGGTTTTCTCTGGATTCTGATCATACAACCTTCATTGATTTGGATACAGATGCTGAAAAAAGTATCCTGGAGCTGATTAATCATCGCAATTTTTGTCAAAATGCATTAGAAAGTATATCCAAAGCGTATAAAAACGCAACTGAAATACGAATATGGCCACATCATTTTGATACAGGTATGCTCATCGATTTATCTTCTCAACATGACATGAGTAAAGGATTAGGTCTTGGATATGCGATAGCAGACAGCCTTAGTGATTTGCCATATTTTTATACTTATGGATGGGGAATTCCTATCGATTATAATAGTTTATCTTCTTTAAAAAACGGTTTATGGATTGACAAAGAATGGAAAGGAGCCTTACTGGCTGCCAATAATTCCATTACCTTTAAAGATATTGAAAATTTTTACCTGGAAGCCAGTTCAGTTTTAGTTGATAAATTATCATAATAGTGTTTTCGGGTTATCTTTAAAACTATTTAAGGTATTCTAAATCTCCATTTACAGCGCTTATTTTCATTTTCCCGTTCCCTATCAAAAAATAACCGTTCGTCATATTTCTCTTTATACAAAGGAATAACTAAGATACATTTGTTTCATAATCAATAAATAAACAATCATGGCACGAATTATTCTTATAGTTTTATTATTTATATTTTCATATATAAATACAACTTTATCTGCACAAACTGTAGAAGGAGATTGGAAAGGCACTCTTGAAGTTCAAGGGACAAAACTTACCATTAATTTTCATATTTCAAAAACCGATAATGGATATACCTCAACTATGGATAGCCCAGATCAAGGTGCAATGGGAATCCCTACTAGCAGTACTTCTTTTACAGAAAACCAATTAGTCATTACAGTAGATAATATACAGGTAACGTATACAGGTACCTTAAAAGGGGATTTAATTACCGGAACCTTCAAACAAGGAAGTTTTGAAACTCCATTAAATTTTAATCGTTCAACTTCAGAAGAAACAAAGAAAAAAACAAGGCCACAAGATCCTGAAGAGCCTTATCCTTATCATGTTGAAGACATACATTTCACCAATACAAAAGCAAATAATATAAAATTAGCAGGAACTTTAACGCTTCCTAAAAATATTAAAAACCCTCCGGCAGCTATTCTCATTAGTGGTTCCGGGCCTCAAAACAGAAATGAAGAATTATTAAACCACCGCCCTTTTTTAGTCTTAGCAGATTACTTAACCAGAAACGGTATCGCTGTATTACGTTACGACGATCGTGGTGTCGCAGAAAGTGAAGGAGTTCACAAAGGAGCTACTTCGGCAGATTTTGCTACAGATGTAGAAGCTGCAGTGGCTTATTTAAAATCCAGAAACGACATTGATCGTAAAAAAATAGGATTGGTAGGTCATAGCGAAGGTGGATTTATTGCTCCTATGGTCGCTTCAAAAAATAAGACTTTGGCATTTGTTGTTTTACTGGCAGGTACAGGTATAGATGGAGAAAAGGTTTTACTTACTCAAAGTAAGCGTGCCCAGGAGTTAGCAGGAGAACCTGCAGAAGTTATAGATTTTCGTGAAGAATTATTAAAAAAAACATTTAACGTAGTTAAAGTTGAAAATGATCAATCCAAAATAGAAACCAAAATTCAAGAATCATTAAGGAATTTTAGAAATCAAAACTCAAATAACTCATTAACAGAAACACTAACTGATAAATTAATTCAATCACAAGCTAGAACATTTAGTGATCCCTGGATGGTATATTTTATAAAAACTAATCCGGAGCAATTTTTATCAAAAGTTAAATGTCCTGTATTAGCAATTAATGGCGAAAAAGATTTCCAGGTAATCCCTGAATTAAATTTACCAGGGATAGAATCAGCTTTAAAACTGGCTAAAAATAAAGATGTCACTATTAAAGAATTAAAAGATTTAAATCACTTATTTCAAACATCAGAAACCGGAAGTCCTGATGAATATAGCGTTATTGAAGAAACTTTTTCTCCTGAAGCTTTAGCAATCGTTAAAGATTGGATACTTGCAAAAACAAAATAATTCATTGATCTTCGAGAAGTAGAACAATGACAATACTTATATTTTTTTAAATTATTGAAGCATCTATGAAGATTTCAAACTCGGTTTGGTTTTGGTTTTTACAAATAATAGGATGGGGAATTCCAATAACTATTAATGGCATAGGAAAAATAGTTATGGATAGTTTTTCCAGTAAATATTATACGTATGCTGAAATTTTTATCATTTTCCTTTCCGGAATTACTTGTTCTACACTATTAAGAAATTATTTAAAAAAGCATATTTCTTTTGATGGATTCAAAACAAAAGAAATCTTCAAGATTTTAATCGCCTATTTTATTACATCTATAGCATTTGCAATTTCGTTTTTATTTGCTCTTCCTTTTTATAAATTATTTAATGGAGAATATTTAGAGTTAACTTCGCTACTTATAATTAGCAATATCCTAAATGCTTTTGCTTTTATTTTTTTATGGCTAATTTTTTATATCGCTATTAAAAGTAGCAGGCGTGTCCGGGAGAATAAAATAGAGCGCTTGCAAATGGAGTCAACTATAAAAGAAGCACAACTCAATACGTTAAAAGGGCAAATAAATCCGCATTTTATGTTTAACAGCCTTAATAACATTCGCGGACTAATGCTGGAAGATGTAGATAAATCCAGGGAGATGATTACCAGGCTATCTGAAATGTTACGTTATTCTTTATCTAAAAATAACATAGATTTCATCGCTCTTAATGAGGAAATAGAAGTAATTGAAAATTATATTGAATTATCAAAAATACAGCTAGAAGATCGTTTAGTTTTTACTTCTGAAATAGCTTCCAATTTGTTACATATTGAAGTTCCGCCAATGCTTATACAAATGCTAATAGAAAATGCCGTAAAACACGGGATTTCTAATCAGAAAAACGGAGGGATTGTCAAATTAAATATTTTTGAAAAAAATAAGAATTTAGTCATTGAAGTCATTAATACAGGAAAGCTTGCTTCAACCAAAGGCACCACCAAAATAGGACTGAAAAATATTGAAGATCGTCTTGTTTTACTTTACGGAGGAAAAGCGAATTTCTCTCTTTCTGAAAGCAATAATCATGTAACTGCAACTATTCAAATACCTATTTAATGTCAAAAATACCTGCTATAATTGTTGAAGATTCTCGTTTAGCCAGAAACGAATTAAAAGAGCTTCTTAAAGATCATCCTCAAATAGAAATAGTGGGTGAAGCCGAAAACGTTATTAATGCTTATCAAATAATTACTGAAAAACAACCTCAACTATTATTTCTTGACATCAATATGCCGGAAAAAGACGGATTTGAACTTTTAGAAATGCTAGATGAAATACCAAAAGTAATCTTCACTACTGCTTACGACGAATACGCTATAAAAAGTTTCGAATACAATGCCTTTGACTACTTGTTAAAGCCCATAAATAAAGACCGTTTTGCCAAGGCTATAGAAAAGTTGCAGGCTACCTTAGAAACCGAAAAAAAGCCAGGTAAGGACGCTTTATTATCTGAGAACAGTCAAATTTTTATAAAAGATGGAGACCATTGCTGGATGGTAACTATTAAAAATATTTCTTTATTTGAGATTGTAGGTAATTATACGAGGGTTCATTTCGAAGACAAAAAACCGCTCATTTACAAATCATTAAATCAAATTGAGAATAAACTTCCCGAAGGAATGTTTTTCAGGGTAAATCGTCAACAAATTATCAATTTAAAGCATATAAAAAAGGTTGCTCCTTATTTTAAAGGTACACTTAAAATCACATTAGAAAATAACAAAGAAGTACAGGTTTCCAGGAGGCAATCAATTTTATTTAAGCAAAATCTGGAATTTTAAATAGTGAAACCATCCTTATGTTTCTTTTAATTCCTTTCTAAGTAATTGAACAATTCTATTGATATCTTTTTCTGTATTGAAAAAATGAAAACTCAGGCGAATTCCGCTCCCTCTTTGCGAACAAATAATACCATTGGAAGTTAATTTCTTAAATAAGGCATCGTCTCCTTTGATATTAAAAATTGTAGAGTGATTTGTTCTTTTTACTACAGCATCTTCCAATGCATTCAATTGGGTTAATTCTTCTTTCGCTCTTGATGATAATATTTCCAATTGCTCCTGAATCTTATCCACTCCTATTTCTCGAAGAAAATCTAATGAAAATTTTAAACTCCCATAATTTAGTGTATCCTGATGCCCCGGCTCAAAATATCGCATTAAATGTTCTTGTGTTTTTGAGAAAGTTACAGGCTCTAAATTTTCAAATGTATTTGGATAAATATGACGAATGCAATCTTCTTTAAACATCATAAAACCACAACCATATCCAGCCAACAACCATTTATAAGCACTGGCGCCCAGAATATCGATACCTGAGGTTTCAAAATCAAAAGCTTCTATCCCACAAAATTGTGTTCCGTCTGCTACAATTATGAGTTCCGGATATTCCGATTTCAGGTTTTTCAGAAAATCTAAATCAACTTTAATTCCATTAATATATTGCACTAAGCTCAATGCTAAAATATCTGGCTTTTCATTTCTTATAGCTTCTTTAATATTCGACTCCAGATTTTCATCGATAACAGCATAACATGTTTTAAATCCTCTGTTTTCTACAGCTTCATTTACAGAAGGGTAATCATTTTGCAATAGCAAAACTTTCTTTCCTTTATCAATTCCTTCCAAAAAAGTATTGAATCCAAAAGAAAAATTAGGAATCAAAGAAACATTTTCTGTACGGCAACCAAAAAACTGGCCGACGGTAGCTCTAATCTCTTCTATAAATACATGATGTTTTTCTCTAAAAATACTCCCTTTGATAAGAAAGTCCAGGTCGTGTTCCTGGCGCCAATCCATTAATCGTTCATACATTAAGCCCGATGCGGCAATGTTTGCATAGGTATATTGAGATAAAAGAGGGAATTCTTTATTAATATCAGGAGCCATAAATTATCTAATTAAAAGCTTTAAATTTGTGTTGCTAAAGGTAACCAAACTATGTTTTCTAAAAACAAAAATACCTCCGAAATCGATCAGGAACAATACGAGCTTATTAAAAATGCTGAAAACAGGATCAGGCAAAAGAAAAGGCTTTATTATCATTTTGTTATTTTCCTGATTGGGAGTGTATTTCTAATCATTATTAATAAAGTTTTAAGATACGGTGAAAATTATAATTGGTTTATTTGGGCAATTACATTTTGGGCTTTTTTATTTGTTCTCCACATTATTAATGTTTTTATTACCAGGAAGTTTCTGGGAAAAGACTGGGAGCAATCACAACGTGAAAAACTGATCGCCAAGCAAAAAGCCAAAATAGAAAAAATTCGCATGGAAGTAGAAAAAGAGTTTCCTGATACTGAAATAAAAAAAGAACAAGAAGAATGATTACAATGATTGCTGCAGCTGCAGAAAATAATGCATTAGGTAAAGACAATGACTTAGTTTGGCATTTACCTGATGATTTCAAAAGATTTAAAGACCTTACTTCCGGACATCATATCATTATGGGGAGAAAAACTTATGAAACCTTTCCTAAACTCCTCCCTAACAGAATACACATTGTCATTACAAGAAAAAAAGATTACAAAGCTCCGGGCTGTATTGTAGTACATTCTTTAAAAGATGCATTAGATCAGGTAAAAGATGATGAACATCCTTATATTATAGGAGGAGGAGAAATATACAAAATAGGCCTTGAATTTTCTCAGAAAATTGAACTCACAAGAGTACATTGTGATTATGATGCTGATACGTTTTTCCCTGAATTTGATGAAAAAGAATGGGAATTAGTACACGAAGAGTTTCACCCAAAAGATGAGAGACACGAATGTGCGTTTACCTATTTGACATATATTAAAAAAGATAATTAATATTAAGGTTTGATTTCTAGAGAGTTTCTCAAATACCTGGAAACGATCATCAATACTTCAATATCTTCCTATGAACCATTACGGGGAGGAGATATTAGTGAGGTATTTCTTTTAAAAACTTCTTCTCATAACCTGGTTATTAAGATTAATGATGTTAAAGCATTCCCATCATTATTTGACAAAGAAAAAGAAGGTCTTGAAGCAATAAAAGCCTCAAATACGATTAGAGTTCCTGAAGTAATAAAAACAGGGGCTTTTAATAATTATGCATTTATTATTTTAGAATATCTCGAGCAAAAGAAATCTCAGCTGAGTTTTTGGGAAGCATTTGGAGAGCAATTAGCTCGTATGCATCGTACTACGCATTCAAGATTTGGTTTTAAAAGTTCAAATTATATTGGGTCACTTTTTCAACAAAACAATTATTGTGATACTGCCATTTCGTTTTACCTCTCACAAAGGCTAATACCTCAATTTGAATTAGCAGTCACAAAAGGATTTCAGTTTAAAAACAAGGAAGTATTTTTCAAAGAATTAGAGCATTTAATTCCGTTAGAATCTCCTTCATTAATTCATGGGGACTTATGGAGTGGAAATTACCTGATTACTACTAACTCTACTCCTTGTTTAATTGACCCTTCTGTTTCTTTTTTTCATCGTGAAATGGATATTGCTATGATGCATTTATTTGGCGGATTCTCTCCAATGTTATTCGAATCTTACAATCATTATTTCCCTCTGCAAGACGATTGGCAAAAAAGGCTGGATATCTGGCAGATCTATTATTTACTGGTTCACTTAAATATTTTCGGGAGTAGTTATTACAGAAGTGTAGATGTTATTATTAAGAAGTATACTTAGCCTGATTATTCTAAAAATCCAAGTAGTTTACATTAAATTCTGCATCAACATCTTTAAGAAATGAAGCTAATAACGTTTCGTCTGTATTTGTATAAAGTTGATGCTTGACATCATCTACTTGAGAATTTATCAGATTGTGTTTCGTTAGAATTGCCTTTGTCTGTCGTGCTACAGCTGCTCCTGAATCAATTATTTTAACCGAAGAAGGCACCATTTTTTTAATCACCTGCATGAGATAAGGGTAATGCGTACATCCCAGTACTAAATGATCTATATTTTTTTCCAGCATAGGGGTTAAATATAGTTTCAATAAATCTGACATTTCCTGACTATCTATTTTTCCCTGCTCAATTAACGGAACCAATCCAATCCCTATTTGTTCTATTACATTAATCCCATCATTGTATAAACTATTTGTATAATGAAATAATTCACTACTTAATGTTCCCTTAGTGGCCAAAACCCCTACTGCTTTAGTTTTAGTTTGTAAAGCTGCTGGTTTTATTGCTGGTTCTATTCCAATAAAAGGGATGTTATAGTTTTCCCGTAAATATTTTACGGCGTTTGTGGTAGCAGTATTACAGGCGACTACAATAATCTTACAGTTTTCCTTGATAAGGAATGCCGTATTCTTTACACATAAATCAATAATTTGCTGCTCATTTTTCTCACCGTAAGGAGCATTTTTGCTATCTGCTAAATAAATTGTTGATTCCCCTGGAAGTTGCTTGATTAATTCTTTCCATATAGAAGTCCCACCTATACCAGAATCGAAAATACCTATAGCTTGTCTGTTCATTAAAAGCAAAAGTACCAAATATCATTCTAAAAGCTAAATTTAATTCTTACTGTAATATCTTACATTATATCTAATCACAGCGGAATAAAGTTTCAGATAAATTCTACAAAAAATTATTTTAATTTCGTATTTTGGTGCAAAAAGAAATCTATATCATTCTACACATTATACAACTATGAAAAATAAGCTTGAGCTAGAAGAAAAATTAAAAGAAATAAGTACGATTCTAAAAGAAGAATATAAAGAAAATGATCAATTAGGAGTTTTAGCAGGTATCTCAGGAATTGCTTTATTTCATTTTTACTATTCTAAATACCTTGACACAGACAAACATGCTGATGTAGGTGTTGATATTCTTGAAGAAGCTGTGAATCGAATAAATAATGGCTACCAATTCCCTACGTATTGTTCTGGCATAGCAGGTGCAGGATGGGTTTTCGAACATCTTTTAGAAGAAGATTTTATGGATTCCGATAATGATGAACTGCTGTCAGATCTGGATGAATACCTTTTAGGAGTAATGGATTACGATATGCAACAAGGACAATATGATTTTTTACATGCGGGTATAGGTTATGCTTATTATTTTCTTAAAAGATATAGAAATACAAAAGATGGCGATTTAAAAGAGCGTTACAAAGAATACTTATCCAGGATGGTTACTTATTTAAAAGAAACAGCTCAAGAAGATGCAGACGGTAACGGATTAAAATGGGAGTCTCGCTTAGATATGGAAACAGGCTTAAGAGGCTATAATTTAAGTTTATCTCATGGCATGTCAAGTATTGTTATCTTTTTAGCTAAGCTCCATGAAATTGAGACTTTCAAAGAAAGTGTTGCTCCATTACTAACCGGAGCTGTAAAATACATCCAAAGCCATGAAATAAAAGGTGAAGGTTTATATTCTTTATACCCTAGTTGGGTTACTGAGCCTAAAGAAGAAAAAAGTAAAAGTCGTCTGGCTTGGTGCTATGGAGATTTAGGAGTAGGTTTGGCATTCTGGAGAGCTTCTTTAACTTTAAATGACAACGAATTAAAGGATAAAGCCTTGCACATCCTCAAGCATGGAGCCAATAGAACTACGGTAGAAGATACTGGTATTAGAGATGCAGGGGTATGTCACGGATCTTACGGAAACGCTCAAATATTTAATCGCTTATATAAAGAAACCAGCGATCCTGTGTTTCAAGAAGCAGCCAATTATTGGATAGATTTCGGATTAAAAATGGCTATTCATGAAGATGGAAAAGCAGGTTATAAACAATGGAATGGTAAAGATGAAGATTGGGAAGGCAGGATATCTTTATTAGAGGGGGTAGCTGGTATTGGACTAACCATTATTGACCATATTTCTGATTTTGAATCGCATTGGGATGAATGTTTAATGATAAGTTAGTCAGAATCAATTCCCTTATTATTTTAAATTTTATATGAATGAATACTAAAAATCCTTATAAAAGTTTTTCAAACTTTGTTTTAAGAACTCCTTTATTGCCTCTAAACTTTTTTGAATCGCTCACAGAAAATGATAAAGTTACAGATGAGCAGATAAAAGAAGTCTTTAAAAATCCAATTATAAGAGAAGCAGTTTTCCTGGCTTCTCCTTCGTTATGTGAAGAAGCTATAAAATGGGCTAATCAGGATAAAAAAGATGATAAGCTTAAATATTCTTTATTGAAATACATCGCCAGGATGTCTTCACGATGTACCCCTTTTGGCCTCTTTGCAGGGTGTGCATTAGGAACTTTTGGAGATGAAACTAATATTGAGCTAAAAGAATCGTCTGCTAATAAAAGACATACCCGTTTAGATATGAATTATTTGGTGGCATTGTCACAAGATCTTATCAAAACAAAAGAAATAAAAGAGCAATTACTTTTTTATCCAAATTCCAGTATCTATAAAACAGGAGATCAGTTAAGGTATGTAGAATATAAATATGTAAATAGTAAAAGGCATCATCATATTGTAGCTGTTGATCATTCTGAGTACTTACAGCATATTATCGGGAAAGCAAAAAAAGGAGCGTATTTAAAGGATTTGGCAAATGAACTGGTCGATGATGAAATAACAATTGAAGAAGCCACTGAGTTTATAGATGAATTAGTTTCCAGTCAACTTTTAATCAGTGAACTAGAACCTTCTGTTTCCGGACCGGAGTTTCTGGAACAAATATTATCTGTTTTAAAAAAATTAAAAAATACTGAAAAATTAGTAAACTTCTTAACTAAAGCTGACGACATCATCTCTTCTATTGACAATAAAATAGGAAACAAAACTTCAGACTACATTGAATTGAGCAATTATTTGAAAGAAATTGATACTTCTTTCGAATTAAAATTTCTTTTCCAAACAGATATGGAACTGGGGTATTCAAAAAATGTTTTAAGTACCAGTGTAACTGATTCTGTAAGAAAAGGAATGGCAATACTTAACAGTATTTCATTACCGTACAAAGAAACTACATTAACAAAATTCAGAGATGCTTTTTATGAACGTTATGAAGAACGGGAAGTATTATTGGCAAATGCATTAGATATAGAAATAGGTGTCGGTTATCGGCAAAATCAGGGAAGTGGAGATGTGAGTCCATTAGTAGACGATATTGTGCTTCCGGGAAGAAATACTCCAAACGGAGCCTCAGAAATTAGCTGGAGCAGTTTTAATAGTTTAGTTCAGAAAAAACTCATCGATGCTTTTGTAAATAAATCATACTCTGTTGTTTTTACCGATGAGGATTTCAAAAACTTTGAACAAGGATGGGATGACCTTCCTGACACCATGTCTACTATGGTAGAAATACTACATATAGACGGAGAAGAAAAAATTAAGTTTTCGGGTACGGGTGGTTCCAGTGCAGCAAATTTATTAGGAAGATTTTGTCATGGAGACCAGGCATTGAACGAATATACCCAATCTATTATTGACCTTGAAGCAGAAATAAATAACGATAAAATATTAGCAGAGATAGTTCATTTACCCGAATCCAGGGTAGGAAACATTTTGATGAGACCTGCTTTTCGTAAATATGAGATTCCGTATCTCGCTAAATCGCTATTAGAAGAGGAACAACAATTACCATTAGACGACCTTATGGTATCTATTAAAAACAATAGAAAAGTTGTACTCAGGTCTAAAAAAACCAATAAAGAGGTAATCCCTCATTTGACAAATGCTCATAACTATTCTGCTAATTCTTTACCTATTTATCATTTCCTGGCAGATATGCAAACACAAGGAATACGAAGTGGAATCGGCTTTAACACAGGACCTTTTGCTAACGAGTATGAGTTTATTCCCAGGATAGAGTATAAGAACCTGATTTTACAAGAAGCCAACTGGAATATCAAAAAGAAGGATATAGAACCTTTACTGAATGTTTTTAAAGATGATGATAAACTAAAATCAGAATTAAAATCTTTTTTAGACAAACGAAGAATTCCCAGTCATGTGATGTTAACAGACGGAGATAATGAATTATTAATTAATTTTAATAATCTTACTTCTGCAAGGATGCTTCTCGATACTGTAAAAAAGAGACCTAGTTTTAAAATTACTGAGTTCTTATTTGACAAAGACAGTGTTGTTAAAAGTAAAGGTAACTTTTACACAAACCAGGTGGTATTGTCATTCTACAATCAAAATAAATTAGCTGACCAAAAAGAAGGAAATTAAGATGCAAAATAATATTCAAAGAAGTTTTATCATTGGAGATAGCTGGTTGTACTATAAATTGTATACAGGCCCCAAAACATCAGATTTAATCTTAACCGAAATTATCAACCCAATTGCTAAACAATTGATGGACGGAGGTTTTATCAATCAATGGTTTTTTATACGTTATGGAGATCCTAAACACCATTTAAGAGTACGTTTTCATTATAGTAACCCATCTCATGTTTCACAAATAGTAAATAGTCTTCACGCTCCTTTTAAAACTTATATTGAGCAAGATCTACTGTGGAAAGTTCAATTAGATACTTATCAAAGAGAATTAGAACGTTATGGGACAAATACCATGGAATTGTCTGAAAGATTATTTTTCTATGACAGCCAAATGATAGCTGATTTTATTGATTTAATCGAAGGAGATGAAGGTGAAGAAATACGTTGGTTATTTGGAATCAGAGCTATTGAAAATCTATTAAATGTATTTCAATATTCTGATGAAGAGAAGTTGACTATAATGGACAATTTAAAAACAGGTTTTGGAAACGAGTTCGGAATGTCCAGGCCTTTAAAAAAACAATTGGATGCTAAATATAGAAATGCCCGTGGAAAAATTAGTGATTTCATGATTTTCACCCGGGAAGACAACCCTGATTTTGCTCCCATCCTTGATATTTTTGATGCTACCAAAAATAATATAGAAGGTATAGCTCAAGGTATACTCGAACATCATAAAAACGGAACGCTTCAAATGGAATTGAATAATCTTATGGGAAGTTATATCCATATGTTGATGAATCGTTTATTCAAATCTAACAATCGTTTACACGAAATGGTTTGTTATGATTTTTTATATCGATATTATAAGTCTGAATGGGCGAAGAAAAAATATCAAAAAACAAATTAAACGTTAAACGTTGATTAAAAGCTACTTAACATTAAAATAAAGTAATTATTTTTTATACAAGGTCATTTAATTTTACTTTTACATTAAGAATTAGTTTTCGTCTTATATATCTTAATATAAAAAGGTTTCTGCCCTCCTTCAATAAAGAATTTTAAAGTTAACAGTAATTGCTACTGTCATAAATTATTTATCAACTTTTTAAATTTTTTATTATGAAAAAAAAGAAGTTTAATACCAAACTAGATTTAAAAAAGAGTATGGTTTCCAAATTAGACTCTACCAGGCTATCTGGAGGAGGCAACGGGAATGTTTCCACAAATCCGCAATGCATTTTTACAGGCCCTGAGTTGGGTTGTGAAGTAACTTGTAATTGTCTTACTGAAAATGGATGTGGTCCAGCCACAGCAGGCTGCAATCCTAATGAAACCCAGCTTGTATTTTCCTGTGAGTTTCCTTGTCAGTAACTTCATTAAATAAAAGAGCAGCTCTAATTCAAATCTACAGTTAAAGAAATTGATTTATTTAAGTTGATTTCTCTAATTGTAGATTATGTTTTTAGTTAATTAAAAAGAAACTTAAAATTTTCACTAAAATCTAAGCATTTAATTATTCGTCAAATATGCTCCGTAACTGGTAGAAAATCCGTTGAAGCACTGTTAAATCTTCTAAAACAATTTCAGCTGTTCCTTGCATTTCCTGCTTAAATTCTATTTCTTTTTTATAAGTTGTCATTAAATTCTTAATATCAACATAAATAGTATACTGGGCTTGCTCAGTTCCTCTTTTCGGAACATCAGAAATGTTTACAATTTTCCCATTGAGACTCCCCCATTCCTGGCTAGGATAATTCGCCAATTTAATGATTACACGCTGACCTATCTCTATCTTTCCCGAATTTTGGATAGGCACATTTAATTTACCTATCAACTTTTCATGATCATTAGGGACAATTGTGTAAAGTGTTTCGTTTTGATTTACATTTTGGTTTTTATTCCATTTATCAAAAATAGTTACTTTACCATTTATAGGACTCTTTAGAATGTAGGTCTGCTCCCATTGTAAGATCGAATTTTTTAATCGCTGATAAGCTATTTCTAACGCTTGTCTATTACTATTACTTGATTGTATTCCTTGTATGTCTGTTCGTGTTAAAGAACTATTATTATTTTGAATGGCTAATAAAGTATTAGAGATTGCATTTTTTGCATTTTCATATTGCGTTCTTGCAGCAAGAAATCTATTTTCTTCATCTTCAAAATCTGCCGTTGCAAAAACACCTTTATTTAAAAGATCACGTGCTCTCTCTAACCTGGTATCTGCTATTTCTAATTGTTTTTTCTCGTAATCTAGCTGTTCTTGTTGTTTTTTTAATACTTCTTTTTGTGTACTTATTAAATTAGATATTCCTCTCGCTTCTTTCTTATCCGGTTCTTGCGCTAAGTATAAGATATAAGTTTGATAATTTGTTAAAAAGTTTGCATAATCAAGCTGTATATCGCCTAATTCTAAAAAAGAAGGAAATAAAGAACTTAGAGAAACCGTATTATCTATATCTGTAGAAAAATTTTCTAATTTTTCTTTCAATAAATACACATGGTCAAAATTTGCTGTATTTTCAATTTCTGCTAATACCTCTCCTTCTTTTACCGATTGATTGGCTTCAACAAATACATTAGTTAACCTACCGGTAGTTTTAGCATCTAAATATACCGGTGGATTCTCCGAAGTAATAACTATTTGAGATGATAAAATATCATTATAGCTTATCAATGCAGCTCCAATAAGAACAAGCATTACTATAATTAAAACGACAGTTATCCCCCATCGGATCACCCAATTAGGAGCTTTACCAAGTACTTCTTTCACCTGGTCTGAACGCTCATCTAATTCGTCAATTCTCTTTCTTTTTTTCTCTTCTTCTTCTGCCATTTAATCTCCTAATTCCAATTGATTTTTTACTAATGTATAGTAAGTTCCTTTTTTAGCTGTCAGCTCTTTATGATCTCCCTGCTCAATAACCTTCCCGCTGTCTAAAACTAAAATTTGATCTGCGTTTTTCACCGTACTCAATCTATGAGCCACAACAACAACCGTCTTTCCTTTATAGAACTCTTGCAAGTTCTCCATAATCACCTTTTCATTATTAGCATCCAATGCACTAGTCGCCTCATCAAAAAAGATATATTTAGGATCTTTATATACAGATCTTGCTATAAATATTCGTTGTTTCTGCCCTCCACTGATATTTACACCACTACTTCCTATTTTTGTATTAAAACCAGAAGGTAATTCGTCAATAAACTCTTCAATATTAGCAACATTAACCGCATGCAACAAACGTTCTTTATCTATTATTCCTTCAGAATCTGATTCGGTGATATTCCTGGAAATAGTATCTCCGAATAAAAACCCATCCTGCATAACAGATCCACAAGCCTTACGCCATGTATTGGTACTCATATTGTTGAGTTTGGTATTCCCTATAACTAATTCTCCTTCGGTAGGCTCATAAAATTTCAGCAGTAGTTTTATCAATGTTGTTTTACCACTACCACTAGCTCCTACTATGGCAGTTACTTTTCCTTCCGGAATTTCAAAATTAAGATTTTCTAAAACCCATGGAGAACTGGCTCCTCCGTAGCGAAAACTAAGATCTTTAACCTTTATAGTTTTATCAGAAGGTAATTCTTTTATATAATCTTCATTTTTATCTTCTTCATCATCTTTCATATGGATCTCAGCTAAACGTTCTAAACTTATCTTAGCATCCTGTCCTGTTTGTATAAAAGAGATAAAATTATTTATAGGCAAGTTTAGTTGCCCAATGATATATTGAACAGAAAGCATTGCTCCTAAAGTCAAATCCCCATCAATTACTGACTTTGCAGCTATAAAAGTGATCAATATGTTTTTAAGTTCATTTAAAAACTGTCCTCCTGTATTTTGAGTCTGTGATAATGCTAATCCTTTAATCGATATCTTAAATAATCGCACTTGAATTGCTTCCCACTCCCATCTTCTTCTTCTTTCTGAGCCATTCAATTTAATTTCCTGCATTCCCGAAATCAATTGAAATAAACTACTCTGATTATCCGAAGATTGATCGAATCTTTTATAGTCGAGTTCTGCACGTTTTTTCAAAAACAAGAGTGTCCATCCAACATAAATAACAGATCCTATAAAGAACAGGGTAAAAATTGTAAGATTATAATAGATCAATACTATTCCAAATACAACAAAATTAAAAGCAGAAAACAACGTGTTTAATGTAGTTGACGACAGGAAGCTTTGAATTCTATTATGATCATAAATACGCTGAATAATATCACCTGTATTTTTTGAATCAAAAAAAGCAATCGGCAATCGCATTAGTTTAATAAGAAAATCGGATATTAAATTGATATTAATCCTACTAGTCATATGCAATAAAATCCATCCTCTTATGAGCTCTACAGTGGTTTGAGAAATAAACAATGTCAATTGAGCTATGAGTATTAAGTAGACAAAATTTATGTTTTGATAGTTGATCCCATAATCGACAACAGATTGCGTTAAGAAAGGAAAAACCAGCTGGAGTAAGCTTCCTACAATTAATCCCAGAACAAGTTGTATAATATATTTCTTGTACGGCTTAAAATACCAGAATAAAAATTTAAATCCGTATTCCCTTTTTTCATCCGGATCTGTATTGTAAAAATCCGGTGTTGGCTCTAATAATAACAAATATCCTTCAGAGCTATCAATATCTGCATTCTTGCCTATCCATCCTTTTACAAAGTCTTCTTTACTATATTTTACAAGTCCATGAGCAGGATCTGCTACATATACCGTATCCTTTTTTATTTCGTGGACTACAACAAAATGTCGTTGCCTCCAATGCGCAATGCAAGGGAAAGGCACTTCTTCTTCCAATGTTTTAAAATCAACACTTACCGCTAAAGTATGGAAACCAATATCTTCTGCCGCTTCTGCTATACCTCCTAAAGAAACTCCTTCTCTTGTAATATTGGCTTTTTTCCTAAGTGTATCTATTGAGATGGATCGTCCATGAAATTTAGTTACCATTCGAAGACAAGTCGGGCCACAATCCATCTGATCTAGTTGTCTAAAAAATGGGAACTTTCTTAATTTCATACGCATATTTTAGCCATAAATGTATCATATTTATTTGAGAAAATAAATAGAAATAGGAATATTAATTTTATAATTTGACATTTATTTTGTAGGAATAAAAAAACCCACCTTAAAGGTGGGTTTTCCGTAATATCGTCTTATTTTCTAAAAACCTAGCTCTTTTTTTACATCGGCCATTAAATCTTTTCCTTCAAAGACGATTACTCCTGATCCTTGCGATACATCAAGAACATAATCAAATCCCTGAGCTTTAGCTACTTTTTGAATAGCTTCTTTTGCTCTGTTAAAGATTGGCTCTAATAAGCTTAATTGTTTTTTTTGTAATTCTTGTCCTGCAGCTTGCTCTGCTTGCTGGATACTCAATCCAATTTTTTGAATCTCCTGCGCTCTTTTGGCATTTTCTTCGTCAGTTTTTGTTTGCGCTTCATTTCGATATTGTTGAGCCTTACTTTCATATTCTTTAGTAGAACCCTCTAACTCAGCTCTTAGCGATTGCTCTAACTTTTTAAGTTCTGCCTGAGCAGCTTTTGTTTCTGGCATATCATTCACCAATCCCTGTACATTTATATGCGCTACTTTACTTTGAGCATTTACAAAACCAGCAGCTCCAACAATAAATATAAAAGCTATTACAAACGTTTTAATCTGTTTCATGATCTAAAATAATTGTTTATGTTTAATATGTGTAATCTTTAATAATTATAAGTTATTATTGTCTTTCTTCTTTTTTTCTTCGTTTTCTTTTTTCTTTTTCTCTCTGGCTTCCTGAGCTGCTTTTTTTCTTGCCTCTCTTTCTTCTAAAAGTTTTTTCTTTCTTTCATCATACGCTTTCTTTAGCGCCTCCCTTTCTTTTAATTTTTGCTGCCTTCTTTCTTCCAGACTCTTAGCTCTATCTGCTCTTCTTTCCTCCTGAATCTTTTTCCTGGCTTCTACTTCCGGATTAGGAGGAGGAGGTGTTGCATCGAACTTTTCTAATTCACTTTTTTTGTTTCTGGCTTTCCGCTCTCCTTGTTTCCTAGTTATGTTTATCCTTCTTAAAACCAGTTCGCTAATATCGTATTTTTTATCGGAATACAACATAACTACATCTGCTGATTTATCAAAAATAAAATCATATCTTCGAGTTCCTGCTATTTCCTGAACTGCGTTAAACACCTGATCCTGGATAGGCTGCACCAAAAGACGCCTTTGTATAACTAAATCCCCCTGGGGCCCAAAACGATCTTGTTGATACTCTAACATTTCTTTTTCAAGAATCTGAATATCCTCTTCTCTTTCTTCGACCAACTCTTTTGTAAGTAGAACTTTTTCTGCATTTAAATCTTTCTTCATTTGTTCAACCTTACTCTTTTTTTGTTCGATCTCAATCTTCCATTTCTCAACTTTAGCATTCAACTGCGTATTGGCTTCTTGATATTCGACTACATTTTCCAATATGTATTCCATATCTATATAACCAATCCTCACTCCTCTTTGCGCTTGCATTGATAATGCAAAAAAACTCAACAACAATAAAAGAACTTTAGTTTTCATAAGCTATTATTTTTGTATAAAGAAAATATCGTGCCAAAAATTAAAATTGCTGCCCTATAGTAAAATGAGTTTCCCATCCGTTCGCTCCACTTAAACCTGGAAGCGGATCAAATCCGTAACCAAAATCAATTCCTAACAAACCAAAAGCTGGCAAAAAGATTCTAATCCCAAAACCGGCAGATCTATTTAAATTAAACGGATTAAAATCTCTAAAATTGTCAAAAGCGTTACCTCCTTCTAAAAATGCCAATCCGTATATTGTAGCCGAAGGTTGTAAACTCAACGGATATCTGAGTTCTAAAGAAAATTTATTAAAAATAGCCTGGCCATCTTGGTTTAAAGCTCCTGTTTCTTCATCAACAGTTGCAATTGATTGATTAGGATACCCTCTTAATGCGATATTCTCTCTACCATCTAAACTAAAATTACCCAATCCGTCTCCTCCTAAGAAAAATCGTTCAAATGGTATTAGTCCTCTATCATTATTATAAGCTCCTAAAAATCCAAATTGCCCTGAAGTTTGTAATACTAATTTATCAAATAAAGTAGTATACCATTTTCCGTCAAATTTGATTTTATAGAATTCCAGCCAGTTAAAGCGTTGCTGATCTATTCTAGCCCGATCCGGAATAGGATCTAACCCTGTTTCTGAAACCGGTCTTCCATCCGAACCAATAATTCTCCCTTGAGCATCTTGTAATTGAAATTCCGGTTGATTTTCTAAATCTCCATAATCTATCCCATTAAATAGAGAGTAAGGGAAAGTTACTTTAGCACTTAAGTTAAATTCTGAACCCCAGGTTGGATAAATAGGATTTCTACTTAGCTCTCGTCTACTTAATCCAATAGTATAAGCGAGATTATTAGAGAATCCATCTCCAAAAGTAAATAAACCGTTATTAAAGTTTTTTAAGTCAAAGTTTTGAAACTGTAAAGAGTGTGACAACGTAAAAAAGTTGTCAGGAACTTCTAATCTTTTTGCCAATCCTAATGTAATTCCAGAAATAACAAACCTTTGATCTCTATCTACATCTCTAGTTCTAATATCAAATCTAAATTGAGTTGTTCTGGATAATGATGCAGAAAACTGTACTGGTTTTTTTCCTCCTAACCAAGGTTCTGCAAAAGAAAAACTAAATGTCTGAAAGGTTCTACTTGCTTGTAATCGCAAAGACAGGCGTTGACCATCACCTGTTGGCACAGGCTTATATGCTTTCTTATTAAATAAATTTTTGATAGAGAAGTTACTAAATGACAATCCTAGTGTTCCTATGAATCCTCCTCCTCCGAATCCTCCTTGAAGTTCGATCTGGCTTGACCCTTTTTCCACAACATCATATTGTATATCTACCGTTCCTTCTTCCGGGTTTGGATTTTGTATATCTGGTGTTATAGATTCGGGATCAAAAAAGCCTATTTGCCCCAACTCTCTTATCGTTCTTACTATATTATCTTTACTATATAATTGACCAGGTCTCACCCTCATAGTTCTATAAATAACGTGATCGTTGGTTTTGTCGTTTCCTTTTACAGTAACAT
The DNA here is from genome assembly GCA_009901575.1 of Flavobacteriaceae bacterium R38. GTDB lineage: Bacteria > Bacteroidota > Bacteroidia > Flavobacteriales > Flavobacteriaceae > Leptobacterium. The sequence continues at coordinate 30,811 of WXYP01000001.1, read as the reverse complement.
TATTTATGTATGCCGGCTTTCCTTCTATAATCCTCACTTCAAAATCTATAGTATCATTCTCAGCAGATACCTCAACGGTATTAATCCTTGAAAAAAGATATCCGTTATTCTGATATAGGTTTGTTATATCCTGGGCGTCTGGCCTGGTATTATCCTGAATACGCTTTTTCAAGAGTACTCCATTATATGTTTCTCCTTCTCCTATACCTAAAAGAGCTCTTAATTGACGATCTGTATACGCTGTGTTACCTACAAAATCAATTTTTCCAAAATAATATTTATTCCCTTCTTCTATTTTGATTGCGATATCAATAGTATTTCCTTTTTTATTAAGGACTACAGTATCAGATATGATTCTCGCATCTCTGTATCCTTTCTCTTTGTATTCATCTACAAGAGCAGAGAGATCTCCTTTGTAATCTTCATCAATAAATTTTGATTTCTTCCAGAAACGAAGCGGGAATTTCTTTTTCGTATTCTTCATTGCTTTTCTTAGCCTTTTCCCTTTTAATTTCTCATTCCCTTCAAAAGCAATTTTTCTAATTTTTACTTTATTCCCTTTATCAACATTAACAAGAAGCTTTAAAGCGTTATTCTCAGCAGTATCTACAGCCGTAACCATATTTACTTTCGCATTTAAGTATCCTTTCTTCTTGTATTTATTGATTATGAAGTTCTTTGTAGTCGTTAAAAAACTTTCTGTTAGTTTTTTCCCTTTTTTAAGCTCAGTATCATTGATAATCCCCTCTGCCTTTTTAGCTTTAATCCCTGTAAACTTAATTTCAGATAAAGTAGGAAGTTCTTGTATGTTCAACTCCAGAAATACCTTATCTCCTTCAACTTTAGTTACAAAAAGGTTAATGTCATTAAATAACTCCAAGTCCCATAACCTTTTTAAGACTCTACTAATATCTTCTCCTCTAAAATCAATCTCCTGCCCTATTCTCAACCCGGTATAAACAATAACATTTTGTTGGTTATAACTTTTAACACCCGTTACTTCAATACCACCTAATATGTATTTTTTCCCTTTATCAAAATCTGTTTCCTGGGCGATTAATGAATAATTGCAACAAAATAGTAGTAATAATAAAAATGCACTAAAATATCCTTTAAACATGATATTTTTAGTTAAGTTGTTCACTCGTTTTTCCAAATCTCCTCTCTCTATTTTGATAGTTTATTATAGCTTCAAATAAATCCTTTCTTCTAAAATCAGGCCACAATATATCTGTAAAATATAATTCTGCATAGGCTATCTGCCACAGCAAAAAATTACTTATACGATGTTCCCCACTAGTCCTTATGAGCAGATCTACATCTGGTAGATCATATGTGTAAAGATGTGCATTTATAATGGATTCGTCAATATTTTCAACAGAAATTATATTATTTTTAACTTTGGAACACAAGCTAATCATAGCATTTTTAAGCTCTTCTCTTGCTCCGTAACTTAAAGCAAGTGTGAGTGTCATCCTGGTATTTTCACTTGTCTTATCAATAACTTCTTTTAATTCTGTTTGTGCTTTTTTGGGTAGTGCAGCCAGATTACCAATCCCTTTTAACCGAATATTATTATCGTTGAGTGTCTTTAATTCTTTACGTAAGGAATTGATTAAAAGCTTGATTAGTGTATCTACTTCTTTCTTAGGCCTGTTCCAGTTTTCAGTAGAAAAAGCATAAAGTGTCAGGTTTTTAATACCAATTTCGGCACAACCTTCTACCACATCTTTAACAGATTTGGTGCCATTTTCATGACCAAAGACCCTTAACATACCTTTTTGCTTAGCCCAGCGGCCATTGCCATCCATTATGATGGCGACATGTTTTGGAAGTTTATCTTTATTAACCAGGTCTTTCCTGTCCATTATTTATATCCTTATCTTTCAATAACAGGAGTAGCAGGGTTTTTTACCAAATGTATATGTAAGCGTTATTCCCGAAAAAACATACCAATCGTCACTATTTAAATTTCCAAATCTAAATACCGGCTGATCTGCATCCGGGTTACTTCCATCCAAATTGTCTGTAAAAGTATATCTTACCCCAACTTCTGCTCCTAACACAAAACGTTCCCCGACTTTCCCTTTTATCCCCAGAGTCATCGGGATTGCAAATGTATTACGATTTCCGTTACTAATTGCAATTCCATTGTCAAAAAAAACTTCATTAAAATTAAAATAAGACAAACCACCATATATATATGGTGTTATGGGCCTTTCAAAATTGTGAAGATTAAATTCTAAAAAATTAAATTCTAATCCCGCCGAAAGTTCCCTAATAGTATTCCTGAACCTAAAACCTCGTTGTTCTCTTGAACTTATATCTGCATTTGCATCGTTTCCTATAATATCAGAAACAATAAAGCTAGCTCTCCAAGAATATCTACTACTCTTATTCCATTTATACAATATACCACCAGCCAGTTTATTAGGATTTATATAATTTGTTGCACCTATATCTCCAACATAATTACTCCCTCCTAAAAAAACGCCTAGCTCATGTGTTTGGGCCTTACCCAAATACATACCTGTAAAAAGAAAAATTATAAAAATTATTTTCCTCATAAATCTCAAAGTTTGCAAATATAACAATTATGACTACCCGAAAGCAATTATGAATAAAAACATGTGATAGTTAAACAATTTTCGAAGCTTTTTATTGTTTAATTACGTTTATCTTCACCCCATAAAAGCTTTTTTCTTAGTGTTTTTAAGAAACTTTCAGATTTAAGCTCAACCATACGAATGGTAAATGGCGCTTTTTTTATGGTCAGTTCTGTTTGATTATCTACAGACGCTATCCTTGAATCTAAAGAAATAAGGTATTTATTTTCTCTTCCCGAAATTTTCAATTTAATAATGGTATCATCAGGGATTACCAAAGGCCTTGCATTAAGGTTATGAGGTGCAATTGGAGTTAATGCCAAACTAGAAGTATTCGGAGTGATCACCGGGCCTCCACAACTCAAAGAGTAGCCTGTAGATCCCGTAGGTGTTGAAACTATTAATCCATCTGCCCAATACGAAGTAAGGTATTCATCATTTAAATAGGTTTCTACAGTAATCATAGAAGTGGTGTTCTTTCTACTCACCGCTATTTCATTGAGGGCAAAGTTTAATTCACTTAATTCTTCTGTTCTAGGGTGAGTACTTACCTGGAGCAAACTTCGTTCAACTACATGATATTCTTTATTGATAATATTTGCAATCGCCTCTCGGATTCCTTCTTTTTGAATTGTAGCTAAAAATCCTAATCGTCCTGTATTTATACCTAAAATAGGAATTCCAAGACTTCTCACATAGAGTATGGTCCTTAAAATTGTACCGTCTCCTCCTATACTGAAAAAAAGATCAAAAGAACTATCCAATTCTTCATAGGAAGCAAAGGTTCCATATTCTTTTTGAAGTTCAACAGATGCTTTGAGTTCTAAAAGAAAATTCTCTTCTATAAAAATCTCAACTTGATACTTATTTAATTCTTCAAGAAGTGTTTTTATATAAACCTCAGAACCAGATTGATATGTTTGACTATAAATACCTACTTTCATTTATTCCATTTTAAATCAACACTAACGAATCAGATATCAAGAAACCGCTTAAGGTATTCAGATCTTTCTTTTAAATCTTTAATATAAGTATCATCTTCATTCCCTAAAATGATATTGTAACCATACCTCCTGAACGATTGAATAATTGAATTCAAACCATTACTGTCAATTTTCAAGGTAAACTGCATAACGTTATCCCTTTCGTCTGATATAAAAACACCTAGTAATTTTCCATTATCACCTTCTACAATTTGTGAAATTTCACTAAAAGAAAAATCTTTTTTTCCTTTTTCAACAATCAGAATCCCTCCTGGTTTAGACAAAAAAGGTGTCTCTTTAAAAAATGCTATGATATCTATTAGCTCATAATATCCTATATAATGATTATTCTCATCAAGAACCGGCATAATATTAGCATTATTTCTTGCAAAAGTTTCCAGGACATCCAGCCAATAGGCTTCTTTTTTAACAAAAAAAACATCTAAAGCATACTTATAATCCATAATTGTCTTAGCATCGTCAAATGCCCTAACATCATCTTCAGGAACACTTCCTATCAAAAATCCGTTTTCACTAACCGGAAGATGCGTGTAAGTAGACTGGGTAAATTGTTTCTTTACATCAGCAATCAGACTCATTGGAGATAAGGGAGAAACTTCGTCTTGTAGATAAGAATTAATCATAATTATATGCTCTAAATCTTTGGCAAATTAATTAATTTATATGATAAAATGCGATACCTACTTTGTATTTTTGCAGCTTAATTCATCTTTTTAACTTAAATAGCTATGACAAAACTGAGTGTCAATATAAATAAAATTGCTACGCTTAGGAATTCAAGAGGCGGAAATACTCCAAACCTCGTTAAAAGTGCCATCGATATTCAAAACTTCGGAGCAGAAGGTATTACCATTCACCCCAGGCCAGATGAAAGACACATACGCTATCAAGATGCTCATGATCTAAAACCTGTAGTACACACAGAATACAATATAGAAGGGAATCCTATTAAAAAATTTATAGATTTAGTATTAGAGGTACACCCAACCCAGGTTACTCTTGTCCCAGATGCTGTAGATGCCATCACATCTAACGCGGGCTGGGATACTATAACCAATAAAGATTTTCTAACTGAAGTCATTGACGAGTTTAAAAGAAACAGTATCCGTACTTCTATTTTTGTTGACCCTGATATTAAAATGATTGAAGGTGCAGCAAATACGGGAACAGATCGAATTGAATTGTACACAGAAGACTTTGCAAAATTTTATGCCGAAGGAAATAAAGAAGGGATCTTACCTTATGTCGAGGCTGCAAATAAAGCTAACGAACTAGACTTAGGAATTAACGCAGGGCACGATTTAAACTTGGATAATATCAGGTTTTTCAAAGAAAACATCCCTAATTTACTCGAAGTATCCATAGGACATGCTCTCATTTCTGAATCGATATATCTAGGAATAGAAAACGTTATTAACCTTTACTTAAATAAACTTCAATAATGAACATCCTTCATTCAAAAATTATCGGAGAAGGAACTCCATTAGTCATATTACACGGTTTTTTAGGAATGTCTGATAATTGGAAGACTTTAGGCAATCAATACGCTGCAAATGGTTTTCAAGTTCATTTAGTAGATCAAAGAAATCATGGGCGTAGCTTTCATTCTGATGATTTTTCTTATGATATCATGGCAGAAGATGTATTAACCTACTGTAAACATCATAATTTAGATCGTATTTGTTTGATTGGCCATTCTATGGGAGGTAAAACCGCTATGTTTTTTGCTATTAAACACCCTCAATTGATTTCCAGACTTTTAATTGCAGATATTGCACCTAAATACTATCCTGTTCATCATAATATTATACTAAACGGACTCAATGCTATCGATTTCGATACAATAAAAAGCAGAAAAGAAGTAGATTTAATACTTTCCAGATATATTCCCATTATAGGAGTACGACAGTTTTTACTTAAAAACCTTTATTGGGAGGAAAAAGAAAAGCTTAATTTCCGTTTTAATCTCAAGGTTTTAACTAAAACAATCGATAATATTGGTGTAGCATTACCGGAGAACACTATATTTAACGGAGAGGCATTATTTCTCAAAGGCTCAAAATCTGATTACATCACTGATGAAGATAATGCATTAATCAAGCTACGTTTTCCAAACAGCAATACTGAGACAATCGAAAATGCAGGTCATTGGCTACATGCAGAGAATCCAGCTTCTTTTTACGAAAAATCGATTCGCTTCTTCAAATAAATAAAAAGTATATTAGATTTTAACAAAAACAAAAATCCCGATAAGTAGGAATCGGGATTTTATTTTTTTTTCAATAAATGATAGTGACTTTGGGGACATCGCTATCTCTTATTAACACATCAAGATAAGTTTTGCTATTAATCTCTGACACTTCAAACATAGAAAGTTCTTTCTGTTCCCGGAAAGTTTTGTTGTGAAATACATAAAAATTGTGGTGAAAGATTATTTTTTATTTGTCTACACAGGTTTAACCGATCAAAAACTTCTTTTTTCGTATCTTTTACCTTCTCAAAATAAAGAAATTGAAAAAATACATTTTAAAAATCCTGCTTTCTGCTCTCGTGGTGATAGTATTATCAAAAATACTTCCCGGTATTTATGTCGATAATTATTTAACAGCTATTACTGTAGCCCTGGTATTAAGTATACTCAATGTATTTGTAAAACCTTTATTAATTATTTTTACACTTCCGGCAACTATCTTAACGCTAGGTTTTTTCCTGCTTATCATCAATGCGATAATTGTTGTTTTAGCCGATAAGTTAATTACTGGTTTTGGCACAAAAAACCTCTTTTGGGCACTCATTTTTAGCTTGTTGTTATCTTTATTTCAATCGGTTTTATTTTCTTTACTCAAAGGCGATAAAAAACATTAACATAACCTTTGAATTTCAATGAATTAAAAACTTGTCCAACTTATAAAAATACATTAATTTTGCAAGCCAATTTTTACAGCTTACAAATAATTTATTTTTATAGAAATGGATATTACTAAAGAGCAGATAGATGATTTAAATGCAATTTTAAAAGTTGCAATTACAAAAGATGATTACAACGATAAAGTAACAGAAATCCTAAAAGATTATCGTGCAAAAGCCAATATTCCTGGTTTTAGAAAAGGACATGTACCAATGGGATTGGTTAAAAAACAATACGGTAAAGCTGTATTAGTTGACGAAGTTAACAAACTACTTCAAGATTCATTAAATAAGTATTTAACCGAAGAAAAACTTGATGTTTTAGGAAACCCTCTTCCAAGGCTTCAAGAGGATTTTGACTGGGATTCTGAAGATTTCTCTTTTGAATTTGAATTAGGTCTTGCTCCTTCATTTGACATTAGTCTTAAAGGAAAGAAAGCCATTACGCATTACAATATTACTGCTGATAAAAAAATGGTTGATGATCAAATAGAAAATATCCGTAAGCAATATGGAAAATTGATCGCGAAAGATACTGTAGAGGCTGATGATGAATTAACAGGTACTTTCATTAACGAAGAAAAAGAGATTACTAATAAAACTACTTTTTCTTTAGACAAGATCAAAGGGAAAAAGAATCTTGAAAAATTTACAGCTGCAAAATCCGGAGATGTTATCACGTTTAAAACAAAAGGATTAACTAAAAACGACACAGACTTAGTTAGTCTTCTTGGTATTAAAAATGAAGATGCTCAAGGTTTGGAAGTTGAAGTTAATTTCACTTTAGAAGAAATCAACAAAAGAGAACTAGCTGTCCTGGACCAAGAGCTTTTTGATAAACTTTTTGGTAAAGATGTAGTTACTTCAGAAGAAGAGTTAACGGCTAAGATTAAAGAAGATGCCGAAAAGCAGTTTGTACAGCAGTCTGATCAAAAGTTACTAAATGATGTTACAGAATATTTAGTAGAAAACACCAAGTTTGATTTACCTTCTGCTTTCTTAAAAAAGTGGATTCAAAATACCGGGGAAAACCCATTAACAGAAGATCAGGCTAATGAAGAATATGAAAAGTCTGAAAAAGGATTAAGATATCAGTTAATTGAAGGTAAAATTGTTCAGGAGAATGATCTTCAAGTGAATTTTGACGAATTAAAAGAATTTGCTAAAGGATTTATTAAAATTCAAATGGCACAATTTGGTCAAACTAATCCATCTGATGAAGATGTCGAAAACATTGTAACCAGAGTACTTTCTAATCAAGACGAAGTTAAAAGGCTTTCTGAACAATTAATGAGTCAAAAATTAGTTTCTCTATATAAAGAGAAAGCAAATTTAAAGACTAAAAATGTTTCATACGAAAACTTTATCAAAGAAGTTTACGGGAACGATTAGTAAAAAAAAACTATATTTAAGGCGTTAAATTCTTATAATTTGACGCCTTAATTAATCGAAATCATAGTAAAAAAACCTATGGACTACGGAAAAGAATTTCAAAAATATGCTATTAACCATCATGGTATCAATAGCATGTACTACGATAAAATAATTAGCAGCATGACTCCATATATTATGGAAGAACGCCAGTTAAATGTTGCTCAAATGGATGTTTTCTCCCGTTTAATGATGGATAGAATCATCTTTATGGGAACTGGAATTGACGATCATATTGCTAACATCATCCAGGCGCAATTACTTTTTCTTGAAAGTGTAGATGCTTCTAAAGATATCCAGATTTATATCAATTCACCTGGTGGAAGTGTATATGCAGGTTTAGGAATTTACGATACTATGCAGTTTATCAAGCCAGATGTATCTACAATCTGTACAGGTATTGCAGCTTCTATGGCAGCAGTATTGTTATGTGCCGGAGAAAAAGGAAAACGAAGTGGCTTAACGCATTCAAGAGTCATGATTCACCAACCTTTAGGAGGAGCTCAAGGACAAGCTAGTGATATAGAAATTACAGCGAGAGAAATTTTAAAGCTTAAAGATGAATTGTACGAAATAATCGCTAATCACTCTGGTCAGAAATTTGATAAAGTACATGAAGACAGTGACAGGGATTATTGGATGAAGGCCAACGAGGCTAAAGATTATGGAATGATTGACGAGATTTTAGCAAGGAATTAATTTCTCATCGACTCATTAAATACATATAATTAAATTTTAAGATTATGGCAAAAGAAGAATTGGAATGTTCATTTTGCGGAAGAAAGAAACCAGAAACTAATTTATTGATCGCCGGACTAGATGCACATATATGCGATCGTTGTATTGAGCAGGCACATGGCATAGTTCTGGAAGAATCAAGACAATCTAAAACCGGGGAACTTTCTTCAGAATTAGTCTTAAAAAAACCTCTAGAAATAAAAAACTTCTTAGATCAATTTATTATTGGACAGGAAGTTACCAAAAAAGTAATGTCTGTAGCAGTATATAATCACTACAAAAGACTATTACAGGTAAGTAATGATGATACTGAAATTCAAAAAAGTAACATCATCATGGTTGGGCAAACCGGTACCGGAAAGACTTTAATCGCCAAGACCATTGCCAAAATGCTAAATGTTCCGCTGGCTATAGTAGACGCTACTGTTTTAACCGAAGCCGGATATGTTGGAGAAGATGTTGAAAGTATTTTAACCCGTTTATTACAAGCCGCCGACTATAATTTAGAAAAAGCAGAAAGAGGTATTGTTTTTATTGATGAAATTGATAAGATTGCACGCAAAAGTGACAATCCGTCTATAACAAGAGATGTCTCCGGAGAAGGAGTACAGCAAGCTTTATTAAAATTATTAGAAGGGACCATTGTTAATGTTCCGCCTAAAGGAGGAAGAAAGCATCCTGATCAAAAATTCATTGAGGTTAATACCGAAAATATTTTATTTATAGCAGGAGGAGCTTTTGATGGCATTGAAAAAATTATCACACGTCGTCTCAATATGCAAGCTGTAGGTTATAGTGCTTCTAAAAACGAAGACGGAATAGACAATTCTAATCTTTTACAATATATCATTCCAAGGGATTTAAAAGATTTTGGTCTTATTCCAGAAATTATCGGGCGTTTACCTGCATTAACGTATATGAATCCGCTTGATGCCAAAACATTGAGAGCTATTCTTACTGAGCCTAAAAATGCCATTATCAAGCAGTATATAAAGCTTTTTGAAATGGACGAAATTAAGTTCACTATAAAAGATGACGCTCTTGAATATATCGTAGAAAAAGCTATCGAGTACAAATTAGGAGCCAGAGGTTTACGTTCTCTTTGCGAAGCTATCTTAACTGATGCAATGTTTGAACTTCCAAGTTCTGATGAAAAAGAATTGGTAGTGACCAGAAACTACGCAGAAGAAAAACTTTCTAAAGACACGATAAAGAAACTAAAAGCCGTTTCTTAAACGATAAATAAAACTGATGTATCACATTTGAAGCTGACGCTCTTTATCCAGAGTCAGCATTTCATCTATATAATTACGTTGATTCGAAAGCCTGGGTACTTTATGTTGCCCGCCTAACTTTCCTTTGAGCTTCAACCAATCATGGAAAAGATTTTTACAGGCAACATGAATCTTTGGAGCATTTAACGTCATGTTATTGTATCGTTTGGCTTCATAATCAGAATTGAGCGATTTTAGTGTTTCATCAAGCACATTTCTAAAAATATTGACGTCGTTAGGCATAGTCTTAAACTCAATTAACCATTCATGTCCTCCTTTTTCTCTATCATTCATAAAGATTGGAGCAGCAGTATAGTCAACTATATCTGCTCCTGTCTCTTTACATGCTTTTTTTAATGCCATCTCTGCATTCTCTATAATCAGTTCTTCACCAAAGGCATTTATGAAGTGTTTGGTCCTGCCCGTTACTTTTATTCTATACGGATTTGTAGACGTAAAACGTACCGTATCGCCTACGCAATATCTCCATAACCCCGCATTTGTGGTAATCATTATTGCGTAATTCTTACCCATTTCCACCTCCCATAAAGGCACTACTTTTTGATGTTCGGTATTATAAGTACTCATTTCGATGAATTCATAAAAAATACCATAATCAAGCATCAATAAAAGTTCTTCAGAATGATTACGGTCTTGTATCGCAAAGAAACCTTCCGAGGCATTATAGATTTCATAATACTTAAAATCATCTTTAGGCAGTATTCTTTTATACTGATCTATGTAAGGGCTAAAATTCACACCTCCGTGAAAATATACTTCGAGGTTTTCCCAAACTTCAAAAAGATGATCTTTCCCGGTTTCTTCCAGTAATTGATTTAGCAATACCAGCATCCAAGAAGGCACACCAGCAAGGCTAGTTACATTTTCATGAATAGTTTCATTAATAATCGCCTGCATTTTTGTTTCCCATTCACTCATTAATGAAACTTTATGACTGGGAGTACTGCTCATTTCTGCCCAAAAAGGAAGGTTATCAATTATAATTGCAGACAGGTCTCCAAAAAAGGTGTCATTATCTTCATAAAGTTCTTTACTTCCTCCTAAACGAAGGCTTTTTCCATTAAACAACCTGGAATCTTCATTGTTGTTAAAGTAAAGCGACAACATATCTTTACCTGCTTTAAAATGGCAGTCTTCAAGCGCTTCATTACTTACCGGAATAAATTTACTTTTAGCATTGGTAGTCCCGCTACTTTTTGCAAACCATTTTATCGGGCTAGGCCAAAAAATATTTTGTTCTCCCCTCCTGGCCCTCTCTATCATAGGTTCAATCGTTTCATAGGTATTGACAGGAACACGCTCTCTGAAAATCTCGTAGGTGCGGATAGTTGAAAATTCATACTCTTTGCCATAGAGCGTATTCTGAGAAGTAGTAAGCAACTGATTTAAAAGCTCAGTCTGAACTTCAGCCGGATACTTTAGAAAAAGTTCTATCTGATGAATTCTCTTTTTTAATAGCCAAGAAGCAATAGAATTTAATAAAGGTATTGGCATATTTACACTATCTTTAAGCACTAAAATAGCAAAACTTTTACTATGTACGAAGGCGTGTTAAAAAAAATGAAAACAGCATTTGCTTCTCCTATTCAATATTACCTCGATATGAAGACTGATTTTATTAACATGAATCAGTTATTAAATCGTACGATCAGCATGAAACTTATTGGATATGAGTGCTTAAATTGTCATTTGGAACGCCCGATTTACAGACAAGGATTTTGTAAAAGTTGTTTTTTTGAAATTCCACAGGCGGCTGACTGGATTATGAAACCCGAATTAAGTACTGCACATCTAGATAAAGAAGACCGGGATTTAGCGTATGAAAAAAAGATGCAGTTACAACCCCATATCGTTTACCTGGCAAATTCAAGTAATATTAAAGTAGGAGTAACCAGGAAAAATCAAGTCCCTACCCGATGGATAGATCAGGGGGCACATGAAGCCATGGAGATTGTTGAAGTTCCGAACAGATATTTGGCCGGAATCACAGAAGTTGCTTTAAAAGATCATATTTCTGATAAGACCAATTGGCGAAAAATGTTAACCAATAGTATTGAAGATGCAGATTTAAACGTAGAAAAAGAACGTCTCTCTGTTTATATTCCAGAAGAAGTAAAACCTTATTTAAAAAACAATACACAAGAAACTCATTTAGAATTTCCTGTAACACAATATCCTGAAAAAGTAAAGAGTTTAAATCTTGATAAAACTCCTGAATACACCGGTATTTTAAAGGGAATCAAAGGACAATACCTCATCTTTGAAGACAGTACAGTGTTTAATGTAAGAGCTAATGAAGGGTATGTGGTAAAAATTGATGTTATTTGATTTTAATATAAAATAAGAGTCTATGTTAATTTGGAATTGTCATTCCTGCGAAGGCAGGAATCCATATTCTTTTAATTTTTAGATTCCTGCCTTCGCAGGAATGACAAAGTATAGAACTCATCACTACTTATAATATATATAAAATACTACTTGTTTCTCTAAAAACTGTATGATTTAGCGGGTACTTTTCTTGGATCTATTAATTGTTTTTGCTTAAACAAATAATCTGATAAATTGAACTATCGCTATTACTACCAATAATCCCCCCGTTACCTTATTAACTATTTTAGAAATATTGGCAAATTTCTTTTTAATAAACATACTACTTTTACTGTAGAGGTAAAGCGTTAACACTTTCCCTAAATAAACTCCAAGAAAGAATAAGAAAACCAGGCTTAATGAGGCCTCCATAGTCAGACTGTAATTGTTTCTGTTTAAAAACTCGATTACAAAAATCCAATATAATAATACCGGCGGATTAATTAATCCCAATACAAATCCGTTAAGGTATTTAGAGTCAAATAATTTCTTTTTGGTTTCAGATGAAGCTTCTTTTTGTTTTTTAAGTAACATAAAAGCTCCTATTCCCAACACCAAAAATGCAAGCGTAATCTGCAGCCAATCGTTTTGAGTAATAAAGCCAGTAACTGCCATACTGCAATGCAGGGCATAAAAAGATAAGATAATTTCGGCAAACCCTGCAGCAAAAGCTATTTTCATAGCGGTACTCATATTTTGCTTAATCGTTGTATTGATTACCGAAATATTAACAGTTCCTAATGGAATAGCCCCAAAGAAAGTTGCTATAATGCCTATAAAAAAATAAATTACTAAACTCATACCTTCTAAGTCGCTTAATAACTACCCTAATTACATTAATTTTTTGTGGAATCTTTTTTCTTTTCCTTTTTCCTGAAGAGATTGTTTATTAGTTTTCCGGCAGTATCTTTTAAAGGATCTGATTTGTTTACGGAATCTTTTGCTTTATTTGATCCGCCATTAAGCAAATCACTAACTGCATCCTTTACTTTATCTTTCCCTTTATCTACTAATTTCTCTTTTTGCTTTTGTACTAACTGGCTGGTAAGATTGGTAACTACCTGTTTTAAATCTGTTTTTACAGACGGATTGGTTATTTTCCCAGAGATATCAGCTGTAACAGGTATTTTTATATTTTTCGCATCTTCTTCACCTAATTTAGCGATTAAACCTGAAGCTTCATTTCCCAGGTATTTTGCAGGCACATTAAACGTTGCCTGGTAACCCAGTGAGGTATCAAAAGAATGCCCTCCGGAAATCTCGATACCAATATCTTTATAATTCAATTGCAAAGGTTTTAATGATACTTCCCCATTTTCAAAAGAAAGCGAAGTTTTTAGTTTATCCAGGTTTAATTCTTTAAGATTGACAAAACTCAAGTTACTACTTAACAAACTTAAAGCCTTTGACTTCTCAGGGTCTATAGACGATGCCAATAATTCTGCCAGTGCCTTTCCACTGATGGTAGATAAATTCGGAGTAAAATCATCATTTAAATTCCCGGAAAGCGACAGGTTTGTGTTTAATTTTCCTTTCAAAGCTGCTGCTATTGGAGATAGTGCCTTAAACAAATCCAAATTTGTGAAAGATTGCGCAATATCAAACGCATTAATCGCCAGGTTCATATCAAAAACCGGAGTTTCTGTTTTTGTAGAAACGCTTCCGTTTAATCCCAGGTTTCCATCAAATAAATTTGAAGTAACATTAACCAAAGAAGCTTTTTCATCTTTAATTATTAAAGCGCCTTTTACATTTTTAAGGGTGAGATTATCGTATAAAACTGTATTTACCGAAGCATTCAAAGTTGCATTTAAAAATGAAGGGATCTTTATTTTTTCTTCAGGTGTCACTTCATTATTTCCATCAGTTTCCTGTTCACCGTCTCCTGAAGCATCTGCTACCATAAAATCACTAATTGCAAATACATTAGAATCGACATCAAAATTTCCATCCACATCTTCATTATTAAACAGAAATCCTAATAAATTTTTAATTGTTCCTTTGGCTCTAAAATCGGTTTGACCCGTCTTAGCATCAAATGTATTCAAGTCGACAGTAGTTGGATTAAATGCTACTTCTGCTATCTTGATCTCGATAGGATTTGCTATTTCTTCAGAAGTATACTCAAAATCATTCAGCTTTAAAACTCCATCATTTTTAGTATTCTCATACTGCTTATTTTCTAAAGATTTCATATCAAAACTACTTGTAACATTCGCTTCCAGTCTTCCCTTTAATTTGGTTTCTGTAGTTACAGGGTATGCTTGCGACAGGTTGGCTAAATTTAAACGGCCATCAACATGCATATTCACATTAGGGTTTTCTATAAGGTTACTTAGTTTAGCATTGGCATTAAAAGTATCTTCATCAATCTTAAATGAAAGTTTTTGTATGTCTACATAAGTATCATTTGTAATCCCGGTAGTATTTGCAATACGGGTTTTAATTTGAATATCTCTTACAGATTTAGGCAAATCCGGATATTTAAACATTGCATTTTCAGAATGGATAGAAATATCAAAAGCAGGGATATATTTATCGTCTACAATTCCTTTAAAAGATCCTGCTATTTCAAAATTCCCTTCAGTTTTTACATTTTCAATATTTTTAGAATACACTTCAGGAATAACTGCTAAGAAGTTTTTAAAATCTGACGAAGGAGTTTTAAAGTTGACATTTACTTCCTGATTGTCGTCATTTAGTTTAACGAATCCATCAAATACAAGAGGTAATTGATTTATCTGTGCTTTGTTCTCCAGGAAAGCATATTTGTTCTCTTTCAAGTCGATTCCAATTGAGGCATCTAGTTTTATCGGATTTTTATTCAAGTACCTGGTACTATCCATTGCAAAAGACACCAGGGCATCTGTTTTTGTATCTAATTCAGACTTCTCTAACGATAAATCTCCCCTCCCCTCATGATTAAGATCTTCAATCAACAAATTCACCCTACTTGAATCATCATTATAAGAGATCAAACTATTTGTCAATTCATATTTTTTGACAGAAAACACAAAATTTTGATTACTCCCGGTTTCTCCTTCTGCGGCTTCTGATGATTCCGAAGGTTTGGCAATATCATAATTCGCAGCTCCTTCTTCATTTACATGAATATTAACCTTGGCATCATTAAGTGCTATATAATTTACATTAATTGACTCATCACTTCCTTTAAATAGCTCTCGCATAGACATTTTTAAGCTGATTTTACTAGCTACAAAAAGCGTATCTCCTGCAAACGGCTCTAAATTAACAAGTGTCAAATCGTCTAAAACGACAGTAGCATTAGGAAAACTGCTTAATAAACTAATATCTGCATCTTTAAAGTCAAGTTCTGCATTAACATTATCATTAACAGCATCTTTAATCATAGCTATAATCTTATCTTCAAAGATTATCGGAATCACAATTAATGCTCCTATTCCAATTGCTAAAAAAATGGCAGTTATTTTAAGGGCTTTTTTAATCTTTTTCATTGTTTATCAATCAAGTATTATTTCTTCTCCGGTTTTTAAATGAAACCGCTTTCTTATCATATATACGAACAAATAGAGTAAAGGTGTATCTAAGGCTGCAATAAAAATCTTAAAAAGTACTCCGCTAACCAATAATCCCAGGAATCTCGACCAGTCTATGATTCCAAAAGAACACAACAGCAACAGCACTGTTAACGTGTCTATGATCTGGGAAGAAAAAGTTGAAAAGTTATTACGCAACCACAAATGTTTCCCTTTGGTCAGGTTTTTCCAAAAATGATATACATGAATATCAATAAATTGAGCAGAGAGGTAGGCCAGCATTGAGGCTAAAACTGCCAAAGGAGCATTCCCAAAAGCCAGAACAAAGGTTCCGTCATCTAAAGAAGACCAGGAAGTTGCAGGTACCGCTTTTGAAACATAAATAATTCCTAAAGAGAAAAAAGAAGCAAAAATACCTGCGATCACAATTTGATTTGCTTTTTGTTTTCCAAAAATTTCTGAAATCAAATCTGTTATTAAAAAAGTAATCGGGTATGGGAGCAATCCGACCGATATCTCAAAAAGAGGAGTGCCCAATATTTTAACATCCCCCAAAGGATACCAGTAAAAAAACTTTTGAAAAATTAAATTCGAAACTACCAGGGAAGTTATAAAAAGCGCTCCAAGGTACAGATAGATTTTATATGCCAGTTTTTTATCCTGCTGCTTCATCTATTTTATTTGATATGAAGTTCAAAAGGCATCATAGCCTGAACTCCTTTTAATTCTGAAAGCGTTTTAATATGTTTAAGTAGCTGGTATGCTTCTACTCCAATTTCTTCCTGAATAACTTCTTCTTTAGCTTTAGCAAAAGGGAAGCCTGATAAATCATTAATAAGGTCGTCAAAATCTTTATCGACCTTAGGATAATTATCTATTCTATACCTGTCAATTCCAGCTGCTTCTGCTGCTCTTTTCATAGCCAGGTCTATTCCTCCAAGCTCATCAACCAATCCTATTTTAACTGCATCTGCACCTGTCCAAACCCTTCCCTGTGCTATACTATCTACTTCTGCAACACTCATATCTCTACCTTCTGCAACGCGCTCAAGAAAAGTCGAATACGTTTTTTCTATTCCGCCTAACATAAACGATTTAAAATCTTCTGAAAGAGGTTCAAACGGACTATAATACTGAGATTGTTTATTGGTATTTACCTGCTCTGCGTTAATCCCAATCTTATCTGCCAAACCTTTAAAATTAGGAATCGTTCCAAAAACCCCTATCGATCCTGTAATAGTTGTAGGTTCTGCAATAATTCTATCTGCATTGCAAGCAATATAATATCCACCCGAAGCTGCATAATTACTCATTGAAACGATTACCGGTTTATATTTTTTAGTCAGTTCTACTTCTCTCCAGATTAACTCTGAAGTTAATGCACTTCCTCCAGGAGAATTTACGCGAAGTACAACTGCTTTTACTTTATCGTCTTCTCTTGCTTCTTTTAATGCTTCAGACATTACTCCCTGCCCAATCGTATATTCATCTCCCTTACCATAGATAATGGTTCCTTGTGCATAGATTACTGCTATTTTATTACTACTTGCTGCATAACTTTTAGCTATCGAATTATAATCGGTTAACTTAACCGTTTCTAAATCTTCTGCAGAAGCTCTCCCTGCTGCTTTAGCTAACGCCAGATTATATTCGTCTTTATATACAATTTTATCAACTAAGCCAGATTTCATAGCATATTCCGGATTTCTCCCTCCCAATGTATCTGCAATGACATTTAAATCTGCCACAGAGATATTCCGACTTTCAGAGATATCGGCTAACATTTCTCCCCAAATAGAATGTAATAATTCCGATACTTGTTCTCTATTAGCCTCACTCATTTCATCACTCAAGTAAGGCTCTACCGCACTTTTATATTTCCCATGCCGTATTACTTCCATTTTTATTCCGGATTTCTCCTGTAAATCTTTGAAAAAAAGTACTTCTGAAGACAACCCTCTAAAATCTAATTCTCCAGATGGGTTTATAAATATGGAATCTGCTACAGAATTTAAATAATAGTCTTTTTGAAGATAAAAGTTACTGTAAGCATAAATAAATTTACCAGATGCTTTAAACTTCAGTAATGCATTTCTAAGTGTCTCTGTTTGTCCGTTTCCTGCTAAAGAAATGCTATTGCGAATACTTATTCCTTTTATTTTATCATTTGAAGCTGCATGGTCTATCGAATTAAGAATAGCCTCTAATCCTAATACATTGTCTTCCAAGCCCAAAGCAACAGATAAAGGGTCTTGATCCGGAGCATAATCAACTACAGGCAAATTTAGGTTCAATTCTAAAACCGAGTTATTTTTAACTATAACTTTATCATCACCCCCCCCTCCTGCAAACGCAATGATTAAAAAAAAGAAAACAAACACCA
The DNA here is from genome assembly GCA_009901575.1 of Flavobacteriaceae bacterium R38. Lineage (GTDB taxonomy): Bacteria > Bacteroidota > Bacteroidia > Flavobacteriales > Flavobacteriaceae > Leptobacterium. The sequence continues at coordinate 12,562 of WXYP01000001.1, read as the reverse complement.
GTCCTAATGCTATAAAAACGCCTATAATAGTAGATAATATATTTCTTAAAAAACTCATTTATTAACTCTTGTATTTTTAAAATGTAAAACTTCTGATTTGCAGCTTAAGGTAGCCTTAATTTATTGCTTTGCAAAACTTATTAACAATGACCCACAAAGATAATTGTTTGTCCATTTCTTTTATTTATTTTGCTCTTGTATTATGAAAAATTTAAGAAGAGTATATATATCGCTGGGTAGCAATGTGGGCAACAAAATAGAAAACCTTAAAAAGGCGGTGCATTTGCTTTCTTTGAAGGTCGGAGAAGTTTCTGTTTGCTCTGGTGTCTATGAAACTCCATCGTGGGGATTTGATAGCGACGATTTTCTTAATGCCTGCATCGCTCTCAATACTAAATTACAACCGGAAGAGGTATTAAAAACCATTTTGGAAATCGAAAATTCTTTAGGCAGAGTTCGTTCAGAAAGTGATTCTTACCAGGCAAGAACAATAGATTTGGACATTCTTTTTTATGAAGATGAAGTAATTAATTCACAAAATCTCAAAATACCACATCCTCAACTACAATTACGAAAATTTGTATTGTGGCCTCTCCGGGAAATAGCTCCCAGTAAAATTCATCCGGTTTTTCATAAAACAATCTCACAATTAACAGATAAATGTGAAGATGATAGCGATATACAATTAACTTCTCACTTGCTTGGAAATGGTTCAGCAAATGACTTTTCAAAGTTTAATTTTATTGCCATTGAAGGGAATATAGGTTCGGGAAAAACCAGTTTAGCCACTAAAATTGCTGCAGATTTTAACGGAAAGCTCATCCTAGAGCGCTTTGCTGACAATCCTTTTCTTCCCAAATTTTATGAAGATCAAAACAGGTATGCATTCCCGTTAGAGATGTCTTTTTTAGCAGACAGGTATCAGCAATTCACAGATGATACTTCACAATTTGATTTGTTTAAGGATTTCATGGTGAGTGATTACGATATCTACAAATCACTCATTTTTGCTAATGTCACTTTACAAAAAGAAGAGTTCGAACTTTACAGAAAGCTTTTTAACCTTATGTACAGGGAAGTTAAAAAACCTGATTTATACGTGTATTTATATCAGAATACTGCCCGGCTTTTACAAAACATAAAGAAAAGAGGACGTGAATACGAACAGAATATCGCTCCTGATTATTTGGAAGAAATTCATAAAGGATATCTTAACTTTATAAAAACGCAAACAGATTTAAGAGTGCTCATTATAGATATTTCGGAAATGGACTTTGTAAAAAGCAGTTACGATTATCAATCCATCATTGATCGAATCACCAATTTTACCGATTAAACACTTAAAATAACATTTTATTAAGATTTTTTTTGCTATTCAGAAAAAGGTTTATTTAATTAGCATCATCAAAAAAGAAGAAACTAGCTAACTTTACTTTATATATTACACCAAAAAAGGATTCAATTTAAAAATTGAATCCTTTTTTTATGTTGATAATCATAAGATTACTTCGTCATTCATTTCGTTCATTTCTCATAACGACGTTTTAACGGGACTAATGATATAATACAAAGCCTAACTACGTTTACTTATTGAAAAAGATAAATCAAGGATTATTCTTTCTCTAATTCAGAAATTTTATGGTAAAAATCCCAGATTACCACTCCGGCACTAACCGAAATATTTAAAGAGTGTTTAGTTCCAAATTGCGGAATTTCTATCACTTTATCACATGCAGATACGACTTCTTGTGAAACACCCTTTACTTCATTCCCTAAAACCAAAGCGTATTTATTCTTTTCCTTTACCTCAAATTCATTTAACATTATTGCTTTTTCTGCCTGCTCTATGGCTACAGTGACTACACCTTCTTTTTTCAAACGCCCTATTAAATCTATGGTTTCTTCCACATATTCCCAATCTACAGTATCTGTAGCTCCTAAGGCTGTTTTATGAATATCTTTATGTGGCGGAGTTGCTGTAATCCCACAGATGTAAATTTTTTCAATCAGAAAAGCATCAGATGTCCTAAAAACCGAACCAATATTATTAAGACTTCTTATATTATCTAAAATAATGATAAGGGGCGTTTTGTTTGCTGCTTTAAATTCATTTGTACTCAACCTGTTGAGCTCATTATTCTTAAGTTTTCGCATTTTTTTTCGTGTCTTCTATGACAAATAATTAAATTCGCAAAACATCTTTTTTGCAAAAATAATCTAATAAAAAAAACTTTGGCATCTAAAACGAAAAAGGAAACTCCTTTAATGAAGCAATACAATCAAATCAAGGCTAAATACCCTGATGCTTTATTGCTTTTTAGGGTTGGGGATTTTTACGAAACTTTTGGAGAAGACGCAGTTAAAACTTCAAAAATTCTGGGTATTATTTTAACCAAACGAGGCGCAGGAAGTGAAAGTGAGACAGCACTTGCGGGTTTTCCGCACCATTCATTAAACACATATCTCCCAAAACTGGTAAAAGCTGGTCAAAGAGTTGCTATTTGCGATCAACTGGAAGATCCTAAACTCACCAAAACCATTGTAAAAAGAGGGGTTACAGAATTGGTTACCCCCGGAGTTGCTTTAAACGATGACATTTTACATGCAAAAACCAATAACTTTTTATGCGCCATACATTTTGGTAAGAAGCAATTGGGAATTTCTTTTCTCGATATTTCAACTGGCGAGTTTTTACTGGCACAGGGAAATACAGAACACATTGATAAATTACTCCAGAATTTCAATCCGAGTGAAATCCTGGTTACAAAAAATAAAAAAACAGATTTTTACGCAGCTTTTGGTAAAAATCATCACGTATTCTTTTTAGACGATTGGGTTTTTAAAGAAGATTATACGTTTGAGACACTTACCAATCATTTTAAAACGAATTCTCTCAAAGGGTTTAGTGTAGAAAATTTACCCGATGGTATTATCGCTTCCGGGGCTGCATTGCATTACATTTCTGAAACACAGCATCAAAATATTCAACATATTACTGCAATAAAGCGTATTGAGCAGGAAGAATATGTTTGGATGGATCGTTTTACCATCAGAAATTTAGAACTTTATCATTCTAATACTCCTGATGCAGTCACCTTATTGGATATTATTGATAAAACGATCTCTCCTATGGGAGGTCGAACACTCAAACGCTGGTTGGCATTACCACTAAAAAATGCTGAGCGTATCAAAGAGAGGCATACTGTCGTTAATCATTTATTAGAAGATTCAGAACTATTACAAAAAATTCAGCATCATATAAAGCAAATTGGAGATATCGAGCGATTGATCTCTAAAGTAGCTACTTCAAAAATAAATCCGAGAGAAGTTATTCAGCTTAAAAACTCATTAGAAGCTATAGTTCCTATAAAGTCAATGCTTATTAAAAATAAGAGCAAGGCTTTGATTTCCCTAGGTCAGGAGCTTAATGAATGTGATGAATTGAGAAGTAAGGTCAAACAAATGTTACAGGAAGATGCACCTGTTAATGTTTTAAAGGGAAACACAATCGCAGAAGGTTTTTCTAAAGAACTGGATGAACTCAGGGCTCTTGCTTTTTCAGGAAAAGATTATCTGGACAAGATGCTGGAACGGGAAACTGAAACTACCGGTATCCCTTCCTTAAAAATAGCCAGTAATAATGTTTTTGGGTACTATATTGAAGTAAGAAATACACACAAAGACAAAGTTCCCGATTCATGGATTAGAAAACAGACTTTAGTTAGCGCAGAGCGTTATATTACAGAAGAACTGAAAGAATACGAGGCTAAAATATTAGGTGCCGAAGAAAAAATTCTGCAATTAGAGCAACAACTATTTTCTGACCTGATTTTATGGATGCATCAATTTATCCCTCAGGTTCAAAAGAATGCTTTATTAGTTGGAAAACTAGATTGCCTGTGTGGTTTTAGCCAATTGGCTAAAGAACATAAATATGTGCAACCTGAAATAGACGATTCGACAGATCTTGATATTAAAAACGGAAGGCATCCGGTTATCGAAAAACAGCTTCCAATCGGTGAAGCTTATATTGCTAATGATATTCTGTTAAACCAGGAAGATCAGCAAATCATTATGATTACGGGGCCTAATATGAGTGGTAAATCTGCTATTTTAAGACAAACTGCGCTCATTGTCTTATTGGCTCAAATGGGAAGTTTTGTTCCTGCAGATAATGCAAGAATAGGACTGGTAGATAAAATCTTCACCCGTGTAGGTGCCAGTGATAATATTTCTATGGGAGAGTCTACTTTTATGGTTGAAATGAATGAAACCGCTTCTATTCTAAATAACATTTCAGATCGCAGTTTGATTTTATTAGATGAAATAGGAAGAGGAACCAGTACTTATGACGGGATCTCTATCGCCTGGTCCATCTCTGAATATTTACATGAACATCCTGCTAAGCCTAAAACACTATTTGCTACTCATTATCACGAACTTAATGAGATGACAGAAACTTTTATACGTATCAAGAATTACAATGTATCTGTTAAAGAGCTAAAAGACAATGTTTTATTTTTGAGAAAACTAGTTCCCGGAGGGAGTGAACACAGTTTCGGAATCCATGTCGCTAAAATGGCCGGAATGCCGCAACAAGTGATTCGCAGGGCGAATAAGGTTTTAAAAAAATTAGAGAAATCTCATTCGGGAGATGAGCTTACCGACAGTCTAAAATCTATGCAAGATGAAATGCAGTTGAGCTTTTTTAATATGGATGATCCTTTATTAGAAGAAATCAAAGACGAGATTTTGCATACAGATATCGATACCTTAACACCTGTAGAAGCTTTGATGAAACTCAATGAAATAAAGCGAATGCTGGTAAAGAAGAAGTAATATCTTAATTTAATTGATATTTTTTTTAATTCTTCATTTTCTTTGCATGCCCAAAGAAAACGAATCAAAAGAAAAGGCACTTTTTCTATAGGTATTTTCAGCTTTACAAGCTAAAATCTTAATGATTTTTCTAAATTATTTCCAAGGCTTCAATAATTTTTTACAAAAAATCATTACTATACTGAAGAAAAAGACTTTAACAAGGTAAATTATCCATGTTTTTACAAATCTCATTTTACTGAAAATCAAAAGTTTATTTTCTTTCATTTTTTTTATTCAAAAAATCCTTTGGTATTAATAGAAATATATTAAATTTGCATCCGCCTACCAGAAAAGGCAGGCAGGCAATAACGAATTGCATGTTCATTAAAAAAAGCGAAAATAGCTGAGTATACCCGATTAATTAATAATCATCAATTATTTTCGATGTACGCGAAAATAGCTCAGTTGGTAGAGCGCAACCTTGCCAAGGTTGAGGTCGCGGGTTCGAATCCCGTTTTTCGCTCCATATAAAAAGACCAATGCTGAAGTGGTGGAATTGGTAGACACGTTGGACTTAAAATCCAATGGACAGTAATGTCCGTGCGGGTTCAAGTCCCGCCTTCAGTACAGATAAAAAGCTCATACTTATGTATGAGCTTTTTTGTTTTAAAAATAAAAGATTATATGGCAATAAGTCTTGTTTTTTTAACATTATTTGATTTTGATTGACGACAATTTTTAGACATCATATCAAGCACCAATTTATCACACATAAGGATATAAACCACCTTATTTAATGCATTCCAATAAGTTTTTATTGTTTCGAAGAACAAGAATGAGCTTCTTATTAAGAAGCTTATCACATACTTTAATTATTAATAATCAGAAATTTATTTACCTGAAGGTGTAAAAGTGCCAATTTGGAACATTATCCTATTTTTACACCTCTAAATTCAGTCTGTTTTTTAATTCTGCCTTTCCATTTGATGTGATTGTCAACTCTCTTGAGTTTGCTTTTTTCCGGATCCAATCTTTTTCTATCATCTTTTCAAGAAAAGAGGCTCCTAATGCTCCTGCCAAATGATGCTTTCTTTCACTCCAATCCAGGCATTGACTGGCAAAAGAACGTTTTTTTAATCTAATAACATAAATATTTACATCTAGGTTACCAAACCATTTTTCTCCAGATTTTGTGACTTTATAATCTTTCCCTGAGATTTCAATGATTCCATTTTCCAGTAACGAATTTGTAATTTTAACTCCAACTTCACCGGCGAGATGATCATAACATGTCCTGGCATAAGTAAAACCATTTATTTTTGGCTTTTTTAGTTTCTTAAATTCTTTATTTAAAGAAATTAGACCAGCCATAGATTCTATCACTTGAGCAACTTCATCGTTTGCGAATTTAAAATAGCGATGCCTGCCTTGTTTTTCTACAGATAAGATATTCGCTGTTATCATTTTTTTTAAATGATTGCTTGCAGATTGTAAAGATATATTTGCGCATGTAGCCAATTCTGTGGCTGTGTACGCCCTTCCATCTAATAAATTCCACAACATAACAGCGCGGGATTTGTCTCCTAAGATAGAAGCCATTTCGCTAAACTGATTTTCTAATTCTTCGATAGTATTAATTTTTGTATTTCGCTAATCCCATATTAAAGGACGTTTAACTCCAAGAGTTCTTAAATAATCCAACATTTGACCAGTATGAACAGATTCGTGATAAGCAATTCTATTCAGATAATCCCCAAGAATTTTACTTTGTCCAACCTCTTTTCGTTCAATTCGTACATGTTCTAAATCGGTTTCTTTTAGCGTTCTGATCATATCCAAAAAAGATGTACGATACTTCTCTGCAAAATTAAGTTCATTTTTCAAATCGGAGTACTCCAGTTTGTCCCAGGGGGATTTATAAGCTCCTAAATCTCCTCTATTCTGTACAATTACATGAAATAGATGTTCTGTTTCCAAGGTATGTCTAATCATTTCAATAACCGAAAAAGCTTCTTTGTCAGGTCTCCAATTCAAAAACTCATTGGGAATCCCTTCCCATAATTTTATACTTCTCCGTCTTATTTCTGAGAAATTTAATAATATAATTTCAATTGAACCCATATCCTATATATTAGATTTATAGTTATTCTTTAGGGTTTAAAAGTAAATGCTTCTTATATACTATATTTCATTTTAGAATGTAATATGAAAGTTTTTAAAAACAATCAATACATAAACCTTTATAGTCAACAGTTTTTTATAGTTAAGTTGATTTTAAGGTATTTGATGTCAGATAACTAAAGTTTTTATCTAATCATGTTTAAATAATTTTAAAACATAGATATTCTCTCAAAAAAAGACAAAACCTATCTTTTATATCTACCTAAACGCCTGAAAATATGGAAACTCAAAAACAGGTAATATACTAGGCCCAACAAAAGATTTAAACACTCTTTCTCTTCGGTCTGAGTTTATGTAAAAAGGTGTAGAACTAATAAATACATCACTTATGTAATCATCATAATTATCAAAAGAAGAGTAATTTTCAGCCAGTGCCTGTGTTAATGACAATTGTTTTTCATTAATTGTCCTGGCTATATTATCAGGTAAAACTCCGGAAGGAATATTTGGTATATTAATAGCCGTAGATTGTCCGTCAAAAACAAAATCGATTTGTATACTATTATTAGAATTATTTAACCTAATCCTTCCGACTTCAAAATCCGGGATTCCAGAAAAAGTAAGTTTTTCATCTTTAAAATCACTATCTATGCTTATTTCTGGCACATTAATTTCTGATGGAGGAATACCAACACCAAATACAGTATATTTACTAACAGTAAACTCAATAGAATATACCATATGATCAAATATATCAGCAAATGAATAATAATGATTACCTCCAAATCCAAATGCAGGAATGTAATTCCCATAAAGTATATGACTCGCAATAGATTCATATAAATTCTCATTATCAAAACCATAGAGAAGTAATAATGGTAATTCACCAGGCCTGTTTGTAGATAATTGTTTTACAGCTACATCTTCAGTGGTAAAATCAGAAATATTTAACTCGGAAAGTGTATTAAGATCTTCTACAAATGCCCATTGATATGGTCCATTAAGAACATCACCCGGGTCATAATATTTAATAAAAGCTTTTTCTGAACCTAAATTTTCATTAAAAGAATTAGTAAAAAACCCAGATAACTTATTATCAATTAAACGTGCGGAGTAACCTTGACCGGTAGCCGATAAGACATAGCCATTATCATAAAAAGGAACATTCAACTCTACTGAACCTCCACTTAAAGAATTTCCCCGGGGTTTAAATACAATTTTATCCCCCAACATTGAGCGTGTTAAATCTGAATAAACATTAAGGTTAAAAGATTGATCATTAAAAGATGAAATAAACGTAATTGTAAATAGTGTTGAGTCATCAAACTCATTCTTTGTATAAAAATCTATTGTTTCTGAAGTATTTGAATATTCTTTACCATCAATAAAATTACCTTCTGCATCAGATAAAAGAACATAGAAACTTTGTCTAGCCCCTATAAAATTATCTGGAACTTCGACACTTACTATTCTAGTCCCTAAATCTACCGGAGCCTCAATAGTATCTACATCTTCATCTGTTGGGCTATCAGAACTACAAGAGAAAATAATTATTAAACTTAAAAGGCCAAAAAAAGATCTAAAATTCATAAGTATATTTTTGGTTTTTATCATCATTTGAATGAAAATTCTTCATAAAAATAGTCAAATATTCTTTATCCAAACAATAATAAAAATTATTAATGAAATAATTGTTCTAAGATGCTAAATAATCACTAACACTATCTCTTTTTTATTTTCACTATATTTTTTAAGAGTATAAACTAACTTTTATAAGCATATAAGTTAAAAAATATAGAATTCACAGTTCATATAATTCACTTTTAAGGTCAATATTTCCTTTTAAGGGTATTCTTCTATCTGAAATTATGGAAATTATCTACTTTTACAAAAAATATTATTTCAGGCACCAACATATGAGTTTTCAAACTGTTTCCCTGGACATATCAATGAAAAGAAAACATAAAATACAAATAACCGGTGGTGTAGCATTAGTCTTTATAATAATGTTATGCAGTTATTTATATACAAATGTTTACAATAAACCACATACTGATGTTAACAAAGCAACAACAACATTATCTGTGAGTTCAAAAAACTTATTAGCCAATTTTAATACCAATGAGGTTTCTGCAAATTCGACATATGTCGAAAAAGTCATTATTGTAGAAGGAAAAATTAAAAAAATAACCTATTTAAACGATAGATATACTATCTTGCTACACGGACAAAATGAGCTTTCAAATATCATATGTGATATGTCTATGTCTCAATTTGAAGATATAAAAAAACTAAACCCAGGTCAAACTGTTAATATAAAAGGCATCTGTAAAGGCTATTTAATGGATGTCATCATGTTAAATTGCATTTTAGTCAATAAAGAGAACAAATGAATAAAATAATTACACTGATTTTTATTTTAACTCACTACATTGGATTTTCGCAATCACAAGCTCAAGAAGAAGTTATTGCACGTCTAGGGCAAGTTTCGTTTTTTTCTTATACCTCTGTAGAGAATATTGAAGCAACTAACAATCAATCACATAGTATTATTGATTTATCTAATGGGGAAATTGCTGTAAGCATACTTTTACGTGCTTTTGTATTTAAAAAAGCATTGATGGAAGAGCATTTTAATGAAAGTTATGTAGAGTCTGATATTTATCCTAAAATACAACTTCATGGTAATATCCTGGATTTCGATTCAAACTTACAAGGAGTTCAAACAAAAATAGTCAAGGGCACCATGTCTTTTCATGGTGTTAATAGAGATATAGAAATTAAAACCAAAATAGACAATACAGAAGGATCATATATATTATCAGGTGATTTTGAGGTTAATATAAAGGACTATGAAATTAAAGTCCCGCCTCTATTAGCCAGAAATATTGCTAAAACTATTAAAGTTACATTTAGATTTGAATACCAATCCTTATGAAGAAAAGTAATTTTGCATATCTGTTCATAATAGTAGTATTTATAGTTTCCCCAATAAATGCACAAGATTTACTCGAAAAACTAGATAAAGAGTTTCCAGATGTACCAAATTATGTACTGGCTACATTTAAAGGTAACCGAATTACTTTCGGGCAATCTGTAGAGACCAGAAAAAAAGGAGTCCTGGAAATTAATGCTCATACTAAGTTTTGGAACATCCCAAATAGCAATACACAAGCTTTTGGAGCAGATAGGGTTACTGCCCGGTTTGGTTTTGATTATGCTATTTCTGATAGGTTTACAACTGGTTTTGGAGTTGCTACTTTTGACGGGATTTTTAACGGATTGGCTAAATACAGATTGGTAAGACAAAAAAATTCTGGTAAAAAAGCACCTATCGGTATAACCTTATTTCAAAGTGTTTCTTATCAATCCAGAAGTTTTAACCATATTGATTTACCAAATACTTTTGCCAGAAGATTATCATTTACGACTCAGGTTATTCTAGCTCGTAAATTTGATTCTAATTTTTCATTTCAATTGACACCAACTTTTATACGTAGAAATTCTAATCAATTTGAAGATTCGCCCAATAATCATTTTGCTTTAGGGTTTGGTGCCAGGTATAAAGTGGGCAGGCACGTATCAATTGCATCAGAATATTATTATGTTGCCAATCCGGTAGAAGATAATTCTGTAGATGATCACTTAAACTTTTTCAACCCTTTTGCCATTGGAGTGAATTGGGAAGTAAGTGATCTTATTTTACAATTCTCGTTAACAAACACAAGAAATTTTGACGAGGCGACTAATATTACAAAAACCTTCAATAATTTTAATTTTAACGATGGTAACCTTCATATTGGCGTAAGTGCCATTTATGTTTTTCATCTGAATAAAAAGAGGAAATAAAGTTTAATTTATTTTGTACTTGTGATTACAAGTTTAACCATTGTTTAAATTCTGAAGCTTTATTTTTTCCTATAGTAATATCAATTTCAGAACTGGGTTTCATTAAAATTTTAAGTTGATTATTTCCATATCTGATAATTTTTTCAATCGCTATTATAGAGATAATAAACTGACGATTAGCCCTGTAAAAAAGGTTCGGATCCAGGTTAGATTGTAATTCGTCCAGACTACTGTTTACTGTAGATTTTTTACCTCGGACATCTACTACATATGTTATTGTATTCTCAGTGTATATATATGCAATATCTTCTGTAGCAACTGTCAGAATCTCGTGTCTGAGATAAGTCAGGATTCGTTTTTTTCCTTTTTCTTTTGAATTTTTATCAGGAGTTTTTTCTGTTTCTGCTTTTTCTGCTTCTATTTTTTCTGAACTCGCCTTTTGCTGAAATTTATCTATCGCTTTATTTAACTTGGCAAGATTGATTACTTCTCCTTCCAGTTTCTTATTCTCTGCTTCCAGTTTTTTCTCATAAAAACTACCAATGAGTCGTACTGTAATAACAGATGAAAGTATAACAACAAACCCCATAATAACAAAAATGATATAGAATTTGTTCCTCAAACTTTTAATCTGATTCAAAATTTTTGTAATATTAGCATGAGCTCCAACTATCCAATCAGAATTCGCCACAGGATACAAATAAATAACTTCTGAATTCCCTTCAGTATCATTGAAATCGCGAATTCCTCCTATTTGTTGTTTACTAATTAATAAATCATAAAAATCTTCCGAATTAATTTCGCCATCAATAGTAGACACAGAAGATTTATCAGGCTCTATCTGTTGTCCAACCCTGGTAATATCGGGGTGACATATTTCTATTCCAGACCAGTCAAACATACTTACAAATCCGGTTTCTAAATTTGTATTTTGAATACTAAACTGAATATTCTGAATAATAATCTCTTTCTTTAATCCGCTTTCCAGTTGATAACCTGCCATGCTAGCTATTTCCTTTGCTTCTCTTTTACTGGACTCCAACTGTATTTCTATAAGTTGGTTTGCACTTACTTTCACCAGGTATTCTACAGCTACCCCAGCAATAATTATAAATATTACTGTAATTGCTAAGAATGTATAGAAGTAAAGTCTATCTTTTCTCATCTTTTTTATTCGGCACTTAGTAATTCAATGATTTTATTTAAAGACTACAAATATAAATCTAACTGTTTTAATACAGATAAAGGTTTAAAAAATAGTTTCGCTTCAAATTAATCAAAAATAGCCAGATCATACAATCAAAATAATTCACTTTTAAGGCCAAAATTTCCCTTTCATGATACTTTTTAATAGTTACCATGCGGTTTACTCGTTGATTTGCACTCGGAATGAATAATCAAAAAATATCTCAAATGAAAAATTTAAAGAAAAAAGGTTTATTTAGCGGATTGATGCTATCGGCATTAATTCTGGCATCATGTTCTAGTGATGATGATGCAACGGCACCTGCTCCGGAGCCGCCGGCAGCAGAATCCAATATCGTATTAAGTGAAATAGAATATTTAGGAAATCGAGTAGAGCTTCAAAACGCAGGTAGTACAGCAGCCAATGTAGAAGACTACTTTTTATGTTTAGGTCCAGGTACCTACAGACGAGTAGGGGATTTAAATATCGTATCAGGAGGGACCACCATCCAGCCAGGAGGATACTTAGTAGTAACTTACGACCAACTTAACACAACAGCAGGTCAAATCAACAGTGCTAATGCCA
>WXYP01000011.1 GCA_009901575.1 Flavobacteriaceae bacterium R38 | reverse complement strand
TTAGGATGTTTCGATACCGTAACGCATACTATCGCTCCTTTCGATCTGATCGATGTCAGTGCTAACCTTGTAAGCGATGTTACTTGCTTTGGTGGAACAGACGGTACCCTTAGCTTAACTACTGCCAATTATACAGGTACGTACGATTACTTTGTACTTGATAGTGGTGGAGCTACCGTAGCTACTGGTAACGGAAATGCCCCGGAAACTATTAATATAACTGGTCTTGCTGTGGGTACATACTCGGTAAGAGTAGTAGAAACACAAACTCCTTTCTGTGAAGAAACTACCAATACAGTAATCATCTCTTCTCCGGCAGAAGCCGTAGGAGTAGATCTTACTGCTACCTTAGCAAATTGTAATGTAGGTGCTATTATTACAGCTGTGGGTACAGGAGGTAGTGGTACTTATGAATTCTCTGTAGTTCCTCAAGGAAACCCGGCTGGTACTTTCTCCAGTGATACTTCTTTTGAAGTAAATCCTGCTACTTATCCGGCTACTTTTACTGTACACGTAAGAGATGCTGCTGCTAATATATGTGTTGGTTCTAGAGATATTACTGTAGATACAGATCCTGAACCTACAGTAACATTACCTGCTTTTGCTGATGATCAATGTACTTCTAACGGTACGGCGTTTACTTTCACTGCTGTGGGTACTGGTGTAGCTCCTCTTGAATACAGTATTGACGGAGTTAGCTTCCAAAGCTCACCTACTTTCAATGTAACTACTGATGGTACTTACACCGTAACTGTGCGTGATGCCAACGGATGTACTGCTACCGATACTATAACTATATTCCCGCCATTAAATGTAACAGCTTCTGTTACTGCGGAAGAATTCTGTAACCCAATAAACAACGGAGAAATTACATTAGCTGCTATCGGCGGTTCAGGTAACTATCAGTTCCGTATAATTGCTCCTGCTGTGGGTGCTTTCCAGGCCTCTAATGTCTTTAGTGGACTTACATCGGGTACATTTACTTTTGAGGTAGAAGATACAACAACAAATTGTACAGATACTGTAACTGCTACTATTGATGTGCCTACTCCTGTAGTATTCACATTGACACCTACCGACGTAAGTTGTAACGGTGGTAGTGACGGACAGATTCAGGTAAATCTGGATGCAAGTAATGACGAGCCTCCTTACTTATATAGCTTAGATGGAGGTACTACAACACAAACAAGTCCGATCTTTACAGGATTGAGCGCAGGAACATTTAATGTAACTGTAATCTCTTCTAAAGGTTGTGAAAATACAATTGCTGCAACTATTAACGAGCCATTAGCTTTAGATGCAGTAGCTAGTTCTACTCCACTAAGCTGTGACCCTGCCGATAACACTGTAAACGATGCTGTAATCACTGTAACTGTAACCCCAGGTACTGGTACTGCTCCATATA
>WXYP01000010.1 GCA_009901575.1 Flavobacteriaceae bacterium R38 | reverse complement strand
AATGAAAAATTTAAAGAAAAAAGGTTTATTTAGCGGATTGATGCTATCGGCATTAATTCTGGCATCATGTTCTAGTGATGATGATGCAACGGCACCTGCTCCGGAGCCGCCGGCAGCAGAATCCAATATCGTATTAAGTGAAATAGAATATTTAGGAAATCGAGTAGAGCTTCAAAACGCAGGTAGTACAGCAGCCAATGTAGAAGACTACTTTTTATGTTTAGGTCCAGGTACCTACAGACGAGTAGGGGATTTAAATATCGTATCAGGAGGGACCACCATCCAGCCAGGAGGATACTTAGTAGTAACTTACGACCAACTTAACACAACAGCAGGTCAAATCAACAGTGCTAATGCCACAGGAGGATTAGGACTTTATACCGATAATTCAGGTTTTGCAGACCCTTCTACACTTGCCGACTTCGTACAATGGGGAGCAGCAGGAAGTATTAGAGAATCTGTAGCAGTACAAGCAGGAGAATGGACAGCAGGTGAGTTTGTTCAGGTTTTAGCAGATGCAGATAACAGTATTGTTTTTGACGGAGAAGGAAATGCAGCAGCAGATTTTGCTGAAACTACTACTCCAACTTTCGGAGCAGATAACGTACTAACGGTACCAGTACCACTTCGTTCTGTTGTACTTAATGAAGTACAATACGGAAACAGAGATTTAGTAGAGATCTACAACAACGGTGATGTAACTGTTGATTTAGATGGTTATTACTTATGTCTTGGACCTGATACGTATCAAAGAATAGGTGGTCTTACTCCAGAGAGTGGAAACATCCAGATTGCTCCGGGAGAGTTCTTAGTATTACCATATGTTATGCCTGATGAAGTAGGTGGTTTAGGACTATACTCTAATAATCAGTTCACCAACCCGGAATCTATTATGGATTTCGTACAATGGGGAGGATCTCCTACACCTAGAGAAGATGTAGCAGCAGCAGCTGGAATCTGGACTGCCGGTGATTTTGTTCCTACAGTTAGATTGGACAGTTACAGTATCGAGTTTGACGGAGAAGGAAATGCTTCTACGGATTGGGCTGAAGAGGTAAACCCATCTTTAGGACAACCAAACGATTTTGTTGCTCCAACAACAACTTTCGATGTAACTATCAGTAATGTGATCAATTACTTAAACGTACACACATTTACAGATAGAATCAGAACTGGTGAGGCAACAACTCGTGGACCATTAACTCAAAACGGAGACCAGTATCAAATCACTTTCCCTGCAGTAAGAGGAACAAGATTCTTCCCTGTAACGATGATGGGGAACAGTAATGACTGGTTCTTAGCACCAGAAGACCTTGCAGGTATCGATTTATTCCCTAACGGAGGACCAGCACTTGATGGTGTAGATATCGCAGATCAATTGATCTTATATGATGGAGGAACTGAGGATGACAATTTACCAGAATTCTTCCCAGCAATGCAGGCAGGTCCAAATACAGGACCAGACGATGATAACCCATTAGTTAGAATCGTAGACAGAGGTGGAAGAAGAGGAGATTTCTACATGACTGCTATCTTAGATTACCAGGTGGGAGACGGAAGCTCTGCAGGAACATTCACATTGACAATCACTGCTATTAGAACTCCAGACCCAGCACAACCACTTAGTTCTCAAAACGGATTTGTGGTAACTCCAGGGATTGTAGTATTACACACTCAGCCTGAGCCATTATTCACTCTAGGTGAACAGGACAGAGGAGTAGGACTTGAAGCTATCGCTGAAGACGGAAACCCGGATCCATTATTTGCATGGTTCAATGAGGCTGGAACTCAAGGAGCACCACTTCGTTTAGCTTCTACTTTAACTGTATTCTCTCCAGGACTTGTATATGCTTTCAATACAGATGCAGATCCATTCTTTACTCAGGGAGGAGTTGTGAATCCTGAAAGCGGATTAGAGCAATTGGCTGAAGATGGTAACAATGCACCAGCGGTGGCTTACTTTGAAAGCTTAGGATTACCTGTAGCGGCTAGTGAAGAAACAGTTAATGTTGGACCAGGAGGAAGTCTTAACTTCACTATTGAAGTACCACAAGGGCAAAACTACAAATTAGGATTCGGTTCAATGTTTGTAGATTCTAACGACTGGTTTATGAGTTATAACAATAACGGAGTAGATCTATTCTTAGAAGATGGAACTCCTTTCTCTGGAATCTCAGAAAGTGATGAAGCGTACTTATTCGATTTAGGAACTGAAGAGGATGAGCCAGTAGGATTTGGACCAAACCAGGCTCCAAGACAGGCCGGACCTAATCAAGGACCTGCTGATGATCGTACAGATATTAGAAGACAAGCTTCTATCAATGATGTACAGTTTGGAAAAGGAGAAATCATCAGTGCTCCTGGTGTAATTTATCTTGAAGACCCAAGAGGTGGATACAACTTGATTCGTATCGATATCCAACCTCAATAAAAATATTGAAAAATTTAATTTTTGTTCTGTGTTCTATTATTTTTAATAGAATTGGTTGAAAGCGAAAAAGCCGGATTATT